>CAZKCO010000022.1:94569-104410 GCA_964551335.1 uncultured Roseivirgaceae bacterium
GTAGGCACGTAAATGCTCAATACAAAAATTAACAAAATAGGAGTCCTCATATCAGAAGTATTACGTTGTTTTTTCTTATTGATTTGTAACGAGCCTACCTAAACTAAACGGTAAGCCTGATGATAGCGATGATAATTCATTCTCTTTAGCTTTACAACAACATTTACCGGACCGACGGGATAACCGGGGCGACCGTCGCACGGCAAGCGATATGATCTGGCGTTTGTGTTACTAAGCTTTTTGACGGCGATATTCCGATAGTCCTGGTTCATTGAGTTTTTCTGCTCTGCACCGTCAACTTTTCTTGCCGACACAAAAGGAATTCTTGTTAAATTTTGCTAACTCCGCTTAATACCTATTTTTAACAGGTAATCCGTTTTTCTCAGAAAAATCTAGGTAACCTGTATTTTAACGTTATTAATCATGTAACTATGAGTCATTTAGAAAGGAGAGATTTTCTTAAAAAGACAGTCGGGGCAGGTATAGGGGTTCATGTACTGAACATCAACCATGATGCATTCAGCAGTAGTCTGGAAGATGATAACGTAAATAATTCAAGCGCCACTAAAAAGATTATCGTTGGTGGGGCTGGTATTGCCGGGCTTTGTTGTGCCTACGAGCTTATGAAAAAGGGGCACGAAGTGGTTGTGCTGGAAGCATCAGGGCGACACGGGGGCCATGTTCTCACCGCTCATGACGGTTTGTCTGATGGGCTTTATGGTGATTATGGGCAAGAACATATCACCAAACCCGGCTATGATAAATATTGGGAATACACTAAAGAATTCAACCTTACCGTACTGCCTTATCCCAGGAGGACGGGAATCATGCGAAGGATTGATGGTAAATTTTATACGGAAGAAATGCTGGCTGATCCGGTTGTTCTAAGAAAATTTGGTTTGAACGAACGGGAGGTGAAGTACTTATCGGAAAATCCTTGGTGGGATCTGCAATCGCTGTACGTGAAACCTTATCTGGATACGTTTACTGACGAATACCAGCCTTTCAACGCAGGGTACGATCATATGGACAACATACCGATGTCCGATTTGTATAAAAAAGACGGAGCCTCTCCGGCAGCGTTAGGTTTCCTGGGGGGGAATGGATACTCTGCTCTGTTTGAATTGTGGAGAACCGCCATACTTCGTCTGCGAGGGGTGCCTTTGCTTCCGGAAGTTTTCCGGCTTAAAGGGGGTAACCAAATGCTTCCGAATGCCTTCGCAGAACGGTTGGGGGAGCGGGTGTGGTTAAATTGCCCGATATTGTCAATAAAGCACGGGGATAGTGGGGTGACGGTGACCTATAATCATTATAATCAAGAGGAGAAAGCCATGTCGGCGGATTACTTTGTGAATTGTATTCCATTGCCTGCTTTCCGAAATATACCCGTACAACCGGCTATGCCCCCGGAAAAGCAGTACATTTTTGACAATATAGCTTACGATTCTTATCAAAGATTCGTGTTTCAAGCCAGTTCAAAGTTCTGGGAGGAAGATGGTCTCAGTATCAATATGGAATTGGACCATCCCGCTCTCTGGTCTATCTGGCAATCAGCCGAAGAGGTAGATACCCACCGGGTGATATTGTTGGGATCAGGACCGGGCGGTGTTTCACCCCAACGAGCACTGGCTGGTTTTCGGGAAGTGTATCCCGGCAAAAGAGATACCATTGAGCAGGCCATCAGTAAGGACTGGACGAAGGAAACGTATTCCTCCACCTGTGAACGAGAGCCCTTTCCTATTGGAGAATTACATAAATTCTGGCCGCATCTGATGCAACCCGTGGGACGCATCCATTTTGCCGGCGCTTATGCGGATAATCTCAACTGGGGTACCGAAGCCGCCACCAGGTCGGCCAACCGGGTAGCCAATGCTATTCACCAGGCCTGATTCAGGGTGAAAACAAAGGATGAAGATGCGTTGTAAATCGCCTGTTCCAATAGTACTTGCCGGTATTGGTTTCTGTGGTTTGATTACCGCATTCGTACCAAAAACAAATAGCCCTACTAATTCTCCACCCCAGGTAACTATCATTACTCCCGGCGATAATGACCGGTTTCAGTGGAATTCCTTAGTGCACTACAAAATAAGGGTATCAGATGAAGAAGACGGCTATTCTGAGTACAATGAAATTGAGGCCAATGAAGTATTACTCAAAGTGGTTTATTTGCCCGACGCTTCCCAACTGGAGACATATTTATCTAGTGATAAAGATGCCGATTTACAACATCCCGGACTATCGCTGATAAAAACTTCCGGCTGCTTCAATTGCCATTCGGCAAAAAGTAAATTGATAGGCCCTTCTTTCGAGCAGATCGCGAAACGATATCCCTACAACCCAAGTTCCATAGCAACACTAACGCAAAAAGTCATGGATGGATCCCTGGGCGTTTGGGGGGATACCCCTATGCCGCCTCATCCTGATTTGACCGCCGAACAGGCAAAGCAGATCATCCAGTGGGTTCTTCAGTACAACTCAAACTCCGATGTAACTTATTTTTCCGGATTGCAAGGCACATTCCGCACCCAAGAAAAACCAGCCAATGATGCTGGTAACGGTGTGTACATTTTAACTGCGAGCTACACTGACCATGGTCTGAATAATAACCGGCAACTCCGTGAACGGGGGCATCATACGATTATGCTTAAAAGTTATTGAATAGTTCGTTTTGCAATCAAGCTTGTAAAGCAGCGTAAATGCTAAGCCTGGAAAAATTTCTCTACCGGATTTTCAGTTGAGCCAATTTTTTTATTTTGCTCAACTAACCGACATTGCTTTATGATTAAAAGTAATATGAAAAAGACAGTCACGATCGGTATGTCCATTTTTATGATTTTTTACGGGAGCAGTATACTTTACTCAAAAGCCTATGGGCAAGGAACACCCTCTGCTGGAGAAAAAGAACTAAGCCTGGAGCAAGATGAGGATGCCGGTACCATTTCTGTCTTTCGTTCCGACGGCAGAGAACCGATTCTAACCCAAAACGCTAGGGAGGGTACTCGCCCCTATCTACACCCTATCATCGCCCCTGACGGTAAAGGCGTGCTTACCGAATACCGGCCGAAACATCACCTGCACCAAACAGGACTTTACTGGGGGTTAAAACTGGTGAATGGCCGGGACTATTTTATGAACTGGCAGGACGACTACTGGCGGCGAGTTTCGGCGAAGATCATTGAAGGGAAAGGAGAGGAAGTCAAATGGCAGACCGTATACGAATTACTGAATGAACAAGAACAACCCATTCTTACCGAAACGCAAAACTGGACGATGCAGGAACAAAACGGAAAATTTCTGCTGGATCTGGAGTGGCAGGGGGAAGCAATCACCGACATCACGCTCGGAAAATTTTATGTCGGGGGTTTGTTTCTTCGCATGCCCTGGCACGAAGGAATTCCGGGCGAAGTGGTGAATGCTGCCGGACAGCGGAATAATGAGGCAGAAGGACAACGCGCCCTTTGGACCGATGTAGGCATGCAGGTTGCGGGGCGCGATGATATGGCGCATATCGCGATCCTCGATCACCCGGACAACCGGGCTTTCCCTACCCCCTGGCGAGTGGACGGTCAACTGGGAGTTGGGCCTTCCATCCAAATATTGGGCGATTGGAAAATCAGTGAAGGGGAAACCGAGCGTATCCGCTATAGGTTGGTGGTATATACCGGCGATCTTCACCATGCCGAGTTGACCCGCACCTGGACGGAATTCGTCACTGAGTAAGGACCTGTTCATTTAAAACCTGTTAGTACATTCATGAAAATTTTCGCATTATTTTTAGTCACTTTACCTTGGTTGATCCATTTATTTTTCCTGTACCCCAGCGATAGGACGGCCTACCCATCCCGGTTGAATACCGTGGAGCAGGACACGGTTCCTGGAAGCAGTAGGTACGACAGGCTCGATAATTATACGGATTGGGCCATCTACCGGGGGGACAAAAAAGCTAATCAATACGCCGAACTTGCACAGATCAACGCGACCAATGTTCACACCCTTGAGCCGGCCTGGGAATACCATACGGGTGATCCCAACGGACCATCCATGTATAGCAATCCCATCGTAGTGGATGGTCTGATGTATTTTACTACGCCCAAGCTGAATGCCGTGGCGCTGGACGCAGCCACCGGAGAGGAAGTCTGGGTGTTCGAACCTTCCAAACACAATCCGGAAAACAAGGATTTTCGGGGACGCAGCCGGGGGGTCACGTACTGGGAAGACGCGAAAGGTAACAACCCGAGAATCTTTAATTTTGTAAAAGACCGGGTGTATGCCCTGGATGCGAAATCGGGTGCCCTCATTGAGTCGTTTGGTGAGAATGGGTTTATCGATTTACGACAAAACCTCCCGGTAGATCCGGCCACGGCTTCCATAGAAGTAACCTCGCCCGGCATTGTGTACCAGGACTTCCTTATTGTGGGTTCGCGCGTGCCGGAAGGGGATAACTCAACCCCGGGAGATGTTCGCGCTTACAATGCGCTGACCGGGGAATTCAAGTGGATTTTCCATACGATACCGCAAGCCGGGGAATTTGGTTACAATACCTGGGAGTTTGTCGACGGAGTGACCTACGGGGGTGCCAATCCCTGGGGAGGCTTCTCTCTTGACGAAGAACGGGGCTGGGTTTTTTTCGCCACCGGATCGCCGGCGCCCGATTTCATCTACGGAGGCGACCGTAAAGGAAAGAATCTGTTTGGCAATTGCGTCATGGCCGTGGACGCAGCGACCGGCGAATACCAGTGGCACTACCAGACCATACATCATGATATCTTTGATTACGACAATCCTCCGGCTCCCATCCTAACCACGATTACCGCTGAAGGGAAATCCAGGGACGCAGTGGTTCAGCTCACGAAAATGGGTCTTACCTTCATTTTAGATCGGGATAGCGGCGAGCCTTTGTTTCCGGTAGCCGAGCTTCCCGTACCAGCCTCATTAGTGCCGGAAGAGGAAGCTTGGCCTACGCAGCCATTTCCCTTAAAGCCCCCGCCACTGGTACGCTTAATGCTGACGGAGGCTGATCTGACGAATATTACCCCCGAAGCCCGCACCGCTGTTCGGGAGCAGTTCAGAAATTATAAATCCGGCTTTTTGTATACCCCGGCTTCTGAGCAGGGTACCATCACCCTCCCCGGTCATCAGGGAGGCGTGGAATGGGGAGGGGGCTCTTTCGACCCCTATTCCAATGTGCTGTACGTGAATGCCAATGAAGCCCCCACCATCAATAAGCTCCTAAAATACTATGAGCAGGAAAACCTGGCGACGGCCACCCCCATCCAGCGGGGTGCCCTGATCTATAATAAAAACTGTACTTCCTGCCACGGGGCCAACCGGCAGGGCAATTTACCTACTTTCCCTCCGCTCACCAACCTACAGCTAAGTAGCCAGGAAATTCGTACCCTCCTGCACGAAGGCCGCGGCTTGATGCCGGCATTTAGTCAGCTTCCGGATGCTCAGGTAAATGATCTCATTGCTTTTCTGGAAAGTGGCGCTGACGAAGTGCAACCGATCGAGGCGGGGAGTGCGCGCGTTCGGTACTCAAACGAAGCTCCTTTTTTTGTGGACCCGAATGGCTTTCCGGCCATTTCGCCTCCGTGGGGAACCCTCAATGCCATTGACCTGCATAAAGGTGAGATTCTGTGGAAAGTTCCTTTAGGAGAGTACCCCGAGCTGGTTGCCAAAGGTATTCGAAACACCGGGGCGAAAAACTTTGGGGGACCCGTGGCTACCGCCGGAGACGTAATTTTCATCGCCGCTACTCCCGATGAAAAGATTCGGGCATTTAGCACGCATTCGGGTGATGTTCTATGGGAATATAAGCTACCTGCCGGGGGCTACGCCACCCCCAGCGTCTATATGATTGATGGTAAGCAATACGTGGCGATAGCGGCCGGAGGCGGCGGGAAAAATGGCACCAAGTATGGAGACTCTATCATAGCATTTGCACTCTCCGAGGCGGAAAAAAGCCAGTCAGAAAACGAAGAGGAGGATACGGATTGGATTGACCTTTTTGATGGATCAACCTTAAACGGCTGGGTGCATCTCAACGGTTCCCATACCTATTATGTGGAAGATAGTGCTATTGTAGGAAGAACGGTAGTAGGCAGCCCAAACTCGTTTCTAAGTACCACCCGGGAGTTTGGCGACTTTGAGCTTGAACTTGAAGTGATGATTGATAGTATCACCAATTCAGGAATACAAATCAGGACGAAAGTTAAGCCCGTAACGGTAGGTGAAGGTCACGATGTAAGAGCGGGAAGAGTGTACGGTCCTCAGGTGGAAATGCAAAGGAATCAGGGGCCGGGCACTCCCACTACCGGCCTCATCTACGGAGAAGCATTAGGTACGGGTTGGCTATCCTCGGAAGACAAAATTGAAAATGGCCATCATTACCTGGTCAACAACGGCTGGAATACTCTCCGCATTGTAGCCCAAGGCTCCCGCATTCAGACCTGGGTGAATGGTCAGCCGGTAGAAGATTTAACAAATGAGGAAGTTTATAAGACGAACCCGGAAGGATTTATCGGTTTGCAAATGCACGGCATTGAAGATGCGGGTCCGTTCGTTATGAAGTGGAGAAATATCAGGATCCGGCCCCTTCGAGAAAAAGAGTAGCGGGATAAGTAAAGACGGCAACGGATTTTAGCCTAAACTCATGTTTTGTTTTTGCAGGTGTCACATTGGTAAGCACAGTGGGTATCAACAGTTTTTCAATTAATTCGGATAAGGATTTGATCAAATAAACAAGAATGATATGAAAACGATTTTGCTTTCTACGATGACCATTGGTATGGTGATGTTGAGCTTCCTGAGCTGTGATGCACAAACAGATGAAAATATCAGTGTTCTTGTGGTCAGCGGAGGGCATGATTTTGAAGAGGATCTTTTTTATGATGTTTTTGATTCTCTTCAGAATATTACCTATGATACCGCTACCCAGCCAAGAGGCAATGAACTAATTGCCTCCCATGGAGTGAACAATTACGATGTACTTGTTTTCTATGACATGTACGATTCTATCACGGCCGCTCAACAGAAAGCATATACCAATTTATTGAACAAGGGTAAAGCCATGATCTTCCTGCATCATGCCTTGGTATCCTATCAGCACTGGGAGGAATTTAAGAATATTATTGGCGGGAAGTATTATCAGACAGCCCAAATATTCAATGGAGATACGTTGAAGTCAACCTATGAGCATGATCTGACCATACCGGTAAAAGTAGAAGATACAACCCATCCGGTCACTGCCGGAATTCAGGATTTTGAGATTTTTGATGAAATATACGGACACTGTGAAATTCTACCTACCGTAAAACCTTTACTGAGCACTCCCCATGCCGAAAGTATGCCCTATCTTGCCTGGATAAACCCTTACGGAAATTCAGAGGTACTCTACATCCAGTTGGGCCATGGCCCGGAGGCGTATGCTAACCCTAATTACCGGAAACTGATCCAACAGGCCATTCACTGGTCAGCCAAGCAACATTCGCCTGAATAGGTCGGCAAACGTACATAAGTACAAAGTTGCTTTAGGGATAAAATGGCTAAGTACAACCACCCTTCTTGTATCCAAATATATGCGGCCGCCGTGCGGTTATATCTGCCGTCCTAGCTTTTTCTGTTCTAACAGATTGTAGTATCCTTTCCGGCTTAAGGTCATCAGAAAAGCCATGTCTTTGGCTGTTAGAGAAAACTTCTGTTAAAAGTCACGAACCTGCTCGGATGAGACGCCCGCTTCAATATGCGTGAAAATATTCATAGGTAAATTTTTACAAAGCTATGTGTAAAGGTATACATATAAATAAACGTGACCTACGCTTTTTAGTTTTTATTCATGACCCGAGCTAGACTCAGCATCTCGTTTTACCAGGTACCTTAAGGTGAGTTCAACAAGCCTCCCTACGGCAGGCAAGCTCACCCACTTTTGCTGCAAGCTGAGTTTACCTGAGTTAAGGTAGGCCAATTGAAGCCAGGTAGCTGAGCCTGCCGAAGCTACCCTTCAAGAATAACTATTCCTGCCTTTGGTTGTAGTAGATAGTGTATACGTATCTTTCTGAACATGTTAAAAAAAGCAAAAGCCGGCTGGGCCTTTCTCCGGAAAACCTTTGAAGAATTTTTTGATGATCACCCCCTCGATCATGCAGCTATCATTGCCTTTTACACTATCTTTTCGCTACCGGCTGTTTTAACCATTACCATCCACATTGCCGGGGCCGCCTTCGGACAGGAAGCGGTAAAAAACGAAATTGAAAACCGGGTCAGTAGCGTTATCGGCGAAGAAAGTGCCCTGCAGATGCAACGCATTATTCAGCAGGCGGGACAGACCAGCGACAGCCCGATCGGTACTATCTTAGGTATTGCGCTGATGGTCTTTAGTGCCACTACGGTCTTTGTAGCCCTTCAGGATGCGCTGAATGCCATGTGGGAGGTGGAAGCCCGCCCAGAGAAAGGGTGGTTGAAAGTCATTATCAACCGGGTGCTCTCGCTGGCGATGGTAGTGAGCATGGGCTTTTTACTGCTGGTTTCCCTCACTGCCGATCTTTTTGTGAACCTGTTTAACGACTACCTGCAAGACCACTTTTCCGGCATCGCCTCGCAAATGATTTGGACAGGAAACTTCGCGATTTCCACCCTCCTCAGCATCATCATCTTTGCCCTTATCTTCAAGGTACTACCCGATGCAAAAATACGCTGGAAAAACACCCTGATAGGCGCCCTGGTAACCGCTCTCTTATTTAACCTGGGGAAATACCTGATCAGCCTGCTACTGCAGAACGACCCCCTATCCGATACCTACGGCACAGCCGGGGCTCTAGTCATGATCCTGATCTGGGTATACTATTCTTCCGTCATCTTTCTATTTGGTGCAGAGTTCACGCAGATATACTCCCGGCACTACGACCAGGGGATCAGACCTTCCGAGCATGCGGTGAAGGTTGAAACGAGAAAGGTGCAAATGGACCAGGACGGTACAATAAAAGAAGTCAAAGGAAAGAAAGCCAAGAAATTTTGATATGACTAGTGCTTGGTTGCTGATTGTTCGTTGTGGGTCTTTTGTCCAACGTCATACATTCTACGTCCATCATTTACCAATCTCCTCTGCGGTTTGCTTTCTTTTCGGCCTGTTGCTTTTTGCTGGTGAGGCGACGTTGTATCGAGGCCTTGGTGGGTTTGGTGGGTTTACGCTTTTTAGGCTTCGTAAAGGCTTTGGCCAGGAGCTCGTAAAAGCGCTCAATGCACTGCTCCTTGTTTTTTAGCTGGCTCCGCGATTCCTGGCATACCAGCTGCAGCTCCCCTTCCTTGTTGATACGGTTGCCAAGCTGTTTGTAAAGGATAGCTTTTTCAGCTTCAGAGAGCAGCTCTGAATTATTTACAGGAAAGCGCAGCTCCACCCGGGTCTCTACCTTGTTCACATTCTGGCCCCCCGCCCCTCCGCTTCTGGAGGTCTGGAAGCTACATTTCCGCTCTAGTGCTCTTTTTTTTAATTCATCTACTTTCATACCATTTGCAAGGTATACTGAACATGACAAAAGCTCAATGCTATCAGAAAGTTAGTACTCCTCTTTTGCATCAATAAACTTTCTGATTAAGGTTGAGGTAAGCGCGGTTGGAATAAACCTACAGTGCAGCTATCAGCTCATAGGCCAGACACAGAAAGTTTATATAGATCTATGAAAACCTTGCCCAAGGGCAAACCATGAATAAAACAACTAATAATCTTTAACTTACTTCTCCTCATTCTACTAGACAAGTAACCACAATATGATGAAATAAAAACAGCGATTCAACCGCGATTTCTATGGTTTAAGCAAGCGATGGTGTATAGAATTTTTCATATTTT
>CAZKCO010000023.1:0-103996 GCA_964551335.1 uncultured Roseivirgaceae bacterium
TAATGATTGAATTGCTGTTTTTATTTTATTTCTTAGCACATGTCCAGTAGTATGATAAGGTTTTCAAAAAAACCAGCATCAATTGGTCGTGGAAAATCTCCAGAGCTATATCGTGTGTTAATATTTTCCCTGATACCCTTTTTTATAAGATTCATCTGAGGTTTTAGTATTGATATAATCTGAGCCATAGTGACTCCTCAACTCTTCATCAATTATTCGCCTCAACCAATTTTCTAAAGATTCTATTCTCGATCGAGATTTTTCCCTTATGAGATTTATTTCGACAGTATTAAGCGGCATGCTACTATTGGGTGTAATTATTCTTCTTAATGTGAGCTAACGGTCTCGGCTATGCGTAGTGCGGGATTTCAAGGCACGTCATTGTCCACCTGCCATAAAGTTTGTTTAATGTAATTACTTTCATATTAGCACTTTCGCCCGCATTACGTATAGCCAATGTTGGCGGTAGTTTTTATCTATCTCCTATCAAAACTACTTTGAAATCTCCTTTTTCTTTAGATAATAAATAAAGTAAATAAGGTGCAAAAACAATAATTCCGAGAATCATTGCTACAATCGCAATCATTATTGATTTAACTGAAAACTTATTTCTCCAAGCTATCCATAATGCGGATAGAATTAAATAGCATTGAAAGTCCAATGCAAACTGTCCCATCCAAGTCATAGAGGTAACAAATTCCTGAGCTCGTGCCAAGAAGTTAGCTCCATCATTCTGAATTGTAATTATGGTATAAGTTAAAAGTCCAACTGTCTGGATTATTAGCAGTCCTTTTAACATCGTGTAGTTTTTATTTGAGTTCATAGTGCTCTGTTTATCTTCAAAGATAAAAAGCTGAAACGCGAAATTTTAGACGCTTCCGTCTATTGCTATTTTGTTTTGAGTGTGGCTGAAATGAGCAACCATTTGACGAATATTTGAAAAATACCTCTTAAGCCAAGACTCGCTAAGCGTTTCATCCGTGATTTGAAGATAAAAATTTTCTAAACTGAGTGTCAGTACCATTTGAGCTAATGAAGTATTTTCTGATAGACCGATTGTTTTTTTCCAAACTGGAAGAATTGCAGGAATAGAAATCTGATTCGTTTTATTGAAACAATTTTCAAATTCCTTCTTCTCTCTGTGAACTCTGAGTTGTCGATTGAATAAAAGGTCGATTTTATGTTCGAGAATAACATCCATTAGTTCTCTTTCATTTTCTGAGTTTGATTCCTTTTCGGCAATGATTTTCGCTTGGTGTAAGTGAAAAGTCAGCAGTCTTTCGGTGTAGACTTCAATGTCCGCAAACAAATGATAGAATGAAGATTTGTTCTTACCAACTTCTCTAGCTAGTCTTTCTATTTTAAGTCCACCTGGACCTTCATAAGCGAAGAAACGGTAACCTATTTCAATCCAAGATTTTTCTATGTCTCTCATTTGTTCTAATTACCGCCAACTAGTTAATAATGGCAACGAGTCTCCGTTATTCGCCAGTATCAGCTGGGTAACGGAGATATTGCCGTTATTTTTTCTGTAGGTACTATTCTTTTACTTAACTAATATCATTCATAATGACTACTAATAGCCTTGCGGTTCAATATATAAACTCTGATAAAGAATCTATCACCTCCTAACAGAGAACACGATTTTTTCGGTTTATCTAAGGATATTAACCAAGCGAGTTAGTTGGCTAATGATCTTTCTAGATATTGCTCTGGATTCAAGCTTAGAGTTGACGTAGTCAATATTATTGATTGATAGAGAAGATACCGAAATCTTGAATGTTATTCTTTTACTCAATCCAATATCTTCTCTATTTTTAAAATCAGCAACTATTTCAAATGAACCGCGAAGAATCCCATCATGGCTTTGTACAAGTCCATTCGGTTCTCTTCTTTAGCAAATCCGTGGCCTTCGTCGTATTTTACCATATAGGGTACTTCCATATCCTTGCTACGAAGTGCCTGTACAATTTGGTCGCTTTCATCTATATTAACCCGAGGGTCATTGGCACCCTGCACTACGAAGAGCGGCTTTTCGATTTCATCTATATGGAAAACCGGGGAAACCTCCTCCATGATCTCTTTCTCTTCAGGAACTTCGGGGTCGTACCAGACGGCCTTCAGGATGGGCAAATAAGGAGCCCAGTAGGGAGGTATGGTTTCCATAAAGGTAAATAGGTTGGATACTCCTACGTAATTCACCCCACAGGCGTACAAATCAGGAGTTTTGGTAAGTCCGCGCAAAACAGCGTATCCTCCGTGACTACCGCCGTAAATAGCGGCTTTGTTTTCATCTACCCATCCCTGCTCAATTACATACTTTAAGCCATCTTCTACATCATCCATTGCCTTACGCCCAATCTGTTTAAATCCGCTACGCAAGAATTCTTTACCATAGCCCCCGCTTATTCTGAAATTGACGTGCAAGGTGGCGTAACCGCGGCTGGCAAATAGCTGGGCTTCGGGGTTAAATCCCCAGGAATCACGAATTCCTTGTGGGCCACCGTGCGGATTAACAATTACCGGTACTTTTTCGCCTTCTAGGGCTTGCTTGGGCAAAGTAATGTATCCGTGCAACTGAATACCATCCCGACTCTGGAAGGAAATAGGACGCATTTCGGCCATATCTTCCTCTTTCAGTTGGGGCATCAGGTCAAATAGTAACTTGATTTCATCCTTGGCTACATCGTACGAATAGTATCTGCCGTATAGTCTGTCGCTGGTAACATAAATTAAATACTGGCTTTCATCATCTGTTTTACCGGAAAGATAAAAGTCATAATCAGGAAACTCTTCCTGTAACCTGGTATGTAGCTTTTTGTAATAATCGCTTACCGGAACAATTTGATATTTTTCCCCTTCATAGCTGAAGTAATCCAGTTCCCAATTTCGGTTGCGAGAAAGGGTTGCTCCCGATACATCATAATTGTCATTATAAAATAGCTTTTCAATTACCTGGTCTTTGGCCAAATCGTATAAATAGATTTCAGACTTATCCGAATCCAGGTTGGAAAGGACGTAGGCGTCGTGCGGATTATCGGAAGCATAGTCAAAACTGAGTATGTTAAAAGTATCGTCCCACTTGGTGGTCTTCATCAATTGGTAATCACCCGAATCTACTGCGTAGTAAATCTCCGAATTGATGCCGTCTTTAAGCCGGGTAAAGCCACGGAGATTGCCATCCTTATCAAATTCATATCCCATAATTGGATTGGCCAGGTCGGTGTTCTCGTACAACTGCTCAATGTCTCCTGACTCAATGTTTATTTTATAAGGATCAAACACCTGGGCGTTGTTCTTATTCATGGAGATGATCATGTGGTCTTTATCCTCTTTTAGTAGCGTCAGAATGTTTACTTTCACCCCCTCGTAGGGCGTAAGTTCTTTTTCATTAGACCCGTCTACATTGACGGCAAAGAGGTGATAATCTTCGTTTCCTCCCTTATCCATGATGTAAATCAGGCGGTTATCGTTGGCCCATCCGTAGCCACGTACCAGTTCTTCACCTTCAGTAACTACCCGCTTTACCTCATCGGTTTTGATGTTTTTGACATACACGTGGTTTTTCAGATTTTCATCTTTTTCACGATAACTCATGTAAGTCCCTTCGGGAGATAATTGAAAAGATGAGGAAGCGGGCTTGGCAAAATAATCGGAAACTGAATATTTATAGTTACCGGTTTCCTTAGCCGCTAGCGCCTCTAGCTCATCCTCCGTACTAGGCAGTGAAGTGTTGCCTGGTTTTTCAATTTCACCTTTGGATAGCGTTAGAGGAATTTCGGCACCGGCTTGTTTAAAAGTTCCCTCCATAGTTTTCCCGTCAACTTGGGCAATGTAGGCAATTTGCCCTCCCATGAGTGAAAGACTTAGCTCACCGTCTGCATAGTTGATCTTTTCAACCGGAATACCAGTAGCCCCTTGCGATGGGCTGTCCATAGTAGCGGTTAGGGCATCATCGGTGCCGGAAAAGTGAAATACCAGGGGGATTTCCTGCCCCGCGTTGCTAAGTTTCCCACTCCAGTCACCTTCAATTGTTTGTGCTTTTAGCATATTTATCAAGAAAGTTAATACAACAAAAAAAAGAAGCTTCTTCATTAGTGTAGTGTTTTAATAATCAACTCGAAAGATAGGTAAATTTCGAGCAGAGAGTTTACTATTAGTAGCAGAAACACCATTATCTTCTGAAACTCTCAGACAAAGCTAAAATCTAATACTGAACTTTCTTTTGATTTTCGTGAGGCATAATGAGAGCGTATGTGGCGTAGCTGCGTTTAGCAGCTATGAACAAATTGATAACGGCAATATCTCCGTTACCCGCCAGTATCAGCAGGATAACGGAGAAATTGCCGTTATTTTTTCTATGGGTTAATACTCTTTTTTTTGCCGATATCATTCAAGTAAAATAGCCGCTTATGAACTTGTAGTTCAATATACAAACTCTTCAAAGAGTCTATTGCCTCTTAACGAAGAACATGATTTTTCCGGTTTGGCTAACCTCAGATTTATACTAAAATTAAGACTCATAATCTTTCCTACGGTAATTACCTGTCAAAAGCCGTATTTTTATGATTAGTACCTTCGGGGGAGTGCTACAGTCAGCAGCTTAAGCACTGCCCCGTGTGAACCAGTACTTAAAACGTCAGCTGAAGCGTTGCCCCGTAGGGAAATGTACTATAATCGCGTGCTGAAGCATTGCCCCATTTGGGGGAAGTAATAAATCACAAGCTTAAGCACTGCCCCACGCGGGGGAGCGCTTCAGCGGGTAACTACAGTATTGCCCCAATCGAAGGAGTACAAAAAACGAATGCTGTAGTTATATGTAAAAGTGCCTCTTTCTGACAATTTCTAACAAATAAACCGCTCAAACTGAGCTCAAATCAAGATTCCGCTGTTGAATCCACCAGCTTCGCCCGACCTTACATACTTGCGAGTATTGGAAATTTGATCCATGTAAGGTTCTATTTACCAGGAAAGTATTTCTCCGAATGAGAGAACCGAATTCCTGTATCTCCCTCCTACAATGCGGGAGATACAGTAACTTGCTGCATCGGCACCGCGTCCACGATGGGTCCGATTCACTCATCCGGCAAGAAAACCGGCATTATCGTACACATACGGAGGGCTTTTACCCTTGCATCAATTCAACAGCGAAGCAATCTCTTTATCAATCGCTTCCGCCTTCTCTTTAGCCTCAGCGATGGAAAGTCCTTCGGGTAAGCCCGGTCGTTCGTGACCGGTGTGGGTTAGCCAGGCGTTTCTTAAAATATCCTGACGCTCGCTTACCAGCCGCAACAGCTTATCGACGTTTTGGAAAGAAGATAGGGCTTCTTCAATGCTATCGCCTGATGCTACCTCCGATTTACCCAGATACAATAATATTTCTTTCGCCATCAGCCAGTGACCGGTAGCACCGGGGTGGACACCATCTTCAGCCAGGACGAAAGTAGAGTCGGTGAGCCGCCTATCTTCCAGGTATTTCCGCATGGGCCAGTGGATGTCAATTACGTTCCAGTCGGAGGTGTACCGCTTGCTAATTAACCAGTCCGCGTAAATATCCAGCACATTGGCGTAGGCCGCTCCTTTTCGTTCGTCAAATACGGGGGGGGTTACGTGGATAATCGGGATGCCTTGCTTTACAACTTCATTGTGCAGCCAGTTAATACCTTCTTTGAATTTACTGAACCGGGTTTCATCAAACGGTAGATATATGCCATCGTTCATGCCGTAGCCGGCAATCACCAGGTCGGGCTCTATCGCCGTTAGTACCCGCGATAAACGTTCGTGTAAATCCGGGCGTGGAAACTTACCATCGGCATGGTTGGGTTCGGATAAACCGGATACCGTTTCGCTGGGCAAGCCCACATTGATAAATTCTAGCGAATGCTCAGGCTTCACCGCCCGGAAGTACGTCTCTACGTAGTCCACGTACTCACCACTCCACGTAATACTATTCCCCAGAAACAAAATCTTTTTCACCGATTCCGGTAATTCGTAGGCTGACTGAGCGTGCCCACTAATCTGAAATACAAACAGGAGAAGTAGGCCAAGAAGTGATTGTTTCATAGCAACGAAAGTAGTTTAGGTAATATTTTGCAGTGGCTGGTATTAATAGCATCTTAAACAAGGACATTTTCCCCGGATGAGGGAAACGAATTCCGGTGGACGTCCCGGCGATGAACCGCACGCGCCCAGCGTGGGGCGGGGTCTCCCGCCTGAGATGCCGGAATAAATCCGGCAAGGATATTTTTCATTTCTTGCCCCCAAGTTATTTTGTCATTACGGCTAGTTCCTACTGTTCACTTTCCGCTTATCAGAAGAACTTCTCCGATAAGCCCCGAGGGCTGGTAATCCCACCGGCTGGCGTCGAACGGTTGGTAGGTAATATCCACGATGTTGATGTCGTAAAACTTTTTCCATTCGGGGTGCTGACGGTCGTACAATTTCATATAGTTGGCCGAGAGATTTTGCACAATAATCTCTATCTCATTTTCTTCTTTGAGTACTTCCGTCGGAATCTCCAGTTGGTAGGGATGGGCCCAGACGGTGCCGCAGGAAACTCCGTTAATGATGACCTCGGCTGTTTCCCGAATATCTTCAAAAACCAGCCGGTAACGCTGTGTTTTGTCAAAGTTATTCATCGTGAAGCGGGCGGTATACTTTCCTTTTCCACTGAAGGTTTTTAGCTGCTCATCGTCCCAAACGGTCCAGGAAGAGAGATCATCAACCGTGTAGGCTGATTGCAGACTGTCGGTGTTTCCCTGGATGAAGTTTACCGTCCACGGATTGTCCAGCACCAGCGTATCGGTGGCCGTAAAGGTATTCCAGCGTTCGTTCTCCGGCCGGGTTTCTGAAGTCTGGATAAAGTACGACTTGCCGGGCGGTAGCCGGAGGTTGAATTTACTCTGGGCCTCGATGTATCCGGTGCTACCCGTTTGCGGATCGGTGATCGTTAGGTAATTGTGTTCGACGGCCAACGACAGTGTGTCCTCGAGAAAGGTGTTCCCGAGGTTGGTGATAAAATAGAGGTAACCGACATCGTTCTTCTTACGGATAAAATCCAACCCCTTCGGCTTCATCTCTTCGGAGCGGACGTTCTGCAACTTTAAATCCTCAACAACATCATCGGAAACCGTTACGTTTGGGTTGGCTAGCAGGTGATTACGAACTGCTTCTATTCCTTCGCTTCCCCGCTGTTGAGCAAGAAAACCAGCGTAGTTTTTCGGTAAGTGTTCTAGGAAAACAATCCGGGCTCCCCGCTGAGCCAGAGAATCCAGTCGGCGCAGCGTGGCCTCGGGGATAAAGTCAATGGCCGGTACTACGATGAGCGAGTAGTTGGTGTTTGCCGCGGTTGAAAGACCCTCTTCATTGTTAACATCCAGTTGCTGGAGTTGGCGGTCAGATACGTAATCGAAGGTAAAACCCTGATCCCACAGCCGTTGGGCGGTTTCACCAAACGCAGTACGACTAAACCAGTTTTCGTACTTGTGCACATCAAGCTGAAGCAGTATATTCTCACCAAACGTAGACCACAGGTCGTTGATCGGGAAGTACAGTAAAATATCGTTATCGGGTTCAGCACTTTGCAGTCGGTCCTGGCATTGCTCGATATAGCTATTCAGCAGTGGGAGTTCGTCCCAAAAGTGAGAACTCGGTCCGAAGTTGGTAGAGGCGTAAAACAGCCATCCGGGAAAGGGTTCTTTCTGAGGGGAGTAGGTAGTACCGTGGTAAAAAACATGGTTGATGCCCGAAACCAGTAGTTCGTCGATCTGCGGCTTAACCCGGCTAAGCGAAACCTTGAAGTGATTAGCCAGCCAGGTACCCGTCTCGGAACTGACCAGCGGTTTTCCCAGCAGGTGGGCGGGAGAAGAAGCGAACTTCATCATCAGCGGACTGGGCCGACCAAAGTTTTCCTCTTCGTAGTCAGGGTCGCAGTTAAGGCCTGGAATACCAAACTCGCTGCACCCGAACGACTCGGTTTCGGGAATATCGGCCAGGGCGTAGAGGTCGAGAATATTGCCCGGCGAACCGTGCGCCTGATTGCGGCTGAGTGCTCCCCGTTCCTCGCACCAGTTTTTCCAGATAGACGTAAACGCCTGGTACAATTGTTCGGAAAGCGTAGCCCGGATATCGTGTATGATAAACAGACGGTCCGCGTGCGCTGTGTCCGTCAGTATAGCGATATAGTCTAATAGCTCATAGCCATGTTGTTGACTGAATTTTTCGAGAAAGTTACGGGACCAGTTGGCGCCGTAGGCTTCGTAAGAATCGTGGTAGAAAGAGCGAGGGGTGATAGGATATTCGGTATTGGCAAAGACTGAATCAAAGTGGTGGAGGTAGTGGTTGACGGCCCGTTCGTCGAAGTAATCCATCACCCAGCCTTCGCCGCCGGGGGCGGCTCGTTTCACGCGCTGCCGAGTGGGGGCTACGCCGAACAGGGTCAGCTTCCAGTCTCCTGGGGGCACATTGTAGTTTATAAGCTTTTCCGAGAGGTTGGTTGTGAGATTGATGGTATCTCGCCCGTTTGTGGCGATGGCCGCGATCAGTTGCCGAAAATTATGATTCTCCCGGATACTGTCGGGGCGAAACGAAATAGTTGAGGCTTGCTCAAACTCATACTCCGGCACTACTAACTTTTTGGCAGCGGTGCTTTCATTGATCCAACCTCCGCCGTAGGGCCAGCCGGTGCCCAGCGTCAGGTCTACTCCCAAACCCAGCTTCTCGGCTTCTTCGGTAGTGAATTGTACCGCCTCCATCCACTCTTCCGACAGGAAGGGAAGGAACTGCTCTTCGTAGCCTTTAGCCCCGTAGATAGGAATGATGTGCACTCCGCCCAACCCGGCCCGGGCAAACTTAGTCAGTTGATCTTTGATATCGGCCTGGTTAACCGCGCTGCCCATCCACCACCAGTAAGTCCAGGGCTTGGTGGTATCCACCGTAGGCTGTCCGGTTAGATAAGTGAGCTTGAGTAAGAAAAAATAAAGCAGAAACAGTTTAGCGTTCATAGTTTCACGGGGCGACTTGGCGGGATAAAACAAAGTTGATTGATTGCCGAGTAAGCGCCTTTTAGTCGTTCGTCCTGGGTATTCTCCCAGAGCCACCACATGTAGACGTAGCCGGCTACGTTGAAATCCCAGTTGCTGTACAGCCAGTAGAAACCAGGCTCTACCGAGCCTTGCTCGGGAGCGTACTTCTGAATGGTGTCTGTATCATTCCATTCGTGAGCATCCCAGTGGCCCATCACCAGGTCGCTGGCTACTAGCAGAAAATCCGGGTTTTCATCTTTCATCGATTGCAGTACGTAGGAAAGTGCATCTTCCCAACCCTCCTGCGGATAATCACAGTCTACGTGTAAGAAATCGGGCATGCTCACAAACGTCCAGCTTTCTTCTTCCTCAGTATGGGTGGGCGAACAGGCCTGAAACAAGATCGCGGTGAGAATAATAATAGGTAATAACGTCGTCAGTTTCATGCAGGGCTCTATAAAAGACATTGTGCAGTATCTGCAATATAGCATTATCTACCTGACATTCACCTGAATTCTTGCGCTTAGAAGGGTTCCCCGTGGGTATAGCGCATGATACTGCGGGCAGCGGAGCGCCAGCGTTTCACCAGTTGCACTCCAATTTCCGAACTGATCTTGGCCCCAAACAGCCGCTGGGTGTTGCGTCCTACCCACAAGCGAGCGGCAAACTGCTTGTTCCAGGCATCAGCGTACTGGGCTTCTAACGCGGTACGATCAAAATTCGTGGAGTTGTAGTGCTGAATAATCAGGTCGGAGAGGATTTTGGCGGAGTGGATAGCCATCGCCATACCGTTGCCGCAGAGGGGAGTAATAAGTCCGGCGGTATCGCCCGACATCAGGATATGGTTGACTACCGGTTGCTTGGGAGCGAAGGATATTTCGTTAATCACTTCCGGCTGGTCGAGCAGAAACTCGGCGTTGCGCCACAAGTTCCGGAGAAAAGGGTTTTGATGCAGTACTTTCGCTTCCATCGCCTCAATAGAACCGTGCTTACGCAACTGTGCTCGACTGCCCAGGTAACATACATTGTAGCGGCCATCTTCTACCCGGGAGATACCGCAGTACCCTCCCGGAAAGTTGTGAAGCGCAATCACATCATCGGGAAAGTCCACTTTCACGTGGTACTTTACGCCAATGTAGGGCGAGCGTTGCTGAATGAACGGTCGGGCCAGTTGCTTATCTAATCGGGCTCGTTTGCCGTAAGCTCCAATCACCAGTTTTGCTGCTACCACCTCGTTCTGCGGCAACGTAACCTGAAAATGATCTCCCACAAAATCTACATCCTGTACGGCAGTTTTCTGACGGATTTCAGCCCCCGCCTGCTGAGCCCGCTGGTACAGAAAATGGTCCAGTGCGTAGCGGCTCACTCCAAACCCACCCAGGTCGAGCGGCATGCTGGCCGAAGCCCCCGAACAGGCCGTCAGGGTAAATTCCCGGATGGAAGAAGGTGCTAATTCGTAGGGGAACGCGTTGATCGATTCCAGAAACGGCACTACTTCATTAGAAATATACTCTCCGCACACCCGATGGAAGGGATAGGTTTTCTTTTCTAACAATAAAACATCCAACCCCGCTTTGGCCAGGCGAATGGCATTGATCAGCCCAGCGAGGCCACCACCAATAATAATAATATCTTTCAAGAAAATGAGAGGTTAGAGAGTTAGAAGTTAAACGCTAGAAATATAGAATAAAATTATTGATTACCTGCTTCTAACCGCGCCTTGGTGGCTTCCAGCCTCTAACCCCCAACTTCTAGGCAGCTACCTCTTCCACTTCCGGATGTTCTTCCTCGAAGCGAATCACTCGTTTGGCCATGCCGGGGAAAATAAACCCGTGGAAAGGCCACACCGCCCACCAGTACAGGCGACCAGCCAATCCCTGAGGGCGGAAGGTAGCATTTTGTAGCAGGTAGCATTGTCCTTCCTCGTCAATCACTTTGAACTCCAACCAGGCATCGCCGGGAAGTTTCATTTCGGCGTAAAGCAGCAAACGGCCTTTTTCCTTATCGGCTAACAGCACGCGCCAGAAGTCCAGGGCATCGCCCGGAATCAGTTCGCTATTACTGCGTCGCCCCCGTCGTAAACCTACTCCACCCACCATTTGGTCCAATAATCCCCGGATTTCCCACAGAAAGCCGAGGTAATACCAGCCTCGTTCGCCCCCGATACTCCAAATGTTCTCAATTACCTGCTCCTTGGGCTTATCGAACGGAATTTTACGCAAGTCGCGAAACACCCCGTGCTGGGGGATTTCCACAAAATCCAGCAGATTGATATCCATTTTGCTGTTGTTCAGCGCGTCTTTCCAGCTGGAAACTACTTCTTTCTGGGCAATGCGCTTAAAGGCGCGTTGAACTGCCTCCTTGTAAGGAATCAAATGTTCAAGCTGCACTACATCGCCGATACCATGTTTTTTCACGACCACCTCGTTCTTCATACTATCTACCAGGCTGCGGGCAAGATTGAAAGAAGTACTCGTGACAAAATATAGCCATAGAGAAGATAAGCGGGGAGAAAGCACCGGAACCGAAATAATACGGCGGGTGAGACCGCGCACTTCGGCAAATTGCAGCAGCATCTGCTTGTAGGTAAGCACATCAGGGCCACCAATATCGAAAATTTTGTTGTAAGCCGCTTCTTTACCTAGTACCCCTTCCAGGTACTGTAGTACGTTGCGCAGCGCAATGGGCTGACACTTGGTACTGACCCATTTGGGGGCTACCATAAGTGGTAGTTTCTCTACCAGATCGCGAATAATCTCAAACGAGGCTCCCCCGGAACCAATGATAATGGCCGCCCGCAGCACCGTAGTGGGCACTCCGCTGTTGAGTAAAATATTCTCCACATTTTTGCGTGAGCGCAGGTGCTTAGAAAGTTTATCATCGTTAACAATACCGCTGAGGTAAATGATTTGCTTACACTGAGTCTTAGCAATCTGTTCAGCAAAATTCTTAGCGGCGTTTTCCTCCATCTCTTCAAAATTACCAGCTCCGCCCATAGAGTGTACCAGATAATAGGATGCTTCAATATCGTTAGGAAGATCAGCCAACGTTTCCGGTTTCAGTAAATCAGCCTCGTAAAATTCTACGCACTTAGAGTCAATCAGTGTCTTTTCTACGTTCATGCGGCGCTTGTCGCGTACCAGGCAGACTACATCGTGCCCGGCTCGCACCAGCACCGGCAATAATCTTACACCAATATAGCCGTTGGCCCCGGTTAATAGTATTTTCATCAGTTATATGCTTTATGTTTCTCTTGGTTAATTAACTCGCCAGGGGCTGATGTGTTAATTAGCCCCAACAGATGAGATAAACCAAACCGCCTTGACAGAATTGCCTTTTCTGGAAAAATGCGTAATATGAGCGCAAAAATTAACGATATGCTACGAAAATTCTGCTACGCACTAGGCTTATCTATTCTCTATGCCTGCTCCTCTTCCAATCAGTCAGCACCGGAAGAGGCTGAGACCACTGCTCCGGCTTACCCTACGGTAGGCACGATTGACCGGCTGGATGACGCTCTGAATCAGGTGGTTCCGGCTGATGCTCAGTTGGAGTTACTGGCCGAAGGTTTCGATTGGTCGGAAGGGCCGGTTTGGGTTCCCCAAGATGGCGGCTATCTGCTGTTCTCGGATATTCCGCCTAACCGGGTATACAAGTGGCAGGAGGGCGATAGCATCTCACTGTATTTGGAGCCAGCCGGATTTTCGGGAGCGGAATTTACGGGAAAAGAACCGGGTTCTAACGGCTTGCTGCTGGACGATGACGGAAACCTGGTGCTCTGCCAGCACGGCAATCGGCAGATGGCCCGCATGAACGCTCCGCTGGATAATCCGCAATCCGAATTCACTGCGATTGTGGGCGAGTACGAAGGGAAGCGGCTGAATAGCCCTAATGATGCGGTTTTTCACAGCAACGGAGACCTTTACTTTACCGATCCGCCCTACGGCCTACCCGGCGGAGCGGATAGTGAGGAGAAGGAGCTGGACTTTCAGGGAGTGTACCGCTTTTCGGTGGCCGACAGTAGTTTAACCCTGCTGACGGATGAACTGAGCCGCCCCAACGGCATTGCCTTTTCACCCGACGAAAAAACGCTGTACGTAGCCAATTCCGATCCGGAGCGAGCTATCTGGATGGCGTACGATGTGCTGGACGACGGAACCATTGACAACGGGCGCGTCTTCTACGATGCCACCGACCGGGTAGGTGAGGAGAAGGGCTTGCCCGACGGTATGGCCGTCCACAGTAGTGGCCACGTTTTCGCCACTGGACCGGGTGGCGTGTGGATTTTTAACGCCGAAGGCACGCACTTAGGCACCCTCAAAACCGGACAGGCTACGGCCAATTGCACGTTTAATGATGATGAATCAGCGTTGTACATTACCGCCGATATGTACCTGATGCGCTTACCGCTGTAGATAGATTTTGTCATAATCTGTTAGATTGATCATCGTAGGAACACGATTAATCGTGTTCCTACATAGAACGTGTTCCTACAAAATTATTCGTCATTAACCATGGGCCGAAGCTACTGCCTGTTGGGCTTGCAGTAGGTGTCGCTGGGTATGAGCCAGTAAAAAGCGGAAACAGTCGCCCAGACGAAGGCGTACCAACGGCCCAGCCAGGGTGGTGACTTTGGTATTGTTGACCGATACGTTTTGAGCCTGTTGAGTGAGGTACTCAAAGGTTTGCTGGTGGTTGATAAATCGGTTGATAACCTCCTGAGGTGAGCGGTGATCAGTTGTGGGCTTAATACGCTCGAAGGTTTTCATCTTGAACGGTATCTTGCCATCTTTTTTGGGTTTCATGGAGCTGATGGACATTCGCCCCAGCCAGGTAGACTCGTAGGTTTCTTCGCTAGTATCCGTCGGTGCTTCGTGGATCGCTTCCTCCATCTGCGGAAGATAGTAATCGTAGGTAAGTGATAGATGCTCGAGGCACTCCAGCGCGTTCCACTGCTGAGGAGCGGGGCGTTGACGCAGTGTTCGTTCATCTAGCGAAAGCAGCTTTTCTTGCACCTGCTGTACAATTATTTGAGATTCCTGCTGAAGTTGATCCAGCAACCTTTGGGCGGTCATGGCGAAAAGTTAAAAGCTATCGGCAAGTTTATCAACGAATTCGGGCACCTCAGGTTCCCCGCTAAAAAACTCACCTTTCTTCCCCTGAGTAATGGCCCAGCGATGAATCCAGGAAATACCGCCCGACCCGGTAAATGTATCTTCCTGGGTGTGGTAGGCGGCATCTTCCAGAGCTTTGCCCAGCGGAACAAAGGTGTAACCTCGCTGGCGCATCATTTCGGCTAGGGCATCAAAAGTATCGGCATTGAGAGCGTTGGCGTGCAGCAGTAGAATCTGAGCAATCTCCCGGCCCAACAGCGCCTGCGATTGCTGTTCGTAGTAGGCAAAATAATCTTTCATATAAGCAAGATACGCTTCCCTTATTCGCTGCTGCATATCGGCATCTTCGTTGATGATAGCCCGTTCGTAGGCTGCGGCAAACCAGTAGTCGGAGTTATCCACGCTGACCGGAGCTACCTGGTAGCCGTGTTCTTCCAGAAACTGATTCAATGAGTCGCGGGTGGCTACGCTGCGCCCGGTGTGCAGAAACGGGTGGCGGAAGTAGCGCGGGGCCTGGCCGTAGGGTTCACTGATTTTTTTAGTAATAATCTCGCCTTCCAAAATTTCCTGCTGGTATTCGGTGAGGCTAACTTTGTGCAGGCTGGGGTGGGAGTAGGTATGGTTTCCTAGCTCCAGTCCGGCTTCCAGCCAGATTTTAAGCAAGTCTACCTCGGTCTGATTTAATATCCCGCTCTTAAATAATTTTACTTCGTTCACAAAACCGATAGCCGGCACCTTATTCTCTACCAGACTCTGTACTAACCGCTGGGTAATATCCAGTTTTACGGCTGAAGTATAGCGGCGGGTTACTACCGGCAGATCGTCAATGGTGATGGCTACTGTACGCGAGCTGTCAGTGGAAGGTTGAGCGAAAGTTGGGTAAAAAGTCAGGAATGATAGTAGAAAAAGTAATAGGAATTTTTGCATGCTTTATAGATTTTGTTATCCTAAACCGCATCCAGAAGATCTGCCGGCAAATGAGCTAAATCTGGAAGCTAGGAGGCGATAGGTTGTTTTACCGAACTCTACTCCTGGGTGAGCTGACATATTATTTTATACAGTGAATGCGTAAAATATTTATCTAAAATTCATAGGCGTATCACTTAGGATACCAGTGAACCTTAATCCGAAAAATATCTTTTATGATACTCATTTTTAGTTTCGTTAATAATTCACTCTATTCACTTTCCTCAGTTAATGGGAAGTCTGCTAACTTATGAGCTTCAAGCGACTGCATAGCCAACGACTGAATATCCTCGCCTCTAAAATTTCGATCAAAATATACCATTCGGATAGCGTTAATGACTCCATCGCAACTGTTGAGTAACCAGTTTGACAAATCTTGATATCTTTGAGATTCGTCTCGATATTCAGCGAAATCAGACTCTATTTCTGTTATATCTTTATATTCTGTATGTGTTTCGCTACCTTTTACTCTAAATATTTTCCAGCCGAAATCATAGAGCATGTTATCACGTTCTTTGTCCTTTTTTTCATCGTGATAATTCTTGCCATCTAATTCTAGCCCTATTCGTGAATAGGGATTAGCAAAATCAATGAAATAATTAAACAACGGAAATTGCGGATATAGAGCTATTCTAGTTGCACGTATTGATATCCATGCATTGTATTCAATTGGTGAGAAGTGAGTTGACCAATCTAAGAAATATGGATTAATTGGTATGCATACTTCGTTTTTTGCCTTAGCTATAATATCTGGCATCATTTCCATATACATCTGTCTGATGAATCCCCACTTATCAGTTATCTTCTCTAACTGAGAGAACTCCAACTTTATTGAATTTCTGTGTTTGTACTCATTGTAGCGTTTATAATCTATGTTTGATCTTACTATTTCATCCATAGCTTGTTGATTTGACATGTAAGACACTATCATTCATAAAGCAAGATAGAAAATCTCTTATAAAAGCAGCACCTTCTGATGGGGAGAGGTATACGACAGAAATGATATTGTCTTGCTGGACTTGTTCCGGCATCTTCCTTTCCACGGTGCAGGAGAACCCGGAATTCGCAGAGCCTCATCCGGGTATAACCTCACTTAGGCCAAATTATCGCACATTTAATAAGCTACTATCTACCTAGGATAGCTACCTTTACCATTGTGTTACCCATCATTTATCAGGATTCGGATTTAGTGGCGATTAATAAGCCGCACGGGTTATTGGTGCACCGTAGCCGTATTGCGAAAGGTGTGAGTGAAGTAGCGCTGCAACTGCTGCGCGATCAGCTCGGTCAACCGGTTTATCCTGCTCACCGCATTGATCGGAAAACCGGGGGAGTA
This sequence comes from uncultured Roseivirgaceae bacterium, assembly GCA_964551335.1. GTDB lineage: Bacteria > Bacteroidota > Bacteroidia > Cytophagales > Cyclobacteriaceae > Tunicatimonas. The sequence goes on from CAZKCO010000023.1 coordinate 16,440, forward strand.
CTGTTGTTTGCATTGAGTTCGCCAGTGCTGACGGCTCTTCAGACTCAGTTTATGAACAACGAAGTGGTGAAACAATATCTGGCCATTGTCCGGGGCTACACCGAAGATAAGGGCGAAATTGACTACCCGCTACGTCGGGATGATGGTAAGCTTCAGGAGGCGTTCACCGAGTACCAAACCCTAAACCGGGCCGAGCTGCCGGTGCCGTTTGGTAAGCACGCTACCTCCCGTTATTCGCTGGTAGCGATAAAACCCCGTACCGGGAGGCAGCACCAAATTCGCAAGCACTTCAGCCACATTCGCCACCCCATTATCGGTGATCGGCCGCACGGCTGCAATAAGCAGAACCGGCTGTTTAAAGAACGCTGGCAGTTGGAAACCATGCTGCTGCACGCCGAATCGCTTCGGTTTATGCACCCGGTAACGCAACAGAAAATTTTGATCAAAGCTGCACTACAAACTGAATTCTGCCGGATGATGAATTTGATGGGGTGGAAATACGAAACTACTGAATAGACGTACAAAAAAAATTACGTTTAGGGAAGCAGAGTTAATATCGCTAACTTTGCTTAGTGCTAGCTGAATAGCACAGTTTTTTCATTCAATCAATTTTTTATATGGGCCGAAAGAATAAAAGAAAGCAAAGCGGAATTGTATACTCCACCAATCCGGATTATTCGTACGAGTCGGATGAACCAACTCAGGAAGAAACGTTGCCACCGAGTGAGCAAAAACTGCGGGTGTGGCGTGAAAGCAAAGGAGGCGGAAAACGGGTAACTGTAGTTCGCGATTTCGTTGGGACAGACGACGATTTGAAAGACTTGGGCAAACAACTGAAAAGCCACTGCGGAGTGGGTGGTAGCACCAAGGAAGGAGAAATTCTGATTCAGGGTGACCAGCGCGATAAGGTAGTGGCCTACCTGCAAAAGCAGGGTTATTCGGCCAAGCCAGCGGGAGGATAATTGCTACCTTATGCTTAAAAAGATTGGTCAATCGATACTCATCATCTTAGCTATTATTTTGCTGGTAGCTACCGTACTATCCACCCTGCCGCTGAATCAGTGGTGGTCGAGGGTATTCGATTTCCCGCGGATTCAGATTGTGGGATTAGCTTTCTTAGTGCTATTGCTATACGGAGTTTTTTTCCGATTCAAACCGCGAGTAAATTGGGTAATTTACGGGGCAATGCTCGGAGTAATGGTATACCAGAGTATTCAGGTATATCATTATACTCCTCTGGCTAAACCCCAGACGGTTTTGGTGCAGGAGCGAGATACCACCACGCTAGTAAGCATGCTGATGGCTAACGTACTGATGACCAATCGGCATTCGGAAACACTACTGGAGCTGGTGCGGCAAAAGAACCCGGATCTGGTATTACTAATGGAAACCGATACTTGGTGGCAACAGCAGATGGAACCCCTGGAAAAAGAGTATGCTCACCGAGTGCTTCGTCCGTTGGATAATACCTACGGCATGTTGTTCTACTCTCGGCTACCACTGCACCAAACGGAGGTACGTTACTTGCTAAACGACAGCATTCCTTCCATTCACACCTACGTGACGTTACCCTCGGGGCAGTCCGTAAAATTATACTGCCTGCACCCCCGCCCTCCGGTACCCGGACACAGTAAGACCAGCACCGAGCGAGATGCTGAACTGCTACTAGTCGGACAAATGGTGAAAGAGAGAAAAGAACCCGCCATCCTCGCTGGTGATTTAAACGATGTGGCCTGGTCGCCTACGTCCAATCTATTCCGGAAAACTAGTCAGATGCTTGACCCTCGCGTAGGTAGAGGTTTTTACAACACCTTTCATGCGCAATACTCACTTTTACGCTGGCCACTAGACCACGTATTCCATACCGATCATTTTCAATTAGAGGCGTTGCAGGTTTTACCTAACATCGGCTCTGACCACTTTCCAGCCTATTTCTCATTGAGCTTTCAACCCGGAGAAGAGTGGCAGCAGAACGAACCTAAACTGGCTAGCCCTGAGGAAGAAGAAAAGGCGGAAGAAACTATTGAGAAAGGATTTGAGGAAAAACAAGAAGAAGAGCGTAAACCCAATTCGTAGAACGATGACATCTATTAACCTAAATCAAAAATTTGAGAAGTTTCAGGAGCACTGGACACCCAAAATTATTGGGGAGCTGAACGGACAGTACATCAAACTGGCCAAAGTAAAAGACGAACTGGTTTGGCACAGCCATGCCGACGAAGACGAGCTGTTTGTCGTTTACAAAGGCACGCTGTACATGGATTTCCGGGATAAAACGGTGGAAGTGCACGAAGGGGAGATACTGGTGGTACCCAAAGGAGTTGAGCACCTGCCCCGCACCAACGGTGAGGAAGTCTGGCTGATGCTGATTGAACCCATCTCGACCCAACACACTGGCAAGGTAGAGCACGAAAAAACTACTAACAATCAGAAGTGGATTTGAAGGATAGCGTGCGTGACGTAATCAGTATTTAGTCAAAATACGGAATCTAGTGTAACGGCTATTTTATCCAGCAAATCTTCTGATTGCGGGAACTCGGGAATGTTAGCAAACCCGTGGATCATACTTTCATAAGTTAGCAATCTGACTGGTACGCCGGCGGCCTGAAGTTTCTCAGCGTACTCTTGACCTTCGGTTTTCAGTGGGTCGAATCCAGCTAGTACTACCAAAGCGGGAGGGAGGCCACTTACATCCTCAGCCAGCAGGGGAGAGGCGTAAGCTTCGTACCGATCCGATTCATTAGGAAGGTACTGTTCAATGTACCAGTCAATCTGGTGAGTAGTGATCCCGTACTCCTCACCAAAATTTTGGTGAGATGCCGTGGTCAAATCTACCGACTGAGTGGCCGGGTAAAGCAACACTTGATAATCAACGAAAGCATGACTGCTATCTCGGGCCATCATTGATACTACGGTGGCTAAATTGCCTCCGGCACTATCGCCCGCAACAGCCAGCCGGGTGCTGTCACCGCCGATTGAGGGAGCATTCTGGTAGACCCACTGCAAGGCCGCGTAAGCATCATTGACCGGAGCCGGATACGGATGCTCGGGAGCCAAGCGATAGTCTACCGATACTACCAGTGCGGAAGTTCTGGCGGACAATTTTGCACACAGCAGGTTGTACTCGTTCAGTGTTCCGAATACAAATCCACCTCCGTGGTAGTACACAATAACGGGCAAATTATTGGCGGGGGAAGGGTAATATAATCGTATGGGAATTTTCCCCTCCGCAGTGAGAGCGATCGTATCTTTGACGTGGGAAACATAGTCTAAATACTTAGTAGAAGTAGACTCTTCCCGGCGGTATCTTTCCCGTAACTCGGCGGGGGAATAGTTTTGAACATCCGGCGGCTCATAAATAAAACGTAGGCCGATAGCAGCTAGATAGTGTAGAGTGCCGAAGGGAGTTTGGGTCCAAAAGAAAACCGTGATCACCACTGCCGAAAAAACTGTTAACAAAGATATTGCTCCGGCAATCCACCACTTTCTCATACCATCAGCGAGCTAATACCCAGGTTTTAAGTTCGTCTAGCACTCGCTGCCGGTCTTCTACCCGTTCGTTCATCGTTTCGTGGTATAATCCCGGGTACAAACGTAGTGTTTTATCCGTGCTACCCAGCAGCTCATAGAATCTTTGCGTAGCTTCCGGATTGGTAAGTCGGTCGGCAGTGCCGTGCATCAGATATACGGGAATTTGTATCGAAGAAGCCGCCTGATAAATATCACGATGCACATTGAATAGGGAATGGCCCAGCAGGGTGGAAGCTTTGGAATGTACCAGCGGGTCGGCTTGGTAGGCGGTAACTACGTGTTCGTTATGCGATATATTGCTTACGTCTAATTGATTATCCAGCGTTAGGGAGGGAGCTACCCGAGACAGTACCGCGGCAACCGGCTTCTGAATTTTCTTAATCCAGTCCATAACCGGCTCAATACCCGGGGAGGATCCAATTAGACCGCGAAGCCCATTCTGGTAACCCTTAGTGATTGCGTATTTCAGTACAATAGCTCCCCCCATGGAGTGCCCTAGCAAAAATACCTTTTGATTATCGTTTTCCTGTCGGATTCGCTGAATCAGATCGTGAAGATCTTGGACAAAATGTTGGAAGCGGGCTACGTGACCTCGCTTGCCTCCACTCCGGCCGTGCCCCCGGGCATCTAGCGCATAGAAAGCGGTTTCGGTATTGACAAAGGCCTGAATTAGGTTCTGGTAGCGATCCGAATGTTCTCCCAAACCGTGCTGAAAAACAATAATCCGCTCTACTTTTCCGGTAGGTATCCACTGTTGGTAGAATAAGGAGAAGCCATCTTGGGAAGAGATGAGTAGGTCAGTCTTATTTTGGTAGTTTTCCATACGATGGTTTGGTACAGAAAAGATACACAAACCACTCGAGAAAGAAAAGAACAAATAAACTCAAGCTATCGCATTACAGTGCCCAATCGGGTTTCGGAAAATACCGCATGGGGCTGTAGCGAGGATAGGTATCAAATAACTCGGGGTCAGGCCCTACCACCCGAGGGTCTTCGGTAGCGGTAAGTTCCTGAAGCATAGTTTCATTCAGCTCGTTCATCAAGCCAGTAAATTCGGGGTCAGTAGCTAAGTTAGTTAAGCAGTTAGGATCTTTTTCTACATTAAAGAGTTCATACTCCGGTCGTTTGCCTACCGCTAGATCAAAGTACTCGGCATACTCTTCATCATCGTGGTGTTCTACGATAAACGACTTGGAGGGAGCCGCATCAATATCGGTAAATGCCCAATCGGAATGATGGACTTCCTCTTCGTCGATGCCGTAGTAAGGGTGTAATTCTTCCGTAGAGTCGGAGAGTAAACGTTGGGGCGCTCCGGCGGGCCAGCGTTCGGGTTTCATATTCCAGATGTATAAATACTGCCCTCGGCGCAACAGCCGCTGAGGATAGCCTAAATTTTGGTAGCGGGAAGAAGAGTGGCGCTCTCGCCCCGCCAGTACAAAATCATTCGCTATCTCAAAAGACTCCTGATCGGATTTTAGCCAAGAAACCAGGCTTCGCCCGCTAATAGGAAGCATGCCCTCCGAACTGGTTTGGGTAAGTTCCAAGATAGTCGGTGCGAGATCTAAGAAGCTTACTGGATTTTCTATTTTTCTTCCGGCCGGAAATTGCTGAGGAAATCGTACGGCCATTGGCACATGAACGCCATACTCGTAGGCATTGGCTTTAGCCCGAGGGAAAGGCATACCATTGTCGGCCGTCACAATGATAATCGTATTGTCCAGTTCGCCAATTTCTTCCAAATATTCAATCATTCTTCCCAAGTGCAGGTCAAACCACTCAATTTCTACTGCATAATCTAGCAGGTCGCCTCGTATCTCATCAGTATCCGGCATAAAAGCCGGTACGTTCACATCTTCTAATGACTTACCGTGCCTTTTCCAGGAATCTTGCTCATAAGACCGGTGAGGCTCGGAGGAGCCATACCAAAAGAAGAAGGGGGTATCCTCTTCACGTTGCTCCATAAACTGCTTAAAATTGGCGGAATAGTTAGTGGCTCGAATATCTTCGGCGAAGCGCTCATCATCTGGACTGCCCGTTTCGTAAGTTATCTCGTTATAAGCTTCCCCAGCCGCATTCTGACTGCGGAGTGGTGGCTCACCGTATTTAAATGGCCCAACCCCTTTACCGGTGTAGCCGGTATGATATCCGTTAGCTGTCAGTAAATCTACGAAAGGCACGTATTTCGCCAACCACCCGGCGGCATGTTGCCCCGCCTGTTCGTTTTGCCAGTGGTAGCGTCCGGTAACAATGGAACTGCGAGAAGGAGCACAGCCCGGTGAACCCGCGTAGCAATTTTGAAAGTAAATTCCTTCGTTAGCCACCCGGTCAAAAGCTGGTGTCTGCACCCAGGAGGTTCCGTAAAAGCTGGTATGCGGAAACGATTGATCGTCGCTAATAGCAAATAAGATGTTAGGCTTTTTTATTGATTCCTTCTGATTGCAACTGCCGATTGATAATGCCAGAATGAGAAAGTAAATTCCAAAATGAAACGAATAAAACATATTAGTTAGGTTGTTTCGGATAAAGTTATCAAAATTAGCAACCAATTTATGCTGTTCAAGACAAAAGTAGTATAGACTTTCGTAGTGATTTTTTATCCAAAAACCCCTACAGAATAGCTTGATAACATATCTTTATTATCTTTGAAGGGTAATCGCAAGGATGCAACTATTTGCATTTACAAATACCAGTTCCTGCACCTCTCACTCTAATCGTTTCCATGTTGCTTCATAAATTCCTCTAAAAAGCATTGCTTTGCTGAAAAGTACAATAAATTATAAAGAATATACTTTTATAGTGTTTCTTAATAGCTACTGACATAGGTTTGCTTATGGCAGATGTGGGTTTATTCCGGTATATAAAAGTGTTCTGGCACCGAGTTAGTATGCTAGGAGTCAAGCTTGGCTATGCCAAGTCAGATATCCGCAACATCATTCTCACGAATAGACTAGCCTTCATCTTAATGCTGCTGAGTATACTTTTGGTCATCATGATCTTGAGTAACTTCGGCTGGACTATTTCTGCACCATTAGTATTTTCCAGCTTTGTAATTTACCTATCAACGCTCTGGCTGAACGCATTAGGAAGGGTTTATGCTAGTCGTTTGCTGCTTAGTTGGGGGGTGCCGGTAGCTACATTAGCTATTGCTGTGACTATTAAATGGTATAATGAAGGAGCTGAAGAGTTTGAGTATTTTGACAGCCGGTTAATTCTGCTGGTATCGGCTATTATTCCACTAGTTGTTTTCGATTTCAATGACCTCCGGCTACTGATAGTTAGTATCATACCAAGTATTTTATGCCTGTTAGTATACGATACAGTCCATAATTTAGCTGGGGTGGGCTATCGTCAGATGGGGCTGGAATCTGACAACTATTCATTTATTAGCCTGATTGTTTTAATTGCTTATATATTGTTGGTGGGTAGTTTGCTTTTTCTACGAAGCCTTTCAGTACGGGCCGAACGCCGTCTCGCCGAACGTAATAACTTATTGCGTTCTCAAAATGCCAAACTTACCGATCTCAACAGGCGTATTGAAGTTAAAAACGAAGAGATTGAAGCTCAGACAGAAGAGTTACTGGCTAGCCAGGAGAAGTTAGAAAAGGCCAATCAGGTAATTACCCAGCAAAAAGAACGACTGCAGCTCCGTAATCAAGATCTGGAGTCTGAGATAGTGAATAAAAATGAGCGGCTTACTGCATCAAACCGCGAATTGGTGCAGCACAATCTTCAGTTGAGGCAATTAACGTATACCATTTCTCATAATCTGCGAGGACCGGTAGCCCGACTATTAGGATTATCGAAAATTTTTGACCGGAATGTTGGGCACCCTTCCAATGTAGAAATGATGGATCATATCGAAAAGTCAGCCCAAGCCCTGGACGTCGTAATCCGTGATTTGACCAAGATTATTGAGATCAATAATGATATTACAAGTCACAGGGCTCAAGTTCAACTGGATAAGGAATTGGCTATAGTTTGTACAAACCTAGGAGATAAAATTGAGGAAAGCGGCGCTACCATCATTGATGATCTTCAAGTTAAAACCCTCTACTCGGTGCGGGCCTATATTCAGAGTATTTTCCACAATCTAATCAGCAATGCCATTAAATATCGTTCACTAGACCAAACATTAGAGATCAAAATATCTAGTCGGCTCACAGATGGTGAACTGATATTGTTTATTGAGGACAATGGTTTGGGTATAGACTTAAGCCGTTTTGAAGGCGATCTTTTTAAAATGTACAAGCGTTTTCATACTCATACGGAAGGGAAAGGGTTAGGATTGTATTTGACAAAACTTCAGGTAGAAATGTTGGGAGGGGAAATTTCAGTCAATAGTGAGATAGGTAAAGGGACTCGCTTTCAAATTCGCTTTCCTAGGTAAAAAAACTCTAACTCACTTCGAAATGGGCTGAAATTTGGTGGGAGCTTCAGAGTAATAGCTCGGTGCTTTCTTCTGATATTACAGATTTGGCATTTACCATTTGCATCTGCTCTTTATCCGGTATATAAACCCAAATCTCAGTACCCATATTCAAGCTGGTTTTAATGTTAATTTCACCTCCGAGTTTTTCGGTATTATTCTTCACAATAAATAAACCAAGCCCGCTTCCTTCTGAATGTTCGTGGCCCCGGTAAAACATATCAAACGCTCGCTTTTGCAGGTTTCGGTCCATACCCAATCCGTTATCCTTTACTTTAATTTTGATTCCGTATTGGAAGCGACGGGCTGATATTTTCGTTACGGCATCATTCTGATTGGGCTTACGGTATTTGATACTATTCTCGATAAGATTTTGGAAGATAGATTGAAAGATTTTCTTTTCGGTATGTATAAGCAGGTCGCTATTAGCCGTAAGGTGAATGATAACTTCTTCACGACCTGGATAATTCTCAAAACGTCCAATGATTTCTTCTAAGCAAGTACGAACATTTACCGGCGAATACTCTAAATCTTTTTTGGAAGAAAGCCCAACCTCTAGTAACCCTGATAAAGTATCTTCTAATTTGTCTACACTCTTTTCAATTAATCCTAGGTAGTATTTCAAGGTTTCACTATCGTCAGGTTCATCTTTTAGTAAATTAAATAATCCCTTAACAGAAGCCAGGGGACCTTTCAAATCGTGTGAAGCTCGGTAGATGAGAGTTTTCAGCTCTTCGTTTTTTTGTTTTAACGCATCAGTTGCCTTGGTATATTGTATTTGGTCTTTAGCGATTAGGACATATCTAAAAGGGTGTTCTGAATATATTAATGAAAAAGATAGAGTTACCGATATATTCTTTTTTCCTCTTACATTCAAATAAGACCGGCGGTCCTGAACCTTTAACCCATCTTCAACACTCTCGATTATTGATTCAAGCATCTGATGTTGTCGCTTGGGAAATATTTGAGTGATATGCTGTTCTAAAAGGTCGCTTTTGTCGTAATTAAGCAGACCTAGCGCATATTTATTTACAAAACAGACGTTCAAGTTATCATCAAAGATCAAAACGATATCAGTACATGCACTGAGTATCTCCTCTACGATAGCGTATTCGGATCCGTTAGTCGATTTTTTCTCAGAAGAGAATTCTTTCGAGACCATATAATTCTCAATTAATGATAAAGCGATAGCGTTCTATCAGACTTGATATGAATATAATTTTATGATAACGCAATGGTTTTAAATGCACACAGACAAAAATATATGGTTGTTTAATTTAGCTTTTATACAAATATATTAATATAAGTCGTATTTGTAGAATTATGTAATATAACAGCTCTATTTGCTTCATTGCCTCAACGCACAGAGAATGTTAATGTGCTGGCTATGAACATTTCTCGTTGCCAAATTGGCAATTATCTTGCAATGTATTATTTCTACTACTAAACAATAGTTGATAGATATAAATCAGTTCAGGGCGTATTTTGATTCTGATGGCATTTAATTACTGGTAAAAAAAGACTAATAATTGAATAATAAAGTTTGTGTCAATACATTTCCGTATAGTTCATGAAAAGGTCATTTTGTTAAATATATATATATGAATATAATAATGTTTATATTTGAAAAGGTAAAATTGTATTCATATGAATAAAATTTACAAAATAGCTCCAATAGTTATTATTATAAAAGCTATCATATTATATAGCTGTACACCTGAAATTCAGGAGTTCATAGATCCCGTACCTATTCCGACTCAGGGAGTGAAAATTACTACTACTGGCTTCGCTGCAACCTGGAAGCCATTATTAGGGGCAAAGAGTTACATAATAGAAGTGGCCACTGACGGATCGTTTGACGAAGAATTTCTTATTGAAGAAACCCCCACTGAAGTTGAAGATACTTTCTTCATAGTTAAAAACGTAGAAGTAGCCCATACATATTATTACCGTCTTTTGGCGAGGTTGAGTACTGGCGAACAAACTAGATATTCGGATATTGTTACAGTGAAAACATTAGGTATGCCTAGTCCTTTGGCCTTAAATGCCTCACAGGTTGGGCCTACCCAATTTACAGCAGTATGGCAGAAAGTTGACGAAGCCGAAATATACGAGATAGAAGTAGCCAGCGATATTAAATTTGCTAACACTGCTTCAATTCAACGATTAATAACTGAAGATACTTCGGTAACAATCAAAGAAAACCTTCAAGTGGACCAAGATTATTTTTATCGGGTACTAGCGAAGAAGGGTGACATCATATCTAGCTACTCAAATACAGTCCACCTAACTACCACTCAGTTAATCAAACCTACTATCTCAGAAATCTCAGATATAACCCAAACCGGATTTACTGTTAGTTGGGAGCCTGTTACGGGTGCTGTTGACTACACGGTAGAAGTTACTACTGATCCACTATTCTTAGATGTACAGGCTTTTTTAGTGCAGGATGCGATTGTCAGTGAAACTCAATACTCGGTTATAGATTTAGACGCAAATACTACTTACTATTACCGAGTGCGGGCCAATAATGAAAGATCATTCTCAGAATACTCTGAAAAGAGAATAGTGACAACTCTTCCTCTTGATGCACCAACAGCACTACCCGGGAGTGAAATAGGACGAAATAGTTTTCGGGCAAGTTGGCAAGAAGTGCCTACAGTAGAAAACTATAGGCTGGAAGTAGCAACTGATGAGTATTTTACCCAGCCAGTGAGCGGTTATGATAAACTGGTTCTGGACGATACAACAATACTAGTTGTTGGGTTGAAGCAAAATACCAACTATTATTACCGGGTCTCCGCTCTAGGCTTTAACGCTGCCTCAACTCCATCAAACGCTGTTCAAGTAACCACACCGGTCCTTCCGGCACCAGTACTATATGAAGCTACCAGCGTGAACAGCAACTCATTTACAGCCGTATGGTCATCAGTGGTTGATGTCGAGAGCTATGTGCTGGAAGTAAGCACTAACCCTAATTTTTCAACTATTGCCACAACAATTCCAGACATTACAGATACACTATACGAAGTGCAGAGTTTGACGGTGGGTATGATGTATTACTATCGCGTACGAGCTAAAGAAGGCATTAATTATTCATTATACTCAAACATTTCTAATCAGCAACTGGCTGAATCACCCACTAGCCCTTCTGCCTTAAGTATGCCTACTAATCTAATCACCTCTAACATTAACTATACAGGGTTTATCATTTCTTGGGATATGATATCGGATGCTACTTACTATACAGTAGATATAGCCACTGATAATCAGTTTTTGAGCATGGTTGCTGGTTACGAGGAGGTCGTAGTAAATGGTACATCTTTAGTTGTTGGGGGATTGGAGGATAATACTACGTATTTTGCTCGTGTAAAAGCCCATAATAACGAGTTATCTTCCGATTATTCGGAAACCACATCAATAATAACTGATGCAATAGAAGCCCCAGTAGCACAACAACCAATAACTAGCAATGCATATGACATCTATGCCAGCTGGAGTCTTATTGAAGATGCTTCTCATTATCTATTAGATGTAGCAATGGATGCTGGGTTTACCACCATGCTGCCCGGTTATGAGAATGTATCAGTGGAGGCTACCTATTCACTTATCGGCAGTTTGCAGCCGTCTACGACTTATTATTACCGGGTGCGTTCGGTAGTGGAAGGAAATCCTTCATCATATTCAAATGTTGTCTTGGTAACAACAGATGATATTCCTGTGCAGACAGCATCAGGTACTATCGAAGTAGAAAACTACAGTCAGAGTGATGGAGTAGAACGGGTTTATTCGGCAACAGCGTCGGGTGACTACTATCTTGGCTCTATACATCAGGGTAATTCAGTAACTTACGAGGTAGATGTGCCAAGTACTGGAAATTACAGTATGGAGTTTCGGGTATCAAACAATAACGTTGATAGCAAACAAATTGCTATCATAGAAGATGGTTCTTTCAAGCGTTCGGTATCAGTTCCACCAACTGGAGGATGGGAAAACTGGCAGACTGTATCGGTAATTGTCCCTAGTTTAACTTCTGGAAACAGTAATATACAGTTAATATTCAACGGTGGCATAGGCGATGAAGAACTACTCCGGATTGACTGGATTAATATTCAACCAGAATAATTATAAGTTTAAAATAAGTAAATACCCTACGCAAGTGCTCTGGTGGGGAAATCTTAAACATTAGTTACGTAGCTTCATCTTAATTTGCAGCCAATATATTGAATGTTATACCACAAAATATCCTGCTGTTTTAAACTACTCCTTACAGTAGAGCGAAGCAACTATCATCCATGAAGAGCAAAGGGGTAATAATAGTATTATTCTTCGTTTTCATCGTATTGAAAACCACAGCTCAGTCGTCGGACTCGACATCTTATACGCTGACTGTAGGTGATGATATTTTGGGAATGGAGCTGCGGTCTGAGCAGGAAGCCAGCCAGTCTATTTATAGCCTTACCAAAGGTAATCAAAGCGTAGATGAAGCGGCCATCAGTAGTACACTCATTACCCACGAAGAAATACTCATGTCCGGTGCTAGCAATCTGCTAGAGGTTCTTCGGCTATCTCCTGATATATTTATTCGCCAAAGCACTAATGGAAATTATACACTTCATTTAAGGGGCTCATCACGTCCCGACGAACTGTTGGACAATCGAAATGCGGTTTTACTCATGATCAATGAAATTCCGTATTATAACTTTCTGGAGCAGACAGTATGGTGGGAGGCTTTTCCGATAGCTTTACAGGATATTGAGAGTATTGAGGTCGTACGTTTCCCGCACGGAGCCTGGTATGGTCCGGAGGCATCAAATGGTGTTATTAACATAGTCACTAAGCCTGATAATGGAGTGGGGTTAAGAACTCAGGCGAATGCTCAGGGTGGATTATGGGCGAATTATGCTTATCAAGGCAGCATTAGTTTCAACCAAGGAGGACGCTTTCGAGCTAAAGTATCAGGTTTTTATAATCAATTCTCTCGGTTTCAGGATGAATATTACATATTCAATCAACGACGCTATATTCCTAGTGATTCTTTACTCTTTTATCAGATAAATGCCAGGGAAACCAACCCAGTAGCAAAAAACGCTTTAATAAATTCAGGGTTTCATTTTCACGCAGATTACCACTGGAGTAAGAATGCGGAGATACGCATAGGAGTAGGAACGCAAAACTCTGAAGCCCAAGGTATACACAGAAAGATTTATCAGGTAATATCGACAAATCAGACAGCATTATTAAATCAGATAGCTCTAACAAATCGGTTAGCCAATACTAACTGGTTTTCTCTTCGCACGCGCTGGAAGTCAGTAAATGTTTACGGATCATACCAAATGGGCAACCTTTCTTATAGTGGTTACGACGATTATTTATGGGACAAAACTGAGCAGTGGTTAGGAAGAGTAGAATACAATAAGCAGTGGAAAAAATACCGTGCTGGATTCGGTGTTGAGACTTCTAGCAACAGTTACCAAAATACCGAAGCAGACACAGTAGATCAGAGGGTTGATTTGGATTCTCGACTCTCCCCAGTTCTCGGACCTCGATATAGTATCAATTTACATCAACAGTTAAACTTATTTCAAAATCGCTTTGCTATCACTTTTGCAAATAGGGGAGATTACTACAGTGGCGCAAAGTTACTTTTAATCAACCACCAGCTAAGTACGTTAGTTACACTTGCCCCTTCTCATAAGTTAAGTGCTGCTATCTCCTTTGGAGAGCAAGCGCCTAGTGTTCAAGACTATCCGGCCAATAATACCTTACTGGAGAACAATGCGCAACCTCAAGCAATCACAGCATATGAGGTAAAGTATCGCTACCAGATTACAAAAAATATACGTTCAGATATTACGTATTTTGCCTACCAGCCCAAAAGTATAGATAGTACATTTTGGACAAATACTTCACAATATCAACGCTCAGGCTTTACTGGAAAAATAGATTGGGAAATTAATCGGCTACTGCTATCTGGGTTTATTACAAAGATGCAGTTTAAAACAGCACAGCACTTGTTGCTGTCTAGTACTCTTCCGGATGTTTTCGGAGGAGTTACCGGAAGGTACACTGCTTTCTTTGGAAAGCTACGGGCGTTCGCTTCAGTTTATTATTATTCTCAGCACCAATTTTTAAATGATGGACGGGTGTATCCCCTTTCTTCTAAATTCAATGTAAGCTGTAAATTATCGTATCAGATTTGGGAGGAGCATTCGATATTTTTTAGTAGTCAAAACCTACTAAACAATCGAGAGCTAGAATATCCCTTCGGAGATCAGACTCGTGGTATGTATTGGGTAGGGCTAAATCTAAAGTTTTAAATGGTTAGAGAGCAGTACCATATAGCAAAGACACAACTACCAATCATTGATAGGCTATCCTTATCGTTTGGAATAAAAAAGTATCTATTGGGTATAAAAATATTCGGAATCATCATACTGCTAGCATGGATTAATTCTACAAGTATAGCTCAAACGGCTACAAAGCCTCCTTTTTCTATATCAAGTAGTGACACGATAATTAACTCTCGAGTTCAGTCACTCAATCAGATTCAACTAAAGAAAGAATTAGAAATTACTGAAAGTAAACTACAGGAAGCAAGATCGGAAAAGGCAGTGAGCGAAGAAGCGGTACTGTTGTATAAGATAGCTATTATTTACAAGCAGCTACGGATGTCCGAAGAATCTTTAAAGTATTTATTATGGGCAATCAAAGCTTTTGAGAAGGCTCAAGAGGCGAATAATGTTCTTGAGGTAAAACGAGATCTGGGAAATCACTACTACGATAGTCGTGCCTACCAAAAGGCAGTCCAGTATTATCTATTATATTTAAAAGGGAAGCAGCGTCTAAACCAGGAAGTATCTAATTTAACAGATATTTTGCACAAAATAGCCCAGAGCTATTTCATTTTAGAAGAGTATGAAGAGGCAGAAGATACGTATCTGCAATTAGTGAAATTGTACAAAGCTCAAGGAGATATAACTGCTACAATTGCGGCCTACGAAGCACTAGCCAACATAAACAAGCAAGTAAATAATATTGATGGAGCTATTCAGTATTTGGAACAGGTCCAAAAAATCAGTCAACAGCAAAGAGATACTCTTAAGCTTCTTCAAACCTTAAATAATCTAGGATTCTTACAAAAGCGGAACAATAATCTAAAAGGGGCTATTGTCTATTTTCAAAAGGCATTAGAATTACCCGAAAATATTATTGAAGATCCGGATATGCGGGTTTCTATGCTAACCAATCTAGGAGTGGCCTATACTAACCTGGGTTTTTTCTCTCGGGCTAAAGAGGTCTACAACGAAGCATTAGATATTAGAGAGAAATCCGGAGATATAGTAGGACAGGCTAATTTACTCAATTATCTAGCCTCCAATGCGTATATAAGTCAAAATAACGCACAAGCCCTCAAGATGGCTGATAAGGCTATAAAGTTAGCTGTAACAAAAAATGCGAATGAGGAATTAGTAGAAAGCTATAAGCTAGTTGCTTTAATCTACCAGGAAGAAAAAGATACTGAGAAAGCAGAAATATACCAACAAAGCTACCAAGATATCAGAGGAAGGATTAATGCAAAAAGAAAGGCAGAGCGACAGAAGCTTCTTACCATACAGGAGAGAATTGATGCAAAAGAAGAATACATAAAGTCATTGATTGTTGAGCAAGAACAGCTAAACCTAGAGCGGGAGCGCCAAGAGAATGCACTAAAGCTAAAGGAGAAAGAACTGATACTCTTAAGAAAAAGTCAAGCTTTACAGGAGGCAGAACTACTAAATCAAGAATTAGCTAAAGAACGAGCAGAACAGCAGTTAGCGATTGCCCAACAGGAATTGCTGGCAGAAAAGCAGAAGAGAGAGTTACTCGAGTTGCAGCGCTTGCAGGAGCGCCAAACTCTGGAGCTAGAGCAGAATCAATCAGAACAAGAAAAACAAGAAAAAGCTATCGCCTTACTGGAGGCAGAAAGAAGATTGCAGCAGCAAAAGTTAAAACAAGAAGCAACTTTACGAAAGTACGGATACGGTATTATTACTTCGTTCTTAGCTATCATTGGAGTAGTTTCGTATAGTTTCATCCAGAAAAGACAGGACAACCAGAAGTTACAAGAACAACAAGTAAAAATTCAGGAACAAAACGCCTACTTAAAGGCAAGTGAGCAAATGCTAATGACGAGTGTCAATAAATTGGAAATAACTCAAAAGGCACTGGAAAAGCAAAAGGAAAAGCTAGAAATTGAAAACTACAAAACCCAAGAGAGCCTACAATACGCTAAGCGAATTCAATTTTCAATACTTCCCAGTGAAAGAGAAAGCAAAAAAATATTTCCTGAAAGCTTTGTAATATTTCGCCCAAAGGATGTTGTATCCGGTGATTTTTATTGGATGTCAGAGCATGGAAACCGCCGAATTGTATCAGTGGTAGATTGTACCGGACACGGAGTGCCTGGTGCTTTGGTTTCGCTGATAGCCTACAATATGATGAATGAGGCAATCCGCGAAAAGAAGCTCTTGGATCCCGTAGCTATTTTAGACTATCTAAACCAGCAGGTAAAAAAACGATTAAGAGGTAACGACAACAGTATTCAGGATGGCATGGATATTGGCATATGTGCGTTGGATATTAATCCTGACAAAACGGTGCGTCTTCGTTACGCCGGGGCCAAGCATACTCTTTATGCAGTGCACCAAGGTTCTTTGGAAGTTATAAAAGGAGTTAGAAGGACGGTAGGTAGTATTCAGAAAAATATATTCGAATTGGAGCAACAGTTAGACCTTGGCTTGGGCGATGCTTTGTATCTCACAACCGATGGCTTTATAGATCAGTCTAATTCCGAACGAAAGCGTTTTGGTTCAAGGCAATTAAAAGAATTGATTCAAGAATGGCATTCACTTCCGATTATGGAGCAACAAGCCAGATTTACGGAGGCTTTAGAAAACCATCAACAATCAACTGAACAACGAGATGATATTAACTTAATTGGTATAAAGGTATAAAAAACTCAATCATAGGATTACGATGAGCCACAAAAGGAAAACAATGGATCACTTAATGATATTGCAAGACGAAAACTTGCTAATCTCCTATAAGGGGCCGGTTACCCCTAATATTATGGCGGAGATTAGCAAGGATATAAGAGGGCAGTTAGATAATTTCCCGCAGGCGAGCCGAAAGATATTTTCTATCTTTATTGAATTAGCCCAGAATATCCTCTTTTACTCGGCCGAAAAAATTCGTTACGCCGGGCGCACCGAGAGTGTGGGAATTTTGCAGCTAAGTGAGACTGTGAATAGTTATATTTTCTCCTGCGGCAACATAGTATATACTACCGACGTCGGACGGCTGGCAGACAGCTGCAATACAATTAACTCCCTCGACCGCGAAGAACTGCGGCGCTTAAAGAGGATTCAGCGGCGGCAACCGCAGTCTGATCAGAGTAAGGGAGCAGGAATAGGTTTAGTGCAGGCCGCTATCCTATCCAACAATCCATTGGATATTGAAGTATATACCATTGATGAACAACACTCATTTTTCTCTTTGTTTGTAACTATTGATAAAGAGTAATTACCATTATATAAAAGCATGAGCGAATTGAAACCTGAAATATTAGAGATACAAGGGCAAAAAGATACATTCTTTACCCCTAATGTGTATTTTGATGCCACTAAAGGCTATTGTTTATTGGAGGGGGAGTCTTATCTGGAAAATACCTGGGAATTCTACGAACGTTTGTGTGACTGGCTAAGAGCATATACCGAAACTGGTCGTCCGCTTACGTTTGATTTTAAGATGGTTTACTTCAATACCAGTTCTTCTAAGGGCATCTTGGAGATCTTAATCGTACTTAAAGAGTATCAGGAGCAAGGTGGCAATGTGGAGGTAAACTGGTATTATCCGGAAGAAGATGATGATATTCTGGAAGAAGCCGAGGACTTCATTGAGGATACCCAGCTTGATATTAAGCTGATACCTGTTCCCGAAGACATTTAGGGCTGCTCTAATCCGAAACTGAAGAGATCGCGACGGGTCTCGGTATCCATTATTTTCGTCAGCAAAACTTTATCCTATTTGAGTAGTAAGAAGAACGTAGATTATACGGTTCTTCTTTTTTTTGCTATCGACTCTCGCAGAATCGGCCCCATGATTCTGTAACCAAACTTATCAATAAATAAATGTTTTCTGTAGATCTAATTGCCAGAAACCTACACTGGCTATAACTCTGCTTGGTTTCCCTAAGCTGAGAGGATTACTACGGTGAAAACAACGCACTTCTAAAGTATCTTGATAACTATTGACCAACAGATATCGCAAAAATGATATTATTATACCTAAAATTTGTATTATTTTGTAATTTATAGTACATTAGTAATATAAAACATAAATATTACAGATATGGAATGGATAGGTACAGCTTTATTTCTTTTTTTTATTTGGTTACAGTCTTGCCCAGAAAAGGCTGATTAGTAATTTGTTAGTTAACGATAGAGGATAGAACTTCTCGAACACTGGTTTGGCCAAACTCGGTGATGTAGTAGGTAGTTTGATTAATAAAAGGCGTCATGTCTTGACTCCAAAAAGGTTGGTGAGTTAACGCCTGCCATACTAATTGTTGTGCTTCTTCCTGGTTTGTGATATCTACATTTGACCAAGCCTGATAAAAAAATGCTGCTTGATCATCTTTTATTGGATAGTACTCTCCCTGCAATTCACCGAAGTATTGGCCATCTTTCTCTAGTACAGGTCTGGTAAACAACAAGTAAGCAGCTAACCCGGCACACATTTTTTTAGGAACTGTCCCAGTGTTTTTGTAGTACCGAGCAAAAGTCAATCCGTTGCGCATATTCATTTTTGAGGTATACTGAAGGGTTATGCTAATTAGCTGGTGATTTAAATAAGGATTACGAAAGCGATCCAAAACATCACCGGCAAATTCTCGGGCCATAGTCTGGCCAATTTCCAACGTAGGAATTATCTCATCATAAATAGTTTGAGAGATAAACTCTTTCATAACAGCATCTTGCATGCAATCATAAACCGTATTCAGTCCGCATAAGAGACCAGCAGCTACACTGATGGTGTGCCCTCCGTTAAGAATACGTAGTTTTCTCTCCCGGTAAGGAGTAATATCTTCTTCAATGATAATGCCCGAGTCGGCTTTCAGAAACGGAGCTTTATGGATCAAATGTTCTTTTTTTCCCTCAATAACTAGAAGTCGGTATACCTCGCTTACCGTAAGTAACTCATCCTTGTAACCTAAAGACTTTTCCAACTTTGTTTGCTTCTCTTGATCTGGTTCACCCGGGACAATCCGATCTACCAAAGTATTACAAAACAGGTTGTGCTGAACAACCCACCGGCGGAATTCGTCTTCTAACTTGTTAATTTCAATGAGCTTTAAAACAATAGCCTTTAGTTTGTCTCCATTATCAATAATGAGTTCGGTAGGGATAATCAACATACCGCTTTGGGGTAGTCCGGTAAACGCCCGATACCGCTCGTACAAAAACGCAGTTAACTTACCGGGAAACGACTGGGGAGGATGAGCCAAGAGATCATCATCTTCCTGAAGGGTAATGCCTATTTCAGTGGTGTTAGAAAATATGGTCGTAATGGCCTCGTTGTGAGCGCAGCTAAGAATTTCGGGCCAGCATTCTGTAGCAGGTATTGATTTAGATACGGCTGAGTTTACATAAAAATTGCGTTGGGCTTTCCCATCGACGAAGCCTTCTTCACAAATGGTGAAGAGACCTTCCTGGTTGGCAAATCTCTCGCTACGCCCCGAGCGGGTATTATTAATAATAATGACTCTTCCCCGAAAAATACCCTGGTGGTTAGCTTGATCGACAAAATGGTCAATTAACCCTCGCAGCAACGCCCCTGATCCAAATTGAATAATGCGGTTGGGGTAGCTAAAAAATCGGGAGTTCGGAAGCCTAATATTATCTGTTCCATCGTTTCGTTGAGTAGGGGAGATGACTACACTTTTATTGAGTTTTCGCAGCATAAAAAAAACATGGTTAACAAAAAAGAAGAAATATACCGCTTTTCTTTAACTACAATTCTTTTCTCGAAGGAAAAATGCTGTTCGTAAGCCGGAAATGATTTAAGAAAACTGACTAGGAAAACGCGGCATTCAGATGCTACGAAATTTATTAAAAGCATATGGATGTACTGTTTTGCAATATTCACTTCGTAATTGCGGTTAGACTTCGATCTGCGGGTGTTAGAGATGATCATGTCTAATCTGGAATGAGTATGCTTTAATCAGCGATAATTAAGCTTACAGACTTTCAAAATATGATTTTTGTATATGATAGCATTACTATCAAAATTCCTCCTTTGCCATTTACTAGTTGTAGTCGACATTTAGAGAATCATAAATTATTAACGTTGCAGTGTAAGGCTATGCTACTAAAAGGTCAGACTTACCGGACTATTCGGGAGCTAACGAAGAAAATTACCTGGACAAAGGAAAGGCGAGCCTTACTTAGCGATAAGTAATAACCTGCTGGTATTTCATTTGTAGTTAATCTTCCTGATTATGAATCGCTTATAATAAGGAATGAAAGGAAGAACTATTGGCTGTACGTTAACAATAGCGGCGCTACTCGGCGCTGTAATTGCTATTTTTTGGCATCAGCAACTACAGTATTTAACCCCTACCACTGTTCCCGATGATTACGTTCCGGTACCCGAAGGAGCACAGCTATCGCTACCCTTTCTGAGCGATACTATCAGTCAACCAATTTTTCTTCACTTCTTCAATCCGGACTGTCCTTGTTCACAATTTAATCAAGATCATTTTCGGCAGGTAGTGCGTCAGTACCGTACTCAGGCTAATTTTTATGTTATCGTTCAAAACGATACCGAAAAAGAGGTACATCAGGACCTGAAAGTCACGGTTGTTACGGACGATGGGCAAATTGCTGACGCTTGCGGGGTATATGCTACCCCCCAAGCAGTTATTCTGAACGCCGATAGAACGCTTTACTACCGGGGTAACTATAATAAAGCCAGGTACTGTACTACTCGAACTACCCGTTTCGCCGAACTAGCTTTACAATCGGCTATTGAACAGCAACCTTTGCCCTTAGCTATTAAGCAGGCCGGGCTACCGTACGGATGTAATTTGCCTTCCGACCAGCTACCGAATCCATCAGCAGAGAATATATTTTCAGTGGTAATCAACAACATGTTCTAAAACATAGCTATGAATAATCAAAATAACCAAGACATCGCCAAGCACTTTCAGCAGATTTATCGGAGAGCTGATCGAATTATAGAGGTTGGTCTCTCGATCTATTTTTTATTTGGTTTAGGCATTGCCTGGTTTTACGAAACCTGGTTTATTGCTCTAACCGTAGGGCCACTGTCGGTCGGTATGTATGCTGTAGCCAAATGGTTTTTTCCGCAGAAGACTTTGAATCAATATATGGCCGGAGTGGCGTTTGCTCTGTTTATGGCCCAATTCATTTATCAGATGCACGGGCTGTTCGAGATGCACTTCTTCGCCTTTATCGGCAGCATTCTATTAATCATTTATCAGAACTGGAAAGCCTTTATTCCCTTAACAGTACTTATTGTGCTGCACCATGCCGCTTTCGCTTACTTACAGTTTGTAGGATACGAAGAAGTATATTTCACGCAGCTGGACTACATGAGTTTGAGTACGTTCTTATTCCACGTAGGATTAGCGGCAGTGATCATTGGATTATGCGCTTACTGGGCCTTTGATTTCAGGAAACATACCGAAAAAGCATTAATCGATAGCTTACGAATTCAGAGGCAATTAACGCATTCTAAGCAGAATATTGCTTTTGCAGCAGAGATTGCCCGGGGCAACCTGACCGTGGCCAAAAGTAAGGAAGAAAGCGACGAGCTAGGCTGTTCGCTCATTGAAATGCAGGAAAAACTGAAGGAAGCTCAGGAACGAGAAAAACGGGAAAAGTTTATGAATATTGGCCTGGCTGAAGTGAGTGACATCTTGCGGAAAAACGTCCATTCGTTACAAGACTTATCAGATAAGGTACTGGCTTACCTAGTGAAGTACCTAAAAGCAAACCAGGGGGCTCTATTTATTGCTGATGACTCGGAAACCGGGAACGAGCAACTCACCATGACGGCCTGCTACGCCTACGACAAAAAGAAATTTTTGGAGAAAACTATCCGGCCCGGTCAGGGCTTAGTAGGTCAGACCTACTTAGAGAAAAAGACTACCTACCTGAAGGAGGTTCCACAAAACTACGTAACTGTTACTTCCGGGCTAGGTGAGGCTACCCCAGGTCATTTGCTCATTGTTCCGTTAATCGTCAACGAAAACATTGAGGGGGTTCTTGAAGTAGCCTCCTTTCAGGAATTCTCAAATGATGCTATTGAATTTTTGGAGAGAGTAGGAGAGAGTATTGCTTCTATGGCTACTTCCAGCAAGGCTAGCACCCGTACGACTCGCTTACTAGAGGCCTCCAAAGCCAGTGAGGAGGAACTAAGGGCCACCGAGGAAGAAATGCGGCAGAACAACGAAGAATTACAAGCGATTCAGGAGGAGTTAGGAAGAAAAGAACGGGAGCAGTCCTCATTATTTCAGGCCGTACAGCAGTCGGTAGGCATAACAGAGCTAGATACTGAAGGAAATATTACGAAGATTAATGACAAACTAGCCCAGCATCTCGGCTATCGTCAGGAAGTACTCGTCGGAAAGCCTTACACCGAGTTACTCAGCGAAAAGAAAGAGGTAAAAGCCGTTTTTCAAAAACTCTGGAACGATATTCTAAACGATCATCGAGGAAATGGTGCAATACAGCTAAAGATAAAAACCGGTGAAACGAGTGCAGTTTCCGTTTCCGGAAATTATGTTGCTGAACACGGAATGGTGGTACTGCTGCACTGGATTGAAGAATCAGCCAAAGTTAAAGCAGCTTAAGTATTCGGTACGCTCTACTTAGTCAGGCTCTACCGCTTAATTGGGAAGCCTGGCTTTTTTATTTCAAATCTTCACGGGAGGAGAGTATTTTTTTGTATTTTTCTGGTTCTGTATCACTGATCTTTCCAACTATGAGCCGGAGCCTACGCCTTTTTCACTTTTTATTCTTTTTACTATCCACTTCCCTTCTAGCCCAAGTACCTACTCCCGAAGAAGTGATTGGCTTTCAGATGGGAGCTGATTATAAAATTGCCGACTACTCGCAAATTACCGATTACCTGGAGCAACTGGATGAAGCCAGTGACCGGGTACAGATGCAGCAGATCGGTACTTCAGTGCTGGGTCGCCCGTTATACGTACTGTTTATCTCGAGCGAAGAGAACCTTCAGCAGTTAGACCGCTGGAAAGACATTAGTACTAAGCTGGCCCGGGCACGTATTTCCGACGAAGAAGCCCAACAGCTAGCCCAGGAAGGTAAAGCCATTGTCTGGATTGACGGGGGTATTCATTCTACCGAAAAAGCCGCTACCCAATTTCCGCCGGAACTGGCCTACATGGTAGCTACCGAAGAAACCCCAGAGATGCGTAAGATTCGCGACAACGTCATTTTCATGCTGATGCCCAACATCAACCCCGATGGACTGGATATTGTGGCCGATTGGTACCGGAAAAATCTGGGTACACCCTACGAAACCTCTAACCCTCCGGTACTTTATCATTACTACGTAGGGCACGACGATAACCGCGACTGGTTCATGAATACCCAGCCCGAAACCCGGGCAGTTACTAACTTGCTATTCAACGAATGGTATCCGCAGATTGTGCATAATCAGCATCAGTCAGCTCCTCGTTGGGCCCGAATCTTTATTCCTCCCTTCTCCAAGCCGGTTAATCCCCACATTCATCCCGGAGTAGTAAATGGCGTAAATCTGGTCGGTAATGAAATGGCTACTCGCTTTGCGGTAAATGATATGCCAGGAGTGGTTTCGGACGTAACCTACACTATGTGGTGGAACGGAGGATTGCGTACGGCTCCCTACTTTCATAATCAGATCGGTATCCTGACCGAAACGGCCCACACCACACCCACTCCTCGCTTCTATCCACCTGACTCGCTACCCAAAACGATTGGTAATGGTATCTCTACCGACGGAACGGAGATTAACTACCCCGACCCCTGGCAAGGAGGAAAATCCCACTTTCGGGATGCAGTAGAGTACATGCTAACCGCTGGTATGGCTACTCTCAGCGTTGGAGCCGATCGTAAAGAAAAGTGGCTCTACGACATGTACCGCATGGGCCGCGATGCGATTGAGGCCGAAGACGATGCATTTGCCTACGTAGTACCCGCCGAACAATGGAATCCTAGTGAAGCTCACAACCTAGTCAATATCTTACTGCAAGGTGGAGTAGAAGTTCATAAAGTCGATCGCACTTTTAGCGTAGGCGATACTACCTATGCTGAAGGTTCATACGTGCTGTACGGAGCGCAGGCGTTCCGACCTTATCTAAAAGATTTGCTCGAAAAGCAGGAATATCCTGACCTGCGACTTTACCCCGGAGGGCCACCTAAAACCCCTTATGACCTGGCCGGTTGGACACTTCCCATGCAGATGGGAGTGCAGGTAGATCGATTAGATAAAGAAGTGGACATTAAAGCAACTGAAGTAACACAAAAAATAAAACCCGCTGCTGGAGAAGTTGCCGGACGGGCTACGTTTGCCTACGCGCTTAACCCTCGAGATAATGCTAGTGCTCTAGCAGTAAATCAGTTACTGAAAGGCGGCGTTGAGATTCATTGGCTAGGCGAAAGGGCAGGTGATCTTGAGGCTGGAACCATATTGGTTAAGAATGATGGTAACGCCGAAGATAAGGTTCGCCAGCTTGCTGATTCGCTGGGGTTAACCTTTAGCGGAATCAGTGATCAGCCAGAGGCAACCCTGCACCAGCTTCGTCAACCGAGAGTGGGATTGTATAAGTCGTGGGTAGCCAATATGGACGAAGGCTGGACTCGGTGGCTGCTAGATCAGTATAACTTTCAGTACGATACCCTGCACGATGAGCAAATTCAAACCACTGACCTCACTCAGTATGACGCGATTATCATCCCCGACCAAAGTCCTTCTCGCATCATGCACGGACACGCCGTGCATAATATGCCCGAAGAGTATACGGGTGGTCTAGGACTGGAAGGTGCTTTAGCGCTGAATAACTACGTAAAGAAGGGTGGTACACTCATTACTTTCGACGAAGCCAGTGATTTTGCTATCGAGCAGTTTGGCTTACCGCTGCGTAACGCGGTAGCGGGCTTATCCAGCAAGGATTTTTTTATTCCCGGTTCATTGATCCGGGCTACGGTAGATACCGACTATCCGTTAGCGTACGGTATGCAAGATATAGTAGCAACTTCCTTCTCCCGCAGCCAGGCATTTGAGATAGTGAAGCAGGAACGGGAGGGTGAAGGTGGTAAAGAAGATATTGAGCAAATACCCGATCCCCCGGTGAAAACTGTAGTTCGCTACGCGAAAGATGATTTGCTAATGAGCGGTTGGGCGCTAGGTGAAAAGAAGCACATTGGCGGCAAAGGGGCGCTCATGCACGTAAAGCACGGCCAGGGTGATATCGTACTATTCGGCTTCCGTCCTCAATTCCGGGGCCAACCCCGCGGCACATACAAATTGATCTTTAACGCCATCTACAGCAGCACAATTGAAGACCTATCCACTTGGCAAACGGTAGAAGAACAACCAGTGGCAGAATAACGCAGATTTACTTTTTCGCTAAGAGCTGTAGAAGATATCTTCTGCTATAGATAGAACCTATCAACAGCACGTGGGAGGGCTTCTGATGGGCAGGATGGAAAGGCATCTGTAACTATGTTTGTCTTTTCTCCGGAAGTTGTTTAAAATTATACAGACAACGTGAGCTGGATAGATTACTTTTCTTCATGCAGCTCTATTTTCTAACCCCTGCCAATTTAGCAGGCAGAGCTTTGAGCCTCTCGATTCCGGCTATTGCGCCACTTTCGTACCCTCTGAGGCGCCCGCAGAAAGACGAATATACGGGCTAAAATCTAGCAGAATTTCTCATTTTTTTTCTTCCGATATCCTAACAAACAAGTGTAGGGGCCCTCATACAATATCCTAAATACTGCGTGATTTTTGATTGAAACAACTTTATTAATCACATAGACATAATAATAAATATATTAATATTTTAATATTACTATTATGATAACTATACTTGCAAGTAAATAAAAAATATAAATTTAATTATATATAATCTGTGTAATATATCTGCTTAATTCAAGATTATTAGCAAATATGGTGAGCAGCTAGTTGGCCAAATGATTGGGTAATTGGAATAAATGTGACAAAAAGGGAATATGAGAAAAATTTTACTGCTGTGGTTATTAACGGCCACTACGCTGGTCGTTAATGGCCAATCTATATGTTCGGAGGCGGTAGCGGCAAATAGTGGAAGCAATACACTGCCAACAACAACAATTATTGAGTACTGGTACTCCTACACGATGCCCAGCGACGGAAAACTTCAAATTACGTCTAGCTCTTACCAAAAAGTGACGATTTACAGCAATACCTGTAATGAACTGCACTATGAAGGAGATGGTTACCAAAACGCTACGGCTACTACTTTGAAAACTGGCGATCAGGTATTTATTCAGTGGCAAACCGGTGGATTGGGTAATTTTGAGTGGGAATTAGGGGTAGAACGCTTAGAAACAAGTGATAACTGTAACATGGCTGTTAACGCCGAAGAAGGTATTAATATACTTCCAGAAACAGCAAATAGTGGATATTGGTATACTTATACGATGCCTGATAACGGGAAACTCCAGATTACCTCATCAACTCCTAAAGACATCTCAATTTTCAGCAATAATTGCGGTAACTTACATCACCAAATATGGGGGTATCAAAATGCCGTAGCTACAAATTTAAGCGCTGGTGATAAAGTTTTTATTCAGTGGCATACTAAAGGAGAAGGCGACTTTGAGTGGGAACTAAATACAATGCCACTGGAGGCGGGTGATAACTGTAACATAGCCGCCACTGCAGTAGAAGGTACTAATACAGTACCCACTACATTCAATCAAAAGTATTGGTATACTTACACTATGCCCAGTAATGGGAAGTTTAAAGTTACCTCCTCCGCTAAAAGGCAAGTATCCATATTAGATAATAATTGTGAAAGTTATTATTACTATGGTAGTGGATATGATAATGCCACCGCCACTGAACTAAGCGAGGGGGATGAAGTAATTATTCTATGGAACCTCTACGGGCACGAAGGATTTGACTGGGAGTTAGCGGTAGAACCCCTAAGTACTGGTGATAATTGTGAATTAGCCGCAACTGCTACGGAAGGTACCAATACGTTACCAGCGACAACAAATAGTGAATACTGGTATTCTTACACAATGCCTGAAGAAGGCAAACTCCAAATTACATCATCTGCCTTCAAGAATATAACGATCTACAGTAATACGTGTAATGAGAGTTACTACGAGTCTGATGGTTATCAGAACGTTACGGCTACTGCCCTGAGTAGCGGAGATCAGGTGTTCATTCAGTGGCATACCAAAGGGCAAGGTGACTTTGAGTGGGAGTTAGATGTAGTACCGTTGGAGGCGGGTGATAACTGTAACATAGCCGCCACTGCGGTAGAAGGTATTAATACTTTGCCTACAACGTTCAACCGAAAATACTGGTATACTTATACCATGCCCAGCGATGGAAAGCTACACATTGCCTCCTCTTCTTACAGTAATATTACAGTTTACAGTAATACCTGTAATGATATACGTTATGAAGCACAGGGTTACCAAAATGTTATAGCTACCACATTGAAGAGTGGAGATGATGTGCTCATTCAGTGGGATGTCTACCGACAAGATGAATTTGATTGGACCCTAGCTGTAGTTCCGGTGGAAGAGGGTGATAACTGCGAACTACCTGCTACGGCTAAAGCAGGAGCAAATATGCTACCTGCTACGATCAATAATGATTATTGGTACACTTATACGATGCCTAGCGATGGAAAGCTGCAAATAACTTCTGCGTCCTCAAAATACGTATCTATTTTGAGTGGAACGTGTGGCAACTTCTCCTACGAATTTGGGGGAGATGGTTACCAGAACGCAACAGCTACTGCTTTAAATCAGGGAGATGAAGTATTCATACAGTGGAATACTCGAGGAAAAGGGGACTTCGACTGGAATTTAGAAGTGGTACCATTAGAAGCGGGTGATAGGTGCGACATGACTGCTACTGCTACGGTAGGTAACAATACCTTACCAGAGACAGCTAATTCCGAGTATTGGTATGCCTTTACTATGCCTAGCAGCGGAAAATTGCAAATTACATCCAATTCTGATAAGAACTTAGACGTCTATAGCAATTCTTGCGAGAACAAATACTATGAAGGAGGAGGGTACCAAAACACTGCGATAGTAGATCTAAATGAAGGAAATAAGATATTTATAGTATGGGATACAAATGGCGAAGGTAGCTTTGACTGGGAATTAGCAGTGTTGCCTCTCGAGGCAGGTGACAACTGTGGTCTAGCAGTATTAGCTACTGAAGGAGATAACATACTACCTACTACACTTAATCGTGAATATTGGTATGCTTATATGATGCCTAATGACGGGAAGCTACAAATCACATCTTCTTCGTCTGAGTACGTATCTGTTCTTAGCAATACCTGTAACAATTTATTCCATCAAAGTAATGGATATAATAACACATCAGTTGCTCTGAATAAAGGAGATGAAGTCTTTATCAAATGGGATACATATAGTGGAGGTAACTTTGATTGGGAACTAGTGGTAGAACCATTGGAAGCGGGTGATAACTGTGAATTAGCTGTCGCTGCTACAACAGGGACCAACTCGCTACCATCTACTTTCAACCGAGAATATTGGTACACTTACACCATGCCCGATGAAGGGAGGCTACAGATTATATCCTCTTCTTATAAAGATGTCACGATCTACAGCAACACTTGTGAAGAACTACATTACAAAGCAAATGGCCATCAGAACGCTACGGCTACTACTTTGAAGACTGGCGATCAGGTATTTATTCAGTGGCATACCAATGGGGAGGGTAGTTTTGATTGGGAGTTAACTGTAAAGCCCCTTGAGGCAGGCGACAATTGCGAATTAGCCGCTCTGGCTACTAAAGGTAACAACACACTACCCGAAACTCTTAACCAACATTATTGGTATTCCTACACCATGCCCCACGACGGAAAGCTTCAGATTAATTCTTCATCTTACAAAAGCGTAGGGATTTACAGTAATACCTGTGATGAGTTGTATTATGAGGCAGATGGTTACCAGAACACTGCTGCCACTACCCTGAATAGTGGGGATCAGGTCTTTATTGAGTGGAATACAAGAGGAGAAGGTGGTTTTGAATGGGAATTGAACATAGTGCCCTTAGAGACAGGCGACAACTGCGAATTAGCGGCAATAGCTAGCGAAGGGGTGAATACATTGCCGGTTACGTTTAACCACAAGTATTGGTACACCTATACCATGCCCAAAGATGGGAAACTTCAGGTGACTTCTGCATCCCATAAGAATGTGACAATTTATAGCAATACCTGTAGTGACATACAGTATGAAGTAAATAGTCATCAAAATGCTGTGGTCACGACACTAAGCAGTGGAGATCAAGTATTCATTGAATGGAGTACTAACGGAGAAGGAGAATTTGACTGGAAGCTAGCAGTAGTGCCGCTGGAGGCGGGTGATAATTGTGAGCTAGCGGTAGAAGCTGCCGAAGGCACTAATACGATACCTGCTACAATTAATCAGGAGTACTGGTATACTTACACAATGTCTCAGAATGGAAGGCTAGAAATTACGGCTAACGATTTCGGCTATGTGGAGGTATACAGTAATACCTGCAAAAGTCTCTTTTTTGTAGGAAGCGGCTATGGAAATACCGTTGTTACTGATTTAAACAGTGGCGAACAAGTATTTATTAAGTGGAGAATATACGGAAACGAAGATTTGGATTGGAACTTGAAAGTTGCTCCTCATGAAGTTGGCGATAATTGTGAAAATACTGCTATTGCTAACGAAGGTAAAAACTCATTATCTGCTACATTTGGCTACCGTTATTGGTATTCATATACCATGCCTAGCAATGGTAAATTGGAAATCATTTCTGAATCTAATTCCAACGTAACGATATACAGTAACCGTGATAGTAATAACTGTGAGTATTTATCCTTCAAAGGAAGCGGCTACCAAAATGCTATCATTTCTGATCTGAGTAGCGATGAAGAAATATTCATCGTCTGGAATACCTACAATGGCAGCGCTTTTGACTGGGAATTGTTAGTGAGTCCTTTTACGGAAGGAGATAATTGCGATCAGGCTGCTATGGCTACGGCCGGTACTAATTCTACGCCCAGTGCTCCTTACTGGTTTGAATACAGCGTGCCGGCTACTGGCGACTACACCATCTCATCGGTTGGGTTGGCCAAGAACGATACTTACCTCAAGGTGTACTCAGATTGTAATAAGACATTAATTGATGAAAACGACGATGCAGATGGCCTTCAGTCGGAATTAAGCATGAGCTTAACTGCGGGAGAAACTATTTACATTCTATGGGACGGCCTTCTTTCCCCTGACGGGTTTGACTGGACCATCAGCAGCGATGAGTTGAAGGGGACTGACCAAACCATCACCTTTGATGCCTTACCGGTTAAGACTATGGCGGACACTACTTTTCATTTAACCGCAACTGCCAGTTCAGGATTATCCGTTAGCTACACCAGCTCGGACGAAACAGTGGCTACTATCACTGATAGTGCGGTAACGATTGTTGGAGCGGGTACTACGGCTATTACTGCTATCCAAAGTGGTAGTAATAAATATCAGGCGGCTCCCACGGTAACTCGAAAGTTGGTCGTGAACAAAGTCACCCAATCCGTCACGATTGATCCTATAGACGATCAGAGTGCGGATGCTTCTCCAATCATTGTCAGTGCTTTTGCCAGCAGTGGTTTAGCCCTAACCTATTCGGTAACCGGCCCGGCTACAATGAAAGACGGTACAGTTACCATAAACGGTACGGAAGGCATCGTTAGGGTAACCGCTAGTCAGGCCGGAAACGACTACTATCACCCGGCTAGTGCCAAAGTATCGTTCACCGTAAAACCAAAGCGGTTGGATCAGGTAATAGTGTTCGACTCGCTGCCAGCACTAACTTTAGAGGATACAATCTTAAACTTAGCAGCAACTGCCAGTTCAAATCTACCGGTGACCTATGTTAGTTCGAACGAATCCGTGGCGGTTGTAGAAGGTAATACAGTAAAAATTATCGGAACGGGCACTGCAACGATTACCGCTGTACAGGACGGTAGCGATACCCACCACCCGGCCCCTCCGGTAGTTCAGGTTTTGACTATTACCGAAGGTAGTAGCAGCCGGTCTACGAATGACTGTACTGCACTGGTCGCTACAGTAGCTGAGAAGAGTGATATTTTATGTAATGGTTCTGCTGATGGTAGGATCACTGTAGCAGTTACGGGGGGAGCAGCACCCTATAGTTATAGTATAGATGGTACTAACTTTCACCCAGAAGCCCGATTCACCGCTCTCGATTCAGGTAAGTACAAAATTACTGTAAAGGATATGAACGGATGTATGGCAATCGTAGAAACCGGCATCTCCACTCCTGATGCTATCTTGGTGACTGGGAAGATAGAGTCTTCCAATCCAGACAATAACAGTATATCCCTCAGCGTGAGTGGGGGTAAAGGTCCCTACACTTACAGTTGGAGTAACGGTACCAATACGCCAATAATCGATAACCTATTACCGGGCAATTATAATGTAACTGTAACCGATGTCTCCGGGTGTAGTGTAAGTGCTGATTTTTCAGTAGGCAGGGTAACCGCAATAGTGCCCTGGAAAGAACAACAGGTTTCGATCTATCCTAATCCGGTGCGGGATAGGCTGATCATTAGCTTACCATCGGTAGGCAACGCAACAAAGGCGATGCTTTACAGTCTAGCAGGAAGAAAAATCACTGAAATGGGACTGAAAAGAGGTGAGAATCAATTGGATGTTAGCCACCTAAAGCCAGGTAGCTATCTGCTAAGGCTAAATGATGGCAGTAGTCAGCGAGTAATTGTTCAGTGAGGAAAGACATGTTAGATTACTTCTTCATCTTATAATCAAGTAGAAAAGTGGGAATAGGAGGGCAGTACTACGGGACATTTGTAGTAATCTTGCTCCCATTCGCGGTTCTTCAAAAAGCTCCCTGGATCGAAATTTTTACTGCGACCATTCGGTAGGTTCGCGATCCCAGCGGTGTTTTTTGAGTTCCTGAAATACATCGTCTGGCAAAGGTTCGCTATCACTGCAACCAATGTTGGAACGTACGTGACGGGCTTTTCGCATCCCTGGAATAATGGTGCTTACGGTGGGGTTAGCCAGAATAAATTTTAGAGCCGCTTCGGGCATACTGATATCTTCGGGTAGCACAGCTTTCACAGCATCAGCGTGGTCTACGCTGGAGTGAAGATTCTCGGGGACAAAATAAGTAGAGCGCCAATCGTCTTCTGGGAAGGTGGTCTCGTGGGTAAAGGTACCTGTAAGCGTTCCTTCATCGAAAGGTACCCGGGCGATTACTCCGATTTCCTTCTTTTCACAAAGAGGAAAGAGTTGGTCTTCCGGGGCCTGATCAAAAATATTGTAGATTACCTGAACAGCGTCAATCAGGCCCGTATGAATAGTTTTGAGACCGTTATTCGGCTCCCAGCGGTTCAGACTCAAGCCAATACCCTGGATTTTGCCATCTTGCTTCAGTTTCTCTATTGCTCGCTTCCATTCGTCCTGATCGGCCCAGGCATCTTCCCAAACATGGAATTGCAGTAGGTCTACCGTCTCCATACCTAGGTTCTTAAGGCTTTTTTCAGCGTACTCCATAATGTGGTTATAGGGAAATACATCTTCCAGCTTGAAGTGACTCTGTGAGGGCCAGGTAAAATTCTTAGGCGGCACCTTCGTAGCTGTATACAGTTTTTTATTGGGATGCCGTTTTACCAATGCTCCAAGTAGTTCTTCGCTTTTACCCTCACCGTAGCCCCAGGCGGTATCGAAGAAGTTGCAGCCTAATTCCACGGCTAAATCCAATGAGTTCTCGCTTTGATCGTCGTCAGAGCCAGTCCAGCCGGCCATACCCCACATTCCATAACCAATTTCACTCACTTGCCAGCCCAGCCGGCCAAAAGTTCGGTAGTTCATAATCCTCTATTGTTCTGTTGTTCTATTGCTTGGTTGTTAGTAGTCCACAGTCAATTAAGCTCGGTTCTGCGATTTCTCTCTTTTGAGCTTCCTGCTGCCGTCTTCTAACTTTCCCCCAAAATTAGCAAAATAATAATAGTACTATGTAAATAATTTATTGACTAATTGTCATAACGAGCTTGCTAGTGTAAGATTATTTGCACATTTTGTTGGTTACCTTTAATACATTTGTTAAGACTAATGAACTAAAGGGGGCTATATTTGGTAATACATCGGAACTGAATATTTGCTCACTAATCAACCTCAACTTCGAATATTAATTATGCAAAAGTTCCTGGAAAAACTTACGTCTTTTCGACTGAAGATTCCTTCTCGGACTTACTCTTTTGCGGCCACTTCGGTTTTCTTTTTTCTGTACCTAGGCGTTCCCTTCACCATTTCCGAATCGGGGCGGGCCGCCTGGGGAAATAGCTACAAAGATTACGTACGGTCGGTAGAGTTGCTGACGAACGAGCACTCAGAAGCTGCGGATTTCTCGCAGATAGATAAAGCTATGCAAATTTTTTTGCAACGCCAGGGTATTGTGGGCGCTTCAATGGGTATTGTTAAGGATGGTAAACTGATTTACGCCAAAGGTTTCGGCTACGCTGACCAGGAAACCGAAGAGGCGGTACAGCCCTATCATTTATTTCGTATTGGTAGCGTTTCCAAGCTGATTACGGCGGTGGCAGTGATGAAACTGCGCGAGGATGGTCGCCTGCGTATGGATGAAAAAGTATTCGGAGAAGAGGGGATCCTAAATTCTGAAGTCTATCGGGGAATTAAGGACAAAAAACACTACCGAATTACGGTAGAGCATCTGCTAAACCACACCGGAGGTTGGAGTAAACGCTCGTTTGGCGATCCGTTGTTTATTCCGCTCAGAATTGCCGATGCTATGGATACCGAAGGAGTGCCCGATCTGGATACAATTATTGAATTTATCCTGTCTAAGAACTTGCCCTATCAACCCGGCACCCGCTACGACTATTCTAACTTTGGATACTGTTTGCTAGGACGGGTAATTGAAGCCAAATCGGGCATGTCGTACGAAGAGTACGTAAAAACCGAGATTCTGGCTCCATTGGGCATTACTAAGATGCGGTTAGCCAAGAACCGCCCCGAAGATCGTTTTGAAAATGAGGTAAGCTATTACGACTTAACCTCCAACAACGTACGGCCCGACATGTACGGCTCCGGCGAGTTGGTATCTAATGCTTATAGCTTCAATATTGAGGCGCTGAGTGCGGCTGGAGGATGGGTAGCAACCGCTTCGGATCTGATGAAATTCTTGGTGGCGGTAGACGGATTCAAGGATAGTCCTGATATTCTGAGCAACGAATCGCTACTGAACATGGTAGAAACCAAGGGAGGCCGTCCCTACGGATGGCGTAGCGCCCAGGTAGGCGGCACTTGGTGGCGTACTGGTACCTTGGCCGGAACCTCAGCTCTGATAAAACGGCATCAGGATGGAACCTCCTGGGTGGTGTTAGCCAATACCAGCAACCACCGCAGTCGGTACTTTACCGGGCGTATTAGCTACATCATGCAAAAAGAGTTAAATCAGCTTGCTACCTGGCCTGAGCGCGACTTATTTGAAGTCAGCTACTATCAGTAGCATGACCTTGATAAAATAGATGAAGCCTGTCCTAATCCGACAGGCTTTTTTTATTATCAGATCCGTAATTAGCCTGTTTTAGACTCTTCAAATTGCTGCGAAGTAATAAAAGATTTTTTGAAGGTTTCAAAAAGAAAATATTTTTATGCATATTTATTGGTCAGTCCCCATTTTACTACGCTCAATTTTAAGAATTTGGTAAAATGCCGGAAAGAGCAGGATGGGGTTGTAAATAAATTTAGATTTATATCTAAAAAAATTTACCCTATGCACCTAGACCGCCAGCGTATTGCTGAAGAAAATGAGGCAATTCTTTCCACCCACCAGGCCCGATGGGACTGCTTCCGTACCGTTTATTCTCAGTCTGAAGCTTATTGGGAAGAATGTATTACCAAGCTTTCCGCCATGCAGATTGCCATACCCAGTTGGGCGTTGGGTACGGGCGGAACCCGGTTCGGGCGCTTCCCCGGCGGGGGTGAGCCCCGGAACTTGGAAGAAAAATTAGCTGATGTAGGCCTGTTACACGCGCTTAGTGGCCACGCCGGAGCTATTTCCCTGCATATCCCCTGGGATATTCCGGAAGACACTGCCGCTATCCGCCAGCAAGCGAAGGAGTTGGGGATTGTGTTCGATGCGGTAAACTCTAACACCTTTCAAGATCAGAACGGACAGCCACTATCGTACAAGTTCGGTTCGTTGTCTCATACTGATGCGGCAGTGAGGCAGCTAGCCGTTGCCCACAATCAGGAGGTAATTGACTACGGAGAAGCCTTAGGCTCCAAATCAATCACCGTTTGGCTGTCGGATGGGGCCAATTTTCCCGGTCAGCAAAATTTCCGGCGAGCCTTTGAACGGACACTAGATAGTCTTCAGAAAATCTATGACCATCTGCCCGACGACTGGCGTATGTTTGTAGAATATAAGCCCTACGAGCCAAATTTTTATAGTACAGTTATTCAGGATTGGGGTAGTTCGTTGCTACTGGCTAGCAAGCTGGGGCCGAAAGCCTACAGCCTGGTAGACTTGGGGCATCATCTGCCCAATACAAATATTGAGCAGATTGTTAGCCGACTGATGATGGAGGGGAAACTCGGAGGTTTCCATTTTAACGATTCCAAGTATGGCGACGATGATCTGACGGTAGGCAGCATTAAACCGTACCAACTATTTCTAATATTTCTGGAACTACTGGAAGGAATAGAAACCCATTCCTTCGCCTGGATGATTGATGCTAGTCACAATGTAAAGGATCCTTTAGAAGATCTTCTGCAATCGGTTGAAGCCATCCTGATTGCCTACGCTCAGGCATTGCTGGTAGATCGTCAGGCATTAAAGACTGCTCAAGCAGACAACGATGTGGTTCTCTGTCAAGAGATTATTCAGCAGGCTTTTCGAACAGACGTACGGCCACTACTGACTGAAGTGAGGCGACGAAACGGGGCCGCACTACATCCTATTTCATTATATCGAAAACTACAGATTCGTACTACTTTAATTGATGAACGAGGCTCAGAAGTACTGGCTACTGGCCTTTAAATATTACTCTATTACTCAACACCTAGCAAAAGAAAATGAACGACCCGGTTATTGCAATCTATGACATCGGCAAGACAAACAAAAAGTTACTACTTTACAACCGTGAGTACCAGCTAGTGCATCAAGACCAGGTGTGTATACCGGAGATAGAAGATGATGACGGATACCCCTGCGAAGATCTGGAGCGAGTCTGCAAGTGGGTAAAAAAGAGCTTTAAGTCAGCAAAAAAGAACAAGGAATTTGCAGTGCGCGCTCTGAATGTTTCAGCCTACGGAGCCTCATTTGTGCACCTTGATGAACGCGGGCGTCCGGCTACTCCGCTGTATAACTATCTAAAACCGTATCCAGAAGAATTAGCCCAGCAACTGTACAACCAATACGGTGGAGAACTTAGCTTCAATTGCCAGACTGCCTCTCCTTCCTTGGGTATGCTGAACTCTGGGTTGCAACTCTACTGGCTCAAACACCGCAAACCGGAGCTGTATCAGAACATCTGGCGATCTTTGCACCTGCCGCAGTTCTTTGCCTACCTTATTCACGGTAAGTTCTTCAACGAAATTACTAGCCTTGGTTGCCATACAGCCTTGTGGGATTTTACCCACGACCGGGGCCATGATTGGGTATACGCTGAGAAAATATCGAGTGTCTTACCGCCAGTTGTATCCACCCATTCGTATGAGGAGGTATCAAACAACAACAGCAAAATACTGTGCGGGGTGGGAATCCACGATAGTTCGGCTTCACTAGTGCCTTATCTGTTGGCCTTTGAAGAATCGTTTATGTTGCTTTCTACGGGTACCTGGAATATTACCCTAAATCCTTTTAACGAAGAACCACTTACTGGCGAAGAACTTCAGAAGGACTGCTTGCAGTATATTAATTACCGGGGCGTGCCGGTAAAGGCAGCCCGTATTTTTATGGGCAGCGAGCATAGTTTCCAGGAAAAGCGGTTGGCAGAACACTTCAATAAGTCGGCTGACTATCACCATTCGATAGTACCCGATGAGGCATTAATTAACCGGTTATTATCGGTAGATAACCCAAGCCGGCAATTCTATCCGCAGACGATGCAGCAAACCGGGCCGCTACCTAACTTCACGGGGCCACTTACTAATTTAAGCCAGTTTTCCAACTACGAGGAAGCCTATCACCAGTTATTAATAGATTTAGTAGGTATGCAGGCTATATCTATAAAGTTGGTAACTGGCAGAAAACTGCCCAAGAAAATGTTTATCTCCGGTGGGTTCTGCGCTAACCAGTTATTTATGCGGTTGCTCGCTACCCATTTTCCAGGCATACAGTTTTTTACTACTCAACTTGACAATGCTTCTGCCTTGGGAGCGGCTCTGGTGATGCATCGGCATTGGAATCGTGAGCAATCTATTGATCATCTTTTCCAGTTCCAACAGATTGTGCCAATGGCCGTATCTAATCTTTCCACTTATTCATTAGTGAAAGCATGAGTGAAAACACCGTTGTAAACAAACTTAATAGTATTAACGAGTTTGAGCGCGAATCTATTCCTCCCTCTCGCCTGAAAGGACTCAAGAGTTTTGTAGGTATGTACGCTGGTGAGCATACTGCCGGTACAGAATTCGTTATTGGTCCGTTGTTCGTAGCCCACGGAGTTTCGGCGGGTGATCTCATCTGGGGGCTTTTGATTGGTAACGTGTTGGCGGTAGCCAGCTGGGGTTTCATCTGTGCCCCCATTGCTACCAACGTTCGGGAAACGCTGTATTTCAAACTAGAAAAGATCTGCGGCCGCAATCTGGTTTCTTTCTACAATGTGGTGAATGGTATGATGTTCTGCTTCCTAGCGGGCTCAATGATTGCCGTTTCAGCCACTGCGGTGGGTATTCCCTTCGATATTGCTATGCCAGAGTTAGGTGACTGGCTACCAACTAGTATTGGGTGGGTAGTGACCGTTTTTGCGGTAGGAACGGTAATTACCATAGTGGCCATGCTGGGCTACGAGCAGGTATCACGCTTTGCTAATATTGCTGCACCCTGGATGATTCTGGTATTTATTGCCGCTGGCTTTGCGGCGCTGCCCGAGTTGGGCGTTCGTTCGCTAGGCGACTTCTGGCAGGTAGCCAATGAGAAAATATGGACGGGAGTGCCGCTGGAAGGTGAGAGCAAGTTTACGTTTTGGCATGTGATGTTTTTTGCCTGGTTCTGTAATATGGCAATGCACATCGGGATGGCCGATATGTCTATCTTACGCTACGCTCGTAAGTGGCAGTACGGTTTCTCTTCAGCCGCTGGTATGTTCTTAGGGCATTTCGTGGCCTGGATTGCCTCTGGCATTCTCTGTGCTGCGGCTGCCGGTTCAATTGCCCCGGGTCCTATTGCCTACAGTGCCGCCGGAATGGCCGGGGCCATTTGTGTGATTATTGCTGGCTGGACTACCGCCAACCCTACCATTTATCGGGCCGGATTAGCCATACAAGGCATTATGCCCTCGGTACGCCGCTGGAAGGTAACCTTGGTGGTTGGTTTAGTTACTACTATTGCTGCCTGCTTCCCAGCTCTGGTAATGCGATTATTAGATTTTGTGGCATTGTATGGATTGGTACTGATGCCCATGGGAGCGGTTATTTTCGTAGATTTTTATTTACTGAACCGTATGGGATTAAAGCAGAACTATGCCGCGGTGCGCGGCCTGACATTCTATAAAGCCCCGGCTTTCGCGTGGATTGCTACCCTTATTTGCTGTTTGCTACTTAACCTCACCGTAGGTGTTGATATTTTCTTTTTAGGTTTACCTGGCTGGTTTTTAGCGGTATTGTTGTATATCGGAGCCAGTAAAGCTCTTCAAAAACAAGCCCCGGTTTCTTTAGAAAAAGCACTATGAAAATACTCCTTCAACTAGTTTCGTTGGTAGGGCTATTGCTCACTATCGTACCGTCTCTGCTGTATTTTACCGAGGTCATCTCCAAGCCCAACCACCAATGGCTAATGTTCGCCGGAACCATCCTTTGGTTTGCCACTGCACCTTTCTGGATGAACAAGCGATAACCCTCAACTTATGAAAAAAATACAACGTATGTGGTTAGCCAAGGGTTGGCTGACTCTATAGAGAAGCAACTATTACTCTAAAATGTGCTGTTAAAAGCTAGTAATTATACCTACTTTTAATCTCTACAGTTGGTTGATGAATAATGGCCAATTTTTATTCTACATTTAGTAATTTAACTCTCTGATTAGAAAATTCTAATCTAGTCCGTAAGTTTACGTGCGCAAATAACTGCTGTTTATGCAAAAAGGACAGCCTCTTCAGGGTCTTGCCGCAGATCATACTAACCAGTATAGTCTGTATTATTCCATGGTAAAATCGCGGACTAATTATCTGCTACGCACTAATCAGGAAGGTGTTATTACGCTGGTCAACCACGCTTTTGAACGAAAATTTGGTTCCAAAGCAGACTTTTTGGGTAAACCATTCAAAGATGTGCTATACCCCGATGACCATGAAATATACGACCATATAGTATACCGATGCACGCAAAATCCGGGCGAACCTATATCGGTTGAGCTTCGGAAATCCAAGGACAACCAGTCATTCTACACTATTTGTTGGGAATTTATCGCTACTTCCCAGGATGATCAAGGCACAGTGATTGAGATACAAGGCCTAGGTTACGATATCACTGATGAGAAAGAGACTGAACAACAATTACAACAGGTAAATGAGCTTAACCGGCACCTTATCACTGTCTCTGCGAAATTCATTAACATTGACCGCCATTCACTCCGACCTACGGTAAGCGAAGCACTTGAAACGATTACTCG
This sequence comes from uncultured Roseivirgaceae bacterium, assembly GCA_964551335.1. Classification (GTDB taxonomy): domain Bacteria; phylum Bacteroidota; class Bacteroidia; order Cytophagales; family Cyclobacteriaceae; genus Tunicatimonas. Next base: position 56,599 of record CAZKCO010000023.1, read on the forward strand.
GTTTCTGAACTTTCAGCGAGGACTTATTTATCTCCGGCGTGGAAACTCGTTGTCGGGCAAACTTACTTATGAGTACTCTCAGACTGAGAGTTCTACAGTTTCTGATGTTGCTCGCATTATTTCGGTGAAAAGTTTTCCGTGGTGGAAAGAGGTCATATTGCAGTGTGCGTCTATAGAAATTAATGATAGCAGCATACTGCCTAAGGAGGCCCTTCAAGAAAGGTTCCTACTATCGTCATTGGAAATTCAGTCACTTATAGCAATTCCTATTATTTACCAGCAAAAGCTAAAGGGATATATCGTTTTTACTCATTCAACGAAGGTAAAGCAGTGGTCTACCAAATTACTGGAGCCACTTAAACTGTTGGGTACCATTTTCGGTAACGCTCTTCACCATATACAGCTTAATGAGGAGCTTTCTGAAAGTCGCTTTAAGTACAAACTGTTAGCGGATAACATAGCGGATATGGTAAGCAAGCACGATCTTGATGGTACTTACAACTATGTTTCACCTTCTTGCAAAGCCCTAACGGGTTACACTCAGGACGAATTGCTCGGAACCTCCCCAATGAAGAACATGCACCCTGATGATATCTCCAAAGCGCAGGTACATTTAGGTGATATTCTCAACGGAAAAACTACCCAGTATCAGTACCGTAAGCGCCGCAAGGACGGTGAGTACCGCTGGATGGAAATTACGGCCAAACTCGTGATAGAAGATGGCAAAAAAGAAATAATTGCTTCTACCCGTGATATTCATCAGCGCAAACTAACCGAAGAAGCGAACGCCGAACTGCTTCAAAAAAGTCAGCAGTTGAATGAGTGGTTTCAAAGTAGTCAACAAGGGCTTGAGCTAACCCTAGCCCGGACTCAGGAGTTGAACGAATTGTTATTACAGAGTGAGAAGAAGTTTCGTAGCCTCACCGAAAAGAGCTTTGATGCCATTATGATGTACAATGCCGAAGGAATGATTACCTACGCCAGTCCTTCGGTAGTAAATGTTATGGGGTATACGTCTGAAGAACTTGTTGGTACTTACGCCCGAGAGTATATTCACCCAGAAGATCTACCGATGGTTCGAGGAATTTTGCTTAAATCCATGGAATTACCGCATCAGCGTATGCAGAGCTTATCTCGCCTGGTTCGTAAGGATGGAGAAGTCATCTGGGTAGAATCTATTATGACTAACCTGTTGATGGATGAAAGCATTCGAGGGCTGGTTTCAAACTTTCGGGATGTAACGGAACAACGAAGAAATGAAGAAGCTATTCAGGAGTATTCTAAACGACTGGAAATTGCTACTCAATCAGCCAATATTGGTATTTGGGATTGGTATCTTCCGGAAAACCGACTTATTTGGGATGAGCGGGTGTTAGATATGTATGGTATTTCTTCTGAGAAATCCATCGAAAATACAGAATTATGGCACCAAACTATTCATCCAGATGATCACGATAGAGAAGTAAAGAAGGTTGGAGAAGCATTAGAAAAAGACCAAGACTATGATACAGAGTACCGGATCATCCGCATGGATAACCAAGAAATAAGGCATATTAAAGTTTATGCCAAAATTACGCGGGAAGATGGTCAGCCAGTTCGTATGACGGGGGTAAACCTAGATATTACAAGCATTAAGAACACCGAACAGCAACTTAGAGAGAACAACGAGGCGCTGAGGAAGTCTAATGCTGAACTGGATCAGTTCGTCTACAGTACATCTCATAACCTACGTTCACCGCTAGCATCGGTCCTCGGCCTGGTCTCAATGCTACAGGGTAGCGTTGACCCGGAAGAAAGGGTTCAGTATCTGCGGCTTATTGAAAGCAGTATTCATCGGCTGGATGAAACCATCCACGAAATTATTGAGTATTCGCGGAATACCCGAACTGAAGTTAAAAAGGCGCCTATTCATTTTCGAGAGATCATTGCTAATATTCTGGATGGCCTGTATTTTCTGCGAAACTCTATTGATATAGATGTCAGACTGGATATCCCAGAGGATCTGAAGTTCATTTCCGACCCGGTTAGGATACGCACTATTTTCAATAATCTGCTCTCCAACGCCATTAAATACTATAATCCCTGGGTAGAACATCCGTTTGTATCAATCACTGTTGAGAAAAAGGAACGAGGCGTGAAAGTTATGGTAGCCGACAACGGCTTGGGTATTGATAAAGGGTCGCAGGGTAAAATATTTGATATGTTTTACCGGGCTACTACCAATGCCAGTGGCTCGGGCTTAGGACTGTATATTGTACAGGAATCAGTTCAAAAACTGGGGGGTACCATATCGCTTACCTCGCAAAAGGGGGAGGGGAGTACTTTCACCCTAGAGTTTCCCTCTCTTGCCTGATTGCCAACCAACACTAACTTATATCTCCTCAGTCATAAACTGATATTCTCCGAGTACCCCTTTATGGTCAGAGCCAGCCATGTCTACCGACTGAAAGTCCAGACAGTGTAACTCATCAGAATGTAGAATATAATCAATAGGAATACCTCCAATCTTCCAGCGAGCGGGATAGGTAGGCGTAAAACCCTGTCGGCTGTCAAGCAGGCTGGACTGACGGAGAATTTGTACAATGTGCGGATTCCAGGGTACTGCGTTAAAATCGCCAATAGCCAACACCGGTCCATCAATACTTTCCAGGTAGCGAGCCATTTGTCGTAAATGTTGGTTACGCTTGGTATAGCGTTTTTCATTACGAGGCGATAAAGTATGGGCAGCTACAAAATGAACCGTAGTATCAGAGAGAATAATATTGCCGGTCAAATTAGGCTCCCCACCCCAGTAGTAGGTAGTGAGATCTTCTACCGGATGTTTGGAAAAAATGGCCACCCCATGCGCATTCTGATAAGACAGATGGTAGTAGGGATACTGATTTTCAAGACGAATAACTAATTCATCCATCCAGATGCTGTCTACTTCCTGAAAAGATATCAGATTTGCCTCCGTCGACTGCGCCTGCTCCGCAATCTGGTTGTATAAGGTGTTGCTACCCAGTACATTGAAATGAGCCACTCGGAACGAATTTCCTTCAAACTCATAGTCCTGCGTCTGAGAAACCCTGAAGTACGGAAACAGATAGAGCAGGAGGGAAAAAGAGGCCAGGAAAAAAAGCATGGCCAACCGGCGCTTTTGCCAGGTAAAGAGGGTAAGGGCAATAAGCGCGTAACCTACCACCGCGTGTATGGCAAACGACTGTACTACATCAATTAGATAAACTTCGGTAGGAATGATGAAAAGTAATACGGAGAGTAGTGCAATAATGGCGGCTGTTATCTGGAAAGTTTTCACGGTTTTAACAGTTTATAGCAATCATACTTTGTTCCTCACCTATTTATTCAAGGAAAATACCATTTCACCAGCTCGTCTAGGATAAAATGATATTGTTGGTATAGTTTAATACTATATAGTAATAATATAAATAACTAGTTAATTGATAATGTTCAGCTGTAGGAGATGAGTAAACATGATACATTCACTCATCCCCAAAGTGTAGCACAAATCAACGGGAACTAGTTAAGCGGAATTAAAAAATCCCCAGACCGTTTTGGCTGAGGATGATGAAAAGGCTTTTCACAAAATCAAAGTACGGCTGGAAGTAATTTTTCGGCGGCGAGAGAGATGCTAGACAAATTTTAGTACTTCGCGTGCTTTGCGCTGGGCCTCCCGAGGAAAAACCAGCAAGGATTCACGAACGATCAGAGAAAGCTTCTTGATGGCTGTTTTGTTGGCCGAAACCCGCAACTCACGCCGCGACAAGCCCTGCCCAACCATAGCGTAGTAGCCTTTGGTAATATAGCCCACCCGTAGTGTCAGGAAGGTGTTTCCGGTACCCTGCAAAATAGAGGAAGATAAAGTACCTAACCCAGGGATTACTCCTAAAAACCCACGACTTATCTGCGGAAAAATTTCGGCCAACTGGGCATCTTCAATACCATCGGCAATCAAAGCGGCAGCTAGCACCTTGGTGTAGGTTTTCACCAATTGTCCGTAGGTAGGGCGATAGCCATAATTCCGGACTATCTCCTTCATCATCCGGAAGTTGATCATTAGTACCAGAATGGCATCTAAACGACCATTTTGAGAAAGGGCAGTGGAAATAAACACCTGCTTGGCATGTCGCTGAATGATGTCGTCCATGCGGTCAAGTCGTCCGTCAAAAATTCGACCCAGAGCTTCCGAAGGGTCTTGTCCACTCTTTAGTAGCCGATTCAGCTCGTTTCTTTCTTCCAACTCCAATTGCCCCTGTCCAATAAGCTGTTTGGCTACCTTACGGGCCACTTTTGAACCCGGATCGCTCATATCTTCGTCCAGAAACTGTCCTGCCCGGATTTCCGGCAGAGAAAAGACACTAAGTAGCGGACGAACGATTAGAAAAAAGAGCAATAATACGGTAACTCCATAAAAAGCGTAGCTGAGGTAAGGGTGAATTTCGGCGATGTTATCACCAATAGTCAGGATATTGCCAATGATGATCAATAGTAGTACAAACAGTAGGCCGCTACCCAACAACCCCCAAAATATGATATTTTTGTTTTTCATAGTTAAAGGGTTGGTAATCAGTAGTTAATAAGTGATTACAGAACTGAAAACACCCACGTTTAAGACATCAGTTTTCCGGTTTAAGTTGCATTTTGACAGAAAATAATTCGATTGAATAAACAAAAAACCCCGGTTTTTCTTATTGATACTGATCATTCTATTAACCAAAAACGTATGTCTGCAGTCGGCCGAATTATTGAACAATCCAGCCCTTACACACTCCTGATGCTGGGGTACATCTCCCTAATGTTTCTTGGATTTATTTTTCTCTCGTTACCATTCATGCATACTCAACCAGTAAGTTCGCTGGATGCTTTATTTACCGCAATTTCGGCTGTCTCTACCACCGGGCTTATCACCGTAAGTACCCCCGATAGCTATAACCTTGCTGGTGAGATTATTATTATTCTGCTCATTCAGGTGGGAGGAATCGGCTATATGTCGTTGGCTTCGTTTGTAGTGCTAGCGAGTCGCAAGCGCATATCAACGTTGAGTGAAAGCCTGATCAAAACGGATTTTAGTCTGCCGGAAGGATTTTCGGCAGCTGATTTTATTCGTAGTGTTGTCATTTTTGCTTTTAGCATCGAGGTGATAGGTGCTATTTTTCTCTATATATTATTTCGTCAGGCTGATACTTCGGATGCGCTGTGGCAGGCTATTTTTCATAGTATTTCAGCCTTTTGTACGGCGGGATTTAGTCTGTTTAATAATAGCCTGGAAGACTTTAAGTTTGATTTCTGGATTAACCTGGTTATTACTCTGCTTTCCTTAGGCGGATCTATTGGATTTATTGTTTTTTCAGACATTTATTTACGGATGACGGGAAAGAAAGAGCACCTGACCTATACCAGCCGGATTATCCTAAAATTTACATTTGTGCTGGTGTCTATTGCCTCGTTCATCGTTTTCCTGGCCGAAAATAAGTTTGATACCTACGCTACGGAAAATAGCCTGCTGGTGTCTATCTTTCAGGTGATGACTGCTTCTACCACGGTAGGATTTAATACTTACCCTATTGGTGAGCTCTCGAGTAGCGTGCTGTTTCTGTTTATTGTACTAATGTTAACCGGGGCTTCGCCTTCTGGTACCGGGGGTGGTATTAAATCTACGACAATTACGGCCCTCTACGCGGTGATGATATGCACCCTGCGGGGTAAGGAAGATATTACGTTTTCGCAGCGTAAAATTCCGCAGGATAAGGTTCGGTTAGCAGCCACTAATTTTTTCTTTTATATCATCGTGCTAGGTATAGGCATCTTCCTGCTAAGCCAAGTAGAAACTCAACCGATTTTCGACATTATTTTCGAAGCTACCTCAGCCTTAGGAACGGTTGGTATCAGTACTGGCATCACAGGTTCCCTTACGCCTCTCGGAAAGATATTTATTATTCTACTGATGTTTCTGGGCCGGGTAGGTCCAATCACTTTTGGCTTGGCGTTGCTTAAAAACGAACAAAGAACCACCGTTAAGGAAGAACTGGGCGATATTGTTATTTAATCCGCCTAACAGGCCATTCAGAGTTTTGATACGAATAAAAAATCCGAAGCCAATATAGCTCCGGATTCTCTTTTAGCTTTAATGAGGATTTAGTACGGCATCTCTCCACCGGTAACACTCACCACTTCCCCCGTCATATAACTGGACTCCTGCGAAGCTAGTAGCACATAAATCGGGGCTATTTCGGCTGGTTGGCCGGGACGACCCAAAGAAGTAGTCCCTCCAAATTTCTCAATTTTATCCTGAGGCTGACCGCCACTGGGCTGAAGGGGAGTCCAGAAGGGGCCAGGGGCTACGGCGTTTACCCGAATGCCTTTTTCGCCTAGTTGCTGCGAGAGTGCCTTGGTGAAGGCTACGTTACAGGCCTTAGTTTGAGCGTAGTCGAGCAATCCCGCTGATGGATCAAAGCTTTGGACGGATGCCGTGTTAATAATTGAGGCTCCGGCACTCATGTGCGGTAACGCAGCTTTACAAATCCAGAACGGAGCGTACACGTTTACTTTAAAAGTATTGTCAAACTGCTCAGTAGTAATATCTTCAATAGATTGCTGAGAGGTTTGTCGCCCGGCATTATTTACTAGAATATCTAGCCCTCCTAGCTCACTAACTGCCTCTTCCACTAGCTTCTTACAAAAGCTTTCGTCCGATATGTCTCCGGGTATACCGATAGCTTTACGGCCTTCGGCTTCAATTAACTTAATTACCTGCTTGGCATTTTCCGATTCTTCGGATAGATAGCCAAAGGCTATATCGGCACCCTCACGGGCAAAGGCAATGGCTGCCGCTCGGCCAATGCCCGAGTCACCGCCAGTAATTAAAGCTTTGCGTCCCTTCAACCGCCCAAACCCCACATAACTCTTCTCACCGTGATCGGGAGTAGGCTCCATTTGTTCTATCGTTCCCGGCCGATCCATTGGCTGCCGAGGAAACGGTGGCTTGGGATATTGATCGAGAGGGTTTTGTTTTTCGTACTGATTTTTAGTTCTTAATTCGCTCATCTTCAAAAAATTAGAGTAAAAAAATTGATGATTATAAAAAAATGGGGGCTAGATTACACAGATAGATCATTATATAAGTAGCCCTGCCGTATAAGAAAGAGAATTATAGCCAAATTGTTAATGCAAATTGCCCTAAAGTTTAGTATTGACTGTACGAAAAAGCATACGTCGCTAAATCAATACCCCCATTCAACCTTTGTCAATCACTCCTGAGTGAAGGGACAAAAAAACCGGTTTGTACTTCAAAAAGACACAAACCGGTTAATGTAATTTAAACGAATGATGGTTTATTTGCTACGGGCAAAAGGAGCACTATCTCCTCTGACAATCGTCTTGATTAAGGTTCCACTTTCAATCCGATCGTTGAGTTGCATACCGTTCAGCACTGACAGCTCATCTAAGCGATTATTAGGCATATTAAATGTTTTCAGCGCGTTGGCTAGGGTAGTAGTGCGAGATACCTCCCGAATGCTAATACGTTCGGGTTCTACATTAATCTTGTCCGGATCATTCAACGGAGCGAAGTTCTTCATAGTACGAGTAAACGTATTGGTAAACTGATTAAAGTCTCGTTGAGTGCTGATTCCTGTCAGGTTATATATGTTTTCACCGTACTGGATAAGATAGCTAAGTAGGCGAATTTGCTGTTGTTGTTGCTGTCCCTGTTGGGGCTGAACGTCAGCGAGAATTGATAGTGCTGGCAATCCGTTCACTTCTCCCTGATCAGACTGAATAACGGATAGGTTGTTATTTTGCACCAAAGCTCGTCCGGCATCTTCTAATGAATTACCTTGCATTAGGCTCAAGGTCATTATTGCGCGGCCTTCTTCATGGGCCATTTGTACTTGCTGAGGGGTGTTCTGAAACGTCCAGCCTTGCGGAGTAGGAAACTGAAATTTCAGTACCGGGTGGTAAAACACTCCTGCTTCCAGGTAGCCCTGATTCGGGTCTTCACCGTATATCATACCGTCAATCATCTGTAGGTACGAATCACGTCCTACCTCTAGGTTGGTGATGTTTTCCTTATTCTTCCACTTAGCAGCTAATTCTTGTACCCGCTGCTGTCGGTCGGTGGGGTCGGGGTGGGTAGATAAAAAAGTGGGAACACTTTGCCCGGCATCTTCCCTCATACGATCCAATGTAGTAAAGAAGTTGGCCATTTCGTTAGCATCATAACCAATCTTGGTAGAGTATTCTACTCCTAGCTTATCTGATTGCTTTTCGTCATCCCGGCCAAATTTCAGGAACAAAAGGCCTAAACCTTGTTGAGCGGCATCGGCATATTGCGCTAGTTCGGGGGCAATCACCATCCCGGCTACTAATCCCACTTGCGCCAACATTTGCTTACTGTATTGGCTGGCCGAGTGGCGAGCCGTAACGTGCCCAATCTCGTGGCCCAATACTCCAGCAAACTCAGCTTCATTGTTAAAGTGAGCCATAATCCCGCGGGTGAAGTACACAAAACCACCGGGTACCGCAAAAGCATTGACTACTGGCGAGTCTACAATTTTGAATTCATACTTTAGATCAGGACGATGCGATATTTTCGCCATCTGTTGCCCTTTTTCATCAATAAAACGCTGTAATTCTTTATCGTCGTAGAGCCCAAAGAATTGAGTGATCTGTGGGTCATTCTGCTCGCCCATCGCCCGCTCTTGACTACTAGACATAAGCATTAACTCTTTTTTACCGGTTACCGGATTAGTAGCGCAACCTGACAACCAAAAGCTGGTAGCAATAACTAGTAGGTAGGATATATATCGTTGTAATCTCATAATTGTGGACTTTAGGTTGCTTTATATATTTCAAAAAGAGTGCCTTAGCGAAAAACCGACTTTCTACTAGAAAATGGCCAGGCAACTGTAAAGTCTACTTGACTATTTCCCCAACAAATGGGGAAAAAAATCAACAATTAATCTATAAGAGTTGGTCGGGGCTATAAAGAAGTAATGCTCTCTACCAGCCCATCCGACAGTGGTAAATCAGGGTTGCTGTAAGCCGCCAGGTTAGTCTGAGGGTCAGTTGGAGCAGTTTTTAGTACGTGGTTCATTTCGTTGATAATCGCCAGTTTGGCTTCTGGCTGCGCTTGGGCTAACCGCTGGGCTTCCTTCACTTTTACCTGCAAATCAGTGGTGCCCTGCACAATTAATACCGGCTGCGTTAGCTCCTGAATAATCTCTGCCGGTTGGTACTTAAACCAAGAAATAAGGTAAGGCTGAACACTAGGTCGAAATAGGGCAAACATAGTCTGACTCACCGAATCTACCACCCGCCCTTCTTGCAGCGAACTAATAATTGTATTAGCTTCATTTTTGACAAAATCCGGTTGAGGCGCTAACTGCTCTAGTATCAACGAGTCGGCCGGTTGAGCCATGCCCGCTACGGAAATGTAAGCATCGGTTTGGGCCTCCCGGGCCGCTAACATACCAATCAAAGAGCCTTCGCTGTGTCCCAGTACAATTATCTGAGAGAATCGTTCGTCCTGCCGCAGTTGCTTTATCCAGTCTACCGCATCGCCCACGTAATCTTCGAATCGTAGCAAGTCTTCCGATTGTACCGCCTCTTTGCTGGCCGCTACGCCCCGCTTGTCGTAGCGCAACGAAGCGTACCCGTGTTGGGCTAGCGAGTCGGCTAGCATCTTTAGCGAATTGTTGTTGCCGGGCAGCAGCCGGGTGTTTCCATCACGATCGGTAGGGCCAGAACCGGAGATGAAAAGTATCACCGGCACCGGGCCGGATTTATCGGGTAAAGCCAGAGTACCGTGCAGCGTTCCGGGCTCGATGCTTAGGGTTACTTCCTCTACAGTGGGGTTATTTTGGGCGCTAGCTTTTCGTTGATGAGCCATAATTATTGAAAAGATCATCAGCCAAAATATGAGATGATTATTGATCATAGGTTAGGTTTTCAGGTTTGGTTACTCCGTATCTATTGCGCCCTGCTGACGGATTTTTCGGTACAGTAAATACGAATGAATAATTGGAACAAGTGCTAACCCTGCAGTTACACTAAAAAAAAGAATGATGTACGAACTGTTCTCTAAACGAAATACGAAAAGCAGTAGTATTAGTGACCCAGCGACCCATAATTTTGAAGCAAAACGATGTACCTGCCGCCATATTTCAGGATACTCCAGTGTCCAGGGAGTGCGAATTCCGGCGAAGTAGTTAGGAGGAAATTTGCTCATAAGATTACCTAAAACCAGGTACAGTAAAATGGCTGATAAGTTTCCGATAAGTATGATATCAACATCATAACCTACTGCCCGGAATATAATCCCGCCGAATATTACTGCGGTAAACGCCATTATTGCAATTCGGATCACTCGTAAGGGCTTTATTACTTGCTTAGCTCGAGGTTTGGGATCTATATGGGGAACAACTAACAGCAAGAGATATACGAAAAGGTTTATTCCTAAAGGGAAAAGCAAAAAAGTATTCTTTGACTGATAACCATTAATTTCTCCTTGCAAATTCCAATGGATAGGAACCTGATCCGGTAGTTGAGTCCAATAAGATAGGGTAAGCACAGTGGGAAGTAGTAGAAAGGCTAGTGCTAGCCATTCTCTTTTCAGAAAATCTAAAGCTTTCATGGTGATTGTTTTTTAGTAGTTGGTTTTTTGGTTTGGTGTAAATCCATCAGCCAGCTTATCACTTCGTCCAGCACCGAAGTATTTAGTGAATAATAAACGTACTGCCCTCTTTTATCGGCAAATACCAGATCAGCCTGCTTAAGTAAATCCAAATGGTACGAGATGCTGGGCTTACTGATATGGAAGGCATCAGCAATCTCCCCTGCCGTCAAATCCTTTTCCTTTAGCATTTCCAGAATCTGCCGCCGAATAGGATCATCTAAGGCCTTGAATAGTCTTTTCATTAGATAATTAGGTAAACATCTAAATACTAGTACGAACTAATCTCAATAAATGTTTCGCACCATTTTAAAAGACTGGTAGGAGCGCAGAAGAACAAATCTGATAATAACTAGTTTCAGAAATAGTATTTACCACAATAACTTTTTGAACTGATGAAACGAATTTTTTTTATTAGTCTATCGCTGATGGTGCTAGCGAGTGCCTGCCAGCCAGACACCCGGAATAACCGCTACGATAGCTGGGATGCCAATCAGAATAGTGGCATTGATGACCAAGAATTTGAACAGGCTTTTACTACCTCACCCTACTTCGACGACTGGAATCAGGATGATAATCGGGAGGTAAGCCAGGAGGAATTTGCCCGGGGCTTCTTCAATGTAATTGATAAAAACGACGATGGCACGCTTTCCAGCGAGGAATGGCAGGAGGGAAAAGAAGCTTACTTCTCTGACGTTGCCGTAGATGATCCGGAAGAACTTAGCTGGGATCAGAACGGTGACCAGCAAATACAACCAGAAGAATTTCAGTCGGTACTTAACGAACTGGACTATTACCAGCAGTGGGATGACAACAACGATGGCAAACTCAGCGAACCGGAGATAGCTCAGGGTGTCTTTGCCATGTGGGATACCGACGGCAACGGAGTGATAGAAGCCGCTGAGTACGAGAATTGGACCAGCGAACCGTAAACAGCAATGCCTTCCGTTACTATACCTCATATCTATCTACTCCCCGTGAGTATATAGAACCTAGTGTATAGAGATAAATCCTCAATTTTAATAAATAAGTCGCATAGTAGATAACCAACAGGGATTGGCTGAAGTTTTTCCGTCTCAGAGACTTTATTTTTTTAGCTAATTTTTTTGACTAAATATTATTTACTATGCGGTTTATTTCATCTAAAGTGCACGGCGCGCTTGACTATCTGAGCGGCCTGTTGCTTATACTCTCTCCCTGGATTTTTGACTTTGCTAACGGTGGGTTTGCCCAGTGGATTCCCATCCTGGTGGGGGTAACTATCTTGCTCGTTTCTCTTTTTACCGACTACGAGCTAAGTCTTTCCAAGCAAATTCCATTAGAAACTCATCTAGGTATTGACATTCTAGGAGGAGCGATGTTAGCTGCTTCGCCCTGGATTTTCACCTTTTACGATTGGGTACTCTGGCCTCACTTACTGTTAGGGCTGGCCGAAGTAGGAGCCGGTCTGCTAACGCGCAAAGTACCCGATTACAAGTCAGACCTAGCACCAGATTTACCTACCGACGCTGATTCAAAAAAGAGCAGTCCCAAGCGAGGGGATGTGATAGAGTTGAATAAGAGCTCGGTAGATAACCGAGAGCAGCGACACATGTCGAATGATGAGGAACTTGACGTCCATGTTCAGGAGAAAGATCGTAAACGGGCGGCTGATAACTCTTCCTACAAGTAGATTTTACCAAATCATTATTTTTCAACCTATAAACAGTTAAACTATGTTTTATCACGATTCCAAACTACAGTATCCGGTTAAAGTGGATAAGCCTAATCCTCAGTTTGCTAAAATGCTTCAGCAGGCCCTGGGGGGCATTGAAGGAGAAATTCGAGTCTGTTTGCAGTACCTCTTTCAAGCCTGGAACGCCCGGGGCCCGAAAAAGTACCGGGATATGTTGCTGGAGACCGGTACGGAGGAGATGGCCCACATTGAAATGTTGAGTACGGCTATTGCTTTAAACCTGGAAGGAGCAGATTACGCATTAAAAGAAAAAATTACCAGTGAAAATCCGGCAGTAGAGGCAGTACTGGGTGGAATGAATCCCCGGCATATTCTCTCTTCCGGACTGGGAGCCATGGCCGTAGATAGTGCGGGTGTACCGTTTAGCGGGGCTTACGTGGTAGGTACGGGCAACATAGCCGCCGATATGCACGCTAATGTAACTGCTGAGGCGGGGGGAAGAGTGCTGGCGACCCGCCTGTACGAGATGACGGATGACCACGGTATGCGCGACATGCTGGCATTCATGATTGCCCGGGATACCATGCACCAGGAGCAGTGGATGGCCGTACTGGAAGAATTGGGCACCGAAGCCACGCATCCTATTCCGAACAGTTTTCCGCAGGATCAGGAGAATCAGGAAGTTAATTACGCTTTTATGTCTACCCATATTGATAAGCCGGCTGATCCGAAGGAACGCTGGACTACTGGTAAATCTATTGATGGGAAAGGAGAGTTCTCATTTGTTCACGCCCGACCTTACGGAGAAGAGCCTTCACTAGGAATGGCTGACGTACCACAAACCCACGCGCAAAAAGAACAAATGGGCACTATGGCCGAAGTGAAAGAAAGCGCTAAGCATACAGCTAATAAAGTCAAAGAAAAAATCTCATAATTAGGTTGTTTTAAAAATACACGAAGAGCGCTACAAAACTAATTGGCTGGTGTATCGCTCTTTGTATTATTTTCTAGTATCACAAAAGGAATTCCCCGTTCTACCCACTGGCTGAGCAAACCGGTGGGTGGAACTACTTCGAACGACAGTGAACCCAATACCAGATCCACATCACCATCCCCGTTTAGGTCGCCCGCGTCCATCACCAGCCAGCGGCCTGCCGTGCTTTCGGCGAAGGTAGAAGCCGTAAACGAATTATTACCCCTATTTTGTAGATAAACAAACCCAGCCTGAGGAGTAATCTGATAATTGGGAAAGAACGAGATGGCGGCTAGGTCCAGATCACCGTCTTGATCATAATCGGCGGGTAAGGTCCGGTAGGCTCCCGGCAGTGGATAAAACAACGACTGCTCAAACTGATAGTCACCATTATTGGTAAAGAAGTAGATACCGTGGTAGGGCTTTAGCACCGGAGGATAATCGGCGTTGTCTCCGGCAGTATAGATAATATCTTCGTCTCCGTCCTCATCAACGTCCATCAATAGCATAGAACTAGACCCGTAAGAAGGCGGAAACCGTAGTACAGCTTTTTCCTGAAACTTGTCTTCGCCCTGGTTGATGTACGCGAAAATTCCCTCATCGCCCTGACCAAACAAAGCAATAACATCGGGCAAACCATCCTGATTGATATCGCGCACGTAAGCAGCAGTAGCCCCGGGTTGCTGCCGCAAAGCAACTCGTTGGAAATCACCATCAATTTGTTGCTGATAGTAGTACAAGCCACCTAGCCATTTTCCGAATTCACAGACCAGCAGGTCCGGTAACCCATCCTGATTTAAATCAACTACAGTAGTGTGAACCGGACGCTGTAAACTATCCAGTAGTATCATCGGACTTTCGGCGGTAAGGCGGGGCAGTGCCATCACCAAACCCTTAGGGTGATCAGTAGGTGAGAAAGAACCCATGACGGTAAGCAGCAACTGCTCCGCCGAAATCTCCAAGCTTACTCCTCCTTCCTGCACATTGGCTGCTTTTTGCAGATTGAGGTCTGAGTCAAACTGGTAAAGGCGTTTGCTATTGGCATCACTAATGAAGAGCTGTTGCTGGTGAATTTTGGCTAAAGTAGTGCTGGGCGGTGAAAGCCGAACCGAGGGGAATTGGGTTACAAACTGCGGCAGTTCCGGCTCTATTTGCGGAACATTCACCATTAATGATTCGGGCGCGTGTTTAAGATAGTACGACTGAATGGCTTCCCATTTCTCCGGTTCAATTACTGGTTGTTTCGGATAAACACCAGCCTGCGCTACTCGCTCCCCACCAATACCACTCTCTAATAAGCTTAGCCGGACACTATCGTTCGGGAAAATTCCTAACCGGTACCCCATACGAGGAAGAACATACTTCTGCCAGGTATCTCGGGGTAGCAACCCTGGCTGGGGATACATGTGGCAACCGGCGCAATGCTGCTGTGATAAGGTGTACCCCACCGATAAGGTGTCTACAGTAGTAGCCTCCGAAACAGTTTCGCTTACCGACTGGCAGCCAACAAGCAACCAATAGAATGCGATACTGGTTAGCGCGTATCGCCCCCATTTGAACGTAGCCATAGCGGCGAAACTACGATAAAAGCCGCGCACTTCCAGATTAAGTTTATGTTAGCCAGTGGGAGCTTGCTTCTTCAGCAAGTCGCGAATTTCTGATAATAGTTCAATGTCCTTCGGAGTAGGAACACTGGTCTCTTTTTCATCTTCGGCTTTTCGCTTTAGGGAGTTTATTCCCCGGATCACCATAAAAATAGTTAGCGCTACAATTAAAAAATCTACCGAAACCTGTACCAACGACCCATAGCCAATGGCTACCTGCTCCTGAATTACATCTCCGTTGGGGCCTACCTCCTGGGGTTTCAGTATCCACTTATACTCCGAAAAGTCCGTGTCACCAAACAATAGCCCAAAGGGCGGCATAATGACTTTTTCTACTAGCGTAGAAACAATTTTGTTGAAAGCTGCCCCGATGATGATACCGATGGCCAGATCAACCACATTGCCTTTGACGGCAAATTCCTTAAAATCCTGAATGAAATTCTTCATGGTTTTTAGTTAGCTTTAAAATACATGTCGAAGCACCTACGAGCCAGAATTGTTTAAGGCAACACTGAGGTTGTAATCATCGCGAATGAAGAGCGGAAAATCAGGGTTTCCAGACGATAGCGTTCAAAATCATCTGCGCGATTTTAGGATTTTCGTAGTCGGCGGGGGTTTCACCGGGCAGGATATAGATGATTTGTCCTTCACCGTAGGGTTTTAGCCAAACTGCTCGGTCTTGCATAAACAATTCACCGTTGCGGGGATCATAGTACTTCAGTCCGCAGAGCACCGTTTTCTCCCGTCCGTCGGTAAACTTATGGTTCATGTATACCTCAGTTTTGGGCAGCGAAATACTGGGAAACTGTCCTTGGGCGGCGGGTCCGTCGGAAGATACGTAGCTCACCGTTGGTCCCCACTCAATATTGTGGTTGGTGATGTAATGATGCTGATTAAGGTTGACCAAAATTAAGGTAATCCCGTTTTCACCGTCGTGGTACCAGCCGTAGCCTTCGCCGGGCTTTACTGGGTGCCGCGAGAATTCGGGGTGGTCGAGTTGAACACCCAAAAAGTCGAAGTAAAATTCGTTGCGGGCTTTACCACTGCTGATGGAATGATGCAGACACACGTACTTACCTCCGGCCTCAGTGTAGTCAATAATAGCTCGCTCGGCAGTCGCTTCCAGTTTCCCGTGAATAAATCCGATGACCGCCTGATAGCCCATCATGGATTCCGGCAAATTCGCCTGATCTACAATGTCTACCTCCAAATTGCCAGTAGTTTGCAGAAATTCGGACAGCACTTCTATCTGTGGCATCTCATCCTGTACCACCAGTACTTTCTGAGCCAGGGTTATTGAAGTGGACACTAGAAACAGGAAAATGAGTATTAAGAGGTTGTTTTGGTAGCGCATAATCAAATAAGGTTACAAGTTACAGGTTTCAAGCTCTAAACCGTGCGACGGCCGCCAGTAACCTTCTAAACCTGAAACTTTTAACTAAATTATGATTTAAAGGTAGCAAATTGAATAGCTTCTTTACTCCAGGGTGGAGCGTTCCTGAGCGCATCCAGCACTTCTTCGGGCTCGCGCACGAAAGTCCACATGTTGCGGTGCTCCTGGGCCATAAAATTCTCGTTAATACAGCGCTCCAGCATAGTTTGCAACGGATCGTAAAACCCATCGGTATTAAGTATGACAATAGGCTTGGTAAATAAACCCAATCGTTTCAGCGTCATTGCTTCCAGTACTTCTTCCAGCGTACCGCAACCGCCCGCTAGCGTGATCAGACCATCCACTCCGTCCAGAAACCGTTTTTTCCGCTCGTGCATATCTCCCACAAAGTGAAAGCGGGCTACTTTTTTGTGGTGCAGTTCTATATCGCGCATAAACTGCGGCATAATTCCGATTACTTCACCGCCGTGCTCCAGTACGGTATCTGCCAGTTTTCCCATAAGGCCTACTGCTCCGCCTCCGTAAACTACCTCTACCTGATTTTCCACCAACTGCTTACCCAATCGTTCGGTAGCATCAAAGTATTTCTGATCAATTTTTGCACTGGAAGCGCAGTACACGCACACTCGTTTGATCTCAGCCATAGTCAAAAATTTTCGTAGGCAAAATACAAATTATTCGTAGCCCTGCGAATAAAAATGCAAGATGAAGGGTAGAGGGTGGAGGGTTCAGGGCAAGAGGTTGGAAGGTTACAGGTTTCAAGTTCACTTAACCTGCAACTTACAGCCTTATACCTTCTACCGTTTACCCTCTACCTTTCACCCTTAATCATTCACTGCGTAAGCTATCCACCGGATTAGCCAGAGCGGCTTTGATTGACTGAGAGCCTACCGTAAGCCAGGCAACCACTAGAGCAGCGCCCCCGGCCATTAATAGGATGCCTACTCCCACTTCGGTGCGGTAAGCAAAATCTTCCAGCCAACGGGGAAGTAAAACATATACCAGTGGTGTAGCCAGTAGAAAGGAGAAAATAATCAGGCGAGTGAAATCACGGGTGATCATTGTTACCAGCTGAGGTACCGATGCGCCTAGCACCTTGCGGATTCCAATCTCCTTTTTGCGCTTTAGAATGTTATTTAACGACAAGGCAAATAGACCCATACAGGCGATTAATACGGCGATCACCGAAAATACGCTCACCATCGTTAACAGTCGGTCTTCGGCTTCATACATCTGGGCTACGTTCTGATTCAAGAATTGGTACTCAAGCGGACGGTCAGGGGCTAGTTCATTCCACTGAGCTGCTACAAAATCTAAGGTTGTCCGCAAATCCTCTCCACCCGTCCGCCATGAGATATACTGATGCACTCCGTTTTCTGGGGGACGGTAAAAGTGCAATATGGGAGCAACTTTGTTGCGTAGCGACTCAAAGTGGTAATCGTCAACCACGCCTACTACCGAGAACTCCCGGTTGCCAAGTATCAAGAATTTATCCTGGGCATTTTCCCAGCCGAAAGCCTGGAGTGCGGCTTGGTTTAAAATCACTGATTCATTTCGGTCCACTTCCGAACCTTCGTAAAAAGGTCGGCCTTGCTGAAAGTTAATATCGAAGGTGCTGAAGTAATGAGCATCAGCAAATGTGACTCGCATTCGCAATGGGTCGCCTTCCCACCCTTTAGGCTGTACAAACGTAAACCATCCGTCCCAGCGACTGGGAATATGGGCCGAAGAACTTACTTGCTGAATATGGCTATGCTGACTGAGACTCTCTTTAAAAGTTTGAAGACGGACACTGTCGGCGGTTGTTCCTTCAAAACTACGTAGTCCGACCGGAAGCACTACCACATTTTCCGGTTCGAAGGCCATATCAGCCTCTTTCATAAAGGTTAGCTGCTTCCAGACGATCATGGTACCAGCAATCAGCAGTACGGAGAGTGTAAATTGCGCCACGACCAACCCGTTGCGCAAACTAAGCCTCTGACGGGAACCCGATGATCTACCCTTTAGCGAAGCTTCAATTCGCAGGCGTGATAAAAATAGAGAAGGATAGCCTCCTGATAGCAACCCGAGTAGTAGTCCAAAGCCGATAAGTCCACTCAGTACCCGTGCGTCACCAATATGGAAAGTAAGCTTCAGATCAAACACCTGGTTTATCCAGGGCAAAGACACTTCTACCAGCAATACACCTAAGCCTAGCGCGATTAGGCTCATAACGATAGCTTCACTCAGGAACTGCCGAACAAGCTGAGCCCGACTAGCTCCGAGTACCTTTCGCATCCCAACTTCTTTCATGCGCTCTACGGCCCGAGCAGTAGACAAATTCATAAAGTTGATAGCAGCAATCAGGATAATACCGAGTGCAATGCACAGCAGAATGTATACATCCTGGCTATTGCCTATAAACGCATCGTAGTATTGGCTAAGCGGAAGCAGCTTAAAGTTGGTACGAGCTTGCACTTCTTCCCCAAAAACAGAAGCAACAAAATCCGGAAACTGGGTTTCCAAATTTGCGACGGCTTCATTGTCAGCGAGCACCACGAAGGTGGATAGAAACGAACTTCCCCACTCATCGGCTAGCTCACTGTAATTCGGAACGCTCTGGATAGGCACTGCCAAATCAAACTGAAGCGAAGAGTTGGTAGGAATGGTTGCTAGCACTCCACTTACAATGTAGGAGGTTTCATAATCCAGCGTCAACGTTTGACCAATGGGGTTTTGATCGCCGAAGAAACGGTGGGCCGCTGCCGAAGAAATGAGCACAGAGTTGGGGTTTGGTAGCGGATTTTGGGTGTTACCCCGGGCTATTGGAAACGAAAATACACCAAAGAAAGACGGATCTACGTAGGCCACTTCTTCTTCAAAGCGTTGATCATTTACTACCACCACCTCCCGGTTAGTGTTAAACCGTGTGCCGGACCCAACTTCCGGAAAATCTTGTTGCAGTCGCTCCAGTAGGGGCACCCAGGTATCGTAGGTAGGCTGCACCCCGTTGGGCGTAACCCGCTCTTTATAAACCAGATAGATTTCATCTGCCTGTTGGTGGAAGCGGTCGTAGCTTAGTTCATGCTGGGCGTACAGTCCAATGATTAGAGCGGCGGTAATGCCTACGGTCAACCCTAGCACATTGACCAGCGAAAAAGTTTTGTGCTTGACAATGATCCGATAGGCCGTGCGTAGGTAGTGGAAGATCATAGGCTATAAGGATAAAAGGCGCAGCCGGTAAGAGCTGCGCCAAAAGTGAGGGTGAAGGTTGTTTCTAGCCAAGGCTAGCGGTTGTTCAGCAGGTAGGACGTAAAACTGCGCCCGTCTACTTCGGTATATTTAAAATCTTCGTCTCCGTTAAAAGATACGTTTTGGAGGTTGAGAGGCGTGCGGAACTTCGTGTATTTGAAGTTAGCCAGATCGTTAAAGACAGCTTCCTCAAAGGAGGCACCTTTCGGAAATTCGGCGTACTTGAAATTAGCCTCGTCATCGAAGACAACTGCTGTAAAGTTGGTTTCTGCCGGGAACTCGGCGTACTTGAAGTTAGCTTCTTCTTCAAAAACGGCAGTGGCAAATGAAGGAGCTTCCGAGAACTCAGCGTACTTGAAGTTAGCTTCTTCTTCGAATACCGACCCGGAGAAATCAGCATCTTCGGAAAATTCAGAATACTTAAATTCACTAGCTTCACGGAAGGTACACTTGCGAAATACAGCATCGTCTTCAAAGTGAGCAATGAATGTGTCTTTTTCTCGCTCGTCGTGGTAGTAGGCAATCACATCGTCCAGGAAAGTACAGTTTACAAAGCTTACAGAAGCTTCTACTGAGCTTTCGTAGGTATCATTACTATTGCCGAACCAGCCGCCGGAAGACTCGGATTGGCGGCGGTTATCCAGATTGGTCAAATCCAGGTCGCCGGAGATTTCTACGTTCTCATAAGATACTGATTGTCCTTGATTAATCTGCCGGATAATTTCCTGAGCATCAACCCGCTGTTGGGCAAAGCTCACCGTAGCGAGGATAGTCAGAATGAATAGAATGATAGGTATAGAAAGTAGTCGCATGACAAAAAGGTTAGATAAAATAGTCGTTACAACTCACTAGGTTCAATTGCTATGCCAAGCCAGAAAATTGCGTTGAGTAGCCTTCAGGGGTAATTACCACCCGTAAACTTGTTCGCCAGCGGGCAGAGTTGTGCGAAAACGGACACAAATTGGATGCAACTACAGCAACCGTTTAGAGCGTAATCGTAACCTACTGACTATTTTGCTTTGCAGCCTTTTTCATTTTTCTTCTGGTTTTCTTATCGATCTCGAATTGGACGGGCAGGACCATTCGTACTTTAGCAGGCTTTCCGTTAGGAGTTATACGACCGGGTATCCAGTCAGGACTTTCCTGAAGTAGCCTAACTGCTTCACTGTCAAGCAGAGGGTGAATACTTTTAGCGACTTTTATTGTCTTGTCCAAAATAGCTCCCGTGGTATCTATCACAAACTCAACGAATACTTTTCCTTCAACTTCTTCCTCGACCGCGGTAGGTGGATATTCCAGATTATCGTATATGTACTCAAAAAACGCATTCATTCCTCCTTCATAGTCAGGCTTTACCTGGACAGGCACAAATTTTTCTTCTCCTGGCTGCCCAAAGGCTACGGTGTTTACTAGTATTAATAATAGAACTGGAAGGTGTTTCATATAAGCACAATTAGCTCAGTTACTGTTTACTGAAATATTAAAGATAATAAGTCGTTTTTCCGCGCTACAAGTTCTGCCGGTTCATTTCTTTCGTCGCGTGATCTACCGCCCGGGCGGTAAGCGCCATAAAGGTGAGTGAAGGATTCTGGTTGCCTACTGAAGTCATACAGGCTCCGTCAGTAACGAACACATTCTTACAGGCGTGCAGTTGATTCCACTTGTTGAGCAATGAGGTTTTCGGGTCATATCCCATCCGGACTCCCCCCATCTCGTGAATATCCAGACCAGGGGCCTGTCCACTATCCATAGTGCGAATGTTCTTACAACCGGACTTCTCCAGCATTTCACTTCCCTGCTCCAGAAAATCCTGTAGTACCTTTTCATCATTATCGGTGTAGCCTACCGACACCACCAGTTGCGGAATGCCCCAGGCATCTTTCTCGGTATCGCTGAGGCGCACGTGGTTTTCGTACTGAGGTACGGTTTCGCCCTGCATCATCATGTACACCTGCCAGGGGCCGGGTTCGCGCAAGCCTTCTTTCCAATCGGCTCCGAAGCCCTCCTGAATCATACCCCGCTGCCAACTCTGGCGGGAGGCACTAAAGGCCACCATATAGCCCCGCAGAAAATCCGTATCCTGCTGGAATACGTTGCGGAAGGAAGGCATAAAAGCCGTAGTGGGCCGCCGACCGTAGTAATACTGGTCCTCAAAGCCATCGTACGTAGCCAGCATACTACCCCGGTAGTTGTGAAACGCTACGTACCGACCCAGTAATTCATTATCATTGCCCAAACCATTGGGGAAGCGCGATGAGGTTGAATTAAGCAGTAACAGATTGGTATTTAGTGCCGCGGCGTTAACGAAGATGATGCGAGCGAAGTACTCAATGCTCTCGTTAGTTTCGGTATCAATTACCCGCACTCCGGCTGCTTTTCCCTGCTGCTCGTCGTAAATGATAGAGTGTACTACCGAGTGAGGTCGTAGGGTCATATTTCCGGTTTTGGCGGCCCAGGGCAGGGTAGACGAGTTAGAACTGAAGTAGGCTCCGTAGGGACAACCCCGGTAGCAGTAATGCCGCGCCTGACACTGGCCGCGTCCCTGCTGAAGGTGTATCTCCTGCGGTTCAGTCAGATGGGCGCAGCGCCCAATGATTACGTGGCGGTCATCGTAGTTTTCTTTTACTCTCTGCTGAATATGCTTTTCCAGGCAGTTTAGCTCAAAAGCTGGCAACACTTCACTATCGGGCAGATTCTTGATGCCGTCACGATTACCGCTAATGCCGACGAACTTTTCTACGTGGGAGTACCAGGGGGCCAGGTCGTTGTGCCGAATTGGCCAGTCTACCGCAAAGCCATCGCGGGCGGGGGCTTCAAACTCATAGTCGCTCCAACGCTGGGTTTGGCGGGCCCAAATCAATGATTTCCCCCCGGTTTGGTAGCCCCGAATCCAATCGAAGGGTTTTTCCTGAACGTAGGGATGTTCTTCATCTTTTACAAAAAAATGCTTGGTATACTGATCGTAGGCGTAGCAGCGGTTGACGATAGGGTTAGCTTCTTCAATCTCCTCGGGTAGCCGATCGCGGTAGGGCATATCCCAGGGGCGCTTGGTAGCGGTGGGGTAGTCCTGAAGGTGTTTTACCTCCCGGCCCCGTTCCAGCACCAAGGTTTTCAGTCCCTTGTCACAAAGTTCTTTGGCGGCCCAGCCACCGCTGATGCCGGAGCCAATTACAATAGCATCGTAAGTATTCTGAGCTTGGGCAGTAGTATTTATATTGGCCATAATCAGTACAATTCGTTAGGGTAAAACTACGCATAAGTTACTATTCATACCGCAAACTCACTACCGGATTGCGGCGGGCGGCTTTCACTGAGTGAAAACTCATGGTAGCAAAGGCAATCACCAAAGCGGCTACGCTAGCCAGTACAAACAGTAGTGCGTTGATATCGGTACGGTAAGCAAAATCCTGTAGCCAGCGGTCCATCAGCCAGTAGGCAATAGGAGCGGCAACGAGTGAAGCTACTACCACCAGCACCATCACATCTTTAAAGAGCAGATACACAATCTGCGAGACGGAAGCGCCCAGTACTTTGCGTACTCCCACTTCCTTGGTACGCTGCTCCGCCGTAAAAGCTGACAGCCCCAGCACCCCCAATAGAGAGATAAAAAGGCAAATACCGGACAGCACTGAGATCAGTGAGCTTTGCCGTTCGTCGGCCCGGTAGAGTTCATCAAAACTTTCGTCCAGAAACTCATACTCAAACGGATGATTCGGATCATAGGTGGCCCACTTTTCTTCAATAAATCCCATGGTCTCCGGCAGGTTCTCACCTTTCAGACGGGCGTAAAAAACCCCACCGGGCTCGCTAGCCGGAATGATGATCGTCGGTTCAATCGCATTGTGTAGCGAGCTAACATTAAAATCCTGGACTATACCTACTACATTGCCTAACTCCTCCCCGTGAAAAAATTTGAGTCGGCCATTGAGGGCATCTTCCAGTTTGGCTCCTTCCCGGCCGGGGTTGTACCAACCCAGTTCTCTGGCCGCAGCTTCGTTAATAATGAAGGATTTACCGTCGGTGTCGCCCGCCAGGTTTTCGTGAAAATCCCGCCCGGCTAGCAACGCAATATCCATCGTTTCCAGATAATTATCTCCCACAGAAAATGTTCGGAATGACTGAGTGGTCAGGTTGGAATCGATCTCCACCTGAAATACTGAGTTACCCACCCACAGTCCTGGCACGCTGTACGAAACCGTGGTGCCCATCACACCACTGTGCTGCTCCAGTTCGTTTTTAATGTAAGGAAGCTGATTGCGGACTAGCGTATCCTGCAACGGAATGAGCATCAGATGTTCGCGGTTGAACCCTAACTCCTGATTACGCACGTAGCTAATTTGATCCTGCATCAGCAGCGTGCAGATGACCACCGCAATGGAGATCGTAAACTGAAGAATCACCAACGTTTTGCGCAGTACAATACCGGAAGAAGAAGACTTAAAGGCGCCCTTCATCGATTGCACCGTGGAAATAGCGGGTAAATAGAAAGCCGGGTACAACCCCGACACAACGCCCATAAACAAACAAATGCCAATGGCTCCCATCAGCAGGATAGGATTGTCCAATAGGTTCAGCGACAGGTCTTTCTCAACCAGATCGTTAAACGGAGTAGCGTACAGCACAGTAGCCACCAGCACTAGGGCAATCAGCAGGGCCAGCACCGACAACAGTACCGACTCGCCCAAAAAAGACAGAACCAGCGCCCGCCGACTGGAACCCATCACTTTTCGCATGCCAATCTCTTTCATGCGGTTACCGGAGCGGGCCGTAGCCAGATTCATATAATTGATACAGGCCAGCAGCAAAATAAACAGGCCGATTCCCCCGAAGGCGTATACGTAGGCAATATTTCCCTGGGGTTCGTCGCCGTCTTGCTGAGAAGTAAAGTGTACGTCAGCCAACGGCTCCAGGTAAAACCAAAGTTCGCTGCTCACCTGATCGCCAAAGGGTTTAATGTACTTTTCGTGAAAGGGCGGAAGCTTCTCAAAGAAATCAGTGGTATTGTACCCTTCAGGAAATAATAGGTAGGTAAATACATCCGGGTTCCAGATGGCTTCCGAGTTAAACTCACCATCCTGCATGGCCCATTCCCGCGGCTCGATGAATGATACAATAGCGTCAAACTTTACGTGGGAGTTATCCGGCAAATCTTCAATAACTCCGGTAACGGTGAAGTTTTCCTTCTCCTCGTACAGCAACAAGGTTTTTCCCAAAGCTTCTTCCTCACCAAAGTACTTGCGGGCCAGAGTTTCCGTAAGCACCACGCTGTTTTTTTCTTTTAAGGCCGTTTCCGGATTTCCTGCTAAAAAGGGATGCGTAAACACGTCGAACATCGTAGAGTCAGCCCGTACCCACTCTTCTTCATTATAGATACTTTCTGCCTGATCGGGAACATTGACTAAAATCCGGCCCATCCCGGATAGTCGGGTAAAAGAAAGTATCTCCGGGAAATCTTCGGCCAGCATAGGCCCCATCTCCCGGGCGGCACTGGCGGTGTGGAATTCTACCCCCGGCCCCTTCACATTGGTTACCAGCCGGTAAATTTGCTCGTGGTTTACATGGTGCTTATCGTAGGTAAGATCATTCTGCAAGTAGAGTAGAATAATGATACTCACGGCAATACCGATAGCCAGCCCAATAATGTTGAGCAGTGTATAAAACTTATCCTTCCAGAAAGTACGGATAGCAAACTTAAAGTAGGTACGAAGCATAATGTTAAGTGAGGGTATAAAAACCGCTAATGTACTACAATTGCGGCGAAATCGATTTGCTTTTTTTATGTCTTGCTTTCTAAATCCAGAAAGGTAAATAAAATGAATGCATATTCTAGTAGCCAAGTATAAGAAGGAAAGGGTAGTTTTATCAGCACTTCGTACTTACGTGAAGGAGCATTCGGATTGAGCAAAACTAAAGTAAGGTGTTTTTTACAGAGATCAATTTGCCCAGAGGTAAAGAATTGGTATTCATTTGGGCATTTTAACTAAAGTAAAAATGAGTGATGTCCGTTTTTTCCTATACTTTAAGTGACAGGATACTTACCTTGATCATAAATAGTCGTAATACTTCCAAAACTTAAGTATATAGTATTCTACCGATCTACTATTCTGCTTTTGTTAGAGATGTTGAGGGTTGAGATATGGATAATACCTACACTGTTGTAGATACTTATCTAGGCATCAAGTCTAACTATCATTTAATACAATTATATCCCCATATTTAACTATGAAAACTTACTGCACAATACTACTGCTGTCACTAGCTGGAATCTGGCCTGCCGTAGCTCAATCACCAGATGTTGAAGCCGAAAAAGCGGCGATACTCGATGTGATTAAGAAACAAACAGATCACTATTTTACTGGTGACTTTGAAGCCTACCAGGATGCTTGGGCCCATGAACCCTATGTGGTGAGAATGGGTGACAATGGAAGCAGAACAACCGGATGGGACTCAGTAAAGGTCTGGTATAAAAATATAATGGAGCAAAGGGCTGCGGCCGGAGTCGAGAATCATCAGCACGAAATCATTGATGAGCAAATACATATTCAGGGCAATCATGCCTGGGTAGTTCATAACCAACATAACGAAGGTGCTTATCAAGGAAATCCTTTTTCTTACGACCAGTGGCTATTTCGGAATCTGGAGAGAAAAGACGGACAATGGAAAATAACTTATATGATGGGTGGAACACTCCCTTCCGAGGATTTTACAGCGATGGAGTCGGAGTTTAATACATTAGGATACCGGTTGTTGGCTATGGATAGAACCGACGAAGCAATTAAACTCTTTAAGCTCAACACCGAATATTATCCTGAGTCCAGCAATGCCTTCGATAGTCTGGGCGAGGCCTACATGGAAGCCGGTGATACCGAATTGGCTGTGGAAAATTATCGGAAGTCACTGGATTTAGATCCGAACAATACCAATGCAAAGGCGATGATTGACAAGCTGGAAACAGATATTCAACAGAACGAACGTCCAGGCTAAAGTGCCTTGGGTTTGGTTGATCAGAGTTTGATTCTATTAACAAAGAACGCAAAGCCCAGCTTATACCACTGGGCTTCTTTTTTATAACAGGTTGATTAAGTGCTATTTAGCATTCATCTAGAGGAAAATTGTGTAGCAAAGCCAAATTATTCATACTTTAATCCTCAAATAATAAGGTATGAATCGTTTCTATATCCTCCTACTACTGTATTTCGTTAGTGCTTGCACCTCGGCGCCGCGCACCGAAAATGAAGAATTTTATAGTGTCGATGATTTCAACCAGGTTGAAAAGGTAGATACCCACGTCCATATCCGCACCGAACGGGATGCGTTTGTAGAGCAGGCTCGAAAAGACAATTTCAAGCTGGTTACCATTGTGGTAGACCATTCCGATGGCTGGCAAGATGTGAAAGAACAGTTCAACTACTGCATGCAACAGGCGAACGATCACTCGGATGCTATCGCCTGCGTGACGGCTTTTTCGGCCAAAGAGTGGGATGAACCCGACTGGGCGCAGCAATCTCTTAATTGGCTGGATAGTTGCTTTGAGGCTGGGGCCATTGGAGTGAAAGTGTGGAAAAATATCGGGATGGTACAGCGTGACCAGGAGGGTGAATTGGTGATGGTGGATGATCCGAAGTTAGATACTATTTTTACCGTACTGGCCAACCAGGAGGTTCCGCTCATCGGTCATTTAGGAGAGCCTAAGAACTGCTGGTTGCCGGTAGAGGAGATGACGACTAACAACGACAAGAATTATTTTACGAACAATCCGCAGTACCATATGTATAAGCATCCGGAGATGCCCTCGTACGAGGAGCAGGTTGCCGCCCGCGACCGCATGCTGGAAAAAAATCCGGAACTCACGTTTATCGGCGCGCATGTAGGAAGCCTGGAATGGAGTGTGGACGAATTGGCGAAACGGCTGGATCAGTTTCCTAATATGTCGGTAGACCTGGCCGCCCGTATGGGACAGATATTCTACCAGACCCAGGAAAACCGGGAGAAGGTAAGAGACTTTTTTATCGAGTACCAAGATCGTTTGCTATACGCCACCGATATGGGCGACGATGGTGATGGAAACAAAGAGGCCCTACAACAGGGTATGCACGAAACCTGGCTCCGCGATTGGAAGTACTTCGTTACCGACGAAACCATGACCAGCGATCTGATCGACGGCGAATTTCAGGGGCTACAATTACCGCGGGAAGTAGTAGATAAAATCTACCGAGAGAATGCTCAAGCCTGGTTTGGGATATTTCAATGAAGCCAGCTGAGAGAGCACTTGCTCAGCGAAAAGCATAATCCTGTACTCAATCTCGACCAACATTTCAGCACTTACAGATTTTTTTGCTGAAATTTTCTGATGGAATGATCAGTAACGTATCATTTCGAGAGAGCTCAATTTTAGCCATAGCCATCTTTTTCGCGATAAAAAATCGCTGATGTCCGTTTTTTCCTATACATTGATCAATTCATTTCCTACTTTTTCATTCGTATATCAGCATCATTTTACTGCCTGAGTGAGATGCCTGCCTGATAGTATCAACAATTTTTATCGCTCACTAAACTAGTCAACCCGATGAAAGCTAAAACTGCGCTTACCTCGCTTCTGTGGTTCATTCTATCATTTCTGTTCCTCTCAAATTCTTACGGGCAGAATGGAGTTCTGCACGAATACAGCTTCATGCACGACGGAATAGAACGTAGCTACCTGCTCTATGTTCCGGAAGGTTATGATGGGCAGGAAGACTGGCCTTTGGTGATGGTCTTTCACGGTTTTCGCATTGATGGCAGGTTCCAGATGGAAGTATCTCAGATGAACCCGGTAGCGGACAAGGAAAAATTTTTGATAGCTTACCCGGAAGGCTTACCTGTTCTGTATCCGCTTACCGGCGAAATTGGAACCGGCTGGATAATCCCTGGTGCTTGGGAGCGCGAGGAGCATCAGGACGACGTTGGCTTTGTTAGTAAAGTCATTGATGATGTCAATGATCAATACAATATTGACCTGGCCCGTGTTCACGCCACCGGGTGGTCAAACGGAAGCCATTTTTCGTTTTACCTAGCCTGCGAATTATCCGACCGAGTTGCCTCGGCCGGTGGCGTAGGGGGGCATATGACTTACGCGCAGCTAAGCAGTTGTAATACCGAAAGACCGGTATCTACTATTCTCATCCACGGCACAGATGATATTTTGGTCCCGTACGAGGGTATTCCTGACCTTTATCCGCCCATACCCACTACGCCCGAATATTGGGTGTCCCAAAACAACTGCTCATCAGAGCCAATCGTCACCGAACTGCCTAATATAAATACTGAGGACAATAGCACTATCACCCGGTACGAATACACCAACTGCGATGGTGAAACTGAAATGGATTTTTACGTAATGAACGATGGCGGACACACCTGGCCCATGGGCGGGTGGCCGGAAAGCGAAGTATGGGGAAATGTATGGCCTGCGTTCTTAGGCCCGGTCAACCAGGATATTAATGCTAGCGAGGTGATATGGGAATTCTTTGCCGATCATCCTATGCCAACACCCACCATTCAGAGTTTTACATTGGTCAATGCTCGCAATAATCAGGATATCATGGAATTGAAGGACGGTGATGTACTTGACCTATCCCGGTTACCCTCGCAACTAAACGTACGAGCGAATGTGATGGGCCATCCTGAAAGTGTTCAGTTTATGCTGAACGGGGATAAGAGTCAACCGCAGAACGCCCCTCCCTACGCGCTGTTTAGTGACCGAAACGGTGACTACAAGCCGGGAAAGTTTGCTGAGGGTAACTATATGCTTTCGGCTACGCCCTACACCGGAAAAACCGCTACCGGTATACCCGGCATGACCAAGGAAATCAAGTTTGAAGTTGTCCGAAGGAGTACACTGGCTGAAATAGTACGCACTAACGATGATTTTTCCGTACTGGCAACTGCCTTACGGCAGGTTGGGTACCTTTCTACTGTAAGTGGTGAGGGACCTTTCACCGCCTTTGCTCCTACCAATGCTGCCTTTGAAACTTTGCTGACGGCTCTAAATCTAAATGATATCCGTCAAATACCTATTCCCACCTTGCGAGAAGTTATCCAGTATCATCTGGTGATTGGTCAGGAAGTACAATCGGCAGACCTAACGGATGGGCAAAGGATAAAAACGCGACAGTATAGTGACGTAGTCATCAGCATTGCGGATGGTAGGGTGATGGTAAATGATGCAACCGTAGTAATCCCCGATGTGCTAGCCAGTAATGGAGTGGCGCACGCCATCGACCAGGTGCTACTACCTCCGGCAATGGCCGCCATGAGCGCTCCGGCAGTGCAGATGGAAGCTTCCCCCAATCCGGGAGCGTCGGAAGTAAGCATACAGGTTATGGATCATCCTAACCAGCGGTTAGAGGTAGCTATTATGAACCAATACGGCTGGCCGGTGTCTCAAAGGTCGTTTACTACTCAAGCCGAGAGCAATACTAATTTTACCTTGGATATATCGGACCTACCACCCGGGTTGTACATGGTTCAGGCTCGTCTACAGCAGGAAAGGCAAACAATACGGGTAGTGCGTTGAGCCTTTTCCGAAAACTGCTAATTGCTGATCAATAATGCGAATATCGGGTTGACATATCCTCTTGAAAATTATATGGTTGTAGGAACATCATTAATGATGCTCCTACGAAATCCCAACATAAATAGCTATATCTCCTAATGAACCCGTTATTCGCATCAATATGCAGTACGTTAGATAATAGTAGGGACCGCTGGAGGAGTTCTGTTCTGTCCGTAGTAGTTCAGGTAAATATGGTCGTTTAAAAACTCTTCATATGAAATCTTAAAAAGTCGGAAAAGCTGATCTTAATCTGCTATTGTGATCAAAAATTAGCGATTTGCCGGGAGATAAATCAGTGAAATAGAAGATAAAAATCGGCAACATCTTAGCCGATTTTTATTTTGTAAATTCCCACAGTGAAATCGGCCAAACGGCTTATTTGAACTACCAACCCTACCCAACTACAACTATGGCTACTACCTTAAGAAACGCCTTTTTTCCCTCATGGCTTGTCTTACTTTTATTCGCTACTATTCTGATCAGTTTGTTTCCGCTTACCACATCGGGACAGATCATGATCGCCGAGGTTGAGTTTAATGGTCAGCGAACTAGCAGCGTAGAAATCATTATAGCAAAGCCAAAAGAGAGACCTGCTCCGGCTAACGTAAAACCTCAGGATGCTTTTCCGTCCGGAACAATATTTCAGATACCGGCCAATACGGTGGTATGGCTAAGCACCAACAACAACCGCCAGCGTTTAGGACCCGGATCAAAGCATCAGGCTACAGTGAGCCCCAAAGGCGAATCTCACCAAACATTTGTGGGGCAGGTAACCCACTACGTGAGCAACCTGCTTAATTTCTATAAGGCGAGCGGTCCAACCCCCAAGTATCAGGGAGCGGTGGAAGGAACAATCTTCACCGTGGAGGCGGTAGGCAAAGACGTGAAATTTAATACCACCGAAGGAAGGGTAGCCATACAGAGCAAAGTACCGCTAACTATTTCGGAAGCGGCGAAGGTTGAGCGAAAAAAAGAACGCGAACTTACCACCACCCAGGTCACCTACCTCAGTGAGGGCGACTCCGAGCAACTCTTTAATCATAATAGCAGTGAGCAGGTGACCTACGCCACCTACGCCGAAGCTATTGCCATTTACCAACAGCAGCTCGACCAGGCGTTTGACGATGGGGTTGATGCTGGATATTTAGTGGATGGCTACATGACTTTGGGGGCATTGTACCTGGACAACGGAGAACCGGAACAGGCCATTGACCCCCTGGAAAGAGCCGTTCAGTTACTGAAGGAAATTGATCCGGACGATCCGTTTATCGCTGAGGATTACCTTACGCTGGCTGAGGCCTACTATTATTCGGACGATGAAGCCGGAGGTGATGAAAACTGGAATATCGCGGTGGATATCCTAAAGGAAGAAGTTCCTTACTACGAAGAAGAGTACCGCTACTTTCTGGAAGAAGAAGACAATGACACCGCCTGGAGTATTGGGCAGGATTTGGCTGATATGTACGATACCCTAGGATGGGCCTACGAACTGGTGGAGGACTACGATCAGGCCGAGGAATACTATCAACGGCTAGACGAACTGGAGGCAGAACTGGAAACTCTTTAATCAGGCTACCATGGCAACTCTAAAACGGTTGGGTATTTACCTCATCATCTTTGTAGTTTCTCTGAGCATTATTGCCTCCTTCACCACCTTCTGGAAAAGTATTGATTACTTAGTGTTTCGGTCTTTGTACCTGGACGATGCCAATAGCGTAGAACTGAGGGATGATATTGTGCTGATTGATCTGCCCTACTACGCCCCCGGCACCTCTACTTTTGACCGGAGCAATTACCGCGAACGCCTAGCTAATCTGTTAGACACAATCGGTGCCCACTATGCGGCTAACGACCGGGCGGAGGCAGTGGTTTTGGATATATTTTTCCGCAACGAACCCGCGGGGTTAGATACGCTGAAAGCAGCGCTGCAACGATTGGAGGAGAAAGGTCTGAAGGTGTACGGCGTCTACGATATGACCCAGCTCCAGAAATCATCCTTTGAAAGGCACGATGCCAAACAAGCGCGAGAGCTCTACGAGAACTATTTTGAGGGATTCCGCCTGCATACCATGTTTCAGGAGAACCAAGGTATTATCACCTACGCATCGGAACTGAAGTATCCTCGCGAGCAAGGGGGCAACGAATTTGTTGAGGCACTGGCACTGAAAGTAGCCCGGGATTTCAACAAAGAGGAAAGTCCGCCTCAGGAACCAAGATTCTACGTATTGCCGATGGGCAACGAAGCCGAGATTGAGTCGCAAACCTACCGGTTCACGCACAATACCAATACAATCACTGGAGGAACATTTTCTTCTGATTTTGGCATGGAAGACAAGATATTAGTGATAGGAAGCCTGGAGGAGGATCAAATTCAGGAGCTGAATAAAACCGGAACGCATCTGCTGGCCTGGGCCCTGAATGATCAGCTAAAGTACAATCAGTTGGCGAAACAACCTCTAAACAATCCGTTAGTAATTATCGGACTGGTACTATTCTTCGCTTTGTTCACCGCGCTGGTTTATGCTTTAATTTTTAAGTACGTAAAGCAGCTACAGACTAAGCCAATACTCATCGCTATCTTATCATTCATCATCAGTGCCGCTCTGTTGTTGGTATTTGGGCTAGCCGTATTAACCACCGATAAGGTGCTGCCGGTGGGGTTAGCACTTATTGCTATTGCGCTGGCCGCTATCCTTTCCTGGCGGTTTGCTCACAAGTTTTTAGTCACCGGCATTGCCGAAGGGGGAGAGAAGTACGATGTGTTCATCAGCTATTCCCACGGTAATAGCGAGTGGGTTACCAAGAACGTGTACGAGCCGCTGGCCGCATTCCGCAAACCCAACGGCGATAAACTCAGTATCTTTTTCGATCAGAAAAGTATTGGTCTGGGCGAGGCTTTCACCTCCAAGTATATGTGGGCCATCGTCGATTCCAAAGTGTTTGTTCCGGTGATGTCCGAAGAATACTACGGAAAAAATCACTGCCGGAACGAGATGGACTTAGCCCACAAACGGGCGGTAGAGAAAATGCTGAAGGTGTTGCCGCTGGCTTTTTCGTACGAAGCGGTTCCCGAAATTTACCAGGGCTATTTATACGCTGATGTCAACGCCAACCCCAACTTTATGGATGACCTAAAGAAGGAGTTATCAAGCGTTTAGTAGCAAAGAAAATTTGGCCTAAGTACTGATTTCACTAGTAACACATTTGGTCACTTCCAATTTACTCAGCTTATGCTGGAGCAATGTGCCAATTCAGTCGTGTAAGAAGGATTTGCTTTTTCTATTACAGTGTGAAATGGTTTCTCGATTTCGCAGAAAAGAAAAGCCCGATCAAATGATCAGGCTCTAAGAATCGTATAAAGTAATAGTTACGCTATACTCCAACCATCACGATATTCGCGGTGTAGGTGGCGGTTCACGTCCTGGTTATTGGTGAACTCCATTTTCTCGCCGTCGTAGCGCAGTATCTCACCCGGCGCATGCAGGGCGACTACTCCCAACAGCATGGTTTCGTTCAGCGGAGCGGCGTACTCAAACGGGCAGGAGATTTTTTCCTCATCTTTGATAGCTCGTATCCAGTTCATCTCGTGGGCATCACGGCCGCCCTCAATGCGCTCGTAGGTTTGGGGTACGTCGGCATACTGTTCCATTAGCGATTGCGGGTACATCTGAGGATCGGAACCGTAGGTTTTATGATACAGAATACCTTTCTCCCCCTGGAAGATAACTCCGCCACCCCGGTCCAGTTCTACATCGTCGGGTAGTTCGGCGGGTCGCTTAGGCATCAACCCACCGTCGTACCAGTGCATGGTTACTTCGGGTAGCATACCCCGCGCCGGGAAAGTATAGTGAACGGTGGTAGACAGCGGATAGGTCGCCCGATCTTCTTCGTCGCCACCCCAAGGCGTAGAAGTTCCCTGCACGGTATCAGGGTAATCCAGTCCTAATGCCCAGTAAGGGTGATCAATCAGGTGGGCACCCATGTCGCCCAGAGCACCTACGCCCCAGTCAACCCAACCGCGCCAGTTGAACGGATGATAGATCGGATGGTACTCTCGGTAAGGCGCGGGACCTAAAAACAGATCCCAATCCAGGTCTTTCGGTACTTTATGCTTACCGCTCATCGACCTGAGCAGCAAGTCCTCCACAACTCTCCGGTTCCATTCTATATCGTTGCGTCCGCTCTCGGATTCGGTAGGACGGGGAATACCCTGAGGCCAAATAGGGCGGTTGGTCCACACGTGCACTTCCCGTACCGGACCGATGGCTCCGGCCTGCACCCACTCGTTCAGGCGGCGGGCATCGTCGCTGGAGTGCCCTTGGTTACCCATTTGGGTGACTACGCCGGTTTCTTTGGCCAGTCGTTTTAGTTCGCGCGCTTCTTTTACTGAGTAGGTCAGTGGTTTTTGTACGTATACGTGCTTGCCCATCTGCATCGCTGCACTGGCTGCTACTGCGTGAAAGTGGTCGGGAGTGGCTACCACTACCGCATCAATATCCTGCTGCTCATCCAGCATCTTGCGGAAATCGTGGTACCAGGTAGCTTTGTCGTAGGCCGCCCGCAATTCCGCCCGGTTATCCCGGCTTACGGATTGTCTCACGTGCTCGTGATCTACATCGGCCAGCGCCACAATATTCTGGCTGGTAAGCCGACTCATATTAGAGGCACCCATGCCCCCAGCACCGATAGCGGCTACATTTACAGTATCGCTAGGTGCCTGATAACCAGTTCCGCCCAGCACGTGACGGGGTACAATCATAAACGAGGCGGCCGAGGTGGCCGCTCCCTTCAGGAAATCGCGGCGAGGTAAAGCATTTTTTTTGTTAGGTCTTTTTTTCATTATAAAGTATCTTCTAGTAATAAAAAATGAAACGATGCAGTTTGCGAACGTTCAATTTAATATAAAACCAACGCTTAAGGAAGTTTGGTAGTACAAAATCCGAAAAATAGCATGTATTCTCAGCTTCGTAAATACGTCTCTCAACTGGCCCCGCTCACCCCGGCTGAACTGGCATTTTTGGAAAAGCAGTGCGTGTACCGGGAGGTGCCCAAAAAGTTTGCGTTGGTAAGTGAAGGAAAAGTTGCCCAAGAGATTTACTTCATCAACCAGGGCTGCCTTCGGCTATTCTACAATAAAGAAGGGGAAGAAATGACTGCATTTATCTTTCTGGAAAATCTTTTCGCGGCCTCACTGGATAGCCTATTACAACAAGTCCCTAGCCAACAAAATCTGGAAACATTGGAAGACAGCGAGCTCCTGGTTATTAATCGCGAAAATTTGGAAAAGATTTACGCTCACTCAGTTAACTTTCAGGTGATGGGCCGCCGCATTGCCGAGCAGCGCTTCATCAATGCCCAGCGTATTCTTTCATCCTATATTCTTGACTCGCCCGAAGAACGTTACCAAAAACTGTTGGCTTCGCAACCCGAATGGTTTCAGCGAGTGCCCCAGCACTACATTGCCTCGTTCTTGGGTATTACTCCAGTTTCAATGAGCAGAATTCGTAAACGAATTAGTTCTAAATGACTGGAACAAATGGGAGGCGGGAGGCAGGGCGCAGTTGACAGTAAGCGGTTGATAGAGTATATCTCACCGCCTACCGCCTACCGCTTACTGCATAACTTCCCACCTCCGGTTACCTACTCATCAATCTGCACATTCCGAACGATAGCTTCTTCTACTACCTCAGGATTATGGGAGCACACAAACAGGCCGACCATAACTTTCTCTGGTAGGCGCTCCATCGTATGAGAACCAACCAGCTGTAGTTCTTCGCCTTCTTTAGCAACTCGCATGGTGATCGTTTGTCCCTTCCGCTCTAGCTGGACGATGTCTATGTTCTTATCCGGGAAAAAGATCTCGTCTTCCGGGTCGCGCATGGAGGCACCTGGCTCAGTTCTCCACTGAAGCACCGTTAGTCCATCGCCGTGCGATACTGCGCTGAGATGAACCGCCGTATCAGCGAGCGACTCTCGAATCATCCATCCGGTTTTGCGGTGGGGATCTACTCCTTCGCCCACAAACTCAAAATGAGCAGTAGCCACGAAATCTCCTTGTTGTTCTCGGTACACATAATGAAATTCATCTCGCTCAAACCAAATGTTATAACCTGCCCCGCGAATCGTATACGTCTGAGTAGCCATATCGTACTCTGCCGAACCGGAGAGTTGGGGATTCCCTACGTCTACATTTTCCTCAAACACCCCTAGCTCTTGCGATTGGGCGAAGGTGCAGGCACAAAACAACAGAGTAGCAAGGGGAGCTAAAAGTCTTATTCGTAAATTTAAGCGGAAGATCGACAGCATGAATAAAGAGGTTAGTTCGTCTTGAAGATAGCAAAATTTGCGCGCCATTTTCTTAACAAAAGATAACGTCATCTGCCAGCCAGTCTGCCTATCTTTGGAAAGCGGTAGATGGTGAAGGGTTGAAGGTACATACCTGAGAATCTCTTAAAGCTATACCCTTAACCATTCACCCTGTACCCTATACCCCTAAAAGTTATGAAAGAATTAACCACCGAGATTATTATCAACGCTAGCGCCGAACAAGTGTGGCACGTACTCACCGATTTTGCGGCTTACCACCAGTGGAACCCCTTTATTGTCAGTTCCTCCGGTAAAGCTTTAGAAGGAACTCGTCTTACTAACCAAATGAAGCAGGGCGACAAAACGATGACCTTCACTCCTAAGCTAATTAAAGTAGAAGAAAATCACCGACTGGAGTGGTTAGGTCACTTATGGATTCCGGGACTGTTCGACGGACATCATATTTTCATTATTGAAGAGTTAGGTCCGCAGCAGGTGAAACTTACTCAGAAAGAGAAATTTAGCGGACTATTGCGTGGCCTCGTGATGAGGCAGATTGCTGAAACCACCCAGGCCGGATTCATTGCTATGAATCGGGCCCTAAAAGAGCGAGCCGAACACCAAACTAACCCAGTTCCTTCCTCGTAGAATAAGGCGAATAGATGTTTCATTTAAGTTGCCATATTTGATATGAATTTTGAACAAGACGTTATTGCCCGCAGCGAACAGGTACCGGTAGTAGTAGATTTTTGGGCACCCTGGTGCGGTCCCTGTCAGTTTCTTGGTCCGGTGATTGAACAGTTAGCCGAAGAAGCTAACGGAACCTGGGAGCTGGTAAAAGTAAATACTGACGAGCATCCAAACATATCCCAGCGGTACAGTATCCGGGGCATCCCGGCGGTAAAAATGTTTCATCAGGGGGTTGTGATTGCCGAGTTTACCGGGGCCTTACCTAAACCTCAGATTCAAAAATGGTTAGAAGAACATTTGCCCGACGAGCGTAAAGAACAGTTGGAGACTTACCGGAACCAGCTATTTACTTTCCAGCATGCCGATGCGGTGGCGAAGTTGGAGCAGTTCGTGCAGGAGAACGATGATATGGAAGAAGCTGAATTATGGTTAGCCGCGGCTACGGTAGGGCAACACCCCGAGCGGGCCCGTGAGGCAGTTCATCATACCCACCGTAGTTTTGAACTAGGTGAAGACGTGCGCAGCTTAGCCGACCTGATGGCCTGCGAGCAAGACGGTCATCCTAAGGTAGAGGAGCAAATCCAGCTAGCGCAGGATGCCATGAAGAAAGACGAGTTTGAAAAAGCACTGCAAGCGCTCATAAAGGCAACCATGCTAGATAAAACCTACTGCAACGAATTACCTCGCCGGGCAACCATTGCGCTTTTCCGGCTGATGGGTACCGACCACCCGCTCACCAAGCAGTACCGCAAGCAGTTTGATATGGCTCTGTACTAAATTTAGGGTCGTCATTTAATTACACTTACTGCCTTGGCCGACACTAATAGATGAGACTATTTCCATTATCTCATCTGTTATGAGCGATACTCCCGAAAGAATCTGGGCTACCGAACATACCCGGGGTATGATCGAAGAAGACCCTGGCCCCACCTTCTGGCTTTGGAACTTTGCCGTTGAGGACGATCAGCCGAGGCGAGAACATACGGCTTTTTTGACTCAGGCTACTTTCATGAACTTCCTGATTAGGCAGTTTCGGATGGGTCACCGGATAGAAATTACCGGGCTGGCCAGCTCAAGTGGTGGAAACCGATACAATCTCAATCTTTCCCGAAGAAGAGCCGAAAACGTACGGCAGATTGTGCTTCAGGTGCTCCGAATCATGCGGAGCCGTCGGCTGATTGATCCTAGCCTTACTAATGCTCAGCTAAATCGGTCAGTTACCGCGAGTGGGGCTGGGCGTTCATCCATCTTTTTCTACCGAGCGGGTGAAGATATTCGCGTACCCGTTCACGAAGAAGGTGGGCAGTACGCTAACAATCGAGGAGTGCGTATTTGTCCGAGTCGGGTAGGTATACTGCCAGACGACCAGGTGGAAGTGGTAGGCCGAGCCTATTTACGCCGGAGATTCCCTCGTTTGCCCCAGCACTTTCGGTTCTGGGAAATGTGGACACCCACTACTGATGCTATCGTACAATTGGTGCCCCGCACCCTGAGCGAATCCAATTCGCGCCGGGGAAGCCGGGTGCCGCCTAATCGGCCCTGGGGAAACTTCCGGCCTGGCTCGCGGGCCATGACCGAAGCGGGCTTCGTGATGGGCGAGTTTATTACGCTGCGTTGGCAGTTACGGAATTTTCAGTACAATGAGCAGGAAGTGCGTCGGCAGATTGATGCATTTATTGGTACGGCTGAGTCGGCTCGAAACCGGAACCAGCAATTGGAACAGCATATTGTTCAGTGGATACGTCAAACCGATGCTGCCGGAGGAGGCTCAGCCATCATCCCTGATATGCGCCGCTATCAGGCTTTTAGAAATCCGGTCTTTTTGGGTGATCAAACCTGCATGTTTAAGTACAACGGGTTTCGCCCCGTGCAATTTCGGTTGCCACCTCCTTGATCCGGCAGGGTGAAACTGGCCATTCTTATTATTGGGTTGAAGCTTCTTTGATGGTTTCGGGAAGCCATCTCGCTATGGAAGGATCTTTCGGATTATATCTCACCAAAATTGTATCTCCCGGATTAAGATATAGCAGAAATAGCTCAGCATTACGATCTATTGACTTTCGGTCTACATATTCCTCTCTACGATAAGTACTATCCTCTATATCATACTGATATGTCATGGTAAATCCGCCAATCTTTACTCTGCCACCTAAATGATCTTCGCGAATTATCTTTTCTCTTTCAATAGATAAAACTTTACCTGTTGTTTCAGTGTCTAAACGGTTCACCAGGAACGTATTTAAAAGCTTGGGACCGTATACATAAACCAAAACGAACACTAGGACAAAAACGAGTAGACCAAAAATGCTTGTAATATTATTCCAATGATCTTCTATCCAGTGCTTTACTTTATTCATTCTATCCCTAATTTAGGGCTACCTATTCTTATTGCCTTCTGAATCACACGAAGTGAATTTATGAAAAACTGAGTATAAAATTTTTTGGTTTATCGTCACGTTTTGCCGGAGGAGTAAAGCGAATTCCGGCATCTCTTGCATCCATGTAAAAGGTACTAAAATTCCTTTACTTGTTTTGGGGAACAAATTGGACTTATCACTCCAGGCCGTATTTATGCTTATTCTCAATCAAGACTCATCTTCTAAAAGGTAAGTTTTTCCAAGGTTTCATTAACCTTGACTGATCCGAGGCTTATTCGAGCGTGGCTTGAGGCAACCTTGCGGGCACCAAGGTCCATTCAGGTTCGGTTTTACAGAACCTAGCGGCGGTTAAACCTTACTTTTCTGTGGTCTCTCTACTAGTGGGTTTTACGCTTTTACAGAAAACGGTACACCTGCCATAAATCAAGCTGTTTCTGGCAGCATCTTTTTGCTAACTACCTTTTTTTGTAGCTGGTTAAAATCGGTTAGAGATATGAGTACCTATTCGCATAAAGAGCTATTTCGTCAGTCGCAAATTACCATTAATAATACCCTCAATAACCCGGTTATTCTGCAAAAACTAAGGGATATTGGGTTTACTCTGGAGGATGTGCAGCAAGGAGAAACCCTACGTGTTCAGGCCCTGGATTGGCGCAAGGCCCGGCAAAAGAAGTACGGGACCAAAGTTAGTACCACTGATACTTTTAATCAGCAGTGGGAGGCACTGAAAGAAATCTATAGCGAGCACGTAGCCCTGGCTCGGCTTACGTTTAAAAAGGACCGTGTCATGCTAAAGGAGTTGGCACTAAAAGGCAAGCGATCTAACTCACCGGCGGAGTGGATGGAGCAAGCCTCAGCTTTCTACGGTTCCATTGCCGATATCCAAAAGCCACTGGCTAAGTACGGAGTAAAAAAAGAGGATTTAGAGCAAGCCAAAGCCGCATTAGATACCCTCAAAGAAACTTATAATCAGCGGATTAACTACCAAGGTTCAGCTCAAGATGCTACCCAAAAGTATCAGGAAGCTACCGATGCCCTTCACGCCTGGATGCGCGAATTTCGCGAGGCTGCTCGCTACGCCCTTCGCCACGACGAACAACTACTAGAGTCGCTAGGAATATTGGTGGTTTCTCGGTAGAACGGGAGACAGGATGCAGTTGGCAGGATGCGGGAGGCGGTAGGCAGTTAGTAGAAAAGTATTTAACCGCCTCCCGCTTACCGCTTCCTGCCACCGTACTATACTCTCACTAAAAACAATCATCGCAATATGGACCAAGGCTTCCGAGACCTGCGCGTATTCCAATTAGCCTATACATTGGCGATGGAGATTTTTGAAATCAGCAAGCAGTTCCCCAAAGCCGAAACGTACTCCCTTACCGATCAAATTCGCCGTTCTTCCCGCTCCGTATGCAGCAACATTGCCGAAGGCTACCGAAAACGCATTTATCCCAAACACTTCACTAGTAAACTTACCGATGCCGATAGCGAATGCAGCGAGACCTCAGTCTGGATATCCTTTGCCCGCGACTGCGGCTATATCAGCAGCGACCAACACGATACTTTACAGGAGCGGTATACCAGTGTAGGAGCAATGCTTGGTAAAATGATTCGCCATCCGTATAAGTTTTCTCCGAGGAGTCGGTGAACAGGATGCGGGAGGTGGAAAGCGAGAGGCGGTTGGCAGGAGGCGTTTATCGGGAGGTGGCAGAGCAACTAATTATTGCATCCCGCCAACTGCTTCCGGTCAACAATCGTCAACCACTCAAATTTCCTCATTCACCTCACAAGTCCCACACGAATTTTTGTATCTTCGCAGCCTAAATAGTGTCGCATGGATTCGCTGCATTTTTATAAGTATCAGGGGGCCGGAAATGATTTTGTGATGTTTGATAACCGGGAGGGTATGTTTCCTTCTCAGAATACGGTACTTATCTCCCGGCTGTGCGACCGCCGTTTTGGGGTGGGGAGCGACGGTATTATCTTACTCAATCAGCACCCTACCTACGATTTTGAAATGGTCTACCACAATGCCGACGGCTCGGTAGCGATGTGTGGTAACGGTGCTCGTTGTGCGGTACATCTGGCGTATCATCTGGGAATAATCGGTGAGGAAACCACTTTTCTGGCGCACGACGGAGTGCATCAGGCCCAAATTGAAGGCGGGCAGATAACCGTGAATTTATCCGATGTATCGCAGGTGGATACCTACGAAGATGGTTTCTTCCTGGATACCGGAACCCGCCATTTTGTCAGGGTTTTAGCCGAAAATCAGTTGCTGTCAGACTACGATGTAATGGCGGAAGGAAAAAAAATCCGTTACGATAATCGCTTTATGCCCGAAGGTACCAACGCTAGCTTTGTGCAAAGAACCAACGGACAGGTGCAGATGCGAATTTACGAGCGAGGGGTGGAAAATGAGACGTTATCGTCCGGTACGGGCATTACGGCAGTAGCACTGGCGCTAGCTCATGCCGAAAACCTGGAAAGTCCGATCACAGTACAGGCGAGAGGCGGGCAGCTAACCATTGCTTTCGAACAAGCCGGAGACGGAAAATTCACCCAGGTCTTTATGACTGGTCCGGCCGTTATGGTATTTGAGGGCACTGTTTTTGTCTAAATGAGGTTTATATTTTGTCATTAGTCACTAGTCCTTTGTCCCTTGTCATGAGTTTTCGTCTGAGCTTGAGCTTATAAATGACATTTTACTAACGACAAATGACCAGTGACTATTTATCTAACAACAAGAATATTCTGAGTTCATGATTAATGCGCTTACTAAAGGATTAGCTAAAATGTTCGGGTCTAAGTCAGACCGAGATATTAAAAATATTATGCCGCTGGTAGAGCAGACCAACCAGGAGTTTGCCCAGCTAGCTTCTATCAGTGATGATGAACTGCGAGGCAAGTCGGAGCAACTGCGCGAGCAAATTAACGAAGGCCTGGCCGATATTGATAAGGAAATTGCCGAGCTTAACCAGCGGGTGCAGGATCAGCCCAAAATGGACATGCAGGAGAAGGAAGGAGTCTTCGCCCGCATTGACCAGCTAGAGGAGGATCGTAACGAACGGCTGGAAGAAATACTGATGGAG
Organism: uncultured Roseivirgaceae bacterium; assembly: GCA_964551335.1. GTDB lineage: Bacteria > Bacteroidota > Bacteroidia > Cytophagales > Cyclobacteriaceae > Tunicatimonas. Next base: position 99,204 of record CAZKCO010000023.1, read on the forward strand.
GTGCTACCGCTGGCCTTTGCCGTGGTGAAAGAAACCGCCCGCCGGTTAAAAGAAAATAAGCAACTGGTAGTAACCGCTACCATGCACGATAAGCAGCTAGCCGCCAAGTATCCTAACATCACCATTGAGGGGGAACAAGCTACCTGGCACCACGAGTGGGATGCCGCGGGTACGCCTATCACCTGGGATATGATGCACTACGACGTGCAATTGATTGGTGGTATTGTGCTACACCAGGGAAAGATTGCCGAGATGGCTACCGGGGAAGGTAAAACGCTGGTGGCCACACTGCCTGCCTTCCTGAATGCTTTGGCAAAGCGGGGAGTGCATATCGTAACGGTAAACGACTACCTCGCCAAACGCGATGCGGAGTGGATGGCTCCACTCTTCCGCTTCCACAATTTATCGGTAGATTGTATTGACAAATACGAGCCTAATTCTGACGAGCGGCGGGAGGCCTACGCTTGTGATATCACTTACGGAACCAACAACGAGTTTGGCTTCGATTACCTGCGCGATAATATGGCGCGCGATCCCGAAGATATGGTACAACCCGGCCACCACTTCGCGATGGTAGATGAGGTTGACTCCGTATTGATTGACGAAGCCCGTACCCCACTTATCATCTCTGGTCCCATTCCTAAGGGAGATGAGCATGAGTTCTATGAATTTAAGCCACGAATTGGCCAACTCTACGAGATGCAGAAAAAAGTGGTTAACGAATTCTTGCAGGACGCTAAACGGAAAATTAAGGAAGGTGACACCAAAGAGGGTGGAGTATCGCTGTTCCGCGCTTACCGGGGGCTACCGAAGCACAAACCACTTATTCGCTACCTGAGCGAAACCGGGGTGCGGCAAATCCTACAAAAAACGGAGAACTTTTACTTGCAGGATAATCAGAAAATGATGCCCGAGGCCGATGAGCCGCTGTTCTTCACTATTGAAGAAAAGACCAATAACATCAATCTGACCGAGAAAGGACTGGAACAGATTACCAAGCAGGGAGAAGATCCGCAGTTCTTTATCATGCCCGACATCGGAACCGAAATTGATCAGTTGGAGAAGGACGAGTCCATGTCTGACGAGGAAAAGGTAGAGAAGAAAGACGAACTGATTAAAGACTATTCGGTCAAGTCGCAGCGCATTCATACGGTGAACCAGTTGCTGAAAGCTTACGCGATGTTTGAGCGCGATCAGGAATACATCATTGCTGACGGCAAAGTGAAGATCGTAGACGAGCAAACCGGCCGCGTAATGGACGGTCGCCGCTATTCCGACGGATTGCACCAAGCTATTGAGGCGAAAGAAAATGTGAAGGTAGAAGAAGCTACGCAGACTTATGCGACCATTACCTTGCAGAATTACTTCCGCATGTACCATAAGCTAGCCGGTATGACCGGTACGGCCGAGACAGAAGCGGGAGAGTTTATGGACATCTATAAGCTGGATGTAGTGGTTATCCCCACCAACAAGCCTATCGTTCGGGATGACCGGCAAGACAAGGTTTTCAAAACCGTACGCGAAAAGTTTAATGCGGTAGCCGATGAGATCAAAGAAATGACGGAGCAGGGCCGTCCGGTGCTGGTAGGTACTACTTCCGTAGAAATTTCGGAGATTCTGAGCCGGATGCTGAAGATGAAAGGGGTTGATCATCAGGTGCTTAATGCCAAGCAACATCAGCGTGAGGCGGAGGTGGTTACCAATGCCGGAAAGCCGGGTACCGTTACCATCGCGACTAATATGGCCGGTCGGGGTACTGATATTAAACTTTCTCCCGAGTCTAAAGAAGCCGGTGGATTAGCCATTGTGGGTACCGAGCGGCACGAATCGCGGCGGGTAGACCGACAGTTACGTGGACGTTCCGGTCGTCAGGGTGATCCGGGTTCTTCGCAGTTCTTTGTTTCTTTGGAAGACAACCTGATGCGCCTGTTCGGCTCCGACCGTATTGCCAAACTGATGGACCGCATGGGACTGGAAGAGGGCGAAGTGATTCAGCACTCCATGGTGACCAGCTCTATTGAGCGCGCGCAGCGGAAAGTAGAAGAAAACAACTTCGCTATCCGTAAGCGTTTGTTGGAGTACGATAACGTGATGAACCAGCAACGGGAGGTGATCTATAAGCGTCGCCGTCACGCTCTGTTCGGAGAGCGTCTACAGCTTGATATCATGAATATGCTCTATGATACCTGCGAGGATATTGTGCTGAGCACCAAAGGAGTAGGTAACTTCGATAGCTACAAACTCACCGTACTGGGTACGCTGGGTATTGATCATCCTATTGATCAGGATCATTTCACCGCTGTCGGCGAAGCTAATCTGGCCGAAGAACTTTACAACTTTGCTTATCAGCAGTACCAGCGCAAAAACGAGCAGTTGGCGCAACGGGCTATGCCGGTTATCAGCAATGTATACGAAACCAAAGGAGCTACCATAGAGAATATTGTGGTACCTTTCACCGACGGTAAAATGCAACTGGCTGTATCGGCTAACCTGAAGAAGTCGGTAGAGACCAATTGTGAGGACATGGTACGCACCATGGAAAAAGCCATTGTGCTGGCTTTTATCGATCAGAACTGGAAAGAGCATCTGCGAGAAATGGATGATCTTAAGCAATCAGTACAGAATGCGGTATACGAACAGAAAGATCCACTAATTATCTATAAGTTTGAAGGCTTTGAACTCTTTAAACAGTTCCTGGCTAAGGTGAACGAAGAAACGGTTTCCTTCTTAATGAAAGCCAACCTGCCGGTGCAGCAACCGGGTGAAGTACAGGAAGCCCGCCGTCCGGTGCGTCGTTCGGAGCAAGGAGTAAAGGCGTCTAAAGAAGAATCAGGCTCCATTCTAAATAGAGGAGGGCAGGGGCAGCCGGCGGCCAATCGTCCTCCGGCCGAACCGGTGAAACCAGCTAAAACTATGAAGATCGCCGGACGAAATCAGCGGGTAAGTGTACAATATAATGACGGTCGGGTCGTAAAAGATGTAAAATTCAAAACCGTTGAAGACGATATTCGCAACAACCGTTGCGTGATCGTAGAAAATGAATAACTACTACCAGTTGTCTAAACTAGTTCGCTTTCTAAAAACAGATAGCCGTATTACAATCTTGCTAATGGCGCTGGTACTACTTCAGTGCACACCCATTCAGCAGTCAGATCGCTTTGTACCCGACGGGCTTATTTCCGGAGAATTGGGCTCTTTCCACGGCTACACTATGTACTCTTTTCTGTTTGAGGAGCGGCAGTGCCGGGTAGTAGTTCCCAATAAGCCCGCCGAGGGAAACCCCTGGCTATGGCGGGCCCGCTTTTTTGGTCATCGCCCGGAAGTTGATTTAGCCCTGCTGCAACGCGGATTTTACATTGCCTACATTGATGTGGCTGACCTCTACGGAAGCCCTGCCGCCGTACAACTGTGGAATGACTTTTACGAACTGCTTAATTCCCGCTACCTGTTTGCCGATAAGGTGGCGTTGGAAGGGATGAGCCGAGGTGGGCTATCCGTATTTAACTGGGCGGCGGAAAATCCGGAGAAGGTAGCCTGCATTTACGTGGATGCTCCGGTGTGCGATATCAAAAGCTGGCCGGGCGGACTTCAAAATGGTATGGGTAGTACTGAGGACTGGCAGAAGTGCCTGGCAGCCTACAATTTCACTGAAGAGGAGGCTAAGGAGTATAACCAAAATCCGATTAATAAAGTACAACCGTTGATCGAAAGCCAGATTCCACTACTGGTAGTGGCTGGTGATCAAGACCGGATTGTACCCTACGCCGAAAATGGCCAACTGATGGTGGAGCAGTACGAAGAGTACGGTGGTAAGGTGAAAGTAATTTTAAAGAAAGGGGAGGGACATGTGCACGGTCTGTCTAATCCTCGTCCTATTATTCAATTTATTCTTAAGCATACCCGCGAACATCTACCTTCGTAACTAGCATGGCCAATTCTCGCAAACGCCGCTCGAAAAGTAACGCGCTACTCATTACCTTACTGATCGTCGCCGGACTCATTCTTCTGCTGCTGTACTTAAAACGCCGCGACCAGCCGGCTCCGACCGACCTGAGTGGGTTCAATTACTATCCTTCTCTGAACCAGGGAGTGTTGGTGCAGCATCAGTTCTACGCTCTGTCTTACGTGGAAGAACATGAGCAGCCCGAATGGGTGGCTTATGAACTAACTGAGGCTGAAGTAATGGTAAATACCGAACGAACTGATGACTTTCGTCAGGACCCTAAAATTTCAACCGGATCAGCTACACTAGATGATTACTACCGTTCCGGCTACGATCGTGGGCATTTGGCCCCGGCCGGTGATATGGGATTTTCGGAAGAAGCGATGAGCGAAAGTTTCTACCTATCCAATATGAGTCCGCAGGACCGTACATTTAATCGGGGAGTATGGAGGACTTTGGAAGAAGATGTGCGAAACTGGGCAGTAGCGAACGGCAGCTTGTACGTAGTGAGCGGACCAGTATTCAGCGATAACCCTAAAAAAATAGGGCCAAACGGAGTAAGCGTTCCTACCTACTACTACAAAGTGCTCCTGGATTATCAGCAGCCCGATATTAAAGCTATCGGTTTTCTGTTGCCCAACAAGGGCACTTCCCAGCCCCCTTCCGATTTTATCGAGACTATTGATAATATCGAGGCTTACACTGGACTTGACTTTTTTTCAGAGCTTCCCGACGATCTGGAAGAGGAACTGGAAAGCACTGTTGACACCCGAGGCTGGTATTAATACATAGCATTATGGGTTGTGTGAGTTTTAGTTTGCTGGAAAATACCGTGCATTAGGTGAAAGGT
>CAZKCO010000024.1:0-97662 GCA_964551335.1 uncultured Roseivirgaceae bacterium
GAGCCACCGCCATTGTCCACTACCTGCAGCAGCAGGCCCCCGAGATGACCGCTTTTCTGAAAAAATTAACCGAAGTCGAGTCACCCTCAACCGTAAAAAATTCTCAGGAAGAGGTGATGAGCTTCCTGGCCAAGGCTTTATCGGATATTGACTATCCCAGTCAGCGCAGGCCAGGGCAAAAGACCGGGGGTTTTCTGTACGCTAAACCCCGGCAACGGAAGCGCGGCCAACCCGTGCAATTACTACTGGGGCACTGCGATACCGTCTGGCCTCTGAATACACTGCAATCTATGCCCGTGGAGGTAGAAGAGGAAAAAATGCGAGGCCCCGGTGTATACGATATGAAGGGCGGACTCACCCAATTGCTCTTCGCCTTGCGCTGCATCCGGGAGCTCTCGTTACGCTGTCCCGTAACTCCGTTGGTGCTTATAAATGCCGATGAGGAAATTGGAAGCCACGAGTCTACCGCTACCATTCGGCGCTTGGCTAAGATTGCCGACCGGGCTTTGGTACTGGAACCCTCACTGGGCCTGTCGGGAAAGATTAAAACCGCAAGAAAGGGTGTGGGGCGGTTTACGATAACGGTGCGGGGTAAAGCGGCCCATGCCGGGTTAGATCCTACCAAGGGCGTAAGCTCCATTGTAGTGCTTTCGCATACTATCCAGGAGCTATTTGCCATGAACGATCCGAGCCGGGGGATCAGCGTAAACGTGGGTATGGTATCGGGTGGGGTGCGCGCCAACGTGGTAGCCCCGGAGAGTACTGCGGTGGTAGACGTGCGGGTTCCTACCCAGCAGGATGCCGACGAAATAACCCGGCGGATTCACGACCTTCAGTCGACGCATCCGGAAGCTAAGCTTACTGTTGAGGGTCACATTGGCCGGCTACCCATGGAGGTCACTCCCCGCAACTCCCAACTCTGGGAGGTAGCCCAGTCGGCCGGAGAAGCGCTGGGTATTTCGCTGGAACACGGTATGGCCGGCGGGGGCTCCGATGCCAACACCACCAGCCAGTATACCGCTACGCTGGACGGATTAGGAGCAGTAGGTGACGGAGCCCACGCTACGCACGAGTTTGTCTATCTGGATAAAATGGTGGAGCGAACCGCGCTGCTCACGCTGCTGTTGGTAGCTCCACCTCTTGAATAACCTTTAGAACAACCCAAAAATGAAGACGAATTACCATATTTTCACATCTCTTACCCGTATTTCAACCCTTCCTCATTCCGGCTTTTCTATTCACGCACTGCAACAGTCGCAGTGGAGTACTGGGGATTACGTAGTTTGTGAGGTGAACGAACCCTACCTCGGTAGTATTAGAATAGAACGTACCGACGGGCGCATGGTAGAAGTGACCGAAGGCGACCAACTAGTAGGCGCGCTAGGCGAGCGGTTCGCTACCATGGAAGCCACCGGCACATGGCGGTCTGTCGGAAAAGACGGCCGGATGGAGGTACTAACCGGCGCCGGATTGTTCGGGCGGGTAACGTCCCGATCTATGTTTCTTTCTTCCCTCATTCCGATCCGTTACGTAGGTCACGTTCACTTAGGCGGACAAAAATCCAGTATGGAAGACTTCGTGCCAGATGTTCCGCCGGCAGATTACAATACGCCTACTATTTTGATGGTAGGCACTTCCATGTCGGCGGGTAAAACCACGGCAGCTCGCATTATCACTCGCTTGCTTAAACGGGCGGGCCTTTCCGTACTAGGTGCTAAACTGACCGGAGCCGGGCGGTACCGGGATATGCTCAGCGTATCGGATGCCGGGGCCGATCATATCCTCGACTTTGTGGATGTCGGGTTACCATCTACGGTGTACCCCACCGATAAGTATAAAATTGCGCTCCGAAAACTGCTTAGCCTGATGGCGGGGCGTCCAGCCGATGTAGCCGTGGTAGAGATCGGGGCTTCGCCGCTGGAACCTTATAACGGCCAGACCGCCATTGAGGCTATTCGTCACTGCATTAAGTGCACAGTACTTTGTGCCTCCGACCCCTACGCCGTGTACGGAGTAATGAAGGCGTTCGATCTCAAACCCGATATTGTAAGCGGAGTAGCCACCAACACCAATGCCGGTGTTGCCCTGATTGAAAAACTCTGTAATGTGACAGCCTTCAACCTGCTGGATTTTGATACTACTCCCCGGCTCAGTGAAATTCTGGAAGACCGGCTAGCATTAGCCCTGGCCTAATCTCGTTTAGCACTGGGCGGAACTTTGACGGGTAATATCCACGTAAATCACTTCTAACCGGGTCAGCTTACCCTTCTGCCGGAGAGCGGATTGTACGGCTACGCTTACATCCCCGTTCTCCGAGAAGTTATGATAGTAGCGTAGTACGATAATACCCGATTCCAGACAGGTGTATTCCAGACTGTAGCGGTTATCCGGAGCGATAGCCGAGGAAAGATCGCTGTACTGCTGAGCGGTAAGATCCGGGGCTTTAACAATTACCAGGCTGCTATTATCATAGTTGACTTCCTGCGCGAAAGACGGGGCACAGAACAGCAACAGCACGGCAATGCCGCTAATCAAATGAAGGCTAAGGATTTTTTCTACTATTGATTTCATGATATTATCCATTTTCAATTATTAACTTTCAATTATTGTTACTTACTCTTCTTTTAGTATTAGTACCGGAATGTTTTTCTCCATTTGCACGATCCGTTCGGCTTCGCTACCCAACAGCAAACGGGAAATCGCCGATTGTCCTCCCGCACTCATCAGAATCAGATCTACCTGAAGGGTTTCGGCCTCCTGCCGGATGTGTTCAGCAATATAGGAGTGCTCAAGAAGCCGGAGAATCACTTCCACTGTTACACCGTGGGTGTCCACCTTCAGCCGGAAAGTATCGTACTCCCGCCGGGCTCGCTGTTTTACCAGTTCGGTAAGTTGCTGTCGGGGGAAATAATCGTAGTAATAGGCGTGGGGTAATTCAAACACGTGCAGGCAAACTACCTGGCAGTCTGCCTGCTGCCGGGCCAATGCTACGGCTTGACGCAGGGCTGCTTCTGCGTAATTAGAAAAGTCCACCGGAACCAGTACCTTCTGAAGTTTGGGCGATACATTTATCGGCACAAAGCATACCGAGCACCCGGATTTTCGGACAAACTTATGAGCCAGGATACCCCGTCCCTCCTCTTTTGGTTTACTTCCGGCAAAGAAAAGATCCACCTCCAGTTCCTGGGCTTTCTGCCATAACTGAAAGCCCGATGTATTTTCGTATACCTCACAGCTAATTTCTAAATCAGTGAAAAGTGGTTGTACCCGTTGCTGTAGTTTCTCCTGAGTAGCCTCCGCAGTAAGCAAGGCTTCTTCCGGCAGATACTGCATCATCTCGTCGGGAACGTCCACCGGTTGTAACAGGTGCACAAAATGAATACGGGCCGGACGAAGCTGCTTAGCCAGATAAGCCACGTAGTCAAGCAACGGACTGTCGGAGGCGGTAAAATCCAATCCAACCATCCAGTGGATAAGACTTTTCATATTCAGGTTATCGTTTATGTTGTCTACGCTAAATTCTCCGCTGGCTCCTCACCGACCCGGCTTGGTTTTTAACAGGCGGCTGATGCTCAGCAGGAAATTTTTACTCTCTTCAAGTAACTGCTGCCTGACCGTGAATACAATGACTTACATCATAGAACTAACTGATTATTAGTAGAAAATGGTACTGCTACCGATAGTATTATCGCCTCTACTGTTGCCCGAATCTACCGGTAAATGTTAAATTTTTATCAGAACAAATGAACATATTTTCATATGTTTCGTATATTCAAATGAAAGACAATTTTGAGTCTATGTAATATTCAATTATATGAATATATTATCATATGTTAATTTTACTAAGTTTGAACAGAAAATTTTCACTGACGGTAGTCATCGTAAAGAAGCCGACAATACTTTAATATTGACTAAACCATGAGCATGATTGAATTATTAGGGTACATTTCAGCCGTAGTCATTGGCTTCAGCCTGGGCTTGATCGGGGGTGGCGGCTCTATCCTCACGGTTCCGGCCTTGGTGTACCTAGTAGGAGTTAGCCCGGTGCTCTCTACATCCTACTCACTGTTTGTGGTGGGCACTGCGGCGCTGGTAGGCTCTTTTAATTATATGAAGCAGGGACTGGTAAGCTATAAGACGGCTCTGGTATTTGCTGTCCCATCCTTTATTGCGGTGTACGCCACCCGGCGCTGGATGGTACCGGCTATCCCCGAAGAGATACTGACACTGGATAACTTTGTCCTGACCAAAGACATTGCCGTGATGGTATTCTTTGCGGTACTAATGGCGGTGGCCTCCTTTTCCATGATCCGTTCGGGAAAGCAGGAACAGCAATCGGAAAGTCAGTCTATTCAATACAATTATCCAATGATTGTACTAGAAGGAGCAGTGGTAGGCGTACTAACCGGATTAGTAGGTGCCGGGGGCGGATTCCTGATTATTCCGGCCCTAGTGATCCTGGCTAAGCTACCCATGAAACTGGCGGTAGGTACTTCCCTGCTAATCATTGCGGCTAAATCGCTGGTTGGCTTTGGGGGGGATATCGGAGTACAGCCCATTGACTGGACGTTTCTCCTCACCTTTACGGCTATTGCGGTAGTGGGCATCTTTGTGGGAACCTACGTTTCCCGCTACGTACCCGGAAAAAAATTAAAGACAGGCTTTGGCTGGTTTGTACTGGTGATGGCCGTCTATATTTTAGTAAACGAATTAATCATTACGTAATCAATAATCAACATGAAAGTTAAACAATTTTATGACGAAGCTTTAGCGCACGGTTCTTACGCCATTGTAAGTAATAACGAGGTAGCCCTGGTAGACCCGGGCCGCGACCCTCAGCCGTACCTGGACTTCGCCCAGGAGAATGACGCTAAGATCGTGGCGGTGTTCGAAACGCACCCGCACGCCGATTTTATAAGTAGCCACCTGGAATTTTATCAGAACCACGGAGCTAAGATTTATATCAACTCTAAAGTAGGAGTATCTTACCCACACGAAGAGATGAACGATGGCGACGAGGTGAAGATTGGTGATGTGACCCTACGAGCGCTATTTACTCCCGGCCACTCTCCCGACCATAATACCTATATGCTGTTGGATGAAGAGGGCAAACCGCATTCGGTGTACACCGGCGACTCACTATTTGTGGGCGATGTAGGCCGACCCGATTTACGGGAAGGGGCTGGTCATGTACGCGCTAAACGGGAGGAACTAGCCCGCCAAATGTACCATACCATCAATGATGTGTTTAAAACTATAGAAGATGATGTGGTAGTGTACCCCGCCCACGGAGCCGGATCGCTCTGCGGTAAAAATATGGGGCCGGAAACCTCCAGCACCATCGGAAAAGAAAAGGAGCAGAACTGGGCCTTCAAAATTGAAGAGGAAGACAAGTTTGTGGAAGCCCTGCTGGCCGACCAGCCCTTTGTGCCCCAGTACTTCCCCTACGATGTAGAGGTAAACCGGGAAGGGGCAAGCGCCTTCCGCGAAAGTCTGAAAAACATCCCTCGCCTTAGTGCCGAGAAAATTGATAGCAGCCTGCCTGTAGTAGACGTTCGTTCGGAAGATGACTTCAAGCAAGGACATATAGCGAGTGCCATCAACATTCAAGAAGACGGAAAGTTTGAGACCTGGCTCGGCTCACTGATTAAACCCGGAAAGCCATTCTACCTGGTGGTAGAGAGTGAAGAGCAACTCGACCAGGCGCTGCGCCGGGCGGCTAAAATTGGCTACGAAGCCCACGTGAAAGGGGCGGTGGTAGTGCAGCAACCGTTAGCGAAAAAAAGCCCTTCGTTGGATGTTGAGCATTTTAAGGCGAATCCGGAAGAATACACTATTGTAGATATCCGCAATGCTTCGGAAGTCCAGGGTGATAAGCTGTTTGAGAATGCGGTTAACATTCCTTTGCCGGAGCTAGCTGACCGGGTTTCGGAGGTAGATACCAGCAAACCGGTAGTAGTTCATTGTGCCGGAGGATATCGTTCGGCAGCAGGTTCCAGTATTCTGGAAAAAGAACTTCCTGATACAAAAGTCTACGACCTGAGCGAAACAATAAAGGAATTTCAAACCCAAGAAGCCTAACGATGAAGCAGCGAGGAAAATTTAAGCAACTAATACAATCGGATACTCCGGTTCTGGTTGACTTTTCAGCGGAATGGTGCGGCCCCTGTAAAGCAATGGCTCCCATTCTGAAGGAGGTAAAGTCTGCTATGAGAGACGGAGTAAAGATTGTGAAAATAGATGTAGACCGTAACCCCCAGTTGGCCGGGCAGTACCAGGTTAGGAGCGTTCCTACCCTGATGCTGTTTCAGCAGGGAAAAATGAAGTGGCGGCAGTCGGGAGTAGTTCCGGCGCAGCAACTGCTGGGGGTATTACAAAAATGATAACGGAAAGGGTGGGACGAGCATCCTGCCCTCTTCCTAAACTGTATTGAGTAACGTAAAAAAAATAAATCACTAATTATATGTTGACTGAACTTAGTCAGGCCTGGCCGTGGTACGTAGCCGGGCCGCTGATTGCCTTAACCATGTTTATACTACTGTATCTGGGGAAGAACTTTGGAGTTTCTTCCACCCTGCGCACCACCTGTTCGGCACTGGGCGCCGGTAAAACCAGCGACTTTTTCCGGTTCGACTGGAAAGGACAAGCCTGGAACCTGGCGTTTGTAGCCGGAGCAATGGTAGGCGGGTTTATTGCCGCCCAATGGCTGGCTAATCCCGAGCCAATTCAACTGGCGGATGCTACCGTAGCCCACTTACAATCGCTGGGGATTGAGAATCCCGGTGCTGAGTATCTTCCCGAAAGCATCTTTAGCTGGGAAGCACTACTAACCCCTCGCGGATTGCTAATGCTATTGGGTGGAGGATTCCTAGTGGGTTTCGGAGCGAGGTATGCCGGGGGCTGTACTTCCGGCCACGCTATTAGTGGGTTAAGTAACCTTCAGTGGCCCTCGCTGGTAGCCGTGATCGGATTCTTCATCGGAGGGCTTACTATGACCTACTTTATTCTACCCTGGCTACTGACTTTATAACCGGAATTAACTATGAAAAAATACATATCGTTTTTCGCCCTAGGCATCTTTTTCGGAATAGTTTTAACCAAAGCCGAGATCATCTCCTGGTACCGAATTCAGGAAATGTTTCTTTTTGATTCGTTCCACATGTACGGAGTAATTGGCTCGGCTGTCGTGCTGGGAGTTATTGGTACTGCTTTGATTAAAAAGCGTAAGCTAAAGTCCATAAGGGGCCAATTGATTGAGTTTACCCCCAAGAACAAAAGTATTCCTCGCTACCTGTTCGGAGGCACTCTCTTCGGACTAGGTTGGGCGATGGTGGGAGCCTGTCCTGGCCCCATCTATATCCTGATCGGATACGGCTACTCGGTTATTGTAGTCGTACTATTGGGTGCCATAGCGGGCACCTGGACCTACGGATTGCTGCGATCCAAGCTCCCGCACTAAGGCGGGGGCCAATCGCCCTGTTGTGTAATTAAAATACTTAAAGCTATGCTTACCCAGTTGCTCCGACTCGTTAAGCTGATGATGGTCGTTATGATTATGGTATTAACCGTAACGGTCGGGCTATTAGTACTGCATCATCATGATTGGGAAACTCCCTCCGCTGCTAGCTTACCCGAGAAAAGTCGCACTCCGACTACGTTAGTTACCGCGCCTACTTGGGCTCCCAAAAAGATTGACAAGGATTTGCCGTCCGGCCCCCGAGGCGAGAAAATCCGGTACGGTTACGATCTGGTTACCGAAACCTATAAACATCTTGGGCCGGAACTGGACAACCCTCAGCAGATCTACACCGGCAATAATCTGGCCTGCAAGAATTGCCATCTGGAGTCGGGGACCAAAGCCTCAGCCGCTTCTTTTGTCGGGGTGTTTCAGCGATTCCCCCAATTCCGGGCTCGGAAAGGTGGAGAAGGCACTTTGGAGGAAAGAGTGAATGGCTGTATGGAACGGAGCATGAACGGCCGGAAGCTGGCCGAAGACAGCCCTGAAATGCAGGCTATCGTAGCCTACATGCAGTGGCTCAGCGAGGATGTACCGGAAGAGGAACTAGATCACTACCGGGGCTTTACCTCCCTCGAGTTACCCGATCGGGCGGCCGATACCGTGGCGGGCCGCACTATCTACGAGCAACGTTGCGCAGTGTGCCATAGTGACGATGGCCTCGGCCAGCGAGTAGGCGAAACAGGTGATCAGGCCGGGTACGTTTATCCTCCACTATGGGGTGCCGATACCTACAACCACGGTGCCGGTATGAACCGGGTGACCACCGCCGCCCGCTTTATCAAGGGCAATATGCCGCTGGGGGCTACGGCCGAACGCCCACTGCTCACCGATGAGGAAGCCTACGATGTAGCCGCATTTATCAACTCCCATACCCGCCCGCTGAAAGAGAACACCGAGAAAGATTATCCCAATTTGAGCCTTAAGCCGGTAGATGCGCCCTACGGCCCCTATCTGGATACCTTCCCGGCTAGTCAGCACCGGTTTGGTCCTTTTGGCCCTCTGCAAGAGTATTACCAAAACTTAAAGGATACGTATGTACCGTAGGCTGTTTATCATATTTTCACTAATAGTGATTCCCAACATTGGGTGGGGTCAGCAATCGGATTCGCTGAGTGCTCTTTGGAAGAAGGCGAAGGTATCGGGACAGGTGCGTCACTACTGGATGGCTTCGGTGAATAAGGGGGAGCTTAAAGATTTTGCGGCCGCGGCTATTGGAGGAAAAATAGGATTGACCACCGGTACTTACCGCGGTTTCTCTTTGGGAGTAAAAGTATATACCTCATACAACCTGGGAATAACCGACCTGTCGGTACCGGACCCGACGACCAACCGGCTGAGCCGCTACGAGTTAGGCCTGTTCGACGTAGCCGACCCCAACAACCGCTTCATCTTTCTGCTGGGCGAAGCCTATCTCCAGTACGCCCGGCGGGGGCATCGGGTGAAAGTGGGTAGAATGCTGCTAAAAACCCCCATGCTCAATCCCCAAGACGGCCGGATGATCCCTACGCTGGAACAGGGAATCTGGTATACCAACACCGGATGGGCCAACTGGGAACTTACTGCCGGATACATCCAGGCGATTGCACCCCGCTCCACCGCCCGCTGGTATAAAACCCAGAACTCGATAGGCTGGTACCCGCAGGGCAGGAACACCTTCGGTGAGGCGGGTCTTTATCAGGGAAATACATCTTCTCCCGGACTCTTCATTCAAGGTGTTTCCTTCCAACCAAATACGGCTTTCCGGGCACGGGTATGGAATTATGCTTTCGCCAATGTGTTTAACGCCCTATACGCCGACGTATCGCTGGAAAAGCGTTGGAACCCCCAGCAGGCACTGCGTTGGGAAGGGCAGTACAGTTGGGAAACCCCACTGGGTAATGGCGGAAACGCTGACCCCCGACTGGCCTACTTTTCCCCTGATTTTCAGACTCACTTATTCGGGCTACGGACTACGTATCTGACCCGGCAGCAGCAGGTAGCCCTGGCTTTTAATCGGATTTTGCCCGGGGGGCAGTATCTCTTTCCCCGCGAATGGGGTCGGGATGCCCTGTACGCTTTTCAGAAGCGCGAGCGACAGGAAGGATTTGCCGATAGCTGGTCGGTATTACTGCAAACCAGCTATACCGGTTTTGACCGCAACCGACTAACTGTTGGGTACGGCTTCTACCGTAACACCGATGTGCTGGATAGTTCTACTAACAAATACGGCATCCCTTCCTTCCACCAACTAAACCTGGATTGGTTTTATGACTTCAAAGGAGACCTGGATAGACTAGGAGCTGAGTTGTTGATTACCTACAAAATAGCAGAGGGAAATACCTACGATGATCCCCGATTTGTAATGAACAAAGTGGATATGGCCATATTTAACCTCATTTTCAACTATGATTTTTGAAATAATTTGACCGGAACAGTCCCTGACGTAAATCATTGTCTGTTCACCTCCAAATGACTTTATTAACTCTCTAACCCATTATACACTATGAAAACCAGCAAACACAACATCCTAATCATTGGCGGAGGCACTGCCGGCATCACCGTAGCCGCCCAACTACTCCGAAAAGACAAGTCACTGGACATCGGTATTATTGAACCCTCCGAGAAGCACTACTACCAACCCGCCTGGACCCTGGTTGGGGCAGGAACTTACAAACTCAAAGATACCATCCGAGAAGAAAAGAAAGTCATGCCATCGGGAGCTACCTGGATTAAAGAACACGCTTCGGAAATTGATCCCGATCAGCAGACGGTGACCACCGAGGAAGGCCGCACCTACTCCTACGACTACCTGGTAGCCGCCCCGGGCATTCAGCTCGACTGGGACGCTATTCCGGGTTTGAAAGAAGGCATTGGCAAGAACGGACTTACCAGCAATTACGACCACCGCTACGCTGAGTACACCTGGGAGCTGCTGCAAAACTTCCGGGGTGGCAACGCCCTATTTACCCAACCCTCTACTCCGATCAAGTGCGGCGGTGCCCCCCAGAAAATCATGTACCTGGCCGAAGATTACTTCCAAAAGCAAGGTGTCCGTCAGAAGGCAAATGTAATTTTCGCTACCCCTGGCACCGTTATCTTTGGGATGAAAAACATCGCCGATACCCTCAACCAGATTATCCGCTCACGGAACATTCATACCCGCTTCTTCCATAACTTGGTAGAGATCAGACCGGAGAAAAAGGAAGCAGTATACGAAATAACCAAGGAGGATCTTTTACCGGTAGCCCTGAGTAAGCAAGATCAGGATTTAAGTATTCGCACTGAGGGCGACTCCAAAGTAGTGATACCCTACGAAATGATGCATCTGGCCCCACCCCAAAGCGCACCTGATTTTATTAAGCGAAGTCCATTATCGGTACCCGACAGTCCTTACGGCTGGGTAGACGTAGACAAGCACACCTTACAGCACAACCGCTACCCCAATGTATTCTCACTAGGTGATGCCTCCAGTACGCCCAATGCCAAAACCGGAGCGGCCGTCCGTAAGCAAGCTCCCATTCTGGTAAACAACCTGTTGTCGGTCATGCGTCACCAACAAAATCTGATGATCAATCCGCAGTACCACGGGTACGGCTCCTGTCCCATCGTTACCCGCTACGGCCGTATGGTGCTGGCCGAGTTTGACTACGACAATAAATCAGACTCCTCGTTTCCCTTTGATACAGCCAAGGAGCGCTGGAGCATGTGGCTACTGAAGAAGTACTTATTGCCTTGGTTCTACTGGAACCGTATGCTGAAGGGAAAAGGCTAGAAGTTGCGTTTAGCGTAAAGCCGAATATGAGCTTTTTACCAAAAATTAAGGGAGATAGCAAAACGCTACCTCCCTTTTCAGTTGAACGAGAAAAAATAGTGCTCGCTCCAATCATTCAATTCCTTCACTCGGTAATTAACAGCTTCTGCACCAGCCGCTGCCCGCCGGTTTGTACCGCTACCAGATAGGTGCCTCGGGGCTGACTGTTTAACGGAATGGATTCGGTAACGCTACCCGCCCCCTGCTGGCGGAACACCTCCCGGCCGTAGAGATCGTACAGTTGTAGCGTGTAGACTTGATCATGGAGCAGCGGCAGGCTCACCTCCACGTAGCTCCGAGCGGGGTTGGGGTAGATTAGTAGTTGCTCGTCTGCTAATGCAAAGAATACTTCTTCCGAGAAAATTTCTGTTTTGGTTCCAACGGATTTCTTAACGGCCACTGGAGTGTATCGTGCATAATCGGACCAGTCCAACATGAAAATTAATGTGCCACTAACGTCCATCTCGCCATCTGGTGCGGGCACTACCTCCTGTCCGTCCAAAGGACCTCGATCATAAACCACGCTCGAGCCAAACGGGGTAACAAAGATCGCTTCGAACAGCGGGTCACCCTCATTAATTGCTAGCAGACTAACCGATAAGCTACGGCCTTCAGCATCATTATCGTACTGGATAGCTACCGTTTCTATCTGGCGCGCAGGAACATCGAATGAAAAGAAGAATTCCTGTCCAGGTTCATCCGAAGCAACCGCATCGCCAACAAATTCACCATTTACCAGCACATTAAAGTGAGGAAACTCACCAGCCGATTCGGTGCCCCGGGCCCCGATGAATAGAAAGGACGGTTCGCTAATGATTTCAAACGTTATCTCTAAGGGTGTACCAGCCTCACCCGTAGCATTACGGTCCGAATAAGGAGTAGCTTTGACCGTGTAAACGCCTTCAGAAAAAGCCATACCCTTAAAATCGCCGCTAGCATCCCCAAAACTAGCGTAAGGCGCATCGCTCTGATTACGGGAGGTATTAATGCCCGGCCCCATTACTTCTATCTTTAGACTGCCCACCGATTCGGAGATCAGCGCCTCAATGGCCAGGCTTTCGGGTAGCCGGTAGGTATCAATCACGCTTCCCTGGGTGATGTCGGCAAAAGGCAGGTCGGTATGGGCATCTACCAAACGGAAGCCCGCTACGGGCGAAAAGTTAGGATGTACGGAAATTGTATGAGAAGTGGAGCTAGAGCAACCTGTTCCGTTATCGGTTACCGTCAGGGTTACTGCGTAGGTACCAGCCTGAGTATAGGTGTTGGAGAAACGGTCGCCGACGAGACCACTTCGCCCATCACCAAAATCAACAAAATACGTAAATTCATAACCGAAAGGATCCCTTTGAGCAGCCGCAAAGTCTACTGCTAATGGCGCTACTCCATTGTCCGGATCGGCGGTAAAAGCCGAATTGGGGATATTCTCTGCTTCCACCTCCAGAATAAACTCAGCAGTTTCTCCGGCTACTCCTTTGGCATCCCGCTGCGAATAAGGAGTGGCGGTAATACGATACGTTCCTGCACTGAACGGTCGGCCTACGAAATCTCCGTCATCATCACCAAAGCTGGCGAAGGGTGCGATGTGCTCAATTACCTGGGTGCTGATTCCGGGACCCTCTACCTGAATATGAACACTTCCAACTTCTCCGGATGGAATAGCCTCAATAGCCACTCTTTCGGGTAAAGTACAAATATTCACCCCTATTCCGTCCGTAAAAGTTCGATCTCCGAATAAGCCCTCGCTCAGTTCGGCATCTATGACCCTAAAGCCCGCGATGTCGGGAACCTCCTCGGTAATCTCAAAGGCTATCTGAGCCGGGGTACCCGCCTCACCGGTGGCGTTCCGACCCGAGTAGGGAGTAGCTTTCACGGTATAGGTCCCCGGGCTAAACGTTTTACCTCTAAAGTCGCCATCGGTATCTCCGAAGCTGGCGTAGGGCGCATCACTTTGATTGCGGGCGGTATTGATGCCCGGTCCTTTCACCTCAATACGCAGACTACCCACTGACTCTGATACCAGCGCCTCAATCGCCAGATTACCGGGCAGTCCGATCGTATTAATCTTATCCCCATCAGCCAGATCCCGGAGAGGTTGATCAGCCCGAGCATCAATCAACCGGAAGGAGATGGTTTCTTGCTCAGCCACTTTGATGACCCAGAAGTCTCCTTCTCCACCCCGACTATCCTCAGTTTTCTCTCCGGAAGTATTTGACTCAGAATAGCCACCTAGTAGATACCCCCTATCTAACGCTGGTATGGCGCTAAAAAGAATATCTGAGTCACTTCCCCCTAATGTTTTATCCCATACTTTGTTGCCATTAGCATCAATTTTTATTACCCAAAAGTCGTTTGCGCCTCTACTATCTTCGCCTTTATCTGCTGAGACGTCGGAAGCGGAAAAGCCTGTCAGTAAATATCCCCCATCAGGAATAGAAATGGCATCTCGAAGATCGTCGTCTTGACTTCCCCCCCAGGCTCTGTCCCAGATCTTATTACCACTCTCATCTACCTTAACTATCCAATAGTCTCTTCCTCCTTTCCCGTCAGCACTTTTATCGCCGGAGGCATCAGACTCAGAATACCCAACTAACAGATACCCACCAGTGGGAATAGAGATGGCTTTGAAAAGAACATCACGATTGTTACCCCCAATGGTTTTGTCCCAGACTACATCACCTGAATCATTAATTTTAATAATCCAGTAGTCTTCTTCTCCTTTACTTCCTTCACTTTTCTCTCCCGAAGCATCCGAATCAGACCACCCTGCAAGGAGGTAACCTCCGTCATTTGAAGGTATTACGTCTCCAAGCTGTTCATCACCACTACCGCCAAATGTTTTGTCCCAGACTTTATCGCCATCCTGATCAATTTTGACGATCCAGTAATCACTTTCCTGACTATCTTCACTTTTCTCTCCCGAAGTATTAGATTCTGATCTGCCTCCCAAAAGATAGCCACCATCAATCGTAGTTACAACACTTCTCAGTTCATCAGTACCTGCTCCTCCAATGGTTCTATCCCATTGCTTATTTCCTTCGGCATCAGTTTTAATGATCCAGTAATCTGACTCTCCCCTACTTTTCTCACTTTTCTCTCCGGAGATATTTGAGTCAGAAGACCCAGCTAATAAGTATCCTCTGTTAGTAGTAGAGATTGCCTGCGAAATATACTCACTTCCGTTTCCTCCGAAAGTTCTATCCCATTTTTTGTTACCATTTGTATCAATATTTACAATCCAATAGTCAGATCCTCCTCTGCTATTTTCACTCTTCTCTCCTGAAGCAGGAGAACTAGAAAACCCAGCAAGTAGATAGCCCCCATCAGCGCCCGAAACGGAGCTATACATAATCTCATCTCCGCTTCCACCGTAGGTTTTGTCCCACAGCACGTCCACCTGAGCGAAGGCAGAAGAAGTACTAAACAGCAAGCTTAGGCCGAGCAGCCAGCTTTGAAAGAGTAATGTGTTATTCATTGGTTTGATCTTTTCGTTGTCAGAAAGTATGATTACAGAATGGTGGAAAATACTAAACTACCTTCCCCCAAATCATGATCTAGATCATTGGGTTAGAAAATAATGCTTAAAGGAAGGCCACCTCAAGGGGCAGCCCTCCGGAGGTATCAGTCCTCAATCAAAAGCTTCTGCACCAGCCGCTGCCCGCCGGTTTGCACCGCTACCAAGTAGGTGCCCCGGGGCTGCCCCTGTAGCGGAATGGATTCGGCGACGCTACCCGTACCCTGCTGGCGGAACACCTCTCGTCCGTAGAGATCGTACACTTGCAGCGTATACGACTGATCCTCCAGTAGCGGTAGATTCACTTCTACCTGGCCCCGGGCCGGGTTGGGGTAGATTAGTAGTTGCTCATCTGCTAACGCAGGGAGTACATCTTTCGAGAAACTTTCTGTTTCGGTTCCAACGGATTTTTTAACGGCCACCGGAGCTTGTCGAGCGTAGTCTGACCAATCCAGGGTAAAGATCAGGGTACCATTCACATCCATGTTTTTTGTGCCCGGTACCACATCAATACCATCTAACGGTCCCCGGTCGTATACCACATTCTCTCCTTCAGGATCTAATCTCGTTTCGTAGGGCGGATTTTCATAATCTATCCAACCACCATATACATAGAGATTACGATCTTCAGTTTCGGTTTTCAGATCGTTATAAAACTCAATCATAACCGTCTCGATCTCTTTAGCCGGAATTTCAAATAAATAATCTTCTTCATCAAATTCCGGGTTATAATAGCTCTCCAGGGGGGGTTCTCCATTGGCAAATATTCGGTAATCAGCGTATTCTCCCTCGGCTTGGGTTCTATCTACTCCAATGGATATCCACGTTTCTTCGGTAGCAATACTAAAGGAAATCTCTGTGGGAGTATACCTCGTGCCCGTTGCATTTCTTCCGGAATACGGTATGGCCCTAACGGTATAAACCCCTTTACTAAATGACCTACCATCAAAGTCGCCATTATCATCGCCAAAGCTGGCGTAAGGGGCCGCACTTTCATTCTTGGAAGTGCTAATACCCGGACCCACCACCTGAATCTTGAAGCTTCCTACTACTTCAGATGGAATTACCTCAATGGCCAGACTTTCGGGCAGCCGGTAAGTATCAATCCTGGTTCCCTGCGTGATTTCGGCAAAAGGCTGGTCAGTATCCGCATCAATTAACCGGAAGCCGGCCACTGGGGAAGGATTGGGGGCTACGGTGATAGTCATAGTTGTGGAGCTAGTGCAGCCACGCGGGCCCGGTATTGTATGCGTAACCGTATAGGTACCTGGTTCGGTATAGGTATGCGTAGGATTGGGGAAGGTAATACCACTTCGTCCGTCTCCAAAATCAAAATAATGTGTATATTCACTACCTCTTACTGAGCTAAAACTTACAGCAAGGGGAGCTGTACCACTAGTAGGAGTAGCAGTAAATGCTGAAGGAGGAGGGGTCTCCAGTTCTATTTCTAACATAAATTGCGCCGGTCCACCTGCTGTACCGGTAGCATCCCGTCCGGAATAGGCTGTCGCGGTGATATTGTACGTTCCTTCGCTAAACTGCATCCCAAAAATATCATCCCCATCGTCGCCGAAACTGGAGTAGGGCGCTCCGTTTTCCACCATACTGGTACTGATGCCCGGCCCTTCTACCTCAATCTTGATGCTACCTACCGTACCAGACGGTACCACCTCAACACCCAGGCTTTCTGGTATTTCACAGAAGGATGTATACCCATAACCGTAATTCCAGTATCCTATACTTACGTCTTGTTGAGCGTCAATCAATTTGAATCCAGCAATACTGGTACCGGGAAAGTTCTCTACGGTAACGATTTGAGAAGCCGAAGCTGTGGCACCCTGGTTGTCGGTCACCGTTACTGATACCGTATACTCTCCTTCGGTATCGTAGTAATAAACTGTAGTAGGAGTAGTACTAGGCCTGGTATTTCCATCCCCAAAATCAAAATAATAACCAACTATTGTACCGTCCGGGTCGGTAGAAGCTGATGCATCAATATTTACCTCAAGATCTCCGATACCAGAGGTTTGTTCAGCAACTAAGCTGGCCGTGGGTGCAAGGTTCATGCCGTCTTCACTGACGGTGATCTGCTTCGTCGTCGTACCTGTGGCCCCGTCGTTATCGGTCACCGTCAGCGTGACGGTGTAGTTGCCCGCCGTAGAATAGGTATGCGAAGTAGTCGCGCCAGTATCACTATTGCCATCGCCAAAATCAAAGTGATAGCTGGTGATCTGCCCATCGGAGTCCGAAGAAGCACGGGCATCAAAGGCCACTTCTAGCGGAACCGGGCCGATGGTGGAAGTGGTCGTGAAGCTGGCCACTGGCGGTTGGTTACCATCGTCACCCAGGGTGAACGAAATCTCGGCTGGAGTGCCCGCCTCCCCCGTGGCGTTACGACCCGAATACGGCGTAGCAGTAACCGTATACTGGCCTTCGGATAACATTCTGCCCCGAAAGTCACCGCTATCGTCGCCAAAGCTGGCGTAGGGAGCCGCGCTTTCGTTCTTGGTATGGTTAATCCCAGGCCCTACCACCTTAATTTTGAAGCTGCCTACAGACTCAGACGTTAAAACTTCCATCGCCAGATTACGGGGCAAGCCCGGTACGGGTACCGACTGTCCATTGCTTAACTCAGCGATAGATTGATCCGTATCGGCATCGATCAATCGGAAGGTGATGCCACCCGGCGAGGGCCCCTCTACGTTCACCTGCTTGGTAGCCGTACCCGTTGCCCCCTCATTATCGGTCACGGTCAGCGTGACGGTGTACTGCCCGTCACTGGTGTAGGTATGACTGGCCTGGGCAGTCGTCGCACTACTACCATCCCCAAAGTCAAAATGATAGCTGCTGATCTGCCCGTCGGGGTCCGAAGAAGCACGGGCATCAAAGGCCACTTCTAGCGGAACCGGGCCGCTGGTGGGAGTGGTCGTGAAGCTGGCCACCGGCGGTTGGTTACCATCGTCACCCAGGGTGAACGAAATCTGGGCTGGGGTGCCGGCCTCCCCAGTCGCGTTACGGTCTGAGTAAGGCGTTGCCGTCACCGTGTAGGTGCCCGCGGCCATCATCTTGCCTTTGAAATCACCGCTATCGTCGCCAAAGCTGGCGTAAGGAGCGGCACTTTCATTCTTGGTATGGTTAATCCCAGGCCCTACCACCTTAATTTTGAAGCTGCCTACAGACTCAGTCGTCAGTACTTCTATCGCCAGGTTGCGGGGTAAGCCCGGGACTGGCACCAACTGCCCCTCGGTTAAAGCGGTGATGACATCATCCGTATCCGCATCGATCAGTCGGAAGGTAGCAGAGGGCACCTCTAATACTTTGATGATCCAGTAGTCGGGAAAAGCTTCGTAATAAAAATCATCACTATGCCCTACTTCATCTTCGCTTTTATCTCCGGAAGCATTCGAGTCAGAAGAACCAGCCAAAAGGTAGCCTCCATCTGAAGTGGTGATCACTTCTGATAGACCATCGTCACCATTTCCACCCAGCGTTTTGTCCCAGACTTTATTGCCATTCTGATCAATTTTGATGATCCAGTAGTCTTGACCTGAAAAGCCTACTCTATCCTCAGTTTTATCTCCGGAAATACTCGAACTAGAGGACCCGGCCAATAAGTAGCTTCCATCCGGAGTAGCGATTACATCTGCTAGTCGATCATGAAAGTCACCACCAAAGGTTTTGTCCCAGACTTTATTGCCGTTTTGATCAATTTTTACCAACCAATAGTCACCCTGCCAGGTGTACATACTCTTATTATTTTCACTCTTATCGCCTGAGGCAGTCGATTCAGAAGTACCAGCCAATAGGTAATCTCCATCTGAAGTAGCGATTATATCTGATAGATCATCATCACTGCTTCCCCCAAAAGTTTTGTCCCAGACTTTATTGCCATTCTGATCAATTTTTACCACCCAGTAATCAGATTCTCCCTGACTATTTTGAGATTTTTCTCCAGAAGCACCAGAATTAGAAGAGCCGACCAATAGATACCCCCCATCTGAAGCAGATATAACATCTAATAGATTATCTATACCGCTGCCGCCTAGAGTTTTATCCCAAACCTTATTCCCACTAACATCAATCCTGATGATCCAGTAATCATTGCCTCCTCTACTATCCTCACTTTTATCTCCTGAGGCATTAGACATTGAGGTACCCGCTAACAAATAGCCTCCATCGGCAGTTGGAATAACCTTTGATAACTCGTCACTGTCACCCCCGCCCAGCGTTTTGTCCCAGACTTTATTGCCATTCTGGTCGATTTTTACCACCCAATAGTCATTGCCTCCTTTACTATCCTTGCTTTTCTCCCAGAAGGCCGGTGAATCCGAGGAACCGGCCAGCAGAAATCCGCCATCGCTGGTAGGAATTGCATCTCTAAGATTATCATCTTTATTACTTCCGTAAGTCTTATCCCACTGATGTTGGCGATTGGCGTTGATCTTGATGACCCAATAGTCGTATCCATATTTCCAAATTGCAGTCTTATCGCCTGAGATAGTCGATTCAGAAGAACCGGCTAATAGATAGCCCCCGTCGGACGTAGGGAGAACCCTTGATAACTCTTCACCAAGGTTACCTCCAAAGGTTTTATCCCACTGAACTTCCACTTGAGCGAAAGCCGATAGAGTACCAGCTAGTAAGCATAGGCTAAGGAGCCAAATTCGAGTGAGTAATGCTGTTTTCATAAGATTGATGGTTAAGTTGTCAAAAAAGTATATGGATCGGTTCGTAGCACAAGATATTTAGTCTTACCCTCATAGGGAATGACTCAGATCAATGCCCCCGATGATGTTTGTCAACCGCGTTCATCAGCCGAAGTGAAGAAGAAGGCCACCGGATCGGTTCTCGACCCGGCAGCCTTTTTTAGGACATCAGTCTTCAATCAATAGCTTCTGCACCAGCCGCTGCCCGCCGGTTTGCACCGCTACTAAATACGTACCCCGCGGTTGTCCCTGCAGCAAAATGGATTCGGCGACGCTGCCTGCACCCTGCTGGCGGAACACCTCCCGGCCGTAGAGATCGTACACTTGCAGCGTATACGGCTGACCGTTGAGTAGCGGCAGGTTCACTTCTACTCGGCCCCGGGCGGGGTTGGGGTAGATGAGCAGACGGCCTTCTTCCATCGCGGAGGATGCGGGTTCGGAGAAGGTGTTTTTGGCCACCGGGCTGGACTTGGTGACCCGCGGACCGTAGCGAGCCAGGTCGGAAGTCTCCACCGGAAAGATCATAAAGCCGTTGACATCCATCACATTGGTACCCGGCACCACATCCACTCCGTCCAGAGCTCCGCGGTCGTATAACACTCCCTCACCCAAAGGATCTAAGCTTAAAGTGTAGTAATTGCCATCTTCTGGATGAAAACCATCACCAGGCTCAAGACCAATTGAACTAATATAGAGATTACGATCCTCAGTGGCTGTTTGCAAGTCATTGTCAAACTCTACCATCACCGATTCTATTTCAGAAATAGGAACCTCAGTCCATTTGTAATCACAAATTATACAATCATCATAATCGATTGGCTCGGAATCACCATCAAACTGAAACTCTCCGTTGACGTAGAAATTATAGTGGGAGTATTCGCCCCCTACGTTCGGCCCGGTAATTCCACCAATCCATACATAAGTCCCGTATTCCACAATGCTAAACGTAATTTCCAACGGGATACCGGGGGTACCTGTAGCGTTGCGTCCCGAGTAAGGCGTGGCTTTCACGGTAAAAGCCTTGCCTTCATAACTAATATCTCCCTCACCCAAGGGCATGCCGGCAAAATCCCCGTTGCTATCTCCGAAACTAGAGTAAGGCGCATCGCTCTGATTGCGGGCGGTGTTCACGCCGGGCCCGGTTACTTCTATCCGTAGACTGCCCACCGGTTCGGAGACCAATGCCTCAATGGCCAGGCTTTCCGGTAATCGGTAGGTTTCAATCTCGGTTCCCTGGGTAATATCGGCAAAGGGCTGATCTGTATCAGCATCAATCAACCGGAAGCCCGCCACCGGGGAAGGGTTCGGGGCCACGGTGATGGTTTTACTAGTAGAACTAGAGCAACCCGTGGCGTTCTCGGTGACCGTTAGGGTTACCGTATAGGTACCTGCCTGAGTATAGGTGTGGGAAAACCTATCGGGGATGATGCCACTTCGCCCGTCACCAAAATCAACGAAATAATCAAATTCAAAATAGAAGGGATCCCTCGTAACGGCTGCAAAATCTACTCCTAATGGAGCCGTTCCACTCGTAGACGTAACGGTAAAATCCGAAGAAGGGGGGCTTGTTAGTTCTATTTCTAACTCAAACTCTACCGGAACGCTAGCGGTACCCGTTGCATCCCGTCCGGAATAGACGGTGGCGGTGATGTAATACGTACCTTCGCTAAACGGCATCCCAAGAATATTGTCTCCTTCGTCGCCAAAACTAACAAAGGGCGCGGAGTGCTCAATCATACTGGTACTGATGCCCGGGCCTTCTACCTCAATTTTTATGCTACCCACCTCGCCAGCAGGGATCACTTCTATAGCCAAACTTTCGGGCACGGCACAGCTAGCCAAATAACCCCACCCCCTTGTCCAGCTACTGATACTAACATCCTGCTCGGCATCAATTATATTAAAACCAGAAATCCCTGAACCAGGATACCTTTCTACTGACACAACTAGAGAAGTGCTAGCAGTTGCCCCCTGGTCATCGGTAATGGTGAGGGTTACCGTATACTCGCCTTCAGAAGTATAGGTATGAGAAGCCTGATCGTCGGAAATTGTGCTATTACCATCCCCAAAGTCAAAGTGAAAAGGACCAGTTAATTCGCCATCTTCATCACTGGAACCGCTCGCATCAAAAAATATTGTCAGGTCTCCGGTTATGGAGCTCTGAGTAGCTGTAAATCTAGCTACCGGCGGTTGGTTATCATCTTCGCCCAACGTAAACGAAATCTCGGCCGGACTACCCGCTGTGCCCGTCGCATTGCGCCCCGAGTAGGGCGTGGCCGTCACGGTATAACTACCGGCTTCCAATATTCTACCCCGAAAGTCACCACTATCGTCGCCAAAGCTGGCGTAGGGAGCCGCACTTTCGTTTTTAGAAGTCGCCAGACCGGGCCCGGTTACCTGAATTTTGAAGCTACCTACAGACTCAGTCGTTAATACTTCAATCGCCAGGTTGCGGGGCAAGCCCGGTACCGGTACCGACTGCCCGGCAGTAAGCCCACTAATCGCCTGATCGGTGTCGGCATCAATTAATCGGAAGGTGATATCGGATGGTTGGGCCTCTTCGTAAAGTAGCTTCCCGGCATTATTTACTTCGTCCCAGTTGGCGAAAATATTCCACCAATCGCTGATCACGTAGTCGTCCTGGTAGGGAATATTAGCCGTCGCTCCGGGCAACGCCTGCATCCAGTACATATGCCACTGAGCAACGGGTCGCTCGTCGGTATCATTAATATAGGTTCCTGAGGGCCAGTTGTAAGAGAGATTCCGCCACGTATCCACGTTAACCATTTTTTTCTCCCCGGAATTATCAGGTCGCCAGTCTTCAATATCCGACTCTACCAAGGTAGGGTTCAGGTAATCATAGTTCTCAGTGGTGTTAGGGGGCATGTGGTTCCAGCCGCAACGGCCGGTAATAGATTCGAGATTTTCATCCGCTCCCACAAATTTCTGCCAGAACAGATCCTCCTGGTTGTTATCTTGCAAATCATTGTACTTCAGCATGTGCTCAATCTGGTGGCCGTAATTGTGGCCTACGGCTTCGTTCTGAGTTCGGCGGTAGTTGTTACCAAACACAATGTACGTGTGATCGTAAATAGGCAAATCGGAGTTATCACGGTAGCTGTTAGAAATATCTCCGGTGGTCGGACTGGCCATATTCGCTTCGGGTGGGCCGCGAAAATCAGCCGGATCGAAAAATTCAGGATTGGACTCGTAAACGGGCCAACTGGAGTCTAGTGGAGCATCCCAGAGCCAGATATGCTTTACTCCCAGGTCGTTAACGTAGTGCTCTACATCAAATCGCTCAAAAATTTGAAAATAGTCAGGCTTATAAATAGGGTAACCGTTTTTATCTTTCACTACCCATTTACCCGCCGGACTTTGCTCGTACACCGTAATGTACTCTACCACCTTATACCCCATCATAGGCTGAGCATTAGGATCCTTATAGCCGTGGTACTTGCTGCCTTCTTCCAGCATAAACTTGATTCGCTTATCCAGCAGGTCAATCCGGGCTTTCATATCCTCTAAAGTAATCTCACCGAGGGACCAAAAGTCTGGCACTTTGCTCACATCCAGATTCACGCCATCCTCGGTGGGCAAAAAGCGGATGACCAGCACCGGAATAATGTTGGCGGCACCAGCGGCCGGAGTAGCCATAAAAGGATCAATCTCTTCGTATACCGGATCCAGGGGACCGGAACCATCTTTTATGGTAAAGGAAATTTGCGCCGAAATACCCGGCGTTCCGGTAGCATTGCGGCCCGAGTAAGGAGTAGCTGTTACCTCGTACACCCCTACTCCCATTGGCTCACCGTCAAAATCACCATTGTCGTCACCAAAACTAGCGTAGGGAGCCGCACTTTCGTTCTTGGAGGTATTAATGCCTGGACCTGCTACTCTGATTTTCACACTTCCCACCGGCTGGTCAGTAAGCACTTCAATCGCTAAACTCTCGGATAAGCCCTGGTTATTAACCGTGGCACCGTTGGTCAGGCCCATCAGCGGTTGGTCAGTGTTGGCATCAATGAGTTGAAAGCCGGCAATATCGGAATCAGGGAAGTGATCCTCACCCGACCACAGCTGCAGTTCGGGAATGTGTACGTAGTCGTCACCCACCGTACGTTCAATGGTAAACTTCCACAGCTTAGCCTCTACGGCTTGCGGAAGGACCATCTGATCCCATACTCCGTTCACATCATCCCGGCGAGCAACCAGCAACTGATAAGACCCGGACTGACTATCCATATCAGCCTGACTATCGGCCGTTTCTACCCACCAACTGTTGCTGTTGATATCGGGGTAGTCGGGTTCACCCAACAATACCCGAATCTGCTGAACACTTCGGAGTTCGGTAAAGGATACCTGCACAAAGGCCGGATGAATGTTGGCCGATCGCATCATACTGTAAATATCCCCATCAAAGCAATTAGTAACGTTGCCTAGATCCCAGGTAGTAGCAGTTAGTGTAGCATCGCCACGAGCGGCTAACCCTAAAACATCAATTTTTTGAGCCAGCGAACTTGGGGAAGCCGCTAGCAGGAAAGTGGTAAGAAATCCAATACCGAGTATTACCGGAAGTGAGGGCGTAGATTTTTTCATAGCGACATGGATATTTGTGGTAATTAATGCACAAAAATTAGTATTATTCTTTTCCGAATGAATGATCTGCCTCACTGCTGCCGATGATCTAGATCATTGGTTATCTAAAATCAGGTCGTGAGTTCGTTCTTCCAGTGGATTGTCTGAGGTAAAGTGTTGAAGATGATCGAGATCATTGAGAGAAGATGAAATGTTTTGCTAATTGCCTAGCTAATTGCGAAACCCATGAAATCTACCGCACTTACCCTTACTTACTGGCTGTTACTCACGCTGGCCGTACAGGCTCAAACCTCAGAAAAATTCCGGGCCGATGAACTGGTTACGATTGATGCTCCGGTAGAACACAACCTGTACGTAGCAGGGGAGCGGGTTACCATCAACGCTCCCGTTCGGGGCGATGTGCTGGCCGCTGCCGGCACCATCGAAGTGAACGATAGCATTCATGGTGACCTAACGGCGGCAGGGGGCACGGTGATGCTGAACAGCCCGGTACAGGAAGATGTGCTGGTGGCAGGAGGTACCGTACAGATTATCGAGCCCGTGGGCGGCGATGTGATTACGATGGGAGGAGAGGTGACTTTAGCCGGAGACAATGAAGTGGGTCAGGACGTAGTAGTTTTTTCGGGCGAAGCTCGCTTGGACGGAACAGTGGTCGGCAATTTGATTGTTTACGGCGGAACCGTACAACTGAACGGCGAATGCCGCGGCAATCTGGAAATGAAGGGAGGTGCAATTACCATCAATGGTTCGGTAAGGGGCACCTCGGCTCTGGCCGCCGATAGAATTACGTTGGGCCCTGACGCCCGGCTGTACGGCCCGGTGCGCTACTGGACACCCGAAGAGACTGACCCGCCGGACTTTGCTAGCGTGCTGGTCGGAACTACCGCCGAACGGGATGAGTCACTGTATCCGGAGGATGATTTTCCCTGGCCGTGGCAATCAGTTCCGTGGTTCTTACTGGCCCTGGCCTACGTGCTGGCCGTACTGCTGATTATCGGTTTTATCTTCTGGGTATTTCCCCGGGCCATGGATCGGGCCGGCACTGTGCTACACCAGGATTTTGTGCGTAGCTTCGGCTACGGAGTGCTCTACCTGATAGGTGTGCCCTTGGTGGTCGGGCTACTGATGATAAGCTTTATTGGAATTCCGCTAGGACTGTTTTTCTTATTTGCCTACGGATTTGCCCTACTGTTTGGCCACGCTATTGTATCGGTAGTAATCACTTACTCGCTACGCGACCGCTACCAGTACGACTGGAGTAAAACGTGGATGATCCTGGTAGCCTTTCTGGTGTTTTCGGTGCTACGAACGGTTACGCTAACCCCGCTTTTGGGTATCTTTGTTTCCGTACTGATGGTAGGAGCCTGCTTCGGGGCCTTAATAACTTCTCTGATTCATAAAGAACAACCCGTAACTGCTTAAACTTCCCAGATTATATCACTACTGCATGAATATCCGTAATATCCTTATTCTTACTGACCTAAGCGAAACCGCGACTGACCTGCTTCGCTACGGACTGCAATTAGCGCAAACACTTTCGGCTAAGGTTTGGGTGCAACATATTTATTACTTCCCCCCCGATCTGGCGGGCGATGTACTGGTTCCTCCGGATGCCATGGAACGATACGAACACCAAGCCTACGTTAAACTTAAAAAGCTGACTGATAGCCTAACCTCAGCCCCCGAGCCGCCCATCCAATGTACGGTCGTCCGGGGAGACTTGATAGTACAGGCCAACCGGGCTATCGATCAGCACCGTATCGATCTGCTGGTAGTGGGTAACCGGGGCGGTGGCCTGACCACGAACGTACTGGGAAGCCATACCCTCAAATTAATATACCACGCCAATTGTCCGGTGCTGTCGATACCCCAGCAAGCTACCTTTCAGCCGTTTCGCCGGATTGCTTTTGCCACCGATTGGCACCGAACTTCTGAGAAGAACATTAGCCAACTCAGAAACCTGGTAAAACAGTTTAACGCCCAGCTAGATGTTATTCACGTGAGTACGAGTGAAAAAGCGGCTGAGAGCGATGAAGCAGCCTTCCGGGCTCATGAGATTCCCGGCACCCTGCATTACCTCTGGAGCGAGCACATTGAAGAAGGATTGCAAGAGCATATCGAGCAGCATCAGAACGACCTGCTTGTACTGATTCCGCATCAGCATTCTTTCTTCGACCGCTTGTTCCAGAAGAGTATCACCCGACAGATGGTGTACCACAGCCAGATACCCTTACTGACACTTCGCGAATAAGCTGGAACCACTCCGCGAAACTATGATTACACTACCTTCCTACGCCCGCTGGACGATCATACTGCTCGGCATTGTACTGGTGGGGCACCTGATGGTGGTAGCCAAATTCATTCTTATCCCCCTCTGCTGGTCCCTGTTTATCGCTTTACTGCTTACGCCTCTGGTTCAGTGGCTGGAAGGTTATCGCCTTTCCCGGGGCTGGGCTATTGCCCTGATGATGCTGGTGGTTACGGCCACTATGGCGCTGGTCTTTTACATCATATCATCGCAGATTGTGGAGTTGGTATCCGAACTACCCTCCATTACGCAACAACTTGAGGCCTGGTACCACGAGCTGCGGTCGGCGGTAGAAACCTACCTGGGCGTACCCTACGGTCAGCAGCGGGCGGAGCTATTCAAAACCCTAAGCAACTACCTGGAACGAGGGATTAACACCTTGGGCAACACCCTAACGTATACGGCGAAAACCGTCACCATGCTGGGCATTATGCCGGTGTACGTTTTTCTCTTATTGTACTACCGGCAAAGCTTTGCCGTATTTATTCAGCAATTGTATCAGCACCGGCAACCTGACCGGGCGCTGGAAGTACTAGCCAAAGCCGGCACTGTAGTACAGAGCTACTTACGCGGAATGCTGATGGTCACCCTGCTGGTAGGGCTTATGGCGTTAATAGTGTTTTTGGTATTAGGGGTGAAGTACGCGCTGGTGTTCGCCCTTTTTGTGGGTATATTCAACCTCATTCCCTACGTGGGGGTGTTTACCTCTTCCGTCGTTTCTATTCTGTACGTATTCCTGACGACCGACTCGCTCTGGTATCCCCTGCTTACACTAGTCTTATTGTGGGGCATCCAGATTCTGGAAAACAACATCATTACCCCCTATATTGTGGGCAACAAGATTAAACTAAACCCGTTGGTAGTTATCTTGACTATTTTCGCGGGAGCAGGCATCTGGGGAGTGTCGGGTATGGTGCTGTTTATTCCAATGGTAGGCGCCCTGAAGGTGCTGCTGGACGAATCTGAGGGGACCCAGGCGTACGGCTACCTGCTGGACGCAAAAAAAGACTAAGAAGATGCTGCTGATATACTCATGGTCCAAACCGGGTATTTCGCATGATTGGCCAGGTCTTCGGCAATACTTCCCCCGAGCAAATGCATTAATCCCCGCCGGGCGTTGGTTGCCAACGCGATCAGGTCGGCGCCGGTTTCATCGGCGAAATGGATGATTCCTTCTTCTTCCCGGATATCACTAAAAGTATTCAAGGTGTAATTTTTCAGGCGG
Source organism: uncultured Roseivirgaceae bacterium (assembly GCA_964551335.1). Lineage (GTDB taxonomy): Bacteria > Bacteroidota > Bacteroidia > Cytophagales > Cyclobacteriaceae > Tunicatimonas. Next base: position 27,659 of record CAZKCO010000024.1, read on the forward strand.
CAGGCTTTAGCCAGACTTTTCAGTTGTTCTCTCACCGATGGGTCATCCAGAAAGTTACTAACAGTATTAACCCGCACCAGGTGAAGTTGCGCGTCAAACATTCGTTGCAGCTTGGCTAAAGTCCGGATCACGGGTTTTTCTTTTTCTTGCAAAGCCGTGGCGTACACAATATGTTTGATATCCGAGAGATCAGTTTTTTCCTTAATGATCAGTACCGGACTGGGTGAGAAACGCACCATTCGCTCGGCATTAGAGCCGATGAGCATTTCCTGGGTGCCGCTGATCCCCTTGGAACCCATCACCACCAAATCTACTTTTTTTGCTACCAGCGCTCGCACGATACTTTGGTAGGGGTTACCCACTTGAACCTCGTAGGTGATCCGTACATCCGCCAGTTCTTTACTATCGGCAATATCTTTCAACCGCTCTTCGGTTTCTTCTTTAGCCCGCTGTAAGAACCCTCCCGGAACAATTTCTATGGGGCTTACGGGCGCCTCCTCATCGGCCAGTGGAAAATCCAGTACGTGTACCAGATGAATTGTAGCATTTTTCTGTAGTGCCAATTGATAAGCGCTCTGAAGAGCGTAATTTGCCTGAGGTGAAAAATCAGTAGGGACAAGTAGCTTTTTCATGGGGTTAATTAGAGTATGAGAAAATGTTTAGGTTGAATCTGGTATCCTAGGGTAGCGGCCGCTTGCTGCACACGCTCATCCGAAAGCTTGCCGTCGGTAAGCAGAGCCATCTCCGGGGGCGATAGCTGATCATCGTACAGCACGTCTTCTACACCTTCTAATTCCACTAAAACCGCCTTTACCTTTTCAAAGTCCAGCAGGTTTTTGGTATTGATGGTGTATACCTGCTTGTATTTTCCGGGAATATTCGGGTTATCGTTCATGACAGCTTATTTTTCGTGAATTGAAAGTATAGGAAGTGGTGCGTGGGTGGCCAGTTTTTTGGTAACGCTTTGGTGAAACAGGCTTTCCAGTGCGGCATGGTGGCGGGGTATCACCACCAGCAAATCGGCGGGGTACTTGGCCAGGTACTGTTCTATACCCCGGGCCGGCAACTTATCTTCCACAAAATGATAAGTATGCGGTATATCCTCCAGAAAATGATCCAAGTTGAGAGCCTCCTCAGCCTGTTCTACCCCTACCTGCGAAGGGTTGGGGTGTACGTGGATAAGGTGAACCGTAGCCCGCCACAGCTGCGCCAGGCGTCGGAAGATACGCAAATACGAAGTGTCTTCGTTGGTTTCCAGGTCGGTGGCAAAGGCAATATGCTGAGGGTGAAAAACCTCGGCAGTACGAGGTACAGCCAGTACGGGACAAGCCGCATGCCGCATCACTTGCAGCGTGGTGCTACCCAGCCAGTTAGCAGCGGCATTGGCTCCCCGCACTCCCATCACCACCAGTTCTACGTTTTCTTCCTCCATTACTTCTTTGATACCCTCGTAGGGCATAGACAGGCGGGTGATCACGCGGTGGGGCAGCGACTGTATTTCGGGAATAGTACCAATCAGTTTATGGATTTTCTCCAGGGTTAATTGTTCTTCCCGCTCAATCATGGGTGAAGTAGCAAAAAAGCTGGTATCGCCCGCAATGGGTACGTGGTACACATGAAATATCAGTAACTCCAGCGTGGCAGTCTTGGGGTCGGTCTCATTAAGCTGCAGCAATTTTGCCAGAGAGGTAGCATAACGCAATGCCTGCTCGGCGTCGGGAGAAAAATCAATCGGAACGAGAATTTTCATGAGTTTGCTATTTTTTATGCTTTAATCACGTCACTAACTTAGGAAAAAACAATGACGTATGTCAGCTACAATGATGATGTTCGATAGCTAAGGATCAAATCTAAAACCCTTATCTTGCGGTATAATGGCCACCGTTGATTTATGGAAGATGGCCGGCGGGCTGGGCCTGTTTCTGTTTGCTATGTACCAAATGGAAGATGCTATCACCGCCCTGGCCGGACGCACATTTAAGTTATTTCTGAAGCATCGCACCAGACACCCTCTGTCGGGTTTGATAATCGGAGTACTACTGACCGCTATTCTCCAGAGCAGTTCGGCAGTATCGCTACTCCTTCTTGCTTTTGTAGGGTCGGGCATTATCGGCATGAAGCGGGCCTTACCCGTAATATTCGGCTCAAACCTGGGTACTACCGCTACTGGGTGGCTCGTAGCCACGGTAGGGTTTAAACTGCCTATTGACAACTTTGCACTGCCGCTGGTGGGCATTGGTGGCTTGTTGCTGTTTTTCTTCCGAGACTTTCCCCGCTACTACCATGCCGGTCGCTTTACGCTAAGTTTCGGGCTTATCTTTCTGGGCCTACAGTACATGAAGGTAAGCATAGAGTCGCTCACCCAAACGCTGGAGTTGGCGCAATTTGTTGACTACGGACTGTTTGTTTTCCTTATTATTGGCTTCATATTAACCGCACTGATCCAGTCCAGTTCGGCGGTCATAGTGATTGCGCTGAGTGCGCTGCACACCGGATTGATTGCGTTGCCCATGGCGGCAGCCATCGTGGTAGGATCAAATGTAGGTACCACGCTCACTATATTTCTGGGGTCGCTGGGGGGCATTCCGGCCAAAAAACAGGTTGCTTTCGCCCACTTTCTGTTCAATGTAATCACGGCTGGTTTATCGTTTCTGGTATTGAATTGGCTACTGCAACTGATCACCGAAGGATGGGGATTGCGCGACCCTTTATTCGCGCTGGTGGCATTTCATACTGTGTTAAACCTGCTGGGAGTAATTGTTTTTTTACCCTTCACTCCGATGCTGGCCCGGGTTCTGGAAAAGATGTTTGTGGCAAAAAGAGTTACTATCAATCAGTATATCCATTTGGTCACTGCCGAAGTACCCGAAGCCGCTTTAGAAGCTCTACGGAGAGAAACCCGGCGGCTGTTGTTAATCGGCATTTTTCTCAACTTAAAAGCGCTTCGCCTCACCAACAAAGGACTAAATCAACATTTGGCCCAAACAGAAACTAACACTTCTACCAAGATCTACCGCCTGCACTATCGAGAGATTTACCAGCAAGTAAAACAACTAGAGGGAGAGATGCTCCGCTACCAGGTGGTGATTCAGGAGCAGTCGCTCTCTCCGACCGAAACCCGACAATTAAACCAGTTGTCTCAGGCCATCCAAAATATATCGCATTCAGTAAAGGGGCTTAAGGACGTAGAACACAATCTGCGAGACTTTGAGATTAGGACTAAAAAATACTATCAACACCTACTGAGCCGCTTCCGGGACAGTACTCAGCAATTCTACGAAGCCCTGACTGAACTATGGCTAACCGAAGGCGGAAAATCGTTTGAGGAGCTAAGCAGCTTGACGGTGATGATTCAGCAGAACTATGAGCAACTGCTAAGCGATATCTACCAGACCACTGATAAAAAATCACTGGATGAGATAAGCTTGTCTACTTTGGCTAACGTAAACCGTGAGCTCTACTCATCGCATAAAGCTATTTTACTGGCTACCACCAATTTGTTAGGTTTTCCTTCTCACGATGTATCAGCGCTGAAACCCACTTTGGTAACGGCAGAAGAAAATAGCGTGTAGGCAACAGACTTTTTCTTACATAACGGAGAACCAACATCTGTTTCTGCACCTTATTGTCTCTAAACTTCATCGTTGCGGAGAGGATTCATTCCCTCAACTTCTTCCAGTAAGGATCTATCCGACGGCGGTTTTTGGTATGCAAATAAAGGAAGACTGGATCCTGAACCAGTAAAAAAGCGCCCTGCATAACTACCGAAATACCAAAACCCCGCCACAGCTCAGGATAAGCAACTCCAGCAGCCAGTCCTCGCTGATAAAGCGCTATACCGCTGACCACAAAGGCAATGTCCAACCCAATGTTGAGAAACAGCATATTCTCGGCGTGCCGCTGCCGGCTCATTTGCTCCAGCAGAGTCTGCGGACGGCTGAACACTTGGTTGTGGTGAAAATAGATGAAAGTAGCTACCCCGGCATTCACCAGTCCCCAACTGCCGTTCATGGCGTGAAAGTAATAATACCACTGCTCCGTAGTGAAGATCAGCACACTCCCGGAGACCAGGTTAACCCCCGCCCAAGCCGCCAGCACCTTGCCCTGAGCGGTTTTTAGCTGCTTCATTCGCTGGTCGAAAGCTAAGCAGGCATCGGTCTGAGCCTGCACCAACATCATCAGAGCGAATAGACTCGTTCCTAGTACGGGGTACAGATGGGGTTCTAAATCAGGAAAACAGCTGCCGGAGACCACTTCCAAAACAAGCATGGTGTTGATGCTATTCTGACAAGTTAAAACGATTTAGCGTACTTGCCTACTGCGCCAGATATTTAAATGCTTCGTAAATGAGAAAAGCGGGCCACACAATGGCTTTGAGCAGTCCCCACACTCCCATCCAGAAGCTCTCGGCGTGCATGATGAAGTAAACGGCAGCTCCAACCAAGCCTAGTCCGTAGATTGGGTTGGAGGATGCGTGGCTCTGAACTTTTTCTTTCATGGTATCTTTTTGCCGCAAATTTGGCAATTTGGTTTGTGTCGGGCAATGATGCAGATCATTTTAGAAAACCTCTTTATAATTTAAATAATGTCATCCACGTTTTCTACTATTTCCTGAAGCCGATAAACGAATCGGGCGGCAGGCGCTCCGTCTACAATATCGTGATTAAAGATTACGGTCATATGCAGAAATTCCCGGGCAACAATAGCTTGATCAATTACGGCCGGCCGCTCAGCGATACTTCCAATCGCAAAAGAAACTGCTCGAGACCCCGCCATATAGGGGATTGCATACCCTTTTATTGTATCAGACGAACCTACAGAAGTGATGAACGTAGTTCCTGTCATCTTTTTAATACGAGATGGGTTATTGGCTACATTTTTTAGCACTTGCTCTCTTATCCACTTCGGCATAAGAAAAAGAGTCTTCATAAACCGAATAGCCATAGCATCCTCAATACTCGCTACGTTGGTAGCTCTATGCCGGTCTCTAGCAGCTTTAATCTCCCGGTAAATTTCTTCTACAGTTTTTTCCGAGGCCTGACGAACTGAGACCTGACGAGGAAACTTCCCTTGAGGAGTGTCCAGCTCTATGGGAAAGTTGACATCTACATCGTAGTACTCCACAATCTTTCTCCCAACCCGAGTCGCATTAAAACTTGGATATTCAGATAGTGTTTGGGCGATACACTTTACCATAAACGAGAAAAAGGACATTTCTTTACCGGCCCTCTTCTGCTTATTTAGTAGGTAGCGCGCATGAGTTACATCCAGTTCTACCAAAGCCATCATGTTATGTCCCTGAGGAAGCGCATCAAAGCTGTCCATAGCTATCCGGCGAAAAAAGGGTAGCTTCTTAACTTTGTAATCCGAATGGGTTTTAGAAGAAAACAACATACTTAGAGTACATTATCCGTAGAAATTTGGAAAGAACAATTGCTCAAGTAATTCATGGTTTTGGCCGGGGCGCTTACTCAATTTAACCGGATGCTACCCGCAATACTTTGGCCCCGCGTATCGCTCGATCCTGTAAGGCGTGCAGGGCTTCGTTGGCTTCATCCAGCGGATATTCCTGTACCTCAGGCTGGATAGGAATTTGAGCGGCTAATCGCAAAAAGTCCTGTACATCGCGCCGGGTAATGTTGGCTACACTTTTAATTTCTTTTTCCATCCAGAGGTGGTCGGGATAGCTCAGTTGCTGTAAGTAATCCTGATCCCGATGCTCCTTTCGGATAGCATTAATGACCAGCCTCCCGCCAGGTTTTAGGCAATTAAGTGCTTCTACCACCGGCTTCCAGGCCGGAGTGGTATCAATAATGGCATCCAGCAATTCAGGAGGAGTGGCTTCAGTATCTCCCGCCCAAACCGCTCCTAATGAGCGGGCAAAGGTCTGCTCCGACTCGCTTCGGGCAAATACGTATACCTGCGTTTCGGGAAACTGCTGCTGTACTACTTTCATTACCAAATGGCCGGACGCCCCAAAGCCGGTGAGTCCTAACCGCTGTCCGTTCCGCAATTGAGTTAAGCGCAACGACCGGTATCCAATGGCTCCAGCACAGAGCAGCGGCGCAGCATGCTGGTCGGTGAGTTCGGAGGGAATGGCGTAAGCAAAAGCTTCCGGCACGGTCATATACTCAGCGTAGCCTCCGTTAGCATCGCGGCCGGTAGCCCGGAATTCAGCGCAGAGGTTTTCCTGACCGGACTGGCAGTATTCACAGTGGCCACAGGCCGAAAATATCCAGGCCACCCCTACCCGATCACCGGGCTGAAACCGGGTGGTTTCACTACCGGCTTCTTCTACTCTTCCCACCACCTGATGGCCCAGTACGATGGGTAGCTCAGGCGGAGGAGTACGTCCCTCAATTTCATCCAGTTCGGTATGGCATACCCCGCAGACCGATACCCGGATTAAGAGTTCATCGGCGACCGGAGTCGGAACCGGTAGCTGCACTAACTGCAGTGGGTTAGGATGATCGCGCAAGCTCCCTAGTCGCGGCAATTGCATGGCTTTCATACCAGCAAGAAATACAGAATAAAGTAGAAAAGAAATGACCTGAATCAGCCTTTCAACTGAAGGGCAATATGTTTGATTAATGCGCCTTCGGTTAGGATGAATAATTGCCGTTCACAGTAAGAACTTTTTAAGATACACTACGTTTGATCATTCACTATTTTATTTTTTTAGTCTCTTTAATTTTTTCAACCTATGGAAACAAGTCAAAAAATTATTCGGGTGCTGAATGAGCTATTGGAAAAAAATTTAGACGCCATTCAGGGCTACGCGGAAGTAGCGGATCAGGAAATTTCTGCTGGGCTTCGGGCTTACTTCAGGCGTGGCATGAGCATGCGGGAGCAGTTTGCTGAAGAACTGGAGAGTGAAATTGTTGACTTTGGCGGTGAGCCGGTAACGGAAACCAGCCTAGCCAGTAAACTGCACCGGGCGTGGATCAATCTTAAAGCGGCCTGGTCGGATCGGGAAGAACTGGCCGTAATTGCCGAGTGTATCCGGGGGGAAAAAGCTTCGTTGCGTGACTACAGCAAGGCATTGGAAACTTTTGATTTACCAGTAGCCACGGAAATACTACTGCTTGAACACCAGGGTAACATCAGGCAGATGGTGGAAGAGCTGGAAGATATGGAATCTGCCTCGGAAGACTACTTACTGTACGATTAAGTCACTAAGTACCGCCCCCTATTTACCCTGTAGCAATCTTTCTGTCTGGCTATGAGTAGCTCATAACCAGATGGTACGATCCGTCCTTTTCGGACGAGGTTTGGTTTACATGCCGCATATAGGCATACTATCATCGTTGCCTGAAGTATGAATCCTATTTGTACTCGGTGTGGGGGTTAAATCTGAGGTATAGTTTTCCCGTTTGTATCCTCACTTTGTGGTTATCTGTCCTCAATAATCCCAAAAAATGACCGCAAAACAGGACCACCGGCACTGGCACTGTTTTGGTAATTTTATAACACGAGGAGAGGTTATAAAACGGTCTGGTGAACACCATTTTTTGGATCGGTATACATTTTTTCAACTTTATATTTATTTACTATGAGGGGTAGCTTCCGCTGGGGGGGCTACCTCTCTTCTGTCCCAGCAAATCATTTCATCACTACCTTCAATCTAATTCGCCTTCGCTATGATTGTGTCTCGTAGTATCAAGTGGAAGCATGTCTTTCACTATACCTGGAAGAGTTTACTCTATTTCTTTTTGCTATCGCTAGCCGTGTACATCTTGCACGTCGGCTTCGATATTCACACGCTCTCGCTGCCCTTCAACGCCGTGGCAACCCTAAGCACAGCCTTGGCTATTTACTTAGGGTTTAAGAACAATAGCGCCTACGACCGGTGGTGGGAAGCCCGAAAAATATGGGGGCTGCTTGTTAATTACAGCCGGGCCTGGGCCCGTGAAATTCTGGCGTTTCCGGTAGCGGGCCATGCCCTGGATCAGTCGGCCCTCGCCGAATGGAAGCAGAGACTGATCTACCGGCATATTGCTTTCGTGCACGCTTTACGAGTCTTCCTTCGGGTTAAACATAGCTACAATGATAACGGGGTGGTAGAACTGATTGAAGAGAGCAACCAGTACGAAGATCTGCAGGATTTTCTCTCTCCGGAAGAGTATGCCCAAACGCTGAGCAAGAAGAATCCGCCTAACTATCTGCTTCAGCGGCAGAGTGAAGACTTGCAATTAGCCCTCCAGCAGGGATGGCTATCGGATTATCGCTTAGTGCGTTTGGATGAAACACTCACCGAGTTCAACAACCATCAGGGACGAAGTGAGCGGATCAAGAATACGCCTTTCCCTAGAGCGTATAGTTTCTTTTCCCGGGTGTTTGTGCACATCCACGGCACACTGATACCACTGGCCTTTGTAGAAGAGATCGGCTGGTTCAATATTCCTTTGTCATTGCTTATTAACTTCGTCTTTTTAGCGCTAGACTATATCGGGGAAAGAACCGAAGATCCGTTTGAGAACCGCATGGACGACACTCCGTTGACGGCTATCAGCATTACCATTGAAGAAAACCTCAAGGAGATGCTAGGAGACCATTCGCTTCCCGCGAAACCGGTACCCGTTGAGGGAGTGGTTATGTAGAATGTTTGTGGGCCTGTATATCTTGCGGTAGCTGAAAAAGAAAGGTTTGAAGTAGCCTTTAACAGTGGTATATAAAGGGTTGTCCAGCGGCCACGGTATGAATAGCCTGGATCAGCGTTTTGGTATCTACTACTTTGGGCATACAGCCTAAAGCCCCGGCGGCCAGAATATCCTGTATGTAGTAGGGTTCATCGTGCAAGGTGAGGGCCAGTACCTTAATTTGGGGGAAATACTGACTCAGATGACGAGTAGCCTGAATACCATCCAGCTCCGGCATCTGAATATCCATCAGCACTACATCAACCAATAAGCCTTGCACTAGCTCTATCGTCTGCCAGCCATTTTCGGCCTCTCCTACTACAAGCACTTCGGGATGACCACTTAACAAGAGCCGCAAAGCATCCCGGATGAAAGGATGATCATCCGCAATAATCAATCGTACCGGTGAACGCATCATAATGAACTCTCGCTATTCGGATAATTATGCTATCCGAATAAGAAGAAATCTCGCAAAGTAATCACTTTTTTACAATGACTTACGTCAACCGCGAGAAATAACCACAACAGAAAGGCGAAGCGGTGTTCCACTTCACCTGTGTCGTATCAAAGCCGTTGTCTCTTTTAGATTAAAACTTTCCAGACTGGCTACTTTCCTTCCAGTTTTACTCGTTCATACCCTACTGCACTGATAAAAAGATTGGCAGATTCATCGGCTTCTACACTGAAACTACCATCCAAATCAGACACAGTTCCAGCGTTAGTACCCCCCACTACGATATTCGCTCCGGGAAATTCCTTTCCATCTTCAGCGTAAATAGTTCCGGACCATTTACCGTCGGCGTATTTGGCATCTACTCGAAGTTGGTTAGTTATTATCTCGACTTTCTCGGCGATAATCCGACCCTTGGTGCTATTATCAGGGTTCGTTTCGCCTTCGCTCAGCTTAAAGGTAATTGGAACAACCATTCGTACCCTGACCGGCTTACCCCGCTGTTTTCCGGGATTGAAGGCCGGAGTATTCTGTACTACTCTCACCGCCTCCTCATCGCAACCTCCGCCAATTCCTTTAATGGCTTGTACATCGGTAAGGGAACCGTCTTTCTCCACTACGAACTGTACATCTATCCGCCCCTCAATTCCTTCCAGTCGGGCTTGTAAAGGATACTTAATTTCGCTGGCTATGTAGCGATAAAATGCCCACATGCCCCCCTTATACTCCGGTTGTTCTTCTACCACGGTAAATACATCTCCCGCCATTTTAGATTTATCGGAAAGATAGTTGAAGTTAGCGCCGTCTTTTTTAAGGGCAATGTAGATAGCCCGGTTGGGTCTATCCACATTCATGGAGTGAACCAGTTCGGGATCAAGGTTTTGCAGTCCCGCCACTTCCTCTAAATCATCATCCTCAGCCACATCCACTTTCATAAATGATAGCTCGTCCTTCATCTCACCGAGATCGGTTTGCATGCTGGTAGGTAGCTGATCAAAGGAGATGCTGTTGCTCTGGCTACCCATCTCTTTTATTTCCTGGTCCAGCTCCTCGGTGCAGGCAAACACCACGAAGAGTAGTGCACCTAGTGCCGATAGCGTCCCCAGTTTCCAGGGGCTTACATTTTTTGCTTGTTTTTTCATCGCTGTTAGTCGTTTTAGAATTAAACCATCGTGAAAGGAGCTGGCCAGGCTCAATCCATTTGACTTTAAAGTAGAACTGATCAGTATAGACGAGTAACGGTCGATGTGGTACGACTTTAGGGCGTAGGCATCGGCCTGGTACTCGTGTATTTTTTTGATTTCTTGGCTGATGATCCATGCGGTAGGCAGCCACCAGAAAGCTATCTTAAATAGCTCCAAGAATAGTATATCGTAGGTGTGCCCCAGGTCAACGTGGGCTTTTTCGTGCTTCAGAATTGCGTGGTAGTCCTCCTGCTCTCTATCAATCTCATCGCTCAGGAATATCCAGTGAAAGAAGGTGAAGCTCCCGCTAATATTCCGGACTTTGCGGATGTACAAATCATCAAACTTCTCGTAGCTACTCCGGCGCTCCAAGCGGATAAGATGGAGCAGACTACGGCAGAATTTTACCAATAGCACCAGGCTGATAGCCGCATAAATCCAGATCAATAGCTCGAAGCTCCAGATTGAGGTAGTTGCGGTCGGGGCAACGGCTATCGCCTCTAGCGGAACGGCTTCCAGCGGTACGGCATAGACAGGCTCCGGGCTACTGAAGAGTTTGGGAAGCTTAAACAGCGGGATGATTAGCGCCAGAACGGTAGAGCCCATCAGGTAAAATCGCATTTTGGCGTACTGCTGCTCTTCTCGCAGAAAGAGCCAGTAGCCCAGCATCAGGGCAGTGTGGATCACCGCCAATTCTATCAGGTAATTGCTCATGACTTTTTGTTTTTAAGTTCCTGCAGTAGTTGCTCCAACTCGCTCAGGCTGAGGTTATCTTCTTTGGTGAAGAAGGAAACCATCTGCCGGTACGACCCGCTGAAGTATTTCTTCACAAACCCCTTCATAAAGGACTTGGTATAGGCTTCTTTGGTAATTAAAGGATAGTACTTGTGGGACTTGCCGTGTATCTCATGGCCAACAAACTCTTTCTGTTGCAGGATGCGGACGATGGTGGAAACGGTGTTGTAGGCCGGCTTGGGTTCCGGCAGTTTCTGGATGATGTCCTTCACAAAGGCAGATTCCAGCTCCCACAGTACTTGCATGATCTCCTCTTCGGCTTTGGTTAATTCTTTCATTGATTAGCTCGATACATCAGCAATAAACTAAATAATTAGTTAAAACTAAAAACTTAGTTTGATATATCCTAATCATTCAAACTAAAAATTTAGTTTAATAGATTATTATATTCTTTGCACTACTCAGCAAATATGTCGTTATCCCGCTCCACGGTGGCCCGGATGAGCAGCGCGAATTCCGGTGGACGTCCCGGCAGGGAACAGCACGCGCCCAGCGTGGGGCGGGGTCTCTCACCCATTATGCATGAGACCCCGGAATTCGTTACCACTCATCCGGGGAATGTGAATTGGCATAATATGAACGGTAGATTTCCAATTCAGATGTAGTTGGAGTGGGCATTTCTTGGCTGAGTTGCAGGTTCGTTTAGTACAAAAGGAAGCTGCTCAATAAGATGTTTCCCGGAGAAATACCAAAAGACGCCGACTTGTTAGTAAAAAAAGAAAGAAACATCCGAAAAGACATTTACAATGTACATTTTCAATTGGAAAAATCGATTTAACCTCGGCTCAGTGCAATTTCCATTTGGAAATAAGCGTTTGACCCCGGCTTAGTGCAATTTCAAATTGGAAATACGCGTTTGACCTCGGCTCAGTGCAATTTCAAATTGGAAATACGCATTTACCCCCGGCTCAGTACATTTTCCAATTGGAAAAATTAAATCTCACCCTTCCTTTTGCGCATTTCCAGTTGGAAATAAGGGTTTGACCTTGGCTCAGTGTAATTTCCAATTGGAAATATCTTATTACCCCCTTCCTTTACGATTTTTTCGGTTGGATAAATGCCAAAGGAAGCTGTTTTAAATTTTTTTGACGAAGTAAAATAGCCGGTACGGCATATCTGGACATTTTAACGCTGAGGGTAGTGTTCCGAAGGGTCACTGCCCTTTTACAAAGGAAAAAGAGGAACTCCGTTCCGGGACACGTAATCCGGAATAATCAGTCGGGCGGTTGTACTGTTTCGGGACTACAACTCTTAGCAAAGCGGTTAATTGCCCTACGGGCATGGATGTAACATCCATAGGCATTGTTAGCACGGGATTATAAATCCCGCGCAGCATGTTGGAGGGTAGCTCAAAGAAATTTATTTTATGAAATTGCATCCGGGTACTTCTATAGAAATACCTAATCCGAAACCGAATTACTCTCATTTTGGCTATCTTGTGATATGTATTTGCCTAATAAAGAGAAAGCTAATGTAGCTATCGACAAGATCTCCAATTACCTTTTATCAACTTCTCATCCGGTAGGTAAATATAAGGCAGCATTCTTTGAGAGTATTGGGTTTGAGATCAATCAACCGGAAATACTACAAGAAGCTCTCAGGCGAATTCCTGAAAAGTATGTAGTAAAAGAGACAGCTAGTACCCAATTTGGCAAGAAGTTTATCATTGACGGAAACATTGTTGCACCTAACCACCGTTCTTATCTACTGCGTACTGTTTGGATTGTAAAAAATAATGCCGATACGGCTTACTTAGTTACGGCGTATCCGTTATAATTTGTAAATTGAAACCTATGAAAGAGTTTGATCTTATTGCTTTAACAGAGTCTATTCCCGAATACGGTTTAGAAAAAGGAGATGTAGGCGCAATAGTGGCGGTATACGATGAGGGAAAAGGCTATGAGATAGAGTTTACTACCTATACGGGGGAAACTATAGCAGTAATTACTGTTTCTTCTCACCAAATTCGTCCATTAGGAGAAAAAGAATTGATGAGTGCCCGGAGTTTAAGTTAATTGCCCTACGGGCATGGATGTAACATCCATAGGCATTGTTGCCACGGGATTATAAATCCCGCGCAGCGTTAAGGGTTGGAACAAAGCGGATACTAACTGCTGCAAAAAGTGTAAGGCCCCTGCTTAAAACAGTTGGCGTAGCCCGATGTCCGTTTTTTCCTATACTTTGAAGTTTCTATTCTTTATTTTTACCGGGAGTTGAAAAAAACAGCCTACCATGAAACCCACCTTGTTACTTATTTCTATCATCTGCCTATTGGCAGCAACTTCAGAAGCACAAACACTAAGTAAAGCTGAAAAAATTGAACGGGCATTATCGGCCGCACCTGCTTCGGTAGCTGAGCACGCTACGGTTATGGAATGGGAGAGTCGTACTGTATTGAAAGAAGGCAGCAGTGATTATATATGTTTCCCTACTATTGGTGGAGCACCCTACCCCATGTGCATAGAGCAGGAATGGCTTGGTTTTATTGAAGCCATGCTCAGTGGAGCAGAAAAGCCCCCAACACCCAACCGAATGGCTATTGGATACTGGCTACAGGGTGCTCCGGCAATGAGCAATGAAACTCCATTTGCCACTCCCGAAGAAGCCGCCAATCATGTGATTGCCCCCGGTGATCCCCATCTTGCCATTTTGTTTCCTGATGAAGCGATGCTAGAAGGGTATCCGGATAATCCTGAACAGGGAGGTCCCTGGGTAATGTACAAGAATACCCCCTACGTTCACTTAATGGTTCCAGCCCCCTCTCCATCAATAGCCGAAGCCGAAGTTTCCAATCGCTAGCAGCAGATATTGTCTACTTAAACCCGAAGCTAATTCACATTAAGTGATGCCCTGCTAAGAGTAGTGTTCTGAAAGGTCACCCCGACCAGGTCACTATTCTTTTGTTAATGATAACGGGAGCTTTGTTTCGGGACGTGTAGTGGGTAAAGCATAGTCCAGCAGGATATCCTGCATCAGAACCACTACACTTGGCAAAGCGGTTCATCGCCCTACGGGCATGGATGTAACATCCATAGTGATTGATTGCCCGAGATTACAAATCCCGGGCAGCGTTTAGGTAAATTTTGTTGCTAAGCTTGCCGTATCGGGGCGCAGTCCTTGGCAAAATCGGGGCTATTGTGGAACTGCCTTAATGGAATTGAGGGCGCGTTGATAATGTGGGATGACTGATTTTTTTCCTGGACTATTATAGCTTTAACCGAATCTATTCCTGAAAATAGATAGGAAGCCGCCCATTAGTTATTATTGCTGAGATAGCGAACGTTCGTCATCTCTTCGGAAACCCGCCAGAGACGTTTGGCAATTTGCTGATCTTGGGAGTAATCATCCGAATCTACCTCGGTAGGATAACCTCTCATTTCCCGAAAACCATCGGGGCCAATAAACTCCCCACCGCGTATACTTTCCCCTAAAGCCGCGTATAAAACCGGTAATGCCCCTTTTTCGGCACTCTGCAGGAAGAGTGCTCCTAAGGGTCTGATCAAAGTGGGGAAATACTGGTCCAGATTGGTTTTGGAAAGTCCCGGATGAGCGGCTACCGAAGAAGTGTTACTACCCGTGGCGGATAATCTGCGCTGGAGCTCGTAGGCAAACATCAGGCAGGCCCGCTTGCTTTGTCCGTAGGCCCGACGCTTGCTGTAGCCTTGCGTAAAGTGCAAATCGTCAAACTCAATCTCGGCCCACTTATAGGATAAACTGCTTAAGGTCACCACCCGGGAATCCGAGCTGGTGGTAAGCATCGGCAGCAACAATCCGGTAAGCGCAAAGTGACCAATGTAGTTGGTGGCCAGCTGATTTTCAAAACCATCTTCCGTCTCTTTGTAGGGCGACATCATAATGCCCGCGTTGTTGATGAGCAGGTCTAAGCGGTCGTACTTCTGTTGAAACTGCTCAACGAATTGTCTGACTGAGTCCAGGCTACTTACATCAATCTTCAGGATATCGATACGAGCCTTCGGATTATTGCTCACTATTTCGGTTTTTGCTTTTTCGGCCTTTTGCGTATTTCGGCAAGCCAGCACTACTTTCACCTCTTTCCGGGCTAACCCCCGGGCAGTTTCGTAGCCGATTCCGCTATTAGCCCCGGTCACAATTGCCACTCGCCCCGTCTGAAGCGGCACCCGGTCAATATTCCATTTATCCATTGCTTATTTTACTAGTCATTATCTTAATAAACACTAATAAGCTACTAATTCGGCGGTGATTGGTTTAATTTTTAATACTTCAAGGAGCTCATTTATACAGAAAATAATAACCCTCCAATTTTATAGGAGGCTGCCGAGACCATAAAATAACAACAGGCGAAGTAGTTTTTACCTCGCCTGTTTTATGCTTGCTATTTAGACTTAATAGTTTACTTTTCGATCCAATCCACTCCGGTGTCTTTCCAACTGCGATCGGCCGCCGAGTCTAGCACGGCTTCGCATACCTTCTGGGTTTCGTGAGCATCTTTGAAGGTCGGATGGCAGGCATCGCCGCCTTCCAGGCTCTTCAGAAAATCAGCTACCTGATGGATGAAGGAGTGCTCATAGCCGATGCCTAAGCCGGGTACCCACCACTTGTCCATATAGGGCTGATCGCCGTCCGTTACGTGGATAGAGCGCCAACCCCGCACGATAGATTCGTCGCGATGATCGAAGTACTCCAACCGGTTCAGGTCGTGCAAATCCCAGCGGATAGAGGCGTGCTCGCCGTTAATCTCAAAGGTATACAGTGCTTTATGTCCCCGGGCGTAGCGGGTAGATTCAAACAAGCCCAGCGAACCGTTGGCAAAGTGGCAGTGGAAGATACAGGCATCGTCAATGCCGACCTTCTTTTTCTCACCACTCCCCGCGTGTACCCGTTCCTTTACAAAAGTTTCGGTTACAGCCGAAACATCAGAAATGCCGCCGTTTAGCCACATGGCGGTATCAATACAGTGCGCCAGCAAATCGCCGGTTACGCCGGAACCCGCTGCGTCTACATCCAGTCGCCAGGTACCTTCCCCACCCTGCGGCACTTCCGGACTAATCGTCCAGTCCTGCAGGAAGTTAGCCCGGTAGTGAAAAATCTTGCCAAGTTTGCCGGAATCAATTACCTGCTTCGCCAAGGTCACCGCGGGCAGGCGACGGTAGTTGTACCAGACGGTGTTAGCCACTCCGGCTTTTTCTACCGCATCAACCATTTTCTGAGATTCTTCCAGGGTGCGGGCCAAAGGTTTCTCGCAGAGGATCATCTTCCCGGCTTCCGCCGCGGCAATGGCAATTTCGGCGTGGGTATCGTTGGGAGTACAGATATCTACCGCGTCAATATCATCGCGGGCGATCAGGGCTTTCCAGTCGGTTTCGTACGACTCGTACCCCCACTGCTCAGCAAAGGCTTTCACTTTGTCTTCGCTTCGCGAGCAAACAGCTTTAAGCACCGGTTGGTACTGCAAATCAGGGAAGAAATTGGGTACCCGATTATAACCATTGGAGTGGGTTCTTCCCATGAAGCCTCGCCCAATGGTTCCGATTCTTAATTCTTTTTTATCCATAAATTCTGTAGTGTTATTGTGTTATGGTATTTAAGTGTTAGAGTGGAAGGTGTTACAGTATTTAAGTGGTTCGAAGTATTGTTACAGGAGGTACATAGAATGCCTGATAAAACAATCATGCATTGGAAAACCCCACAAATCTATATCGCTCGAACACCACGCGTCGGCCGCCTTAACACTATAACACCGCGTAGCAACACTACGCTAACTGCATTTCATCCCAGCCGTGCTTCTGGCGGACTTTGATCATGAGGGCGAGGATGTCGTTCCAGGTCTGCTGCTTTTCCATCACGTCGTTATCGAACATACAACCATCCCAGCAGATATGCTTGAAGGCTTTTGTCGGATTACCGTTTTCGTCGCGCATCCAGTAGCCCGCATCATGTACCACATCCAGTTTTCCGTTGGGGTCCGTCGCCAGACAGTGGCGGCCGGTTTTGTCGTGGGAGCCGGTTCCGTGCACCGTACCGTCGTTTTGCGCTACGTGGAAGTCAATCGTCCAGGGACGCAGCGCATTGGTTATTTTTTTCAACCCTTCGGCTAAGGTTTCGTGGTCGTTCCAGTCAAAATCCTTGGGAAGAATACGGTCTTCGGGCTTGTTAAAGCCCAGCAGGTACAGCATGGTATGGGCCAGGTCAGCTTGAAAGCCAATATTCGGACGGTCTACGGATTCCAGCGTGTTAACCATCGTTTTCCAGCTATGCATACCGCCCCAGCAGATTTCGCCCTCAGCCGCTAGCTTTTCGTTGTAGTCGGCGGCCACGTCGCAGGCTTCCCGGAAAGTTTTCACGATCAGCTTATTGCTACCTTCAGGATCTTTTGACCACTGTTCCGGACTGGAAGCCGTGTCAATCCGGATAACGCCGTAGGAGCGCACTCCGTGCTCGCGCAGTACTTTTCCGAAGTGGCAGGATTTGCGCACCATTTCTACAAAGGTTTTACGGTCTTCGTCGCTACCCAAAACAGGACCGCCCCAAACGGGTGCTACCAGGCTGCCTACATTGAGATTATACCCGGCAATTTTGTCCGCCAGCTTTTTAATTTCATCGTCCGAACTGTTTATATCAATATGCGGATCAAGCAGACCGAGATCAACTCCGTCGAACTTCACTCCGTCTACTTCGGCCGCAGCGGTCATTTCCAGCATTTTATCAAAGGGAATAACCGGTTCGGAGTCCGGGCCTTTGCCGACAATGCCGGGCCAGGTTGCGTTGTGTAATTTGGGATACTTATGATCGCTCATAACGTCAGGTTGTTTTGTTGGTGAAAAAATTTATTTATGTTATTGTTTCAGTTTCAAGCGGTTTGCCGCCCAAGTGTAGGAGCATCAGATCTTCGTTAGTTAGTGCCAGGGTTGCTATCGTTTTACCTTGTTTATCGGCAAACTCAATTTCGTAAACTCTCTCGTCTAATTCCTCTACGACTGTCCCTACTTGTCCTTTTACCAATCTCTCTTCAGGCATATCCTTCAACAGGGCTACTACATCCAGTAACTTCAAGGGTGATTTATTGGTACGATTCTTTTTCATAATTATTTCACATAGCAGGATGTCAACTTCGGAAAGCCCTCGTCTTTCTCAATGATCCATCCAGTTCTCACGATCGCTTCTTTGTCTAAATTACGAATTTTCATATCAACCGTATATCTCTCGCCGTATTGATCTTCTCGTACAAAAATAGCCTCATGTTTCGATAATGACTTGAGTATAGCTTCTCTTTATAGATCTGCATCATAGCGGGTAAAGCCTAACGCTGATTCAAAAACTACTGCTTTATCTTTCCCTACCGGATGGGAAAGATTCAAACAATAGTCAGCCAATTTTTCTATCGCAACAAAAGCTTGTTCATAATTTGGCAGTAAATTCATTAATCCATCCTAGCACCCTTTAATTTACCGAAAGTAGTCGTTCCTCCCAAACTATCGTTACTTGATACTCCTGATAGGGAGACTATACTCACATAATATCAGCCGGTAGATCAGGATTTTTAGGGCCGAAGTGCTTGAGCATCACGATGGGGTCAGTAGCCGATTGATTAGTGATCTTCACTCCTTCTTTAGCCGCCGCTTCACTGACGAAGTACTCATCCTGCGTCAGTTGGCCGTAGCGAATCATGGTAGGAGTTTCAATATTCCAGCTGCCCATGGTGCCGTGTCCCTGCATCATAATCATACCGTAGGCGGCACTGTCTTTTATAGTTACCGTTTGGCCGGGCAGTACGGTCAGTTCCTTCGCACTAAAATCATGGGAACGATAGCAAATCCATTTTTCTACGTAACCCTCCATCGCTCGGCGATCCGATTCGTTTTCCGGCTTAACCAGTACCGGAGCCATAAAGCGGGTTTCCAGCAGATTCGGATTAGTGTTTAGCTCCCAGTCGATGACTTCCATTAGTTGGTTGTAGTCACCCATACGGTCTTCGGGCGTCCCGTTCCACAGAAGTTCTTCGGGAATAATGGCTTCGTTCACCAGCGATTGATACATGGCGAATACATCGGAGGCCTTCTGAGGCTCGTAAGTACACATACTGCCGGGAGCGTGCAGCATACCCGGAGGCACATCCCAACCGGTGCCAGGCTCTAGCCGGAAAGCCGATGAATAATTAGTGATTTTGTTATCGCCCTTAGTGAAGTTTTTCAAACACTCCAGAATCTGCTCCTTAGTAGTACCGGGCGTAATCCCGAAGAAAGTATAGGGAAAATCTCCCCCGTGGTTGTTCACCTGAGGTGGGAAGTAGTAGGCTTCGGGCTTGCCCTTCTGCCCGATTTTCGCCGCGTGCTCATCGTTATGGTGAATGTGGTGCGGCAGCGGCCCCATGTTATCGAAGAATTTGGAGTACATGGGCCAGCTTTGGTGTTCATCCCAGATCCGATCACCGATCAGCGCGCCTTTCAGTTCTTCTACCGCATCGCGCAGCAGAAACTGCTTTTCCTGACTGCCGTCGGTAAACACTACGGCACTTAAGCCTTCGTTTTCACCAGTTAATGGTCCGTTTTTAGCGGGAGTGGTGGATGAGAACCAGCGTTCGTCAATACCCCCCCGTTCTCCACCCAGCACGTAATAATCGTCGGGGTGAAGTTTGATTCGGCGGCCAGGGACGCAAAATGAACGGGGCACCCAGGTAGGAGTTAACCGCAAAATTCCTTGGCCCTGATCAAGGGCATCCTGCATCACGCTTATGTCTTCTAGCATTTTCATATCGTATAGTTCATGTTAAGTGGTTGTTTAAAAAATGGTTAATGCTTGATTCTTTGGTTAATACTTCAATCTCCAGTGAATACTCCCGGCTTTCGCCCGGCTCGAGGAAAATTAAAGTGTTATTAGCCCGGGCTTTGGCTTGTCCGATGGGCGGATTGGTACCCGGCTCCAGTCCGGTTACATACTCTCCCTTCCCCCAGTGTTGCCAGTTGGTAAGCCAGGGCATTTGTTGCTTCGGAAAGTGTAGGGCTACCGCCAGATTAAGTCGAGGGTTATGCACCCCGCATACGCAACTGCCGCGCTCATTAGCCTCAATGTCAATGAAGGCTACATCTTCGCCGGTACCAGCGTGCTCATTTAGCGGGGGCGGGCACTTACGAAAATCATTATCCTGGTTGAAAATTCGTCCTGGCTCACCGGTGGGAGTCTGCCAGTCGCCCCGCCACAGAAGGGTTGCTCCTTCATCTACCAGCGGCCAGCCGAAGTTGCAGTGGTACAATAGCATATGCGGTGCCGGAGTATTACCCCGGTTGATCACCTTATCGGCAATATGAATTACCGAGCTTCCGATGGTACTGGAAACTGTCCGATACATTTCTAGGGATGGTCCAAATACCTGCGCTTGCTTTATGCAGCCGGTGATACTCATATCCAACTGCCCCGACCGAATATCGGGCTGAATCACAGATTCTATTGCAGCGGGAGTATTGCTGATTCGTCCGTGCAGACCCCGCTCACCATACTCGTCTTTTTCAGGGCCGCCGATGTGGGTCAGGCCGCAGGTGGTAAGCAACCCGCCTCCAAAAGTTCTCAGCCAGTTCATTCCCTGATTAGCCGAGGCTTGCGGGGCAGTTACCCCACCGTGGCTGAGCCAGGCCAGGCTATGCTGCTGATAGAAGGCGTCCGCAATATCCATCGCCCGATCCAGTGCCACTTTATAGCGCAATCCGGAGCCGGTGTTGACCCAGGCAATGCGGGTTCCTCGTCCCAAGCCGTTATCTAGTACGGAGGTTTCGATGCCGCCGAGTTGAGCCGGATTAGACAGCTTTTCAGTCCAGGCGGGCAATATGGAAGCTTTTTCTTCTGCCAATTTATGCGGAATGCTTGTTTACCATTTCCCGAATGAATTTCAGTCCCTGTTCAGCCATATCCCAGGGTTGGGCGAACTCCCGCCAAACATTAATAGCATTGGCAAAGTCGGGGTCATTACGGGTGAAGCCTTCAATGGTATACCAGCCCTGATAGTTAATTTTCGCCAGCGTTGCGAAGGTTTCGTCCCAATGCACGTGCCCGGCTCCCGGCGTGCCCCGGTCGTTCTCACTGATGTGGAAGTGGCGCAGGTAGGGAGCAATAGTTTCAATGGCCTCCCCTACCTTCTTTTCCTCGATATTGGCGTGATGGGTGTCGTACATTGCTTGTACCTGAGGATGATCGGCTTTTTTAACCAGGTACGAAAGTTGATCCATTGTATTGCAGAGGTAGCACTCGAAGCGGTTCAGCGCTTCTATCGTCATTACTACATCCGCCTGAGCAGCATGGTCACCGGCAGCGTTCAGGATTTCAGCACTGCGACTGTATTCATCTTCGGTTGGGGCGTGTCCGGCGAAGGTGGCAAATGCTGAATGAAAAGGGCCACAGAGCACTTTGGCGTTCATATCGTGGCAACGATCAATGGCCCACTTGATACGATCCAGCCCTTTCTTTCTAACACTCTCTGAGTCACTAATGAGATTTTCTTCCGCCGAGAGCGTAAAAACGTTGGTGACTTCCAGACCAATATCCTGACAATGGGCCCCTATCTTTTTATAGATTGCTTCTTTTTCGGCACCAACGAAAAATTCTACCCCGTCGTAACCAATTTCTTTTAGCCGGTCAACAATCGGCAGCAGTTCATCCGAAACTACGGCCGACCAGGCTAGCACATTAAATCCGATTTTATTCATTCGCGTTAGTTGTTGTTTTAAAGTTGTTTCAGTTGAATGTTTCGGTATTCTACTTTCATGGGGGGGCCGCGGTGGACCTGTAAGCCTAACAGTCCGCCCATCGCCCGGTTTTGCTGGTCTTCATCGGTGACATCGCTCATGAGCACCCCATTCACGTAGTGTTGTAGCCGGTTACCCTTGATGACCAGATGTATCTCGTTCCAGTCTTCCTGCTTAATATGCGACTTCAGCGAGTCACTCTCTCCTAAAGAAGCAACCACCTCGGTTGGCACCCAGGCATTTCGCTCTACGTGCGCTCGCAACCCTCCGGCAGCATCCGGATCTTCCGGGCTATTCACTATTGTTTTCTGTCCCCGGTAGGCCAGCGTGGTGCGCTTGCGTTCTTCGTAATTCTGACCGGTGTAGCGGTTTTGCCCATCAATATCGGCCTGATAGCCGCGTAGCGCAAACGGAATGGTATCCAGTTGCTCGCTGCGGTAATTGATCCCACTGTTGCCGCTTTCAGAAATACGAAATTCTGCTTTTAATTCAAAGTCCTTCGGCTCTCCATCTCGCCAAATTAGGAAAGAGTTAGCGGGTAGCGGTTTTTCGGGAGTAATCTCCCCAACGATAGTGCCGTTTTCTACCCGCCAGTAATCCGGATCGCCCTCCCAACCGTTCAGACTTTCGCCATCAAAAATTGAAACAAATTCTTTCGCTGGGGATTCTGCTTCTTCACTTCCCTCAGCGGCCTGGGTAGATGGGGTCTGACAGGAACTGAGCACCGAGCCAAACAGAATAACTTTTACTGTCAGGAAAAGAAGCAGTTTTTTAATTGGCATTTTATCTAGGTTGCTTATAGAAAGAAAGTTGAGTAAAAAAGTCCGGCACCTATTTCTGGTACCGGACTAGACGATAAGGTCTTCTACTGACCAGCTTCGTCCCCGCCCTGGTAAATTTCATGATCGGGATTACCACCCGCCATGAGGTACGCGATTAAGTCTCTCAGCTCATTTTCGTTTAGCGGGTAAATCAAATTGGGGGGCATCACCGACACGGCGGCTAACCTACTTTCTTTGACCTCAGCTTTGGGCACCTCCCGGATATAGTCGGGCGCAAACGGATTTTGCGAGAGGTAGTACGTATCTTCGTCTTGATCGGTAATTCTACCCACCAACGTTCTTCCATTATTGAGATAAAGTACTGTAGAGGCGTACTGGTCGGAGATTGCTTTATTAGGTTCAATAATGGCTTCAATCATATCAGCGGTAGAGAAGCGGGTACCCAGACGGGTTAAATCCGGCCCGATAATCCCTCCTTCGCCCCGCATACTGTGGCAGGTTAGGCAGCGCGTAGCGGCGTACATATTAGCTCCTACCTCAAAATCGGCATTCTGCATGCCCAGACTGTCTACTGCGGCTACAGCTTCATCAATTTTCCAGTTTCGACGGGGGCCTTTGGGGCGCGGCACGTCCGCCAGATCTTTACCGTTATTGGCCAGCAACGAATCGCCCGATAGGTTGTTGTAGTACTCAAACTTATCTTCGGGTACCCGGGTAAGCGCCTCTTTTCGGGCTTTGTCAATAAAGCCGATATAGCTGTTACCGGCCTCAAAATCGAAGGCCCGATAGAACCATTTGAAGTAGCGCTCTCGCTGTTCGGGAGTCCAGCCGGACTCTTGCTCGCTAAGCACGGTAGCGTAGTAGGTTTGCTGAGCGGGAGGGATATCCTTCAGCATCCGGGCAATATCCAGTCCGTACTGAGGGTTTCGCAGTATCAGGTCGGAGCTTTCGGTGGCTGACTCAGCCTGAGACGGCGCCCGACTTTCGTCCTCTTCCAGCAAGGTCAAAGTGGTTTCAATCACTCCGGGAGCATCCAGACTCACCAGTAGCTTGCTCAATGATGCATTGATGATTTCGTTATCCGCCGGATACTGAGCGCTTAAATAGTTAACTACTTCCTGTTTTGTTTCGGAAGCAGGCTCACCCATCCGAACCAAGGTAAGCTCAAACGCTCTTAGTAAATCCACCTGCTGCTGATTATCTAGCTGATCGTAGTCTACCTGCGTTAATTTATCGAGCATCTGATCTTTCATTGAGTTATCGCCGGGCAACGACTTGCCGTGGCGAGCTAAAGCAATCATACCCTGGGTGAGGGTTACCGGATCGCTTTCGTTCAGCACCTTATCTTTCCACTGGTCCACCGGCTGTTGCTCTACGGCAATGCGGGCCGCGTAGCGCACAAATCGGTCCGCGTGATTCAGATGCGGCCAGGCGGCTTCTACCCCACCCGTAGCGCCTTCTTGATGGTACTCTTCCAGTTGCTTTCTTAATTGGTTAGCTTCGTTCACCTCAGCGGTAGCATTATCCACCTGAGTTACATCCCCGTCGTAGTATACGCGATACAGATCCGAATCCAGGCGACGGCCACCGGTCATGAAGTACATTGCTCCGTCGGGGCCAATCACTCCGTCGGTCAGCGGTAGCGGCATACCGGATACAAACTCTTCGCGTTCGCCGCGGTAGGTGCTACCTTCTGGAGTTAAATGAATAGCGTATATAATTCCAAAGCTCCAGTCGAAGGCGTATAAAGCTTTCTGATAATTTTCGGGGAAGGCTGCGCCTCGTCCGTAGATTACTCCGGTAGGTGACCCCTGTCCGATATTGAGTACCGGAGGCAGGTTATCGGGGTAGGCCGGTGACCATTTGCCGTTACCGGTTCGCCAGCCAAACTCGCTACCGCTGGTTACGTGGCAGATACGGGTAGGACGATACCAGGGCATCCCCAGGTCCCACTCCATGTCGGAGTCGTAAGTGAACATATCTCCGGCATCATTGAAGGCAATATCGAAGGGGTTACGGAAGCCGGCACTGATCAGCTCCCAACGCTCACCCGCCGGGTCAATCTTAGCAATCCACCCGCCCGGAGCACCCCGGTCGTTGGCGTGGCCCCGGGGGTCTTTGATTTGCGGAAACAGGTTGTCGTCTTCCCAGACTTTAGGCAAACGATAATGATCCATCTCCGGCAAATCAGTATGGTTTCCGGCGATTACGTAAAGTGATTCTCCGTCGGGAGAGGGAATAATACTGTGGGGACCGTGTTCACCGGACCCTTCCAACTGTTTTAGCAACGTCAGCTTATCGAATTCATCGTCACCATCAGTATCCTGCAATCGGTATAAGCCACTACCCTTATCAAACTCCTGCTCCTCCTCATCTTCCTTCAGCCGATGGTTTACCATCACGTACAGGCTATTGAAGGCATAGAGCAATCCCTGGGCGTAGCCCATCTGCACCACCGAGTCGGCCACCGGATCATCGGTTTTAATTCTAATTTTTTCAATCTCCGGAGTCAGATCTTCAGCTCCGATTTCGGGTATCATAAGCCGGTAGAGAGAACCGTACTGGTCAGAAACGGTCAACCGCCCCTGATCATCAAAAGCCATGGACACCCAGGAACCCATCTCGTTTTCCGAGGGGCTAAACAGATGTTCGGCTTTAAAACCATCCTGTAGCTTGAGCTTGTCGATTTTTGGATTGTCGGCTACAGCTTCAGCGGATGGGTTACTATCAAACCCTGTTGGAAATGAAAAGAACAACAGGAAGTATCCCAGAAAGAGAGACTGAATGAAAAGATAGGTTATGTTCATAGGTAATAAAGTGTGCTATTTCGAAAAGATAAGATGAAATACTGATTCTTTCTCAGCCTTCTGATAACCCTTTGATCAGACTGCTTTAATAATTCTACGCTGGCTTACTGCCTGGTTAACGGCAGGCCAACTTAACAAATTATCATTATTAGCGATAATTTCCCGTACAAATTGCTGAATCCCGGCTTCTTTTCCAAGAAAGAAAACTTTTTCAAAAAATAAAGTCAGAATTTTGAAGGCATTCCAATAAACTTTCCCCACTGTATTTAATAGCAAACTACTAATACAACCATGTCCTACCAAAATTACCAGGTTAGCGACTTTGTAACCGACGATTTTTTTCGAAGATGGGTACTCTCTCCCGACCAAGAAACCAGTGACTACTGGCAAGTGTGGTGCAAGCAGCATCCGGAGAAAGCCCCAATCATCCTGCAGGCTCGCACGCTGGTACTGATGACCAATATTGAGTCAGTCGATTATACCGAAAAGGATCGATTAGAGACCTGGCAGAATATTAATCAATCTCTCAATAAAAACGAATCCTCCCCGGCTTTCCCCCAAAAACCGGAGGCCCGTCCTACTTTCCGGTGGATGAAACTAGCCGCAGCGCTAACCGGCTTTCTCCTGATAAGTTTTTACGTGATTAACGCTTATGTCAATGATGCTGAGGAGTATCGAACTGGTTATGGCGAAGTAATTACTGTTTCGTTGCCGGATGGCTCTACCGCAATGCTCAATGCTAACTCAACCCTTCGGGTTTCTTCCCGCTGGCAGCAAAAACGGGAGGTTTGGCTGGAGGGAGAAGCCTTTTTTACGGTTGAAAAATCTTTGGAGTCCACTATCCAGCCGAAAACAGCCTGCCGAAAGTTTACGGTTCACGCCGGTGAGGTAGCCGTAGAAGTGCTGGGCACCCGGTTCAATGTTCAGAAGCGATGTAAAACTACCCGGGTAGTTCTGGAAGAAGGAGTGGTCACCTTAAAGAATGACGCTCAGAAGAATAGGAACCGTATCCGGCTGACCGAAGGCGAGGTAGCCACCTACCTTCCCAAAAACGATAGCTTCAAACGGGAGCTCGCCGATACCGAAATGCTACTCTCCTGGAAAGAGAGCCTGCACGTTTTTAAAGCCGCCCCTCTGAACGAAGTGGCCCAAACGATAGAAAATATTTACGGTCATCAGGTACGCGTTTCGGCTGAAGTAAAGAAGAGAAGATTTAGTGCTAAAGTTCCCTACGGTCAAATTGACCTGCTTCTAGAGTTGCTTGGCGAGTCTTTAAACTTACACATAGAGCAGAACGAAGACTATATACTAATTCAGCCCCGATAGTAATTAACCTTTTCACAACAAACTAATACTGTTTTTTTACTTCAACCTAAAGTTTCACTACTATGAGATTACCCTTATTTACTCTTAAGAAGATTCCTATCTTCCTACTGCTGTATGGCTTGGGTTCGCTGGCGTTTGCGCAGGAACTAGCCAGCAACCAGCGTTATCTTCAGTTTCACCAGCAGCGAACCAATGATGAGCATCAGCCTCAAAAAGTTGCGCTGAAAGATGCCCTGGAAAAGCTGCAAAATGATTTAGAGATAAAGTTTGCCTACGATGAAGATCTGGTCGAACCCCACACAGTCTCTTCGCAAATAGTAAAAAATGCTGACGAGCGAAAGCAGGATGTTCCTCAACTACTGGAAGAGTTACTAAGCCCTCTACAGCTAAAGGCCCGCAAGGTAGGCGATTATTATATTATCAAGAAGGAAGAGGCTTCCACGAGAGAGCCCGCTCTTCAACCTATTAAGCCCAGTTTGGGCCAAACCGAATCTGCACTTCAACTTAGCTCGGTAAGGGCCAGTCTACCGGATCGCCAGCCGGGTAATATAGCACTTAACCAGAAACCAGCTATTGCGGTTAGCGGTACGGTTACTGATGCCACCTCCGGAATAGAGCTCCCTGGCATTAACGTGTTAGTGAAAGGAAGCAGTACCGGTACGGTGACTGATATTAACGGACAGTACAACATTAACGTACCGGACGAAAATGGAATACTGGTTTTCTCTTCCATTGGTTACCTGACCCAGGAAGTGGCCGTGAACGGACGATCGGTGGTGGATGTAATCATGAACGAAGACATCCAAAGCCTGGAGGAAATTGTAGTGGTTGGTTACGGTAGCCAGCTAAAGCGAGAGGTTACCGGATCGGTTCAATCGGTAGATGCAGCCGAATTAAAAGATTTGCCCGTGGGTCAGGTGGCGCAAAAACTACAGGGCCGTTTGGCCGGAGTGCAAATCAACCAAACCACCGGTCAGCCTGGTCGGGGTATGTCGGTCCGTATTCGGGGACAGTTCTCAATATCGGGTGGGAGTGACCCACTGTACGTAGTAGACGGGTTTCCTATCACTGGTAATATCAACGATATTAACCCCGACGAAATACAGGATATTACGGTACTGAAGGATGCGGCATCCACCTCTCTTTACGGTTCGCGGGCCGCGAACGGGGTAGTGCTGATTACCACGAAGAAAGGCAGCAAAGGCCAGACCAACGTTAGCGTTACGGCTTACGGTGGTATTCAGGAGGTTCCGGAGAAAGGGCGACTACAGATGATGAACGCGGTAGAGTTTGCCCAGTTTAAAAAGGAGTACTACGAAGATGCGGGTCAGGAAGTGCCCGAGATCTTTCAGAACCCCTCCGATTTTGAGGGACAAAACAACGACTGGTACGATGCTTTACTCCGCCGAGCCCCCATTCAAAGCTACAACGTGACGGTTACCTCCAATAAGGAAAAGGTAAATACGGCCATTGTCGCGGGTATTTTCGATCAGGAAGGGGTTGTGCTGAATTCAGGTTTTAAACGCTACTCAGTGCGGATGAACACCAGCTACGAACTTTCCGACAAAGTGCGGATGGGATTAAATGTTGCCCCGGCCTACATAGAGGATAATATCCCTCGTACCGACGGTACTCGGGGCACGGGTATACTTTTTAATGCGCTACACACCTGGCCCATTATGCCGATCTACGACGAAAACGGTGAGCTCACTTCGTTCAACCGCTTCCCGGCCGAAACCGGAAACATTTTTGCCTACGCTAACTGGGTGCGTTCGGTAGAAGAAATTCGGGACGAAACCAAGCAGTTAAACGTACTGTCAAATGCCTTTGTAGAATTTGAGCCGATAGAAGGTTTAGTGCTGAAGTCTACCTTCAACGCTGAGTTCTACAACTCCAAGTATTTTTACTTTAGCCCTTCTACCGCTACTGGCCGAATTAACGTGCCTTTACCCACCGATGCGCTGTCTATCCGAGAGGACATTAACGATTTCTCTTGGTTGAACGAAAACCTGGTTACCTACGGCAATAGCATCGGCGATCATAGCTTTGAGGTGCTGGGCGGGTTTACCATACAAAAGTTTCGTCAGGATTTGACCCGAATTCAGGCTGACACCTATTCTGACGACCGTCTTCCTACTATCCAGGGAGCTATTAATATCAACCGGGGCGGTACCCGAAGTGGCGTAGAAGAATGGGGGCTAGTGTCCTTCCTCTCGCGGGTAAACTATAATTACAAGGGCAAATATTTACTAACGGCCGCTATCCGGAGTGATGGCTCTTCCCGCTTTGGGGAGGATAACCGTTGGGGGGTATTCCCCTCAGCCTCTGCGGGATGGGTAGTTTCGGATGAAACTTTCCTGAGGGATGTTCCTACTATTTCCTTTACTAAAATTCGCGCTAGTTACGGGGTTACGGGTAATAATAATATCGGTAACTACACCCAGTACGCCCTGATTGACAATACTGTTAATGCTGCTTTCGGAAATGATATTGCTCCCGGTGCGGTAGTAACCTCCCTGGCGAATAGCAATTTGGGGTGGGAAACTACTACCCAATTTGATATTGGATTAGATCTTGGGCTATTCGATGATAGAATCCAGTTTGTATACGACTACTACACCAAGAGAACTACTAACTTACTGTACGCCGTGCAGGTACCCCAGGAATCAGGGTTTAGCAACTTCAACGACAACATTGGAGAAATTCGCTTTTGGGGACACGAATTTGCTTTGAATACCCAGAACACGACTGGCAGACTGATTTGGACAACCAATGCTAACATATCCTTTAACCGGAATATTGTGGAAAGCCTGGCCGAAGGTATAGACCGGGTGTACGGTACTTTTCACATTACTCAGGTGGGACAGCCCTTTGGCCAATTTTACGGCCACATTGCCGACGGGGTGTATATGAACGAAGAGGATCTTAATAACTCACCCCAAGTACCGGGCCGCTCTACGGTAGGTAGTATCAAGTTAGTAGACGTAAACGGCGACGGCGTAATTACCCGCGGGGGTGATAACGACGACCGGGCCATCATGGGTAACCCCTTCCCGAAATTTATTTACGGCATTACCAATACCCTGCGCTACAACAAATTTGATTTCACGGTAGTGGGAACCGGCTCTCACGGCAATCAGGTGCTAGTTCGCCACTTGTACAGTACTACTAACCTCGACGGAGTATTCAACCTGATGCGCGATGTGAAGTACCGCTTCCGCTCACCGGAAAACCCCGGAAGAGGATTCTTCGGTACTACTGTGGGCGGTGGGAACGTAACCGGTATTGAGCGCGACTGGATGAACAGCCGCTTTGTGGCCGATGCTTCCTTCTTTACCATCCGAAATATTACGCTGGGTTACACCTTTGGTGGAATAGAAAAACTGTTTCGCTCGGCTCGTTTATACACCTCAGTTCAAAATGCCTTTGTTTTTACTAACTACTGGGGTGGCCAAAACCCTGAAACCAGTATGCAAAATAACGGACTGGGAGACGGCGGAAACCTGAGCCAGGGAATTGATCTATCGGGCTACCCCGTGCCGCGTACCTATACCATCGGAGTAAATCTTAACTTCTAAGCTAATCCACTATTCTGTACCAGATAAAATCAGAAAAGATGAAAAAAATATTCATATTCTTTACGACACTGAGCTTCTTCCTTCTGGGTTGCCAGGACGATTTCTTAACTATTGTTCCTGAAACATCGCTTAGCTCTGCTACTTTCTTTCAAACCGAAGCTGATTTTCAGCAGGCTGTAAACGGCGCGTATGTGCCGCTGCGGGCTATTGTTGACGACCGAGCCTGGTTGCTGAGTGAAATGCACTCGGATAATACCTACTACGCCCGTAACATTCTGTTCGGAGCCACCGAGCAGCAAGAAGACCTGGCTGATTTTTCTGTTCCTAGCGACGGCGGGGTAACTACCAATACCCATGTTACCAATCAGTATCGGCTCGATTACCAGATCATTGCTCGCACTAACCAGATATTGGCTGAGATTGATGACGTTGAATTTGACGCTGACTCTAAAGCCAACATAAAAGGACAAGCGCTCTTTCTGCGGGCGTATGCCTACTTTGAATTGGTTCGATACTTCGGTAGCGTACCTTTGCACTTAACCCCGGTTACCGAACGTCAGCAGGCGGCTCTCCCACTATCGAGTGAGGAAGAAGTTTACGCCCAGATCGTTGAAGATTTGACCCAGGCCGTACAATTACTCCCCCCTAAATCGCAGCAACAACTGGGGCGGGCCACTTCAGGAGCCGCCCGAACCATGCTGGCCAATGTATATATTGAGCAACAGCGCTGGGCCGAGGCGGAAACACTACTACGGGAAGTGGTAAACAGCGGGGAATATTCGCTGATGCCCGACTACGCCGATGCTTTTTCTACCAGCACGGGAAATAAAAACAACGCCGAATCGGTATTTGAAGTACAATTTAGAGAAGGCCCCGATGGGTTGAATGGAGATTTTATTTATGCTTTTATGCCTCGACCCATGGCACCGGAAGAACTAGTGACTATCACCGGCACTGCTAATCCTCAGCCCCTGAACGGAGAGGGCAATAATATTCCCACTCCCGATATTGTTGAAGCCTACGAAGAGGGTGACTTACGGAAGAATGCATCTATTGACTCTATTCAGATTGCCGGAAGCTTCTGGCGCGACGGGGTGTATCCATACATTAAAAAGTTTGCAAAACCCCACGCACTACATGCCAACCACGGCATGAATTGGCCCATCTACCGCTATTCGGAAGTATTGCTATTCTTAGCCGAAGCTTTAGATGAACAGGGAAAAGCAGGCGAAGCGGCCATGTTCTTAAATGAAGTACGCAGTCGGGCGGGCTTAGGCGAAGCCACTGGCGATTTGGGCGAAGCTATTTTCCGGGAAAGAAGAGTAGAACTAGCCTTTGAAAACAAACGCTGGTTTGACCTGGTCCGAACCGGGCGGGCGATCGACGTGATTACCGCTCACGGTCAGCGGATAATTAATAATCCTCAAGAATACTATTATCCGTTTGAGGAAGAAGGAGCTGAGCCACGTAGCAACGCGTTCACCAACATCAGTTTGAAGTACGCTTTACCCGCGGACGAAGCGGACTTGAGCCCTCATTTCTAAAATACTAGCTGCTAATATTTCAAGCACCTCCGGGGTATGGTTCAACATAGCTTAGAGGTGCTTTTTTAGTTCAGTTTATCCGCAAATTCCTCCTTTTAAGAAGTACGATATTCTGCGATAAATACTTTCCATTATTCTTACAGTAATTCTCACAACTTTTCAATATCTATTCACTTCTCCGCTGTTTTTCAGTAAAAAGTAAGTCTACTCACACTCATTTTTTAGAATTTCAGCATAGTACAGGATGCATTACCAAAAAAAGTTAACAATCATTCGGTAGCAAAAGTAAAGCTGGAATTCTGTACTTATTAAATCATAAATTATTACTTTACAAGTACGATACTAATTAACAACCGTTTTAACCCTGAATAGCTGATTTTCAGAATTAGCACCAACAGTATCCTCGGTTGTACTTCAGCCACCTAAGTGAAGTGCTATTATGGATAAGACATCTACTACTACCAACTACGAATTACTATGGTCAGCCTTTCGAGGGGGTGACCGAGAAGCCTTTGAGACCATTTACCAATCGTTATTTCCAATCTTGTACGGTTACGGTTATCGCTTATGCCAGAGAGATGACATCGTAAAGGATTGTATTCAAACTATCTTTGTAGAAATCTGGCAGAAAAGAGACCGTATGCCGGATGTAAAGGCTACCAAACACTACTTTTTAAAGATTATGCGGAGAAAAATTTTTAGTACGCCAAACCTCCACCCCACCGGGGTCACTTATGGTTTTAGCATACCCTCTCCGGATCAGCATGACTTGTCG
This sequence comes from uncultured Roseivirgaceae bacterium, assembly GCA_964551335.1. Taxonomy (GTDB): domain Bacteria; phylum Bacteroidota; class Bacteroidia; order Cytophagales; family Cyclobacteriaceae; genus Tunicatimonas. Next base: position 60,252 of record CAZKCO010000024.1, read on the forward strand.
TCTTTCCAAGAATTTTATAATCCGCTTGACGAGAGTGATTTTTCAAAATCTCTGGTCAAAATGATGCGCAAGGCCGTTCAAGGCTTATCCAACCGAAAAAAAGAGGCCATTATTTTAAAGTTTTACGAAAACCTCTCCTACCAGGAAATAAGCGAAGTAATGGATTTACAGGATGCTAAGTACGCCCGCCAGCTAGTCTACCGGGCTTTGGAAGATTTGCGAAAAGGTTTGCCCTTCGAACAGCGTAAGAAAATGCCTACCCGGCTGGTGTATTCGCTGGCAATCCTTGCTTTCTGCTAATAATTGACCGGGTTAGATTCCGAAACCCTTTCTTCTTCAGAAGTACTACCTACCAGTTCGTGCTCAATTTCTTCCAGTGATTTACCTTTGGTTTCGGGGAGAATCAGATATAGCACCACAAAACCTACCGCACAGATTAGTCCGTAGAGCCAGAAGTTATTGGCCCACCCCAGGTTTTCTTTGATGGTTGGGAAACTAAAGGTCAGCGTAAAATTACCTACCCAGTGGGCAAAGGCCGCAATGGACATTGCCGCGCCCCGGATACGATTAGGAAAAATTTCCGACAGTACCACCCACAGCAAGGGGGCCAATGTAATTGAGTAAAACAACACATTCGCCAGCACCAGCAGTACAATCACCAAACCCTGATAGTCAGCATAGAAACAGTAACCGATAAGGGCATAGACCATCGCCATAGAAGAAGTGCCGAACAGCAGCAGCGTTTTGCGCCCCAGTTTATCTACCGTGGCCATGGTAATGAGCACCGCCAGCACCATCACCGTACCAATCACCACAATGTTAAGCATCATCTGCTGGAGGTTGTAGCCCGCCGCCTGGAAAATATCAGCGGCGTAGTAGATAATCACGTTCAGTCCGCTCCACTGCTGTAAGAACGACAGAAACACTCCCAAACCCACCAGCTTCAGAATTCGGCTATTAAGTAGCTCTTTAAAGTTTACGTGAGACACATCTTCCTTAGAAAGGGTAAGCTTTACTTCAGCCACCTGCTCTCGGGCAAAGTCACTTCCGCCAATCTTTTGGAGTACCGTTTCAGCTTCGGCACTCCGCCCGTTCTTCACCAGCCAACGCACACTTTCGGGCACCAAAAACATCAGGGCAAAGAAGGCAAAGGCCGGTATAGCTTCTACGCCGAACATCCAACGCCAGCCGGCTTGCCCACTCCAGCTTTGGGCGATTACTTCGGTAGTGGCATCCACCGGCAAAGCCGTATCCAGCAGCGAAATGCGCCAGTTCACAATCTGCGCCATCAGCACTCCAATCATTACCAGCAGTTGGTTGATCGTGACGAACATACCCCGCTTCTCCGGGGGAGAAACTTCGGCGATGTACATGGGCGAGAGGTTCAGGGCAATACCCATTGCCACTCCCCCGATGATACGGTAGACATTAAACCAGGTAAAATCCGACGCCAGGGCAGTGCCCAAAGCCGACAAGGTAAATAGTGCCCCGGAAAATATCAGCAGACGTTTACGTCCGTAACGGTCGCTAAGCGCCACGCAGGCCAAAGCCCCTACCATACAACCTACCAATGCTGAACTGGTACCCCACCCTTGCAATGCCGGAGTATTTAGCTGAAAGAAGGGTTCATAAAAGGGCTTAGCCCCGCCTACCACGACCCAGTCGTAGCCAAAAAGAAAACCGCCCAAAGCGGCCGTAAGACTGATTAACCAAAGATAAGTCTGATTGTAGGTAGTTGATTGCGGCATTAGTTATGAGTTTAAAGTTTCAAGTTACAGGTTTCAAGCTATTTTTAAAACCTGCAACTTGAAACCTGAAACCTATAGTTAGTACTTCTCAATCGGCACCATATTCCAACTTTCCCGAGGGGCCTGATGGAACTTTTGAATAGCATTTAGTAGCTTCTCTTCAATTTCCGGATGCTGACCTCGCAGGTTATAGAGTTCGCGGTGGTCCTGGGCCAGGTTAAACAGTTCGGTGGGCTGCAGGCTGTCGGTGAGTAGTTTCCATTTTCCGTCTAGAGCGACTGAAGTAGCGTAGGGAGTAGGTTTTGGTCCCTGATTCTGGAAGTGGGTGTATAAGTCCATCTGCCACAGCAGAGGCTCTCGTTCTACCTCGGCTTGCTCATCCATCAGTACTGGCAGCATATTTACTCCGTCCAAGTCATTAGGTAGCTGATCTACTACGGCTACGTGGGCAATCGTGGGTAACAGGTCGGCCATGTGCATGGGATGAAAGCGGTGTTGCCCGGTGGGAATATGCTTCGGCCACACGGCAAACATCGGCACCCGGATGCCGCCTTCGTGCAAGTCGGTCTTCCCCCCTTTAAAAGGTCCCGGACTCCCTTGATAAGCCGGCCCATTGTCGGAAGTGAACACGATAAAGGTGTTTTCCATCAAGCCATTTTCTTTCAGATGATTTATCAGGCGGCCAATCTGGGCATCCAGATGAGAAACCATTGAACGGAAATACAGTTGGTCGCCCTCGACACCTAGTGCTTTATACTTGGATAAGTGCGGTTCGGGAGCGGGTTCGTAGGGGGTGTGGGGCACATCAAACCAGAGATTCAGGAAGAAGGGCTGATCTCTGGCTTGCCAACCGTCAATGAGGTTAATGGCTTCATTTACTTTGATCTCCGTCCAGTGCTTATCGATCGGCGGTACCCGCTCATCGTTTCTAAACAAATATTTTCCTCCTTCCCGATACAATTTTCGTTCCTGGATGAGGCGGGGGCGAATAGGTGCTCCCTCTATGTTTGTCAGATAATGATCAAAACCCTGCTGCAGCGGGCCAGGGATAGCCTCTTGCCCAAGCTGCCTTCGCTCAATATCCGACAGCCGTAAGCCTCCCAAGTGCCATTTACCGATATGGGCCGTAGCATAACCTGCTTCCCCTAACACCTCCGGCAGCGTTCGAGCAGCAATAGGCAAATGATCAATACTATCGCGGAAGTGCTGGCGAATATTGAAGCGTAGCGGAAACTTACCGGTGAGCAGACAGGCCCGGGAGGGGGAGCATACCGCCGAGCCGGAGTAAAACTGGGTGAAGCGAACGCCCATCGCGGCCAGCGAATCCAGGTGAGGGGTTTCAATAGACTGGCTACCATAACTACCCAGATCGCCGTAGCCCAGGTCATCCGTCAGCAAAACAATAATGTTAGGTCGAGAAGGGCCAGATGCAATTTCAGAGTTTTCGTTAGCTTTTTGGTTGGTACAGGCTATTGTAACTACGGCGAAGAGTATTATTACAATGATGCAGAGTACGGCCCGCTGGTGATGTTGGTTGAGTTGGAGTTTTAGGATTTTCAATTTTCTAGGGTTGATCAAAAGGTGACGGAAAGTTTGGGTTAGGGGTACGATGGTTCATCATAATAGAATCCAGCTGGGCGGCGATAGCCGGATGCTCGGAAGCAACGTTGGTTTCTTCACCTGGATCGGCTCGTAAGTCATACAGTTCCACCTGATAAGCATCGCTTTCGTCCGGCTTTTTGACCGCTTTCCACTGATCCATTCTCACTGCCTGCCAGAAGTAGGGAATGGGAAACTCAAAATACAAATAATCGTGCTCAGGCTGAGCTTCGCCCCGCAGTTCGGGAAGTATGGATATGCCGTTGTTGGGCGGGGTTTCTACTCCGGCCATTTCACAGAAGGTAGGCATAAAGTCCCACAGCGCTGATGGGTGATCAGAGGTACGCCCCGACTCAATCGTACCTGTCCAACGAGCAACCAGCGGCATGCGAATACCACCCTCGTAGAGATCGCGCTTATGACCTCGCCAGGGACCATTGGAATTGAACATTTGTATAGGTTCGTAGGTGTCGGGCCCGTTATCGCTGGTGAATACAATCAGGGTATTTTCACCTAGCCCTAAACTATCTACTAAGCTTACAATAGTGCCTACTGCCTGATCCAGTTCGTCAATCATAGCGGCGTAGGCCTTCTGCTCCTGGTTCCAGGGTTTATCGGCAAATTTCTCCAGAGAAGGTGCTTCGTTCTTTTCGTTTTCCAGCGCCTCGCCATTAGAATGCGGAATGATCACCGGTAAATACAAAAAGAAAGGATTATCCTGATGTTGAGAGATAAACGAGGTAGCTTCCTGAGTGAACAGGTCCTGCACGTAATCCACTTTCTTGGTACTGCGACTACCCAGTCCTTCGTGCCAGAGCGTATCCGACAGATAGGTCACTTCATTATCCAGATATATCGTATCGTCATTACTGATTACAAATTCCGGGAAGGCGTTATGGGCCAAAATTTGATCGAGGTAGCCGAAGTAAGAGTCAAAGCCCTGCTTCAGAGGGTTACCCGAATTCACCGCATTGCCTAATCCCCACTTGCCGATCATACCCGTGGCGTAGCCCGCTTCTTTTAACTTTTCCGCTACGGTAACGGCCGAATCGGGCAACGGCAACTGACCACGCCGATTCGGTACCTGCTGATTTCCCCGGATGAGGGCGTGACCCATATCCCGCCCGGTCATCAGTCCGCAGCGAGCCGGAGCACATACCGGACTGGCGGTGTAGAAACTGGTAAAGCGAAGGCCCTGCTCAGCTAGCGCATCAATGTTAGGAGTGGAAAAGTGGGTTTGCCCGTAGCAAGACAGATCGTTATAGCCCAGATCGTCCGCGAAGATGAAAATGATGTTAGGCCGGGTGACCGTTCTGGCTGATTTCTGTTCGGTTGCTTGCTGACAAGAGCATGTGGCTATTATTAGACAATAGATCCATAGTACTGAAGCTCTGACTGACATATCGGTAGATTAGGTTTTCGTCAGCTAAAAATAACAGAAAAATCTTGTTTGAGGGGTTCAATCTCTGAATCAGAAGAACTATCTTAACTCAGACGGATACACTAACCATATATTAGGTTGAGCATTGCCAGCCCGGATGTGGTTGTAGGGACCACGGTACTCCAGCATTTGCGATCGATCATTTAACTGGGGCTCAAATACTAGGTTCTGAAAGGGACCAGGCAGTGGCTTTTCCGGCATTTTCTTGCCAAAGAAATCGTGACGGATTGCCGGTATAACCGGACACTCAATTTTACTTATAGATTCATCAACATAAAAACTCAGCAGCAAAGTAGTAGGCGAAAAGGTAGGACGTAGAATACGAGAATGTATACTATGAGTATCGTTTTTAGTTAGTAGCTGCCATTCCCTCAGGCTTGAGCTAATTCTGCCGCACGGCTGATGGTACGAAACGGAAAATCTGGCGTACCCGGGTTCTCATCTGAGGTTTTCGGGTGATGTTGATTAACAAACAGCTTCTGATGATTTTGCGCCAGGGCTGTGTAGTTGGATAAACCGAGGTAGGTAGATACTAAAACAAAGAGTAGGAAAGTGTCCCTTTTCATGTAAGTCAAAAGCAGGGAAAGAAAGTTAGAGAGATAACTTCCTTTCCCAATTGTTAATCAATTATAACCCGGGTTTTGCGTAAGCGCAGTATTCAAATCTATTGCACTCTGCGGAATTGGGTACAGAAGATGGGTTTCACTCACATTAGTCTTGCCGGCTTCTTGATTCACTTCAATCAAACGTCCGGTACGCACCAGGTCAAACCAGCCGTGGGCCTCGAAACACAGCTCTAGTTCTCTTTCCCGATACACCGCTTCGCGGAATTCTTCCTGACTTAAGCCAGCCAGATCGGGAAGCGCAGCTACGTTCTCGGTACCATCGGGCCAGGTGCGGGCGCGCTTACGTACTGCGTTGATCGCTTCGTAAGCAGCTGGCGTTGGACCACTCACTTCGTTTTCAGCTTCGGCAAATATTAGCAGCACTTCGGAGTAGCGGAGAATAGGGAAGTTGTTCTCACCGGAGAAGCAACCGCCTCTATCCAGTTGAGACCAGGCAATATACTTTTTCACATGGGGACGGTCATACACCACGGAGTCTCCAGCATCACTAACAAAGGTAGTCATCACCGATATTTCCTTACGGTAGGTATCGGGAAATTCATCGTACCACTCTCGGTTTACCGTACCCTGGTTAAATCCGCAGGGAACCGAACCGGCTGGACTTAGTATGGACTCAAACCACGCCCCTACCCTGAACTTCTGATACTGAGCCGACAGAATATGTTCGGCATTATTTTTTGTATCAGGATCGAAAACATCGCGGTAGTCAGCCATTAGTTCGTACACTCCCAGGTTCATAACCTCTTGCGCCTTATCACGAGCCTGCTGAAATTCACCCCGGGTGAGGTGCACAATGGCTAACATGGTTTTAGCCGCTCCCCGGGTGGCCCTGCCTACTTCTGACGACGGGTAATCTACCGGTAAGTTGTTTTCGGCAAATGTTAGATCCTCAAAAATAAGCTCGTAGATTATTTCTTTATCTACCCTCGGATTGTTAGATGCCTCGGCTCGAGTAATCTGCACTTCGGTCCTTAGAGGAACATCACCGAATAACCGTATCAGGTTAAAATAATGCCAGGCTCTGATACACCGAGCTTCGGCTAATATTCCATTTTTTTCCGTTTCATCCATGTTTATATCCGGTACGTTCTCCAAGATGATATTCGCCCGGAGAACAGCTTGATACGCTTCATTCCAGTAAGCCAGATTACCAAAATTAGCATCATACGTGAATTCGTCTAACTGAATAGCATCGTTATTTGTACCACCATCCAATGCGTTGGTAGCGTAGTCGTTCAGTCTCCATAGCGCAATATTGTACGAATTACCGTTTACCAAAGTGTTGTACAGTGAATAAGCGGCAATGCGCGCTTCGGTAGCATTGGTGTAAAAGTTTTCGGGCGATACAAAATCCAACGGTACTTCTTCCAGCGCGTCTTCGCAACTGCTAACCGAGAGTAATGCTAATACGAGTGATAGGGTAACTATTTTGCTTTTCATGTTGCTCAAGATTTAAAAGGTTAAGTTAACACCGAAGATGTAGCGCTTCTGCATGGGATACGACCACTGGTCAAATCCCTGAAGCAACTGATCCTGCCCACCGGCGTTTACTTCCGGATCAATGCCCTGATAATCGGTAAAGGTTAGCAGGTTCTGTCCGGTGAAGTAAAAACGGGCCTGACTGATCCACGACCAGCCCAGGTTAGCCGTAGGCAGATTATAGGCGAACGTCAGCGTTCGTAGTCGTAGATAAGAACCATCTTCTATATACTTATCGCTCAACAGCGGACCGGGCGAACCTCCCGAGGTAGCTCGGGGCACCAGGTCACTAGTGCCCGGACCCGTCCAGCGTTCTAGGGCAGCCGTAGAAACATTAGCATCACCATCCAGCAGTTCCAGTTCGCGGCGGGTAACATTGAGAATATCGGCCTGGGCTACTCCTTGAAAAAAGAGGCTCAACTCAAAATTCTTGTAGGCAAAGTCATTGGTAAACCCGTACAAGATTCGGGGCAAACCATTTCCGGTAATCATCCGGTCATCTCCATTGATTACTCCATCTTCATTGATATCCAGATAGCGTTCATCGCCCGGCAAGGCATTGGGCATAGTGCCAGCCGCATCAATTTCATCCTGGTTTTGCCATATACCGTCAAACACGTAGGTATAGAAAGAGCCTATAGGAGCCCCTTCTTCTACCAAGACGATATTACTCACACCACCAGGAGTATTAGGAAATAGTGTAGCAAATAATTGAGTGTCATCCTGAGCAAGTTCAATTACCCTGTTATCGTTTACCGACACATTAGCGCTCGTAGACCATCGAAAATCGCCTACCAAATTGTTAGAGTTTAGTGCAAGCTCAAACCCTTCGTTCTCAATCTGACCAATGTTCTCCCAAATAAAACCAAAGCCGGTGTTGGCCGGCACCGGTACGCGGAACAGCAGATCATCGGTGAGCTTGTGGTAATAATCAGCAGTTAGATTTAATCGGTTATTAAAAAGACCAACATCCAACCCTATGTCAAATTGGGTGGTTTGCTCCCAACCCAGATCGGGATTAGGTAATTCGTTGGCCGGATTATAACTGGTAACCGCCTCCTGACCGATGATGACTCTACCGGCCTGGAGACGAGCCAACGAACGGTACGGCGGAATTTCCTGGTTGCCCGTGATACCGTAGCTGGTACGCAACTTTAGGTTGCTCAGCAACTCTTGATTTTGAAAGAAGGGTTCATCACTAATTCTCCAGGCCACTGCCCCCGAAGGAAAGAAGCCGTACTTTCGTCCTTCGCCAAACTTAGAGGAGCCATCGGCCCGGGCGGTGAAAGTGAAAAGATAGCGATCTAGCAGCGTATAGTTGATCCGGCCTAAGTAGGAATTAAGCGTAAACTGAAACGCCCGGGAGCTGATATTCTGATCTTCAGCTCCCGCCGAGATGTCGTAGTAAGAAGTAGCATCGGTTGGGAATTGGGTTCTTCTCAGGTTGTAAGCTTCCAGATTCTGACGCTGGAAGGTATGCCCCACCACCACGTTGATGCTATGTTTTTCATTCCAGCTATTTTGGTAATTCAGGGTATTCTCGTTTAGCCAGGAAATATTTTCTACCGTACCTTGGCTAGCCGCTCCGCCCAAATCAACGCCACCTAGCGTACTCTGAGGAGTGTAACCGTTTTCTTTGTTGTAAATAAGATCACCCCCCACCAGCACCTTGGCTGTTAAACCTTTTAGCAATTTCACTTCGCCGTAGATATTACCTAAAGCTCGCGTAGTGAGTAATTCGTTGGTTACCTCATTAGCAACGGCTAGCGGGTTATCAATGCGGGAACCGATGCCGATAACTAACGCGGGATCAGTGTTAAGAAAATAGTTTCCTTCGCTGTCGTACACCGGAATATTAGGCAGTGCTTGCAGCGTGTTAGCCAGAATATCCCGGATATCATTATCGGAGCGGCTGAGGGTAAGGCTGTTACCGAAAGAAACGCGTTCACTTACTTTCTTGTCCAGATTGAATCGGAAGGAGTACCGTTCGAATTGTGACCCCCTTACTACTCCTTCTTCATTGTAATATTCACCCGATACTAGGTAGTTAGTATTTCCATCTCCCCCCGAAAAACTTAATGAGTGGTTTTGAACAACGCCTGTACGGAACACTTCGTCCTGCCAGTTCGTATTAACCGGCGAAGGCACTTCGTACAGCGGCGGCAGCGGCTCAGGAATATTGTTAACCGCTTCGTTAGCAAACTCGGCAAACTGCGAGCCATTTAACAAATCGTACTGATTTCTTATTTCCTGCACCCCCACGTAGCTATTTAGATTTACGACATTTCGACCGGCTTTACCCCGTTTAGTGGTGATCAGCACCACGCCGTTGGCACCCCGAGCACCGTAGATAGCCGTGGCCGAGGCATCTTTAAGCACCTCGATAGACTCAATATCGTTGGGATTGATAGAAGCTAAGGCATTAGGCGTTACCCGCGTAGCATTACCGCGAACATTAGATAGCGTATTGTCGCTGTATACCGGAAATCCATCAATGACGTAGAGTGGTTCGTTTCCGGCGTTCACCGAGTTTGATCCCCGAATCCGAATGGAAACGCCCCCACCGGGAGCTGCCGAAGCCTGAGTTACCTGCACACCCGGAACCCGGCCCTGAATAGCTTGTTCAGGAGAAGCGACCGGTACTGCTTGTATCTCCTCCGCAGAAATGGAAGCTACCGAACCGGTAAGATCCCTTCTCTTCACCGAACCATACCCAACCACCACTACTTCTTCTAACGACTGCACATCGGGGGCTAGAGCTAGATTTATTGTACTGCGGCCATTAATCGCTTCCTCAGTGGTCTGGTAACCAATAGAAGAAAAAACCAGTGTTGTCACTTCATCGGCTACGGTCAGTCGATAGTTACCGTCCACATCGGTTACGGTACCAGTAGTAGTGCCTTTGGCGAGAATATTTACTCCCGGAAGTGGTTCGTCAGTATCCGAATCGGTAACTCGTCCCTGAATATTCTGAGCCACTTTTACATTGTAAGACTGGGTTATTGAACTCAGTCTCTTTACCCGGGCAGGAGGTGGATTGGCCGATAAGATGGTACGGTTACGCTTTACTTTTTTTACTTTTTTCTGGCGTTTCTCTGCTTGCTTCACTACATACACATCGCTGTCAATCTTCTTATAAGTAAGCCCAATCGGGTCTAATAAACCCTTAAGCGAACTGTCCAGGGAAGAATCACTTACCGATTTACTTACCTTTTGTTTCCCAATTTCATCACTATTGAAAATGATGCTGACCTGATACTTCTTTTCGTAGGCGATTAGTAGCGATTCCAAGGTAGTGGTCTGTTCGTCCTGGTACTGAAGATTCGTAGGCGCATAATCAGTCGGAAGACTGGCTAACCCTTGCCCGAAGCTGGGCAGAACCATGAGCCAGAGGTACGTAAAAATGCCCCATCTGTTTTTTGTTAGATTGTTTAACATATGCGTAGGTTTATATGTGAGAGTTCTTGTATTTCACTTTTCTTATTTGACCACAATCCGCTCAAGCTATTCTTTATTCTCAAACACGAGGGTTTGTCTATCGGACTGTATGGTGATATTCAGTGATTCCTGAAGAGTTTCGGTAAGCAAAGAGAGTTGGTGTAAGGGGAGCGTACCCGTGATGGATAGCGATTTGATAGAATCTTCTGCAAATTCTGCGGAGTAGCCGAAGCGATGGTAAATAACCTCAGCAATTTCTGCCAAAGTAGTGTTGCGGCACACCAGTTTGTTTTCCTTCCAGGCCGAGTAAGCATCAGGGTTAGCCACACTCGTTTTAATCACTTGCCCCTCGGAGGTTAGTTCAGCTACTTCACCCGGCTCCATGACCAGTTTTTCAGTCTCAGCCTCTAGCCACACTTTACCGCTATTGAGTACTACCTGGGTTTTGTCGTCCCAGTTCTGCACGTTAAACGAAGTGCCCACTACCACCACATCTAACTCCCGGGTATGTACAATGAATTTCACTAATTCATATTCTTCCTGCTCCCCGTCATCTGCAAATACTTCCTCTATCTCAAAAAAAGCTTCCCCCTGCAACCATACTTCTCGTATGTCATGATTAGCAGCGACTTTCAGCGTTGAGTTCGCATTGAGTGTAATCAGCGAGCCATCATTTAGCGCAATGGTTTGGGTTTCGCCGTAAGCGGTTTGATAAAATTCAGATTGAGAAGGCTGTAGCAGAAACCACCAGGCGGCTACCAACAATATTGCACTCACCGCCGCCGCTAGTGAATACCATCTGCGGTAGAGTGGAATAACTTTGGCGTCGGTAGATGATTCTGCCTCTATCGCTGAATGTATCTTGCCGAAAATTTGATTGTAGTCAGGTTCCTGATCCGCAACCCGGTTTAGATCACTGTCCTCTTCCAGCATAACTTTCTTGAGGTGGCGCTGCCCGGCTGGGGTTTGAAGATAGCGAAGCACCTGATCGGCTTCGTCAGCATTGCATTGATTATTGAGGTACTTGATGATGAGCTCGTGCATACTTATCGGCATTTACCGTAAGTACACCGCTAACCACTGACTCGATTACGCCGGGAGAAAATTTTTTTTGATTGGTTACGAAAGCAGAATGAGCAGGGCTAATGTTCGCTCTAAGAAGCGACGAATAAGCTTTTTAGCCTGGGACAACTGGGAACGTACCGTATGCTCAGAAATCTGCAATGTAGCAGCAATCTCCTGATTAGAATAGCCCTCAATTAAACTCAATTGAACGATCCGCTTTTTCCGGTCCGGTAGCGTGCTAAGGCTGGTATCCAGACAGGCCCGTAGGTCACTCAGGGCAATTTCCGATTCGGTCTGATGAGAGCAGTTTTCTTTATTCTGATTGGCTAGCAAAGCAGCTTTGATGCGAGCTTGCTCCGTACGTATTAAGTTGAGCACATGATTTTTCATACACACGAACAAGAAGCTTCTTAACGATTGCCGCTCGTCAAGGGCTTGGCGGTTTTGCCATAGTTTCACAAATACTTCCTGCAGGGCATCTTCGGCTAGCTTCTGATCTTTAAGATAACGTTGGGCGATAGAAAATAACGGACGTTTGTAGAGATCATACACCTGCTCAAAGGCAGTGGTGTCTCCACTTTTCAGTGCTATTACTAAAGCAGTATGATCAGCTTCGCCTTGCATTCTACAGCTTAAAAATTCAGGTCAATATTTCTATAATTTGAAAAAACGATCGGTGAAATACAAAATTTTCTTTCTTAATATTGATTGTATTAAGCTAATTAGTGACTTTTCAATAATTTAACCCAACAACGTTTTGTGTAAGTGATTGTTCAGTCTCAAGCTGAAGCGAAGTTAGGGTAACGGAAAATCCCCTTTCCTTTTTCACCCATCTTAACAGGTAGACTGTTTTCCATTCTCATCCATCACTTTCCAATAATTATTTTTACCCAACCAGACCTACATTTCAAAAAAATCACAAGATACTCTGCTCACCAGCATTATTTCTATTCGTTTGAACCAGAAGGTAAATCGCTAGCATGAGGTTACAATTAAGCCAATAAGGCTACTGGAAAATGTTAAATTTTCAAAAATCAGATAAGAAATTTATTACATTCGTTCCCAGTTTGGTAGTGTACTCGAGATAAGGATGGAAAAATTGAAAGATCTATAGGTAACCGGAAGATTCTGTGCTAATTGTTGCCAAAATGATAAGCGTTATGGGATTAAGGTACGGTTGGCTAAGGTTTAAGACCCAACTGATCGCTAGTGGCGAGACAGATGCTAGGAATCATTATAGCAAGAGAAGAACAGCGGGGTGAAACCTCTGATTTCGGAAATAAATTTGCAATAATCATGATATTTTTTAGAAAACTGAAAAAATATCCATCCTTATTTTGAGTGCACTACCCCCAGTTTAAGTAGTATATACTGTGTATAAAAAATTTACGTTTTCTTGCCTAATACTGCTTCAGTGTATGGCGGTTTACCCCCAAAAATCTGAGCAACGACCTAACATATTATTCATCAGTATCGATGACCTTCGTCCCGAACTGGGTTGTTACGGGAATCCGGTAGTTCAATCACCTAATTTGGATAAACTGGCTTCCCAATCTCATCTGTTTACCAATCACTTTGTGACGGTACCTACCTGCGGGGCCTCGCGTTATGGTTTACTCACGGGCTTGTATCCTCGCACCAAGACAGCAATTTCTAACGATGCTATTCGTAAACTGATTGCGGAACAGCCGCAGGATGATCGGCCCGAGACCTTCGTTGCTAAACTAAGGCGGAACGGTTACTATACGGTAGGTATCGGTAAGATAAGCCACTATGTGGATGGACTGTTGTACGGCTATACTGATCCGGTAGGAACCGAGTGGGAACTGCCTAATAGTTGGGACGAAATGCTGTTTGATGCCGGTAAGTGGGGCACCGGTTGGAATGCCTTCTTCGGCTACGCCGACGGATCGAACCGACAGAGCAAAGACAAAATGGTAAAACCCTACGAAGCCGCCGAGGTAGCCGATACCGGATATCCTGATGGTTTGACTACCGAGCTGGCATTAAAGAAGCTAAGGGAGTTGGCAACTAAAGACGAACCATTCTTTCTGGGAGTTGGCTTCTTCAAACCCCACCTTCCGTTCAACGCTCCCAAAAAATACTGGGACTTGTACGACAGAGCCGACATCCCACTAACTAATTCGCCCGATATTCCCACTAACATTCATCCGGCCAGCTTACATTCTAACGGTGAATTCAACAACTATCAGCTAGGCGATGAACCGGCGACATTAGAGCAGCCGGTTTCGGATTATTACGCCCGGAAGCTGAAGCACGGATACTACGCCAGCGTCAGCTACATTGATGCCCAGGTAGGAAAAGTGCTGGATGAGTTGGCTCGGTTAGGACTGGACAAGAATACCATTGTAGTGGTCTGGGGCGATCACGGTTGGCATCTGGGCGATGACCGTATCTGGGGAAAGCACACCAATTTTGAGTACGCCCTCAACAGCGTATTTATGATCAAAACTCCCGACAGCAGTCAGGAAAAACAGCACGATGAGATCGTAAGCACCGTAGATATCTACCCTACCCTCATGGAATTGTGCGATACGGAAGTCTCGCACCCTCTTGATGGAAACAGCTTGGTAGGCTTACTAAATAACTCTAACTCCACTGATTGGAGAAACACGGCCTATAGTTATTTCCGGCAAGGAATCACCGTACGGACCGACCGCTACCGCCTTACGAAGTACTTTCGAGAGGAGGAGCCAACAGTGGAACTTTACGATCATCAGACCGACCCCCACGAAAATGAAAATATTGCGGCCCAGTCTCCTGATCTCATCAACTCCCTACTACCGGTCTGGAAAGAAGGCAATACCGGCCTTTTTGGAGAACCCTGATCTCTCTGTGACTTTCCGGGAAGTGAAGGATTGGTGATTATTCATCCCGCAGCACCTGAGCGGGGTTCGTATTGGCCGTTCGCCGAATGGTCAATGAAGTAGTCAGTAGTGCAGCACTTACGATGATTGCTCCAGAAAGTATGAGTGGGAATAGCCCGATTTCAATATGGAAGGCGTAGAAGTTTTCTAGGAAAGCCCAATTGTACAAATAGCCTATCCCACCTCCTAGCACCGCCGAAACCGCCAGAATCCACACAAACTCCCGGTTGAGGGTGTTTACAATTTTAGCTACCGAAGCCCCTAGCACCTTACGGATACCAATTTCTTTGTTGCGTCGGGCTACGTTAATTTGCGCCAGGGAGAAAATTCCGGCTACTGCCAGCAGACCGCCCAGCACGGCCAAAAAGAAATATACTTTCTTCAGGTTTTGCATCTCTCGCATTGGGTAGCGCATAGCTGCCTGGGTAAGATAAGAAGAGGAGTAAGGCTCAAAGGGAACAATCTCCTTCCACCGGCCTCGCAAGTAATCATCTATCTCGGCCAGATCATGCGGCTCTGCCTTGATCATCACCCGAGAATATCTCTCCGGCTGTATCTGGCGAAAAACAGTCGGATACTGATCGTTATCATAGAGATCACTGATAATATTCTGAACTACGCCCACCACGTAGCGAGCCGTATCTTTATAGATAACGCGCTGGTTGATTGGGTCACTCCAATTCATTTTCTCAACAAAAGCTTCGTTCACTAGCACCGCCTCCGTATAATCGGAAGTGCGCTCACCGTCAAAGCCTCGTCCAGCCATTAAATCCATACCAATAGTTTCCAAATAGTTGGCATCAATCCGGAAAATGCGGCTGGCAAACGTGGCCGTATCTACCTGCACCTCGTCGGACCCATTGCCCCAGATATCGCTACCGCGTAGTGCCGATACCATCTTCACTTTAGGATGACGTTTAGCTTCTACCATCAGTGCCTGAGCTTCCTGAGGCTCCAAATCTCCCAGACTGATGATTTCGTGAATATCGTAGCCGAAATCCAGATTTTGCAGGTATTCGGTATTGCTAATCGATACAAAGCCACCAATCAGTAGCGCGACTGACAGGGCAAATTGTAGGCTGAGCAGGCTGCGGGTAAACCAGTTAGAACCTTTTAGTTTTAGGTTTCCTTTCAAAATAGTAGCTGGATGAAAGCGCGTGCTGTAAATAGCGGGATACAGCCCGGCTAGCATAGAAATCAGTACCAGCAGTAGCACCAACGCTACACTCATATTCCACAGGTTTACGTCGTCTAGCGTAAAGGTTGAGTCCCATAAATTAGCGAAAGCGGGGGATAGATACTGGGCCATTAGCCATCCCGCTCCTACCGCCAACACTCCAATCAACATAACCTCAAAAAGGTACTGGATGATCAACTGTCGCCGCAGGCCGCCCATCACTTTACGAATACCAATCTCTTTGAGCCGACGGGCCGCCAAGGCAATGGAAGTATTGGTCAGGTTGAAGCAGGCCAGTAGTAGGATTAAAAATGCCAGCGTGCCAAAGATCACCGTAGCAATAGGATTAATCCGACGGTTGGTGTAGGTGCGGGGTAAATCCGACTCGTTCACCCTAAAGTCATTGAAGGGAATAACCCGAAAATCACCGTACTTGTACAGTACATCCGACGCATTGGCTACTGACACAAATTTCTTCAATTGGTTATCTACTTCTTTCGCCACTTGGGGTGAGCTAAGCTTCAGAAAGGTAGCGGGGCGGATGCCTTCGGCCCAGCTATCTTCGTCAGAGTTAGCGGAAGACAGATAGTGCGAAAGTGGTACGAAAGCCTCGTAGTTGAAACTAATATTTTCCGGAAAAGTAATCACCGCACCTACTGTCAGCGGGACCTCCTGCCCGTCGCCAAACCGCAGGGCAAGGGTACTACCTACCGGATTTTCGTCTTTATAGAATTTCTGCGCTAACTCTTCGCTAAGCACAATCCTATCCGTTCCGGCGTACGATTTGGTTTCACCGAATTTGATTTGGTAGGGAAAGAAGGTGAAGAAGTTAGCATCGGTAAAACCAATATATTCATCAAACACTTCATCGTCGGTGCGCAACAATTCCCGGGTGGCAAATACCCGGGTGGCCTCCTGTACTCCCGAAATCTCTTCGGACGCAGTAGCTGCCAATGGTAACGGAATAAACTCTGCCACTCCTTCAAATACCCGTTCTCCGGTTAGGGTGCGCTGTACCCGGTAAATATTTTCAGTATCTGAGAAATAACTATCAAACTCCAGATTGAAGGCGAAAAAAGAATAGGCGGTAAGCGCGCAGGCCAATCCCAGCCCTAGGCCGAGTACGTTGATAATTAGATAAAGCTTATTCCGGCGCGCGTTGCGCAGGGCGATGAGTAGGTAGTTCTTCAGCATAACTTCATTCAATTAGCAAGGGTTGCCCCCGCAATGTACAAACTGCAATGTGTAATTAGATAGGAATACTTCTTTGTCTAGAAAGTCGTATTGCTAATTGTTCACTGCTAATTGTTCATTGAAAATAGCGTGCCATTGGCTCTGTTGCCGATTTAGGGCAATAAACCGCGGATTAGCTGCTCACTATTGAACAATAGGTGTGCGAATCCGTACAGCGCTTACGCTAGCTGCTCATCGCTACCAGCAAATCCGACTGGGTGATAATATGCACCTGATTTAGCTGATCGCGTACCAAAAGGGCCTTATTTTCTTTGTCGATCAGGGACGAAAGCACGTCTAGGGTATCGCGGGGAGAGACAAACTGGAAGGGCTTGTCCATGAGTTTGGATACGGGTTCGCTACGGAGTTCCGGTTCTTCAATGAGCTTATGTAATAGTTTGGAATCGGTCAGGCTCCCTACGAACTCTTCGTTCTCCGTCACCGGAATTTGGGAGATTCCTCGCTGGCTTAAAATCTTAATGGCTTCACCTACTGAAGTGTCAGAAGAGATAGTCACCAGTTCGCTAGAACCATTGCGGCTACGAAGAATATCCTGGGCAGTAGCAAATTCTCGCTTTTCCAGATAGCCGTGATCCTTCATCCAGCTATCGTTGTAGATTTTACCCAGGTAGCGGGTACCGTGATCGGGTAACAGTACCACCATCAGGTCGTCTTTCTTCAGGTTTTTTCGGGCCCAACGCAACGCTCCGTGCATAGCCGAACCGCAGGACCAGCCAATGAATAAACCTTCTTCCCGGGCCAATCGTCGGGCCATGATAGCGGCATCCTTATCGGTTACTTTGATGAACTCGTCAATCAAACCAAAATCGACGTTTTTGGGCAAAATATCCTCTCCTATGCCTTCCGTCAGATAAGGAAAGACTTCTTTCTCATCAAACTCACCGGTTTCCTTGTACTTCTTAAATACTGAGCCGTAGGTATCAATGCCGAGCGTGAAAATGTCGGCATTTTGCTCTTTCAGGTATTTGGCCGTTCCACTGATTGTACCACCTGTACCCACCCCGGCGGCAAAGTGGGTGATCTTACCTTCGGTCTGTTCCCAGATTTCCGGGCCAGTAGTTTCGTAGTGGGCCGCAGTATTAGAAAGATTATCGTACTGATTAGGATAGAAGGAGTTGGGAATAGTTTCGTTCAGGTTCTGGGCTACCGAATAGTAGGAACGCGGATCAGCGGGGGGAACGTTGGTGGGACATACGATCACTTCGGCTCCCACTGCCCGCAAAATATCAATTTTCTCCTGCGACTGCTTATCGGCCAGGGTAAAAATACACTTGTATCCCTTGGCCACGGCAGCTAAAGCCAGGCCCATTCCGGTGTTGCCGGAGGTACCTTCAATGATGGTTCCGCCCGGGCGTAGCCGCCCGTCTTTTTCGGCGTCTTCCACCATTTTAATGGCAATGCGGTCCTTCACCGAGTTACCCGGATTAAAGTATTCTACTTTCGCTAGAATGGTGCCTTCAATACCGTCGTTCAGTTTATTTAATTTGATCAGCGGGGTATCGCCGATGGTTTCTATGATAGAGTTATAGTACATGGGCTTTGTTGCTAAATGGTTTAACACTCAGGGGCAAAAGTACCAATATCTACGATCAAATGCGTAAGAAATACTGGCATCACCGGTGAATTTTGCTAAATTCTTAATAATGTAGTCAAAACCTTTACTAAATTCGCTTTCTGAAAGTAAGCTTGCTTCGAACAGCCAAACCGTAGTTCCCGACACTTTCTTTAGAATACTGCTGTTCCATTATAAAGGTTGATCTGCTTCAGCAGTTAACTACTGTATTGTCTTATTTTCTACATTTAATAATCTAACTTATTTATGGATAATCGAAAATATCTTCCCTTCATTATTATCGGGGTTGCCCTCTTCTTCGCTATTATATATTTATCATCTAGTTTGTTTCTCACCATCGGTGCCGGTGAACGAGGCGTTTTGTTTAAGCCCTTTGGCGGCGGACTGCAAAAAGATAAAGTGTTTGAGCCGGGCTTCGTCATTAAAGCCCCCTGGAACGACATGCACGTGTATAATGTACGTGAACAGAACGTAGAAGAAACCATGGACGTACTGGACAAGAATGGCCTAAACATCGCGGTAGATGTATCCGTCCGTTTTCACCCTATGTACAATAAGGTGGGTTACTTACACGAAAATTTCGGTAAAGACTTTATTGTGCAACTGATTATTCCCGAAGTTCGCTCCACCGTTCGACGGGTGATGGGCCGCTATACGGCCGAGGAGATTTATTCTACCAAGCGGGCCGAGGTAGAGGAGGCGATCATTAAAGAAACTGAGGATATCCTGCAAAGCGAGGCTAACAATATTCAGATGCGAGCCCTGCTGATTCGCTCCATTAACTTGCCCGACCAGATTCGGACGGCTATCGAGTCAAAGCTGCAACAGGAACAGGAAGCTCTGGCCTACCAGTTCCGGTTGGAACGGGAAAAGAGCGAGGCTGAACGTAAACGGATTGCTGCTGAAGGTGAGGCGGAAGCCAATAAAATTATCAATAGTAGCCTCACCGACGAACTGCTAAAAATGCGAGGAATTGAAGCCACTACTCGACTTTCTGAGTCAAACAACAGTAAAGTGGTAGTTATTGGTGGTGGTGAAGGCGGATTACCACTAATCCTAGGCAACAATTAGTACGTATATTCATTTATATCAAAAACTTTTTTTCACTTTATCTATTTCCTAACAAAAACTTCCTATGGCCGACAACATTGCTGAACTAAAGATAGAAGGAAAAACCTATGAGCTACCCGTAATTGAGGGATCGGAGGACGAAAAAGCCGTCGATATTAGTAAACTGCGCGGACAAAGCGGATATATTACTATTGATCCGGGATTCAAGAATACCGGCTCTACTACCAGTTCTATTACTTTTCTAGACGGTGAACGAGGCGTTCTCCGCTACCGGGGCTACTCTATTGAAGAGCTTACTTCCAAGTCATCCTTTCTGGAAGTAGCCTATCTATTAATTAACGGTGAGCTCCCTTCCGCCGATGAGTTCTCTTCATTTAAGGAAGAAATCACCCACCATACGCTGGTGCACGAAGATTACAAGAAAATCCTGGATGGTTTCCCTTCCAGTGCCCACCCGATGGGAGTACTTTCTTCTTTGGTTTGCTCACTCACTGCTTTTTATCCCGAATCGCTGGACCCGAATCGGTCCTGGGATGAAGTGAAACTGAGCATTATCCGGATTATTGCCAAGCTACCAACCTTCGCTGCCTGGGCGTATAAGCATAAGATCGGCCATCCGGTTACGTACCCCGATAACCGTCTGGACTACTGTAGCAACTTTCTGAAAATGATGTTCGCCCTACCGGCTGAGCCTTACGAACCAGACCCGGTTGTTAGTGATGCGCTGGATAAACTTCTGATTCTGCACGCCGACCACGAGCAGAATTGCTCTACCTCTACTGTGCGAATTGTGGGTTCTTCCCAAGCCAGCCTGTATGCTTCCATCTCGGGTGGAATTAATGCGCTGTGGGGACCGCTGCACGGTGGAGCCAACATGGCGGTGATTGAAATGCTGGAGAGTATCAAAGCCGATGGCGGTGATGTGAAAAAGTACCTAGATAAAGCTAAAGACAAAAAAGACCCGTTCCGTTTGATGGGCTTTGGTCACCGAGTGTACAAGAACTTTGACCCTCGCGCCCGCATCATCAAGAAAAATGCCGATGAAGTGCTATCCGGCCTGGGCGTCAATGATCCGGTACTGGATATTGCCAAAGGGTTAGAAGAGACCGCATTAAACGACGACTATTTCGTTGAGCGTAAGTTGTATCCGAACGTAGACTTTTACTCCGGTATTATTTACCGAGCGATGGGCATCCCAACCGATATGTTTACCGTAATGTTCGCCTTAGGCCGACTGCCCGGCTGGATTGCCCAGTGGAAAGAAATGCGGGAGAACAAAGAACCTATCGGCCGCCCCCGTCAAATCTATACCGGCTACAACGAGCGGAAGATTGATAGATAGGTGTTCAGGTGTTTAAAGCTACACGAACATCGCGCCACGTTCGCATGAAAATTTGAACACATTAACCCATTTTCTCACAATAAAGCCCAGATAATTTCTTTATAACTATATATAGCTATATTTTATCTGCGTATTTTTTTGTATCTTCGGTAGATTAATTTGTGAATTATGCGAATAGTAAGTTTACTTCTGCTTTCATCTGTCATGCTGTTTAGCGCCTGCGACAGCCAAGAAGATGACTTATATACCGGGCGGGAAACTCAATATAACCTATTAGAGGGTTCTTATCTGGAAACTACCACTTCGGGCTTTATCACCGTAAAAGAACGGGCTGATAAATCCGTAGAGATTCAATTACTGATGGAAGGCACTCTTGATCAGGCGGTACACCCGGTTCACCTGCACTTCGGTAGCCTGCAGGATGACGGCCTAGTAGCTGAGTTTCTGAACAACCTGGAAGATATTGGCGGTAACCGTAGCCAAAGCATCACGCACCTTACCCAACTGGCCGACGGTACTTCCGTTACCTATGACGAGCTGGTGAAGATGAACGGTAGCATTAAAGTACACTTTGAAGAAGAAGGAACCCTGAAGGATGTGATACTGGGAGCGACCAACATCGGAGCTAACTACCGAATGGCCGATATTGGCTCAATAAAGGATATAACGATCTGCAATAGCAAAACCGAATAAGAATTATTACCTCACTAAAAATTACAAGCCGCTTAATTGCGGCTTTTTTTATTGCTGCCCTTCTTCTAAAAAAATAGTTGTCATCAATTATTCTCGACAGTAATTGGACAAGTCATACTCTTAAGTTAATTTAGACTTTTTCTAAATAACGTTGCCAGAAATGACCAAGGTGCTTGTTGCAGATACTCAGTCGATAGTGGTTTCCGGTATACGCTATTTATTGGAAAAAAATCCCTCATTCACTATCATAGGTGATGTCTCAAGTTGGGAAACTACGCTCGTGGCAGTTCAAAACAATCCGCCTGACCTACTTATTCTGGACTACCTAACGTTGTCTGGATGCACCTACGAAGGTCTTCAGCAATTTGGCCGACAATATCCCTCAATACGAATATGTATCGTTACTAACGATCAGGATCAGAAACGCATTCTGCACTACCTGCAAATAAATCCTTTGGTTTTTCTGACTAAGAGCTGTAGCCAGCAGGAGATTATTACTTCCTTGCAGGCGGCTACCAGCGGACAAAAATTCTTTTGTAATAAAGTATTACAGATTCTCATGGATCAATCGGTGCAGTCGGAACAAGATTCTCTGAAAAATTCTCTGAGCTACCGCGAGATACAGATTATTCGCCTTATTTCTCAGGAGCTATCTACTCAGACCATCGCTGATAAACTAAACCTTAGCCCGCATACCATTAACGCCCACCGCAAACGCATTCTAAAAAAATTGGGCGTTAAATCTCCGGTCGGCTTGGTGGTAGAAGCGATGCGCCTTCAGCTCATTTAGCGTACACTATCACCTTAGCCTAATAAATACCTAACTGTAGCTAAAGCCATTAGCTAGTTCTAGTATCAATAAAGACTACCTCCAGCGATTGACTCACCCCACATTCCCCATTACTTTTGCCTCTGTTTATATTGAGTCTAAATAAAAATAGATTCTGTTTTTTAGCATGCAGTTACGCTACACTTATATAATACTGGGGTTCATTTTGGGGCTAGCCATTTTGGCCAGACCGGCATTCGCCCAGCGGGGATCGTTGGTAGGTACGGTAGCCCACGCATCTACCCAGTCGCCCGTAGCGGACGCCAATGTGAGCTTAGAAGGAACCAGCCTAGGAAGTATCACCTCGGATAAGGGCGCATTTCAGCTAAAGAAAATTCCGGCCGGGACCTATCGGCTGGTTATCACTCACATCAACTTCGATCCCTGGTACCAAACTGTTTCTATCCAACCCAACCAATCGTCCGAGCTGAATGTCCGCTTAACCGAAGCCTCAAATACGCTATCGGATATTGTGGTAACCGCTACCCGTACTGAGCGGAGTGTGGATGAGGTGCCGATGCCTGTACAGGTGATCACCGAAGAGCAAATTGACCAGATAGGCTCATTGCGGCTCAACGAGGTACTGCAGGAGCAGACCGGACTACAAATGATCTCCGACCACGGATCGGGATTACAGATGCAGGGTCTCTCGTCCGACTACATTCTGATTCTGATTGACGGGGAACCGGTGATTGGGCGTACGGCCGGAACCGTGGACTTAACCCGATTGACGGTAAACAACATCGCTCGCATCGAGATCATCCGGGGACCCGCTTCCTCACTCTACGGCAGCGAAGCCATGGCTGGAGTAGTCAATATTATTACTAAAGGCAATGAACCCGGTTGGAACGGAGCTATCGGTACCCAGTACCGCTCGTTCGGCACCTGGGACGCCCAGGCCGATGCCGGCTACCGCGGTGAGCGGTTCTCGGCCCGGGTGTCGGTAAACCATCTCAGTTCAGAAGGCTACGACCTTACTCCGGAAACGGTTTCTCAAACGCTGGCCCCTTTTCAGGCGCTTACCCTCGCTCCTAAAGTGGCGTACCGCATCAACGACCAACTAAATTTCCGGGTGAGTGGACGCTTCTACCGGGAACAACGGCAGGATGTACTGGATATCACCGAAAACGATACGGAAACCCGCCTAAACAGCGAAGACCGACGCTCCGACTGGAACCTGCTACCTATTCTGGAGTACCGCCCCAACGACCAACATAAATTTCAGTTCCGCCACTACCTGACCGGGTACCAGACCGAAAGCTCGCTTACCTACCAAACCGATGAAAGTATTTATGACCTAAGCACCTTTAATCAGACCTTCACCCGCAGTGAGGTGCAGTACGACTGGTACCAAAGCGATCAATTCATCCTGACCGGAGGAGCTGGCTACCTGCGCGAACAGGTAGATGCCACTCGCTACGCCGATGTGAACCAGTTTACGTCTACCTACACCTTTGCCCAATCGCAGTGGCAGCCTACCGAAGCGTGGAACGTGGTGGCCGGTGCCCGCTACGACGCCCACAGTGCCTACGCTAACCGGCTTAGCCCTAAGCTATCCATCGGCTATACCCCGAATAAGTGGCTGAGTGTACAGGCCTCTTTCGGAGGTGGCTACAAAGCCCCGGATTTCCGCCAACTGCTGCTGGCCTTTACCAATCCGGTTGGCGGTTATAGTGTGCTTGGCTCGCAGGTAGTGCAGGAGGAATTCGCCAAGCTGCAAGCGCAGGGACAAATTGCGCAGGTACTGATCGATCCCGCCACGGTAGAAGAAATTCAGGCGGAAAGTTCGCTGGCTTACAACCTAGGCTTTAAAATAAACCCCAATGACCAACTAAGCTGGCAAACCAATCTGTTCCGAAACAACGTACAAGACCTGATCGAGACCGCGCCCATCGCTCGAAAAACTAATGGTCAGCAGGTATTTAGCTACTTCAACTACGCGGAAGTAATTACTCAGGGAGTAGAAACTCAGATAGATTACCGGCTTCTGCCGGGCTTTACCCTGAGTGCCGGCTACCAGTACCTGGACACCCGCGATGAGGAAGCTTACCAGAACATTCAGGATGGTGAAGTATACCGACGAGATGCTAGTAACCGTACCGAACGGGTAACCACCGCTGATTACGGGGGGCTGTTTAACCGATCCCGCCATTCGGGCAATGCTAAAGTCTTCTACACCAACTCCCGCTACGATTTTGATATCGCACTACGCGGTATCTACCGGGGCCGCTGGGGCATTGGTGATTTCAACGGCAACTCCGTACTGGATGCCGAAAACGAATACGCCGACGGCTACTGGCTGGTTAACCTGGCGGTACATAAAAACCTGGGCGAATCGCTGCGTCTGGAAACTGGCGTGAACAATCTGCTGGGCCAAACGACTGTCAACGAGCCGTCTCTGGCCGGGCGAATTTTCTTCGCCGGAGTGCACTGGAGCTTTAATACAATGAACAATGAACAATGAGCAATGCAAAAGGACGTATCCACCGAGCGTCAGTCGCCGTGGACGCAGCGCAATACACTGGAAGGGCGTATTGCAATACGCTCGAACAGAGGGCAATAAAGTAGCATGTGAGCAATCGAACCGGGCGCCGGACGCAATGGAACCGCACGGTGGCCGCCTTTTAACAATCAAACAATTGAAATCATGAAACAGATACCACTACTATTTTTAGGACTGATTGGTGCGCTACTGGCTTTTACGGCGTGTAGCGACGATAGTGATAATCCGGCTCCATCTGGCCCAGTAGAAGTACAAACCGCTACTGATATTCCGGCTGATGCCAATGCTCCTTCGGGTGACCCGTCGCAGGCCCCGCCTCCCGAATACACCTTTTACAGCCTGGAAGAAGGTAAAGTCATCGATAAAGCCGATTCTAACTCCACTCAGTGGGATATTGCTTTGGCAGGTACCACGATACTGGTGAACGGCGGCACCTCCGGCCCTGGGCAGGGACAGGCTCAGATCGTCAACGGTATTTTTGATGAGTTGGACGAGGCGCCCGAATCCGGTTATCAGACCGATCAAAGTCCGGAGCTGGCCATTCCGGCTGGGTCGGGAAATGGCTGGTATAACTACACGGGTAATGGCAATCCGCCTCAGGCGATACTGCCTATTCCCGGACGCATTATTGTACTGCAAACTGCTCAGGGCAACTACGCAAAAATGGAAATCCTGAGCTACTACGAGGGGAACCCGGATACATCTACTGAAGAGTTTATTAATTTCCAGACCCGCCCGACCGGTCGGCATTACACTTTCCGCTACGCCGTACAGCCCGACGGAAGCCGAAACTTTTAATTGTAATACTATCTAACAAATACAATCATGAAAAACACCTTATTCACCGTTATTTTAGCCTTAGCTAGCTTAGTGGCCTTCGGGCAAAAGCAGCAGGACATTGAATCTATTAAAGCCATGTGCGGCTGCTACGAAGTAGATTTTCAGTACGCCGAAACCTTCGCTCCCAAATCAACTTATGAGTTTCACGACCGATACGTGGCCGAAGCACTTGAGTGGGTGGGCCTGATTGAAGAAAGCGAAAATAAGCTATCGCTACAACACATTCTGGTGATGCGCGACACTATGGCCCTGAAGCACTGGCGGCAGGACTGGATCTTCGAGAACCAGGAATTATTCGCTTTCCAGGGCGATGAACGTTGGAACTTCGAAACCCTAGCTGGCGACGATGTGCGGGGGCAGTGGACCCAGAAAGTCTATCAGGTAGACGATGCCCCCCGCTACGAAGGTAACGCTACCTGGATTCACGAAGATGGTAAGCACTACTGGGAAAGTACGGTAGACGCTCCCCTACCCCGCCGGGAATACACCAAGCGCGACGACTACAACGTACTGCAACGCACCAACCGTCACGAGATTACCGATGAAGGGCACGTACACGAGCAGGATAATGCCAAGATTCGTCGCCGTAGTGGCAGAAACCGCGTGATCGTCTACGAGAAGGGGATGAACGTGTACAAAAAAGTAGACGATAGCCGCTGCCAGGCTGCGGCCAACTGGTGGCAGGAGAATCAGGCCTTCTGGAGCGATGTGCGCACCGCCTGGAGCGAAGTCTTCTCCCAGCAGCAGGACATCACGTTTGCTACCAAAGTGGACGACAAGCGGCTTTACGAAGTGTTTTACCCCCTAAACGAAGAACTTATGGCCGATGGCGAATACGATAGCGAAGAAGGTTTATCCCGCATCCGGGAGGTACTGGATCGCTACGTAGTCTACCCTGCTGAGGAAGAAGTGGCGGCCGGAAAGTAACTACTGTTGATTATTTTTTCACCTGAAGTCCCCTGGGGTCCGATGAAACTTACCCGGTTTCATTGGGCTCAGCAGGGGCACCAGTAAACGTAATTTCGCTTATGAAAAATGTTGTACTCTTATTTTTATTTTTTGTCTCCGTCACAGTAACCTACTCCCAGACCGGCACTGTACAGGGAACGGTTACTGACAACGACAATATTCCGATACCCGGATTGAATGTTGCCCTGCAAGGCACCACCTTTGGCAGCATCAGTGAAGCAGATGGTGGATTTACTATTGATAATGTTCCGGTGGGGACCTATCAGCTTATCGTCTCAGGGATTGGCTACCAGACGGAGCAAAACGAAATCGACGTCAGTAGTGGGCAAACTACCCGGCTGAATTTCACGCTGCAGCCGAGCCTGACGCAATTACAGGAAGTAGAAATTGTAGGTCGGACCGAAACCACCTACCAAAACGATGTATCATTCTTAGCTACCAAAACCGCTACTCCCCTACAGGATGTACCCCAGGCCATTAGCTACGTAACCAAAGAGGTAATGGCCGACCGCCAAGCCTACCGGGTGAACGACGTAGTGGAAAATATTAGCGGCATCAACCAGTTTTCTTACTACAACGATTTTACGATCCGCGGCTTTCGCTCCCAACAAGAGCTGATCAATGGACTGCGGGTAATTGGTTTATTCGGACCGCAAGTTATTACGGCCAACCTGGAGCGAGTAGAAGTTATTAAGGGGCCGGCCTCCGCCGTATTTGGCAATGCTTCACCCGGGGGAACCATGAACCGGGTCACCAAAAAGCCCCTGACCGAAGACCGGAAGGCTATTACGTTTACCACCGGAAGCTTCAATACGCTACGCTCTACCCTGGACTTTACGGGCCCGCTTAACGAGGACAAGACCTTGTTGTACCGCCTGAATATGGCCTACGAAAACTCCAACGACTTCCGCGACCTACAGGAATTCCGCTCCTTCATGGTGGCTCCGTCCATCACCTTCCTGCCTACTGATAACACCAGCATCAACTTTGATCTGGTAATTACCAACTACGACGGTAAACTCGACCGGGGGCAGCCCATTTTTGGGGCTTCGGCGGGGACCGACCTTACCGCCACCCCTATTTCGTTTGCTATTGGGGCTCCTAACGACTACCACGAAACTAACGAAGTCTACAGCACCCTCTCGCTCAACCACCGGTTTACCGATAAGCTATCGTTCAACGCTTCCTACATGCGCTTCAGTGTTCGGGAAGATTTATTTGAGCACCGTACCTCCAATCAATTTGCCGTTGACAGTCTGGGACAGCAGATTCCCACACTGATGGGCATGCGGATTAGTGCCCGGGAAGGGGAACAAACCACGGACAACGTGACCACCTATTTTGTGTACGATGCCGAAATCGGCCCTATTGAACACAAGATACTGGTGGGCTACGATTTTATTCAGTCGGTGCAGCCCGTGGGGAACGGCAGTATTTTTACCAGTAGCAACGCGATCTACCGGACTCGAGACGGCGGTTTAGCCGTATACGATCCCGATAATCCACAGAACTATTTTTTCGACGAAAACGGTAACCCCGTACCGAATATTCCTCACTTCAATCTGGAGGACCCCAACTACGTTTTAGGCTACCCCAGCGACTACATTCTAGGACGGGCCGAGGCCCCTGCAACCCGATTTTATACCCAGGGGGTGTACATTCAGGATCAGCTCAAGTGGAATCGCTGGCAGATGTTGCTGGGATTACGGCAGGAGTTCTACGTGGATGTGACCAACTACAAGCAGCCTGGCGAAGAAGAAGTACAGCAGAACAAATTACTGCCCCGCATAGGATTAGTGTACGGGCTAACCGAGCAGATTAACCTCTACGGTACGTACACTGAAAGTTTTCAGCCTCAGAACCCCTCCGATTTAGTAGCCGCCCAGGGTGGGCCGTTTGATCCGATGGAAGGACAAATGATTGAGTTTGGAGCTAAAGGCCTATTCTGGGACAATCGGCTCGCGATTACCCTGGCGGCTTATGATATTGAGAATCAGAATATTTTGATCAATGATCCCAACACCGGGCTATTAGTTCAGCGAGGTGGCGAAGAAGCCCAGGGGATTGAACTGGATATTAACGGGCAGATATTACCTGGGCTCAGCCTAACGGCCAATTATGCTTACAACGAAGCCCGGATTACCGAAAGTGATAACGAGGAATTGATCGGGGAGTTCAAAGAAAATGCCCCGCAACACTCGGGTGGTTTCTTTGCCAAGTATGCCTTTGGTAAGGGGGCACTGAGTGGCCTGAATGTCAACTTGGGAGCTAATTTTGTCACTGAGCGCAATACGTTCGAGCAAGCCCTTCAATTGCCCGGCTACACAGTGTTTGACGCCGGGGTAGCCTACCGGGTGAACAAAGTAAATATGGCCTTCACGCTGAACAACGTGTTTGATAAAACCCACTGGGTGGGCGGCTACAGCTTCGTACGCTTGTTTCCGGGAGCACCCCGAAACTTTTTGTTGAGTGTAGGTTATACTTTCTAGCAGCCCATGAAAATAAACCGAAAACTCTTCTTTCGTCTACATAGTTGGATTGGCATCAAGCTCAGCGTACTGTTCTTTATCGTATGCTTCTCCGGCACCTTGGCTACCTTGAGCCACGAGATGGACTGGCTGTTTATTCCCGAAAGCCGGGCTTATCCCCAAGCTGAGCTAGCTTCCCGTAACCTGATGGTCGAAAACGTCTACGCGACCTTCCCGGAAGGGGAAATTACCTACTGGATGGTACCGGAAGAGCCGTATCTCTGCAATATTATTTATGTACAGGACAATGGTCAACGCCGGTACGTATTTGCTAATCCGTACACGGGGGAAGTGCAGGGCAGCACTACGCTTACGTTTCAGCGCTTCTTTCGCGACCTGCACTATTATCTCTTTATCCCCTTTCAGATAGGACACTTTACGGTGCTGATCTTCGGCTTTTTGCTACTGATCTCATTGATTACTGCGCTGCTGTTCTACAAAAAATGGTACCGCAAATTATTTGAATTGAAGACGGGAAAGGGTGCGTTAGTTTTTTTCCGTAGTCTGCACCGCTTGGTAGGGGTATGGTCCGTGCCCTTTACGCTGCTCTTTTCGATAACTGGTATCTGGTACTTTGTGGAGCGGGCTAATGTTGGTGGGGTTTCTGACATTGCCAATACTCAGTCCCCTCAGTTGGCTGAGCCGATTGATTCAGTGCTTTTTACCGAGGTGCTCCCGACTATTGACTATGACCAAGCCGTAGCGTTAGCGCAACAGGAAATTAAGGGGTTGGAGGTAAAAGACATTCTACCTCCCTCCGGTCCGAATTCGCCCATTTACCTAACGGGAAAAAGTAACGAGCCTCTGGTGCGGAACCGGGCGAACCGGGTATATCTCCATCCGCTCACTTATGAGGTATTGAAGGTGCAGCAGGCCGAGATGCTGCCGACTGTCACCTGGCTGAACGATATTGCCGACCCATTACACTTTGGCTACTGGGGAGGGCTGGTGACTAAACTGATTTGGTTCCTCTTCGGCTTAGGCATCTCTTCTTTAGTCCTCACGGGCATCTGGATCAGCCAGAAACGTAAAGTGAAGGGAGCGGCTCGAATCAAAGCTCAGAAGATGGGCTACTGGAAGTACATAAACTGGGCGGTTTATGGCTTAATGCTGGGCTTCATGTACTCTATTTTGGTTACCCAATACCAAGCTTCATTCACCGCTTTACTACTGATTACCGCCGGCTGGACGATCTTCGTGGGAAGTGCTTGGTACCTCTTTGATTACCACCTCAAGAGAGTGATAAGGAAGGAATTACTTCGTCATGCCTAGAGAGTAACTGCCTAGTCTAGCTGAAGGCAGAAATCACAAATTTTTACTGAATAATAGTGTAGAAGTGGCTTAGTCTTTGCCCTGGCAATACCTCACTAATTGCTGTATTCTTGAAAAATTTAAAGTTAGTTTGGTTGGTTGTTGGCTGGTTATTCACTTCCTGTTCTTATCACGTAGGAACGATAGGAGGAGGTAGTGCGGTAATTACTGATTCCAGCTTCTCCCACATTGATTTTGCCTACGGCACCGGCCGAACGGTTAATGTGCTAGGAATAGGCGGAAACCAGAAAGATGCCCTGGTGCTGGAAGCCAAAAGAAATCTCTACCAAAATTACAAGCTGCAACCCAAGCAAGCCATCGGCCAGACCGTGGTTGACTTTAAGCGAACGATTTTCTTTCCGGTATTAATTACGAAGGTCACTGTTTCAGCCGAAATCATTGACTTTTCCTCGAATCCTCAGGGAGCCGAAACTTACACAGAAAACCTAAATGAGTTCACCGGAACGAAGAAGTCAGGCGGATTTGTGCCGGGTACTATCGTTAGCTACGTGAGTCGGGGCGACACGGTGAAGGCACGTATTCTGAGTAGGAGTGAAAACCCTCAAGATTTTGACAACCCTAGATATACTGTTCAGTATTACGACCATAAGAATCGGTTAAGAATAAAGATGATTGCGGCCTCTTTACTTCAGTATCCTGAGGAAGTGCTTCTTCAAGAGAGTGAACCTTTGGAATTAGAGTACCAAGGAAAGCTGTACACTCCAAAAAACCCGGAAAATCGTTTGGTTCGCTTCAGATACGAAGGACAAGAATATACCGGGGAGTTTTTCAGCCAGTTTAGCGATACCTACGTGATACGCATGGAAAGGGACGATGGCAAGAAAGTTGGCCTATACGTAAAGAGAAAAGACCTTATTGAATAGCCTTCTGACAATTTCGCTTACCTACCCTTTCATACAAGTAGAACAATAAGATATAGCTAGAACTTAGGGCACTTTTTGCAGTGCTTCTTACCCGGCTTTTTGTACTTCTTGCAGCATTTTTTAAAGATGCATTCGTCTTCCTGCAGCACCGATTTACCTTCAAAGCTACCTAAGGTACTGCGACCGTCTTCAAAGTATGGTTGATGATCTATAGTCATGTTTGAGCAGTCTTCACAATTATCAATCTGTAGCTACCACTAAGCTTCTGCTTCTCCTTCGCCTCCGGCTTCCTGGTAAACGATTTTGGGAATGCGCTCGTCAATAAGAATCAGATCCATCCCTGAATCGCCCATAATATCGAACAGTTCTAACGCCCGGCGAGCCACATACTCTTCTTCTACCTGCTCCTGCACGTACCACTGCATAAAGCTCTCAGTAGCAAAATCATTGGCTTTACGGCAAGCCGCCACAATTTTATTGATCGATTCGGTAACGTGAATTTCGTTATCTAGCGCGGCTTCAAATACATCGCGTAAGGAAGAGAAATCGTGCTGCACTTCGCCTACCTTCGGGGAAAGCGCCGCGGCTCCCATATCGCCTACATAGCGAAATAGCTTTAGCATGTGCATCCGCTCTTCGTCGGCCTGCGTATAAAAATGCTCGGCACTATTGTCCCAACCGTGTTGATCGCACCAGGCAGCCATAGCTAAATAGGCTGATGAAGCAGTAGCTTCAATCTGAACTTGTTCGTTGAGGACATCAACAATTTCGGGCTTAATTGATGTGCGTTGCCGCATTAGATCTTTCATAAGAGTATAGTTAATAATGAGTAGCGTTACGAAATTCCGCAGTTCAACTGCTGGTGAAGAATACTGTTTAGTTCCAGCATCACCAAGGTTCCGGCCAATAATTCTTTCAGTTCAATAACCTCCCGAATGCTTAGCACAAAAAACGCCTCCTGCCGGCAGGTAGAAACTAGAGCTATATCGGCGTAATCAGATTCGTCGGTTAGCATTGCTACCAGATCAATGGCATCTACTTTTTTCTTAAAGGCAATCAGCGAACACACGCTCATCGGAAGCTTGCGCCCCTGAAAATTGAGGTAGAAGCAACGATCCTGGTCGGACTGATAAGTGGAACCGTACTCGGTAGAAAATAGTGGTGTCATACTGAACTCAAAAATACACCTATTTAGAATGATTACAAATTAAATCACCAGAAAGGTTCCACTGCGCTGATTTTCTTATGATGTTGAACTATAGCAGATATTTTTTGGCCGAAAAAATAGTTTCACCTATTATTCCCTACTTCCTCCTAATCTAATCACCAATGCCCCTTCTCCTTCTATGTAGACACCATCTTCAACTGTTTTCTCCTCTTTTTCGGCTGAAAAAGAGAATATAAGCTTCGCCTTTTCGGGTAGCGGGTGATGTTGCGGTTTCTGACCAAAATTAATAATGATCAATAGTTCACTATCGCAGTAAACTCGCTTATATTGCATAAGTCCACCTTGTAGACCTACCGGCACAAAATCGCCTACCTGAAGGGCCAGTTCCTGTTGCCGTAAGGCAATCAATCTTCGGTAGAAGGATAGCATAGTATCTGGGTTGTTTTTATCGTAAGCTACATTGTACCGTTGATAGTCATCGGCGATGGGAAGCCAGGGCTCTACGGGGGAAAAACCGGCGTAGGCCTCATCACTCCACTGCATAGGGGTGCGTTGGGGGTCCCGGTTAGTATCCGACTTAGTGTTTTTCATATCTTGCCGACGATTAGGGGGTACATCCACATCGTGCATTCCAAGTTCATCACCATAGTACATAATAGGGGTTCCGCGGAGGGTAAGCAACAACACCGCCGCCAGCCGGGCTTGCTTTTCGCTGGTTCTACTTACAATCCGGGATTGATCGTGGTTGCCTAGTACCCAATTGGGCCAGTTTTCGGGTAGCAAACTTCCTTCGTAATTATTGATAAAGGCATAAATCTTGTCCGCTTGCCAATCGATTTGGATGAGTTGAAAGTTGAAGGGCAAATGCACCCCCTGTCCTTCTTTTCCGTAATAGGCCACCAAGCGGTTAAGAGGCAAATAAATTTCTCCGATCAGTAGCCGATCATCGTAGCGATCTACCACCTGGCGCATATCAGCAATGAAGTCCTGCACTATCGGCTGATCTTCGGAGTAGACCCGGAGGTAACGCTTTTCACTCGATTCTCCCTCCTGATAATCCGGATTAGGAGGATTGTCCCGGAACAGTTCATCTTTTCCTAAGTGCCAGATAACGTCTACCCGGAAACCATCTACGCCTTTATCCAGCCAGAATTGCATCACCTTTAGCATTGCTTGCTGCACCTCCGGGTTACGCCAGTTCAGGTCAGGTTGTTCTTTAAGAAAAGCGTGATAGTAATATTGTTGAGTTTCTTCGTCCCACTCCCAGGCCGAACCACCAAACACGCTCTGCCAATTATTGGGCGGTCGGCGATCCGACAATCGGCGATCCGAAGCTCCATCAGACTTGGCATCTTTCCAGATGTACCAATCCCGCTTTGGGTTATCCCGGGAAGAACGGGACTCCTGAAACCAGGGATGCTGATAAGAGCTGTGGTTAGGTACCAAATCCAGCACCAGCTTCATACCTTTCTGGTGAGTTAGCTTCAACAGTTCATCGAAATCTTTCATACTGCCAAATAGCGGATCTATTCCGGTGTAATTGGAAATATCGTAGCCGAAATCATCCATGGGCGATGTAAATATCGGGGAGAGCCAGATTGCCTGCACTCCTAACCACTCTAGATAGTCCAGACGCTGGATAATACCGCGTAAATCACCCACCCCGTCCTTATTAGTGTCTTGAAAAGAGCGGGGATAGATTTGGTAGATGATTCCCTTTTGCCACCATCGGTAGCCTTCCGGTGATTGCTGCATAGTTTATGTTCTTTGCTTTATTGTGCTTTCTTTCGCAGCGATGGACTGATATCCCCTACCCGCATCCAACGGTAGCCGTAAGCGTCTAATAGCAGCAGATGCTCCCCTTTCTCGTCTGTCAGGCTCTCTTCAATATTTAATAGATCGATTAACTTATCGGCGTGCTCAACTTTCAACTTAAGCTGAACCTCTGTCGGTTTTTCTATAAAATTATGCAAGGTCAGTATGCGTTCGCCCTTCCATTGGTATAATAATACTAGTACATGAGGATTATCCACCTCAATAATTTCCCAGTCGCCGTGGCCTACTTCAGGACACTCTTTTCGCAAGCGAATCATGGCTGTCATCCAGTTGAGTAAAGAATCAGGTTTCCGCCGCTGTGCCTCTACATTGATACGTTCGTAACTAAAAGGCCCTTCACTAATAACCGGATGAATCAGACGTCCTTTATCGGCCCCGGAAAAACCACCGTTTTTGTCGTCGGTCCACTGCATGGGGGTTCTGACTGCCTCCCGTTCGTCAAGGCTTAAGTCGTCGCCCATCCCAATTTCGTCGCCGTACCGCAGTACCGGGGTGCCGGGCAGGGCAAACATCAAGCTGTATGCCAGTTCAATATGGGCACGATTATCCAGCATGGGGGCCAGACGGCGGCGTATCCCACGGTCGTAAAGCTGCATATGTTTTTCGGGGCCAAACCGTTCAAAAACTTTCTGACGCTGTTTATCGGTTAGCCGCCCCAAGTCTAACTCATCGTGGTTTCGTAAAAACTGCGCCCATTGGGCCGCAGGAAAGATATCCTTGGTAGCCACCATCGCCTTTTTTAGCGGTTTGAGATCGGAGGTGGCTAAGGCGTAGAAAAGGTGCTGGTTAACGTAGAAATTAAACATCAGTTGAATTCCCTCACCCTGTTCACCGAAGTATTTTTTAGCATCCTTAGGGGTTACGTTGGCTTCGCCCAGCAGAACAGCATCGCCGCGGCGCCACTGAAGGAAACGCCGCATGTCTTTCAAATACTCGAAGCGAATTTTACGCTTAGTCTCGCCCGGCTCCTGGGTTTCCAATATAAACGGTAGCGCATCTACCCGAAAGCCGGCTACTCCCAGCGACAGCCAAAAATTCATGATCCGATGGATTTCCTCCCGCACCTCAGGATTACCCATGTTTAGATCGGGCTGAAAATCGTAGAACCGATGAAAGTAATAAGCATCGGCTTTTTTATCTTTGGTCCAGGTTTCTTTCTGTACTCCCGGAAATACCATGCCTTCGTCCCAATCGGAGGGTTTTTTCTTAGACCAGACGTACCAATCGTAGTATTTAGCTTCTTCCCCTTTCCGAGCATCCTTAAACCACGGGTGCTGATCACTGGTATGATTGACTACCAAGTCAATAATCACCTTCAACCCCATTCCGTTGGCCAAATGCATAAATTCGGCAAAATCACCACCGGAGCCGTGTCGAGGATCCACTCCGTAGTAGTCCTTGATGTCGTAGCCATTGTCTTTATTAGGAGTGGGTTGGAAGGGCGCTAACCAGATTACATCAACCCCTAAAGAGCGTAGATACTCCAGACGCCGACTCAGACCATCAAAATCACCCGTACCGTTCTGGTCACCATCCATAAACGTTTCCAAGTCCAGACTATAGATAATTGCATTTTTATACCAGTAGTTTTCAATCATAACTTTTTAGGCTTTACTAATGATGACTGATTCCATTTAGATATGTTCAGCGTTTAGCAGCAAACATTCAGGGGGTGACTGCTCCTTAGTACTATATAGTTCTCTACTACAATCATTATGGCCACTTTTGGATACCAAATATCTCACGAACAGTTCAAACCTAGCTATCTACTTGAGCTCGCCAAAAGAGCGGAAGCGGCAGGCTTTGAAGAACGAGCTTCTTCTGATCACTTATTTCCTTGGAGCAGTGCTTAGGGACACAGAGGATTTGCCTGGAGTTGGATGGCGGCGGCAATGGCAGCCCCATAATGTTCTCACCGAGGTAATTGATGCTTTCCGTAAAGGCGGCGGAGAAGGAAAACCTATTTATTTGAAGTGCCAGGTAGCCTGTGCGCCTACCCATGAACAAGCGTTGGAAGAAGCTCATGAGCAGTGGCGAACCAACGTGGGCACTAGCGCCGTGCACGGAGAGCTACGTACTCCCTAACAGTTCGAAGCGGCCTCTCAGTTTATCGGCCCGAAGGAAGTAGCCGAATCTGTCCTCCTTTCTCAAGATCCGGAGCAGCATGCCGAGTGGATTCGCAAGGATAGAGAGCTAGGTTTTGAAAAGATCATTTCTCATAATGTAGGCACCAGCCAGGAGTACTTTATCAAATTTTATAGCGAAGAAGTTTTCCCACGAGTACGATGATTCTGGTGTTTCAATTGTTCCTGATGAATTTCTTTTATTGAGAAGACTCCAGTATCGAACGGGCTTCCTGAATGCTACTTTCTATTTGTTGTTTTACCGTCTCAATAGCTTCTTTTTGGCTTTTCTGAACCTGAACAATATTCGTAGTATCTACTACTTCCAACTCCATGTCGCTCTGGTAGGCCGACTCTACCTCTTCCAGCCCCGGTACCTTCTTTACGTTGCGCATCCACTGCATCATGCCCCGGTCGGCATACCGCAGATTGTCAATAATATGCTGCATATATTGCACCGTATCGGCGTAAGCAGTTGAATCTAGTTGGTTGAGTGAGTCTACTTTGCTCTCTACGGCCTGCCGAAGTTGCATTAGCTCGCCCATCCGGGGCATTACCTCATCATGAATTTCAATAGCTTCAGCATAAATCGCTTGGGCTTCGGTTAAGTTAGCGGGTGCCTCTGTAGCAGCGGGCTGACAGCCTGTTAGCAAATGTAAAGGCAGAACTGTCGCACTAATTAATAGTCGATACATCGTGAATAGTTTTTTTTATTTTTATTAAAGCGAATGTATTGATGATTTCCAAAACGAACTATAAACTGTAAAGAAAAGTCTGATACAATTGGTGCTTTAAAATGCCCACTGCCAGCCGAGGGTTCAATACGGATTCTGCTGCCATTTGGGGGCCATTCAGGTTTTGGTACAAAGGAAACCCAAATTCAACCGCCAGACGGTGACCGTATAGATAGCCCTCCGCTACGTAGAAGTTTACTCCTACCAAACCTTGAGCCGCTGCCCACCAAAGTTATTGATATGGGTTGTGTGAGTTTTAGTTTGCTGGAAAATACCGTGCATTAGGTGAAAG
>CAZKCO010000025.1:0-93540 GCA_964551335.1 uncultured Roseivirgaceae bacterium
TAGCAACAACAACGTTAAAGAAAATTAAAAAAGCACAGTTTAATGTAGTCCTCCTAAGCCCACAAACCACCATTGCGTAAAATCTCCTGATCGGCACTGCTAACATCGTGTGCAAAGCCTAAAAGTGGGACGAATGATAATAACAGCGGCAGCGCTCTTCTTACATTCGCAGGCATCGCTAATTACCTTTTCTAAAGACCAGGAACAACACTCCGATGATCAGTAAGCTGCCCAGGATAAAAACCCAGGTCGGAATACCCCCCTCGTGCGTGTGTGTGCTAGCATCGTGCTTATGACTCACCTCAAAAGAGAGTGTCGCCCATTTAGACCGATGCGTTAATTCATCGCTATCGGTAACATTCACCATGTGAATGGTACGTAGGTAGTAGATACCGTCTTCTGGTAAATCTACCGCAACAATACCTTGATCATTGGTGCGTAATTGCTGACCGCCGGTATGTGTATGTGTTTCGCCGGACTCGTGTGAATGCGTCTCCCCATCGTGTTCGTGACTGTGATCGCTGTGGGTATGAGCGTGGGCACTTTGGATATAGTCAGCATACACCAATTGGTTGGGTAGCGGCTTACCATCTAATAATAACTGTACGTCTAACTGGTCGCCACTATATTTCTCATAAGGGTTTGCTTGTGGCACAAACTCGATAGGATAGCCTAATCCGGTGTTCCAGTCATTTGTTTTAATATCACCTACCTGATAGATGGCTTTTACATGTTTTTGATAACTTTCTACTGAAGTTTGATCTAATAAGTTATTAGTAGTGCGATACTCGAGCATATCCAAAACACCATCGTGCTCAAGGTAGCTATTAAACTCTTCGGCGGTGAGTTCTAAGTTTCGGGCTTGAGTAGAGACGCCGGCTACATACGTTCCCGCTTCACCAGTATTAAAGGTTAATTGAGTGATGGTGCTATCTTGGTCTTGCCATTGATCCGGATCGATAGCTACTCTTTCTCCCTGAGCGATGACTGACGCATCTAACATACGATCTCGAGTGATAATATTTTCGCTATTTTCAAAAGTCCCATTATATAGGCTCAAGGTCGCTTCTTGATTAGGCGACAAGAAATAGGTCTCCATCTTTATATAGAGATCGTGACTGCATAATAGTATGATGGCGAATAGTAGGTAAAAGGCTTTATACAATTTTTCTTTCAATTTCTTGGTAATTACTCTTGTGTTTAGATTCATTTTTCGTGGTGGATAATTTATTTTTTGTTCATTACGCTTAACGATAAGTGCAGGTGACGCGGCGGCTTAAGAGCAATATTCTGCCTAGCTTCATTTAACTTTCTCGTTTGTTTTGATACTTCTGTTACTCATTTACCAGCCATGGTGCTTGCTCTTTGTCAGGTGCTGGAGCAGCCCCGCTGTGTTCTTATTTATCCTTTTCTTCAATCAATCTGTTTATTTCCTGCTGTGAAATGGAATCCATCTTTGACTTATCATAAATGGTTAATAAGTAAATTGTCATTGTTTCTTCATCTACTGCAGTCTCTAATTCAAGATAGGTGATCACTCGTGCTCCACCACTTTTACCCTTCCCTTTACTTCGGATTGCCAATCTAACTTTATAGACATTATGACCTAATGAGGTACCAGAATCCGGATGAGCTATTAGTTCTGATTCAAGTTGCAGTAATTCCTGCTTTAATGATTTGTATTTCTTCAGTAACGGTTTTGCTGCTTTCTCAAAATTATTGGTAGTACGTACTTCACATTTCATTGAGAAACTCACCTAAAGTTCTACCTTTTTTTCTTTTACCTTCTTTTATTTGCTGCACTTCTTCCAATGCATCCTGTAACCCTCCTAAAACTTCTAATTTGTGAAGCAGCCTTTCATGTTCTATTTTTAAATGCTTCCATTCTTCAATGGGAACGATTACAGCTGTCTGTTTTCCCGCTTCGTCAGTTATATATTGAACGCTCATACTTTTTTTATTTCAATTTACAGCTTTTTGTTTTATTTACATAGCACCTAACGGCCATTGCGAGTAGCCGGCCCGGCCTTGTTTGTGTTTATCTTTTGTTTCACAATTTTCGTGCTTGGAGCGTTTAGCTTCCGAGTACATTTCAATAGGGTTGGCTACTGCAATTTGTTGGCGGTAGTTTCCTCTAATTTTGAGCAGTCAAAAACCTACTACTCATCCAACCAGCACATTTGTATTCAGAAATATTGTTATTCCCGTTGGTAAATAAAGAGCTTATAGGTTTGAAATTACTATCCATGATGACAAACCACCACAGTCTTCCTGTTTGATCCATTTTCTCGGCAATAGCAGTGCCGGTCGAACTCTTTGGATACATCGCCAAAGTGTTGCCATCCATGATCACTTCCTCAGGTAATCCATCATAGTCAGTGATAATTTCAGGTTGTGCCCTCAACTTGTATCCATCATTTTGAACCTCAAATCTTATTTCCTGGATAAAGTCCTCAGGGTTTTGAGTTTCTTTAATTCTAGCGTAAGCATATAAATTTTTCAATTCAATTTCTTCACTGTCGCAGAATACTTCAAAGCTAGCATAAACATCTACTAGTTGAGCACAGCACCCATAATCATAAATCTTTAGATCTACCTTGTTTTCCAGTACCTGAAAATCCGTAATCAATCCGAATAAAGGATCAGAGACGATAAGCTCTTTATTTTTAATAGTGATAAGATGAATGATTTCATTCTCTCCCCCATAACCGCCATTGTATACAGCATCCAATTCTTGATCACCATTTAAATCAAGGAAGTGAAAGTTATCCGAAATGTATTCCAATGAGATATTCTTGATTCTACCAAAAGAAGGTTCTTGAAGAACGCTGTGAATAAATTTATCCCTGGTTTCTTGATCGATTTCTGTATCAATTTCTTGCCAATCGAACGCTTGTTTTACAAAGACTTCATGAGTTTGAGCCTGGATGTGTGAAAAATGGGTGATCAAGAATATTATGAAAATGGAATGTTTCATCTACTATTAATTACCGCCAACAACTGTATAAACGCACCGGTGCGTTTATTTGTCATATATAACTAAGGCGAATCTAGCAAATTGCGGATGTTTTTGAAAGCATTGTCCGCTACATAGGTATATATTTCGGCGGCCGCCGCGCAGTAGTTTTGCTTGAGCGATGCCCTAATAATGCCTGGATATAGCGCAAGTCCGTTCCTTGCTCAAGCAAATGTACGGTCCGCCGCTGCGGTAGCAAAAGAGTGACGAAGAATATGAGGGTAAACTCTCTTTTGTATTCCTGCTTTCCAGGCCGCTGTCTTTATTACTTTCAAGATACTACTTCCTGAGTACTTTCCACCAAACTGGCCCTCAAACAGGTATTCTTTGGGCTTATGTAGGCGATAATACTGTCTCATATCCTGTACGTTTTAGATAGCAAAGTGTACCGATCTTTGCCTCCTTTTCCGCTTTCTACCCGTATCAGCATGCGCTTGCTATCAATATCGGTAAGCTTTAAGTTGAGAAGCTCACCTCTCCTCAAACCCGCTGAGTAAAGTAAGCTCACAATACATTGGTGCTTAAAATTATTAGTTTGGCGGATAATCGCCAGTACTTCTTCTTTACTCAACACCTCTGGTAGTCGTTCTTTCTTACGTGGTCGCCGTGAAACGGCCGTTCAATGCTATAGAAGCGATTGGGCATACCCATTACTACTTAGTAGTAGAATCCGGCGTGGAACGCTTTATAGCATTGATGGTTTGATAAGCCTTTGAAGGCAGGGCGGGAAAAAAGTTCTGTTCGTCGTACTGTAGGTCGGCCTACCACTACCGAAATAAGCAGGCGGATAGTAAAGGTTATTCTGATTTATTATTAAGCCATTTGCCGTTGGAGGCGGGTGGCTGGAGGCCGTTGGCCCTCCGCCTCCAGCCACCCGCCCACTGTAAACTTTTTCAGCAGTTTAACGGTACCCAGTTTTTGGTAGACCAGATTCAGCTCCCCTACAATGATCTACTGGCTAAAGAAGCCGCTACGCTAAAAAAGGAAGAGCAGCGGGAAGATAGGTACGACGATCTGCTCGTAGCCGATAATCAGCTAGACGATCAGGTACGCACAGTATTCCGTCGCTCTGAGGAGTACGATCGGGCAAACCCGGCTGATGCCTCCTTACCGCTTATTTTTCCTGAAGGAAAATTTGGCCACATCATTAGCATGAATATGCAGCAAGAGCCGGATACGGTAGAGAAGCTAGCCCTGAGAATTGAGAGTTTGGAGAAAGACCATCCGCTATTGCCACTGGCCAAAGAACTACGAGATCGGGTTGCTGCTTCAAGAAAGGCGATTAAAGCCTACGAAGAAAGCATTAAGCAGCTAAAAACGGCCCAGGCCGAAGAAGATATTGCCAAAGCTACGCTTCGTCGCCAATACGAAATCAATTACCTGGATGCCCGCAAGCAATTAGGCAAAACACTGGCGGAGCGACTGTTTCCTAAGCTCAATAACAACTCCCGAAGCGACGTGGCAAGCCTCACTAGCTCAGAAACAGCTTAAAGTTTTTTGTAGCGTACTTTCGTCGCTAAAAAAGCGGTCTACATTTTTTGGTAAACCGCTTTTTTTGGGTTGGAAGAGGACTACAAAAATTTGTAACTCACTTTTCAAGCCCTTAAACCCCATTACAATGTTTTGTAGTATACTTTTTGAGCAACGAAAGTCTACTACAACATTTTGTAAGCCACTTTTTACCCTCAAAAAGGTGTCTACGCCGTTTTGTACTGTACTTCCCCAGCCCTAAAAGCTGGCTACAAAACTTCTTGGCCTACTTTGGCGCAACCTAAGCACTTTACAAAACTAATTACCCTACTAATACTACCTATATTCATTATCGTGCCCCCCGTTAGCGGGTGTTAGATAAAAATATTGAGGCTACTCCGTATTACCTAGATTACTTACCATGAAAAAAGACGGCCTTAGTGCAGGTCGCCTTTTCTGGTTTACGTCAAACTCACACTCGCTTTTT
The DNA here is from genome assembly GCA_964551335.1 of uncultured Roseivirgaceae bacterium. GTDB lineage: Bacteria > Bacteroidota > Bacteroidia > Cytophagales > Cyclobacteriaceae > Tunicatimonas. The sequence goes on from CAZKCO010000025.1 coordinate 4,974, forward strand.
TTGCCAGGAGTACGAGACTAAGTTCACTCTTTAGTACCAGAGTTGCAGGCAGTAAATCCGATTAGTTGCCTGATTCGCTACGTAGAGTCTATTTCCTCGCGATTCATACGCCAAGGCATCCGCTCTTCGAGGATTTCCGGGGGCGTTGATCACACCTCTCACCTGGTTATTAGAAATATGAAGAATGGTGATCTTCTTGGTGAGATTGTTTCCGCAGAAAAGATACCCGTCTCCCGCTGATAACGAATGGCAGGCCCCGCCGGGTGCCGGGAATGAACCAACCACCAAACCGTTACTCTTATTGATGATATGAATATGATTGATGGTTGAATAATAGAACCGGTTGCCGTACACCGCCAAGCCCTCTCCTCTTCCGGCAGGAACATTCATTGAACCAAGCACTGAACCGCTGAAAGGGCTAAACTTATTGATGCTTCCCGCTCCCCAGGTGACATTGGCCCCGTAGATATACGTGCCATCCCAGGCTAAAGACCCCAGGGTGTCGTTGGCCGGCGGATCTACTGCCTTCATAACGGCCCCATTGGTAGGATTGAGGAAATAAATTTTCTCACTATAGGCCTTCTGGGTCACGAATAAAAGCGCAGGCCGCTTAGGAAAAAACCGTATCGGATGCACTTGAATAGCGTGGGCGAATACCATGCCGGTGCTGGAACCCGCATTTTTCTGAGGAAAAGGAAACGAAGTAAGCAGTTTAACCTTTACCGGCGGATGCGGAGTTTTGCTCACGGCCCGGTAGGCGTTTATTCTTCCGGTTCCGAGCAGTCCGACAAACCCCGGATTCAGGCTGTCGATATTGTCCGTAGTCGCTTCAATAATCTTCCTCACCTGAGCGTTGGTTAACGTCTTATTTTTAGACCAGATTAATCCCGCCAGACCAGCTACGTGGGGCGCAGCCATGGAGGTTCCGTTTTTGAAACCATAGTTGTCGCCACTACCCCCCGGAATGGTAGAGTAAATGTTGACTCCGGGAGCTGAAACGTCAACCTTCTTCCCGTAGTTTGAAAACGAAGCTCTTCTATCTTCCTGGTCCGTAGCACCTACCGCAATCACTTCACTGTACACTGCGGGGTACTGAGGCAGCACATCGATGTTTCGGTCGGCATTACCCGCGGCAAACACGACCACTACATTCTTGTTTACGGCATTTTTGATTGCGTAGTATACACCCGTATGATGCCCGCTCATGCGCCAGCTACAGTTGATTACAAAGCGGTTATTCGGATTGGCCACTGCCTGAGCCGCTACATAATTTATGGCATCGGCGCGGTTGGCATTCATGCCCGAGGTAAGATTTACTCTAAGCGGCATAATCCTGCATCTGGGTGCTACTCCGATAACGCCTTTTGTATTATCAACAGCCGCTGAAGTCCCGGCCACGTGCGTGCCGTGGGTTCCGCTGTCCATCGGATCATCACTGAATGACGAAGCGAAATTCCAGTCTTCTGCTCCTTGAGGGAGTATATTATTCTTTAAATCATTATGGGTGTAATCGACTCCGGTATCAATTACCGCAATAATTACGTTTGGTTCGCCCCGTTCATAATTCCAGGCGAGGGTAGCATCAATGTCAGCATCATTAGAGCCGCTCGTATTGTTCACTACCTGCCCGGTATTTTGTAAACCCCATAGTTTGGGAAACTCCGGATCATTCGGGATATACAGTTCGTCATTCAGACCGATCTCGGCTGCCTCGGCAAAAACCACTTCATCCAGTTGATTAAACTGGTCAATCATCTCAAACAGGCCCTTGTCTTTCGGAACCGATAAAGTGTAGTAACCGGGCGTGCGTTGATCATGGATGATGGTAGCCCCGTGTTTTTTAATAATTGCCTCCATTTTCGCTTCATCCAGCTCTTCTGAAAACTGTACCGTAAACTCATCGGGCATAAAATAATGGGTCAACCCTTCTTCGTCTACCATAGAGGGCAAAGTATTGTGCACCGTGCTGGTATCAGCCAATGCTTCACCAGCGGTACTGTCGGTGTTGTCAATATCGGATTTCTGGATGACGGCAAAACCTTCCGCCAAGTCTACTGCTTTGGCATTCAGGAGCATGGTGTTCGTACTATCGCTTAGTGAATCCAAACTTTCCAGTTGATCTTTGTTCAGGCTCACTACCAGTTCGGCATCATTCGGGGAGAAGCTTCTTTTTTTGTCTAGTACCTTGTCGTAGAATTCAAATTTCTTTTCTGCTTTTACTTTGCTTTTCATGGGTTTGTGGTTATGGTTGAAAATTAATTAGTTGCTTCTTCTTTTGACAATGCTATCTTGATCCGAGATTACTTCGATAAGGACCAACTGGTCTAGTAGCTCTTCACAGTCTCCTACTGTAGTGTATTCTACTATGATGGTGTTTTCTATTCTTTTTACCAGATCAATGCTGAGTGAACAGGCAGATTCGGAAATCTGGCACACACCAATTTTATCCGGAATGGAGCCAAATGTTTCTTCCCAGTGATCTACAAGGTACTGATGTTCTTTCGTCAACTCTTCGCGAGTAAAAATACGCGTTGAAGATATGTTACTGTTGTTTGAAACCACCAGATAGTTCATACTGCTGCTAGTATCCTGTTTCGAGCTCATTACATCGCACTGACATGCTACCAATAAATACATCGGTAGCCACCCTATCCAAGATTGCAATTCCCGACTAGTTATCATCATTACTTTTCTACCTACAATTCATCAAGCTTTTCGAGCTTTCCCTATTTAGTGTTCAAGCCGTGAAGAAGTCACCCGAAATAACTGCCTTTCTGAAAAAAGATGCTACTTTTCCCAGCGGAGTCAAATCTATACTATAACAATTAGAAGTTTTTCAGGAGGGTTGTATATTAGACGATGACTCAGTTGAAACGATCTACCTACTACCTACTTATCAACTTTAGTGTTCTAGTAGTATTAATGTTTACTGGGCTTAAGAAAATGGCTTACGCTCAGTCCGCCTCTTCTCCTAACGTCATCATTCTGATGACCGATGATCAGGGTTACGGCGATGTGGGTGCGCACGGACATCCGTACTTGCAAACCCCGAACCTGGATCATTTACACGATATTTCGTTTCGCTTTACCAATTTTCACGTAGCCCCGGTGTGTGCGCCCACTCGTAGCCAGTTAATTACCGGTATTGATGCTATGCATAATGGAGCGTACTCACCCCACGGGCAACACTTTCTGATGAACCAGCAGTATAGGACCCTGGCTGAAGTATTCCAGCAAAACGGTTACCGAACTGCCCTCTACGGTAAGTGGCATCTGGGTGGCAACTTTCCCGGCTACCGTCCGCACGAACGAGGGTTTGATGATGCGGTGTAATTTCTTCGCGGCGGGCACTGGTCGCACCCCAACCCCTGGAACGCAGACTGTCTGGACGATCAGTACTACCACAACGGCCAAATAGAATCTTACGAAGGTTACGCCACCGATTTATGGTTTTCGTTGGGCAAACGGTTCATCCATGAATCCGTAGCCGAACGGAAACCTTTCTTCCTGTATTTGCCGGTAAACCCACCTCACATTCCCTGGTTGGTACCTGAAAAATATCGTCAACCCTATCTGAATAAAGGACTGGATGATAAGAGCATCAACTTCTACTCCATGATCGGTACGGTAGACGAAAACCTGGGCTCCTTCATAGATTTCTTACAGGCCGAAGGGGTCTGGGACAACACCCTTTTTATGTTTCTGACCGATAATGGCTCTACGCTTTGGGATCAGGAGTACAATGCTGGCTTACGCGGACAAAAGGGGTCAGTATACGAAGGTGGCCACCGGGTACCCTTCTTTTTACACTGGCCCAACGGCACTTCCGGCCCACCGCGAGTTATTGATACCCTACTGGAAGTGCAAGACCTCTTCCCTAGCCTACTCAGTTGGTGCGATCTCAGCCTGGAAGGCGATATTTCGTTTGACGGACTGGATATATCAGGGTTGGTACAAGGGAAACCTCTTTCCGAAGAACTAAATAATCGTATTGAGGTGGTGCAGTGCTACGAAGAGAAATACGACGGGACCATCATGTGGCAAAACTGGCGATTAGTTCATGGCACTGAATTATATAATCTGGACGAGGATTTAGCCCAGCAAAATAATGTAGCAAATCAGAATACTCACATTGTAGATAGTCTACGAAACTATTACGAAACCTGGTGGAGTCAAGCCCGATTGTCGCTAATACCTGAGCCCTACTATATTAACGGTAGCGAAGAAATACAGCTTACGGCTTATGATTGGTACGATGGTCCGCGGGTATTCAACTGGCCGCATCTTCGGCGGGGCGAGAAAGGAAATGGTAAGTATCGCATTGTTTTTCAAGAAGCAGGTAACTATACCATTACATTACGACACTGGCCTAAAGAATCCGGCTTAGGTATTCGGGCTTCAGCCCCAGCTTTTGTGCCCTTTGATGATTTTTTAGGTGAGTTACCGACGGGAAAAGCTTTAGACATTACCCGGGCCAAAGTGAAGATTGGTGACCAGTTACAATTTCAGGAAGTTGCTGCCAATACGCAGGAAGTAGTTTTCACCTTTGATATTCCAGCTGCTGAAACCCATTTACAAACCTGGTTTATAGAGCCTAACGGCAAAGAGTTTGGAGCGTACTACGTATATATCCGCAAAGAATAGCTATCTATTCTATTTTTCGGAATGTTTGCATTGATCCTGCTTCATTCGGATCGAAGAAGTTTTCTATCGTTATGATATTTCCCGTCTTATTGAACTGATAATCATTAAACGCACTGTTGCTAGACAAATGCCAGCGAAGAGTTATTTTATCAGCTAGCAAGCGGTAATCGTAGGAGCCGGAACCCACTTTCGGTAACAAAACTCCATTTTTAGCCTCTCGCCCTCGGTCCAATATCATAATTTCGTTGTCGAGAAAAGTGAGTGTGTCGCTTAAGGTTGTAGCCTCTACCCATTTTCCCGTCAGAGGCAAATCGGCACCTGAATCATCCTCAGAACAACCGAAGATAGCTATCAAAAGAATGATTGTTAACTTCTTCATCTCCGTTGAATTTATTATTAAGACTCAGAAGATGGCTAATCAGTTGGAATGAGAGTTAATTATTCACTATCATCTCGGACTTTCTTCAGCTTGGAACGGCCTCCTTCATTGACTTCTACCTCAGCATCCCCCCGGTACTCTACTCGTCCCGCTCCGCTGATCTGGGCCTTTAGCTGACCATCTACCGCAACGCGGGCTTCCGAAGCGGCTCGGCTTTCCACCTCAGCCCGTTCAACCTGTAACGAGCGCGCATCAAGCAGCGCTGATCCTCCTAAATCGGCTTTCAGATACTGGCTGTCCCCGGTCAGTTCGGCCTTGGAGTCACCAGTCAGACTAACAGTGACTGAATCTCCGGACGCATCGGCTTGCACTGATGCTGATCCGGATAAATCGAAGGCCAGGTTTTGTTGAGGAAAGGCACCGACCTGAGCCTGAACCGGTCCCTTCAGCACCGTACGGTTTAGTTGAGGTATTTCTATCGCCACATCGTAGGCGTCGCTCCCACCGCCGTAATTGCCATCGTAGTACAGCACCAATCGCTGGTTAGCTACATTGGCCTTCATCCGGTTCAAGGGTAATTTACCCGGCTGAACTTCTACTCGCTGGTTGTCCTGCTGATTAATCTTCACCCGAAATGGCCCTCGTACTTCTACCTGATCAAAATCTGCTAATTCTAACCGATAAGCAGTTTCTCCACTTTCGGTTTCATAGCTATCCACCGAGTTGACCTCGTTGTCATCTTCGGAAGAACCTTCGTAGGAACTCTCCGAGGAACTCTGCGAGGAACTCTCCGAGGAACTCTCGTTAGGCCTTTCCTGCTCGGGACAGGTGATGCACTCCAGCCCGTTGGGCGTAAACATAAACGTATTCCCCGGCAAATCACTGGCGCTGTAACCGTAGCGGTAGAGCCTGTTCTCCAAAATTTCAGTAAGGTCACGATCTATCTGAAACGGACGGTTGTAGGGGATATTCAGTGTCATATCCAATGTTTGTCCTCGAAATTTTGCTCCCTCCTCAAAGGTGTACACCGGAGGAAACGAAACCACTGAATCGTTTACCGTAACGATGTAGCTGACCATCCGGGCATTTTCAATCGCCCGGTTGCGGTTACTGCCTCGGGCTTCAAAGGTTTTTTGCAATTCATAAGAATCACCGGCAAAGCCTACCAACCGTATTTCCACCAAGTCGGGCTCCTCGTAGTCCGCGTACCCGCTTAATGTCAGTATCGCGGTTTGTTCGCCAATGGGTAAGGTTTCGGTATCGGTAAAGCGAGCTTCTTCCCGAAAATCCATGATGACGGGAGGTACTGTGGCCGCCAGGCCGATCAGACTTACAAACCAAATACCGACGGCAGTCCAAATCACGGCTGCACTCAGTAACCGGCGACGGGCGATGACGGAAATACCACTAATCACCAATCCTAGAGCCGGCATCAGTAAAGCGATCCAGGCAAATACCAGCCCCGCACCGGATACACTGTTTCGCATCACTTCCATCGGGATATTCAACCCTACCTCGTAGGGTTGTAGCGTAGCCATTCCTAAGGTTATGCCACCGGTAAATAACAATGAGATTAATATCGCCCCCCCCACCAGCACCAGCAGTAATCCAAACAGTACCCGGGCGGCATCCCCCAGAAACGTCAGAAAGGGTCCTAATGCTCGCCCCAGATTGTTGAAGATTACCGCGACCAGCCGGAAAGGAAAGAGCACCGCCTTGAGCAGGGTACTCTCCTCCCCGGTCTCACTTACACTAAAGTTTTTTTTTATACTGGACTCAATGTTGGTGAGCGTCACTGGCTCACCTTTCATCTGCATTTTATCGGTCAGGGTTTTGGCCTGGGGAGTAATTAACCATAGCACGATGTAGATAATTAAACCAGCCCCACCAAAAAAGATAGTCAGTACGAACAGTAGCCGGATTACCGTTGGGTCGATCCCGAAGTAGGCAGCAAGACCGCCCGCTACTCCCCCCAGTACTTTGTCATCCGGATTACGAAACAGCTTTTTGATCTTTTCATTCTGCTCCAGATCGGGCCGTCCGGGTACTACAATCCAGAATACGATGTAGGTGATAAAGGTAATGGTATCCAGTACTCCGAAGGTGATAAACGCATCGGCAAACAGGAAAAGGATGATTAGTAGACGGATCCAAAGTGGATCAGTGCCAAAGTAGTGGGCTACTCCAGCCGCCACACCACCCAATATCTTCCGCTGGGTGTCGCGGTACAATCGGCGCCTTTCTCCTGGTTCTGGCTCAAACGTACCCGCATCGGTAGCGGACTGCCTACTGCCAGTGGTGCCACTAAATGGTTCATCATCGTAATCCAGGGCAGCAAAGTCTTCTACACTACCCATGGTGGCGACCACCGCTTCCACATCGTCGCGGGTGATTACCTGCTTGGATGAGCTAAGCTTCTTAAGGAAAATTTCGGCGATTCGACTCTCAATGTCGTCGGTAATTTCTTTGCTGTCTTCGTAGTTGGAAAAGTAGCGGGTGATTGAATCGAGATAGCTACGCAGCAATTCGTAGCCATCCTCTTCCACGTGGAAGATTATACCGCTGATATTGATACTTATATTTCGTTTCATGATTCTTTTGATTTTTGGGGCTCGGAAACAGGTTGAGCAGTTCCGTTATGGTTGGTTGTAATGTGATTCGTTGATGCGACCAGCTCTTCCCAGGTGGTTTTTAACTGGGTGAGAAACTCCTGCCCGGTGTCGGTCAACGTGTAGTACTTGCGGGGTGGCCCTGAAGTAGACTCAACCCATTGATAGTCGACCAGTCCGGCTTTCCGGAGGCGGGTTAGTAGCGGGTACAGCGTACCTTCTACTACCATAATCTTAGCGGAAGTCAGTTCTTCCAGCATATCGGAGGCGTATACTTCGCCTCGGGAGATGATGTGCAGTATGCAGTATTCCAGAATACCTTTGCGCATCTGCACCTGGGTATTTTCGATTTTCATGAATCCATTATTTTCTTGGGTTATTGTTCGGTTAAAGTAGCCGGAGCTACGGTAAAATTATTCATTGTTGTTTTCTTTAGTTAAATGATCAAAACTAAGTACTCTGGACAGCTTCCATTCGTTATCTTCCAGCAACCAGAGGTGGGTGAAGCGGGCCGTAGATTCCCCGAAGCGATGCATGCCCCGCTGAATTGCCCCGTAGAGGTTGCTGTTGTTGTAGAGTGGAAACACTTCCAGACTACCTTTCACCAGCTCGCGGCGGGTGGAATTTTCTCCGCTGCGGCATAAACCTTCCCGCATGGTAGCCATAAATTCGGCTTTGGAGCGGTTTACTCCGCTAATGTCGTGATAAAACTCAAAATCCTCCCCGACCAATTGTTCAAACTGGCTTAGCTCGCACTGATTAAACCCTACTTCAAATAATAGGCTATCCTTGGACTTTAGCGTGGTATAGAGTTCGGATGTTTCTCCAATCTGCGCATTGGCAGAAGTAAAAACTCCCACTATAACGGCAATAATGATCAGTGCCAGCTGCACAATAAACTTTGATCGAGATAACAGTTGTATCATAGCAGTAAGAGTTGGGTTAATGTTGTTATCTGTTGTAAAGGTATCGTATAGTACTTTGTTATACAAGGTATCTGGCAAGAAAGTTACACTGCTTAAGAAAATTTTTCAATAATCTATATGCCATTCGATCTATAAACCTCAAAATCAGTTATTTACGAACCCACTTATACCTCTATATTTTTTTAAATTCCGGAATAGAATCTCCTTTGGGTCGTATCAATCAATGACTGAAACAAGTTTTCTACACGTTACCCGAATGGATTCAACAAGAAATTAAGGGTTATTAAGAAGTTCAAAAACTAACTTAAAAGTTGTTCCAATTTGTTCTAGCCTAATGGAGAAATAGCCGACTCGTAAACTAGGGTGAAGTAGATGATTAGGAATGCCTTGACTATGAGCGGAGGTCTTACTATTATGTAAGAAGATTTTTTAGCCGTGAAATATTTTTTTGTTTTCAGTTTAGTTGTACTAGTCTTACAGTTGGGGTTTGCTCAGACCGATACACTGAATACTTTTCCTGAGCACAGAGTGAAGGGCGGCCCGCAAGCTTTCTACGAGTCAATCCAGAAAACTATTAAATACCCTCGCTCAGCTCGGCAAAACAATATCATTGGTACCGCCATTGTTTCAATAACCCTTACCCCTTCCGGTCAAATTACCCTAGATGTTGTCAACTCTTTAGGTCGGAATATTGATTCCGAACTTATTGAGGCCTTCGAAAACATCCGGAAGCTCTGGCTGGCCGATAGTCTACAACAGCAGGATGTAATACTATTCTTCCCGGTGACATTTCTGATCGATGGATCAAACTTTCAACGAACCGATCATCTGGCAGGGTTTCTAATGGAAGAAATAGTGGTAGTTGCCTATCAGACCGGCGGTGGTAGAGCAAGAGTACGAGACGATTATTCGCTTTATGAAAAAGCAGTTACTTTTTATCAGGATAAGAAATTTGATAAGGCAGTAAAATTTCTGGACGAGCTCATCCGCCGTGATCCCTACAACCCCAGTTACTATAAAATGCGCGCCTATAGCCATCTTGAATTAGGTGATAAGGTTTCGGCCTGTCATGACTACCAACAACTACCCGTCCTGCTACATCAACCCATGCCACCAGCAGCACGAAACCTTTGCCATTCTGTTTTGAATCTTCAATAAGTGAGTTGAAGACTTAGCTTGTTAAAACTAATCGCAAGGGTGCAAGTTGTAGCGTCGTTGGAGACAAAGCTTTTGCAAAGAGAGTATATTGAGCTGACTAACGAAGCAATGCCGAGCATAGCTACAAATAAACGTAGGCCACTGCGGTTTAATCACTGCTTTCAGCGAATCATTTTGGAAACACTTTTTCAGGATTGCTGGCATAATCACCTGGATCGATCCAGCCGTATTCCAACTTATAAGCAGTTAACCAAACCTCGGTTGTTGCAAGCCATGGACATTGTGCAACAAATGATTTCCTCGCCAGAAACCATAAAAGAATATAATTGCAATAGCTTAACCTACCGGAATAAATTACTTAATCCAACCAACTACTGATTTACTAATGATATCATCTGAATCTGAACTTACTGAAATATTAGACCATGTTTGGGGAATGCTGGTGCGCGGCGGAGCCGACAAGAAACACGCTTACCATTTTCCGGTATTGGCTACCTACGGCTCTTTAGGAATTGAACAACGTACCGTAATACTCCGCAAAGCTGATAAAGCGACCCGTCAGTTAATTTGCTACTCTGATCAACGTACGCGAAAAGTGGATGATTTGCAACAGCAAACTTCCGCGCACTGGCTCTTTTACGACTACGGAAGCAAAGAGCAGATTAGAGCCAAAGTAACCGTGCAGTTACACCACCAAAATGAAGTGGCTAAGCAAGTATGGCAGGAGATCCCTTCTTCCGCCCGAGGCGACTATGTCGGTCCACTGCCACCAGGCACTCTGACTAAACAATATACTGATAATTTGCCCGACAGCTTTCGAGAAGAGCCTACCGAAGGGAATACCCAACAAGGAATAGAAAACTTTGTGCTGATCATAAGCGAAGTACAGCAACTGGATTTTCTGAAATTAGGGCGAGAAGGTCACCTCCGGGCGCAGTTCACCTGGAATCAAACCCATTGGGAAAGTAGCTGGCTAGCACCCTAAACAAAAGCAAAGATATCGGTAAAGGCAATGAGTCCAATCGTTACCAGCAGCAAAATGGTAAGCAGAATTGTGGCTGGGCCGTCGAAAATTACTTTTAACAGTTTATCCATAATCAAGCAGTAGTAGGCTCGTCTTCCTGAGGAGCTGTTTGAGCAGGTTCTACTTCTTCTATTTCAGTATCTTCTTTTTGTACCAATAAAAAGTGGGTGAACGTTAGCGCGGCAATCAATCCGATTAGCCCCCCTACTATCCAGGTAAATAGTTCCAGACCTTCGGTCCCGTTTGCATCAAACATATGGCATGAATTAGTTCAACGTTTATTGTATAAGTTGAGATCATCAACCTTACTATCTCATTAACCCCGGTCACCTAAATTAGGTTGGGTCTTGACCGAAAAAAGGTTAGAGAATATCAATTCGGGCGCAATTTTACCAAATTACTCAAAAACATACTAGTTTTGCCCCAGTTTTATCCCTGAGTTAAGATATCAGTAACCTGTCCCGCCTAAATGCGTTCACTCATTGAATTGATTGATATAAGAGTCAGCTAGTAAATCAATATGAAAACCTACTTACGGATTCTTTCCTTTGCAAAACCCTATCGGCAATATATTCCTCAATACCTGCTGTATGCCTCACTTTCAATCATCTTTGGGTTAATCAATTTAACACTACTGATCCCATTATTTGAGGTGCTGTTTAACCAAGTAGATGATCCTACCTTGGCCGATATGCGGAGTATACCGGAGTTTTCTTTTTCGGTCAACTACATCCTGGAGGTTTTCAATTATTACTTTATTAGTGTAATTGATACCTACGGCAAAGTTGGGGCACTAGCTTTCGTCTGCGGAATTATCGTCATTTCGGTTATGCTAGCCAACTTTTTTCGATACGTTGCGGGCATTACTCTCGCTAAAATTAGGGCAACCACCATTCAGCGGCTTCGATTAAGCATTTTCGATCAGGCTTCTCGATTGCATATGGGCTATTTTACCAACGAGCGTAAGGGCGATATCATGTCGAGAATGACTAATGATATGCAAGAAGTTGAAGGCTCGGTTGTTAACTCTCTAAAGATGCTCTTTCGAGATCCAGCGACCATTACGGGCTATTTCGCGGTACTGCTGTTTATGTCTCCTCAGCTGACGGTTTTCGTATTACTGGTTTTACTCCTTTCCGGGCTAACTATTGCTCAGATTACCAAACGCCTAAAGCGTAAGGCCACCGAAAGCCAAGAGTCATTGGGCCGCATTGTAGGAATTCTGGATGAAGTACTATCGGGCATGCGAATTATCAAGGCATTTAATGCTCGACAACTGGTTTATAACACTTTTGAAAAGGAGGTAAAGCACTACACTCGTACCACTATTTCTATGGCACGTAAGCAGGAACTAGCCTCTCCCCTTTCCGAATTTTTAGGAGTTTCGGTAGTTGCACTCATTCTGCTTTACGGTGGTATACTGGTACTCAATAATGATTCTTCGCTCAGTGCCAGTGAGTTTATCACCTATATTATCATCTTCTCTCAAATGCTTAACCCCGCTCGCTCCATCAGTAACTCGATCAGCGGTATTCAGCGGGGACTGGCTTCGGGAGATCGGATCTTTAAAATTATTGATACTGAGCCTCAGATTTTCGACTTTCCCAACGCTAAATCTCTTCCAAAGTTTACTAGCCAGATTCGTTTTGAGAATATTTCTTTTGCTTACGATGATGAACCGGTAATAGAGAATATCAATCTGACTATTAAAAAAGGACAGACCATCGCCTTGGTAGGCCCCTCAGGAGGAGGTAAGTCGACTTTAGCTGATCTTCTACCGCGCTTCTACGATCCTACGCAAGGGACTATCTACCTAGACGACATCCCGTTACAGGATTATCAGTTGACGGAACTACGACAGCAAATGGGAATTGTAACCCAGGAGTCAATACTGTTTAATGATACCATTTACAATAACATTACCTTCGGTAAACCCAATGCTACCGAAGAAGAAGTAATACAGGCGGCTAAAATTGCAAATGCCCACGATTTTATTATGGATTCTCCCCAGCAGTATCAGACTACGGTGGGCGAACGAGGAACGAAGTTATCGGGTGGGCAGCGGCAGCGCCTTAGTATTGCCCGGGCGGTACTAAAAAATCCTGCTATTCTTATTCTGGACGAAGCTACTTCCGCCCTTGATTCCGAATCGGAGCGTTTGGTGCAGGATGCCCTCACTCATCTTATGCAAAACCGTACGTCGCTGGTCATCGCCCACCGGTTAAGTACCATCCAGCACGCCGACGAAATTGTGGTGGTACAACATGGCAAAATTGTACAAAAGGGCACCCACCTGGAGTTGGTCGAAGAAGGGGGGCTTTACCGCAAGCTTACCGAAATGCAAGCCGTTTAGAAGGAAACAAAGTAGGGAGGTTGGTTCGTTAACTAATTAGTAACTTCTATATTTACCGCAACAAACCTATGTACTCATGAAACCTATTCGTTTATTTTTTTACATCCTGCTCTTATTTTTCCACGCTACCCTCGTTGCTTTCGCCCTTAACCTCAACGATGGGGTAGCTAATAATCTGGTAAAAAACTCCAGTGCTGTAATTACTTTCAGCCTAGTTGGCCTGGGCTTGTTCCTGGTAGTTTTTGGGTTTGCCATACTCGACCGCCGGAATTTCCAGAAGCGGCTTGATAAGGTGGAGGCGGAAAAAAATGAGATCAAAGCCCAGGTATACGATATGAAACGCCGGGAAGATGAAATAGACCAAGAGATTAAATCATTTGAATCGTCGATCAATACCGAGCGTTCTCAGACGAAAGATGACGACGATACCGACCAACCTGCCCGCCTGTGAAAGAAATTATCCGCAGCGAGCTGCTGGAAGCCACCCAGGTTCTGAATACCTTTCTGGAAGACGGACAGCAATTAGCCAACATTGAACGAGCCGCTGCCCTCCTTGCGGAAAGTATATTGGCGGGAGGTAAAATTATTAGTTGCGGCAACGGTGGTTCTCACTGCGATGCTATGCACTTTGCCGAAGAACTCAGCGGACGGTATCGGGAGAACCGCCGGGCACTACCCGCTATTGCTATCTCTGACCCCAGCCATATTTCTTGTGTGGGCAACGACTACGGCTACGATCAGGTTTTTTCCCGATTTATTGAAGGCTTAGGGAAACCGGAAGACTCGCTGCTGGGTATCAGCACCAGCGGTAATTCAGCCAACGTATTGAAAGCCGTCGAGTCAGCCCGCTCTAAGGATATGAAAGTAGTTTTGTTAACCGGAAAGGATGGCGGTAAACTAGCCGGAAAGGCCGACATCGAAATCCGGGTTCCGCACTTTGGTTACGCCGACCGTATTCAGGAAATTCACATCAAAGTCATCCATATCCTCATCCTTCTTATTGAAAAACAGCTGATTACAACTTCGTAAGTTACGCTTTTTTCCTACATCTCTGCCAAATATCAAATAATCTGTTTGTCCGATATTTGTCGGTTTATCATCTTTGAATTCTTATTCATTGTCAACTATCCATTTTCAATTATCAACTATTATTGATGTTAGCGAAGACGTACGGCGGAGCGGTTTACGGAGTTGATGCTTACCTGATTACTATCGAAGTAAGTGTGGGACAGGGCACTAAATTTTATATGGTTGGTTTGCCCGATAGTGCGGTGAAAGAAAGTGAACAACGGGTAGAAGCGGCGATCAAACATTCCGGCTACTCCATGCCTCGGATTAAAACCGTGGTGAATCTCGCCCCAGCTGACATTCGGAAGGAGGGTTCAGCCTACGACCTCCCAATTGCAATCGGAATTTTGGCTGCTTCTGGTCAGATTCAGGATGGCCGTTTGGATAAATATCTAATGATGGGTGAACTTTCACTGGATGGTATTCTTCGTCCTATTCGGGGAGTGCTGCCCATTGCGGTAGAAGCCCGTAGACACGGGTTCAAGGGGTTTATCCTTCCTAAAGAAAACGCTCAGGAGGCGGCTATTGTAAATAACCTGGACGTGATTGGAGTAGAAACCCTGGCCGACACGATTGAATTTCTGGAAGGAACTCGAAAGATAGAACCGCTATGGCACGAAACCCGCGACATCTTTTTTGAGGAGATCAAACAGTTTGAAGTTGACTTTGCCGATGTACAGGGCCACGAAAGTATCAAACGAGCACTAGAGGTTGCTGCTGCGGGCGGACATAACGTAATTATGGTTGGCCCTCCCGGTTCAGGAAAAACCATGCTGGCCCGCCGAATACCTACTATTCTTCCTCCCCTCACGCTACACGAAGCCCTGGAAACGACTAAAATACATTCCGTGGCCGGTAAGCTAGACTCGAATACTTCTTTAATTGCACAGCGTCCGTTCTGTGCTCCCCATCATACTATTAGCGATGCAGCCTTGGTAGGAGGCGGAAATGTTCCCCAGCCCGGTCAGATTTCTCTGGCGCACAACGGCATTTTATTCCTTGATGAGTTACCGGAATTTAAGCGCACCGTGTTGGAAGTGCTGCGGCAACCTTTAGAAGAACGCTCGGTAACGATATCGAGGGCAAAAGGAACGGTAGACTTTCCGGCTAATTTTATGTTGATTGCCAGCATGAATCCCAGTCCTTCCGGCGACTTTTACGATAAGCAGCTAGGCCACCCTGATTCTCCGGCGGCAGTACAACGCTATTTAAACAAGATCAGTGGTCCGTTGCTCGACCGCATTGACATTCACGTTGAGGTGAATCCCGTCTCTTTTGACGAGATGACCGCTAACCGGAAAACGGAAGGTAGTGCACTTATCCGGGATCGGGTGGTAGCTGCCCGCAAGCTGCAAACCGTACGGTTTAAGGATAAGGGTATTTATTGCAACGCCATGATGCCACCGCCGATGGTGAAAGAAATCTGCCAAATTTCTTCAGCGGGTAAAACACTGCTGAAAACGGCTATGGAACGGCTCGGTCTGTCATCACGCGCCTACGACCGCATTCTGAAGGTTTCGAGAACTATTGCTGATCTCAATAATTCGTCGGAAATTGCTGTTGAACACCTAGCTGAGGCCATTCAGTATCGTAGTTTGGATCGGGAAGGCTGGAACGGATAAACCAATCTGGAATAACTTCTGTTCTTGTCTTCGTAGAAACTATGTTGGAATAGATTATGGTGCAAAAAATTGTGCACAGCTTACGGCTTTTTCGTTATTGGCATCGCTGGTTAGGGCTTTTTTTACTAACCTTTATTCTCATTAGCGCCATCACCGGCATACTTCTGGCCTGGAAAAAAGAAGCTGATTTGTTGCAACCTCCTACTCAGGAATCGTCATTTATTGAATCAGAGAAACCTTGGCTCAGTGTAGAGAAGATTTGTGAGATTGCTCAAGAGGTAATTGTCCAAAACAATCCGAATCAACCATTGGCTATTGACCGATTGGATATCCGGCCGGATAAGGGTATTGTAAAAGTTCTGTTCGCCAGTTATTGGGAGGTGCAAGTTGACGGGTATTCGGGTGAGGTATTCTCCATTGCCAAACGGCATTCTGACTGGATTGAGAAAATTCACGACGGTTCAATAATCAGTGAAGGTTTTAAATTGTGGTCAATGAATACGCTTGGTATTGGTTTAATACTTCTTTCCCTTACCGGTATTTGGTTATGGTTAGGGCCTAAGCGGGTTCGTGAATTGAAGAGACAACACAAATCAACGGTTTAACCGTTATCATTTAGT
The DNA here is from genome assembly GCA_964551335.1 of uncultured Roseivirgaceae bacterium. Classification (GTDB taxonomy): domain Bacteria; phylum Bacteroidota; class Bacteroidia; order Cytophagales; family Cyclobacteriaceae; genus Tunicatimonas. The sequence goes on from CAZKCO010000025.1 coordinate 21,377, forward strand.
AGTTACCGCTAGAAAACTATACTTTTGCGTGAATTTAAACCGCTTATGAATCGAACAATTTTTCTATTTCTCAGCTTTGTTGGATTGATGTTTATTTTTCAGCAATGTGCTCCTTCTAAGACTATATCTACGCAAAAATCAGAAGATTACGAAGAAGACATCAGCCGCTACCGCATACAGTATACCGATTCCATTGCCCAGACTACAGCTACCGATGATTCGGTAGTATCTAATCCGGAAGAGAGAGTCATGGTATCTACTTTGGAAACACCATACTCGGTAACTGAAGATATGTCTGAATTTTTTCAGGCGGTAGATGATTTGAACCGAGAGCGCAATGAATACCAGGGGTTTACCCTACAGGTTTACGCTGGTAATAGCCGCGAGCAGGCAAATGAGGCCAAATTAAAGGTATACGATGCCCTACCCGATTCCGAGCCAAAAGTAGCTTTTAATACTCTTTTTCGTGTGCGCGTTGGTGAGTACAATGACCGCCTGGAAGCCCAAGAAGACTATATCGCCCTCAAACAGGTGTTCCCCAATGTTCTATTCGTACCCGCTACTTTCCGGGTAGTTAATTAATCGCATTCTATGTCACTGCGAGATCGTATTCAGTACCTGGCCCGGGAACGCGCGGATCAGGTCATAGGCTTTCGTCGCCATTTGCACCAGCACCCCGAGCTTTCTTTTCAGGAATATAACACAGCCCGCTACGTTGCCGAACAGCTTAGCGCTTTCGGCCTGTCCCCCCAAACCGGGATTGCTGATACCGGTATAGTAGCTACTATCGAGGGAAAGAATCCTACCAGAAAAACAGTTGCCCTGCGTGCCGATATGGACGCCTTACCGATTCATGAGGCCAATAATGTGCCCTATAAATCGCAGAATGAAGGCGTTATGCACGCCTGTGGCCACGATGTTCATACATCTTCCCTGTTGGGTACTGCTTACATTTTGCAGCAACTTAGAGAAGAATTTGAAGGTACTGTTAAGTTGATCTTTCAGCCGGGCGAAGAGCGCTTTCCAGGGGGGGCTTCGCTAATGATTAAAGAAGGAGTATTGGAAAACCCCAAACCCGACAGTATGCTGGGTCAGCACGTATTGCCGCATCTTCCAGTAGGGAAGGTAGGCTTTCGGGAGGGGATGTATATGGCAAGTGCCGACGAAATCTACCTGACTATCCGTGGAAAAGGAGGACACGGGGCCATGCCAGAAAATAATATTGATCCAGTGATGATTACTGCCCAGGTGCTGGTTACACTGCAGCAAATCATCAGCCGGTCGGCCAATCCTAAAATTCCGTCTGTCCTTTCCTTTGGTAAAGTGATTGCCGAGGGAGCTACCAATGTTATTCCGAATGAGGTTTACGTAGAAGGTACTTTCCGCACTTTAAACGAAGAGTGGCGACACAGGGCTCACCAAAAAATCAGGCAAATTGTAAACGGTGTTTGTGAGAGCTTAGGAGGCTCAGCTGAGGTGGATATTAAAGTCGGCTATCCCTACTTACAAAATAATCCGGAGCTCACCCTGAGAACAAAACAGGCGGCAATAGAGTATCTGGGAGAAGAAAACGTGGTAGATCTTGACTTATGGATGGCGGCTGAAGATTTTGCCTATTACACCCACCATATGAGTGCCTGCTTTTATCGTCTGGGGACCGGTAATGAAGCCAAAGCAATAACTTCCGGAGTGCATACCCCTACCTTTGATATTGACGAACAGGCCCTGGAAATCGGACCGGGACTCATGAGTTGGCTTACTATTTCTGAACTGGCAACAATTGGTTAGATGTTCAGGATATAGGCAATATTAATCAGTAATAATAAGCCTAAAAGTAGCCAATACATAAGGCGAGCGCGTTTGGATGGCTTGCCAAATAGTAGGTAATGAAACCCGTATTTCGCGCGATGTTCGTAGGGAGTTTTCATGAGAACACGGATTTAGTGAAAGAACCAATGTTAAGAAATTGTTAACTTAATGTTAAGAAATTGTTACCATAAATGCTATTCTGCACTTGAAAAAATTTGGTGGCTAAAACTGAGGCTTACCGTCATTCTTATGACTATATGCTCTCCCATTTGGGCAGTTACTCAGAACTACCGGCTCATTCTTTCCGAAAGTCCCGCTACATCCATTACCATCGGTTGGGAATTAATGGCTGGTTGTCCGGATACTCAACGGGTCTATTACGACACGGTTGATCACGCCCGGGATACTTCAGCTTACCGCTTTCAAATGCCGATTACTGCTTCTTACTTTCACCAAGGGATGGAAAATTATTTCAGCACCCTTGCTGACCTGAAACCAGATACTCGCTACTACTTTGTAATTGCCGAGGATGAGGGAATCAGTGATCGTTTCTGGTTCCAAAGCCTGAGCAATACTTCAAGCTCCTGGAAAGCCCTTTGGACTTCTTCTAATCTTCCTCAAACGCTTTATGATTGGAAAAAGCTAAGCTCACAGATTGCAGAAAGCAGTTTGGACTTTGTGTTGGCCGAAGGGTTCACTGGCTTAACCAGCGAAAAAGATTGGCGACACTGGATTCAAACCTGGCAAAAGTCTATTTCTCAATCAGGAAGAATTACTCCGCTGCTTATCGCGGGCAATATTTCCACTGACGTTCAATATTTATTTAATCATTCGAAAAAGCCGGTCAGTACCTATCGTTTGTCAGCCCATAGCATACTTCTTACCTCTGATGACAATGGAAAGCTAAAAAATCGGAGTTTGAAAAAAATCCAGCCGGGGACATTTGTTATTCAGCACACCGCCTTTTCCCCTGTCAAAGAATCAGAAGCAATTAATCTAATTCTCACCTCATCAACCACTGGAGATGATTTTCCCCATCGATTCAATTATCCAACAGGGGAAATGATTGTAGAATTATCTTGGATGAATGGTCATTTTAGTATACGGGCGGCCAGCGGAGAAAAAATGCTGGATGTTTTTTCTAACTAAAAAATTCCAGTACCTGTATCCGGAACTGTTCATTCACTGCCATCGCCAACAGCACTGAAACAATCAGCCCGATAGTAGCTAGCCCCACATCTTTACCAATCATACGCAAGGCAGCACCTATTCCCCCTTTCTCTGCTTTACCATTGGCTCTTTCTCGTAACCGGATTCCCAATTCTCGTCCGCCCAACAAACCAATAAACACCCAGGTGGTGCTCATAGGGATAGTACTGATAGTAAGTTTGTAGATTAGAATAAGCGCATACACAAAGTCAATGATAGTTGCCGCCCGGATATCGGTCACCTCAGTTTTTTCATTGACAATGTCTTGAATCTTATCTCCCTTCAAAAAGAAAATCAGTCCCAACCCTAAAAACACAATGAGTGAAAATCCTAAAAACTGAAATGCGCTTAACGAACGAGGTAAGTATATAGCAATGTTGGCCGCATCTTGCATAATCCAGACCGACCACAGCGTTCCACTGGTAATCCACTGGGCCACGGCCCACCCTACCTTGGGTTTACCGACAAAATAACGCCTAGTGATATTGGTGATTAGGAACCAAACGGCCAACCCTAAAACAAAGGCTATCAGGTAAGCTGATAAACTCTTATTGATCACGGAACCTACGGCACTGGGGCTAATAGCAAAACTACTTAGTAGTAAGAAAGTAGTAGACACTGGCATCCGAAGCCTGGTCAGAATTAACAAAAAGATGGGTGCGGCAATCTGAAGAAAAGCAAAATTATCCGGCTGAGGAAACGAAAGGGTGCCATCTGCCTCCGTCGTACGTAAGCGTCCAAAGGAAACTCCTCCATCGTACATAAACCATCCGATAGTTACCGTTACGAGAAAGACTCCTCCGATGTAGAGCCAAAGCGTATACCAGCGGCGGTCAGCATTCGAGGCAATAAAAGTACCCAAGGTCTGTATACTATCGTTTGATACCGCCGAGTAGGCAGCAACCAAAAATCCAAACCACATAGCAATACCCGGATAAGGATACACTACCGCTGCAACAAAAAAAAGTACGCCAATCAGTAAGATAAACGTACGCTCTTCTCTAACCAGGTCAAAAAACTGGAAAATCAGTTCCCGAAGCTGATTATTACTGCTGGTTTGGTCTTTCGTTTTTGGCATCGGAGTAGGAAGTAGAGAATTCAGTCAATATTAGCAATAATGAAGGGCAAATAAAAAAAATAGTATTACTGAAGAACTCAGGATTTTTTTCGGAAAATTCTACAAAATCACCTTCTTTGTTAACGAATTTCGGAATAGTTGGTTAATACTGCTTGCTAAAGGACAAAATAGTTATGATTGAATTCGAACAATTTACGTTGGGTAATGGTCTACAAGTGCTGGTTCACGCTGACCGGTCAATTCCTATTGCCACAACGAATGTGTTGTACAATGTTGGCTCTCGCGATGAAAATGAAAACAAAACCGGTTTTGCCCACCTTTTTGAACATCTGATGTTTGGAGGATCCCGATCCATTCCTTCTTTTGATGAACCACTACAAAAAGTAGGTGGTGAGAATAATGCGTTTACTAATCCGGATATCACCAACTACTACATAACCCTACCCGCGGCCAACCTGGAAACCGCTTTCTGGCTGGAATCAGACCGAATGCTGAGTCTTTCGTTTGATCCAAAGGTGTTGGAAGTGCAACGTAAGGTTGTGATTGAAGAGTATAAGCAGAATTATCTAAATCAACCCTACGGTGATGCCATGATGAAACTGAAAGCACTGGCCTACCAAACCCACCCTTACCGGTGGCCCACTATTGGCCGTGATATTGCTCATATTGAAGATGCTACCTTAGACGATGTAAAATCTTTTTTCTATAAGTTTTATCGCCCCAATAATGCCATTCTGGTAGTGGCCGGACAGGTAAATGCTAACGAGGTACGCCTATTAGCCGAAAAGTGGTTTGGAGATATTCCTTCTGGCGAACCTTACCACAGAAACTTGCCGCAAGAACCTGAGCAAACCGAGGCACGCGTAACTCACAAACAATCCAATGTTCCGGCCCATGCGCTGTATAAAGCTTTTCATATACCGGGCCGTATTCATGATGATTATCACGCGGCAGATTTACTCAGCGATGTACTGGGCCGTAGCCGTTCTTCCCGGTTATTTACCCGCCTGGTTAAAGAAAATCCACTGTTTAGCACAATTAATGCTTACGTTTCCGGCTCCATTGATCCCGGATTACTAATTATTCAGGGACGGCTAAACGAGGGTGTCGATCTGGATACGGCCAATAGCGCCGTAGATGCTGTTATTGACGAACTACGCCAAAAGCTAGTATCTGGTGAAGAATTACGGAAAGTGAAGAATCAGGCTGAATCGACGCTGATCTTCTCTGAAATGGAGCTGCTTAACCGAGCCATGAATCTAGCCTACTCAACCCTACTGGGTAATGCGGATTTAATCAATCAGGAATCGGAGCGGATTCAGGCGGTTAAAGATGAGGATATTTTGCGCATGGCCCAAGTACTGCTCCAACCGGAAAAAAGTAACACCCTTTTTTATGAAGCTGAGGAGCGCAACTAGGCCTTAATGTATCCTTTGCGTTTGAGAATGGTTTCCACGAATTTCTTCTCATTTTCGGTATTGAATATTCGGAAGGGTAAATGCACCAGTTGGGCTTTGGAGACAATTAACACAAAGTAGTCTTTGCCGATTCGGGCATCTTTAATCATATCCCATTTCAGAGGCATACCTTGCCGTGGGTTCACCTTAATTAGCACCTGCTGACTATTTATTTCATAGCTAAGTCGCTCAAATAAAATCTTGTTTTGCTCCATTTGAGTGACCCCCGTAAACTGGATTAACCAGAACAGCATATACAACAGCAATGCGATTAGCGGGCCGATAATCCACCAGATTGACCAGATAAAAAATGCGCCAGACATCAGTGCTAGCGTAATCAAAAATACCCACCACTGTTTACGCAGCAAGTTAAACATGGCCAGTTTGATATAGGTACCTGTAGTTAGTTGGTATTTTTTGGTCTTTACAATCATGAAGCAGTCAATTCGAAAATTCGGCGTTTGCAACGCGGATGCAAGTATAAAACTTTCCCGTCAAACTTACTACAAAAGTAAATAGGAGGACACTGAGTTTATCATCACTCTACCTCTTAAGCTCAGAAAAAAACCATTTAATCAATGAAGATAAGCCACGAAGCAAGCAGCTGCTAGACCTTTAGAGGAGGCCGATCTAGTTTAGCATCAGATAGCTTTCAAACTCATATCTAGGCTCGTTACCGAATGGGTAAGGGCCCCTACTGAGATATAATCCACCCCACACTCGGCTACTTCTACAATCGTCTGTTCATTGATATTACCGGATGCTTCGGTCTTGGCCTGGTTACCGATAATCTGTACGGCTTCTCGCATCATCCCAAGCGACATATTATCCAGCATGATCACGTCTACGCTGCCTACTTCCAGCACTTGCTGCACTTCCTCTATGCTTCTGGTTTCTACTTCAATGGATAAGTCCAGGTGCTTTTTCTTCAAATAATGATGTGTACTTTCTATCGCTTTACGAATTCCGCCCGCGTAATCGACATGGTTATCCTTGAGCATAATCATATCGTAGAGGGCGTAGCGGTGATTTTGCCCACCCCCAATAGCAACGGCCCATTTTTCCGGTAACCGGAAGTTAGGGGTAGTTTTACGGGTATCTAATAGCCTGGCTTTCGTATGCTGAACCATGGACTGTAAACGATGGGTGTACGTTGCAATACCACTCATTCGTTGCATACAGTTTAAAACCAACCGTTCCGCAGTGAGAATAGATTGAGCCTTGCCCGATACCACGAAGGCAACATCGCCAAATTGCACCTCAGTACCGTCGCTAATAGAGACATCCATCGTCAGGCGCTCGTCTATATTGCTAAAAATCTGTTCAGCCAAGGTTACTCCAGCTAAAACACCTTCACCTTTCACCAGCAACCGAGCCTGTTTTTGCAGGTCGGGCGGTACGGAAGCTAGAGTGGAATGGTCTCCATCACCCACATCTTCAGCTAGCGCAAGTTGAATAAATGCCTGAAGTCGCTCAGGAGTTAAGTACGGTAAGTTCATTATTTTTAGATCATTTTTATTTATCCGGCAGCGATTTGAAGAGGCGAAAACACCGGGTTGCGAGACTTCCCAGCGGTCTTTCAGTATACAATTCTCAGCACGGCGGACTGGCCTTTTACCCTAACTAATCGGTGATGATTTACCCCTACGATCATCCGTTCAGAGATACCGGAGGGTTAGGGTTGGCGGTTCTTTTTTTAGCTTCATAAATCCATGTGTGATTTCTTTGTAGAGAATCAACCCACATTTATGTCAAGTGTTCGTTTATTCTTCAACATTAATTATACGGAACTAAAACTTCAAAAAAGTATCTGGAATAAAGGAGTAGAAAGTTAATTTTAAGCTTCACTAATTTGTACTTAAAAATATGACTATCAATTACTTATAAAATAATTATAAATCCTTACTTTAATAGAACTTTATCAGGTAGCAAAATGATAATATCAGTGCCGTATTCTTCTGAACTTCGGTAGGTAATAGTACCTTGGTGCATTTCTACGATCAACTTAGCTAAGTAAGTCCCTAATCCGGTACCTTTCTTTTTGCCTGAGGTGACAAATTTTTCAAAAAAATGCTCACGCACCCCTGCGGGTATTGCGCCGTGGTTATGCACTGTAATTTTAAAAAAACCATTATGTTCAAGAGTCACCAAGATTTCCTGATTAGCTTCCGAGGCTTCCACTGCATTCAGCAGCAAATTATGAAACATTCGTTGCATGTAGAATTTATCTGCTTTCACTTTCACTACTTCATCACTCAACGAATGAGCCCCACAGGATACCGATAGACTGACTGACTTCTGCCCGATGACTTTTTGTAGCTCAAAAAATTCATTTTTGATCAACTGAACCAAATCGAACGTTTCTGATTTTGGGCTATACTTCCCTCGTTCCATTTGAGCGTAGTCCAAAGAGGTGTTTAGCATCTCCAGGGTTTGGGCGCTTCTGTTACGCAGATGTTCTAGCCAGACTTTCTGAGTCTCGCTTGGTTGTTTATCCAAAAGAACTTCCACCATTTGCAGTATTGAAGCCAGATTGTTTCTCATGTCGTGATTCGACAGTTGCTGAGCCACTTCCAGGGCAGAGAGCTTTTGCTCCAAAAGATTTACCGTCTCCTGCAATTCTTGTAGAGCTCGCTGGCCTTGATCTATCTCTACCAGAAAGGTCATCTTACAAGCTCCTAGGTGAGAATTTTCGGGAACATAAGCAGCCTTGGAAAGAATTGTTCTCAGATTTCCGTCTTTATCCAATACCTCCCATTTCCCCAGCATCTCGTAGCGGTTACTCATAAATTCATCATGAAGCTGCTGCATCTGAGTCCGGAAATCTTCCGGAACTACCCGCAGAAATGAACTTCCTATCAGCTCTTCGCTGGTGTATCCATAGAAATCGCAGTAGGCCTGATTTACCTTAACGAAGATGCCAGCACTATCGGTAACGCAGATAGGTATGGGAATCAGATCAAGGATCGGAATAAGCTCAGAGGGTTTAGCTTCGGCAAACTGACGCAGCATCTCCAACTGACTCCCCCTTTTCGCGTCTGGGCTGTTAGTTCTCATGGTATTGTACGGATGAAGGCAGTTCAAATGTACAAACTTTGTCTAGCATTTATATATAATTATTAGACAAATACATAACACTTATTGACGTTTTACTACCGGTAACCGATTACAATAGTAGCAGGTACATCAGTATTCTTGGAGTTAATTACCTCCCGCACTCATGATGAAACGTAGTCTACCTCAACGTGACTACCCCTTCACTAACTTCTTTCTCTTCTTGATCTAAAACATTCGTCAGTAACTGATCTAATTCGCTAATTTTATCCTGGTAATCTGGATTAGCTGCCAAATTGACTTCTGCTACCACGGACTGGCTGTGATCGTATAGTTCTACCGCCACCACACTATCCGGGTTTTCGAAATGCTGCCAACGGGTATACCGGAAATCTTTCGTCCGGATGCTGTAACCCATTATCTCTTTTTTTCGATCGTAGCCTAAGTTAGCCCCTCGGGGATACTGGCTCAAAGCAGCAATTTTCCCTTCCTCGTTAGGATCTTGCATCAGTGGCACAAAACTATCTCCCTGAAGGTGAGCCGGTAGTGGCAATCCAGCCAGTTCGCACAGTGAAGGGTAGATATCAACAAACTCCACTAAAGCAGATGACCGTGCTCTTTTCTGGGAAATGGACGGTGCCCTTACGATTAGCGGGACTCGAGTGTCTAGCTCAAAATTAGTATGCTTACACCAACTACCGTACTCACCCAGTTTCCAGCCGTGATCGCCCCACAATATCACCACGGTATTATCAGCTAAGCCCAGATTGTCTAATTCGGTAAGCAAACGACCAATCTCAGCATCAACGTGACTTACGCAGGCATAGTAACCGTGTATCATGTTGCGGGCCTGTTCTTCTGAAAGCGGACCTTCGGCCGGAATACCGTGGTACTTTCGTAGTTCTCCAAACTGGTGAAGTGCTAGTTCCGGCATACCTTCGGGCTCGGCCAGATCAGGAATTTCAATATTCACAGGATTGTACATTTCCCAGAATTTCTTAGGAGCCACGAAGGGCAAATGGGGTTTTACGTAGCCCACCGCCAGGAAGAAGGGCGCCCCCTTCAGATTACTAAGTCGCTCGATGACTCGGTTGGTTGTACGGGTATCGATAAAATTACTGTCGGGAGCGGTAGAAGCCAGCCAGGGAATTTTTTTCTCATAAATAGTCGGATACGATCCATTCACCCCCACAGTGTCGCCCGAATCAATGTAATCTACCGACGCCACCGGCCATTTAGGGATGCTCCAGGAAAGTGTATCGTCGTAATTACCGTGGCCGGTATGGTAGATTTTACCGACAGTTTCAGCACGGTAACCGTTATTTTTAAAGTGCTGCGGTAGGGTCACCACATTCGGTACTTTAGTTCGGAAATTGGTATATAAATCGTAGATACCGATAGCATCCGGTCGCAATCCGGTCATCAGGCTGTTACGCGATGGTGCACACACTGCCTGCTGACAGTATGCCCATTGGAAAAGGGTACCTTCCTGGGCCAATCGATCAATGTTGGGAGAAATGATCTCCGAATGCCCGTAGCAACCCAATTCCGGACGCAAATCATCTACAGCGATAAACAGAATGTTTGGTTTTTCAGTGGTTGAAGAAGTCTCCGCAGAATCCGATTTACACTGAACAAAGAGAATCAATCCGCAGAAAACCAACAATAGATTTAGTTTCATGGTCGTGTCATTAGAATTAATATAATAGGTCGTAGTCTTAAGTTAAATAAATTAACTTTGGCAGCGTAATTACGCTGATTCTTATTGAGCCCCTATGGATATTTTTTTCGCAGCAACTCAAATACAGAAACTTGTTGAGGATATAAAAGATTTTTTGAAGGAGCAGGTTCTCCCCCTCGAGCCCCAATTACTACAGACTTCCTTTCGAGAAAATCTTCCTCTTCTTCATAGGCTTCGCCAAGAAGTGAAGCAAAAAGGCTGGTGGGCCCCTCCTCTGCCAAAAAATCAAGGGGGAATGGGACTGTCCCTCACTGACTTTGCCCACCTAAGTGAAGCCTTAGGCACCACTCCCTTTGGTCACTATCTTTTCAACTGTCAGGCTCCGGATATTGGAAACATGGAGCTGCTGCTGCATTACGCCTCCGCTGAATTACAACAGCAATTTGCCCTTCCGCTGATCAAGGGCGAAATCCGAAGCTGCTTTTCTATGACCGAACCCGAATACGCCGGCTCTAACCCTACTATGCTTTCCACCAGGGCAGTTCGTGATGGTAATGAATACGTGATTAATGGCCATAAGTGGTTTACCTCTTCGGCCGATGGAGCAAGCTTTGCTATTGTGATGGCAGTTACCAATCCGGACGAAGAAAACCGCTACCGAAAAGCCAGTATGATTGTAGTACCTACCGATACCCCAGGCTTCCGGCTAGCCCGTAATATTTCTATTATGGGTGAAGAAGGCAGTGACTACGCCAGTCATTCGGAAGTTTACTACGAAGATTGCCGGGTTCCAATTTCCAACCTTATTGGTCAGGAAGGCGAAGGATTTGCACTCGCCCAGCAGCGATTAGGGCCCGGTCGTATTCACCACTGTATGCGCTGGATTGGCATTTGTGAACGGGCGTTTGATCTGATGTGCCGCCGGGCCGCGGAGCGAAAGATTTCCTCAACTACTTACCTGGGGCATCAGCAGTTTGTGCAGCAGTGGATAGCCGAAAGCCGGGCCGAAATTGATGCTGCTCGCCTGATGGTGTTAAAAACAGCTCAGGGTATTGATCAGCAGGGATCAAAAGCTGTTCGTAACGATATTTCAGCAATTAAATTTTTTGTAGCAGACGTTTTGCATAAAGTGCTCGATAGAGCCATCCAGGTGCACGGGGCACTGGGTATTACCGACGATTTACCGCTAGCCTATTGGTACCGGCACGAACGCGGAGCGCGAATCTACGATGGTCCTGATGAAGTACACAAAGCCTCTCTGGCCCGTCAGATACTCAAAAAGTACGGACTTAAAACCCAAAATAATGATTGATCAACCAACGCAGGTTCGCCCTGGAGAAGACCTGGATAAAGGCCAGTTAACCAGCTACCTGAAAGAAAAGCTGGGCAATCAGACTGAGTTATTAGAGGTAAGGCAATTCCCCAGTGGTTTTTCTAACCTTACTTATTTGCTACGGACCCACGACCAGGAATATGTGCTCCGGCGCCCTCCCTTCGGAGCCAATATCAAATCTGCCCATGATATGGGCCGAGAGTACCGAGTGTTGGAAGCACTAGCGGGAGTATATACCAAAATTCCCCGGCCGATACTATTCTGTGAAGATGCATCGATGATTGGCAGCCCGTTTTATTTAATGGAGCGAGTGCAAGGAGTTATTCTTCGAAACCAACTACCCGAAGGAATCAAAATGACTGCGAACGATTGGCAGCAGTTATCGGAAGCTGCCATTGACCAGTTAGCCACGCTACACCGGATAGACATACAGCAGACCGGGTTAGAAGAATTGGGGAAGCCCAATGGATACGTTGAACGTCAAATAAGCGGTTGGATTGAACGCTACCGTAAAGCCGAAACTGACTATATTCTGGCTATGAATTTCCTGGCAGATTGGCTACCGGATCATCAGCCTCCCTCATCGCCTACAGCTTTTATTCACAACGATTACAAGTACGATAATTTGGTACTCAACCCGAGGCAAATCACCAATATTTTAGCGGTTTTGGACTGGGAAATGGCTACTGTCGGAGATCCTTTTATGGATTTAGGCACCACCCTCGGCTACTGGGCTGAGCCTGCTGATCCCAAGCCGCTCCGCCAATTTGGACTCACGTCTCAACCGGGCAATTTGAATCGAGCTCAACTTTGGGAACGTTATATTCAAAAGACTGGACTACAGACCGAGCACTCAGTGTTTTACTTTGCGTTTGCTTCCTTTAAGATTGGGGTAATTGCCCAGCAAATCTACGCCCGATTTAAACAAGGCTACACCCAAGACCCTCGTTTTGCCGGACTTATCTACGTAGTACAGGCCTGCGCTGAAAATGGTCAGCAAGCCGTGAAACAACAAAAAATCAGCGGTTTGTACTAGGCTGCATTTGCTTCCATACTTTTCGCTTTTTTCTTTATCTTCAAGGTTCTGAATCTTACAATATGCCCGCACAAGTTTCTTCTGACCAACTGCTACAAACGCTAAAAAAATATTTCGGCTACACCGCCTTCCGCAAAAATCAGGAGCAGATCATCAACACCATTATGGCGGGACAAGATGCGCTAGTGCTGATGCCTACCGGAGGCGGGAAATCACTCTGCTATCAGATTCCTGCTTTGCTCTCCGAAGGGGTAACACTGGTTGTTTCGCCACTGATTTCGCTGATGAAGGATCAGGTGGATGCTTTGCGAGTCAACGGAATTGCCGCGGCCTATCTGAATTCTTCGTTAAGCTCCGACGAGCAAACCTACGTATTCCGCCAGCTGAAGGCAGGAGAACTTAAACTGCTTTACCTGGCTCCGGAACGGTTAATAGGTAACGAAAACCGTTTTATTGATTTCTTAAAAAGCATCAATATTTCGCTATTGGCTATTGACGAAGCCCACTGTATTTCCCAGTGGGGGCACGACTTCCGTCCCGAATACCGGATGCTGGCAGAAGTAAAAAAAGCCTTGAACAATGTACCTACCATTGCCCTGACTGCTACCGCCGACCCCATCACCCAGAAGGACATCCTGGATAAACTACAGTTCGCTGACCCTAAAGTATTTATTTCCAGCTTCAACCGGGAAAATATTCACTACCGCGTAGCCCCCAAGCGACAGAGCTATGGCCAACTACTTGATTTTCTGGCTGAACGACGCGATCAATCAGGCATCATCTACGTGCTGTCACGGGCCTCCACCGAAGATTTGGCCGAGCGGTTGACCCAGGATGGCTTCCCTGCCAAACCCTACCACGCTAAGCTGGAGAGTAACGTAAAGGAAAAACATCAAGAGGAATTTCTCCGGGACGAAACCCCCATCATTGTAGCTACGGTTGCCTTCGGAATGGGTATCAACAAATCAAATGTACGATACGTAGTGCATATGGATTTACCCAAAAATATTGAAGGATACTATCAGGAAACCGGCCGAGCTGGCCGCGACGGTCTGAAGAGCGAGGCGTTGTTATTTTACAGCTATGCCGATGTAATCAAGCTTCAGGGATTTGTAGAGGTTGAAGGTAATGATACTCAAAGCAAAATTCTGCGAGAAAAACTCCAGCAGATGGCGGTCTACGGTGACTTACGCACCTGCCGCCGAAAATTTCTACTAAACTATTTTGGAGAAGAAGCCCCGGACAACTGCGGGAATTGCGATGTCTGCCTTCACGAATATAAAACCTTCGACGGAACCGTATTGGCCCAAAAGGCCCTTTCGGCGGTAGCACGGTTAGAAGAACGGTTCGGAGTGGGTTACGTAATTGATTTTCTGCGAGGATCAAAATCTCAAAAAATATGGGATCAACATAAAGCGTTGAAGACCTACGGAGCCGGCGCGGAAGTTAGCAAGAAAGACTGGCATCGCTACATCAATGACCTGCTACAGTTGGGGTACCTGCAAAAGTCTACCGATCAGTTTTCTACGTTGCAGCTCACCGAAAAAAGCTGGTCGGTACTTAAAGGTCAGGAACAGGTTATGCTGGTAGAAGTAGTAGAACCGACCGAAGTTGTTGGATCAACTACTGATGAGACCATAGAGACTGCGCTAGTTAACCAGCTAAAAATTCTCCGAAGGCGGTTGGCGCAGGAAGAAAACGTACCGGCTTACGTCATTTTCTCAGATGCCACGCTACAGGAATTGGCTACGTACCTTCCAACTCAACCAAACGATTTAAGAAAAATCAGTGGCTTTGGTGAAGTAAAAATTACGAAGTACGGTGAAGCTTTTCTGGATGAAATCAATCAGTACTGCATCGAGAATGACGTAGAATCACGTATGTCTGGATTGCGGCGAAAGTCTAGAAACAAGCGTTCAGTCCAAAGAAAGACAGATACCAAGCAGACAACTTTCGATTATTATCAACAAGGAAAATCAATTTACCAAATTGCTAAAATCCGCAATCTAAGCGCTACTACAATCTACAACCACCTGGCTCACTACGTGCAAACCGGGGCTATACCCATCTCTGATTTGGTTGATCCCGAAAAGGTAACCAAGATTGAAGATGCTATTTACGTGCACGGTGATGCTGCCCTAAAACCTCTTAAAGATTCACTGGACGATAGCATTTCTTATGATGAGATTCGGCTAGTTATCGGACATTGCCAGAGGTGAAATTGATTGAAAAAGCTCTTAGGTGATTGATAGTTTGCCGTTATCTAATATGAAACATCAACTCATTCCAACTCCACTACCAGATCATCCTGCTCTACCATCGCTCCAGCCTCCAGATATACTTTCTTCACCTGACCGTTCCGGGGGGCGGAAATAGTGGTTTCCATCTTCATAGCTTCAATTACAAACAGAGGAGTGCCTTCTTCTACTTCCTGTCCCGATTCGGCAATTACCTGGGCTAAACGGCCTTGAAGTGGTGCTCCTACTTCGTTTTCGTTCGCTTTGTCCACCTTTTGATGTGCCGCCACCTTCACCGCCAGGTTGTTATCCTTCACCCGTACTCGGCGCGATTGCCCGTTTAGTTCAAAAGTGACTTGCCGAAAGCCGTTCTCGTCAGGTTCGGCAATGAAGAGTAGCTTGATAATAATAACCTTGCCTTCGGCAATATTTACCAGTACTTCCTCGCCGTTCTTAAGCCCATAAAAAAAGGCCGGAGTGGGCAGTGCCGACATATCGCCGTATACCTTCTGGTGGTTGTAAAAATCTTCGTAAACTTTGGGATACAGCCGATAGGATAAGAAATCCAGGATGGTTCGATCCTTATCAAACCGCTCCTGAAACTCCTTGAACTCTTCGTCAAAATCGATGGGAGCTAAATGTTCATTGGGACGCCCGGTGATTGGTTTTTCATTTTTGAGTACCACCTTCTGCACCTTCTCCGGAAATCCGCCGTAGGGTTGACCCAGTTCGCCTTTAAACAAACTTACGACCGACTCCGGGAAAGATAACGAGCTTCCACCTTCGCGGTCGTTATTCAACAAAATATCGCCGATGGTCAGGTTATTGGAAGTCATGTACAGCGCCATATCCCCTACTACCTTGGATGATGGAGTTACCTTGACTATATCCCCGAAGAGTTGATTAACCTTAGCGTAGTTCTTCTTAATCAACTCAAACTTATCCTCCAGACCCAGCGCTGTAGCCTGAGGGCGAAGATTAGAATACTGCCCGCCGGGAATTTCATGATCGTATACTTCAGCGGTTCCCGCTTTCAGACCTGACTCAAACGGATAATAATACTCTCGCACCCCTTCCCAATAGACAGAATATTCATTTAGTGAATCCAGATCAAATTTCTGCTCCCGCTCATGCCCCTTCAGCATAGCCACCACACTATTAAAGTTGGGCTGAGAGGTTAAACCAGACATGGCTCCGATGGCTACGTCAATGACATCCACTCCGGCTTCAATGGCCTTCATATAGGTGGCTGGTTGCACCGATGAGGTGTCGTGGGTATGGAGATGAATAGGTATGTCTACGGCCTTTTTCAGTTCGCTAACCAACTGCTGAGCAGCGAGTGGTTTTAGCAACCCGGCCATATCTTTGATGGCCAAAATATGAGCCCCCTCGTCCTCTAATTGGCGGGCCATATCGAGGTAGTACTGTAAGGTATACTTCTTATTATCAGGGCTTTGGAGGTCGCCGGTGTAGCAGATAGCGGCTTCAGCCAGTGCCTCCGTACGTTCTATAACGGTTCGGATGCTCACTTTCATAGCCTCTACCCAGTTGAGGGAATCAAAGATGCGGAAGACATCGATACCAGTCTCCCAGGCTTTCTCAATAAATTTTTCAATCAGATTATCGGGATAAGCTTTATAGCCAACTGCATTGGAGCCCCGCAGTAACATTTGCAGCAAAATATTAGGAATTGCTTCCCGAAACTGGGCCAGTCGCTCCCAGGGGTCCTCGTACAAGAAACGCATAGATACATCGAAGGTAGCACCACCCCACACCTCCATAGAAAATACTTGCGGATGATGCTTGGCAAAGCTCTCAGCAACCCGCATCATATCAATGGTGCGCATTCGAGTAGCTAGCAGTGATTGATGAGCATCCCGGAAGGTAGTATCAGTAAATTGAACCGGTTTCTCCTTCTTTAGCCAGTCGACAAATTTCTCACGACCCAGTTCACTCAGAAGGTCTTTACTCCCCTTAGGATACGGAACAAACTGATAATTAATTTCCGCGTTAGTCTTCTCCTCCCGCATGGTTTGAGTGGGTAAAATCAGCGGTCGAAAGTGCTTGTTAGGATCTACAAACCGGATATTGGGGTTGCCATTTACCGTTACATCGGCCACGTACATTAAGGTTCGGGTAGCTCGATCCAGCCCCTCCCGAATATCAAAAAGTTCGGGATGATCGCCAATAAAATTAACGGTTGCTTTGCCCCGGTAGAAGGTAGGATGGGAAATCACATTAATCAGGAAACCAATATTAGTCTTCACTCCTCTAATCCGGAATTCCCGGAGGGTTCGCTGTAGTCGCTGAGAAGCACCCTTGAGCGTTCGGCCAGTCGCCGTCACCTTCACCAGCATGGAATCGAAGAAGGGGGAAATCTTTACTCCGGGATAAGAACTGCCTTCGTCCAGACGAATGCCAAATCCACCGGCATTGCGGTAGGCGATGATAGTTCCGTAGTCGGGGCGAAAATTGTTTTTTGGATCTTCGGTGGTGACTCGGCATTGCACGGCAAACCCGTGGTACTGAACGTCTTCCTGCTTTTTGATGAAGATACGGGGGTCAGCCAGCTTACGCCCCTGGGCAATCAGAATTTGGGAACGAACGATGTCAATCCCCGTGATTTGCTCGGTAATGGTATGCTCTACCTGGATACGAGGGTTTACCTCAATAAAGTAGATTTGCTCCTGCCGATCTACCAGAAATTCGACAGTGCCCACATTATTGTAATTTACGTGCCTGGCAATGCGCAGGGCGTATTCGTAAAGTTGATCTTTAGTTTGCTGTTTAAGGTTGGCTGATGGAGCCACTTCTACTACCTTTTGGAAGCGTCGCTGCACTGAGCAATCACGCTCAAAGAGATGGACGATATTGCCGTAATTATCGCCCATAATCTGAATCTCGATGTGCTTGGGCTGCTCTATGAACTTTTCCAAAAAAACGGTGTCGTCTCCGAAGGCTTTCTGAGCTTCATTTTTCGCTTCAGTGTAGGCCTGCTTCAAGCTTTCTTTATTTCGCACTACCCGCATTCCTCGGCCACCACCACCCGCTGCCGCTTTAACCATCACCGGAAAGCCTATTCGTTCAGCTTCCTCCGCAGCTATTTCAAAACTATCGAGAGCTTGTTGACTATCCTGGATAACGGGAACTTCAGCTGCGACGGCAATCTCCTTGGCCGAGACTTTGTCGCCCAGTTTTTGCATCACCTCGGGCTCAGGGCCCACGAAGATGATTCCTTCCTCCTTACATCGGCGCACAAAGCGGACATTCTCCGAAAGAAAACCGTAGCCGGGATGAATAGCGTCTATACCCTGTCGTTTAGCGAGCAGTATAATCGCCTCAATGTCCAAGTAGGGCTTAAGCGGTTCGGTATCTTCACCAATCTGGTAGGCTTCATCAGCTTTATAGCGGTGCAATGAATAGCGATCTTCGTAGGTGTAGAGAGCAACAGTACGAATCCGAAGTTCGGATGCAGCCCGAAGTATGCGTATAGCAATCTCGCCTCGGTTAGCTACTAGTAATTTATTGATGGGAGTGATTGAGTCGGCCATAAAAAATAGATTAGGGTATTAAGCGGGAAATTAGAAAATTATTAGCGATTAGCGTAATTTCCTTAAAATTTGAGAATAAAAGCTAACTTCCTAATTTCGGGGAAAAGTTATCGTATAAGTCGAGAATAATTACTGATTTCAGGAATTTTTAGCATTAATCCGAACGTTTACATTCTGAAGTATGAAAATTCGCTATTTGTATTGATTATAAATTTAGTTAGTAGTTTACTAATCCATAATTAGCATTTATCTTTGTGTGTCGACATTTTTGTCTAACTCATGCATCATTCGTTCAAAGCAATCTCTCTTACGTATAAGAACAGCTCGGTTGAAATCCGGGAAAACGTCGCTTTATCTCCTCAGGAAACAGAAGACCTATTACACAAGATTAAAGAGTATACCTCAGCTCAAGATGTTTTGGTATTGTCTACCTGTAACCGCACAGAGATTTATTATTCACACGAGGATGATCTAGGTGACACGTTAGTAGCCCTACTGGGAGTTGTGAAGGGGTTGTCCGATATTAAGGAATATAATCCCTATTTTACTCGGATTACTCAGAGTGTTTCGGCTATGCGCCATCTGTTCCAGGTAGCGGTAGGATTAGAGTCACAAGTGGTGGGTGACTTACAAATTACCAACCAAGTAAAACGCGCTTATCAAGCCTCCGCAGACACCAACATGGCCGGGCCTTTTCTGCACCGTTTGCTCCATACCATTTTCTTTACGAATAAGCGAGTAGTACAGGAAACTGCTTTCCGCGATGGAGCTGCCTCTATTTCTTACGCTGCTACCGAACTGGTTAATAATCTAGCCTCTTCACTTTCGGAACCAAAGGTGTTATTACTTGGATTAGGTGAAATCGGTACCGACGTTGCCAAAAACCTGGGGGATGCCAAAAACCGATTGCCAAATATCACATTAACGAACCGGACTTTATCCCGGGCTCGGAAAATCGCTGATGAACATGAATTTGATACTTTTCCCTTCGCCAATTTTACTCAGGCCATCGGTGAGTCGGATATCATTGTTTCTTCGGTGGCAATGCCTCACCCCTTGATAACCCGAGAGTTATTGAGTGATCTTCCTCTAAAGCAGCCTTGCTACTTTATTGACCTTTCAGTTCCCCGAAGCATTGATCCTGAAGTTGAGGCAATTCCAGGTGTACAGCTTTTTAACATTGATGATATCCGAAATAAAGCCGACCAGGCTTTGGAAAAGCGATTGGCTGCCGTACACGATGTCAAATCCATTATTGAGGAAGCATTAACCGAAATTCAGCATTGGGCGCAGGAGATGGAAGTATCTCCTACTATCCAACGGTTGAAAAATGCCCTGGAGCAGATCCGTCAGGAAGAAATGGCCCGTCATCTGAAAGACATGGATAGTCAACAGCTTGAGCACGTTGAAAAAGTTACCCGGGGGATGATGCAAAAAATAATGAAGCTTCCGGTGCTGCAACTCAAAGCCGCCTGCAAGAGAGGTGAAGCTGAAACCCTGATTGATGTACTAAACGACCTCTTTGATTTAGAAAAGCATCCGGCTAAGCGGGTTTAATTAATTTGGTTAAGACCTTAACCATCTATAAAAAACTTCTGATTATTGTAGGAAGATATCTCTTACCTTTCCGTCGGAGTCGTGCTATTTACTAAGTGATCTAAAATAGCTTCCTTAATCAATTCGGGCCGATTCCAGGGGATAAGGTGATTCATTTTAGGCTCAAGAACAGTTGTTACAGGCGCGTTTACTAACTGTTCTTGGACAAAAAAGGCATTCTCTACCGGGACTAGCTTGTCTTTTTCACCGTGAATGACGGTTGTAGGAACGGTTACTTTACTCCAAAGAGGCTTCATTTTCTTTAGCTCTTCAATATGGGCCAGCTTTTCGCCGTTGGTTACTCGCCAGGATCGGGGTACCATCCACCGAAAGAGCTTCCAGTTTGCAGGATAAGAAATCCACCAAATTTTTTCATTCTCCGGATCAACCGCTGGTGCAGCCAGGATCAACCCTCCTACTAGATCGGGATAATCCATCGCCAATCGGGCAACAATAGGTCCTCCGAACGAGTGCCCTACTAAAATTGGCTTTGGCTTGGCACCATTTTTCTCTAGTAAATACTTGAGTGCTGCTGCTTGCCGCTCAATAGAAACCATTGCCTGTCCGAAACCAGAATACCCATGACCGGGTCGATCGACCGAGATCATATGGGTGTTATCGGCCAAAGTGCTGTCTTTTAGAAATTCCATAAAGGCATCGGCTGAGCCAGGAGCACCATGGACGAACAAAACCAGTGGTTTACCAACTGATCCGGTTTCCAAATATCGGATCGAGTACCCTTCAAACTGATACTCACCGATGTGCAAACTTGTAGAATCGGCCTCAAACTGATCGTAAAGCTTTTCACTACTGGTCCGAAACTGTCCGCAGGATACCAACCCTCCTCCGATAATCGTTCCGATAAACCAATAAATTCTTTTCATAGCGCTTCCGATGGGTCCGGATATTTAAATTGATAGCCTAGCTGTTGTTTTAGCTTACTGCTGTTCACCTCTTTGAAAGAAGGTGAAGCTGACTCTGAGAACTGAGGTGGTTCAAGCCCTAATTTATTGGTTGCTTGAACGTAAAAATTTTTTTTCTGGGGATGATCATCCGCGCAGGCATTATACACTTCACCCCATTTTTCCTGACGAACGATTTGCTGTAGTATTGCGATACAATCGTCTAAATGAATAAAATTGACGGGAGACTGTCCACTACTGTTCAATTGCCGCCCGGCCAAAAATCGCCCAGGATGGCGATCAGGTCCCATTAATCCGCAAAACCGAACTATTGTGGCTAGTGACGAATAAGAGCGTACTAAGTCTTCAGCCATCAGTAATGCTTTTCCGGTGGCTTTTACTGACTTGTCAGAAGTGTTCTGACCCGGACTGTCAGATTCATTTACTACCCGGTTACAGTCAGGGTACACGGAAGTAGAACTGACAAAGAGTATCTTCTTCCGAGGCTTTTGCGACAGTACCTCCCGAACCAATGTGGTATAAAATGATTGAACATCTTCTCTTTGTCGGCCTGGCGGGATGTTTATTACCATAATTTCGCTCCGAAAGAATAAAGGCCCAGGAGGTTCCACCAGAGTGGGGTTGAGATTAACCAAAAAAGGCTCGATTCCTTCCTGCTTAAGTACTGGTAATTTCTCGGGATTGGTAGTAGAACCCCGAACCTGATATCCTTCGTTAACCAGCACTTTGGCCAGAGGAAACCCTAACCACCCACAGCCCAATATACTTACTGTTGGTTTTTTCATAGCTCCGTAATATAAAGGTACAAAAGGACAGCAGGTAAAATGTTTTCACTACGACCTAAGCAAATTATTTTCTACTTTCGTCGGTTACGAAGTAGACATGCTCATTATCAGTTATTCACCGTATTACCTATGAACTACGAAGGAAATCTTCATAAAATGCAAACTACCTTGGCCGATCCGGTTCAATACACTCTTAAGCTGAATGGAGAGCTAGTGCATATGAATGATTTTATCGATAAAACCATTACCATAAAATTTGATGGACAGATCAATTGCATTAACTGCGGGCGTTTAACAAAAAAATCTTTTGGGCAGGGCTTCTGTTATCCCTGTTTTATCAAATCGCCTCAAAATTCAGAATGCATCATTCACCCAGAACTTTGTCGGGCCCATCTGGGAGAAGGGCGCGATCCGGAGTGGGAGAAAGAACACCACCTGAAACCTCACATCGTATATCTAGCTCAAACTGACGTAATAAAAGTGGGAGTAACCCGCGACACCCAAGTACCAACTCGATGGATTGACCAGGGTGCCTGGAGGGCGGCACCGATCGCGCAGGTACCCTATCGCTCTCTGGCGGGAGGTATTGAGGTAGCATTAAAAGCGTACTTCACCGATAAAACCAACTGGCGAAATATGCTAAAAGACGAGACCAACGATGAATTAGACTTGGATGAATATCGACACAGCGTTGAAAATCAACTACCAGAGGAGTTTCAAAAGTACTACAAGACTGATACTCCAGTGACTGAAATTCATTACCCAGTTTTGGCTTACCCAAAGAAAGTAAAGAGTGTGTTGCTGACCAAGCAACCAGAAATTTACGGTCGACTTATTGGAATTCGCGGTCAGTACTTAATTTTTGGCGACGGACGGGTCTTTAATATCCGCAACCATAGCGGATACTATATACAACTATCGACGGAGTCGCTGAATACCTCTTGGTCTAATAAAATATGATGTGGACTCGCTAATAAAACTCTAGCCTGCATACTGTACTTTTATCCTTACAGTAAATGCAAGATAAAAACCTACTTCAGTTAGTATCCAAATGCATGGTCCACGCACACCAAAAGGCAAAAACAAAGATTTTGTTATACTCAATATCGGTCAAATTCAATAGTAGTGTGATTTTGAGAACTTGATAATGTATTAAGTTATTGATTCATCAAATTTTGCTCTCAATAAAAAAAGACTTTACACGATCGTGTGAAGTCTTTTAGAAGATTAGAAGTTTATATTCTACAACAGATCCTTTAGTTCGTTTGGGCCTCGGTCAGCTTTTGTTTTAGCTCTTCTATCTGAGTTTGGTATTCACGTTCTTTGCGGTGCATCTCTTCCTGAGTAGCTTGCAACTCTTCCATATTCTGCCGCATCTCTTCTTCTTGAGCTCGCATCTCCTCACTCTGCTCTTGGGCCTGCTCCAGCAAATGTTGAGTCTGTTGCATCACTCGCTGACTCTGAATATAAGCTGCCATTACTTCACCCAAACGTTCTAGAAATTCTATCTCATGCTCCTCGAAGTTACTAAAGCTAGCTAGCTCCAAAAGCCCTTCTACCTCTTCGTTTACTATCAAAGGCACGATAATTAGTGAAGTAGGAGTAGCTTTTCCCAACCCTGAGGTAATGTTCACGTAATTAGGGGGAATTTCCGTGAAATGTAAGTATTTAGCTTCCAGGAAGGCTTGACCAACTAGACCTTCACCGGGTATAATCGTTTTCTCAATATACTTCTTTCGCTCATAGGCGTAGCAAGCCGCCAGTTGAATTGTAACTTCATCATCGCTGCTATCTACGACAAATAATCCACCTTGATTGGCCTTCAGGTATTTGACTGTCGCTGAGATTAGCTGGTCAAACAGGTTTTCTTTACTGCCGGTATGTCGAACGATTTCAGAGATTTGAGCAATACCTTCGGCCGCCCACTGCCGCTTACGCTCTTCGGCTTGGGCAGCTTCTAGCTCTTTAGTTTTTTGGGCATTCTCTTTTTGTTGTTTTAGCAATACTTGGTTACGTTGCTCTGCTTCTATCCGAGACTGCTCACTTTCTTTTTCAGATTGTCTCGTAATAAATATCATGCCCATTACACAACCAAATCCACCAAGAATAGCTAGTGAAATTGTAACCGTGCTAAGCCATCCGCTTCGTAAAGGTGTGGAGTCATAAACAGAAGTATACCAAGTTTTTGTGATTGGAAAAGTAAGGATGACAATTGAACATAAAATTATTGTAGACAATATAAAAGTCCGTTCGCGAGAATCAAAGATAACAAAGGGTATCAGCGCAAAGCTTAATTCAATTAGGTACAGACTTGGCAGAGGATCGTCGGCTGCCCCACTCAATGCAGCATTATAAGAAGCACCGAGAATGATTGGAACAATTGAAATGATTAGCCGAGAATATTTTATGCCACCTAGATGATTAGCCCATATACATCCCAAACTCACAATGGCCCCACCTATGGGAAAAACTACCAAAGACGGAAAGTAGAACAGCGTTATAACTGTAAAAGGAATAGCAATGACAGTAGCTAAAGTGAATGCAACGATATTTGTCGGTTGCACCCTCTTTTTAATATAGTCAGGTAGATCGTCATGTAAACCGGCTTCTACAATACTTCTAAATACTGACATGTTTGAGTTTATTTAATAATATTAAGCCCAAAAATGCCATACTAAATGGAAAAAAACTTGCAACAATTGCAATATATCTCTCTAGTGTGCGATAAAGATTTTTTTTATAGAAAGTTGAAAATTAAACTCAAGAAAATGCGGAAAAAAACACTAGATACCAGTGAAGTTGAAGCAGAAATAGGAGAAAAACTATATCAAACGGCGCCACTGACCTTTATCGATAATAAACCAGTTAATCAGCAGCATGGTAATATTCATTCCAGTAATTCATAATTTGCCGATAAAATAGATTATTCAACCATTTCTAACTGCTAGGCTGCTCAAAAATAGAAATGTTTAATCCATCAAAAATCCATGCTGAAGGATAACATTCAGTCATTTTAGGCAGCACAATTGAACAGATACAATGATTTACCCAAAAGGAAATTGCTTTGTATTGAGTGAAGTTTTTAAAGTAACTCACCGTATAGTTATTCTTTATAATCAATTGGTTGACCTCATATACATGCAGTGGAGTTGTGAGTCCGGTACCCAGTACCTTAGAAAGAGCTTCTTTGGCTGTCCATATACGAGTATAAAAGGACAAATCACTTTCACGGGATTCAGCTCGCAATATCTTTTCAATTGGGGTAGTCATCTGAGCAATAGAATCTAAGCTTTCATTTTTTGGGAATTCTAGATCTAAACCCATTGGATGCTCCCGCGGAAAAATAATACAGGCCCCAATGCCTCCGGTGTGAGCTAAGCTTATGTTTGGTATGGGGTGTTTGGTATAACTGATGAGTGGTTGTCGGAAAATGCCTTTTTCAACTGCGATAGCCTTTATGTCTGTTTCTTCAAGGTAATGAGCTAAAGCGCATTTAGCCGTATACCTACTTAACAAATATTGATGCCTCGCTCTTTCGTAGTATAGTTGGTCAAAGTGCTTCTCTTCACTAAGATGTAAATACTGATGCCTATTGCTATTTAAAACGGAAAAAGGAGGAGAGGCAAATCCTAATAAGGACCTGCCACTCCAGCCACTTCTTTGTAGTGGAATCTGCACTCCCGAAAAGTGTTGCTCTGGAACACTTATTAAATGTGCAAAGTCCGAGGAAGCGTTTAACAAAGAATCTTTCACATTATAATAAGCTTGTTCCTATCAACACCTAAACAAATAAAGATGAAGTTCAGAATACTTTATCTTTAAGATTTCTGATAAAAGCTAAACGCTACTGTATAACTTTTCCGACAGCTCGACACCATTGACTTTTTTGACCTCGCTGACCTGTTCGCTTTTACCTAAGCTAATCAATGCAGCTCCTGCAACAGCAATCACTACGGCGAAAAAGTAAGTAAGCGGACTCAGAATACTTTCTCGGTAAACATCTGCGTTTACTTCCGGAGCGTCTAAGAGTACGTTTAGCCCCTGCTGCCCTAAAATAATGGCATAACAGATGGCCAATGTAGCGATCAATTCACCTTTCTCTTTAAAATCATACAGCAAGAATGGAATAATGCCCATCGCAAACTGAGAGAGATACAATGAAGTGATAACATGCTCTCCTGGTTGTATGGCGTAGGCGTGAAATAAAGTAGTAAACAATAACATCTGGAATGAACAGATAAACCTTGCAATGGCAGTTGCCCCGTAAAAGTTAAGAGCCAAAACTACGAGCGAGCCTACCAAACAGCCTAACGGATAGATTACTAATGAAGGAAAGTATAAATACAAAATACCGGAGTATATTACTCCAATTAAGAGGGTCAACAACGCTACCATATTGGTTAGTCGGACCTTTCGCTTATGATTGGTGGACATAGCAGAGTCAACACCTAATGTCAATAAATTCATAATTAACAAGATTTAGGGATGGATAAAGCAGATATTTAGAACGTAAAGGGAGGGTAGTATTTTCACACCACCCTCTAGCTTTACGATTATTTAGTTTGAACTAACGATAAGGTGTCATCCTTCATAGCTTGGGTAAGCCGCTCTAGAACTAACTCTCGGTTACGACTCAGGAACCAATGGTCACCTTCTACCACTTCTAAGGTAAATTCCGAGCTGGTTTGAGCTTCCCACTGACGAACTTCGTCTACTAACACTACTTCATCCTGTGTAGCGGCAAAGGCGGTGATAGGACAATGCAATTTCTCCAGCTCCTCGTAGCGATAGCTCATAATCAGCGGCATATCCTTCCGCATCACCGGCAGAATACGCTTCAGGAATTCTACATCATCAATATAGTTCATCAAGGATAGTAATCGCTCCTCCGAGTTGGTTTCTACCGCTGTTTGGCTGATAACATCCCTCTCTTTCCACTTAAGGGTTAGCTGAGGTGCAATAGTACCAGTGATAAACAGGTGCTTGGCTTCAATACCATACTGTGCCCGAATATACCGGATCAGCTCAAAGCCAACCATACCTCCGAAGCTATGCCCCATGATGATAAACGGTTTATCTAAATAAGGACGAATTACCTGAGCCAAATCAGGAATCAGCTTGAGCATATCCTCATAGGGCTCTTCGCCACTACGGTTCTCCCGCCCCGGCAACTGGAAGGCTAACACATCAGTATTCTCAGGAGCATTGTAGATGAAGTGACTGAACATGGATGCTCCCGCACCTACCGGATGGAAACAGAATACTCGTTGCTTTACATCCTGCTGATTTCGCTTATTGCGCACTAGCCATTTTCCTCCAACTACTTCAATATCTGCTTCGCTCGCAATTCCTGATGCATCAGCATTACCAGCTTCTGACGACTGCTTGTTCACTACAGTTTCGGTCAATTCTTCTAGGAGTTGCTCAGCCAGCTCCATCAGGCTCGGCCCTTTGGCAATTTTCATGAGCGGGAAATTCACTTCCAGCTTCTGCTGAATCCAGTTCCGTAGCTGATTCAGCATCAGAGAGTCCAGCCCCATCGCCGATATAGAAACATCGGTTTCAATCTGATCAACGGTGGCCCCTAAAATTTTAGCCAGAGATTCGGCCAACAGGCTCCGCAGTAGTGGCACCTGTTGATCTTCAGCCGCATTTTTAACTTGGTCGGCTAGGGTAGAATTACTGTTACTTCCCCCGCCCTGCTGGGCTTCTTCCAGAAAATGAGCAAAACGTACATCCTGTTGTAAATGTGAGAAGAAACTTCTAAATCGTTGCCAATCCAAGTTCGCCGCCATTCTAACGGCTGGTTGCTGCAACAATACAGTTTCTATTTTCTGGGTAACCTGGGTTAAAGAAAGTGGCAACCAACCCTGATTCGCCAGTACATTCAGTACGTTCCCCCCCTCTTTAGACATTCCGGCGTACATTCCCAACACACCCAGGTTGATCGAAGAGCCTGCCAATCCTTGAGACTGGCGATACTGAGCCAAACGATCCAAGAAGTTGTTAGCCGAAGAGTAGTTCGACTGCCCAGGTAAACCAAATAGTGAGGATATTGAGGAAAGTGAGAGGAAAAAGTCCAGCGATGCATTCTGAGTTGCCTGATGTAAATTCCAAGCTCCCAACACTTTTGGACGAAATACTTTCATAAATCGCTCAGTATCTGTGTTCATAAGGGTAGCATCATTGAGTACGGCCGCACTGTGGATGATACCCTTCAGCGGAGGTAAGTGCTTCTCAATGTACTCAACCACTCCATTTACTGCCCGGCTGTCGGTAATGTCCAGATTCATGGGGTACAGTTCTACCCCCTGCTGTTTCAAATTCTCCGCAATTTGGAAGTCTCCCTGATGCTTATAGCCACTTCGACTTAATAGTACTAATCGTCTAGCGCCTTTCTCAGCCAACCATTGGGCTAACATCAAACCGAACCCACTAGCGCCACCGGTAAGCAGGTAAGTAGCATCAGCACTAAGCTCTAGCTCCTGAGCCGGAAGTACTTCAATTTCATCATCGGTCTGCATAGTCACCACCAGCTTACCGATATGCCCTCCTTTGCTAAGTACCCGTAGGGCATCTGCCAATCGAGAAACCGGATAAACCTGATGAGGATGAACCGATAATTGCTGTTTGGTAAACAGGCTAACTACTTCCTGATACAGCCGCTTAGCCAGTTTAGGCTTCTGAAGCATCAACCGATCAACATCTACGGCATGATACGATAAGTTTTCGCCGAAGCGCTTTAAAGCCAGCTTTGTGTCCTGGTATATATCTGCTTTACCAATCTCGATGAATCGACCAAAAGGTGCCAAACACTTAATGCTCTGGGTGATACCTTTTCCTGAAAGTGAATTCAGCACGATATCAACTCCTCGTCCTTGAGTTGCCGATCTAACCTCGTCGGCAAATTTCAGGCTACGCGAGTCAAAAACATGTTCAACTCCTAATGAGCGCACAAATTTGCGTTTTTCTTCGGTACCGGCCGTGGCAATAATATTGGCTCCCGCTAATTTTGCTAAGCGGATTGCAGCGATTCCTACCCCTCCCGAAGCAGCATGGATCAAGACAGTATCATCTTCGCTTAACCGGGCCAGATAATTTAATGAGTAATAGGCAGTCAGGTACGCCACAGTAATGGTAGCCGCTTCTTCAAAGGAAAGATTTACGGGCTTTTTCACCACGCAGGAAGCCGGAGTCACTGTAAATCCCGCGTAGGAATTAGCCGCCCAAGCCATTACCTCATCGCCTTCAGCAAATTCGGTGACATTTTTACCTACTCGGCTGATCACTCCTGAACATTCCAATCCGAGATTTTTGCCGGCTATACCTCCCTGCACTGCTTCATCGTTAAGCAGCCCCATCACATTCATAATATCCTTGAAATTTAATCCGGCCGACCGAACTTCAATTTCTACCGAATCGTCAGCCAATTCAGCACTAACCACTTGACGGAACTCAATACCATCCAGGGTGCCGTACTCCTTCACTGATGCTCGATAAGCTTTACCCCGAGCCGAGCAGGTTATAGTAGCTTGTTGCTCAGCCGATTCTTCGGTTACTGCCTGTAGTTTACGAACCAGCAACTTACCGTGTCGTAGGGCAACTTCTGGGTAGATTGGCTTTTCGACTAGAGTAAAGTTCTCGTAGAGTGTCTCAATCTCGACCTTATTTACTTTCGCCGACAAATCTACTAGACTGGTCTTAATAAAAGGAAACTCGTTCATCAAAACCCGCCCCATTCCGTAGAGTGCTGCTTGATTGATGTTAACAACTTCTTCATCAACAATACGGTCGGCACCTTGAGTAAGCAGATATAGTCTTGGTTCACTTCCGTGATTAACAATAGCTCTAAGTGCATTAGTGGTAGCCTCCGCTAACGCTTCTTGTTGCTCGTCTAGAGCCTTCAACGAAATTTCCGGATCAAATACACTATCTAATCCCCAAAGGTACATTACCCGACGTACTTTGAAGCCTTTGCGGGTTACTTCGGCCAGTACCCGTTCAATATCCTCCTGAGATGAAGGATTCACTCGGAAGTGAGTTGAAGAAAGCTCTTCGTAGCTCGCTCCTTTTTCAACTAGCATCGGAAGCAGATTATCACCGCTAAATTTCTCTAGCAGGGTCTGAGTCACCCCCTGTTGATCAACGAACAGCAGGCATCCTCCGGTAGCATCGCCATTCACTCGGGTCATCGCAGTTGGCTCCGAAGTTTCGGGAGCTTTTTCCCATGTATAGGCGTACATTCCGCGATATAATTCGTTAGCCGACTCTCCTCTAGAACCCTCGATGTATTTACAGGTTAGTCCCTGAATTTCAGCGACTAAGGTTCCGTCTTCGTTCAAAATAAAGTAGTCTCCTCGCAAATTGGCATCACTAGCTTCCGTTACACGGATATAACTCCAAATCTTGGTGTTGGGCTTGCTGTGAAGTTTAAACCGCTGGATATAAACGGGTAAATAGATCCCACGTTTTTCACCCTCTCTGCTTTCTTTCGCCGCAAAAATAGCGTGCAATGAAGCGTCTAATAAAGCCGGATGGAAACCGTACTCTTCAATTCCGTGATGCAGATTCTTGCTGAGTTTGATACCGGCCAGAATCTCGCTATCCCCTTTCCACAATTGCTGAATACAACGGAATGCTTCTCCGTACTGAAGCCCTCCCTCTTTGAGTTCAACGTACAGGTTGGAAACTGAAACGGTTTCGGTAAGCCGCTCCTGAATTTCGGGTAAATTAACCGATGAAGATATGAATGAGTCACCTAAATGATTCATCACTCCTCGGGAATGCATCGTCCAGGGAGTATCATCTCCTTCGCCCTTGCTAAAGATACGGTAACTCCCTTCATCAGAAGCCACCTCCAGTCGAATGTCCATTGACTCACCTTCGTCTGGTAGAAAAAGTGCCGACTCAAAGTGAATATCTTCTAAAAACCCGAATGATTCACCAAATGAAGACTTTGCCGCGGCAAATGCTACTTCTAGGTGCCCGGTTCCCGGATAAATAACGGTACCGTCTACTTTATGATCCTCGATATAGGGATGCACTTTCGTATCCAGCTGCAACTTCCAAATAAAATGGTTAGGATTGGCTGCCGAACGCTCTACACTAGATAAATGCGGGTGAATCACTTCGCCTAAACGTTCGTTGGCATGTTCAGGAACTTCAAACCAGTAGCGTTCGTGCTGCCAGGAGTATGCCGGAAGGTCCACTAACGCCCCGTTCGGGTTTAGCTGCTTCCAATCAATACAATAGCCCTGAGTAAACAACATTCCTAGCGACCCCATCAGAGTAATTGCTTCATCTTCTTTTCGGCGCAAGGAGGGGACAATAAACGCCGCTTTAACAGATTTGGCTTTCAGTAGATCATTCGCCCCGATGGTTAGCACTGGGTGGGGAGCAATTTCAATGAACGTATCAAAACCATCGTCGGCCATCCGTGCCAGAGCATCAGTGAAGTAGACTGGCTCCCGTACGTTTTGGTACCAGTAGTTACTATCCAGATGTGACCCATCCTCTTGCTTACCGGTTACTGTGGAGTACAACGGAATAGTAGCTTCGCTAGGCTCCAGATGATCTAGTGATTCAATTAGCTCTGCTTTTAGCGGCTCCATATGGTGACTATGGAACGGGACATTAACCCTTAAAAAACGACAGAAGACATCTTTCTGCTCCAGTTGCTGAGCAATTTTCTCCAGCGGTTCTGAATCTCCCGAAAAGGTCAGCATGTTGGGACCGTTGATTGCTGCAATGGATACTACATCCTCAAAACCTATAATTGCCTCGCGAGCCTCTGCTACCGTAAGGGCAGCAGCCAGCATCTTGCCTTTCCCGGTAGCTCGGTTTTGCCCCCGGCTACGATGATAGATCACTTCTACCGCCTGGTCAAGCGTTAACGATCCACTGGCATAGGCGGCGGCCACTTCTCCAATAGAATGTCCTACACAACCTTCGGGAGTTACTCCCCATGATTTCCAGATTTCGGTAAGTCCGATCTGCACCGCCATGATAGCCGGTTGAGCAATCCTAGTTTCGCTTACCCGGGAAGTAGCTTCATCCCGGCTCATTTCTTCCAGCAACGACCAATCAGCTAACTGCTGGAACCGCTGGTCAATCTGTTCAATTACCTCTCGGAAAATAGACGAAGATTCAATTAACTGCTGCCCCATGGCATACCATTGAGGCCCCTGACCCGAAAAGATGAAACCTAACTTAGGCTTATGACCTTTTTTTGCCTTCTGCTCGAACATGCCTGGCCGGGTTTCTTCCCCAAGATAGGCCTCAAGTTTTTCCCGAAGTTCTTCTTTGGTTCGAGCAGCCACAGAAAGTCGATAATCAAGTGCTGAACGGCGGGCTCCAGCACTGTAACAAATATCTGACAGGGAATTAGGTGTGTTCCCCAAATACTCAACGTACTGGGTGACATTATCCCGGAGCGCTTCTTTAGTTTGAGCTGATACGGTAAATAATTCTACCCTTTCGGCTTCACTTCCACCGGAAATATCCTTCTTAGATTTAGTTTGCGGTTGATAAGCCTGTAATACAGCATGAGCATTAGTTCCACCCGCTCCGAAGGAGTTAACCCCACCAATAATAGGGTGTCCGTTTTGAGGTAAGTCAACCAGTTCGGTTGGCACTTGCAAGCGATAATCGTCAAAGGGAATCTTTGGGTTTGGATTCTCGAAGTGTAGGTTTTGGGGAACCTGCCTATTTTTCAATACCAGTGACAATTTGATCAGACCAGCAATACCGGCGGCAGATTCTAAGTGGCCTATATTGGTTTTTACCGAACCCATCCAGCATTTTTCGTTCTCAGAACGGTTTTTACCAAATACTTCGCCGAAGGCCCGCGTCTCAATTGGGTCACCTACAGGAGTACCCGTTCCGTGGGCTTCAATGTAGGCTACGTTTTTTGGGTCTACTCCAGCCTTTTCGTAAGCAGTTTCCAGCATCGCTACCTGAGAAGAAAAACTCGGAACTGTAAAACCTTCTTCGGTATGACCATCTTGATTCACGGCAGTTCCGAGAATAGTGGCGTAGATATGATCACCATCAGCCTCTGCTCTCGATAGCGGCTTGAGCATAACAACTCCGCAACCCTCACTACGAACGTAACCATTGGCACGGCTATCAAAAGTTTTGCAATAGCCATCAGGAGACAGAAAATTACCCTTCGACATCATGATCGACGACTCAGGGCGAAGCAAGGCATTAACTCCACCGGCCAAGGCTTGGTCGCTCTCGCCTGACCAGATACTCTGACAAGCCAGATGCACCCCCACAAGAGAAGAAGAGCAGGCCGTATCTAGGCTAACGCTAGGGCCTTTTAGGTTATAAACGTAAGAGATACGGTTGGCAATGGCGGTAAGCGAAGACCCCATCGGTACGTGGGGGGTAATGGCGTTACGCTGCTCGGTTGAGACTTGAATATCCCAGTAGTCGTTCATAAAAACACCCATAAATACCGCCGTTTTGGTGTCAGATACAGATTCCATCGGAATTCCAGCATCTTCTAACGCCTGGTAGGTTACCTCCAGCAGCATTCGTTGTTGCGGATCAATGCATTGGGCTTCAGCAGGAAACATACCAAAAAATGCAGGATCAAAGTGACTTATATCTTTGACAAATCCGCCTTTTTTGTTCTTAATTTTACCAGCCTTATTGTTATCCGGATCGTAAAATTTTTTCAAATTCCAACGATCGGGCGGCACATCGGTGATGGCGTTTTTTCCTTCGGAAAGCAATTTCCAGAAAGACGATGGATCATTCACTTCGCCCGGGAAGCGACACCCAATGCCAACAATGGCAATGGGCTCGCGAGGATTGGTAGAATCATCCTTCCGGGTGGAATCGTTCTCTACAGACACAGCTGTCGCAGGAACACCATGGGTGGGGGCACTAAATGTAGACATAATTTAGGTAGTTAATCTTACAATTTTGTACAACTATCAATATAGAATAGTTGTAGATCCAATAATTTCTTACTTAGGTATAAGCGATTTTAGCTTAGGAAATAGTAGTAAAGGGCAATGGTAGTACGTCTCTCGTCAGTGTATGAATACAAACCTATACTTTGTGATAATGAAAAAATAACCGCATACGGAACTTTGCTTACATTCGTAAGAAAAAGCTTATTCAGGTATATATAACCTAAAATATAATTATTATAGTTATATATACTATAATATTAATTATAATACATTTCGCAAACTGAACATATGCTAGTCTCTAACCAATTTACAATGATGCATTATCGAGATGTAAGTTTTTTTTGACTTATTCATATTTTTCTGATAATAGAATAAGGTTCATCAATTGAGTCACTCAGGTTTTGTTTTTAGGAATTATCTCTTAAATAATCTACCAAAAGGTATTTTTCATTATTCAAATAGTACCAATATTTGAAAAATATTCTACGATTTTTTCTAATCAGAATACCCGAGGGATTTATTGATGTCTACAACGTTTTGGAAACTATCTAATTAAGGACTTTGCCAATATCTTTCGTAAATACCAGAAAGAAATTAGGGCACCGAGTAGATAACTAAGAGCAATTCCTATAAAAATACCGGCAATGCCACCCAGAAAGGAACCTAAGTAGGCCAAAGGGAGGTACAAGACAAACATCTGTATAGCCGAAATAACGAAAGCTGGCAATGGCTTGCTCATCGTATTCAAGCTGGCGTTCCCAATCAAATATATTCCTTGGAAACCAAAGCTGAGTGGAAGAATCGTTAAGTAAAGTGAAACTTTCTCGACTACCGGCTGACTATCGGTAAAAATCCGGGCTACAGGCTCAGCCAGTAACCAGAGCACCAGAGCTGCTAGAGCACCCCACAGCAGGGAAAAGCCACTTCCGAAAGTAATTGACTCCCGAATTCTTCCCCAAGCGTTTTTTCCTACATTTTGTCCAATGAAAGGAGCAATAGCCGCCGAAAGCGCAAAAAAAACACTGGTACCCAATACTTCAATCCGACTGCCTACTCCGAACGCAGCCACAGCGTCAGGGCCATAAGTGGCTAATAATGCAGTAGCCCCTCCTACCGCCAGTGGTACGATCATCCGGGAAATGCCAGTAGGAAGGCCAATGTACAAAATAGCCCGCCAACAGCCCATCAGCACCGATCTGGAAGGAATGTCAAAGGTAATCAGTCGCTCGCGGTATCGGAGAATGTAGAGAGAAACTAGCAGGGTTAGCCCTCGGGAAACAGCGGTTGCTAACGCAGCTCCCTGAAGCCCAAGAGCAGGGACCTGCCCCCAGCCAAAAATCAGTAAGGGATCTAGGACTGCATTGATGAGCACGGCAAAAAGCATGATATAACTAGGAGTCTGGGTGTCGCCGGTTGCCCGAATAGCACTATTGCCAACAAAAGGTACGATTACGAAGAGTATAGTAAAATACCAAATCTCCATGTACTCACGTACTAGCGGCAACACTTCTGGCCCTGCTCCCAGCGCAGTAAATAAAGGATTGATGGTAGAAAGCCCAATAAATACACAGATCAGAACTAATATGATGGCAAGAAACAGACTGTCCGTAGTTTCCCGAGCTGCTTTACCCAAGTCATTTCTGCCGAACGACTGAGAGATAAGGGCGGTAGCCCCAATTCCAATTCCTTGTACCAAGCTAAAAATTACCATAATTACCGGAAAGGTAAAGCTCAAAGCAGCCAGTTCATTTTCTCCCAGTTTTCCGATAAAGTAGGTATCTACCAAGTTGAAACCCACCATGCTCAATATCCCCACCACCATCGGCAACGTTAGTTGAAATAGAGTGAGTGGAACGGAGCCCTGGGTTAAGTCCTTACGCTTCAAAAAAGTTAAACTTGGGGTTTAGTGCTGATAACCAGCCTTTAATTTTGCCAGCATTTCATCCGAAACAGATTCAGCGTAGGCACCGTAGGCATCTACCAGCGTCCCTTTATCTTTGTTGCTGGTTTCAATAGCATAGAGCACCGAATTATCGTCGGGATTGGACATTCCCTCAAAGCGGTGAACTTCAGTGATGGTAAATTCTTTAGGGCGGTAATGCATTTTAAGCTGCTTGCAATAAATGCGATCTTTCTCCAAATTAAAATCATGAACGTAGCCACGAGCTTGGAGATCGTTGAGTGCTTCAACCAATGTGTCGTAGGAAGGCATAGGTCGCTAATTTTGGTTGTTGGAAGCTACGGCAATTCTGCTAAAATTACTACCTTTCGTTTCTTAACCTTCATTCTTTTATGTTGGCTAAGCTGCCCACATTCCTATCGTTGCCTTTAGTTTCCCACACTGATTTCTGTACCAACTGCACCTGTAGTATCTTACTTTTATTGGGCAAAAAAAGAAGGTGCGGATGCATAGATCGTTTTTATGCTTTACCCAGATCAAATGACAAACACCAGAGCAACCCCTCTGTCAATTGACTAAAGTATTTTTACCTAAGGCTATCGGCATTTTAGCCTTACCTTCTTTAGAAACATACTTCACAGAATAACATATTTATCCTGGTACGTCTACCAGATCTCTTTTAGAGCAACACACTAAAAGAACGACTGTGAAAAGAGATAGGGGCAAATGGAAGAATTGTCCAACTTGAGTACTATCGCTAATTCTGTATACCAACCCTAAAAGCAGTAAAATCTCGAGAAGTAAAAAGAGGTTTTCAATCGGTCACGGAGAAAATTCGGTCGTCGGCTTACTTAGATTTTAATTAGTAAACCGAATGAAGGCAAACATCTGCCATTGAAAATAAAGGTTATTGAGAAAGACCAAAGTCAGAAATAACGCTAGTAAGGAATTGGCTTGAATCTGCTTCTGCCCTTGTATGAATTTTTCCAGTCCTAAGGCGACCATAACGATCAGGAAGAATGTCCATTCACAGGCATAAAGCATAATATCATCACCATACAGAAAAAAGATTACGGCATTAGCCAGCAAACTCACAATTGTAATTTTCACAATTGGTGAGTTAAACAACCGGTATTTTATAATGGCCCAAGTGGCTAGACCCAGAATTGCTGTCCAGATTAGAAGTCCCGGCCAGGCTATTGCGGGATAATCTAGTAAATTACTTTCTCGGAAAGAAACTAAAAGTATATCCGGGTTCCGTAGGTGCTGTACCAGTTTAGGCAGAGGCGCTAGTATATTAAAATAAAAAAGGTGCTCGCCGAGGTTTATCAGCTTGACTCCCGCTTCCGTGAACGTTTCGGGCAAGAAAAGGTACTGGATGTCCTTCAGAGGTTCTCTAGGACGAGACAGTAACCAGAAGTTTAGTGCTACCTTCTGAATAACTACCAACCCCAGAAACAAGGCCACCGACTGAGCCAGGAACTTGACAATGAACGTTTGTTTCGATCGACTCTTTACATCACTCCACCGAGGTAGCCATTGGCCGTTGCTTCCCTTTATTAGCTTAGCGTAAGTTATAGCGATGACAATAAATGCGGCATTCACGAGGTTTATCCCGACTAAATACACCGATATTATAGCCCAAACCCATACTGGCGGCTTACGCACCACCGCAATCAGCAGCGCAATAAGTCCGGCAGCCGAAAAAATATAGGTGTCAGGTATGGTAGAAAATATCAGGTTGGTCGATGTTAATCCAAACAGGCCGGCGTAAAGTAGGCTTCGGGGCCAAGGTACAGCCAGTTGGTAAAATAAATACGCACATCCTAGCACGCATAGTGCCCCAAATAGAGCGCAAAACAATGATGTTACTACATAAGGGTCAGAGATCACCTTATTTACCAATCTGGCAGCAGGGTTAAACATAACAGGGAAGAGGGGGTGAAAAAGAGCTCGTTTATAGTACCCCCTGGTGCTGAATAACTTCAAAGCCAAAAACTCAGAATCAGCCTGAAAATACAGATCATTCTCATGGTAGCCTGCACCTCGGTCTCGTTCTATTGAAAGATAATGGATGCCGGTAATGAAATAAATACTGAAAAAAAGTATTGTTAATCCTGCTAAGCTAAAAATCTTATTTCGGTGATTAGAAATAAGCTTGCGAGGCGAAGTTACAGCCTTTTGCATAAAAAAATAAAGTGTTTACTTCTAAAAAATTCCCACTAATTACATAAAATAATATTTCAAAACTAACCAGAACTGAATAAATATCATTCCATACGGACAAATAAAAGTGTTGTCAATTTTTTTATAATGTAATACAGTTACCTATACTGTAAACACTAACTACTGAGTAAATAAATACTACTAGTGAGCTAACTAGTTGCCTTTTCCTTTTGTTGTGACTCACAACTTTTTGCAGTAATGCTTCTGATCTAGTATTTTCCGTTTCTGCAACCCATTGCTGCTTAAACCAACGAATTCATGATAAAACTTATCAGCTTTCTGTCTTCAAAGCATCACCCGCAAGTAGGTATCGTAGATGGAGAAGATATTCATCCCCTGACAGGAATAAATAGCGTCTATGAACTGTTACTTAAAGCTGAAGCCAAACAGATTTCGTTAATAAAAATGGTTTACGAACATCGTCGAGAAAATGTTCTTAACTATAATCTCATTCATCAAGAACAGCGCCTTCTAGTGCCCTTCTCTCACCCTGATCCCTACCATACTTGGATTACCGGCACGGGGCTAACCCACCTGGGGAGTGCCTCCTCAAGGGATGCTATGCACCAAGCCGAAATCACTGATTTAGAATCAAACCAGTCTGATTCCATGAAAATGTTTAACCTGGGATTAAAAAACGGGCGCATGTCTGGTGACCAACCTGGGGCTCAACCGGAATGGTTTTATAAAGGCAACGGTCTTTCGGCTATCTCACCCGGTCAAGCAATTTCTCAGCCTTCGTTTGCCTTGGATGGCGGCGAAGAACCCGAACTAGTGGGATTATATTACATCAACAGAGCCGGAAACCCCCAGAGAATAGGCTTTGCCTTGGGCAATGAGTTTTCTGATCATCGGATGGAGAAGATAAATTACCTCTATTTGGCCCATTCCAAGCTGCGGAAATGCTCCTACGGCCCGGAGTTACTACTTGGAGAGTTACCCGAACGGATTGTCGGCAAAAGTAAAATCTGGCGCAATGAGCAGTTACTCTGGGAAAAAGAGTTTCTTACCGGCGAAGCTCATATGAGCCATAACCTGGCTAATCTGGAATACCACCACTTTAAGTATGATCTGTTTCGGCAACCGGGAGATGTACACGTACATTTTATGGGGACTTCGGTACTTAGTTTTACTGATCAGATAGAAACTCAAGAAGCCGATATCTTCGAGATTTCTGCGGACTGTTTCAGTCATCCACTTATCAATCCACTAAGAGTTGAGAAACCATAGACTCACTTTTTATCGCCCCAGATGGCGCTCTAACAGCTTTTGGGGAGGCACCAAAAATAAGCTAAACATCGTGAAAAAATTGGCCGAGTAGGTATAGTTTAGCGAGCCTGAGCCATCTCTTGACCGAAGGTCGGTAGAGACCGGAGTATTGAAACCCGTTTCTAATCCAAGCCATAGCCAATCGTGAATCTCCCGCTTTCCGTGTAAGCTCCACCGAACTTCGCTACGTTCAAACTCAAATTGCTCACTCACTGCCGAAGGATAGGTTAGATGAATATTATACTCTGGCCCGTTGAGTTTAATCCCCGCTTCCAAAATATTTTTGCGGTTTTTGCTAAAGTAGCGAACATTAGCCTGTACCGGAAGCACAGATTCCATACTCCAGTGTTTATTAAATGTATGCTGATAGGCAAATAAGGGTACTAGTGACGAACCGTCAAAATCAACTCCATAAAATAATCCCAATCCGAGAATTGTGTTCGAACTCTTTCGCCAACCCAATACCGAAGCAACGGAGAAATTTAAGTACTGATTGGTATTCGGTCGATTAAAATCTCCGTTTAGCGATGCCTGCCATCGATTCAGTATAAACAGGTTACCCCGAAATGGTTTTATTAGGTAAAGTGAAGCATTTAGGCTCCGTAGAGATTTATTATGGAGTGCCTGAGAAAAATCTGAAGAACGTTCGACATTGATAAACTCAAAATCTTCATCGTAATAGGTTAGAGAACCAAATGCTTTGAAGCCCGGACGAAGTACCAACGGGGCCCTTAGGCTTATTGAAATGCTGCTGTTATCCTGAATGATGAGGTCGTCTCCATTAGAAGCCCGCATGCGATAACTTCCTGAACGGTACCGCTGAATATTAAAAAAAGTAGGACGAGGCTGATTGTCTAGACTGGTTTTACAAAAACTGCTTAATTTTGAACTAGGCCCTGCCTGCCCCGAGCATAGGCTGTTCAACCCAAACAGGAAGATGCAAAGAAGCCCACAAAAACAACCAGTTGGCATCAAGCGGTTAGTTTAATCCAAAGCAATATGTCAACGATTAGGACCGAATTTTAGTTTGCAGAGGTCAGATTTGATCTAAATATAGTAATTCTATCATTATTTATCGTCAGATGAGCGACCTCAATTTTACTCGCTTGCTTTATTTGACCAAACTTAGGTGATACTCACTCGTACTTAGCAATATGCAAACCTGCCAGACCAACAACATACTAATTTATCTTCTGTTAAATACATTTCTGCTCTCATCTTGCCGTAATCTTGCTCCCTTAGATGCTAATTATCCCACGAATCCGATAGCCCAAGAAACACCAGCTTACCGGGATAAGCAAGGTACCGTAATTATAGATATCTCGCTGCTTTCAGATCGGCTTACACTACCGGTTGCTGTGTACCACGGCTACTCCCCCGAGCAGATCAACCTCACTCAGCCTATTGGGATGACCCACCACTACACTTTTCTCTGGAAACCGGAAGACGAAGCTTATCAACATTTTTTCACCCTGGTGGACACCACTGGAAAAGAAGTAACTATTGCCGAACGGAGAATTCACTTCAAGGGTACCGATAATACCCGAGATCTGGGCGGATACCGCACAAAAGATGGGCGAACCGTCCGTTGGGGAAAACTTTACCGCTCAGATGATCTCAGCAACCTGACCAAGTCTGACTGGAACTACTGGAAGAATGTTGGCATCCGCACCGTTATTGATTTTCGTGAACCAGAGGCTCTGGAAAGAAAGCCGGACAATCTACCGCAAAACAATTCACCCAGAGTTCGCCACCTGTCAGTTTATGACACGGCTACTACTCGTAAGGAGTATAGACAACTACTTCAAAAGACTCAGCCTGATGAATATAATACCGAACAAATTCTAGTTGACAACAATGAGCTCTACGTAAAACAATACACTGATAGCTTTGCTTTGGCAATTCAGGAAGTCCTTGTACAAGACGAGCCGTTACTTTACCACTGTTCAGCAGGTAAAGACCGTACCGGTTTTATGAGTGCCATGCTGCTGCTAACGCTGGGTGTACCCAAAGAAACGATCATGCGAGATTATATGGCGTCCAATTATTACCGGCAGAAACGCATTAGAAAAAGAGCGAATTTAGGCCCATTGATCGGAATCAACCCTTACACTTCCTTGCCTTTACTAGAAGTTCGTCCCATATATTTGGAAACAGCATTTCGTACCATAGAAGAACAGTACGGTTCTCTGGACAACTATATCCGGGAAGGATTGGGGATTTCCGAGGCAGAACAGGAAAAATTCCGTCAGGAATATCTATTTTAGTGTCATGCGCTCAACAACTACTGCCGTCAGCATACCTAAAAAAGCCGCTCAATTAGTGGAATCCGAATTTGGTAGACATGATACCAGCTCTTTGTTTTACCATAATTTGAAACACACCAAAGAGGTTGTGACTGCCGTTCGTACTATTGGTGAAGGTTGTCAGCTTAGTCAGCCGGAATTGGATATTTTGGTTACTGCAGCCTGGTTTCACGATGTCGGTCATCTGTACCCTAACGAAGACCCCATTCCAGTTAGCGTAAAGTTTGCTCAGGACTTTCTTTCTAAGGAAAATGCTTCACCCGAGTTTATAGAACAGGTGATAGGTTGCATTAGAGCAACTGATATGCCTCAAAAACCTCAGGGCTTATTACAAGAGATTATTTGCGATGCCGACATGGCTCACTTGGCGGGTAAGGACTATGAATTTTGGGCCGAAGCTCTTCGTAAGGAACGCAAACTCATATCTAGCAAAAAGATTAAAAGAGAGAAGTGGAATGCTGAGAACCTTAAGTTCTTCAAAAATCACCACTACTTTACTGATTTTGCAGAAGAGCACTTTGGTCCCGGAAAAAACAAGAACTATCTCTCTCTTAAGGCTAACCTAGCAACTCGAAAGAAAAAAACGACTAAAAAATCCAAGGTCCCTAAAGGCGGCGAAGTCATGTATCGAATTGTGATGCGTACGCATATGGACCTGAGCGCCATAGCTGATACAAAAGCCAATATCATGATCTCTGTTAATGCCATATTGTTATCAATACTGGTTACGGTGCTCTTTCGTCGTATTGAGGAATATACTGCCTACTGGTTGCCTGGAGTTATTTTAACAATGGTTTGTTTGCTGACTATTGTGTTCGCCATTTTAGCAACACTACCTCAGGTAACCCAAGGAAGATTCCGTAAAGAGGATGTCATGAAAAACCGGGCCAACCTGCTGTTCTTTGGCAACTTCTACAATATGACCCGTGATGACTTTGAGTGGGGAATGCAGATGATCCGGCAAAACGATGATCTGGCCTACGGTAGTCTCACGCGTGACTTGTACAATCTTGGTCGGGTTCTAGCCCGAAAATACAAAATGTTGCGGGTTTCCTATCTAATCTTTGTAGTCGGACTGGTAGTTTCAATAATTTCGTTTATCGCAGTTGCTTTAGGCAAAGTCAATGTGATGTAGCAAATCCCATTTTGCCGGTTTCTTAATAGATTAACAATATGATTCGGTATGCCTTCTCACTTTTATTTTTGATAGGTCAATACTACTCTGCTACGGCTCAGACCACCCAAGCTGACACTGTAGAATTTAGCCTGTTTTTTCTTGGAAATACGGCTGATCCAGCCAACGAAATTTCAGAGTCCACTCTCGCTTTATTACAGCAGAAACTTCAGACGGTTGATCATCCCGCTACCCTGCTACTTCTCGGTGATAATGCTAGTTCGGTAGGTTTACCCGACCGCGAAGAAGCTGAATATCAAGTGGCAGAAAATCGACTTCTATCTCTGCTTAATATTTCAGAAAATTTTAATGGACAGGTGATTTTTACTCCTGGCGACCGGGACTGGGATCATGGCGGACAAAATGGTTTGACTTACATCTTAAATCAAGGAAACTATCTGGAGTCTCAGGGAAGTGATCAGGTGCTCTTCCTTCCGGGTGGAGGCTGCCCAGGCCCTTACGAAATTTCCCTGAGTGAAAATATTATATTGGTGGTCATTGATACTCAGTGGTTTCTTCATACCGGTGATAAGCCTTTGGAATCCTCCGACTGTGGAGCCGCTTCTGTCTCCGATATTGTGGATCAGTTAGAAGACATTCTATCCCGAAATAAGGATAAACATATTGTCGTAGCGACTCATCACCCCATCTATTCCTATGGACCTAGAGGGGGGCGTTCTCCACTCAAGTATCATTTGTTTCCGTTCACTGCCCTCTCCGATCCCTTGTATATACCTTTGCCCCTGGTAGGCTCTCTTTATCCGTTATATCGAACTTTGGGAATAAACACCCAAGATCAACACCATTATCGCTACCAGATACTTCGTAAATCCCTAGACAAAATTTTAGACCGTGACCATGCCTTGGTGCACATTTCCAGCCACGAGCGCTCCCTCCAGCATATCCGCCGAGGTAACAACGATTACATTGTCAATGGAGCATTTTCTGAAGCCACTTATGTAAAACAACATCAGAACACGCAATTTGCTGCCTCCAAAATTGGGTTTGGAGAAATTAAATTCTACCGAAATGGCTCGGCAGAATTACTATTCTGGAACAGTAGCCAGCCAGACCAGCCTCTGCACCAGCAGGCTTTACTAACCACATTTTCTCCTTCTACCCAAATTGTTAATCAACTCAATCTAGATTACAGCGATAGTACAATAACTCGAGAAGCCAATACTAAGTATCTGGCAAGCAATAGTAAAATTAAGTTTTACGGAAATAACTACCGCACCGAATGGAGCCTGCCGACTACTTTCTCCTATTTTGATATCGGAAAAGAGAAAGGTGGTCTTGAAGTAGTAAAACGAGGCGGAGGCGGACAAACTTTGTCTCTTCGGCTGGAAGCCAAAGACGGCCGACAATACGTTCTCCGTTCAGTGGATAAATACCCCGAACGAAATATTCCACCGTCATTATCCAGTCCGTTCATCAACACGGTGTTGGGTGAAGTGATTTCTGCTTCTCATCCCTACGCTGCCCTGGCTATTCCGCCTATGGCTGATGCCATTGGAGTGTACCATACTAACCCCAAAATTGTCTATATCCCCGACGACCCTCGGCTGGGACAGTACCGAGGCACCCACGCCAACACATTGGCTTTATTTGAGGAGAGGCCGGATGATGACTGGTCGGACGCTGAATATTTCGGGAGTTCCGAAGATATTGAGAGCACGCCCAAGATGCTGAAGGATTTACGGGAGGATAACGACAATGAGGTAGATCAGCACTTTTATCTCAAGTCCCGGCTGTTTGACCTGATTATTGGTGACTGGGACCGGCATGCCGACCAATGGCGATGGTCTACGCAGGAGAAGGATACCAGCGACGGACGAATCTTCCGTCCGATTCCTCGCGACCGAGACCAAGCTTTTTTTGTCAACGAGGGCTTCTTCCCTAGCCTAGCCTCTCAAAATTTCGTTCTCCCGCCCATTCAAGGTTTTGATGCTGAAGTGCGGGATGTAACCCGGCAGTGGGTAGCCATGGTTCAATATCTGGACCGTCGGTTGCTAAATAACCTATCCTACGAAGATTGGAAATCAATAGTAGACGAAATACAGCGCAGGTTAACCGATGAAGCTATTCAGACCGGAGTTAATCGAATACCTGATACGGTATTTCAGGTTTCGGGGTCAAAAATTATTGAGAATTTAAAACAACGACGCGACGACTTGGAAAAATACGCTCGAACCTACTATCAGTTTCTTTCCGAAAGTGTAGACGTGGTTGGCAGTGATAATAAAGAGCGTTTCCAAGTTGAAAGGTTAGATAATGAGCGGACTCGAGTGGTAGTGCATAAGTTGAGTAAAAACAAGGAGAGGGTAGAACAAAAACTCTTCGACCGCATCTTTTA
The DNA here is from genome assembly GCA_964551335.1 of uncultured Roseivirgaceae bacterium. Classification (GTDB taxonomy): domain Bacteria; phylum Bacteroidota; class Bacteroidia; order Cytophagales; family Cyclobacteriaceae; genus Tunicatimonas. The sequence continues at coordinate 66,284 of CAZKCO010000025.1, forward strand.
CACCAATGAAACCAAGGAGATTCATCTGTACGGCTTGGGCGACGACGATGATTTTATCGTTAGTGGAACTACTGAGTTAGGCATAAAACTCAGGATTATTGGGGGTGAAGGAAAGGATGAAATTACCGACCGCTCTTCAGTAAATGGATTCTCAAAGAAAACTTTAGTCTACGATACACCCGAGGGAGTAACACTGAATTCAGGGCCCGAAACTAAGAAAAAACTTTCGCGGAAAAGTGAAGTAAATCGTTACGACTGGGGAAGTTTTAAGTATAACTATTTCAGTCCATTAATAACTGCATCTTACAATCAGGACGACGGCATTTTTCTGGGTGGAGGGTTTTTGTATAAACATCAGGGCTTCCGTAAGTTGCCTTTTGCCAGTAAACATAGCCTTTCGGCTAGCTACGCTTTTGCTACCAGCGCCTTCAACGTTGCTTACAGCGGTGAGTTTACCGATGTTATCGGGCGTTCTGATCTCCTAGTAGACTTAGATTTTAAGGCCCCTAATTACGTTAACAATTACTTCGGGTTAGGCAACGAATCAGTTTATGATCCTGACCTACAGGACATAGATTTTTATCGGTACCGGTTTAAGGAATACGATGTAAGCGCGTTACTAAAGACCAACCTGACCCCCTACCAGTATCTGGCAGTGGGTCCAGTATACCGCAGTATTGTGGTACAGGCTACTGAAGATCGCTTTATAACTGACTTTCCCAACAATGGGCTTGACCCGGAAACTGTATTCGACTGGCATGAATACGCCGGAGTTCGGCTGCAGTATGAGTTGAACCGGCTGAACAATTTTACTCCTCTCCGGAACAGCGGAAACGGGGGGCTGGGTGGTGCGCTGGCTAATTTACAGCAAAATAGCCTACCAACCCGAGGGGTTTTCTGGCAGGTAAACGCCGATTTGTTAGACGGGCTAAACAGTGTATCCCCGGAGTTTTCCCAGCTATCTTCCAGTTTTACATATTTATGGAGCACCCGCGCCCCCTCAGTACTTACTCTGGCTGCCAGAATCGGGGGTGGTCATATCTTCAGTAAAGATTTCAGGTTTTTTCAAGCTCAACGGCTAGGAGGATTGACCAACCTGAGAGGCTATCGGCGTACTCGCTTCTACGGCCGTAGTAGCTTTTACAGCAACCTGGAATTCCGCCTCCGAGTAGCTCAGTTTCGAACGTACTTTTTTCCAGTGTACTTTGGGGTGATCGGATTTAACGACATCGGTCGGGTTTGGCAAGATCAGGAAAGCTCTCAGGTGTGGCATCACGGTTACGGAGGTGGAATTTACCTGGCTCCGTTTAACGCTCTAGTATTCTCCGCCGTGTGGGGCTTTTCGGCAGAAGACAGCTTGCCTATCTTTAAGTTAGGCTACTTCTTCTAGAACATTGTCATTGGTAAATACCTAATTATTCTTTCATTCATGACCTAAAATCTACTAAATTGCCCGCATAACGGCTACTTACTTTATGCAAGATCGCAAATGTATTATTCATGCCAATTTGCTCGACGTAATGTTGCATCGGCTTTGCCATCAGCTTATAGAAAGTCATGCCGAATTTGCCGAAACTGTGCTGCTGGGTCTGCAGCCCCGAGGTATTTTTTTTGCCGACCGTATTCAGCAGCGATTGTCCAAAATACTAGATAAAAAGATTGATAAAGGCTATTTAGATACCACTTTTCACCGCGATGACTTCCGCCGACGGAACAGTCCACTGACCCCCAGTAAAACTGAGGTTCCTTTTTTGATAGAAGACAAAAATGTGATTCTGTTAGACGATGTGCTCTACACCGGGCGCTCGGTACGGGCTGCACTAGACGCGATGGTTACTTTTGGACGCCCTCGTAAGGTTGAACTGATGGTGCTGATTGACCGCAAATATACCCGCCATCTACCTATTGAACCCGACTACGTAGGTCTGGCAGTTAACACCATTGATTCGCAGCGGGTGTTGGTAGAATGGGAAGAACCTAATGGAGAAGATGGGGTGTGGCTTACTTCCAAATCAACTAACTAATGGCTACTGATACTGCCTTACAATCCCTTAAGAGCCCCCACCTGCTGGGAATAAAAGACTTGAGTGCCGAAGAAATCCACCTGATTTTCTCTACGGCAGATCAATTTAAAGAGGTACTCAATCGCCCAATCAAGAAAGTTCCTTCGCTGCGCGACATTACCATTGCCAACGTTTTTTTTGAAAATTCAACTCGTACCCGTTTATCCTTCGAGCTGGCCGAAAAGAGGCTTTCGGCTGATGTGGTTAACTTTTCATCTTCTTCCAGTTCAGTAAAAAAAGGAGAAACGCTGCTGGATACCGTCAATAACATTTTGGCCATGAAGGTAGACATGGTGGTGATGCGGCACGCTAGCCCTGGTGCGCCTCACTTTCTCTCCCGCCATATTGATGCCCACGTAATTAACGCCGGAGATGGTACCCACGAGCACCCCACCCAGGCATTATTAGATACCTACTCCATCTATTCCAAATTTGGTGATGTAGCTGGTAAGAAGGTGGCTATAGTGGGTGATATCATGCACTCGCGGGTGGCGTTGTCCAATATTTTCGCCCTTCAAAAATTAGGAGCAGAGGTGATGGTATGTGGCCCGGCTACATTACTTCCCAAGTATATTACCCAGTTAGGAATAAGTGCTACCCTCGACATCCGGGAAGCTCTGCAATGGTGCGATGTTGCCAATATTCTACGTATACAACTGGAACGGCAGCAGGTGAAGTATTTTCCCTCATTGCGGGAGTACTCTTTATACTACGGTGTAAACCGGGAGCTACTCAATAGCCTAGACAAACCCATAACCATTATGCACCCTGGTCCCATTAACCGAGGTGTTGAACTAAACAGCGATGTAGCCGACTCCGAACACGCCATTATTTTAGAACAGGTTGAAAACGGCGTAGCTATCCGGATGGCGGTACTGTACTTACTTGCCGCTCAAAACAAGCAATCTGGGTAATCTACTTTGATAGTCAATCTACCGGATAATTACCTTACCACTCATTGTTTCTTCTTGATTGCGTTGTACTCGGTAGATATAAAGTCCGTTTGGAACCAGTTGGCCCTGAAGATCGGCACCACTCCATCGCAGGGTATGATAGCCTGAAGTCAGATTTTCGCTTACTATCGCTACCCTTTGGCCTGTAGTATTATAAATACTAACTGATACACTCGCTGAAGTTTCTCCACGGGGCACCGAAACTGGAATAAATAGCTGACCGGAGCTGGGGTTGGGAAAAGGGTTTCCTACCAGAAACTGGTCAGGTTGCATAGCCTCTCGTATGTCGCTGTAGGTACCATAATACAACCGGAATTTTCTCTTTCCGGTAGCAGCATTGAACTGGTAGCTGCTGTTTTCCCGCAGGTTAATCTGGGCTAAAGTCTCCAAATCAAGAAGTACGAGCTGATAGTCGTTCTCCCCAAACGAACGATTATCCCAGTTGATGGTAACGTTAGACGCTTCAGGAGATGCTACCTCAAAATCCCATACGTAGGACAGCTGGGTAGGAACAATGTCCTGAGTTAGGCCGGCAACTGCTAACTCGGGATGGGGAAAATTCAGCTCCAGTGAGTTATAGAAGCGGGGTGGAGTCAGATTATCGAACCGATCACCGGATACTTGAGCACCGGGATGCATACCTACTCCACCCAGTTGGTACGACTGGTTTTCTGATTCAAGATTCAGAGGTAAGTACCAGGAGTCACTATCCAGAGCAGTATCAAATTGGTTTTTGGTATCGGTAGAACCAATCCGAGCGTTCGTATTCACCGGAATTTGCAGGGTAACCGCCCCACTAATCCCCAAAGCCTCCACAAAGCCTCCCTCAAATTTAGCCAAACTAGTTTCACCGGTAACCCAGCCCCTACCTTTTTTCCATTTTAACAGCGTAGCATCTACCTCACCGGAGCCAATCACTCCTAAACTCTCATTATGCGCAATAATATCACTCCAATCAATATCAAATAAGTACGGATTACCGATCAGGTTAAAACCAGGCTGCAGGGTGATCGGTATGGAGTTTTCGGTAAGATTGACTGTCTTTCCATTGAGCTCTATCTGCTCCGAAAAATCCCGGTAAGCAAACATGTACCCTACTCCCGGATCAAAATTGTTGAACCCTGACTGAAATTCCTGATAGACCTGATTGGCCGCCGAATACCGGAACAATACCCATTTTCCTGAATTATCAGATTTATAAGTTTCTAACTCGTCGAATGCTTCACTCACCGATTGGGGTTGCAGTGGTATTGAGATCATTTGATAGTCATTTTCCGTGGGATTCTCCGGATCGGATGCGGGTGAAACTCCGGTAAGAAATAGAGAAGAAAATGATCGGTTGATTTGATTGCGGCCAGATTCAGTGCGGTTACCTGCCTTATCAAATGCTTCTACGTAAAACTCTAGTCCCACTTCCTGATCATCAAATATTGCGTTCAGCTCGGACAACGGCACGGTCACTTGGTAGATATCATTACTCTGCAATTCCAGCGTCAGAGAATTAAAATCATTCTCACGAAACCCTCTATAAAATAACTTCACTGATTGCTCATCAACCCCAGAACCACCTTCATTATCAGTGACTACCGCGGCTAGGACAACCTCATTACCCACTTCATATTCCTGAATAAAGGAGTTAATAGAAATTGTCGGTGGCTCTGAATCCACTACATTAACTACTCTAAAGGTACCTACCTCCACCGGGGTTCCCCCAATTACAATACTAATTGGATAAGATTGATCAACTGGTAGACCATCGGGCACGGTGAAAGTAATCTGAGTAGCATTCTGTGAATCAGGTGTTATTGAAACGCCATTGAACTGTAATCCAACATCGTTTAGAAACCTTCCTGTGAGAGTAACTTTCGTTTCAGTCTTTCCTTCTTCCGGACTGATATTATCTACGGTAGGCACCGGATCATCAACGATCTGTATTTGTGTTTCATACTCTATCGCTTCCCCTCCTTCAGGCGTAACGGTCAGTGTATATTCTCCGGGATCCAGTGGTGGTACCATAATTCGGATTAAGGTTCCTTCAGCGTTGACACTCTCAATAGAAACAACAGTCTCTCCGAGACTCACCGCTGGATTAGCCCCAAATCCCCCACCCTCGATAACTATCTCGATTCCGACCGTCACATTCTGTACGGGATTGACTTGACTAATAAAAGGCCCAGGGGCTTCAATAATGTCAATCTTGGTTCCGAAGACAATGGGTTCCTCACCCTCAGGAGTGACGGTGACCGTATATTCGGCCGGGTCTAGTTCAGGGACGATGATACGTATCTCGGTCCCCGCTTCGTTAACACTTTCAACGGCAACCGTAGTCTCCTCCAGACTTACGGCAGGATTTGAACCAAACCCGCCTCCTTCTATAAGAATTTCTGTTCCAACAGTAACATCTTCCACCGGACTAACCCGGCTAATGAAAGGGTCCGGTGGTTCTTGTCCTACTAGGAAATTGTCAAATTGAGCGAGATTACCATTGGGTAGCCTTACTTGAACATTTAGAAATCCATCAGCAACTTCAGGAATTACCACTTCAAGCTGCGTTCCTTTAGAAAACACACCAGTGACTACGGCTTCGGTATCACCGAAAAATACCTGGGCAGTTCCAATGATAGACCCAAAATTACCACCATAAATCTGGATAATATTTCCCGGGTCCCCTTGCGTAGTATCCAGTCCACTAATGAGAGGGCTTGGAGAACTCTGAATAATGTTGGTCAGGGAAAATACCAGATTGGTTTCTTCAATCTCAAATTCTTCGTCTTCTGCGTATGCGACTATCAAATCTTGATCACCATCGTTATCTATGTCATCGGATTGAATGGTATTGGGCTGTCCTTTGGTTACTGTAACCAATGTTTCTTTGGTAAAACTGAAACTTCCGTCGTTTTTAAACCAATCAACTCGTCCATCTTGCAAGAGAGGACCATCGTTTTCTGATCCAACGAGGATATCCATATCTCCATCACCATCAAGATCGGTAGCATCTACCGAAAAGGGCTGGGCAGTTTGGCCAATATTCTGAGGGGTATTAAAGTTACCGTCGCCCAAATTCTCGATCAACGTAATATTACCGTTTTCGTTAGAAATGACAACAATGTCAAGGTCGCGGTCTCCGTCAAAATCAGCTAAAGCCGCCCCACGGGGGCTATCCACCTGACTTTCGTTAGCGATAACAACCGGATTGGCAAAGTTGCCACTCCCTAAATTACGGTAAAACAGAACCTGGTCTTCATCAGAACCTCCATCTAAAGCGTCTTTATCACGTAGCACTACTACCAAATCAGGCAGATCATCGTCATTCAAATTACCAACCTCCACTGCCCGGGGACGCCCGTCAGTTTCATCTATTTCAATATCATTGGGAAATTTTCCTCCCTGATTTTTAAAGAAGATGATATTTTGATTGAAAAAATTAGTAAGTACAATATCGGCATTACCATCACTGTCTAGATCACCAGCATATACATCACTGCTTCCGGCATATTCATCGGTAATGTCAATTGGAGATGAAAAATTACCGTTACCCTGGTTGCGATACCAAACTAGTTCGCTTCCTTCGTTTGGATCATCAGTCAAGACAATATCAGGACCATTAGAATTGTCTAGATCAGCGATAGCAATTGCCCTTGGGTCTTCCAAATCATTTTCCAAAGAGGTTCCACTCGAGAAAGTACCATCATTATTTTGGTAGATTTTGATGGCACTACCGTCTTTAAAAGCCACAGCCAAATCCAAATCTCCATCTGCGTCAAAATCAGCGGTACCCACATCACGACCGCCTTGAGTAACTGATTCTACCTTTTGAGAAGTGAATTTATCATTGATGACGATCTCAATAGTCTCATCAGACACCTCCGAGAACTGGACCAGATTACTATTTTTTGAATTTTGATCGCCATTATCTCGATCCCAGTCTCGAAAACCGGCAACATATACCTGCCCTGAGGAGGTAGCATTTACTGCAAGTCCGTAATCCAGATTGTTGCTCCCAAATCGTTTCACGAAGGAAGGCTCACTAATGTCTAGTGGGAAAACTGCAAGAAACTCGTCGGCATTGTTATTATTAGTTACTGCGTCGAAGAAGCGATCATCCCCCACATCTTTAGAAAGGCTAGTTATTCTTCCGGTTACGTACACCTGTCCATCCTGAATCACAACATCAAAACCCTGTTCAAAGCTGTCGTCATCTGTTCCACCCACTTGATACACATCCTCGAAACTACCAGTTAGTGAATATTTCGCTAAAAAGAAATCATAATCTGATTCAGCAGACCTACTACCTCCACTGCCACCAGGGTTAAAATTTACGCTTCTTCGGAAATCGCCGGTAATGAAGAAAGAGTTGCTACCAATAACCAGGCTGCGCGACCGGTCATCCTCCTGAGCTCCAAAAGAGAACGCGAAGTCAAAATCTCCGTCACTTACATTATATTTAGCGGCAAATGCATCCCGACTTCCATTACTAGACTCTGATCCTGCTCCTGGAAATGTCAGGGTTCCAGAAAACTCACCCGTAATAAAAACGTTCCCTTGAGCATCGGTATCTATCCCCTGAGAACGCACATCGCCGTTGCCCGTAGCTACCTCTGCTTCGATAAGATTATTCAGGTTTTTATCAAAAACAAAAATAAACAGTCCATCTTCCGGAGCGATAGCATCAAATGGGGAAACCGGGGGATTAAAGCTACCCGAAAAAAGTTCTACTGAATTTTCATAGTAGCCAGTGATATACACATTGCCATTACTATGTACCGCAATCCCCTGCCCCCGCTCATTATCAGCTGAAGAAGACTGGATTCTTTTCTGAAAGGTTAAGTCGGATGCGGTGAGCATAGCCAGGTAAATATCCACGTCATCACCGTCTTCGCCTCGACCATGACCGATTATATATACTAAAGATTCGTCGGCACTTAAGGCAATGTCCTGGGCCTGATCGTTGAACCCTTTGTAATCCAGTTGCTCGGTAGCCAAAAGTTCGCCGGAAGGGCTGTATTTGGCAACATAGATATCGGTATTAATATCATCTGGAGCTGAATTGGCGTCTACGGCTGTGAGTAAACCGGCGTTTGATCCTTCGGGGTCCAGGTTAATAGTTCCACTGAACCAGCCTACAATGTATATATTTCCTTCACTGTCGGTAACTACTCCCGTAGCCTCGTCTTCGCGATTACCACCCTGATTGGTAAATATCCACTCATCGGTAATTTCCAGGTCCTGACTGTACCCTGTTAGCGGCCAAAGGCCGACTAACATAAACATACTCAGAGCAAGGTTATGTATTTTCATAATTGGTCTCTTTTCGTGATTTATCTATCAGTTGGCTAGGCTTGGGTTAGGCGGGTCTACGAATGGATTACTTCCGTTTGGAGGTGGGGGTGGCCTTAATAAGAAATATAGAACTGCTCCTACTCCAACTGAGGCTCCTACGTAGATGCCTACCGGAGTTTTCTTTTTAATACTGAACTTCCCACTTTTTACTCCGCTCTCAGCCCCCGGCTTGGCTAGCAGGAACTGATAATCATTTCCTTTTGCTATCGTTTTAGGTACTTCCCAGGTGTAGGTAGAATTAAGTAGGTTTCCCTGTAGGGTACTCACAAACCGGTCTTCTTGGAAAAGTTGTAACAGCAAGGGCTCAGGGCTAGAACCTTCCCACCGGATGGTATACTCTTTTCCCTGCTTGTATGAATCATTTATATCAGCAAAGCTAACCTGAGGAATAGCTCTAGCCCGCTCCAGAGCTCGCTGCTCCTCCAGAATTTGCTCTTGCAACTGAACTATTCTAGATTCAGTCTCTTGATCAACAAAGTCCGGATTGGTTTCTTCGCCTAGCGCAAGACTTTGCTGGTAGTAACTAATAGCCGAATCCAATTCGCTCTGTCCTTGAAAATATTCGCCTAGTAAGCGGGCATTGTAAGCATCCTGATTAAAAGCAAATGATGAGTCCAACAATACTTTTGCCTCAGCCAATGCTCCTGATTGTATTAGGGTATCAGCCCGTTCAGCCAGGATACGCCACTGAGGAACTGTTGCCTCCCGAATCGAAGGGCCCTCAGCAAGATTATCTTCTCCTTCCAGATTGAATTTAACGTAACTGATCAGTGCTTCCCAACTTCCTGACCTCCGGACCAATTTCATCGTGGCTCGACGCGGCTGCGGTATCTGGTTCCCATACTGACTTTCAAAGTCAAGAATGATATAGTAGTTATTCCCATCAAATTCAATATCATGTATACGACGAAGTGAATAATAAATATCCAACCTTTCCTGACTGTCATTACCTTGGTAGAAAGCGTTGAAATCGTTTAGATAAGTGCGCACTGGTCGCTCCTTCATCATCAGGGGTGGCAAATGATCTTGCTCGTAGTCGTACACGATGTAGGAAGAGTCTACGAAGATTTGCCGGTTTCCGGGAGTAACGAACTCGTTAATCATTCGCTCGCGGTAGGCTTTAGAGATTCGGGGGTTTATAAGCTCACGCATAGCCGAAGCGTAATCCTGAAGGGTACGCTCGGCGCTGGTTGTCATATCAACAATATCGTCATCAGAAAGCGTGTCCAGCGCCTCCTGCGCCCTGGACTGACTAGCGAGCAGGGTTATGGCTATTGTTAATAATCCGGCAAATAGTATTTTGGTCATAATGTTCATGGTTAGGGAAGATGTAGCACTTGCCGTCGATACTGATTCTTTTCTTCTTCGGAGACTGCAAGCAAGGAGTTAATTAACCAACCCGAGTTGGTGGATTGCCGATGAAAATCCTGTACCTGAAAGATCCAGCCATCAATCTGAAGAAAATGATAAGTAATATGATTAACCTGCTTGAATATGAGATCTCGCTGGTATAGCAAATTCATAAATGAAACTAGAGAGCGGCTAATATCCTGGGGGGCTACGTAACCTTCAAGGTTGGCCGTGTCCTTTAGCGCGTCTACTAACGCCATAAAGTCGGTTCCAAAACTAGCTGGATTCAGGGTTTTGGATGCATCATAAGTGGTGTCTACTCCAAATGCCAATGCCGCCGTATCAGTGGGAAGAAAATCTCCTTGCACACTGTTGATGATCCAGCGAGAGGCTTTAGTTTCTTGGTCCACTTCTAGGGTAAGTATTAGTGTAAAATCCACTGTATCCTGGTGATGAAATCCCTGGCAATTCAGCTCAGCGTACCAATCCTTATCGTAGAAATCCAGGTAGGGAGGGGGAACAGAATCGTTGATCTGACTCAAAAAATTCACAACTTCTTCTTGGTTCCAGTCGTCTTTCTCCAGATTAAACAGGCTTCGAACCAGATCCAGCCGGTTTACTTCGTCTAAATTATACTCCTCCCGCAAATATCGGCGAATAGGGGTATAGTCAGCATTATTGAATCGGTCCATAAATTCATCAATCTGTTTTACCTGCCAGGCAAAATTTTCCTGATAGGGAAACATAATATCCTGAGCTGATACTTGGGGTAACAGCAACCAAATCGCCAGAAGGGTCAACAGTTGTTTTTTCATCGTTTACTTCTCCCGGGTTTGCTGTACACCAATATCCGACAGGAAAACGTCCCACTTCTGCTTTCTTACTCCTTCATCAAAAATTTCGTAGCGAGTCAGCACTACTTCAATGTTTTTGTCAGTTACATCCTGATAGGCGATCTCATTGTCTAAGTACCCTCTAAACAGCTGCTGGGCAGCAATAACCCCGTAGTACTTACCGTCCTGACCTGGCCGTAATTGACTGACTAATTGGGCTCTCATCCAGATCAATTCCACTTTATCGTAGGGAAGAATTCTTAACCGGTTAAGGTATTCCGGTACAGTAAACTGACGTTTTTCTTCCCGATTCACCGAAGACACTTCAATCTTCACCGAATCACTAATGAACAACTTAGTGGCAGCTTCAATAGCGTAGAGTTTATCTTCCTCGTCTTCTTCTTTGTTGGAAATGATCCTAAGGTATTTTCCGAAATCGTTAGCTTTCACTTCAGCCAACTTCTCGAAATGGGCTTTTTGCTCATCATTTAGGACCACCACATCTCCGGAAGGGGGTACAGAGGAGCTCTCAATAGTCGATTCCTGAGAGGCAGTAGCCGCAGTGGGAGCAGTTGCAGAAAACTCCCCTACTGCCTGGCCAATTTCAGCGAGGCTTTCAGCTACCTTTGCGGGGGGGGCAAACAACTCATGCCGACCATCTTTATAGATAATCAGCAGCACCTCTTCCGTACTAAGTTGCTTCTGCTCCTGACTTAGGCTTTCCTGAAAGCTAAGGTTGGCTCCCTGTACCTCCAGAAAGTCGGCCGCCAGTATCTCATTATCTTGGGTAATAATCTTATGAAACTCAGCGTTGGCACCTGAAATCCAGTTCACTTCTTCTATAGTTGGAATAAGAAAATCCCCGTTTTCTTTAAAAACCAGCAGCGCTTTATCCTTTTTCAGAATATAATCTGGCCCTTCGGGGTTTTCCGGATGTTTGTAGCGAATTGTCTGCTCAGTTACCTCGGTGATGATACAATGAAGAGGCTCGTCTTCAGGCTGGTAAATCACATCGCCACTTTCCGCCGCCTGGGCCGGAAAAAGGACAGTCGCTGTTAGTAAAAATAGAATTGTGAATTTCGTCATCATTTTTTCATTCATTAGGTTGTGGGGGAGCAAAAACTTGCTCGTATCCATTTTTGAATTCAATGCTCCTCACTTTCTCGCGACTAATTTCCTGAGTTTTGTTTCGCCGGGCTACATTTTCAAAAGCGATAACTTCTTCATTGATTTCCAGTACTTTACCGGCCAAATACTGCCCATCTAATAGATTGATTTTATCCATCAGATTGATTTGTTCTTCTTCGTAATATTGAAAAGCAACTACTTTTTTGGCAGGAATGGGTTTCTTCCGACGAGTGAAGGCATCTTGGTAGATGATCATTTCCTCGTTCTGCTCAACAATGTGCCCTAGTAAAATTTTACCGTTGGTTAGATAGATTTTACTTTGAGGCACGAAGTATTGTTGTCCGTTAGCGTACTCTATGTATTTGACAAAGGCCTTAGGAATAGCCAAAGAGGAGGAATCTTTCTGGCCTAGGGGCTGATATTTGATGCTATCAATGCCAACCTCTAGTACTATTGTACTTAACTGGGAATTGTCCATGAAATGGATAATGTCCTGGGCAAGGATAGTATGGGTTGCTGCGGTTATCAACAACATAAGAGTGGTTAGGTGAGGTAGGTTTAGTAACAAAGCGAATAGCTATCAGGTACGGTAGTTTATCGTTTAAGCAATCATCTAAGCTACTAAAATCCCTACTTAAGTACAATAATTATATCGATTATGTCTAAATTACAATGATTAGTACATTGCAGAAGACATACGTCACCCATCGGCACCACATTTTTCTTGTATTTCGGATTTTCCCGAAACAGGAATTTCTAGCGGCTTCCCAAGTATTTCTGATTTTCTGATTGTAGGCTTTGGTACTGCTGGAGCAACTCCTCGTACCGAGCGTAAGCATCCTGACCAGGCTTCTGATCGGCCTCGCCTAACATACTATAAAGATAAGAGGCTTGATCTACCAGCATGGGAGTCATGTAACGGCCTTCGGGGGTAGAAAGTTGGTCGATACTGGCCTCTAAGCCCGCCATTTCCTTTTTAGTAGCATTTTTCAATTTACCTTCAGCCATCAGGGAATCTAACTCCTTCTTGCGAGTAGTTATCTGATACTCAAGCTGTCGAAGGTTAGACAATAGATCCTTTACCTTGAGCGATAGCTCTTCCTGTGCTTTTAAATCGGCAACAGTAACTCCGGTTTCCAGTACCCGGGGGTCGGCCAGTACTTCAGCACTTTGCTCCTGCGTAGTGCCATCAGCGATTAGTCGTACAGTGTATGTGCCGGGAACAACCAACGGACCGCCTTGCCTGTTGCGGCTCGCCTCCTCGTGCCAGGGGCCAGCGTGACGTAAATCCCAGTGCATACGGTGTGAGCCCTTATTGCTGGCCAGAGTGGTCTGGTAATCAAGGGTAGTAAACTCGGTGCTCATATCCCGTTCTCCGTCTTCAGCATCGCTACTTTCAGCGTTGTTAGAATACTTTCTCACCAACTGTCCGTTGGCATCCATAATCTCCAACGTCACGTTTTCGGCATCTTCCGCTAAGTAATAATCTATGATAAGACCGGCCGTGGGGTACATGGGCACGGCTGAAGAGTCGGTATCTTGGTAGCGCATGCGGTAGGCGTCGTTGGAAGGAAACAAAGCCACGGCTTGCTCAGCCATTTGTTCAGTAAGCGCTCTAGCCGGTGCCAAGCCATCCAGAATCCAGAAACCCCGCCCCATGGTTGAAAGTACCAGATCATCCTGGTGTACCTTCATATCAGTAATGGGCGTAACTGGTAAGTTCTGTTGAAAAGGTTGCCATTGCTTGCCATCATCAAAAGAAATATATACCCCATTATCGGTACCTGCATATAGTAGTCCCTCTTTCTCAGGATCTTCTCGGATTACCCGAGTAGGGACATCCGCCGGAATACCGTTAGTGCCAGTGGTGAGTAACTCCCACGATTGCCCGTAATCATCGGTCTTATAAATGTAGGGTTTGAAATCTCCCAATAGATAGCGATAGGCGGCGAAATAAGCTTTGCTAGCCTGATGCGGAGAGGGCTCAACGGTTTCCACCCGTCCACCGCCGGCTAAATCTTGAGGGGTAACATTAGTCCATGCTTCGCCCCCGTTTCGGGTAACGTACACCGGACCGTCATTCGACCCAGTCCAGATAACCCCGGCTTCTACGGTCGATTCGCGGATAGCGTAGATGGTGCTGTAGAATTCCTCGCCAGTAACGTCGCGGGTGATGGGTGAACCGGAGATCACCTGGGTTTCGGGAGTAAAGGCGGTTAAATCAGGCGAAATCGTCTCCCAGGTTTTACCCTCATCGGTTGTTTTGTGCACGTACTGAGAAGTATGATATACAATGTTAGGATCATGAGGAGAAACGTGAATGGGAGAAACCCGCTGGAAGCGGAACTTCAAGTCCTTGGGATTATGCCCGTACATATTGGAGGCTCCTACGTAGTATTGCTGCTCCTGTCCGGTGCGTTTATCGTACACTCCAAAGCGGCCTTTACAGTTAGAATAGACAATGTTATGATCACCTGGTTTGGGCACTGCCGGTCCGGTTTCACAACCACCAGTATTAATAATGTAGGAATTAGAACCGGCTTGCACTCCGTAGGGAGGCAAACTAGGTACCGCAATAGTAGAGTAGTTATCTTGTTGACCAGCGTAGAGCCAGTACACAAACTGATCATCTACTTCTACCTGGTATAGTTCAGCGGTAGGCTGGTTAAACTGAGTAGACCAGGTTTTTCCGCAGTTCAGGGTTACGTTAGCCCCACCATCGTTAGACTGAATCCAGATGGAGGTATCGTTGGGATTGATCCACAGATCGTGATTATCGCCGTGGGGCGTAGAAAGCATTTTCCAGTCCTTTCCGCCATTGTTAGAGCGGAAAAAGCGGGTAGCACTGCTGAATACCACATCGGCATCCTTCGGATTAGCGTCAATATTGCAGTAGTAAAACGGACGATCCAGCAGCTCTTTTTTGGTACTGACCAGCTTATAGCTCTCTCCGGCATCATCCGAGCGGTATAACCCCCCCTCCCCTTCCGGAGCTTCTACTAGAGCATAAACCCGGTTCGGATCATCCGCCGATACGGCCAAGTCAATCTTCCCGATTAAGTTTTGGGGTAGTCCGTTGGATTTCTTCTCCCAGGTAGTTCCACCATCGGTAGATTTGTAGATACCGCCTTCGGTACTGCCGCTAATGATGGTCCAGGGCTTACGTTCGGCTCGCCAGAGTGTTGCGTAAATAACCTGAGGATCATCAGGTTTAAATTCTAGGTCGACCGATCCAACCGTATCCGAATGATAAAATACTTTTTCCCAGTTCTTACCGCCGTCGGTAGTGCGATATACTCCGCGATCTTCATTAGGAGCAAAAGCATTCCCAATAGCCGCCACAAACACCCGATCAGGATTTGTGGGATCAATTTCCACCGCTCCAATCTGACCAACGTCTTTCAGTCCGAGAAACTCCCAGCTTGCTCCGGCGTCGGTGGACTTATACACTCCCTTACCGGGAATCACGTTGCTGCGCAGCCCGTCGGAGCCAGTGCCTACGTAGACAATAACCGGATTAGAAGCTGCTGCCCGGATAGCCCCCGTAGAAGGTGATTCAAAGTAACCGTCGGATACGTTTTGCCAGTTTTGCCCGTAGTCAGTGGTCTTCCAGACCCCGCCGCCGGTGCTTCCCATATAAAACACATTGGGTTGACTAGGAATACCCGTTACGGTAGTGACCCGACCACCCCGCATAGGGCCTACCGGCCGATAATCCATGCCTTCCAGCAACTTTGCATCCTGCGCCAGCAGTTCGGTGCTTAGGCCCAATAGAAAAATACCGACAATTGTTTTGGTAAGTGTTTGTAGCATAGTAGATCTTTTCAATATCTCAAATTCAATAATAATAACATTTTGCGATCAATGCTAACTCCAAAGAAAATCTTAGGCAAGATTGATAATTTAGGAAATTAGCTGGATATATACAGGTTATTGCACTTCAACTACATCGGGTTTTAATTTAACTTTACGATAATGGATTAGTCGGAGTATAAATGACTTATACTATGATAAATCCCCCTAGCCTCGCGCCTCGGTGGCCCTTTAGGAAAGGGGGAATAGGTAACCTGACATTAGAACAGCGGCCGCAAGTATTTTGCAGTTTGAAATGATATGACAACTAGCATAAAAAATCATTAGAGCATTTGACTAATGAACTAACTCTCCCCCTTTGTAAAGGGCCGCCGTGACCGACGCCCGGTGGAACGGGGCGCCGGGGAATTTAATTCCAACTATCCATTCAAATGCTCAAGAAGTGCTTTCCAGGCGAGGGTAATGCAGTCTTCGCGGCCATCAAAGCTTTTGAGGTGGATAAGAACGTTTAGTTCTTCATCCTCCGTCAAAGTGCCTTGTTCTAGATTAGCGAGAAAATGCTTCAGATAATTGGCTAATTCACTATCGGATTTCCCCTCAATGCGGTGCAACAACATAGAAGTGGATGCCTGAGAAATGGCGCAGCCGAAACCCTGGAAATAAGCCTCATCAATACCCTTACCCTCCTTCTTTAGTTGAATGGTATACTTATCGCCACAGAAAGGATTATAGGCTAATACTTCCTCCGAGGGAGAACTGATAGACTCGAAATGGTAGGGAGAACGCTGATGAGGCAGAATTTTCTCTTTGAATAATTGTCGTAGTTCTTCCTTAGTCATGCCCACATTGATTTCATGGATTTTAGCGATTCGGTCAGGGCATCAACATCCTCTGGGGTATTGTAGATACTGAAGGAGGCCCGCACCGTGGCCGGTAGCCCAAAATGATCCAGCAAGGGTTGGGTGCAGTGCTGACCTGCCCGAACCGCCACCTGGTCGTCGTTCAGAAAAGTGGCAATATCATGAGGATGCATCCCCGCCATACTAAAGGAAAGCAAACTGCTCACTTGAGCTGGTTTACCGAAAATGGAAAGTCCCGAAATAGCCGAAAGTTGCTCCCGGGCATACTGGATTAATTCGTGCAGATTACTAACCAGTCGTTGCCGATCTAGTGTCTGTAAGAAATCAATAGCAGCGCCTAAGCCGATGACTCCCGATACGTTAGGGGTTCCGGCTTCCAGGTTGTAAGGATACGGCAGGAAATCAGTGCGATCGGTGGTTACCGACCGGATAATACCACCACCATAGTTGTAAGGTTGCACCTGGTCGTGAAACCGGGGGTGTACGTAAAGTATCCCCGTTCCAAAGGGACCGAACATCTTATGGCCCGAGGCCACCCAGAAATCACAGTCAAGCTCTTCCAGATTTGTAGGATACAAGGCGGCACTTTGAGCAGCATCTACCAGCACCGGAACGTTTTTCTGATGAGCCATTCTTACGACTTCCTCCACCGGATTGATAGTGCCCAGGGTGTTGGAGATATGGACAATCGCTACGCAAGCAGTTCGATCATCAATGAGATGTTCTAGTTCCTCCAGACGCAGTTCACCCTGATCGGTTAACGGAATAATTCTCAGTTCGGCGCCTTTTTCCTGACAAAGCATTTGCCAAGGAATAAAATTGGCGTGATGCTCCATCAACGAAACCACAATATTATCACCAGATTTAACCTTAGGACCGATAATGGACCGAGCTACTACATTCACTGATTCAGTGGTTCCCGAAGTGAAGGCGATACATTTTTCGTTAGGAGCATGAACAAATTGAGCAACCTTTGTTCGGACGGCATCGAAGTTTCGGGTGGCCTGAGCCGATAAGCGATACACTCCCCGACGAATAGAAGCATTTTCCTGACGGTGGAATCTATTCAGGCTTTCTATGACGGAAGCCGGCCGCTGGGTGGTGGCAGCATTATCTAGGTAGATCAACTTCGGATGCTCACCAAAGATGGGGAATTGCTCTCGAATCAGCTTTGGGTCAGATAATAATGTATTAGACTCTTTCACAATCAATCATCGTTACAATAACGTGAGCAACAAATTGATTTAGGCTACCGTAGCTTGATGCTTAATGATAAAGGTGATTAGTTCGTTTAGATCAATACCGGCCCGTTCGCTGGCATCGCGAATATCTTCTCGAGAAACCTGAGCGGCGAATGATTTATCCTTCAACCGTTTTCGTACTCCTTTAGGCTGCATTCCCTCGTAGGCAGTAGGTCGCATAAGCGAGTAGGCATGAATCAATCCTGATAGTTCGTCAAAGGCGTAGAGCATTTTATCCATCTTGGTTTTGGGCTCCACCCCAAAATGACTAGGCCCGTGTGAGGCAATGGCCCGAATAATGCTGGGGGCCACTTTCCTGCTTTCCAATTCCTCGATGATTTTACGGCAGTGTTGCTCCGGCCACTGATCCCAATCGGCATCGTGGAGTAATCCAGCAATTTGCCACTTTTGTTGTTCAGTATCGTTGAGTTGCTCGCGCTCTTGTGCCCATGCTCTCATCAATACTCCTACCTGCTGAATGTGGCGCTTCAGACTTTCGTTCTTCACCCAATCGTTGAGCAAGGCCTCTGCTTCGGCTAAAGAAGGCACATTATTTTCATTTTCCGGATGACCAAATTCTGTACGATTAAGTGCTAATAAATTCATTATCAATATATTACTCTTTATTCTTCAGATCTCGATTGTTTAATTGCTCATCAGCTACTCTTTGGTAATTGCCCCGGTACTGCGTATTAGAAAGCATCATGTAAAGCGAAAGTAATCCGCTATCCTCGTGTGAGGTAAGTAGTAATCGACCATCATTGGAAAAGTCCAGGTATTCCGTACGAGGAGTTGGATGTTCGTAGACTAGTTCACCATCACTGAGGCGATAGAAGCTGACTTTTAGCTGATGACCCCCCGTTACCAGGTACTGACCATCACCGGTAAAAGCTACCGCCTCGATCCGAAGAGGTTCTTTAAATGAATGTAACAGTTCACCGGTATACAAATCAAAAACCCGAGCAGTACTATCAAAACAACCGGTGGCAATCATACTTTCATCCGGAGAAATACGCACGGATTTTACCGAAGCCAGATGATCACCGTAGCTACGGATAACTTGCTGGCGGGCAACATCAATTAACTTGGCAAAACCGGTATAAACTGTCTTTCCGGTTTGCTGATCGGGAGTCTGAATATTACCACCGACTAACAATAAAGAATCATTTTTTGTAAAGTGTAGCGAATTGATAGTGGAGCCCGTATTTACCTTACCAATAAGTTCGTAGGTATTAGCATCCCACAAAAATGCGTCTCCTGCCTCCGAACCGGTAGCGATTAATTGTCCATCGTGCGACCAGGTGATACCATCCAGGCCACTATCATGCTCCCATTGGGCTAGCTCTTTGCCGGTCTCGACCTCCCATATCCTCACAAAGTAATCCTCTCCTCCGGTAGCAATCCGCTTCCCGTCGGGGGAAAACACCACACACTCCACTTCCGACTCGTGCTCATTTTCCCAGAGCAACGCACCGTCGGCTACCCGCCAAAGCATCACCTTGTATCCGAATTTTGAGCCAGACACCGCTAACTGACCGTCCGGAGAAAGCTCGGCGGCTTCTACCGAACGAAGCCGAGGGGATATATCCGCAACGCGGTTCCAGACCGAAATGAGCTCCGGCTGTTCACTATTGTAGATTAGTTCTTGGCTAATGCCGGGATTGGCCACTATCAAGAGAAATAAAAGGGAGAGAAGGGTTAAGGAAGATTTCACGGAAAAAGGGTTAGGTTCAATCGGAAAGATACATAAATTATCTGTTCGTTGCCTAACCCAAAAAATAGAATGGGGAAAACTAAAAAAGGTTAAATGGTAAGCTAGTCCTAAGAGCAAACGAGAGCTATAAGTTCTAATGCCAGGTGGAGCTTTTCAGTTTTAGTACTGCTTTCATGATGTCTCGCTGGCTGACCTGCCCTACCAGTTTACCGTATTTGAGCACGGGGAAGCGGCGAATACGTCGTTTGAGGAACATATTGGCAGCCTCAAAGATGTTAGTATCTCCGTCAATACTAACTACATCGGACGACATTCGGTCTCGGACCTTACCAGAAAGTATGGGAAGGTTATCGTACTTTCCTTTAACGACCTCCTTTAAGCAATCCCCTTCCGAAATTACT
Organism: uncultured Roseivirgaceae bacterium; assembly: GCA_964551335.1. Classification (GTDB taxonomy): domain Bacteria; phylum Bacteroidota; class Bacteroidia; order Cytophagales; family Cyclobacteriaceae; genus Tunicatimonas. Next base: position 85,980 of record CAZKCO010000025.1, read on the forward strand.
CCCACTAGCTCCTGTTGATCATTCACCACCGGTCCTCCGGAAATCTTACGAGAAATGAGGGTTTTAACCACTTCCTGAATGGTTTGATCAGGGCTGAAAGTGACAAGATTAGTTGCCATATAATCCGAAACGAGTAGTGATGGCACTTTTGGTGTTTTGGGCACTTCTTGGGCAATGCCACGATAGCTTTTTACCATAGTAGTATAGGTTAGAGGTTTGTATAATCTAATGATTTATAGCGAATTATACAAATAGCCCTACGAATAAACTCCGGGATAAAGTAGCCCTAGATCTTGGCAAAGACACTTACTCTTTCTGCAAAGAAGATACCGCACTATTCTTCTTAACTATCGTTCAGGTCGGAGGAGGAGTCAACCTCCTGTACGTATGGCTTCAGCTTACGAGGGCACGTTAGAATAAATGTACTTCCGTGGCCCGGTTCGCTACTAAGTTCGATGGTCGAGTGTAATCGTTCGGATAGTATTTTTACAATTGCTAATCCTAAACCATGCGAACTTTCACCATTGGTAGGCTGCGCACTTAACCGCTTAAACTTCTGATAAAGATGTTTCTTATCTTCTTCGCTAAAGCCCGGTCCTTGATCTTGCACACTAATACGCACTTTGTCTTTGTCTAATTGAAATGCGTTGATATGAATCCGGGTATTTGACGGAGAGTACTTGATGGCATTAGAAACCAGATTATCAAGTATCTGACTCAAAAATAATGGATCACTCTGAATTGATAGACCTGATTCAATTTGCAACTGCAAGTTCATATTTTTGGCCTGCAACTGGCTCTCGAAAGCATCTTTTAGTTTTTTGGCGGATTCTTCCAGGTTTATTTCTTCCAAACTAAGCGTTTGTTTTTTTTCCAGTACGCTAGTGTTTAACAAGTTGTTAACTAGCGAACTTCCGTCTTGGGAAGTAATGCGGATCATATCCAGATAACGCTGGTTTTCTGAATGCTCTTCGTCAATACTCGTTGCTAAAATCTCAGCTAACCCTTTAATTCGCTGAAAGGGCGCTTTCAGGTCGTGCGTTACAATGCTAAGTAGCGTTTCCCGTTCCTGGTCGATAGCTTGCAAACGATGATTCTGTTCAAATAGCTCCTCGTTTTGCTGGGTAATCTGAAGATTTTGAGAAATAATTTTCCGGTTCTGATCTTCAATTTGATTTTTTTGTCCCTCCAACTGCCGGTTCTTATGCCTTACCCGCCAGTAAAATGCAAGCAAGGTGACTAGAAGTAACAACACCAGTGTTAGAATAATATTTTTAGCTAACATCTTAAACTTGGCCTGCTGTAGCACTTCCAGGTTGCGAGCTTCTGAAGCTTTCAGCAGTTCATACTTCTTATCCTGCTCTTCCAATACCAATCGGTTTTCTAGTCTTTCCACCGCAATCGCTTTTTCGATATCGTGAAGAGAATCTTTAGCCGCAATATAATCCTGAAAGTACTTAAGCGCTTTAGGATACTGTCCCACCTCCTTAAAAATGTTGGTGAGGAAAAAATAAGCTTCAACTTGCTGATTTAAGCTAACCTCATTAACAGTAGTATCGACCACATCAAGCAAATAAATACGAGCCTGGCGAAACTTACCCTGATTATAGTAGTTTTTTGCAAGAAGCAAGTTTATTGCAGAAAGGATTTTCGTGTTATTTGACGCCCCGGCAGCAGTCAATGCTTTGCGCAAATACTTCATTGACTGTGAGTAGTCTTCCTGATGGTACCATAATTCGGCCAGGGAAAGGTTTATCTCCGCGATACTGATCTGATCTTGAACACTTTCGCTTAGGGCCATTGCTCGTTGCAAATCCTGTTCAGCTTCGTTGTAACGACTAGACTTTTTACTAAAATTTGCTAATTCCTGATATATAGATATTTGCCCATGGACATCGTTTATCTCCTGACGAATAGCCAACGTCTTATGGAGAAGGTCTAAAATTTTGGTCGTATCGTTTTGCAACTCGTACAGCTGTACCAAGCTCATATAGCAATAACCCATCCCTTGCGAGTCTTGCTTCTTGGCAAAGATTTCTAGCGCATCATTTACATAACTATGGGCTTTCACTCTATCGCCCTGCGAAAGAAACAATCTCCCCAGGTTGTTATACGAATAAGCCATTTGCACTGAATCCTGGGCTTGGCGGGCCATATCCAGAGCCTGACGGTAGCTCATTAGTGCCCCAGCAAAATCTGTCTTATACGAATAGGCAATTCCCCGAAAATTAAGTGCAGTAGCTTTTTCTGAGCCAGAAGCATTAGAATTTAGCACAATATTACTGTAATGAATAGTGCTATCGGGATACGAAAGTCGGTAAGCCCACCCCAGTTTATTATACACTGACCAGACTCGTTCCTCTTCAATCAGCGATAATTGGGAGTACAAACTATCAATCCGACGGTAATTCTGGGCACAAGTCTGTCCAATGCATCCAACCCACAGCAGAATTATTACTAAGAAAAACTTCATAGTGACTGATTTGTGAATATAGCTACGGTCGGTTGGTAGTTTGAAAGATTCTAAGTGTTTAGTACGAGCTTAACTATTGCAAGATAGATCGGAGAAGTGGCTTAAAAAATAGTTAGTAAGAAGTTTTTGCAGAAAGTAGATTATTTCTTGGTTTGATTAAACAAAACTGAAAAAAATAGGAATAATACTCGATAAAGAAGCATCTAGCTGACATTAATTAACTATGCAACGCTAGGTTTTCTCCCAGCCAGACTGCCCTAGTAAGGGGACGAAGCTAAAATAGTTATAAGCTTTCTTCCGGATGTTTTCATCCTGATCTTTCTCTACTAAAAGCATTTCTTGGCGATTACGGTTACCTACTGGGATAACCAGTTTTCCCTTAGGCTTAAGCTGATCCACCAGCGCTACCGGAACCGAAGGAGCACCAGCAGTGACAAGTATCCGGTGGAACGGAGAGTGTATAGGCAATCCTTCTGAGCCATCGCCACAAAAGAGGGATGCTGAATATTGCAACTTATCGAGTAACCTTTTTGCTCGTTCATATAATACCTCATTATACTCGATAGAATACACCCGAGCCCCCATAGCAACCAATATAGCGCATTGGTAACCGGATCCGGTTCCAATCTCTAGCACTTTCATCCCCCGGTTTACATCAAGTAATTCCGACTGAAACGCGACGGTATACGGCTGGGAGATGGTTTGCCCCTCCCCAATTTGAAAGGCTTTATCCTGATAAGCATGTTCAACAAACGCAGAATCCATAAAGGCATGGCGAGGCACAGTTTCCATGGCGTGAAGTACTCGCTCATCACGGATACCCTTACGGTAGAGTTGCTGCACTAACGCTCTTCGCATTCCCCGATGTTTGTATCCCTCAATAAAACCATCCATAACTACACTTCCTCTTGCATAATTGCACTCGTTAATTTTGCTTTTTGGGTTAAGTGTTTATCAAAGCTGAAACTATTTAAAGATTCATTTTTTTAAAAATCCTCTCTGGTATCAGTTTTATAATTAACATAATATATCGCCACACCCATTTTACGTAAATAACATTTTTTCCCTTTTTAACCCCTTTATAAACTTTAATTGCTACCAATTCAGGTTTTGCGGTTAAAAGTGGTGGCAACTTCAATTCTTCAGTCATCTTAGTATCAACAAAACCTGGCTTCACACTTACAACTTGAACATTTGAATTATAGGTAAGATTTCTCAATCCGGCAAGATAGGCAGAGAAAGCAGCTTTACTGCTCCCGTATATTAATTTGCTTTTTCTGCCACGCTCACCAGCCACTGAACTTATTCCTACAATAGTACCACTCTTTCGTGCAATATAATGTCGGGCAATTATGTTAAGTATAGAAACAGCACCTACGTAGTTGGTATCAATCATTTTTTTGCAGACTTGCCAACTTTCTAAGGCCTGGTCTTCTTCTTCCATTAATCCAAAAACACAAATTGTTATTTCCGGTTTTTTTTTCAAGTTCTGAAAAAACTGAAAGTGTGATTCAAAGTCAATTGCATCAAAAGTATAGAGATCAACTTCATTTTGATAGCGAATTTCTAAGTCTTTTTTAATTGGCATAAGTAGCTGAATATTTCGGGCTGCTAGAGATAAGTCGTATTTTTCAGCAGCAAATTTCGATGCAATCGCTGTGGCTATATCTGACGTAGCGCCCAGTATTAGAACATTAGACATTCAAAGTTTAATATTTATATTAACATATTTGGCAATCTCTGTATTTATGAAAACCAGGTTCAATAGTTTTCGCTTCTGCTAATTAAACCTTTTCTTCGGAAGACACTCATCTTATTGAAAAATTAACTGCAATAATCTTAGGAGCAAATAATCTTATAAGCACGGGTGAGTAAATTGTACGTTCGCTATTACTAATCCATTCTTTTTGTTTTCCTCTCAATACATTTCTAACCCACAATGTACAAAACACACCATAATAAGTTGAAAATTAGCTCACCCAGACAATAGGTGTTTTCTGTTTCGAAGAAGTAATTGTGTTTTATTAATGTGAAAATTATTATATTTAACTCTCATTATTTAGTTGAGTCGCTATTAATTATCAATTTATGCCCACTAGTAAAACTATTGCGGGCTGGGGAAATTTTCCAAAGGCTACATCCGCTCTATATAATATCCGCCCAGAAGACAACTTTTCTCACTGTAACTCAAATAACTATCTGATCCCACGTGGCTTAGGAAGGAGTTATGGAGATCAAGCCATTAACCAAAATCAAGGGGTTTTACTAACTAAGAAGTTAAACAGGTTTCTGTCATTTAATCAAGAAACCGGACTATTAACCTGCGAAGCTGGTGTATCTTTTGCTGAAATCATTCATACTTTCGCCCCAAGAGGCTGGTTTCCTAGGATTGCCCCCGGAACAAAGTATATCTCTGTCGGTGGAGCAATTGCTAACGATATACACGGTAAAGGCCACCACATTGATGGTTCTTTTGTCAATTGTGTTACTGAATTTACGATTTTATTGGCCGACGGTAGTATAGTAAAAGCCAGTCGGCACGAAAATTCCGACCTCTTCTGGGCCAATTTTGGCGGGTTAGGTTTACTTGGACTAATCCTTACTGCGTCCATACAATTAAGAAAAATTGAGACAACATACTTTCGTCACAAATCAGTACGAATTAATGACCTTGATCATTTGCTGGATACTTTTGACCAGTACGACAATGAGTATAACTATTCTGTTGCCTGGGTTGATTCATTAGCTACCGGTTCGAAATTAGGTAGGGGCGTACTAACTTTAGGTAATCATGCTACTCTGTCTGACTTACCAAAAGGTTATACTGACAATTCCTTGAATATTGACGAGACGCAGAAACTCATGCTTCCTTTTGATATGCCTGCTTTCATGTTAAATAAAGTAAGCATCAAGGTGTTAAATACATTTATAGAATTCCTACAATCGCGATCAAGGTTCTTAGCCCACTATGAGGAATTTTTTTTTCCTCTGGACAGAGTCCATCATTGGAACCGAGGGTACGGTAAAAACGGGTTTATTCAGTACCAATTTGCTCTTCCGTTAGAAAATGGACGTGAAAACATACGGTCCCTCCTACAGGAAATTGTTAACAGCAACCAAACTCCTTTCTTAAATGTACTTAAAAAGTTTGGCAAAGGGGCAGAAAATTGTCCTCTATCATTTCCGATTGAAGGGTATACTTTTGCTATTGACTTTCCTGTAAGAAAAGAGCTAATTACTCTAACAAGAAAATTGGATAAGCTAGTTGTTGATTTTGGCGGAAGGATATATCTCGCAAAAGACGCTTTACTAGATTCAACAACTTTTAGAAAAATGTATCCTCAATACCACGATTGGTTGGAAGTAAAAAGCCGGTACGACCCCAAAAACCTTTTTTCTTCGAATATTTCCAGAAGATTAAAACTCGATATTCCCGAAAATTATTCCTAAACCAATTTCAGACCTGTTTTAAAATTGGAACTTTTTTTGGGCATAAGTCTCTAATTACTCATCCAAACAATACTAGAGTATGAAAATAATCTGGTGGATTTACTTTTTTATTGTTGTTTATACTTACCTAGGATATGGTGCCTTATTATACTGTATGGTATTAATTAAACGAATGTTATATAGTCCAACACAACTTTCAAATGACGGTGCTTATGAACCACTAATTTCAATCTTAGTCGCAGCCTACAATGAGGAAGATTTTATTGAAAAAAAGATACTAAATACTTTAGAGCTTGACTACCCACCTAACAAATTAGAGATTCTATTTATTACTGATGGTTCTACTGATGAGACCCCGAAAATTGTGAGTCAGTATCCTAAAATTAGGCTACTGCATCAGGTGGAAAGACAAGGTAAAATTGCTGCAGTTCGTAGGGCGATGCAGTTTGTTTCCAACCCAATTGTAGTTTTTACCGATGCAAACACATTTCTTAACAAGCAAGCAATCAGAAATATAGTAAAGCATTATAGAAACCCATTAGTTGGCGGAGTTGCTGGGGAAAAGAGAATCTACGTGAAAGAGAAAGATGCAGCCAATGCTGCGGGTGAAGGTATATACTGGAAATATGAGTCTCAATTAAAAAAATGGGATTCAGAACTTTATTCAGTTGTTGGTGCAGCGGGTGAACTATTTTCAATTAGAACCAAACTGTTTGAGCCGGTACCCAATGATACGATTATTGAAGACTTCTACATAACCCTTCTGATTGCGGAAAAAGGCAATAAGATTGTTTATGAACCTGAAGCTTTTGCATTAGAAGGGCCTTCCGTTTCGGTGGATGAAGAGTTAAAGCGAAAAATTCGAATCGCTGCTGGCGGCATCCAAGCGATATTTCGGCTAACCAACTTGTTGAATATATTTAAGCATGGTTTGCTTAGTTTCCAATACATTTCTCATAGAGTTCTACGTTGGACATTAACTCCCATAGCCCTAGTATTATTATTTGTATCAAACTTATTTTTGCTGGCAGCCCCCTTCTTTAAGGTCACGTTAGTACTACAAATATTATTTTACCTATCTGCATTTATAGGTTTTCTTTTTCAAAAAGAAAATATCAAGATTAAGGTATTCTTTATACCTTATTACTTTGTTATCATGAATTATGCAGTGTTTCGAGGCTTTTTTCGGTTCGTAAGTGGAAGGCAAACCGTTTTGTGGGAGCGCGCCCAACGTTCAGTTTAAAACTTCTATTACCCAGTAAGATGTAACTATTGTAGAAAGAGTACATATCTAGCTTCAGAATGCTCCCTCCCCGCCTCGATTTAGGAGAAAGAAGATAATTTAACTCGCAATCTTAGGACCCGATGGTGGTATGAATTTATTAAAAAGTAACTGCCCTACTCGAACAATATAAAGTAAATTGTAACCTTCCCAAAGGGGACCCTACAAAAAAGTATAGTATAGTTATACGAATAAGAGGAATTAAGTTAGTCGTCTAAAAGAAAAAGCACTTACTAGAATAAATCTTGTAAGTGCTTGATTATTATAATTCCTTTGTGGAGAGCCCCCTGTCGGATTCGAACCAACGACCTACTGATTACAAGTCAGTTGCTCTGGCCAGCTGAGCTAAGGAGGCG
>CAZKCO010000026.1:0-93512 GCA_964551335.1 uncultured Roseivirgaceae bacterium
CCAACGACCTACTGATTACAAGTCAGTTGCTCTGGCCAGCTGAGCTAAGGAGGCGGTAACCTTTATAGGTTAAAAGTTTGCAAATATAGTAGTCCTTTACATTATTTTCAAGTATTCAACACTCTAAATCTACCGCGCGTTGGATCACCTCATACTTTGAAGTACACTTAATTGCGACTTTAATTGCTCAAGTTCAGCAGTGGCTTTCTCAATTTTTCTCTCCACATCAGCAATCAGTTTATCAGCTTGCTTGGAAGAAGAAGTGAAAAAGGAGATGTTATTTTTCCAAACTGCAATATCATCCTCTAACCGGCTAATCTGGCGCCGAATATTTCCCTCTTTCTGGTTAATACGCCGACCTGCTCCCGGACCACTCTTAATAGCACCTAACTCTATATTTACCTGCACTTCTTTTTTCTGGGCCTCATCTAACTCCTCGGCATTTTCAAGAAACAGATTTACAGCATTTTGATAGCGTTCACTGATACTCTTCATTGCCCCTCGAGGAACAAACCCGGTATTGCTATACTGCTGGGTAAGATCAGTAAAAACCTCAAGGTCACTTGATTTTTCTTGAGCCAGTTGCTCAATTTGTTCACAGATTTCTTCCCTAGTTTTCAGATTTTTTTGGTATTCAATCTCTGTTTCCTGACTATTATTCCGCCTTCGCTCGAAGAACTTATCACATGCAGTTTTGAACCTTTGGTATACTGATTCCCTAAACTTCTCAGGTACAGGGCCAATTTCCTTCCACTCCCGCTGCAGACGCTTTAGTTCGTTAGAGGTAGCCCGCCAGTCTTCACTGTCTTTCAAGCTTTCGGCTTTTTCTACCAATTCTTCCTTTTTCTTAAGATTTTCCTCCCGTAATGCGTCCAGCCGTTTAAAGAACTCGCCTTTATTCGCGAAGAACTCTTTGAAGCGAGACCAGAACTCTCTATTCACCTCCTTAGCCTGACTACGAGGCATACTACCCACCGAATCCCATTGTTTCTGAAGCTGCTGTATCTCCTTCGTTTTTTTATTCCACTCCTTAATGCTGTCGCTCTCAAAGCTGGCAAACACTTTCACCTGTTCAACCAGCTTTTGCTTCTCAACTAAGTTTTCCTTCAACTGCTCCTTAAAAGCTTCAACATCAGCCCGACGACGATCATGAATTTTGTCAGAAGCGGCCTTAAAGCGTAGCCAGAGAGCTTCTTGATCATCACGAGGTATCGGGCCAATATGCTTGTATTCTTCGTGCAGCTCATCCAGCTCTTGGGTGGCTTTCTTAATATCCGGTTCATCTGCTAGCTGTTCGGCTCGTTCGGCCAGCGCAATCTTTGATTCCAAGTTTTTCTTCCGATCCAGCTCCTTTAGTTCAAAGTAGATACTACGATTGTCGTAAAACCGGTCGAGCAGGGCGTGATAATTAGCCCATAAACTACGGTTATGAGATGAAGGCACTTCTCCGATAGCTCGCCACTCCTGCTGAATTTCTTTCAGCTTGGTAATACTTACCTGGGTTTCTTCGCTATCAACAAAGTCTCGCAGTCTGTTCAGAATTTCTTCTTTGAGTTTTAGATTATTTTGTCGTTCCTTTTCTCGTTCGGCCCGCTGCTGAGTACGCCGTTCACGGATTTTGTCATAAGCTGCGTAAAATAAGGTATAGTATTCATCTGGGCGGTACTCGAACCCCTCTTTCTCGCCTCCTTCACTAATAAATTGCTCGAGTGCTTTCTGTCGCTCTGCTTCTTCCAGTTCATCAAAATGCACTTTAATTTCCCGAATCTGATCAGTGATGGAGCGCACATCATCACCCTTGGCTATCTTTTCAATTTCATGGGCTAATTCTTCCCGACTAAACTGGCTGTAATCCGGAGTTTCTTCTTCTGAACTGTCATCGTTTTTTTCTTCTTCATGTTCATCTGTATCTCCCTCCTCTGACTGAGCAACACTGTTAGTTTCAATGTTTTTATTATCACCATCCGGTATCTCTTCGGTTACAGCAGTCTCATGAATAGTTTCTGAATCTGAATCTTGATCATCTTTCGGACTATCACTTGCGTTTTCTGCTAGGTCGGAAGAGACTGCTTCAACTTCTTGAGCTTGTGCAGATTCAGGTTTAGACACTTCTGAGGTAGTAGCCGGTTCTTCTAACTCAGTTTCCGATGAGACAGATTGATCTTTGGTTTCATCATGCTCTAACTCAGAGGTTGAAGTATTTTCAACAATCGACTGCGCTTCGTCTGAAGCTGCTTGTTTAGCTTCCGATGAAGATTCAGTCTCAACTGTAGGAGGAGGAGCGATAGTAGGTGCTTCTTCATTAGCCCCCGACTGATTATCGCCTTCCAAAGTAGATTTATTGGTGTCTAGCGGTTGGAAGTCGGAATTTGAAGGCTCTTCATCTGATTCAGACTTGGGAGGAGCCCCTTCTTGGTTAGAAACTTGTTCCTCTGAACTTGTTTCATCGGGCTTAGTCTGTTCATGTCCAGAGGTCTCGGTTGATTCTCCAGATTCTTGTTTCTTCCCTGATTCTTCTTGTTCTTCGGACGTCGATTTTTCAGATTTACGAACTGTCTTATCTGTTTCGGTATCTTGCAAGGGTTGTTTTTCCGGTTGATTTTCAAGGGCATCGGCCATAGTGCAAACAATCTAATTCTCAGCTTCGCTATTTCTTTTCTATAAAATATAAAAATAGTAGCAAATGTTTTAATTCAGGCGAGGATCAATTGGGTAATTTGAGAACATGCGGTATTTACCACCCATACTCCGCAGTATCTCTCGCCAAAGGCTATCGGTTGGGACATCAAAGATTAGGTCCGGCGAAGTCTGCCGGTATATAATCCAGGTATTTTCTGCTAACTCAGATTCCAGTTGGCCCGGTCCCCAACCCGAATATCCGATAAAAAACTTGATTTCTGAGGACGTTAACTGCCGGGTATTAATCAGGGATAGCAGTTCTTCAAAATCACCTCCCCAGTACACCCCATCTTTTATTGGTTCAGAATTGGCAATGGGTGGCTGGATACGGTGCAAATAATGAAGCGTATTATGTTGAACGGGCCCGCCAACATGAAGGGATTCATGAAAATCCTGTACCTCATCCAGGGCGTCAGTCAAATCCAGTTCTGCCTGTTTGTTCAACACAAATCCGAACGAACCTTCTTCGTTATGTTCGCACAACAATATCACCGACCGTTCAAAATTGGGGTCGGCCAGAAAGGGTTCGGATAACAGCAGATCTCCTCGGGTTGGAATGATCACATCTTGGCTCATGGTAAAAAAGACAGTTTACTTCTTTCAAGAATTGGCAACGACTAGTATAACTCTAAATAAACGAAAATAGTAAAAGTTTTGTACAGCCCCACTATCATATTCTAAAAGTAACGTTAGACAAACCTTTTAGCTGTTCTACCTCTAGATAATAGAACCTACAGTTGAGTATAAAAACATTTGAATAAAAAGTTATCGAATATTCTACAGATAACTTACTTCTCCGAATGACCGCCTGCTCTAAATTAGGAACATTATTTGATCGTTGATTTTATCGAATATTTTAATTCAGCTGGACTGCTAGTTTATCATATGGTTTTCTCGCTGAAATTTTACTAGCTGGTATTCATTGAAAGAAGATTCACATTGGAAATCAACTATTTCCCTAAGGTATAAAATTGATTTTATAGGTTATCATTATGAAACACAAACCCTACGCAATTCTTTTGGCCATTTTTTTAGGCGGATTAGGAGTTCATCGGTTTTATATAGGCCAGAAGAAAAAAGGCTGGTGGTACCTGGCATTCAGCTGGTCACTGGTACCTACCATTGTTAGCTGGTTCGATGCAATCCTGTTCAATTCTATGAATTATGCTGAGTTTAATCGGCGATACAATCTCGGCCACGAACTCACCAAGAAATTTTCGGACGATGAAGTGTTGTTAGCGGCAAGTTTTGCCAATGAGAGAGAGAAAAAATTGCTTCAGGAAGTTGAACAGTTAGCCACCAAAGAAATGGTGCAGGAATATCTGGAAAATGCCAAACAACGGGGCGAATACCTACCCCGGCTTGTATACGCTAGAGCTCGAGCAAAATTACTCGATCAACCCTGGATTATGAACAATTCGCTTGACTTTGAATAAAAAAATGAGTAACAAGCAGTGACAAATTCATCCGATTAGGTTACTAAGGCGTATAGATTTGCCAATTGTTACGGATTATTCTTCTGCAGCTACATCTGATTGTACATTTTGAGTCGCTTGGGTTGGTTTTTAGGTGGAATACTATTTCTCCTTGAATTCGTTTCAAATCAAGGAAAGAACCGCAAACTTACGATGTACTTTTGTTTCCGAAACTGACTTGAAATCCTTAGCAACCTCTTCCTAGATTGGCACTCTATTAAGCGTTAAAAAATTAACCGATTATGCCAACAGTAAGTGTAAGTGTAGACCGTTTTGTACAGAATAAATTTGAGAAACTTCTGAACGACTTTGGCTATGAGTATAGCAAAGAAACCGACGAAGACGAGATTTCTTTTGTACTAACCTCCGAAGAGGAATTAGATCTAGTAGAAATTAGTCTGCTCAATGAGTGTGCTCGACAAATTCAGAAATTAGAAAATTTGGACATGGAGCACTACCGAACCCTTTCTGATAACTCGCAATCTTCTTTATTAGAACTCACTAGTATTAATAACCAAAGTAACTAAAAAGCCCCTGCTTGGCAGAGGCTCAAGTTCTATTCGTTGCTCATTCCGAGTGTTTCCATATTAGGTTCCCAGCCCGGTTCGTACTCCCGACTCCACATCTTAGCCGCTTCGTCGTCATCTTTGATATGTCCATTCTGCGGGTCAAGCTGAAGCATTCTTCCTGTTTCTTGGGCTATGTTGGCCAGATGGCACATTAATACACTTTTGTGTCCTTCTTCAATGGGTGAATTTTGCTCAGCACCGTCAACCACTGCATCGCGGAAGTTCATAATGTGAAGGTTGGTCATACTATCTCCTCCACGGGTATCCATAGAGGCTGCCTTAGTACTGGCCTTACCCTCTTTTACCAGTTCGTCTTTCATATCATAAACCTCGTATCCGTCCCGATCTAAAATCACGGTGCCCTCGGTACCGTAAATAGCGGAACCGCGTCCTCGGCCTTTTACTTTATTCGGATTGCAACTACGACCTTCCCAGGTAATTGATTTTTCACCATCAAAATCGTAAGTAACAATTTGAGTATCGTAAAACTCCCAGTCATCATCATAATGATAACGGCCACCCTGAGAACCTACCCGAATGGGATAGTCCACTCCTAACGCCCAGCGGCAAACGTCAATCTCGTGGGTACCGTTGTTTAATGCCTCACCAGTGCCCCAGTTCCAGAACCAGTGCCAGTTGTAATGAATCAGATTATCTTGATAGGGCCGTCGTGGAGCAGGACCTTGCCAAAGGTCATAATCTAAATAGTCCGGTACTGGTGCAGGCTTACCTACTCCGATTGAACCGCGGGCATTCGCGTACCAAGCCTTGGCAAAGTAAGGTCGGCCAATAATTCCGTCGTGAATCTCCTGAATAATTTCAATTGATTCGGGGGCCGAACGTTGCTGGTTACCCATTTGTATTACTTTATCGTATCGTTTCTGGGCTTCTACTAGCAATTCACCTTCTCGGGGGTTGTGGCCGCAAGGTTTTTCAACGTATACATGTTTACCAGCATCCAACGCCATAAGTGTAGCCGGAGTATGCCAATGGTCGGGAGCAGCAATAACCAATGCGTCCACATCTTCATCTTCTAATACCTTGCGAATATCGGTTTCGCCCTTTGGCCGTTTCCTTTGCATTTTAGATTCCTCCACTTCAGCCAAGGTCTTATCCAGAACGTTCTGATCAACATCGCAAATGTAAGCCAAACGCATACCGTCAATTTTCAGTATTTCCTGAAGCAGAGCAGTTCCCCGTCCATTAACCCCCATAACGGCTACATTAAGTTGGTTACTTGGTGCATTTTTGCCAAAAACAGGCACGGCACTGCTCAGAAAAGTAATTCCTAAGCCCGCGGTACCTGATTTTTTCATAAAGTTTCTTCGGTTCAAGTGCATCGTCATTAGTTCAATAGATTGATAACAATTTACATTTATCGGTAAGATACAAAAATTAGAGCAGAGTTAGTTAATTGCACCTTTTGTGTTTTTTTTGCTTCTGGTGTTCCTAGATAATATGATAAATTTGCGAGCTGAGACTACTACTTTTATACTTTATTATACGAAAGCCAATCGATGATCATATTAACCTTACCAATTATTGCTGCGCTTACCGGGTGGATTACCAACTATATTGCTATCAAGATGCTTTTTCACCCTCGGGAAAAAGTGAAACTGCTATTTTTTGAACTTCAGGGTATCTTTCCCAAGCGACAAAAAAAGCTAGCGGAAAAGCTGGGGAAAATTGTAGCTGACGAGCTTTTTTCTATGGATGACGTACGAACTGCTATCACCGATCCGGCTAATATGGACGAAGTACATCAGGTGATCGATCAGAAACTGGATGAATTTCTGGAAGAACGGATGATGGAAAGCATGCCTATGCTCTACGTATTTATGAGCGATGAGATGCGTGTGAAAATCAAAGCCACCCTGCAGCAGGAACTCCAACTAATGTTACCGGAACTCATCAGCCAGTTTGCTGACCGTATTGAGCGGGAAGTGGATATAGAACGCACGGTGTACGAAAAAGTGGTAAACTTCTCTACAGATAAGCTGGAAGAAATACTTTACTCCATCATGCGCAAAGAGTTTAAGTTTATCGAAATTCTGGGCGGAATACTGGGATTCATTATCGGACTGATCCAAATTGCTTTGCTCCAGCTTCAATAGCTTATAAGAGCTGTGCTTCAAGCCACTTTTTCAAGAACTAATTGGGATACATCTACCAAATAGCTTTGTACCTCCGACTGACTTTGTTTTAAATGAGTCGTAGCCGTTTCTAAGGAGAGCCTTTTTTCTTCCTGGTCGTATTGAGTAAAAAAATTTATTACAGTAACTCGATGCTTCTCAAACAGTACCCGGTCTACCAGATAGGATCGTGTATCCACTTTACTAAAAAGCGTCCGCTGAATGAATAAAGTTACAGTTGGTTGGTACCATGATGCTACCGTAGGTCTAGTCAAAAAGTGATTTAGCTTTTCCCGTAACTGACGCTGCTCCCAACCGGTAAGACCACGCTCAAACGAAAGCTGCTCGATTTGAGCATCCAAATCATCAATTTCGCGTAATTGAATCAATACTTGCTGTAACAAGGCTACCTGGCTCACTTTACCTAAACTGGCATCGGCCGGGAAGAAGCCTCGGGAAAGTGGGCGAACACTCAGACGGTTCCGCCAACGGACGGAAGAATATTCCAACATGGTAAGGGGGGGCTCATGATATATTTCATCTGATTTTCGGTTAGGGTAAGTACCAGCTTCGTATATCTGCCCCATCTCATCCCATCCGGCTAAAGGATCTGAATCAGCCAGGGAGAGATCTGGCAATACCGTTCGTAGCAGATTGGCCGTGCCCTTAAGCTGAAATTTTCCTTTTTTGGTAGGAGTGGGACGGGCATATGCATATAATCCCTCCTCTGCCCGGGTAAAGGCTACGTACAATAGGTTTAGATGATCTAAGTGTACTCGAATCTTTTCTTCGTAGTATTCCTCACTGAACAGGGTTTCAGTTAGCTGAGAAGAATACTTCATGGGGAGCAGTCCCATACCCGCCAGTGGTGAATCCTGCGGATGAGACCAAAGTACATTGGTTTTGAAAGGGTAATGATCTAATGCCCAGTCACAAAACGGAATGATGACAATCTTAAATTGTAGCCCTTTCGCCTTGTGGATCGTCATCACGCGCATAGCATTCACTTCTTCGGAAAGTTGTACCGAGCTGTTTATTCCCTGTTCTTCCCACCAGTCTAAAAAAGTGTGTAGGTCCCCTCGTTCAGTCAATGAATACTCTAACACCAGGTCTTGGAAAGCCTGCAGATAGGCTTTCTCCTCAAATGATCCAACATCAAAGATTTGCACTAGATTTTCCACTAACTCGTAGATGGGCAGTTTGTTGAGAAAAGGATAAAGTGTATGAAAGTTAGCCGGTAGCTCCTGAAAAAACTCTTCCAATGACTCCTCTTTTTGCTTGGAAAATATCTGGTGTAAAACTTGGGATTCAAGACTTTTCTGAGAAAGCTTACGGTACTTGTAGACAATACTATTTCTTACAATCGCATCCTCAGAGTTATCCAAAAAGCGCATTAATTCTACCAGCAAATTTACACTCAATGAAGACTGCAAAAAAAGCGACTCGGGAGAGATTACTTCGTAATTGTAGTTGGACCGGGCCTTACCTTCATTTTTGTACTGCATAAATGTATCTACCACTGCCTGTCCGTCCCGGCGATCACGTACCAGAAAAGCAATATCCTTAGCCGAATAACCTTCATCCTGAAGGGATTCTATCAAGCCCGGAAGCTGCTGCTGTACGTAGCTCCGCCAATCAAGTTGATTACCATCTTCATCCTGACAATAGTCTTCGTCTAGCATTTCAATACGAACGTGTCCGTGCCATTCAGCGTAATGGTCGTAGGTATCGGGTAGCTTTTGAGAAACGTCTTCGTAAGCCCGCAGCAGCACCGAAGTTTGTGCCATAAGGCGTTCTCGCAATGTATCATTCTCCACTTTCTCGACTTCCTCAGTCAGATATTGGTATAACACGGCAGGTGCCGTTTCAAACAGGGCATTGTTAAAAGCGACAATGTTGCGGAGGCTGCGGTAATTATGATCCAGATTTTTTACTTGGGTACGCCATTCCTGCGCGTCCTGTTGGATGGTTTCCAATAGCAGTTGCCAGTCCCCCCCTCGCCAGCGGTAGATAGATTGCTTTACGTCACCAACTACCAAATTTGGGTGGCCGGCATCCAAACTATTTTCTACTAAAGGCCGGAAATTCATCCACTGCAGTCCGGATGTATCCTGAAATTCGTCGATTAAAAAATGCTGGTAATAGCTTCCGATCTTTTCGTAGATAAAGGGAGTATCATCTTTTCCGATAATATCCTGCAGAAACACCGGAGCATCGGAAATGAGCATCAGGTCATTTTCACGTTTGTAGCTATCAATCTGCTCCCGCAGATGGTGCAAAATTCCGTAGGCGTACATAAACCGCTGCAGATGCACTACCGAATAGTAGAGCGGTCCGTATTCCTGATAAGCATCTAGTGCTTTTTCCAACTGAGCATGAAGTTGAGCTGCTATCGTCAGCATCTTTTCCCGCCGGGGATTTTTCTGACTTACCCAAGCTTCAATATTTTCTCTTCCGGCCAGCACCCGGGCAGTGGGTGAATAGCTTTGCCCCTCGGCAATCTTAATGAAGTAGCCTGCTACCCCATTTCGGCCGTAGGCAAAGTCTTCTACCGATGCCCCTTCCTGCTGAAGCACTTGCAACCCTGCCCGCCCAATGTCGGCCATATGCTGCTCAAAGGCCGATTGCAGCTCCCTAAGTTTTTTGAGGAGCTGAGCGGTAGACTGTTGGTTTACAGCTATATCAGCTAAATTGCTGCGCTTCTCCCAATAGCTTTCTTTAAATAATTCGCGGGCTAGTTCTTTAATCTCGCGCCGAAAATCCCAACTGTTCCCAGCTTCTACCTTTTCCTCAGCAAAACGGGTTAACCACCTTCGCAAAGAACGGTGTTCGGGCTCACCAATAACCAACAACAAATCATCGATAACAGCATCCAGCACTTTGTCTATATCTAATTCGATCTTAAAACCAGCCTGCAGCCCCATCTCACGAGCGAAACCCCGAACCACTTTCTGAAAGAATGAGTCAATGGTCATGACTGAAAAGTAAGAATAGCCGTGGAGTAGATGGCGCAAAACGTTTTCGGCCTCTAGAGATAGTTCCAGCTCCGTCGTATTCAATGATTCGGCTAACGCCTGCCGCAAAGAACCATCTTTGGTTTTCGCGATTTCGTACAGATACTGAATAATTCTCCCCTTCATCTCCTGGGTGGCCTTGTTGGTGAAGGTTACCGCTAAAATGCTGCGATAAGCTAACGGTTGCCGAAGGGCCAACTTCAGATATTCTAAAGCCAGTGTATAAGTTTTGCCCGAACCGGCCGAAGATCGATAAATGACGAAGGGTTTTTCCACTGCCTCAAAATAGAGAATACTTGACTTAGAACCCAAGATGTTGCCCTAAGTAATTAGCGGTTTTTTTGTAGATTACCGGCTTTATAAAATTGGACAAATTAGCGTTGCTATGCTGAGTTGGAGATTTATTTTATGGCTGGGACTACTTGGTGTACTAGGCTGTAGCCCCTCGCTGGAGGAACAGAGTCATAAGGCTATGCTCAACCTGCTTACTGATGTGCAACGAACCACCGCTCAGCCAGAAAACTTTTTCGCCAACAATGCCCGAATTAAATACTTCGATAGCTTGCTTACCATAGATTCTGGCAATTATAGTTATCGATACCAACGGGCACTGGACTTACTTCGGCGGGGCGATTCCGAAAAAGCAGCTCTGGAACTGCAAAGACTGATTACACTTAGACAGGATGGTAAGTTGTATGAATATCTGGATGCACCGGAAATAGCGTCCTTAGAGCCCTACCTGGGGTTAAGTTACATCCGACTGGGGGAGCAGGAAAACTGTATTATCAATCATACCGCAGCTTCCTGCCTGTTTCCCATTCAACCGGCCGGTTTTCATCAACTTCCAGCCGGCAGCAGCCAGGCAATCGATATCTATCAGCAACTGCTGAAAAAAAACCCTGATGACCTAACCAGCCGCTGGATGCTGAATGTAGCTTACATGACGCTGGGGAAATATCCAAATCAGGTTCCGGATACGTGGCTAATTCCCGATTCGGCCCTTCAGTCAGATTACCCCATGAAGCAATTCCCAGATCTTGCGAGTCATATCGGGTTTGACTTTAGAGGCCTCTCCGGCGGACTGGTAGTAGATGATTTTACCAATGACGGATACCTGGATATTTTAATCTCGGAGTGGGGTCAGGACGATCAAATACGGTTTTTTGTTAATAATGCCGATGGTACCTTTCAGGAGCAAACTGAAGCAGCGAACCTAAGTGGACTGTATGGTGGGCTCAACCTACTGCAAGCCGACTATAACAACGACGGTTGGTTGGATGTACTGGTGCTACGGGGGGCTTGGTTACAAGAACACGGTCAACACCCCAATTCCTTACTGAAAAATAACGGCGACGGCACATTCACCGATGTAACCTACGCGGCCGGACTACTCTCCTTCCACCCTACTCAAACGGCCACCTGGAACGACTTTAACCGTGATGGCTGGCTAGATCTATTTATTGGTAACGAAACTGCCAGCAGCCAGTCCTTTCATCCGAGCGAGCTTTTCCTGAATAATCAGGACGGAACTTTTAGCGAAGTAGCACAGGAAGCGGGAGTTGCCATCAGTAAAACCGGCTTCCGCATCGATCCTATCTTTGTGAAAGGAGTAACTTCTGGTGACTATAACCGCGATGGCTGGCCCGATTTATTTGTTTCCACTGGTGGGGGCAGTGCTCTTTCTTCGAATTATATTTTCCTGAATAATGGTGTTGATACTGCCGGACGGTTAAGTTTCTCCGATATGACTGAAGCGGCGGGCTTAGGCGGTAAAAACTCTACCTTTGCTACCTGGTTTTGGGATTACGACCAGGATGGTTGGCTGGATATTTTTGCCGCTGGATACTGGAAAGGGCCAAGCGGTTCCATCGCACAGGATATTGCCTCCGAGTTTCTTGGGTTGCCTTTCGATGCTCAGACTGGTACGCTATTTCGTAACCAAGGCGATGGAACGTTCCGCAACGTTTCGGAAGAAGTTAAGCTAGACCGAATTCTCTACGCTATGGGGGCCAACTACGGCGATCTGGATAACGATGGCTGGTTGGATATGTACCTGGGTACCGGTGATCCCACGCTTAGTTCTATCATTCCCAATCGGGTTTTTCGGAATGCCGGAGGTGAGTTTTTTCAGGATGTGACTACCGCTACCGGCATGGGTCACTTGCAAAAAGGGCACGCGGTATCCTTTTCAGATATTGACAACGATGGCGATCAGGATATACTGATGTCTATGGGTGGTGCTTACGAAGGTGATATCTTCCAAAACGCTTTTTTTGAAAACCCCTACCAGGATGAGCATAACTGGATTACCCTGCGGATGGTAGGTACTGAGTCTAACCGTTCGGCCATTGGTACTCAGCTGATTCTAACGATAAATGAAAACGGAAAGCAACGGCAGCTATTCCGTGAGGTAACTTCAGGAGGGAGTTTCGGGGCCTCTACCCTGCGGGTTGAGGTGGGCATTGGAACGTCTGAACAAGTCACAACCTTAGAAGTTAAATGGCCAAACTCCGGCACCCAACGTTATACCAATCTTCAACCCAATGCTTTCTACGAAATTATAGAAGGTACCGATCAGGTTGAAAAGTACGAATTAGATCAATTGTACTTTAAAAACGAAACCCACCAGCACCACGCAGCTATGAAGCCATGAAAAAATGGATTTTTATAAGCAGTCTCCTCCTAGCCGGATTACTGATAGCCGGAGCCATTTGGTACTACCGCACTCCCCCAATTAATTCCTGGAGCACCACTTTTACCGATATTGGTAGCAGTTCATCAGTGCGACTAACCGACCTCACGGGTGACGGAATCTTGGATATTGTTTTAGGAACCGGCCGACAAGAGCTTCATCCGGCTGATACTGCGGTAATTGCGCTTGATGGGCAGAATGGCCAGCTGCTGTGGTACGCTTCTGCTCGCGATCAGATCGTAGGCTCAGCGGCAATACTGGACATCGACGACGATGGTATTAATGATGTTATCATCGGGGGACGAAGCGCTGAACTAATGGCACTAGATGGCCCCTCCGGTAATGTTATTTGGGAGTTCTATACGTCGGGCGATTCACTGAATCCGGGAGAAACAGCGGGACTCTATAACTTCTATAATCCTCAGCAAATTCCTGATCAGGATGCGGACGGATTAGCTGATTTACTAGTTGCCAACGGTGGCGACTACCTGGCTGAACCGGATGATCCCAATCGCCCACCAGGCCATCTGATGGTTATCAGCAGCCGCACCGGAAAGTTATTGGCTCAAGCCCAGGTGCCCGATGGAAAGGAGACCTACGTATCAGCGGTTGTTGCCGACTTAGATACTAACGGTAAGTTGGATGTGATTTACGGTACGGGGGGAGAAACTATTGGTGGCTCTCTGTACCGTACCACACTATCCGAAGTATTAAATCAGGATTTAATCCAATCCACAAAATTGGCTGAGGGCCTCGGAAAAGGATTCATCGCACCTCCGGTATTGGTAGATATTACACTGGACGGGACGCTAGATATTGTAGTTAACTCAGTGGATGGGCGAATGCTAGCCTTTGACGGAGCCACCAATCAACTGCTTTGGGAAAGAAAAATCTCTAATTCAGAGGCCTACACTACCCCAGCAGTAGGCTACTTTAACAACGATGAGTTTCCCGACTTTTTTGCCAACTACGGAAAAGGGCAATGGCCTACCCTACGTGACCCACTACAGTTTATGGTGGATGGTCAATCGGGGGAGTTGTTGTTTGAAGATAGTCTGGGGCGCTTTCAGTACGCTTCGGCGGTTGTACTCGATATTAACAAAGATAACTTCGATGAAGTGATACTCAGCGTGAATTATCTAGAAGAAAAATTTGATACCCAGGTTCCCTACAACCGTTTAGTTGTTTTTGATTTTCATCAACATCAGACCTACCGGTTAGATGAGCCCCAACCGGGCATAAATGTATCCTCCACTCCCTGGGTGGGAGACGTTGACCAAGACGGCTGGCTGGATATTATCTACTGTGTATCTCAGGTTGACCCCAATAACAGCGACTTACCCCGACAACTTACTATTTGTCGGCTGGAAAAACAGATTTCGTTACCCTCGGAAGTACGATGGGGAAGCTATATGGGTAGCCACTACGATGGTATTTTCCGCGGCAGAACTCCTATTCCATAAAAAAAGCACCCTGCGAAACAAGGTGCTTTTTGAAATTAGGTTCTACTTAATTAGTAACCAGGGTTCTGGTCGGCCTGATTAATACTGGGGTTGGTTTCTAATTCTTCCTGAGGAATGGGCCAGAGCCGATGGCGCTCAGCGTAGGGCTTTCCATCAGCAAGAGCAAAGTCATCATCCAACCCCCAACGGCGCAGGTCATTGTAGCGATGTTGCTCACCAGCTAGTTCTACCTCCCGCTCGTGCTTGATAATCTCAAAAACTTCATCCACGGTTCCGGCCGGATAATCTGCAGTAGGATATAATCCTAATTCGTTGTCCAGGGTACGAGGCATATACAACTCAATTTCGGGATTAGTTTTTTGGTCAATAGCCCGCTTACGCACCTGGTTCACTAGGTCCAACACTTCACTCAGGGGTTTACCATTTCTCAACTTAGCTTCAGCCGCCATCAACAGTACATCTGCGTAACGCATGAGCCGGAAATTGATGCCTGAGCTTTGGTTACTATCATCTCGGATATCGTAGTTTTGGTACTTACGCCAGGCAATCAAATCACCGAAAGCCTCTCGGGTGAAAACACCGAGGTAATATCGTACACTGTCATCGTAAAACGTCTGTTCGTAACGAGGGTCACCAAGTTCAAACCGATCGGCAAAAGCCTGCTTAGGCCGCACGTTGTTGAAGCTGGCAAAAGCGTATTCTACCCCCCGGAAGGTACTTTCACCTCCGCCAGGGTTATCTACGTTCCAGTTTCCGCCCAGATTATCCTGAAATTGAATTTCAAATAAAGACTCAGCATTGTTTTCGGCATTAGGGTCTTGCTCTTCACCGATTCCGTTCCATCGGAAGTTAGCTACCAGTTCGTAGTTACCATGCTGTCCATTAATAATTTCGTCAAACTGCGCTTCAGCTTCAGCCCACTGCTCCCGATAAAGGTATACTTTTCCTAAATAGCCGGTAGCAGCACCACTAGTGGCTCGTCCTAAATCATCAGCTCCGTATTCCTCTTTAGTGGGAAGGTTGGCTTTGGCGAACTGTAAATCCTCAATTACTAGCGCGTAAATATCATCTGCCGGAGTACGGGGCAAATCTACGGGAGCAGTTGGCGGGTCCAGTACTAGGGGTACTGCTCCCCACTTATTGACTAAATCAAAGTAAAAAGTTGCCCGTAGAAATCGAGCCTCACCTAGAATACGGTTTTTTAGCTGCTCATCCATTTCTATATCGGGCACTTCTACCAGAATCTGGTTAGCCCGGCCAACACCGGTATAGTAAGCATCCCACATGTCCCTGATAACCGCATTGTTGGAGTCCCAGGTGTAATTCAGCATTTGGGCGAGTACCGCTTGCAGGTTGTTCGTTCCAATGCTTTCATCCGATGGCATATCATTCCCAAAAAAGTACATTCTCTTGGCCAGCTCGGTAGCCTGCCACGACGCGTACACTGAGTTTAATCCCAAAAGTGCATCTTCAGCAGTTTGATAAAAAGTATTGGGTGTAGGTGCATTGGGGTTGTCAATTTCCAATAACTCGTCATCCCGGGTGCAGGATACTACAATAACCAGATTAGCCAGAATAAAGACGGCTAAAAATTTGAGTGAAAAGATTTTATAATTCATAGTATTTAATACAATTAAAGATCAACAACTAGAACGTCACTTGGATACCTAACATATAGGTTCGAGCCTGCGGAAATTGTCCATTGTCAATACCGCGGCCTCTACTGGCCTGATCAGGATTGTCGTTTTGAGAGCCAATTTCCGGATCGTATCCTTCATAATCGGTAATGGTAAACAAGTTTTGAGCCGAGGCGTAGATTCTGGCATTGGAGATAAATCCACCAATATTTTCCAGCGTATTGAATGGCACAGTATAACCCAAAGTTAGGTTACGCATCCGGATGAATGACCCATCACCAATAAAGCGATCCGACTCGCGGGTGTTGTTTGCGGGGTCACCCCCAACCGCTCGAGGTATAGTAGTGCTGGTACCTTCACCATCCCAATAGCCCAATGTACGCTGTTCAAAGTTAAACGGACGCAGCATTCCTTCGGCAAAGTACCGGTAGCCGTAGTACAATTCTATTCCCTCTACTCCCTGAACGAACATATCCAAATCAAAGCCTTTGTAGGAAGCATTAAACGCTAATCCGTAGGTTAAATCCGGAATAGGATCACCGATATAATCTTTATCGTCCACGTTGATGACACCGTCGTTGTTCAAATCTCGGAAACGTATATCACCCGGCTCGGCATTGGGCTGCTCTGCATGGGCATCCACTTCAGCTTGGTTTTGAAAAATACCGTCGGTCACGTAACCAAAGAAGTGACCAATCGGATACCCTTCAATAATCCGGGTTACCCGCGTTACGTTTACATTACCACTAATAATCGGCTGTCCAGCTCCAAGTGAAAGGACTTCATTATTTAAGGTAGCAAAATTACCGGTTAAGCTATACTGAAAGTCTCCGGTAGACTTACGGTAGGTAGCCGCAAATTCAAAGCCCTGGTTACGAACCGAACCAGCGTTCAAAAATGGAGAATTATTAACCCCGGTGCTTGGCGACGGCGGTACAGGAACCAGAATATCTTCAGTTTCTTTGATGTAGTAATCCATATTAATCAGTAGCTGATTATTGAATAGTCCTACATCCAATCCAATATCAGTTTGCGTTGAAGTTTCCCAACGTAGATTATCCGAAGCTAAGTTACGTTGAGCAATACCAGTAACGCGCTCACCGTTGAAGAGATAATTCAGGGTATTGGCCAAAACGGGTTGAAAATCATAGTTTCCAAATTCCTGGAAACCGGTTTCCCCCCAGCTAGCGCGCAGTTTTAAATCACTGAACAGTGAGCTGTTTTGCATGAAACCTTCTTCGCTAATACGCCAGCCAACGGAAGCTGAAGGGAATACCCCCCACTTATTGCCGGGCGAGAAGCGAGAAGACCCATCGCGCCGAATATTGGCGGTTAGCAAATAACGATCATCGTAACTGTAGGTTAATCGTCCTAAATAGGATATCAGAGCAAACTCCTGCTGCCCACCGCTAACGTCAGGAACATCGTTTACTCCGTTCAGTACCCGAATTGTGGAATTTACTGTATTTCGTCCACCGGCGCTAGCTGATCTCTCGTAGTAAGTTTGGCGAGTGTAACCTACCAGAACCCCTAAGCTATGCTGTCCGAAAGTTTTGTTATAGTTCAGCGTATTCTCAATCAGCGGAGATACCGAGTAAGCATTGCGTTCGTTGATGGTAGACCAAGGCTGATTACGACGGTCGCCAAACTTATAGATTGGAGTAAACTGATAACGATTTCCGTAAATAAAGTCACCGCCTACACTAAGTTTGTACGATAAGTCCGGAGTGATTTGGTACTCGCCATACACGGTTCCTATCACTCTAAAACGAGTAGTGCGATCTTCAAATAGTTCAGCTTCACCCACGGGATTGTTAGCATCCTGCTCATCAATAATTCGGTTACCAGAATACAGACTGGGGTTGGGGCCAGTACTTCCTCCGATGTTTTCCGGATCAAAAATCGGGCGGTTAGGTGGATAGTGGATAATGCTGAAGAACGAAGACGTAAAGTCATTGGCTACAGTGCGACTGAAAGCTAATGACTCGCCAAACTTAAAGCGCCCGGCCTCAAAATCGGTATTTACTCGTAGACTAAGTCGCTCAAAATCAGTTGAACGCAAAATGCCCTCCTGCTTCATGTAGTTACCGGCTACGCTGAAACGGGCATTATCCGTACCCCCCGAAACCGAAAGGTTTACGTTATTGATGGGTGCCGTACGGAACATCTCGTCCTGCCAGTCGGTCTTGTTCACCAATTCTTCCGGGCGTTGTAACGCCACTACCCGAGGCAATCCGGCATTATCGGTTAGAGCATCCGAAATCTGCTTATAACCATTGATGTCGGTGAGTTCCAGTAGTCGCCAGGGTTCCTGTATACCAGTGTAGGCATCCAGCGAAACTTTAGCTTCTCCTGATTTACCGCGTTTGGTGGTAATCAGCACAACTCCATTAGCCGCCCGGGCTCCGTA
This sequence comes from uncultured Roseivirgaceae bacterium, assembly GCA_964551335.1. Classification (GTDB taxonomy): domain Bacteria; phylum Bacteroidota; class Bacteroidia; order Cytophagales; family Cyclobacteriaceae; genus Tunicatimonas. The sequence goes on from CAZKCO010000026.1 coordinate 18,072, forward strand.
AATCGCAGCGGCAGAAGCATCCTTTAGAATTTCAATAGAGGCAATGTCTCCTGGGTTAATGCTATTGAGCGCGTTAAATTTAGCCTCACCCGTAGCACCATTATCGTTAATTACCGGTACTCCGTCGATTACGTACAGTGGTTCTGAGTTACCAATTGAGCCAATACCACGAATCTGCACCTGCATACCCGCACCCGGTTGCCCCGACTGCTGCACTACGTTTACTCCGGCTACTCGCCCCTGAAGGCCCTGCTCCACGGAGGTAATAGCCATATTCTCAAAATCGCTCGCATCTACCGAAGATACTGCGCCGGTCAGGTCGCGACGTTCCTGGGTACCGTACCCAACCACTACCACTTCGCTGAGTGATTTTATATCGGGTAACATTACCATGTCAATAGTAGACTGATTACCAACAGTTACTTCCTCAGTAGCGTAGCCTACTGCCGAAAAAACTAAAACCGCATCGTTATCGGATACTGTAATTCGGTAATTTCCTTCAATATCAGTTACGGTACCCTGAGTGGTACCTTTTACTAGGATGTTTACACCGGGTAGTTCGCCCTCACCTTCGGCGGTCACCGTACCGGAGACTGTTCGAGACTGGGCAAAAGCAGTAAAAGCCAGCAGACTGCACAACAATATGGCCGCCACTGAGCTTACAGTAGAAATTCTCATAGAAATTAGGGTTTTGGTTATTAAATGAAAAAATGATTTTTGTCTTTACAATAGATTTAGAATTGGTTTCAGGTAACTAGAATTCAAACCGATTGATGAGTAGCTTAAAGCATGATGAAGTTTACTTGAAAAATGGTTCAGATAAAACATCGATTGTGGTTGTAGCAATATAATATGATAGTAATCCTATCATTCAAAGATAATGAATCTTATTAATTTCACAAGATAAAATTTTTATAAGCAATAAGTTTATCAATCTTGAAAAATTCGCTCGGTTTTGCAGCACTTTGTTCAAACATCTCTATCCACTCCTCAACAAAACTATACAGGATTTTAGCATTGAATTGCACCTCAATAGAATCTACCTTCTTGTAGTTTCACTTTGCCCTAAATACACTTGGATATAAGTCTCTAAATCTCGCTAACTTAACGCCGAAACAGATAGATTCCAGCTCCCGCTCCTACGGCAACCCCTAACCAAACAATGTAGTTTAGGCTACCACCAAAATAAGTATTAACCAAATACAACCCGATTAAAAACCCGATAGTGGCTCCACACAGTGCCCGAACCAAGTAGGGCATATGAATATGTTTTAGCATTGAGCAAGAATTTCGTTGGAGATTAACAGCGATAAGTTAGAGCTATTTGAGTAGATTTTTCGTCTTCTCCAGGACGAATTTACTTTCCACGAATCAAGAAAGGTATTTTTGCAATAGGGTGAGCATCTGGCGATCCAGCTTGTGGCCCTTATAATCTTCGTAATCAACATCTGACCGGCCACTATCGAGGACTCCAAAGGAGCCTCGTAAATTCCAAAGAGCCCAGCCCCACCCCGCTTCTTGCCACAGTTGAAGTAGATCTTCCATCCAGGCCAAAGCCACTTCGTGGGGAGTTTGATTGTAGGCTCCCCACTCTCCTACGTGCACTTCAACCCCCTGATCAACCACCTTTTGCCAAGGCTCAATCAGCCGCTGCCGGAGTACCGCCTGGTCTACTGTACCTTCATCAGTAGTCAGCGGCCAGTCCGGTACCGGCCAGGTATCGCTACCCGGTATCCAGGAAGCTTCGTGGTGGCTTACCCGCATGGGATCGTAGCCCCGAGTGCTTTGTACTACATTCTCATCCACAAAACCAAGAATTGGTTGTCGGCCCACGGCAATGCCATCGGCCACGATCAACCGGTCAGGGTCCGCATCCCGAATGGCCTCAATGACCGAAAGCATCACCGGGTTATGCTTCTCCTCAGAAATATTGGGCGGCTCGTTGAGTAAATCAAAGCTCAAATGATAGTTAGGAATTCCCCTATACCGTTTGGCAAAAGTACGCCAGTGAAAACGGGTAGCATCCTGGGCTTCTTCATCTTCAAATAGTTGATAAGGCTCCAGTTCGCCCCGGTTAATGCAGTAGCCCGGTGCCCGATGGAAGTTCAGATTAACGTGTACTCCGTACTTTTGTCCGTAGGCAATGGCCTGGTCAATATGCTTGAGGGTGGCTTCATCAATTTTACTCCAGTCATTCACATCGCCCCAGGTCCAGTACGACATCGGCAGGCGGGCGAAGTTGAATCCCCAATCGGCCATCATGGAAAAATCACTCTCCCGGAAGGGTTCGTTGGTTCGTCCGCTAAACTTTTCCAGCAGATTAAATCCCTTCCACATTGGAATGTTGCTGGCGGTAACTTCGGGCACTTTTCGGGAGGTTTTGCAGGCAGGCAAACCCGTGGCGGCCAGCACTGCACTAGCGGCGGTGGTTTTTACAAACTTTCGGCGACGCATCTCAGAATAACTGATTAAGAATTGTTGATAATATCCTGAATATCTACTAAATACATTTGTCTTCGGCCGTTTTGGTGGGTGGAGTCAAATACTACCTGGGTGCCTTGTTGATTACTTCGCGGATGCAGATCGCAGCGCCATTCTCCTTTAAACATTGGTGGTTCATAAAACTGCCCCAGCACTACTTTCCGGTCGGAAGGTACGTGGTATAGATAGAGTGTCTGCAGTCGACGTTGGTCGTTGGAGGGATAGGTATCGTTTAAAATCCACTCGCCGTTAGTATTGGGCACGTAAGTATTATGGCCGTTTACGGTCATCTTTCCCTCGCCCACGATCTCCACATGATCTGTTTGGTCTTCAAACAGATAAAAGGCAGCTTTTTTCCCTTCAGGTTTAGTCCAGGCACAGATGTGCTTCGGGTCGCGCCAGATAAAGTGGGAGGTATGGCCGGATGGATCAAGAACGTAGGGATCGGTTCCGTCGGCATTGATGGTGAACATCCGGGTGGTAAACCCGCCACTGGAGGCTTTAGGATCGTTGGCCGGAGCTTCCCGCCAGCGGTGCAAAAAGATCAGTCGTTTACTGTCAGGGCTTACCAGCAAATGATTGAAATAATGCCATTTGTCCTCCAGCGATTTCCCCAAGTAAGGAATAGCCGCGGCATCCGCCAGAGAGAATATCAACTCACTCTTGCCGGTTTTCATTTCCATGCGGTATAGCCCGATATCCTCAGGTGCCTTAGCTTCCGCGTAAGGATCAGGAATACCCGGATAACCGTAGCCAGGGCGCATGTTTTGTATCCGGTTAAATTCCGTTCCCACGGCGTAGGTGCCATCTGGACTAAGGGCGTAGATGGGCTTGGGCAGTATTTGCTCCTCGGACGTTCGGATGTTTAAGACGCGGCTGATGTATTGTCCATCCAACTGATCATTCCAAATGATCTGTTCATTCGAGCCCGGAATCCACTGTAGCATACAACCCTGCTGCCAGCCCCAGGAGTTGCTTTCGCCCAGTTCTACCCATCGGGGCTGACCTTCGGGGTCGCCATTTTCTAAATCAACCATACCAATTTTTATGACATCATTTTCGGTAGGTGAGCGGCGGGGAACATCCACTTCCATTCCCAGCACATAACGTCCCGAGGGGTCGAACTGCCACTTATCGTAGTAACCAAACCAGTGGGCTTTGGGTCCCTGGGTGATGGCCCTTACCGGAACTTCCTGAGGCCGGAGAAAAGAGGGTACGGAAGAAATAGACGGAATTAGAGAAATAGCACCCAGTTGAGCGGCCTGGGTCAGAAAATCACGACGGAACATAGAATTAGGTATGGATTAGTGATAATTTTCTTTAAAAATAGTATTATATTTTACTAATAACCTAACTAAAGCCATATTTCAAATGGCAGTAGTTTCACCACCAAAGCTGAATTTTCAAAAAATAATTGTAAACTACTGTCGTTCCAATTTCATTAAAAAGCATGGTTGAATTGGATAGCGAACGTGATCTGTTGTTCAAAAAAATACCATCGATACAACATAAACCTATGTATTTATGAGATTTTACTCCCTCTTCTCTAGCTTAGGACTCTTGGCCGTGGTGCTGATTGGCAACCAATTTGATACCGCGGAAACCACCTTACGTGAACAAGCCCCCTTCCCGGTAGGAGTGGCGGTGAGCCCGCAACGAATAACCCAGCCGGAGTACGCTAAAGTGGTAGGTCAGGAATTTAGCAGCCTTACGGCCGAAAATGTTATGAAACCTCAGTATATCTGGGCCGGAGAACGAGACTACGATTTTAGTAAAGGCGATTCCTTAATCGCTTTTGCTGAAGCCCATAGCCAGCAAGTACACGGCCATACGCTAGTCTGGCACAATATGCAGCCCAAATGGCTAAGAGAGTCGGCTGAAAACTACGATTCCGCAGCTTTGGAAAACTTGCTGCGCGATTATATTCAGGCGGTGGTGAAACACTACCGGGGAAAGGTAGTGAGCTGGGATGTGGTAAATGAAGCCGTGGCCTCCGATGGTAATGGGATGAGAAAGTCAGTCTATCAACAGAAGTTAGGAGATGATTTTGTAGCTCGCTGTCACCGCTACGCCCGCCAGGCTGATCCTGATGCGTTGCTTTTTTACAATGACTACAGCGTAGCCTCCAATCCAGGTAAACTCAAGACTATTCTGGCCATGGTCGATGATTTTCAGGCCCGAGGAATTCCTCTCGACGGAATCGGGATGCAGATGCACATCGGTGTGGATTTATCCATGGACAACTTCCAAAATGCACTGGATGAAATATCCCGCCGGGGATTAAAGATTCACCTGTCAGAAGTCGATATTAAAACCAACCCTGATGGTAAATTATCGGACTTAACTCCCAAATTGGCTGAAGCCCAGCGGCAAACAATGGCAGAGATTGTCCGGCGTTATAATCAGTTACCGGAAGAGAGTAAGTTCGCCATTACTTTTTGGGGACTGCGTGATAATGAAAGCTGGTTGACTAATCATACCGGTTTTCCTCAGTGGCCGCTCCTTTTCGACCAGAACTTTCAGAAAAAACCCATGTACCAGGGATTTTTAGATGGGTTGGAGACGGTTCAATCCAACGCCAACGAATAATGACTAACCAGATTACATGAATAAACGCCACGTCATAATTGCTGCCCTTGTTATCATTGTTCTGGGGCTTCTGGTAATTCTCTACGGCTATTCTATTTATTCTCCTCGCTTTTAGCAATACGGTTTTGCTCCCTATTTTTTATATCGATAGGAATTACCCCCGGATTCACTAGTTTTGTGCCAGGCTGAGGTGATGCCAGTACTCGATGCTGGTATTGAAAAGGGAAACCGGTGGAAATCCGGTGCAGTCCTCGCTGCTGTAACTCCGGGCTAATCTATATTAGCTCATTTTGGTGCTCATACCTGTGATCACTGCCCGCCTCAGACTATGCAAGGCGGGTGGGAAGATCAGCACCATAGGAGAAGCCAGAAGACCTGCCTGAGCCAATTTCTGTATGCTTTCGAGGATTGAAGCAAAAAGATAGCTCTATGAAACTACCCGACTACGCATATCGAAATTCACCCGAATCTGCCAGTAAATTGATCTCCTGGGGCAGGATAATTATTGCGGCATTTCTCGGAATAGGATTGTCTCAGTGTAGTTCACCCGAGAAGTCCTACGAAAGTTCAGTTCAAGCAGATGTTGATAGCAACTCCAATACAGTAATTCAATATGCGGAGGGATTTGATGTTGAATATAAAGACACTTATAAGCTAGTCTGTATATACTCGAGTAATGATACATTGTGCTACTTGCTCCTGCCAATAGAAGCATCAATACCTGCTGGTGTGCCTTTTGATCAACTCATTAGTGTTCCGGTAGAGCGAATTGTTACCCAGTCAACCACTCATCTGGGCTTTATTTGCGCTTTGGATGCACGTAATACTGTTATTGGGGTTGATAATGCCAGCTATATCTACGATTCAATTTTCACTCAGGCGGTAGCCGAGGGAAAGATTCAGGAGGTAGGTAGTGGAGCTTCACTCAATGCCGAACGGCTGGTAGCGCTGCAACCGGATGTGCTGTTAGTCTCGAGCATGCCCGACACCGGCCTGGATGCCTACCAGAAGTTTATTGATCTGGGAATTCCGGTTTTACCCGTAGCAGAGTGGATGGAAGCCAGTCCCTTAGGGAAAGCCGAGTGGATAAAGCTGTTTGCAGCCCTTTTGAACCAGGAGGAACAGGCATCAGTCCACTTTTCCCAAATAACCCAAGCCTACGACAGTCTGCTGGCTGTTGGAAAGAGGGTTAATGAGCCAACGTCGGTTATCGTAGGCTCTCCTTTTCAGGGAAGCTGGTACGTGCCGGGAGCCATTAGCTACCGGGGAGCACTGATCCGGCAAGCGGGTGGAACCTGGGATTGGAGCCTGGATTCTTCTGCCGTGAGTTTTCCAGTAGATTTTGAGCAAATGTACGAGTACGGCCTAAACGCCAATGTTTGGCTTGATCCCGGGCAGGCTTTCACTAAGGAAGAACTTTTGGGCTTAGATGCTCGCTTCGCTGATTTTGAGGCGTTTCAAGAAAACCAAATTTACAATAGTAACCGAAGGTTGAATGCTTCCCAAAGCGGTAACGACTACTACGAAAGCGGTGCGGTATACCCCCAGCGAATTCTGGCCGATCTGCTAAAAATACTGCATCCGGAACTACTCCCCCACCACGAACTTTACTACTACCAACCGATTCGCTGATGGCTACTACTACCCGACCTAATGTTCAGTCATCTGCCCCTGCTCGAGAGTTGTCGCCATCAACCTGGTTAATTATTCTCAGCGTAGGCGTATTCGTGTTCACTCTGGCTGATATCGCCTGGGGGTCGGTAGCAATTCCAATAGAGGATGTGCTACGCGTGGTCATTGGTCAGTCGGCTAGCACTGAAGCCTGGAATAGTATTATACTCAATATCAGAGTGCCTAAAACCTTCACGGCCCTGTTAGCCGGTATGGCACTTTCGGTAAGCGGTTTGCAACTCCAGACCTTGTTTCAGAACCCCTTGGCCGGTCCGTCGGTACTGGGTATTTCGGCGGGAGCCAGTTTAGGAGTAGCGGCGGTCATGTTGGTTTCGGGTCAGTCAGCGACTCTATACGCTATTCAGCAGGTTGGCGTAGGCCAGGGATGGTTATTGGTGCTTGCTTCCAGTGCTGGGGCAGCCTTTGTGCTATTGCTGATCCTGGCGGTTTCCCTGCGGGTCAATGATAACATTGTACTGCTGATAATTGGCATTATGATCGGGAATATAACCCTTTCGGTGGTTAGTATCTGGCAGTACTTTAGTCAACCCGAACAGATTCGTGACTATTTGTTATGGACACTGGGAAGCTTAGGAAGTGTAACTCCCCGGCAAGTCGGGATTCTAGCGGTATTGACGCTGATTGGGATTATGGGATCATTTTTTCTATCCAAAAATCTTAACGGATTACTTTTAGGCGAACGCTACGCCCGAAGCATGGGCTTACCCTTACTGCAAACCCGTATCGGAATAATTGTCTTTACCAGCTTATTAGTTGGTTTAATTACCGGCTTTTGTGGCCCCATTGGGTTTGTCGGCATAGCGGTACCTCACCTCGTACGCTCCTTGTTTAACACGGCTGACCACCGCTGGCTCATTCCGGGCTGTTGCCTCATGGGTGCCCTGGTACTACTTGTTTGCGATTTAATTTCGCAGTGGCCGGGAAGTGCCAGAGTATTGCCCATCAATGCAATCACAGCACTATTTGGTTCGCCAGTGGTGGTTTGGGTGATTCTGCGCCGTAGAAATTTACGCTCTCACTTTCATTAGCATCTTGAAGTTTTTCTCGTCCATATTATCACTACAACAGTTGCAATTGGGCTACAAGCTGCCTCGGGAACCCCTAGTATTGACTCAAAATCTATCGGAAGAAGTAGGAAAGCAAGAGCTGATTTCCTTAGTGGGACCAAATGGTACGGGGAAATCCACCTTACTCCGAACGGTGGCTGGTATGCAACATCCACTAGCGGGTGATGTAAAACTCCTGGGAAAAAGTGTCACCACTCTTTCGGCCCGTCAGCTAGCCAAGTTCGTGAGCGTGGTACTAACGGACAACGTCACCGTAGGCTATATAAGGGCTAGGGAAATTGTGGCCATGGGGAGGTTTCCGCATACAGGTTGGCTGGGTAGTTTTCTTCCTTCCGACCGCCGTAAAGTCGAGCATGCCATCCAACAGGCGGGAATTGATCACCTGCTAAACAAATCGTTGTATCAGCTAAGCGATGGTGAGCGTCAAAAGGTGATGATTGCCCGAGCCCTGGCGCAAGATACCCCCCTGATGCTTTTGGATGAACCTACCACGCACTTAGATGTTGCCAACCGGGTAAGCATTATTGAACTGCTTAGAAAACTGGTACAAAGCCAGGGCAAAAGCATTTTGTTTTCTACGCATGATATTGAACTGGCACTACAGGTCTCGGACCGTATTTGGTTGTTGCATGATCGGAAAATTACGAATAGCACTCCGGAGGATTTAGTACTAAGTGGCTTGCTTAACGAGGTAATGGGTAGCGAACTTGCCCCTTTTGACCCCCAAAGTGGCACCTTTAAAATCACTCCCATTACCGATAGATATATTTCACTGAAAGGCTCAGGAGTCACCGCCTTATGGACCCAACGGGCGCTAGAACGGGTTGGATACCAGATAAAGTCTTTAGCATCGATCGCCGTGGAAGTAGTATCCGCTCAAGAATGGCAATTAAAGCAGGACGAACAAATTATCGCTACGGTAGGCACGATTGATGACCTGCTCCAACAACTTTCCCAACTGACAAAAGATCCCAGTACCACCAAACGGCTCACGTAGGAATTTCTCAATAATGCTACTATATTTGGCCAGCACAGGGTTCTGGATCGGTAGCAATCTTATTGATCCAGATTAAAAGGGAATTCGGTGAAAAACCGAAGCTGTCCCCGCAACTGTAAGCTCTCAAACCAGGCTGCTGTCTAACGATGCCACTGTCCGCCTCATGCGGATGGGAAGGCTACAGCAGCTAGAGTGAGCCAGGAGACCTGCCCGTTGCCATGTTTCATTCGGGTTTTCGGTGGAAAAACCAGGAGTGTATAGAGTAACCCTACTGGTAATCAGCAACACTCGCTGGCTGAAACTTCCGCTAGGGCAGTACTTACTGCATTTCTTTTTCTTTCACTAGGCCTGTCTTGCTTTAGATTTTTTATCGTAATGATATGCGCTGCAGGCCATCGATCTTTATCACTTCCGTTTACAGAGCAATACTACCTACCCTACTGGCTTGGTTACCTCTTACATTACTAGGGCAGTCAGCGGAAAAGGATACGACAAGAGTACTTGAACCCTTAGAAATTTCCAGTACCCGCTTAGCTTATTTTACCATTGGGGATAAAATCTCGTCGGTGCTACCTCAGGCCATTGGAAACAGTGCTACCACTAATCTGGCTCAGCTACTGATGAAGTATTCCGCGGTGAACGTTCGGTCATACGGGATCAGCGGACTGTCCACTGCTTCTCTGCGAGGAAGTGGTAGTAACCACACTCCGGTGTTTTGGGACGGAATTAATTTACAGAGCAGTATGAATGGCAGTCTGGACCTCACGCTGGTTCCGGCATTTCTGATAGATGACATTTCGTTACAGTACGGTAGTGCAGGGCCTATGTACGGAGCGGGAACCATGGGGGGAGCTATCCATCTCAATCAGGATCGTAGCATTGCTGACGGAATTGGTGGAAAGTTTTTTCAACAATTTGGCAGCTTTGGAGAGCGTTTTACGGGCATAAGCTTCCAATACGGTAATCGAGGAAGTTCCATTCGTGTACGAGCTTTTTCGCGGCAGGCCGATAATGATTTTCCTTATTACAATATTTATCAGAACCAAGAAGAACAGCGCAAAAACGCCGGAATTAGTCAGCAAGGCTTACTAGCCGAGTATTATCAACGGTTAAACCTTAAACAGCACCTCAATATCAAGTACTGGCTTCAAGATAACTCAGTGCAAGTGCCCGGAGTGGCCGCCGCCGGCACTATTTCCCAAACTACCCAAAACGATCTTTTTCACCGTTTAGTGGTAAATTGGAACCGATCTCGATCTAATCAACAGTTTAGGGTAAAAACTGCGGTATTAAGTCATCGGCTGGAATACGACGACAAAATCAGAGAAGCTTCTTTAAGTGAAGCAATTTCCTGGATAACTGAGTTAGAAAACACCTGGTATTTTAACCAACAGCGATGGCTGCTAGTAGGCGTAAATCACACCTACGAACAGGCGCAGGTAGAAAATTACGGAGCTGAACCACCTCATCGTAACCGTACTTCATTATTCCTATCCTACCGAACCCAGTTAATCGAGCCTCTGGAAGTATCAGTAGGCTTGAGAGAATCGCTGATTGATCAGCAATGGGCACCGATACTACCTTCACTATCATTCTCCTACGCAATCAATAGTTATTGGCGGCTGCAATCCAAAGTTGCTCGTAGCTACAACCTCCCTACTTTTAATGATTTATACTGGCAAGGAGTAAACCAAGGGAATCCCAACTTACTACCTGAAAATGGCTGGAGTACTGAAATCGGATTAGAAGTCAAGCTCGCTAATCAGCCGCGGTGGAAACTAAACGGCAGCCTTACTGTCTTCAGCAATTGGCTCAAAGATTGGATACAATGGATTCCCTTAGAAGAATTACGATGGTCGCCGCGAAACATCCAACAGGTCTGGGCCCGAGGCGGAGAAGCAACGATCAATGCTCAGGTTAGCCTCAATCAGCATACAAAGCTAAGTGCCTGGGGGGATTACAGCTATACTCATTCTACCAAAGCACAAATTACAAACGGAGGCAGTCGGGCTGAACTGCACAAACAATTGATATACACTCCCTACCACCAGGGAAAAGCCTCAGTCCAGTTAGATTACAATAGGTGGCAATGGGGTATCGCTAGCTCCTTTATTGGCGAACAGTTTACCAATGCCAGCAATAGTCAGACGCTACCCTCCTACTCTACCACCGATTTTTCCATCAAATATGACTGGCTCATAAATCCAACTCACCAGATAAACTTTATCGGTTCACTCAATAATATTTTTATTCAAGCATATGAGGTCAGACAAGGCTTCCCCATGCCCGGGCGTAACTATCAAATCAGCATTAATTATCAATTCAATTAACTATTACTATGCAATCAAGATTAAGATCTCTTCCCATTTTTTCGGCTTTTCTCTGCCTTGCGGCGGTTTTCTTTATTTCGTGTAGTAACGATGATAATCCTACCCCTGCCCTACCCTCAGCTCAGGCCGGATACTTTATTGTGAATGAAGGAGGATTTGGTAATGCAAATACCACAATCTCCTACTATGATCGGGAAAGCAACTCAGTACGAAATAATATCTTTCAGGATGCAAATAACCGTCCGCTGGGCGATCAAACCCAGTCGATGACGGTTTTTGATGAGCGGGGGTTTATTATAGTGCAGAATTCCTCAAAGATTGAAGTCATTGATCGTGATGATTTTTCGTCAATCGCCACCATTGACGCCGACGATGGTATTGTTTCTCCTCGATATTTTTTGGGAATCAATTCCTCTAAAGGCTATGTCACCGATTGGGGTGCCGACGGCATTAGTGGTTCTGTTAAAGTAATCGACCTTGATACCTACGAAGTAACAGCATCCATCAGCGTGGGGCAGGGACCGAACCGACTTATCCTACATAACGATCAGGTTTACGTAGCTAACCAAGGGGGCTTAGGCTACGATAGCACGGTAGTTGTTATTGACCCCCAAACCAATACCGTAGTAGAAACCATCGTGGTCGGTGATAATCCAAATAGCTTGACAGTTGATGCTAACGGGCAAATGTGGGTGGCTGGAAGCGGTAGAGTTGTATTTGACCCGGTTGATTTTTCCGTAATTGAAGAGGAGAGTACTCCGGGATTTTTAGCTCGGCTAGACAACGACGAGGTTGTATTGAAAATTGATGTAGATCAGCTCAGTTCCGGCCCCAGAAGTATTGCTACTAGCTTAACGGGACAAACCTTGCACTTTCTTTACGCAAGCGATGTATACCAAATGGGCATTAGCGATACCGAATTTCCCACATCTCCGTTAATCGATGGACAGTTTTATGGCCTATCGGTAGACCCGATAAGCGGTGAAATAGTGACCAGCCAAGCTCCAAATTTTAGTGATGATGGCACTTTTTCCCGCTATTCATCTTCCGGAGAATTAGTAGAAAGTTATACAGTCGGGATTGCTCCGAATGGTTTTGCGTTCTAAATGGCCAATTCTAATAGCTCAGAAAATAGACGACTATCGTCCAAAAGCCGGTAGATTTAGCTTTACGCTCCAAAGCCAATTGAAGCTTATCCATTCACTTTGAAGTTGGCATTTCCCTCTACATTTGGTCGCTCAAATTGATCCATAATCACTAGGAGGTTTTCATGATTTCGGTTTATGGTGAGTATGCCTAAACGTGCTCTAAGAAAAGTGATGTGGTCAGAATACTAGTAGCATCACCTCTGAATGAGCCGGTCACCGGCATGGTATTTTCAGGTTGCGAGCTGGAGCAGATGGGAATATGGGAGCCACCGGCTATCATACCGTTACTGGGGTCAAAACCAATCCATCCTGCTCCCGGCAAATACACCTCCACCCAGGCATGAAGCTCAGGTTCGGGATGGTCTGATTCAACAAAAAAATAACCGCTCACAAATTTGGCAGCAATGCCCAAATGTCGGAGCAACTGGATTTGCATCCATGAAAGATCCCGGCAAGACCCTTTTTTTAACTCAAACGTCAGGTTGGGTTCCAAAGGCTCACCCTCTAGTCGGGTTTCTAAAGTGAAATCATGATGAATTTGGCGGGTCAGGGAGGTAATGAAGTCAATGGTTTTGTGAGCGGTGACTACGAGAATTCGATTAGCATATTCGAGGAGAGAATCATGAATTTTTATGGTATGTAGTGCCGCATGTAAAAGGTCTTTGAGATGCCAAGGATAGTGGAACGGCAGGTCAAAATAGCTTTCCGGGAACAGAATAAAGTTAAAAGGATTATGGTCTTCCAATCGTACTACCGATTCCGAAAAGACACTTAGTTTTTCATGCATTTCACTAAACCAGCAGAAATGTACCAGGTTATTCTCTGCGTCAATATGTTCAGACAAACCGGTGGGAGTTGAGGCGATGATCATACTAAAGCTTTCGAGTTGAATGTAAGGAGTAACCTTGGGTTTAAATCTTAAGTAATGCGGTTCAATAAAAACCTCGGTGCTAAACTCATACATCGTTTCATGTACGATCTTTAATCTCGTTTCCATTTCATTCGCCAATAGGCGTATTAAAAGTAAAAATCTTAAAGGGGCCTCATCATACCCTTTGTATTTGTAGTAGGAGGTGTTCTAAATTTAGCATGGTAATAATTTACGATAGCTCTAGTAGTATTCCTCCAACTGGTGGGCCAGGATTTCCAGTACTTTGCTTCAAACAACAGACTACCCGCAAAGCCGGTTTTCTTATTCTGAAAGGCATCCACCAGGCATGTTGTAATGGCTGAGTCGTACGTCTGATGTAAAAAATACTGCTTCTCCGCATGAGTATCTTCTATGTTAATCCTAATTGAGGTGGGTAAGTAAGATATGTCCCGGAGCTGAATAAAGTCATGCCGAATGAGTTGTATTCCTAAGCACTTTACTACCTCTCCCTCTGGAAACTGGGTCTTCTGGTCTTGTCCCCGGGTGCAGGCATAGGCGATAAATTGCCCGGCTTTCACCTGATGCTGGAGACGACCGGATACTCCGGAATGGGAAAATCCTCCCTGGAGAGAATACAAAAAACGTAAGGGATGATATCGTTCAATATCGAATAAGACCTCCAGATCTTCTTCCAACTGCATATCCAGATAAAAGCATCCCAGACCCTGAGAAAAGTCCAAAGCCCGGAAGCGGCTGGTATAATCGGGGGTACTGATTTTTAGTGTTTCCTGCTGATGCACTATGTAGTCCTTGCCCAACTGTTGTTCCATCAGGGGCATAGGATCATGCAGGAAATAAGATTGTAAATGTATCTTCATAAGGAACACAAAGTAATAACTCCTAAGGGATATATTCCCCAGAAGGTGACTCGGTCAGATGACTCGGTCAGATGACTCGGTCAGGCTGTGAAAGGAGATAATGGGTTGGAAAGGGAAAACTGATAAAAAGCCTAAACTGCACTTCCCGCATAAAAATGGAAGGTAAGCAATCTATTTGATATAAATGGTTTATGCCGGCCACTAAAATACCGGTCTAGGTAACTTAACGCTCTCCTTTTAATAGGTTTTGTTGAAATTGCTTAGGAAATATACCAAACCTTCCTCTGAATTTGATAGCAAAAGTCATTTTGCTATCAAATTCAACCCGTTGGGCTACTTCGCCTACATTCCTTTTATCTTCGGCTAGTTGCACCTTGGCCATATTGAGTCACTCTTGCCAGATATGATGGTAGATAGTGGTGTGAAATAGCTGTTTATACCCCGCTTTAGTCGAAAACAAATTTCTATTGTTAGTGAGACCGACTTTCCGCCACTAGGGAGTCAGATAGTACAGAACTTAAAAAAAAAGGCCTTGAAAACACGATAAAGTGAAGCCGTGGAATCGGAAGAACGATTAGGTAGTAAAACCAATAATACGCCTTGCCTGAAAAGAAATATTAAAAGTCTCGAAAATTAGCGTATCTTCAACACACTATGATAAACCTCTATTTTTTGATCTCCCCATTTTAGCTAATGATCGTGGAAAGGGCTTGACCTAGAGGGTTTGCTTTCCATCACCTGGCCCTTGCTTGTAGTGATTTTTGATGCTTTTATCATCCAGACTCTTTTTATCAAGAATATGATTATCCAATGAAACAGCTTAAAATAAGCAAGAAAATTACCAACCGTGAAAGCGAGTCCTTGGATAGGTACTTGATGGAGATTGGAAAAATGGGCTTAATTACTCCTAATGAGGAAGTGGCCTTGGCCAAAAGGATAAAAGAGGGAGATCAAATTGCATTGGAAAAACTGACTAAAGCGAATTTACGATTTGTTATTTCAGTAGCCAAGCAATACCAAAGCCATGTGCTGTCCTTAAGTGATCTGATCAATGAAGGTAACCTGGGATTAATCAAAGCCGCTCAGCGCTTCGATGAGACCCGAGGGTTCAAATTTATTTCGTATGCGGTATGGTGGATTCGCCAGTCCATCATGCAAGCGATTGCCGAGCAATCGCGGGTGGTTCGGCTTCCTTTAAACCGAGTGGGTTCACTGAATAAGATTTCCAAAACATTCTCTCAACTGGAGCAACAATTCCATCGCGACCCTACGGAGGAGGAACTTGCCCTGCTATTAGACATGACCGAAGAAGAGGTGTTGTTTACGTTAAATTTATCAGGCAATCATCTTTCCCTGGATGCTCCTTTTGCAAATGGAGAAGAGAACGAAAACAGATTACTCGATGTGTTGGAGAATAATCATGAGGAAGCAGATGCGGATATGATGATGTCTTCCCTGCGAAAAGAATTGGAACGAGCTCTTTCTACCATAACGAAAAGGGAGTCCGATGTGCTAGTCCACTATTTTGGACTTGATGGAGAAAGAGCATTGACGCTGGAGGAAATAGGGAAAAAATATAATCTGACTCGGGAAAGAGTACGTCAGATCAAAGAGAGTGCAACCCGTAGACTCCGACATGGTTCCCAAAGTAATCTATTGAAGGCGTATTTAGGGTAATTTGTGAGAGAGGAAAGAGATACTAAATCTTTGTCTAATAAATATTGGTAAATTACTATGGTCGTTACGCCTGGGAAATGTAAGCCATCGTAGCGCATTAATTTCTGTTGACAGATGAGCGTAGGTGGGTTGCATTTCTATCAGTACCCTCTACCAAACACTATAGACACTTATCATGAATACATGGGACACTACGTCAGAGCCAGAGAAATCAGGCTGAAGGACAAGCTATTCATCTACTTCATTAGTTGGCTTTTCGGAAAGAACCATTTTCAGATTGAAGAAAACAAGGAAGAAAACTCAATATTACCTGTTTTTCGATTAAAGAAAGCCGAACACAGACCTAAGTTTCCTTTACGCACCTGCTCCCTGATGTATGGGTTTTGCTGGATGATTCTACTTTTGGATTCTGTTAAATTCCATAAGGCAATTTCGTCTACCAGAACAGGCACATCTTCATTATTCAATTTTTCCGGGCTGAATCCAGCAGAAGCAAGGGCAGGGTTAAGCAAGGGTCTCAAATAAGAATCTTTTCCTTTCAAGTGCCATTCAAGGGCTTCCTGGATAAAGGAGTTTTTAGAATTCCCCATCAAAATGATCAGTTTAGCTCCCTGGGTTCTGCAAGCTACTTCGATACTGTATATAAGGGGGTCGCTTATGATATTTCCTAAGGCTCTCAATGAGATCAGATCACCGATACCCGTGTTTAGCAGCATATTTAAAGGCTCACGCATATCAACACAAGTGATCACGACTGCCAAAGGAGCTTCTTTGATGAATTCCATCAGTTCTTTATTCCTTAATCTTTTTGAAACCAGATTACCCTCTACATAATTCTGATTTCCTTCCTTGAGGTGATCTAAAACTTTCTGGGGTGTGGTAAGATCTTTTTTGATTTTTGCGTGGCTCCTCACCATTTTAATTTGGCTATTGGGACTATACCTCTCTCTTAGTCCTATCACAGTGACCTCAATACCATTTTCCCGCGCAAACGTGTTTTGAAAATCATTTAGAATTTCTATGATATCATGTTCCACATACGTAGAAAAAGTAGCATCAATCGTTATTTTTGAATTTTTAGAAAGACCCCATAAGATTTTTTTTATAGCTGGTTTATTTAGAAAAGACACCTCGTTAGACAACTCAAGCTGAATCTCTTTTCGCCGGTTTGACTTAATGCTTTCAAGATAAAAGGGGTTATAAAAGTTACCTCTAAGTAAAAAAAACAAACTGGAAGCTGTTCCTATCAATACTCCCAGTAACACATCGGTAAGCAGGATGCTGATGGTGGTGACGATAAACGGGATAAATTGGTCCCATCCTTTTTTGTACATGTCTCTGAATAGGGAAACGGAAGCAAGCTTATATCCTACCACTAAAAGGATAGCAGCAAGAGATGCCAAAGGGATCAAATTGATAATTGAACTAAGGACGAGTACACTAGCCAGTAATAGTATGCCATGAATTATCGTAGAGAGCTTCGTTTCTGCACCGGCCGCAATATTGACGGAACTCCTTACAATAACGGAGGTGATTGGAATGCCACCTATACATCCCGCCAGTGTGTTACCGATACCTTGGGCCACTAATTCCCGATTAGGAGGACTTCTCCTCTTGTGTGGATCCAGATTATCAGCCGCCTCAATGGCTAGCAGCGAAGCAATAGAAGCGATCAAAGCGATGGTAAAGGCATACGTCCAGACTTGTATATCATCTATGGCACTGAAATCAGGAAAGGTCAGTAACGAAGAAAATCCATTTATATCCGGAATATTGACCAGGTGAGAACCCTCTAGGTAAAAAGAAGGGATAAAATATTTAAAGAACATATTCAACATCGCTCCAATAATCACTACCATCAGAAAAGGGGGCAGGAGTTTAATTTTTCTAAAAAAGGTCTTTTCCCAGAAGATTAGAATCAATAAAGAAACAAGCGTCAGAAGAATGGCACCGGATGATAGAGATTGAAAAATCGCCGATATCTCGGGAGGGTTATGAATAAAATTCCGGGAATAATCTATCAGTCGACTATCTTGTTCTATGCCCAAAGCATAAGAGATTTGTGAGAAAATAAGAATAAGCCCGATGGCCGCGAGTAATCCTTTAATAATACTGGTCGGCATATAGTCGGCAATTATCCCGGCCTTCAGGATACCAAGCAATAGCTGTATCAAACCCCCAATCATTAAGGCAAGTAAAAATACCTCAAAGCTGCCCAATTCTTGTATGGCTACTAATACTACCGCGGACAAACTTGCCGCCGGTCCGCTTACACTTACCTCAGATTGACTGATGCTTCCGATGACAATACCACCAATAATTCCTGATATAAGGCCTGCGATTAATGGAGCACCACAGGCTAATGCAATACCAAGGCATAATGGAAGCGCCACGAGAAAGACTACAATGCTGGCAGGAATATCTTTTGCTGGTCTACTAAAGATTGGCCTTCTCCTAGCCTCAATTTTTGCTTTAGCTATAAGTTTTTTGAAAGGTTTCCTTTTATTCAACTGTTTAAAGATTGAGTTTTATGTTCACTAAGAGGGTAATGCTGCATTTGGTGTTCCTCCGTTAAGGTAGACTTGGAGTAAAGAGTAAGTTGTTTAACTACTTAGATTAGGGGAAAACCAGTTTCTTAGGTGTTTGTCTAACATGAAGTATGATCCAAAGGACCAGCCCACTCAAAACCGCTGCAAAGAAACACCATATGGAAACCAAATGATCCTGAAAGTAAAGCTTGGTAACGACAAACGAGATTAAAATGGTGCCCCCTAGTACCCAGACTTTTTTAATACTTGATATAAAAGGGGAAATGGCAGTAGGAATAAAATAACAAGCACTGGTTAGCCACGCAAAGCCGCTACTATAGTGAAAATCCTGTTCATATTTGATATGCGCGCCTTCAATGTGGGCTGCCGCCTGATGGAAAACTAGGATATAAGCAAAACAAAGGGAGACAAATACGCCCATTCCCATCAGGATAGCCAGTATTTTTCGACGTCTTGCCTCTTTTTCGAGTAACCTGATGGAATAAGGAATAAAGACGGGCCAAACTACCCAGGCAAACAGTAAAAACCCATAGGTTCCGATTTGCTGCCAGAACAGGTTATCCGGGTTAGGCAACGACAGCCATAAAATACCTTCCAGGCATTGCTGAATGGCAAAAAACAGGGGAATGGTAGCAAATATCCGCTGAGATGGTGTTGAAGCTTTTCTTATGGCAACTACTCCCACAATACCGATAACCGCCCCTGCCCCAAAACTTGCTTCCGCTGAAAAACACATGTAGTAGGAGTATCGAGGAGTGAAAAAATACTAAGAAACTGTGTGAGTTATATTTTTTGATTTATTAGGAGAAATTTTTTGTCAATCGCACGGCGAACCGTCAAGGCTCTTTTCAAGCGGCGTTGCCTAAGCTACGGTGCAAGAGAAAGCCGCAGTGGGGGCGAAAAAAGATCCCTAAGAAACGAAAAGGTTTAACTCAATACAGCTTCTAAAGCAACGTGGGCGAAGAGTTAGTCTCGCCTTCTTTTTTCTTCGCGCTTCGCTGCTTTTGCGGCTCTTTTTTCCTTTAAATTTTTTACGGGTGCTTTTTTACTGTTTTTGGGTCTGCCTTCTTTTTCTTTGGACATTTTTTTGAGAATTAGAGTGAAAATTTAATAAACATGTTCCTTTTGAGGAAGGGAAGCCGGATCGCGCGTTAGCTCTTGTTCAAAAAAACCAGCTCTTTTTGGATGGGATTGCTTGAATGTTACCGTAATAATCGCGTTTTACCTATCGCTTTACTTCTAGGGTAAGCGTAGGATTTACCACCGATCCTTCAGGAAAATATTCCCCATGAAGTAAGGTAAGTATAATTAAACTGGTATAGCCTAAAACGAAGAAGTATTTTATATAAAGTTTTGAAAATCAGCCGTTTTATCTTCTTGATATCTATTAGGCATGACGTTTTTTCTGAAACGGTGGTACTACTGTGCTACTGGTTCAGCATATCTGCTACTATCTTCAAGAGATTATCAGGATTCATACACTCGTTTACCATATTCACTAATCCGCCAATTGTTTGATTTATTTTCCATTTGAATTAACCCTAAGGAACTCAACTCCTTCTCCACTTCCTCTTCGTCTCCTTTCAACAGACCTAGCTCATTGTAAATATCAGATAAAGCGAAATAATCCTCAGCGTTTTTGTATAAATATCTAAATACAATGGTTGCGTTTTTACTTAATCGTTTCATCAGACATTAGTTTATTACGTAATGTAGGAATCAGTGATTACAAAGCCTGTCAACTTATGCACTTGCTTTCCATGATTACTAAATAGTATGTTTAGTATGTTCCGTCTATATTTGTAACTACTGGCCGGATCAGGCTCGAACAGGTTTGTTCTTTTCGAACTTTTACGACACCTCTGCTTTCTAGATTGAGTAGTATAACACATTCCGAAATAGTGAAGACACCGATAGTAAGTTTGTAATTGTATTCTAGTACAAGCTTTTCATTCTTGGTGAGTGGCATAGCTTACAAATAGAATTAATTAATTAGAAAAAAAACTACTATCGTCTGAAAGCCGGTAAATTTAGCCTCACAGCCCAAAGCCAAATTAGGTGATACTTTTATCGTAAACTGAAAGGAATGACTTACGGCAATATTCCATCCAGTAAAGTTAGTCAAACTGAAACCACTGGAGCCCGGTCTTTGCCTAAAATGCTCCTCCACTTAGAAGAGGGGCTTTCTCTCATTCCACGATTGGAGGAATAAAAAAAAGTGTGCGGGATGGGCTGTAATCTAATAGAAAAAAGAGCTGACTGACTTCATTCCGAATTATCGTTTTCAGCCCCCTGATAAAGGTCATCTTCCCAATAGCCGGTGAGAACACTATCCGCGTTTACAGAGGCATAGACCATCTTTCCCTCACCTTCCTTTTTACCTTTTTCGAAGGTTCCTTCGTAGTAATCACCGTTAATCCAGGTGTATTTCCCCTTTCCGTCGGGATAACCTTTTTTAAATTCGCCTTCGTAGGTATCCTTACCGATAGCTTTGCCGACACCGTGCGCTTTACCCTTATGACAATCTCCTTCATAGCTGCCGGCAATATCATCTAGCATCACCCGACAGTCGGCGGCATCGGATACAATTACCCGGGATGTGCGATTGACCAAACCTATCAGGGTAGCTAATGTGATTCCAAATACTAATAACAACAATCTCATAGATAGGATAATGTAGTATGTAATTCCGAATATGAGCGATTAGCAATGTAAGGAATTTTTCCTAAACAACTGCCGTATCCAAGTTAAGTTCTCATGAAGAGTTTTTTCAATTCCTCTTAACCAGGATAACGAAATTTGAAGTATAAAATTGATCCGGCGATCATTAACGTAAATCCATTGGTGAGGATGATGGGCCAGTTATAAATGATAAAACCGTAGATCAGCCAAAGGATTAATCCTACTACTAATAACATGAATGTACCTAGAGATAAATCACCAGCCGAGCGGGATTTCCAGGTTTTAACTGCCTGGGGTAAAAAAGCCAAAGTAGTGCAAATTCCAGCAATGATTCCCAGGATATCTAACGAACTCATCGGTCGGGTAAGAATCTTTCGGCTACTTCCTGCCAGTTGCTGACCCGAGGAAACCTGGTTTCGTAAGCATTATGGGGCGAGGAGTAAATGATTGCCTCCCCGTCGAAAGTCTCCAGATTTTTAGCATGATCGTCAATCATATAGTCTGCCCTAATGATGCTTTTATCTCCACAAAACACATAATTTCGCCAGTGAATGAACGGAAAATGGCGCTGTAGCCAACGGTACTTAGGCCCTAAGGAGTCGGGAAACTCCATAGCGGCAGTTACGACAAAAATTTCATAATGTTTTTGCATAGCACGTACTACCTCTTGGCTATCCGGCATTACCACCAAATCCTCAAAAAAATCTTCAGCAAAAAGATAGCGACGAATTGAGGAGCGATGATCGGAATGTACTACGTCCTCCAGATAGCGTCCGGGCATTTTATCCCGGTCAATAGGAACTCCGTACTCTTCTTCGTAGAGGCGAATCAATTTTTCGTAAGGATCGGCCATCACCTCATCCATATCGATGGCTACTCGTTTTTTCATGGGGGCAAAAAAACCGTAAAAGCAGACGTATTCCAAAAAAAACGGTGTTAAAACTCCAGTGTATCGCTCAAAAAGTAAAATTATCTGATAGCATTTGGCTTTAAAAGCGAACTAAAATAACTGAATATTTATTCACTAGCATTTGGTCTTAATTCTTCAATCTTCTGAAGTAATTCGTTGCAGTAGGTAATAAAACCAGGATACTTTCTGAGGTCGGCTTCATCTGGTTTATCGGACATCTCTCTAACAATAGCCCCCAAAGGCTCTATCTCAAACATGGTAAAAGTAGATTTCACCCGGTGCAGGTCAGTGGCCAATTTCTTACGGTCGAGAGTTTGATAAAACTCTTCTATATCTTGAATAAGTTGTATCACCAAGGAACTCAATTTTTCGCATAAACTCAGCCGTTCGGAATCATTTCCATCGGTAAGGAATTCAAAAACTTCCAGATTCAGGCGTAAGGATTTTGGCAGTTCTGTATTACTGGGAATGGTTGAGCCAGTGGCGGCAACTTCTTTTTTTTCGGGTAGCTCCCGATTTATTGAACTATGAAACTGAAGCCGCGCAAACAATTCTTTGGGATCAAAAGGCTTAGTCAGGAAGTCATTCATTCCCAAAGAGTTGACTTTTTCTTTGGTAGTTCGTGATGCAGAAGCTGTTAGAGCTATGATTGGAACTGGATTACGCTTTTGCTGCTTTTCCCAGGCTCGAATGCTTTTGGTTGCCTGATAGCCATCTACAACTGGCATTTGCAGATCCATTAGTATAACATCGTATGGTTGCTGTTGAACCATCTCCAAAGCCTCTCCCCCATGATTCGTAATATCCAATATAACCTGCCATTTTTTCATAAATCGGGCGGCCACATATTGATTTACTGGGTTATCTTCCACCAAAAGCACTCTAAGTCCATTCAGTCGTCCCAAGTAGTTTTCATCGGGTATGCTGGGGGTTATGTGTTCGCTAACTTGCTTTTTGTTACTTTTTTGAAACGTTAACTCAAAAGAAAATCTAGAACCCTTTCCCAGTTCACTGAACACTTTTATTTCGCTACCTTGTAGTTCCAGCAGCCTACGAGTAATGGCCAATCCTAAACCGGTTCCACCGTACTTACGGGTTGTACTAGAGCTTGCCTGTGAAAATTCATCAAAAATCACCTCCATTTGATCCGATGAGATACCGATGCCGGTATCAGCAATACTAAATCCGATAATAACCCTATCAGCTTTATCTTCGATTAACTCCGCGTCAATCTCAACCTGTCCTTCTTCAGTAAACTTGACCGCATTACTCACCAAGTTATTAATGATTTGCCCCAAGCGTACTGCATCACCCACCACTATTTCCGGTACATCATCATCCCAGCGAAGCTTCAACTTGACCTGTTTTTCCGTAGCTTTAATTCCTTGGGCAGCTTTGATTCCCTGCAACAATTCCTTCAGATTGAAGTCTATAGACTCAAGCACGATCTTACCCGCCTCAATTTTACTGAAGTCCAGAATATCGTTAATTAGGGACAGAAGAAGGTCGGCTGAGAATTTCAAGGTTTTGATCGACTCTAGTTGATCTTCCCGCGGGCTTTCTTCCAGTAATAAATGAGCCATACCCACTACCGCATTCATTGGTGTTCTAATCTCATGCGACATGGTTGATAAAAAATCAGTTTTGGCCCGTGTGGCATTTTCGGCTTCTTCACGGGCGGCAATAAGCTGTTTTTCATTAGCGAATCGCTCTAGTGTAGTACCCACCCAGCGAGCTACCAATCGCATAAAATCAATATCGTTTTCCGAAAAGGGAACCGGTCGCTTGCTGGGAGACGAAAAGTTAATCGTTCCGTACTTTTTTCCGGCTACCCAGATCGGTGACCCAATGTAGCTTTCTAAACCAAATTCCCGGTAACAGGGATGGGTGGCGTACTCAGATTCGGCCATATACTGAATAGCAACCGGATCATTTTGAGCAAAGGCAATACTACAGTACGTCTTTTCAAAAGGAAATGTAGTTCCTTGTCCAATCTGAATTTCATCGTCGTTACTGATAGCATACTCTACGATGTAGTCGTCTCCTTCAATTCGGCTTATGATGCCAATCGGAAGGTCAAAGTATTGGTTAATGGAGCTTAACACTTCCATCAGTTGTTGCTCCAGCGAAAGCTGATGGCTGGCGCTTATTTGAGCGAGTATTCGTAAACCCTGTTGATAGTACTCCAGTGAGATCTCCGATTTTTTTTGCTCCGTTATGTCTTCAGTCATTATCAAAATCCCCCCGACCTCATTATTCGGTAAGTACCAAGGCATGACTTCCCACCGAATCCACTGCTCAACCCCATTGTCATTAACATAAAAGTCTTCATCTTTTCGGTGAGTATTTCCTAACATGCAGTCCTGATGAATATCCTTCCAGTCTTGACGGATGTTGGGAAAAAGATCATAATGTGAGCGACCAATGAATTCTTCAGCCTTTAAATCGTAATCCGATTTCCACCGCTGACTGGCGGCTATGTAGTTCATCTGAATATCAAAGATAGCCATTGCAACCGGGGCCTGCTCTATAAATAGGGCTAAGTGCTGCTCTACCCCTCGGTTTAGGGTAATATCAAAAGCAAAAATTAATCCGCTAACTACTTGCTGATTCTGGTAGATCGGAATGAACTGGGCGAAATAATCTCGATGATGAAAAGTTATTTCTGTTTCAATAAACTCACCCGCTAAAACTCTCCGGTAAATTGGCTCAAAAACTGCAGCCTCTTCTTGGGTACAAACTTCGTACATCGTTTTCCCGAGGAGATTGTCAGCAATAATAGAATTGTTGTTTTGTATCCCTTCGTACGTTCCGTAACGAAGATTCTTGTCAAAAAGTAGGATCGTCGCGGTAGGAATATATTTAACTACTCGCTGTAGCCATTCATCCCAAACTCCAAGTTTCCGGCTTTCCAACTGATTCTTTTCTTCTATTAAAACACCGATAACCGAAAGTGGTCGCTTACGTTCATCCCATTCTACTACCTTGGCATTGCACGTGAGGTACGTCTTATTCTTTCCAATATTGAGCGAAAGCGGAAAAGTGGTCTGTGAGGTACGGTTATTCTTTAATCCAGATAATTCCGCTTGAAATTTGTTGTATTGAGACTTTGAAAGGAGGTTCTGCCAATAATTTGTTTTGACATGATCATTATCATCAAGCTGTAAAAAATTGACAAGTGCCGGACTAAGATAGAATTCATTTTCTGCAATCTCCCAACGCCAATATCCATTGCCTACTTCTTCTACCACCTGATGAAACCGATTCTCCTGTTCGGCAAGTTGCTGCTCTAACCGAGCTACCTGCTGAACAAGCAATTTATGATTTGTAGATGATGATGTTTTAACCTGAGCCATACTTACTAGCATATGATCTTAACAAAAATAGTACTTAGGCCAAGGTTTTTCTCAATGTTTTTTTATCAACCAAAGCCAGGTACTTTTTTTGCGATGAGTGCAAAATATTGACTTTTTGCAAATGATCACAATTCTACTTTTACGTCAAAAGCACTGTTCAATACCTGTCCGTTGCGCTTCATCTGAATCCAGATTCGGTAGTCGCCGGCTTCGGGAAATACGTACGGAAACATTACTGTGGAATGTCCAGCATGCTCGCCGGTTTCATCTTCAATCTCATGAATCATCCCCCCCATCAGAAAGTCTTCACGCTCTTGCTCTTCCATAGCCTGAATCGTAGAAACTAATCGGTTAATACTATCGGCAAACTCCATTGGTTTGGGCAACGTTGGTAGGGTTTGATCTTCCTTAATCCGGCTTTCCAGCACCGATTGTGAGGCCATGGAGTAGTTTCCAACCGGATGCAGATGCACGTAAACACTGCCATCGTTCTTAAATACCACCATATGGCCCATCATTCCCATGTAGGGTTGCAGTTCAGCCGGATTGCCCTCCGGGTCCTGAATGGCGAAGGTCATGGGGTATAACTTACCGGCTACCAAAGGTTCGTTCGACTGATGCTCCCAAATGGCCGTAGAACCATCGGGCAAAGGGGTTTCGGTGCCGGGTTTACCACAAATCACAATGTTATTGCCCGAGAGTTTCGACTGTTGCGACCCCAGTGGGTTGGAGATAATATACGTGTCATCTGGATCTACGTACAGTGAGCTTGTTTCGCTTATTGAAGCTAAGCGAGTGGGTAATTCAGCCACCGGAATCTCTACGGTATCGGCGATAGTTTCGGCGAAGCCGTTCCAGCGAACAATATCGGCGTAGACGAAGTATCGCCCCTCGGGCAAGGGCGGAAGTTTTACCTGATACGTGATCGTATCTACCCGCTGAGGGTGTAAATGGGCAAAGGCATCCAGACTCCCCTCCCGGATCAGGAACATATGCATCAACTTACCGTGATCCGGAATTAGGTAGCTAGTTCTACTACTTTGCCCCCGATAGGAAAGGTAGGAGGTGTCAATAGCAAAATTAAGTATTCTGCCACTTTCACCTTCCAGGATAGTTGATGTAGCCTGGTAGGGCTTGTACATATAGCGTTGGTAATCATCAGCCCAACTCTGCCACCACTGATTGCCACCGTACAGCACCAACCCCAGTACTATGGCTCCTACTCCGGCCCCAATCCAGCGCTTCCGACGGTAACGACGCGTGAATTCCTGATCAGGCTCTAACGTACCATCGCTTACACTAGCCCCGATGATGGTTACCATAAGTATTACCAGAAAAATACCTAATCCGGCCAGTATCCAGCCTAATTGAGGTTCCATATCTTTTTGAGCCGTAGAAGCCGCCATTACCGGCACCAACGCTACGCCTTTTCCCAGACTACCTTCTACCGTAATTTCCAAACTAGCCGTACCGCTAGACATTAGCCAGATCAACCCCTCGTACTGATTGGGATTTTCTTCGGAAGGAAATGCCTCATCGGGCGAGGGCGAGCCTTCATCTCCGGCATACCAGTACACTGGTTTGACCCAGATATGATCTATGCCACCGTTCTCAACAATGATCTGCACCTGAGCCGTGCCTGGAATAACTTCGGGAGGGTTAACACTCAACAATAGGGAATAGGGCCCGGCTTTGCCCTCAAACACTACTCCCGGACTTCCTACGTGCGCTTGAGCACTAACTGCCAGCAACCATCCCAGCAGTGTTATTTGTACGATTAGTCTTTTCATTTCTTTTTTATTAGCGACGTACCTGCTGCATCCACTTTCCCCAATACAGACCTAAACGAGTAGTAAGAACCGATAGGCCCACAGCAATCAGTAACCCTTTTACCAATCCCCAACCGGAGCTAACCATCCAAGGGGCATAAGCGTAGCGGTATTCCCAATCCGGGTTACTACCAAAGTACCAGGTTTCAGTACCGAAGAACCAGTTTCGGGCGTAAGGCGACATCAGAAAATCGCCAAAAGGCCACTGCACTACCAGAAAAATAATGATAAACAGTGGGGCAATCAGCAATGCTTTCCCCCAATCATTTTTCTGGGAAAACCGGTGGAGCACCCAGTCGATAATGAGGGCTGGAAAAATGAGTAGGAGAGGAAAGTCAAATGCCTGGAAATGGTCTATGTGATTCAGGATGGGGCCTAGTTTGGGCTCGGCTGGAAATAGGGGAAGTATCCATCCTAACAGCATTAAAACCAGCATATATACAGCAGTAGTGGTGGTAGCGGCCCATTTGAGTTGGGAGGAACGGGAAATCGCACTGAGTAGAAAGGTATACAACCCTCCGCCAATAATATAAAAGCTACTACTGTGCATATCGTGCCGCGACTGATACTCCGAGGCAATGACAAACAGCATGGTAAGAAAAAAACCAGCCGCAATTACGTAGAATAGTTGCAGCCGTCGCTGACGACGCACTATGAGTTCAGCGGGCAAATCCACCGAGTCTTGTCGGTTTTGCAAGGCCAGCACCGAAATGATCGCCCCGAATTGAATAGTCATCATACCCAAAGCCAGTACCGTATGCGGAGGGGATAGAATAGTAACATCCAATCCGTAGGTATTGTGCCACCAATCATCGAAGGGGGCCGAAGTCAGCATGGCAAAGGCTCCCCAAATACAGAACAGTGCTCCTAGCGAACTGTAGAAAATTCCCCAGAAACGGACCGATCGTTTTTTTTGTTCGGAGCTACCGGCAAAGGAAATTTGCAACACCTGATAACCCGAGAAGGTGCCGGCAATAATGGCTCCTAGATACATTGCTAAATGAGGTGCCGAGAACAATCCATCCCGACCAATACTCATGTGCCAGGAAATATCCCAAACTAAGCCAACCACGATACATAGCGACGCAAACACCGTAGCGTAGATAAACAAGGGTATTTTTAGCAATAGCGAAGTTGAACTCGTTTGTTGGGAGGGGGGGGCTATGGTTTTTGAAGCAAGGGTCGTTTCCATAAAAATAACATCAACGATTAGGGAAGATGAAGATAAGGAAGAAGCAGGACGATGCCAACAGCGCGTCAGTCTTAATTAGTAGATATCTTGGATCGTTCGTACTTACTTCGCTATTCTGAACAAACTTATTTCTTCCCAATGTCGTTCGGCATACATAATTCCACCTCATTTCTGAATACATTTTTACTGATGCGCACTATTCTATTTGTTGGATTTATTTTACTTCTACTAACTTCAGCTTGTGCTCAGCAGCCTTCCAATACTGCCAATGCTTTGATAAACGAAACCAGCCCCTATCTGCTCCAACACGCCAACAATCCGGTCAATTGGTATCCTTGGGGAGAAGAAGCTCTGGAAAAGGCTCAGGAAGAAGAAAAGTTGGTGATTGTGAGTATTGGCTACGCGGCCTGTCACTGGTGTCACGTGATGGAGCACGAGAGTTTTGAGGATTCCGCTGTGGCTGCTTTTATGAATGAGCACTTTGTTTCTATTAAAGTTGATCGGGAAGAACGGCCCGACGTAGATCAGATTTATATGAATGCGGCCCAGCTTCTTACCGGCCGAGGCGGCTGGCCACTGAATGCGATTGCTCTTCCCGACGGACGCCCTTTCTTCGCTGGCACCTATCTGCCCAAAGACCAATGGATGCAGGTGCTGCACAAGTTGGTTGAAACCTACCAAGAAGATTCGTCTAGAATTTCAACCATTGCCGCTCAGGTCACGGAAGGAATCCGTACTATAGATCAGCTTGAAGTAACTGATACTAAAAAAGAGTATACTTCTCAAACGCTAGATAATTTATTTACCACCTGGGAGCCACAACTGGATAAACAGTGGGGTGGTAATTTGGGGGCTCCTAAATTTCCTATGCCAATCAACCTGGAATATCTGTTGCAGTATCATTATTACTCAGGCAACCAGACCGCCAAAGAGGCGGTGCTAACCACCCTGGACCGCATGGCCTTAGGTGGCCTATATGATCACCTGGGGGGGGGATTTGCCCGCTACTCTACCGATAGCCAGTGGAAGGTTCCGCATTTTGAAAAGATGCTGTACGACAACGCTCAGCTAGTGAGTGTGTACAGTCAAGCCTTTCAGCTAACCAAAGACTCCCTTTACCAGCGAGTGGTTTACCAAACACTGGACTTTATTGAACGGGAAATGACTTCGCCGGAGGGCGCTTTTTACTCCTCACTGGATGCGGATAGCGAAGGCAAAGAAGGAAAGTTTTACGTCTGGACCGAAGCAGAAATTGATTCGGTACTGGGTGATCGTTCTGACCTTTTCAAGGCTTACTATAATATATCGGAAAAGGGAAACTGGGAAGAGGGTAAAAACATTTTGTATCCTCAACAACGTATCGCTGAATTTGCCCAATCGGAAGATATCGCTCTGTCTGAATTTGAAAGTGAGCTGAAAAAAGCCCAAGATAAACTACTTGCCGCCCGCTCCCAACGAACTCGGCCAGGGTTAGATGATAAAGTACTAACCGCCTGGAATGCACTGATGCTCAATGGCTACGTTGATGCTTACCGGGCTTTCGGGGACGACCGGTTTTTGAAAACAGCTTTGAAAAATGCCCGATTTCTTCAGGAGAATGTTGTCAGTGATGATTTTTCAGTTACCCGAAACTACAAGGATGGAAAAACTACTATTCCGGGTTTTCTGGATGATTATGCTTTTCTGATTACCGCCTATACTAATCTCTATCAGGCAACCTTCGATGAGTCTTGGCTTTATACCGCCCGTTCACTGACCGATTATGTACTGACTCATTTTTCTGATCCCGATACTCCCCTATTATTTTATACTAGTGATTTGCATGAATCGTTAATTGCACGGCAGAAAGAAATCAATGACAATGTTATTCCTGGGTCTAATTCTCAAATGGCCAATAATTTATGGCTATTAGGGTTATTTTTTGCCGACTCCCGCTACTCCGAGAAGGCCAATACCATGGTAGATGCTGTAGCTCCCAGCCTAACTGAGTACCCTCAGTTTTATACCAACTGGGCAACGCTACTTACTCGTATCATTCATGAAGCCTACGAAGTAGCCATAGTGGGCAATACTTATCAGTCCACCCGTCGTTCTCTAGATCAGCATTACTTGCCCAATGTGCTATTCTTAGGGGGCAGCACCGAAGGTACACTGGCTTTATTAAGCAATAAACTGGTTGAAGGACAAACAACGATCTACGTTTGTCAGAATAAGGTGTGCCAGTTGCCAGTCACTCAGGTCGAAGAAGCACTGAAGCAAATTCGCTAGCTGACCTCCCTACCAACTCGGTGCAAATTTTTGTTCTGGCAATGGCTACGATAATTCGCTAAGGTATCGAGAGAACCGAGGCAATCTGTATAGTGAGTAATGCCTAGTTTCTTCTGATACCGCTACTACTCTTTTTCAAAGTTTTACTCATCTAGGCTAAGTATGTTATATCATTTTGACAAAATTTTTAATTATTCGTAAAAATATCAGTAAAACATCGGTTATTATTACATAATTTTAATTAAAATTTGACGCTTTAATAACTTTTTATGCTTACATTTGTGTACTGAGGCTAACCTATACCTAACCTATTTTCTAGTGACCTAACTGTTGATTGCAAATCAATTGTGAAAATAGTTCATGTAAGATTTTTAATTTTTTACTTACTAACCATCGTCTATGTATAGGATAATTAATAGTTTAGCCAGTGCCGAGTACAATAAAGAACTCGGTGCAATTGAAGTCAATTTCAATGGCTATGGCGAACCTGCTCTCTACCATGAAACTATGGATATCGCCATGAACATTGCCGTGATTTACGATACTAATCAATGGCTTTTTGTGAAAGACTTTTTCCAGGACATCAACCCTCACGAGTTTCTCTTTTTTGTAAAGAAATGGTCTAAAACCTGCAATGAGCTCCTTAGCCCAGTATCCGATCGTGAAAACTGCAAAGTAGCTTTGTTGACTACTCCCGCATCCCGCCAGAAGTTAATGGCCGATAACGAGTGGTTAAACCAGTCTAAAGCTAAATTCAACAATCTTGACCTTAGAGTATTTTGCCAGCGAGAGGATGCTCAGGCATTCCTATCTCATAAAAAACAAAGCCAGCTAGCTACTTTAAAAGATTGATATTTTGCCCTAACCGAACCTCCAGAATTGGTTTAGTTTTTTAACACTACACTGCTATGGAAACTAAGAAACCTGTTGATGAGCTACAGCAGCGTATCCTGAGGCTTGGTCAGCAAAAATTGGAAGAGGAGCAACTCTACCAACAGATTATTCAGGCGGTAGACCGTCCACCAGCGAACCGTATCGTTAAAAAAACAAAAAGGCGCGCCTCGCCAAGGGATGCGGTAAGTCAGCCTCCAACACCCAGGCGCTGAGCTTGTTGACGATATTGCTGTATCAATTTTCGGTACCAGTAACCCGATTGTTTGATCCAACGTTGCTGATTCTGGAAATTCACGCGTACTAACCCAAATGTAGGCCGGTATCCTTCGGCCCACTCGAAATTATCGGTAAGCGTCCATACGAAATACCCCTTCAATGGTACGCCTTCCTGCTTGGCTCGCAAGCAGGCTGCGATATGATCTTGTAAGTATTGCTGCCGGTCAAGGTCGGAAATTTTACCATCACTTATCTGGTCAGTATAAGCTGCGCCGTTTTCGGTAATAATAATATTGCTTATTGCGTATCGTTCGTGAAATTTCTTCAGAATCTCGTAGATGGCGTTAGAATATACCTCCCAGCCCATCAAAGTTACGGGCACATTTCGTTGCTGAGGAGAAACCTGCCGGGCAAAAATATAGGGCATAGACCAGGAATGCCGAATTACCTCTCGGGTATAATTCTGTAATCCTATAAAATCAAAGTCGAAGCTCATTCTCTTCTCATCTTCCGGCTTGATGAATTTTTCCAGCTTGGATAGAACTTTCAGTTTATCAGTGGGATACCCCAGGCCCAAAGCGGGTTCAATGAATAGTCGGTTCAATAGTGCATCTACCCGCTCGGCAGCCTTAAGGTCTCGAGTCTGTTCGGTAGCCGGCTCCACCAGCGAGCAGGAAAAAGTGGTTCCAATTTCTGCATCAGTCTGCGTATCCCGGATCACACGCCCACCCTCGGCCTGGCATAGCGTAGCATGATGAACGCTGGACAAAAAATTTCGTAACCCTCTGCGTCCGGGAGCATGCACTCCTAGAAAATATCCTGCTCCGGTAAAAACCATGGGCTCATTTAAAACCATCCACCTAGTTACCCGGTCGCGGAAACGGTTCACTACAATTGACGAGAATTCACCGAACCATCCTACTACGTCTCGGTTAGTCCACCCCCCTTTTTCTTCCAACGCCTGAGGTAAATCCCAGTGATAAAGGGTAATCCAGGGTTGAATCCCCAGATCCAAACAACGGTCAATCAGTCGGTCATAAAAATCAAGGCCGGCCTGGTTTACTTTTCCAATACCTTGAGGCAGTATTCTAGACCAAGCTACCGAAAACCGGAAATTAGGAATTTCTAGTTGCCGGAGTATCTGGAGGTCTGTTTCGTAACGATGGTAGAAATCACAAGCCAGATTAGCGTTTTGGTCGTTGTAAATTTTTCCGCGCCGGTTAGCAAACACATCCCAGATAGATAGTCCTTTGCCATCAGATAAGATAGCTCCTTCGGTTTGGTAGGCGGCAGTAGAGACTCCCCACTGGAAATCGACATCCAGTACTTCTTTGCTAAAATCCTTCAATGCTGTTAGTCTAAAAAATGATACTTCTTCGTTTGAAACGGTTCCATTAGCAAACAGTAGTAGTGTACGTTCAATTGATAGTTTCGTTTATTACTTGCTACTGGGCCTCCACTCGGTCAAGTACTAAATCTATTACATCTTCGGTAATATCCGGGTAGTTTACCGCAACCACTGCTTCATTTTCCAGCCACTGCTCAATTCTGGATATTTGTTTCTTCTTAAAATTTTTTAGCACTGGTACTCCTAATGTTTCCAACGCAGCGGCATTACAGTGCTGCTCATACTGATTTTTCATAGGAATCACAATTACTTTTTTCCGGAGAAACAATGCTTCAGCCGGGGTTTCAAATCCGGCACCACACAAAATACCCTCACAGGTAGTCAGGCTTTGAACAAAAGCTTCATTGTTGACGGGAGAAATACTGACATTACCCTCCCGATAGGTACGTTTGGTATGCTTGGAAAAAACCTGCCAAGGCACGTCCATCAACCCTCTGAGCCGTTTGATGATTTTAGCATCCTCAAACGCGGGCAAGTAAACGGTAAAATGCCCTAAATTCTGTACTTCGGCCTGCCTCAGTTGCTGACGGATAACCGGAGTAAAAATATTTTTATCAAATTCGGCAAAGTGAAATCCAAACGATTTATCGGTAGGAGCGTAATTTTTTAGAATAGCTTTTCCTACCGGATCCTTCTTTTTAGGCTGGGGAGCATTTTCATTCAGGATGGCACTCTGGTGACTCAGCGAAACACTGGGCACTTTTTTAAAATAAGCCGCCCAGGCAGATACCGGTTCAAAATCATTGATGATAAGATCATACTTATGAACCGGCAGGTTTCTAACATCTTTTAAAAGACGACGAGTATCTGTTTTCTGATAGGTTTTCATGAGATCTACCCCACCTGACTTACCAAAGATGAAACCAGCTCCTTTTAATTGATACTTCACCGGGTAGGGTAAAGATACATCGGCTTGGATACCGCTAATCAGCAGATCGAGCGTCACTTTATCCTGAAGAATGGGAACAATATCCCGGGCGCGGCTAATATGACCATTACCGGTACCCTGTATGGCGTACAGTACCCTCATGATTTATCTAACCTAA
Organism: uncultured Roseivirgaceae bacterium; assembly: GCA_964551335.1. GTDB lineage: Bacteria > Bacteroidota > Bacteroidia > Cytophagales > Cyclobacteriaceae > Tunicatimonas. The sequence goes on from CAZKCO010000026.1 coordinate 52,152, forward strand.
ACTCCTCTACCAGGTTTTTATACAGTATCGATACATCTAAATTTTCTTCTTCCTCAACTGCCCCATTTGCTGTATGAATAGCTGTATCCTCCTGAAACCGGTAGAGTGACCAAACCTTATCATTGTACTCTAAAGCAGTTAGGTTCTCAATCCAGTCGCCACTGTTTAGGTACACTACGCTGCCTTGACTTTTGTGGATAGTTCTAATTTCAGGATTATGAATATGACCACAAATAACGTAGTCGTACTCGTTATGAATGGCAATTTCAGCAGCAGTATTCTCAAAGTCGTCGATAAATTTCACGGCTCCTTTCACCCGGTTCTTTATTTTCTTGCTAAACGAAACCCGGCCCATACCGATTTTTTCTCTCACAAAATTAACAAAGGCATTTAGCAAAATAAGCGTATCGTAGCCAATAGCCCCTAACTTGGCTAACCACTTGGAGTGCTTCATGGTAATATCAAACACATCGCCGTGAAAAATCCAGGCTTGGTGACCGTCCAACTCCAATACAACTTTATTCTGTATTTGCAGTGAACCCATGGTAAACCCCTCAAACTTACGCAACATCTCGTCGTGGTTACCGGTGATGTAGTAGATTTGCACGCCTTTGGCCGCCATCCCGAAGATCTGCTTCACAATGCGCATGTGGGAACTGGGCCAGAAGCGCTTACTGAATTGCCAGATATCAATGATATCTCCGTTGAGAACGAGGATTTTGGGCTTAATGCTTTTGAGATAGCTTAGCAGTTCTTTGGCGCGGCATCCGTAAGTACCCAAGTGTACATCGGAGATAACCGCTACCTCGACGGATCGTTTTTTGGACATATTGTAAAAATTTAAATTGGACTAAGTAAAGCAAGGTGCTGGCCGTCATTTCGGCATTTTTGAAACTAAACAGCATGGCGGATAAGGTTGAGTTTTAACCAAGAAGAACCAGAAGATATGAGGCGAGAGAGGTGCATTGCTAAATGCTGGGCATCTAGCCAAATCAGAAACCTGTTGCGAGAGTATGACGAATAAATCAAATGCAACAACTGTTGGTTATGCAAATAACCCATTCATTATCCACGAAGTTGTTACCGATCCGTTAAGATATTATTACCAAACCGTTAATTTATCGGGCGTAATACCTGCAAATTACGCGGGCGAAGTGAAACATTAAGGGTATGAGCATCGGTTTCAACGTACTCGCCATCAATGTGTACCAGTGGTTCGTCTAGTTGCTGTAACTCGAAGTGATCTGTCTGAAATATTTCAACGTAGGGAGATAGGTGAATTAATCGTGAAAACGACAGCAAGGTAAAGGTTACTGCGTAGGCTGCCGGAAAAGGGCGTACCATCACAATATCGAGCAGGCCATCGTTGGTCTGAGCCTGAGGAGCAATGATCGCGTTATTACCGTACTGTTCCGAATTAGCAAAGGCAATAAAGAAAAATTCATCCTCCACCACCTTGTCGTTTAGTTGGTATCGGTAGCTGCGAGGGCGATATTTCGCAATCTCTTCCCAGACGCAGCGAATGTAAGTGGCATAGCCTCGGCGTGCCTGATGAGCAAATTTTTTACTGATCAACGCATCAAAACCAGTACCGGAAACATTGAAAAAGGGATGGTCATTTAGAAACCCTACATCCAAAGGGCTTTCTTGGGAGTTGTTAAGCTGCTTAATGGCCCGTATTGGATTAGTGGAAATATTTAAATGCCGAGCGAAGCCATTGCCCGACCCTAACGGAATTATTCCCAACGCAGTATCACTTCCTAGCAGTGCGCTGGCGGTTTCATTAATGGTGCCATCCCCTCCCACAGCCACAATATAATCAGCCTGGTTTCGGTGCTTCTTACCAATTTCGGTAGCATGAGCCGGATACTCAGTAAAAATAATCTCGTACTCAAAACGGTCAGCATCCAGATGCTGATGAATTAAGGCAGGAATATCTTTCTGCTTTCCTAATCCCGAAATAGGGTTTACAATAAAAACACACTTCTTCTTCTGGGGCATAATTGCTCGATCTTCTTTCTATATCGTAAACCTACCAACCAAAGTTTTACATTAAGGTTTCTGGAAAGAACAGGCGGTACTGCCCCATCAAACGTCTGACAAAGTGCCACGCCCTTACTATTTAAAGTTAGCCTCTCTACAGAATCTGTCTGATCAAACCAGATACTGTTGGTAAACCGATGCCCAGGGCTCGCGCATGGGTCGGGACAGTAATTGATTAGCGGCAAAGTTATATATGAATTTTTCTTTCTCCGGGTCCCAATCGAGGTCTTGCTGTAGCATCATCGCGATATTTCCGAGGTGGGCAATCGAGATAGACCGGTGAGCCACTTCAACTGGAGCGATGGGTTCTTTCCGGGAAATTACGCAATCAATGAAATTGCGATAGTGGTTGTCGCTTTCGTATAACTGCGTATCATTCGGGCCAATTTCTACCTCCCCCAGAGATACAGGAAAAACCTTATGGTCGTTCCGGGTAGCCCACACCTCACCCTCCGTACCTTTGAAAGTCACGCCAAAGTCAGCCCCACTCTGGACGATCAACGTTAAATCATCGGGATAGATAGCCTCAAAATAAAACTCAGTTGCAGTATTATAGACCGGATGATCCGACCAAATAGCTTTAGCGTTTTGGATCTTTTGAGGACCCGTATACTCGGTATTCATCCCCCACTGGGCAATATCGGGGTGATGCCCGCCCCAATCGGTGACCATACCGCCGGAATAATCCAGCACCCAGCGGAAGTTAACGTGGGTGCGGCAGGGTGAATAAGGGGCCTCAGGAGCAGGTCCCAGCCAGAGATCATAGTTGAAATCGTCAGGAACGGGTACGGGCTCAGTTAAATGGGCGGTATTACCGAAGTCGGGTGTTCCGCCGGGTAAGCCGCAGACGACAGTGTGCAGTTTCCCGATTTTACCGTTTCTTACCAGTTCGCAAATTCGGCGAAAGTGTTGATTGCTACGTTGCTGACTGCCCGTTTGAAATACCACCCCGTGATGCTTCACTGCATCGCTCATAGCCCGGCCTTCGGCCACAGTGAGGGCTAGCGGTTTTTGGCAGTAGATATCTTTCTTCGCCGCGGCAGCCATCATTACCGGGATGGCGTGCCAGTGGTCGGGGGTAACGACCTCCACCGCATCCACATCCTTTAATTCCAGCACTTCCCGGAAGTCCTCGTATCCTTCGGTAGATTTATACTTCTTGCCGAATTTTTCGCTGTACGCCTGATCCACCATTTCCATAATAAACTCCCTACCCGCTACTTTTCCGTCCCAGTAACCAGCACTTCTTTTGTTTACGTCACAAATAGTCGTGATCTGTACTCGCTCGTCTTGAAGAAATCCGCGAGCATCGTTACCCGCTTGATTACCTGCTCCGATAAAGGCAAGATTAATCCGGTCGGATGGAGCCACAAAGCCATTTTTTCCGAGAGCAGATGCAGGAATAATAGTGGGAGCCGTTAGCAAGCCAGTGGCAGCGAGCCCCGTTTTCTTGAGAAAATTTCGTCGGTTGTTACTTTTCATAGATCTTTGATCAAGGGTAGAAAGCATTGATATTCCCTACAGAAGTATTTGATTGCTTAAATTAATGCAATAGAGCATGAAAAACATATTTATCTGAATTCTAATTCTTATCCTTGAAATGAAGTATTACGATATTTTTGTATATGGTACTTTGCGCCGAGGGGGTATGTACGCCGATTATCTGATGAACTGTAAATTGATCCAGGCGGAATATCGCCTAACTGGATACACACTTTACAACTACCGTAATTGGTACCCCTACATGGTAGAAAAACCAGGATCGTCGGTGGTTGGTGACATCTACCGCGTGCCTGAATCCATACTCCCTGAATTACATGAACTAGAGGGAATTGAAGAACAGCTATTCCAGTTTGTTTTTCTGTCCGATCACAATTGCTACACCTATCTCAAATACGACGGTAACATAAACGGGTTGAAGTATATTGAGGGTGGCGACTGGCTGGCTTACTATCAATCGCTACCCTCAAATTCTAGATACAAAGATGAATAATCACTTAAACCTTCACCAGTTTCCACCTACCGCGTTGAAAGAGAACCACGCTTACTACTGCCGCCAATGAAAAGGCAATAGCAATGGCGATGTAAACTCCCGTAGGCCCCATATCTAACCATACGGCCATTCCGTAGGCTAACGGAATCTGTACTACCCAGTAACAACCAATATTGATCAGCAGGGGTGTACGAGTGTCCCCGGCCCCGTTGAATGAATGAGCCACTACCATTCCGTAAGATAAGAAAACGTAACCCAAACAGATAATTCTCAGAGACTCTACCCCGTGACGGATTACTTCCGGTTCGTCGCTGAAGATGCCTACGAACTGATAGGCCCCGGCGTAAAAGACAAAAGAGAGCACCACCAGGAACAGAAAGTTGTAGTAAGCCGTCTTCCAAACTGACTGCTCGGCCCGCAACGGTTCATCGGCACCCAGGTTTTGCCCCACCAGGGTAGCGGCTGCATTTGACAGTCCCCAGGATGGTAGAATTGAGAAGATGATAATCCGGATAGCGATGGTATAACCCGCCAATGCATCACTTCCGAACAGTGAAATGATGCGGACGAGAAAAATCCAACTCGCTGATTCTACCAAAAACTGACCAATTCCTTCCGAAGACAGCCGGAGCAGGTTTAGCAAGGTGCGAACCCGAAGTACCACATTGTCCCAGCCGATTTTGACGATGGTTTTACCACCCAGCAAGTGATACAATTGAAATATGACCCCTACGGTGCGACCGGTGGTCGTGGCAATGGCCGCCCCGGCCACCCCGAATTCGGGAATGGGGCCTAAGCCGAAGATGAAGATGGGGTCCAGTACGATGTTCAGTCCGTTGGCCAGCCATAGCGACCGCATAGCCAGGGATGCATTCCCCGCTCCCCGGAAGATACCGTTTATCAGAAACAGCAGCATGATGCTGGTGTTGCTCAAAAACATAATGCGGGTGTAGAGAAAGCCATCTTCTACTAACTGAGGCTCCCCCCCCATTAACCGAAGAATGTCGCGGGCAAATACGGCCCCCAGAATGCCGATGATAATAGAAACGATCACCGCCAGGGCAATGGCCTGAAAGGCCGCATCACCCGCTTTGTGATGGTTTTTCTCCCCTACCCGCCGGGCAACCAAAGCCGTGGTAGCCATACTTAAACCAATGGCCACGGAATAAATAATGGTAAGTACTGATTCGGTTAAGCCAACGGTTGCCACCGCGTTGGTACCGACTTGCCCTACAAAGAATATGTCTACCACAGCAAAGAGCGATTCCATCACCATCTCCAGAATCATCGGGACGGATAGCAAGAAAATAGCCCGCCGGATACTTCCGGAAGTGAAGTTTGTCTCCGAACCTTGGAGTGCTATTAATAAATTTTGATACAGATATTTTACACGTCGGATATACTGAGCCATGAGTGAAAAAAGAAAATGCCAATAAGTATTGAATGGAAAAGCGGAGTGAAGACTCCGGATAGGATCGATAATTAACCGAGGATGGTTGAATTATCGATAAACGGCACTATGATGGTCAGTATCATTTTCATGTTGGCGCAAAGGTACGTAGTTGCCACCAAATCACCAACACCTGGTAGATGAATTTTTTAGTAAGCCGACAATATTATATAATACTACTATTGATACGTTATTGCGCTTTAGACTGTTCTCCCCCCCGTACCCCCCCCAGGGGGATAGTATTAGATAATTAAGGTGTACACTTTCTGATAAGCTACTACTTCCTTTCTCTCCTATCCCCCCTTGGGAGGTTTGGGGGGGGGATTTAGATAACTGCGGACGCATATGGAAGAATATCAAGAAATACATTTTATAAAGCGCACTAATCGGGCTATATTGTTATAAAATTATTACTTCTCAGATATATTTATCGAACCAGGCAGTATCAAAGTAGAACGCGCGGGTTTCTAACAGTTTACCGGCCTTTAGGTGGTATACCTGCACCAGCGGCATTTTAAAGTCATTTCCGGTACGGGTGCGCCCTACCGCCACCGACGTAGTTATCACGGTGTTGTCCTCAGAAAAGTAGCTAACATCTTCGGAACCAAAACGCTCAAAGTAAGCGAATAGCTTCTGGAAAAAGGCTTCTACTCCCTCTTTTCCCCGATAAGTACCGCCGTAGGGCAACGATTCGGCCTGAATGAACTGGAAGTCGGGATCTAACAACTCAAAAGCCAGATTGAACTCATTTAGAGCCAGGTGTTCATTAAATTTCTTTATGGTTGCTACGTTCTGCTTGCTCATATCTACTACTAATTAAAGTTTACTATTAACTACACCCGCTCGGCAATATCGTCGAAGAGCGAACCGAGAATGGCCATAATGATGCTAAAGGCCAGCGCCCACCAGAAATTGGACACACTAAACCCGGCAATCAAAGCGTCGGTCATGAGGATAATGACAGCGTTGATCACCAGCAGAAACAGCCCCAGCGTTAGGATGGTGATGGGAATGGTGAGAATGACCAGAATAGGTTTGAGGATAGCGTTGAACAAAGCCAGAATTACCGCTACGATGAGTGCCGCCCAGAAGCTCTCTACGCTAACGCCGGGCAGTAGGTAGGCGGTAATCATGACGGCGATAGCCGAGAGTAACCATTTAAGTAGTAGTGACATAGGCTGAAGTAAGGTTAGGTTTGATTAATCAGAATAAATGTACGGATAATTGGCCTTCAGGGTTGGGCTATCAAACTGACAATAGCCAGGCTCAGGCCCGGTTGTTGGTAAATAGTAATTTTTTTATTTTCTGCCCTAAGTTTAGGTTCGGTGCTCCTTCGGTCATCCTTCGGTCTAGGTTCGGTTAGGTATGGTTACTGGCTTTTTGCATATTTTATAGAAACAACCCGAGGGTACTCTTTCAACTTGACAATGATAATTGGTGTATGTTGACCCATCCATTGATCGTTACCGCTGAGGTGGGAGGAGTAAGGTTGGACGACCAGCCCATATGTTGCCAGACATCCCTTTTTTTGTTTATTTGCTGAATAGCAATATGTAGCGACAAAGTGAAAAAAGTACGTACAAACGGGTGCAAACTTTTTCAAATGTTTAACTATACTACAACGGTTATCACGCAATACATACCTAAAGTATTATACCGTCTCTATTAAATTACATTTTCGTCAGTTTTTAACCCGAATGAGTACTAGTATATGACAAATAAACGCACTGGTGCGTTTATAGAGTTGTTGGCGGTAATTGAATAAAAGAAAATACGGTGACCGATAAAGAGCTTTTAGAAGTAAGAAATGAAATCTTCCTAGAAGATGGAATACCGGCTCTAAATTCAGTTGGTTTTAAAAAGTCCCCTTTTCCTACCGACTGGTATGGAAGAGATTATCTAAACGATTTTACGTATTCTCTCTGCCGGTTAAACCATTCATGCTTAGAAACAATCGAAGCACAGATTACACGGGGAGATAGATGGATCAAGGTATTCTTAAATATATTTAATTTGATTCCTACAATCACTGATTTGGATGATTTAAAAACGTGTGACTCTTTACGATATAAAATTCCCCCTGCCTCATTAACTGAGATGAGAATAAATCACGATAACTATCAAGGGATTCCATTATTTAATTCTAAATCAAATCGGCATAAATTAAGCAGGTCAATTGCTGGGTATAAAAAGTCAGTCAAGGATTTAAGGACCAATATTCAAAATGATTTATCAAACATTGATTCATTTGTTAAGCGGTGGCATGAAATCTCCAAACCTTTACAAGTGGATTGGAATGGTCGGATATATGGAATTGAAGATATGACCATTGAGCAAAGGCTTGAATCAGCTTCACTCAAAGAACGATTCTATAATGTTGTAAAAAAGGATGTTTTAGAAGCCGAGAGGATTTTAAAATGGCTGGAGGCTGATGAAAAATCAATTAGGAACATGATCGAAACTACCGCCAACACTGTGCAGGCCAGAGCCTAGCTTCGCTGCGGCCCATGCCTGCACTTATCGTTGGCATTCATTGCAGGTGATTTAATGGACTGGCTTTCTCAGTATGATGAAAAGTGAATTTATAGTGGTCCGAAAATAAGTAAGGCCTCAAAATAAGTAAGTCTACAAAGGGACAAGCCCTTGCTTTGAAAATGCCCGTTGACACAGTTTAATTTACACTCCCTTGTGTTTTGATTTAAACTGTTACCAGTTTATGTTTTTTAATGAATTCAGGATCTATTATTACCCCAGCCCCCGGGCCTGTTGGCACTTTAATTTTTCCGTCAGTGATTTTTAATGGAGATGTAGGACATTCAAAAGGAACATGAGTGCTTAACCCTTTGAACTCATGATGCTGGCCCGCATTTGGACAAACAGAAACGATATGACTGTTGTAAATATAGCCAAGTCCACCTCCCGACATATGGGGAATAAATGTTTTTCCAACTGCTTCGGCCATACGCGCAACCTTTACCGAACGGATCATTCCCCCAAAATAATAGTTATCGGGTTGTACCACATCAATGCCGTCATTGGCCAGGAGCCAGCGAAAATTGGTGAAACTATGGTCTTGCTCACCGTTTGCTATTGGGATGGTGAGTGCATCCGATACTTTTTTAATATCTTCAAAATGGTCAAACATTACCGGCTCTTCAAAATAGCTGTATCGGTTTTCTTCCAGCAGTTTGCCTATTTTTATAGCGCCCTCAACATCATAATATCCATTGGAATCGGCATAAAGAAACATATCATCTCCGTAATGTTGGCGTACCATAGGAATTAATTTTTCCGATTTCCCGGGAATACCGGGATAATGTAGATCAGTGGTGCCATAATGCATATACCCCACTTTAATCTTTAAGGCATTCACATCATATTGAGCAACAGCCTTTTGAATTTGTTCAAAATGCTCTTCCAAAGGTAAATGACGGAATTCGGTAGCCACATAAACCCCAACTTCAGGGTTATGTATGTCACCCACCAATTGCCCCATTGATTTGCCGGAGATATGCCCAAGCATATCAAGTATGGCAAACTCAATGGTCGCCAGTGGTATCCCCAGGGCAATACCGTTTAATCTGAAATTCAGGCTGTAAAATAAAACCCTTTCAAGAATTAAGTCCAGGTCACGGGCATCCTTCCCAATAAAAAATGGATGTAGTTTTTTAATGAAAATGGGATAGAATAAGGCCATGTCATTATGAGCCACCGAGATTCCTTCTGCTCCGTCGCTTGATCGCACCCGGCAGAGATAGCGGTTATCGTATTCCAATAATTCAAGCGTTTCTATAATTACCGGTGATCCGAACAATTCTTTTTTTAGTACGGGTTGCTTGAGTATTTCATCAAGTTTTTCATCTCTCGATGTAGTCAGAGATTCTTTAGCAGTAGGCTGCTCTACTGCACTGTGAGAAACCAATGGCACGGCTCCAACTGCCAATCCTCCGGCAACTGACTTCGAGATAAACTTTCGTCGATTAGTTTTCATTTGAATACAATTTTTTAACCATTACTGAATAAACTGTGTTTCTTTAACTTTTTGCCGTTTCAACGAGGACTTGGCATCGGTCAAGGTTTCTTATGGTGCTTAATGTGACAAGGTTCTTATTAACTGGAAAACAAAACCAATACTATACAATAGGGAAATTCCAGCAAATGTAAAAATGGCAGAATTCTTTTAAATGAGGAAATAATTGATACTACTGAAAAATGTGATACTGCTTGCGCCAGGCACTGATGAAATTATACTACTATTGATTCGTTATTGCGCTTTAGACCAATCTTCCCCCCCCCCGTACCCCCCCCCAGGGGGATAGTATTGCAACTTAAAGTGTACACTTCTCGATAAGCTACTACTTCCTTTCTCTCCTGTCCCCCCTGGGGGGGTACGGGGGGGGGAAATTAGATACCTGATAACGCATATGTGAGAATAAAAAGAAATCGATGCGCTGTTCACATCTGACAGGCCAGCCCCTTCGCTCCGCTTCGGGCCATGCCTGCCCATCGCGTTGCAACAGTAAGCGCATACAAGAAGCCGGTACTATGACCGGATTTATTGCAATGTAAGGAAACTATCGTTTACAACACTTCTTCGCGCCGAGAACGATTACCGGGCAAGTCGCTGGCTTGTACAGCTACTTTGCTCCCTTTCACCTCAGCTACTGCCTTTTGAGCGGTGTATACCCAATCGATGTTGTTTTCGGCCAGTTGGGCATCGCCCTCTTCCAGCAGTGCACCCTGCGGATCGTATATGGCTACCCGCACACTGGCCACCTGGGTGTCGTCGCTTACCGACAGTCGCAACTGGCTACCCCGCTTGCCGTCGTACTCGCTGCTGTCAATATGATCAATAGCGGGGGCGTTCAGGAAATCGCCCATAGCGGCATTGAAGGCCGATTGGTGTTCCTTAGCCTGAGCCCGGTAGGCCGCTTTCAGGGTGGGATCTTCCAAAGCTCGTTTGGCGTAGCTGTTGGCCTCGGCAAATTTGCGTCGCTGCTGTTTCTGCGCCTCGGTAGGCTCTCGTTTCACCGGGGTGGGTGCTACCGCAACAAAGGTTCTTCCGCCTCGGGTGCGAAACACAATACGATCGCCCAGCTTACCGCTCAGGCCTTCGGTCACAATGTTTTTCTTAACTCTAGCCATAAAAAATAAAGGTTGACGTTTGGGATTAAATAATATCGCTGAGAATACACCTACCGCCACTATTTGATTCATAGTCAGATATTGATCGGATGTAAGGTTGCTAAGCTACTAATGAACATTCACCGAAATAAAGGACGAGATTCAGCGAACGTTATCGTGGATGCTGATCATAAGCAATCACCTAGAAAAATTTTTTGGTTGATTGTCCCCGTGGCGCAAAACAGTATCGTCATCAGAGTGATGTTTAACTTTTAAAATCCAGTATCATGAAAAATGCAATTAACTGGTTTGAAATTCCCGTTCGGGATTTTGCCCGGGCTCAGTCATTTTACGAACAACTTTTTAATGCTTCACTGACTCCTCAGGAGACGGATGAAACCGGATCTGTAATGGCCTTTCTTCCAGCCGACCTGGAAGACGGGGGCATTGGGGGCTGTATCATTAGTGGGCCGGGCTACGAACCGTCAGAAACCGGGGCACTGGTTTACTTAAATGGCGGAGACGATTTATCGGCACCGCTAGAGCGAGTAAAAAAAGCCGGAGGTAAAGTGATCATGCCGAAAACGTCTATTGGTGAGCACGGATACATGGCTCAGTTTATAGACTCTGAAGGAAATAAACTGGCACTACACTCCCAGAATTGATCTTAGTTTACATTCATCCACCTAATACGTACTTTTAGTTATGAAAGAATTTATGATGATCTTCATCGGAGGTGCCGACTACGAAGAGTTGGGCCTTTCGCCCGAACAACTACAAAACCGCATGGCAAAGTGGTTTGCCTGGGACGAAAAGCTAAAGCAACAGGGCATACTACGAGGTGGCGAAGCCCTCTTCCCGAAAGCCAAACGAATTTCCGGGCCCGACCGGATAGAATCCGACGGGCCGTTTGTGGAGAGCAAAGAACTGATTGGCGGATTTATCACCGTAGCCGCCGATAGTTTTGAGGAGGTGGTAAAGATTGCTCAGGATTTTCCTGATTATGATCTGGACGGAGCCGTAGAGATTCGGGAGGTGATGAAACTTGACCAGTACCAGTAAGATGCCGCAAAGAATAGTAGACCATCTTTTTCGCCATCAGTACGGAAAGATGGTCGCTATTTTATCCCGTATCTTCGGTCTCTCTCACCTGGAGCTTATTGAAGATGCCGTCCAGGATACCTTCGTTAAGGCTACCTTGCAATGGCGGAGTACTGTCCCTGATAATCCCGAAGCCTGGCTCACCCAGGCCGCCAAGAACCGGGTGATTGATCTCATCCGTCAGATAAACGCCCAGCGTAAGCGGCAGCAGAAAATAACCCCGGGGGCAATTGCCCTGGAGATTAGCGAATTCTTTCTGGATCACGAAATTGAAGACAGCCAGCTGCGAATGATATTCGTGGCCGGCCACCCGGCGTTTTCAAGAGAAGAGCAGATTGCTTTTGCGCTGAAAACCATCTCCGGTTTTTCTATGAAAGAAATAGCGGCGGCGCTGCTGTTAAAAGAAGAAACCATAAAAAAAAGATTGAGCCGAGCCCGGCAGAAAATCAAACAGCAACAAGTGAAGCTTGCTTATCCTCACCCCGAAGAAATTGAAAGCCGGATGTCGGTGGTGTTGCAGGTTATCTACCTCATCTTCAATGAGGGATTTCACTCTACCAAACCTGATTTACTCATCAGTAAAGATCTCTGCGGAGAAGCGCTCCGACTGTGTAAACTATTGCTGGTGAAGGAACATTTCCGCCGTGGCAGTTTATACGCCTTGTTTGCGCTGTGCTGTTTTCATGCCTCCCGCCTGGAAACCAAAATTAATACCGCTAACGAGATTGTTGACCTTCAGTACCAAGATCGTACTCAGTGGTATAAGCCCCTGATTGTATTAGGTAATCAGGCCATGCAGAAATCCTTTGAGTACGAAGAACGTTCGGTCTACCATTACGAAGCCGCCATTGCCGCCGAGCATCTGAAAGCTAATCGTTTTGAAGATACTGACTGGCCCAGTATTCTGGATTTGTACCAGCAGCTCTACGAACTACACCCCAATGATCATGTGTTGCTCTCTATGGCTACGATCCATCTGCAAACCAACCAGCCCGAGCAAGCCAAATCTTTACTTGACCGCATATCATCCAACAACCTAAACCAGCGGGAATACTTACTCCACGGCGGATACGCCGAGTATTACACCAAAACGGGTGACACTAAAACTGCTCTCTTAGAGTTCGATAAGGCCATTTTATCTTGTTCAAATGATATGGAGAAAGCGTATCTGAAGAAAAAGAAAGCCCAACTTTAAGTCGCTAACCAAAAAGTATTGATCGTGATCGCTACAACAGATCGTATCGTTGCGTGACTGAAGCTATACAGTTGTTTACTCGGTCTCCCAGGTTCACGGCAGAACCTCCCGACGTAATCTTACCAAAGCCATTTACACGCGAGAGATTCTGACTATGGTACGGTTTCACAACAGGGCCCGAAATAAATCCGGCATATGAAAGATTATTCTGAAAATTTTCTATGGTATCCGTCTTGCGGTTAGCTTGGTGCACCGAAGGGAAAGTATAAGGTGGACGGGTGGCTGGAGGCGGTAGGGCCAACAGCCTCCAGCCACCCGCCTCCCAAGATAAATGGCTTAATATTAAATCAGAATAACCTTTATTAGCTCGTTTGAGGTTTAGAGCTTCGTATCATTCAGACATACTTCTCGGAGAAATGTAAAATTTTCAGAGTCAGTAATTTTATTGTGGTTGATCCGGCCTACTTTATAGCTTGTCCGGGCCACAATATTTCACTACTTCCAGTCAGATTCTTCCAGTTGGAAGAGATCATCCACCTTGATTTTAAGAACGCAGGCAACCTTTAAAGCCAATGCTGTAGAGGGCACAAACCGTCCTTTTTCTATAGCGTGGATAGTTTGGCGGGTAACATTCACTTTCTCAGCTAATGCAGCTTGCGATAAGTCATTTCTGGCCCGTTCTACTTTGATAAGATTCTTCATTCACTGGATTTCAGGATGTAAAAGCTTAAAAATGCCACAATCATGCAGATCAACGCAAACCAATAGGAAGAAATCGCGTTTTCCTGGAGTCCATCAGGATAGGTATAGAGATAGTTGAAGACATTTAACACAATTAAGGTGATCACGAAGCTCATCGTCAGTCCTTTGAATTTCAAAAAACGAATTCGCTCGTCGACCATCGGTTTACCAGAAAAGTAGATAAACATAAGTCCCATGCTCAACTGCCCGTTGAGGCTTTCAACGTTCCAGTTCCCATTATGAATAATTTCGTAGATCATAGCTCCTATAATTAACAGAGAGAATGCTGCTCCGAAGTAGAAACTCCCTCTAAACCAGGAAAGCAGGGATTGACTTTTTGTTTTCATAGACGTTATTAGTAAATTATATATTAATAAATGTAAAAAATACTTTACACATTGACAACTATAATACTTATTGATTTTGACTTTTGCAGAATATGTTATTCGCTTCAATGAGCATCTGCACTTAGAGGCGGAGTTACCGGAGAATATCCGGGTAATGAATCCATTTCGGAGTAGTGACGAAGTCCGGGAGATAGCAAGCTCTTTTTATCGGAAATTCTATTCCGACCAGCAACCTCGTTCGCTGATTCTCGGCATCAATCCGGGAAGACTGGGAGCAGGTGCCACGGGTATTCCGTTTACGGATACGAAACGACTAAAGTCTCATTGTGGCCTGGAAAGCACATTCAATCTTCATGAGCCTTCCTCAGTGTTCGTGTACGAAGTAATTGATGCCTACGGCAACCCAAAGTCGTTCTACCGGCAATTCTACATCAGTTCGGTCTGTCCGCTAGGCTTTGTAAGAATTGATGAGCGAGGAAGAGAAACTAACTATAATTACTACGATAGCGCGGAGCTTACGGAAGCAGTTTTGCCTTTCATCATTGAGACACTACAAACCCAAATTGGCTTTGGTATCCGGCAAGAAAAAGTTTTTTGTATGGGGACCGGGAAAAACTACAAATTCTTAAAGCGGCTCAACGATGAGCATCAATTGTTCGGTGAGGTTATTCCGCTGGAACACCCTCGATACGTAATGCAGTACAAGAGTAAGCAGAAACGGCATTACATTGACAAATATGTCAACGCACTTCGCATCATAAGCTGATGACTCAGGAGGGAAAAAACTCCTGGGTTCTTAACGAATCGTATTGGGGATTGGGCAGTGGCATTTGAGCATTTACTTGTTTCCGCCAGGCCTCCAACCGGTTGTACAAATCATTAGCTACCTCGGGTACTTCAGAAATCAGATTATTCTCTTCCCCAATATCTTTTTCCAAGTCGTACAACTCTAAGCGCTGATCTTCATGAAACTCAATAAGCTTGTAATTTCCCTGCCTCACTGCCGAATAGGGACTGGCCCCGCCCGGATGGTAGTGCGGGTAATGCCAATACAGTGCCTCCCGATTCAATCCTTCGGCATCTCCTTCTAGTAGTGGCAAAAGGTTTGCCCCATCCTGATGATAATCTTTGGCCCCACCCGTACCTAATATGTTGGCTACCGTAGCAAAAACATCCATCGTGATTACCGGCTCATCAAGCGTTTTTAAATTCCGCTTCGCTTTAGGCCAGCGAACGATCATCGGTACCCGAACTCCACCTTCGTAAGACGAACCTTTTCCGGCTCTCAGGGGGGCATTCTCGGTGATGTTACGCAACTCCAAACCGCCGTTATCGCTGGTGAATATGACCAATGTATTATCGGCTAATTCCAGGCTATCCAGCAGATCCATAATCTGCCCCACGCTTTCGTCAGTACTGTGGATCATGGCGGCGTATTCGGGATTAGTATGCCTCAAACTATCGTTTACTTTGGTTTGGTAGTAGTCGGTTAAACTATCTTTTCCCTGAATGGGTGTATGTACCGCGTAGTGCGGAAAGTACAACAGAAAAGGTTCTTCGGCATGATCCCGAATAAAGCGGCTGGCTTCGTCGGTTAATCTATCAGTAAGGTACTCGCCTTCTTCCCCTCCCTCCAGGTAGGGTAAGGTGTCCTGACCTCGCACATAGGGATAAAAGTAGCTGGGCGGCTGCCCCCGGTAATAGCCCGCCACGTTGCGGTCAAACCCTTGGTATTGAGGATAATAAATAACCGAATCTCCCAGATGCCACTTCCCAACGCTAGCCGTTACGTAGCCCGCCGCTTTAGCAATTTCGGCCAAAGTTATCTCTTCATTCGGCAAATACTTAGTCCAGTCGGGTGGCATCAGCTTTCCGTACTGGTTGCGGTGACCTGAGATCCAGTCGGTAATATTGAGTCGGGCCGGGTACTTCCCGGTCATGATGGCCGCCCGGGTGGGTGAGCAAACGGTACAGGCAGAATACGCATTGGTAAACTTCACCCCTTCTTCCGCCAGCCGATCAATGTTCGGGGTTTCGTACAAATCGCTACCGTAGCAACCCAGGTCGGTCCATCCCAAATCATCAATCAAAAAGATAATTACGTTGTAGGAAAGTTTTTGTGGTTCTTCCGGCACCTCGTTCGGAGAAAGACAAGAAGCCAGACCGATAATACCAATCAGGAGGAAAAGGTGGGAGCGTTGCATACATCCAAATAAGTGAAAAGCCCGAAGCTATCCAACGCTTCTACTCTAGGATTTTACCGACTACTGAAAAAACTTGAACAGTCCCCGTGGTTGCTTTTCCTTATCCGTCAGGGTGGTAGGATCGTACTCAAACCGGAATCGTAGTTCAAACATCCACCCGTTGGTTCGGAAGGTAGGAGCATCAGCCAGAAAGTAGTTGGCTTCACCGGTTCGCCATTCTGAACCCGAGCTAATTTCGTAGCCCGCACTTATGCCAATATAGTTGGTAGCCCCTGGAAACGTTAGTCGCCGCTCTATCCCCGCCCCAAACTGCCCGTTGATCAGTAAACCGGATGTATAGTGTTTCCCTAATTCATCGGGAGTACCAAGATTGCTAAGGCTGGCTGGAAAAGAATTTACATTGGTAATTGACGAAGCCTTGAGCCAGGCCCAGCTGAAACCAAAACTCAGATAGGGGTAGCCTAACCACTTTTCGTTGGGAATGACATCGTACTGTCCCGAGAATGATACCTTCCAAAGGTTCAGACGGGCGTCGCTCCCCGCATCGTTATCATCTTCAAACGTAGAAAGATACGAAAGCTGCGTTAGCCCGTAGGAATTCTGATCACGATGGCGATTGACAAAGCCCAGGGAAAACCCTACTAGGGTAGATGATATTTCGGGTATCCCCGCCTGTTGCAACTCCCGGTTTAGATCGTCCAGATCCAATGATTGTACTGGAAGACCCATATAAAAACCCGGTCGCCATACACTGGCTGTATCGTAAAACTGGGCTTGACTTACCAGACAACTAAAAGGAACAATCAAAAGTAGAAAAAATAGCTTTTTCATAGATGTACATTTTTAGCAATAGAACCTCGAAAGAAACCGGTTGTTTCAGGCTTAAGGCTCGATCAGTTTGTATTTCCAGCAAAGCTTTGTATCATTCTGCATGATTTTCTATTACTACCTAAACTTACTCGTTACGCTGGCTTTTACCAGCAGTTCTCTTACTGACGCTCAACTCATTTTTTCAACGGAAGAATTATGGCAATCAAAACCGGAACGGATACGATCAATAATTGAAGTAATAGACTTTTCTCATCCTGATTTAGCCAAGATTGAACAGACACTACAGCAAGGGGATACAGTTTTGGCAGCCAACCAATTATTGGATTATTATCAACAATTAAATCGGGCATGGGTCGTCTCCACTTTAGACCCCTTGCCTCTTAAAGAAGCCCAAATAATCACTGCCCAACTGGAACAGGATAGTGTGACTTTTAGTGGCGTAGGCGGTCAGGTGCCCCGAGATTCCCTGGGATACTGGCAGTGGAACTACATCGGACCCGAGAAGGATGATGAGTTTGGCTATTCTTTGAACGGACACCGTTACCTGGCGGCGTTACACGTAGATGATGACCCCCGAAATGCCGAGCTTTTTAATCGTGTCATTCAAGACTGGGTACTGCATCATTCATTGCCCCCCAAAGAAGACTCCATTTACCTGGTGCTCAACAACAATAACGGCCTGGACTACCGTGACATTGGCGAGGTAGAGTGGCGAACACTAGAAGCCGGTCGCCGATTGGGAGCTGTCTGGCCTCAGTTATTTTACGGATTTCAGAACTCTGAGCACTTTAGTCCGGCTACCCGAATACTGATGCTCAGCAGTTTAGCAGAACAAGCCGAGTACTTAAGGCAGTACCACAAAAAAGGGCATAACTGGACTACGATGGAAATGAACGGGCTGGCTCTAACCGGCCTAGCTTTTCCCGAATTTAAGCGAGCCAATGAATGGGCTGATTATGCCTTGGAAGTGATGAGCCAGGAAATTCAGCGGCAGGTGTATCCGGACGGAGTACAGACCGAGCTTTCTACCAAAACCCAGTGGGTGGCCCTGAATCGTTTTGAGTCCATTGCCAATAATTTTCAGAAAGCTGGGCGAGAAATAGCCGATTCCTACCTAGTACGGTTGGAAGAAATGTATAATTATCTGGCATACTCCATGCGTCCCGACGGTCACCAACCGCTTAACAATGACTCTGATCGGGAAGACCTGCGCCCTCGGGTGCTAGCCGCAGCGGAAAAATTTGGTCGACCCGACTGGCAATGGATTGCTACCAACGGAAAACAAGGAAAGCTACCCGCAGCTTCGCCCACGGTGACCTTCCCCTGGGCAGGAATCCACGTGATGCGCAACGGCTGGGATGAAGCTGCTCACTGGTCTTTCTTTGACTGCGGTCCGTTCGGAACGGGCCATCAGCACGCCGATAAGTTGCAGCTTTCTATTGCCGCCTACGGTAAGGATTTACTAGTAGACGGCGGAAGGTATACCCACCAAAACTACTTCAGTTTTGATCCTACCATCTGGCGGGGCTACTTCCGTAGCTCGTTTTCCCACAATATTATTCTGGTGGATGGACAAGGGCAGAATGGCGGGCCAGTACGGGTAGATTCTCCGTTAAAAGAAAATCAAGACTACGTTCATCACCCGGACTACGACTACGCCCACGGAACTTTTCGCGATGGCTACGAAGGAGTGGAAGGAAAAGCCGAGCACTCTCGCTCCGTACTCTACCTGCGCGATCAGTTCTGGGTGGTAGTGGATCAGTTTAATACCGACCGTCCTCGCACTCTTCAGACCCTTTGGCACTACGCCCCTACTTGCGAAGTGAAAGTGGAAGACAACAGCGTTGTTTCTACCAACCCCGATGAGGGCAACCTTCGTATTGTTCCGCTAGGAGAAGTTCCCTGGCAAACCGAGGTAATCTCCGGCCAGGAAAAGCCAGTAATCCAGGGGTGGTACAGCGCTGATTACGGAAAGAAGGAGCCAAACCCAACCGTAGTCTATACTGCTGAGATTGATCAGCCTACGACCTTCGCTTGGTTACTAATTCCAGCTAAAGGGACTGTGCCAACATTTGAAACCACCTTCCGGGAAGAGGATCAAACTATTGAGTTGACTATCAACAGCCAAGGGCAAATTACCGAAGTTCAATTCTCCAAGGAAGGTGATTTACCGAAAGTGACAATCCAACCTTAGTTTTCCGAAACTTCCAAATCAATGGTTCCCTCCGGTTTCATTGAATCGTCTGATTTCAGATAGGTATCGAACCAGCGCATCATGCGGAGATTATAATCCAGCCGGGCCGTGGCATTACGATTTCCGTGCCCTTCTCCCGGATAGAGTACCAGCCGAACCGGGGTATCGGTACGGGTTTTAATGTGGCGGTATAGCTCGTAAGACTGACCCGGATCAACGCGGGTGTCTTCCTTACCAGCCATAATCAGCAGCGGGGTTTGGGCCTGATCGGCGTAGTAAATGGGGCTGCGCTCCAGGAAGAACTGATAATCGTCCCAGATTCGTTTGCGGCTGTGTACCAGGAACATTTCCTCGGGAATATCGCTGGTTCCCCACTTTGAGAGATTGTTGCTGATACCCACAAACATCACCCCGGCAGCAAACCGCTCCGAGTGGCGGGTAGCCATCCAGCCGGTGGCGTAACCACCGTACGATCCTCCGGTCACTCCTACCTTCTCTTCATCCACCAAACCCGATTCGATCAAATAATCAATACCGTCAATCACATCATCAAACTCTTTCCCACCCGGATCGCCCTGGCTCGACATGGCAAACTCCAGTCCGCGACCGGTGCTGCCCCGGTAGTTGGGATAAAATACCGCATAACCTTGGGCCGCCGCCATTTGACCGGGAGAGGAGTAGTAGGTAAGCCAGCCGTTATCGTAGTGGGCTTCGGGACCGCCGTGCACCACCGTAATCAGCGGGTACTTCTGCCCGCTCTGTTCGTTAAGTGGGTGAATTAGAATACCTTCTATCTCCAAGCCATCGTTAGCGCTATAGGTAATTACTTCCTGCTCAGCTAACTGCTTATCCTCCAGCCAGGGGTTAGAGTTGGTCATGCGCCTGGGCTCAGCCGATGCGGAGGTTTGCAAAAATACTTCGGCCGGATGCAGAGCGGTGCTACCGACCAAAACCATTGTTCCATCGTTCGCAACATCGAGGTGGTTGTAGGCGACCTCCCCCCGATCAATATCTTTGGTCATTTCCCGGCTTTGGTTATCCCAGCGCCCTACGGTAGTGCTTACTCCTTCGCTGGCAATTAAGTTGATGACATGATCCTCTTTCCAAACGATGGACTCAAACATCCCCAGAAAATCGGGTTGCACCGTATTCACTTCTCCGCTTCGGGCATCAACGATGAATAAACGTCCTTCAATGGGATCGTGCGGGTCGGCCCCACCGATCATAGCTAATTCAGTTCCATCCGGGCTCCAGACGTATGCACCTAACTTGCCTTGGTGATCTACTTCGGCTATTTGAGAAAAGTTGTCACTGCTGATGATAGTTATTTTCTGAGAGGTATAGTAATCATCTACCAAAGGAGAGGGTGCGTGAGAAACTGCCAGATATTGCCCATCCGGACTCCAGTGTACTCCGTACACACTTCCTTCCAGCCCCAGAGAATTAGGTTCAGCATCGGTCAAATCAGTTATATAACCCTGAGCGAGCGTAAGATTTTCCTCATATATTTCCGGTTGATAAGGCAAACCGTTGGATTCTTCCTCTTTCGGTTGATTAGCCACAAACGCCAATTTTTGCCCGTCGGGCGACCAATCGTAAGAGCGGATGCTACTTTCAAATTCGTAAATCTTTTGGGCTTCGCCGCCATCCAATGAAATTTCGTATAGAGCTAATCCATTATCATTTTCCCTATTGCTTAAAAAAGTAACCGAACTATGCTCCGGACGAAACGCCATCTGACTGGCTGAACCCTGGGTTACAAACGGGGTAGACTCTTCACTAGCTACAACTAGTTTGAAGAGATGCAACTCAGCTGACTTATTTTCCTTCAGCGGATCGGCCGGTACCGCCCGGGAATAAATCACGGTTTGTCCATCTTCAGAAATAATGGCGTTGGTAACAATTTCCATCTTCGCAATATCCATCGGTTCCAACCCAGCACTTTCCTGAGCAAACAACGGAATAAAAGCTACAAAAAGCGATAATAAGGTTATGGTGTGTTTCATGGTTGTGGATTAATCGGTGCGTTGTTATTAATGTCAGAACCTCCCTACTAAACGAATGTTTTAGACCATTCGGAAAGGAAAATTTCCCGGTTTCAGCTAAGGTTTATCAGCACTCTGTTTCCGATGCGAAAGCAGCCAATCATATACCTCCGGGTTGTTGTAGGTTTCGGTCCAGGAATCGTGATCAGCTTCGGGATAAACCGTGAGTTTCACTTCTCCTCCGGCTTGCTGGATAGCCTCCACCATTTCCACTGAATTAGATAGCGGAATTACCTGATCTCGCGCTCCGTGAAATACCCAAACCGGTACATCTTTCAGTCGGGAAGCGTAGCTCGGGGTTCCCCCACCGCAGATGGGAACGACCGCGGCAAACAGTTCAGGATACTGTATAGCCGTACGCCAGGTACCAAAACCACCCCGGCTCAACCCAGTCAGGTAAATGCGTTGCAGGTCTACCCGATGGGAGGCAATGATTTCGTCTAGCAGTTGCTTTAAAGCCCCATCATCCCAAAGGCGGTTTTCCGGGTTTTGGGGAGAAATGATAATGAACGGAAACTGCTTGCCCTGCTCAACCAGTTTAGGTGGCCCGTGCTTTTTCACTTGTTCAATGTCGTCACCCACTTCCCCTCCCCCGTGCAGAAAGAGCATCAACGGAAAATTTTCGGTTTCCGCCGGTTCGTAATTTTGAGGAAGGTACTTCAGGTACTGCAACCCTGCATCTGATTGATGAACCGTTTGCTGAGCGATGGCAAAATTCACTATCATAAGCGAAAGAATACCTATTACCCTAATAGTTGTACTCACCTTTTCCCGTTTTATTGATTAGAGGCTGTGACTAGTGAATCTCTTCTTTAAACTTGGCATCGGTATCTTTGGACAGGAAGTCAGCTTCGGCCGCAATCCCTTTCTTACCTGCCTTCAGTAAGGCATCGTCAGCAACTTTTTCAATAGGAGTATAGCAGGAAGCGGGTTCGTCTTTGTAGGGTTTATTGGTTACCCGATTGTATACCGAAATCAGTGACCAGCGGGAATGATCACTGAGGTTGGCATTGGAGCGATGGAGCAGGTTGCAGTGAAAGAACAATGCGTCGCCGGGCTGTAGCTCAACGTATACCAATTCGTGCCGCTTCGTGGCTTCTTCCACTTTTTCCAGGTGGGCACCTACCTGCTCCCCGGTGATGTTGTGTTCTACCCTACCCATCCGGTGCGTACCCTTCAGCACCTGCATACAGCCATTTTCCTTATTGGCTTCGGTCAAGGCTAGCATAATGCTGACCATGTCGGGATAGAGAAACCCGTTGTTGTACCAATAACCGTAGTCCTGATGCCACTCCCAGGCCCCACCTTTTTTGGGCTCTTTTTGCATGAGCTTGGAGTGATAGTGGCCTACGGTTCCACCTAAAATAGTTTCTGCAGCCTCTACCATCCGGGCACTCCGGCTGTACAGTCCGTAGATGTCGTCCTGAGGGGTGTACCATAACGCCAGCTTGGTTCGTAAGCCTTTGCTATCGTTAAAATCAAAGGATTTTTCGTTGATAACCTGATCTTCTACCGAGGTTTGATATATCAGGTCAGCCTCTTCGGGTGAGAAAAATTCCCGGATGATAACATAGCCATCGCGTTCAAAATCGGTTAAATGTTGTTTAGTGAATGATT
The DNA here is from genome assembly GCA_964551335.1 of uncultured Roseivirgaceae bacterium. Taxonomy (GTDB): domain Bacteria; phylum Bacteroidota; class Bacteroidia; order Cytophagales; family Cyclobacteriaceae; genus Tunicatimonas. Next base: position 75,037 of record CAZKCO010000026.1, read on the forward strand.
TATAGTTGCTCATGAGGTTACATTTAGTTGTTTCTCAATAATTTTTCCGCTGTCTTTTTCTTTTAAGATAACCTTCTTTCGTCCATCGGGCAAGTGTTCTTCCTTGATCAGCCAGTGAGCGTCATCGTACTCCTTAGCACCTAAGGGTTGGATACCTTCAGTATTGCCTCGCCAAAGAGGTAGCTGCACCGGCTCCCACTTTTTACTCTGGGCCGATTGATAGCAGGCATCCATGATAGCGTTCACCACGTAGCCATCGTAGAAGCTCTCCATGGGAGTTTGTTGCTTATCAATAGCGTTAAACATATCCGTGAACATATGAGAGTAGCCCAGCGCATGAATTTCATCTCCTACCGGAAATAGCCAGCCGGTTTCCTGCTCCGCCTTTTCGGCCACGTAGCCTTGCATTCCTACTGAGGTAAATAGTTCATAACCGGTTCGTAAAAAGTGATCCAGCCGGATTGTACCCTCGGTGCCCGAAACTTCATCGCGTAAATCCATGCCACCCCGGAAAGCCCAGCTAACCTCAAACTGAGTGACTGCACCGGTTTCGTAACGAACCAGCCCCACAGCGTGATCCTCGGCATCTATGGGTTTCACCAGTGTATCGGCCCAGCACATCACCTCCACCGGCTTCACCTCTTTGCCCACAAAGTTTCTTCCGATCTCAATGCAGTGGCAGCCCATATCAATGATCGCCCCGCCGCCCGAATACTCCGGGTTCCAGAACCAGTCACTGTGCGGACCGGGATGGGCCTCGCGAGAACGAGTCCAGAGTACCTGCCCTACGGCTCCTCTTTTCACTGCTTCCTGGGCTTTCAGCGTTTTAGGAGTATAGACCAAGTCTTCTAAGTAGCCGTGGAAGACTCCGGCATTTTCTACTGCCTCTAAAATTTCCAGTGCTTCTTCACCACTCATAGCCAGCGGCTTGGTACACAGCACATTTTTCCCAGCCTCCACCGCGGCCAGTATTGCTTCCTTATGGAGGTGATTAGGTAAAGCCACAATCACCGTATCGCTGTGCTGATCATTTACTGCTTGTTGCAGATTAGTGTAGGTCTGGGGAATTTGCCACTTCTCGGCAAATTGCTTCACTCGATCCGGAGAGCGAGAATAGACTGCCTGCACGGTGTCTTTTCCGCGATGCTGGTAGAGGGTTGAAATATAAAAATCTCCGATCAGGCCGGTTCCTAAGAGAGTGATTGCGTGGGCGTTGTTGGATATCATAGGTTGTGTTATTCGTTGGAGAGGTAAGATACAATTTTTTCGCATTTAGGATTTATCTCCTACGCTTTGGAAATAGTTGGGTAAGCCCTTAATTTGTGTCTTCTCGAACAACTGCACGCTTATATTCAAAAACATAAACCTAAACCTATCGCCTGTCATGAATGACGCTCAAATTCACCTCGCTCTTAATCATTTTCCCATCCTCGGAACCCTGTTCGGTACAGTCCTGTTGGGAATCGGAGTATTTGGTAAAAATAAAAGCCTGCTTGATACCGGATTGATCATCTTGTTTCTGATGGCGCTCATCACCATCCCGGTCTACCTCTCTGGCGAGGGAGCCGAAGAGATTGTAGAAGAATTAGGAGTAGACCATGATATTATCCACGAGCACGAAGAGATTGCCGAATCAGCGGTGTGGTTTATGGATGGGCTAGGGCTACTAGCCCTCGTAAGTTTTTTCTTCACCCGCCGAACTTTGAACAGACCCGCCAGAATACTGACAATTGTAACCTTCGTTATGGGTATAGTCGTATTAGGGCTGATGTTTAGAGTTGGAGGAAGTGGCGGTGAAATCAGACATACTGAAATCAGAGAGGCTGTTCAATAAAGTAGTGCTACAGTGTTATGATTTTTATGGTGTTATAGTATTTTCGCAATTCATAACACTTTAACTTTTTGTATTTTTAACATTTATGAATTTTTTGTTTGTATCCTACGATGCCCTGATTACCGACGTTGCCTGGCAGGTAGTAAAAGAAGGTCACCAGGTAAAGTTTTTTATTCAGAACGAGGAGCTTAAAGATGTCGGAGATGGATTTGTTCCCAAAACCAACGACTGGCGTCAGGAAGTGGACTGGGCTGATACGATCATCTTTGACGATGTGCTGGGCCACGGTAAACTGGCCGAAGAACTACGACAGCAGGGAAAGTTCGTAGTAGGTGGTACCGCCTACACCGACCAGCTGGAAGACGACCGGGCCTTCGGACAGGAAGAACTTAAAAAGTTTGGCATCAATATTATCCCCTACCGCGACTTTCACTCCTTTGACGAAGGAATTGATTTTGTGAAGCAGAACCCCAGCCGCTACGTGATTAAACCCAGTGGCGAAGCTCAGAATATCAAACGGTTACTGTTTGTTGGGGAGGAAGAAGATGGACAAGACGTAGTTCGGGTACTGAGTGATTACAAGCGGGCCTGGTCCGACCAGATGACGGTCTTTCAGCTTCAGCGGCGAGTTACCGGCGTAGAGATAGCCGTGGGGGCTTTCTTCAATGGGCGAGAGTTCGTTTATCCTATCAACATCAATTTTGAGCACAAGAAGCTTTTCCCCGGCAACCTGGGTCCCTCCACCGGTGAAATGGGTACGATGATGTTCTGGACCGGACCGAATAAACTCTTTAATGCCACCCTCAAAAAGTTCGAGAAGCGGCTGGCTGAAGAAAACTACGTGGGCTACATTGATATCAACTGCATTGTGAACGGCAACGGCATTTATCCGCTGGAGTGGACTTCCCGCTTTGGCTACCCTACCATCAGCATCCAGCAGGAAAGCATGATCACTCCCGTCGGCGAGTTCTTTCATAAACTGGCCCGAGGAGAAGACCCTAAGCTTCGCACCAAAAGTGGGTTTCACGTTGGCGTTCGGCTGGTAGTACCTCCTTTTCCTTTCAAAGACAAAAAGAACTTTGAGTCAATGTCGAAGGATGCGGTTATTGTTTTTAAAGGGAAGGCTAAACAGGAAGGTATTCACATTGAAGATGTGAAGGATCGCAACGGCGAATGGGTCATCACCGGCTCAGCCGGAGTAGCCCTAATTGTCTGCGGTCAGGGGCCCAGTGTCCAACAAGCGCAAAAGCAGGTGTATAACCGTATCCGAAACGTACTGATACCCCATATGTACTACCGTACCGATATTGGCGACCGCTGGAAGGAAGATAGCGACCGACTGATGAGTTGGGGGTTGCTTAGGGAAACTTAACCAACCAGCTTACTTCCAGAGAATTAATAGATTGCACACTAACCCGCTGACTTCAGTACCGCTTCACCCTGCTTAATAATGTTAGCTAGTTGCGCTACTTCTTCCGAAGTGGGCATCACCAGCGGGCTGCGGACATCCCCCGCACTTCTATCAATCAGCTTGGCGCCGGCTTTGATTAAACTTACTGCGTATCCTTTGTTTCGGCCCCTGAGCCTGACAAAAGGAATGAAAAACTCATGGGTAATTTGAGCAATCAACTCGCGATTACCGGCTCTAAGTTGTTGGTAGAAGAGGTTAGCCAGATCCGGCACAAAATTGAAGACGGCCGAAGAATACGTATTGACTCCAATGGCCATATAGGCTTCGGCTATGATTTCGGCCGTAGGCACTCCCCCAATGTACACCAGCCGGTCACCCACGGTTTTAATGGTATCGTTCAGATCCTGCATATTGCCCGTTCCGTCTTTCAGCCCGATCAGGTTAGGACATTCGTCGGCCAACCTTTGGATATACTGGCTACTCAAAATGCCATTGGCCCGGTTGTAGTAAATCACCGGCAGATCAGTTCCCTGCAGTATGGTTTTAGCGTACTGATACACTCCTTCCTGGGGTGCCTGAACTAAATAGGGTGGCATAAGCAGCAGGGCATCTACCCCGGCAGATTCTGCCATTTTAGCAAATTCAATTGCTTCCGGAATACTCCGGCCAATGCTGGAAAGCAGCGGCACCCGCCCCTGCACTACGTCGGCAGAAGATTGAACGATCTGACGGTACTCTTCTTTCGATAGGGAAAAAAACTCTCCGGTTCCTCCGGCCACAAAAACCGCTGATACCTGATGTTCTAAGAACCAGGCCACCCGCTTTTCAAATGACCCAGCGGTGAACTGTCCCTGTTCGTCCATGTCCGTAACCGGGAAAGACAGCAGGCCGTCGGATAGAGCACTGACTATTTCTTCTCTTGATAAGCTCATAGTTAGGTTGTTTGCCCTAATTTGGCTTATTTTTTCCTCTCTTAAAAGGATTTTCTCTTTTGGAAGCAAAGTTATTTAAAGGATCACTATCACCGATTTGATAGCCTGCCTTATTAACGGCACTGTCCTTTGCCCCACTCCATTGCAAACTCGGTCTTTCCGTACTTCCAGCTACCCCCCATCACTAAGTCAATTTCGTAGGTAGCAGTAGAGCCATCTCGGTAATAGAGCACCAGGTATGATTGCCCTTGCGCTTCCTGAATAGCCCAGGTACCAGTGTGCTGATTAGAACTGGCCACTTCCACTCCCGACACGTATTGTCCGGTGGTGTAATCGTATGGACCTCCTTCTACCTGTAATGGAGCCTCAGAGAAATTGAAAAAGTAGCCACCCGGGCAGAAGTCTATTCGGCGGTAAGCCCCTCCGTAGCTAGATATTATGCTAGCGGGGGTGTAAATAGGCAGCACTGAACCAGCAATCTGCTCAGCAGCTTGGTCGGGTTGGTTGGGAATGATCAGGGTCGCCGGAGAAAAGTGCAACCAACGTAAGTAATGCGAATTAAGCCCTCCTAACTATCTGTTAAGGTACAACTGCTTAGCCTCTTCAACCCTACGTCGGGCCTTGGCCTTCTTCCAGCTACCTCCGCCAATAGCTAGGCTTAAGCCTACCGAAGCCACACTTCCACCGACAACCAAATGAGGATTGGATTGATCGGGAGAGTCCGAAAACAAGGACTCACCTAGCAACCTGGCAAATCCGTAGCCACCAACTATACCACCCACAACGTAAACTGCTAACCCGGTCGATATATACACCACCGACTGCTTACGGTACTTGGCAGCCAGCATCAACCTTTCGTTAATTGCTGCATTATTACCGTCATAGGCTAGCAGCGGAAACTGCTGTTTCTGTATCCAGGTACTATCCCACCGGTTAAGCGATAGCTCGTTGGTTTCTATCTGACCAAAACAAAAGTGGACTGCCAGGTTCAGCAGCCCAATGATCATGATGTTTTTCATCAAAGGTACGTAATTTAACCTATGACGTAAAATGCTTACTACTGGTTGTAACATTTCGGTTAGTGGATGAAATAATCTTTTCAGATTGGCGATCCTTAGCGAATTAAAAAGAAAGTGGTGGTAAGGTTAAGTACACGATTACGAACGATATTGTTATCATTTCCATTAGGAGCAATATTGGTCAGCCCCTGCTCGTACGTTAACGCTAGCTGTACCCCCTCAGCAGGCTCAGCACCAACTGTAAATAAAAGTCCGGCATCCACGCCACGATAGTGGTCTCCGAAATCGTCGCCCCATTTATTTGGCTCATCACCCTCAAAGTCAAATCCTATAGCATCAATATCACCTTCGACTACTACTTTGCCTCCCAAGCCTATACTAACGTATGGACCAATACCTCCAAATACTCTTATTTCTCCTACGTCTGTACTGCCCAATACCGGAATGGGTAAGTGCAAGTATAAGGGACGATATCGTATATTGTAATCAACCCCTACTATTCCACTTTCGTAGCGGGGTCCCTTGCTGCTGAGCAACAGTGCAGGCTGAACTGAAAGCCGGTCGCCCATAGCAACATCAGCTACTCCTCCAAACTGCCAGGCTAACCGACTCTGGGGGTTTGTAAAAAATAGAACATTTTCAACCCGCTGATCTGCCAAGTTGAGCCCACCTCGTACACCTACCCGCAACTGCTGGGCGGAAAGCGATAGGCTGAATGATAAAACTGCGCTCAATACAATTACCTTCTTTATATTTTTCTATTAGATTTGTAAGGTAAAGATGCAAAATTCTGCATTACGATTTACGTACATTTGTCTAAGTCAGCTTAAAGGTAATTGGCAACACCATAATTGATTTAACGGGCTTGTTATCCACGGTTCCTGGTTTCCACCGATCGGTTTCTCTTATCACTCGTTCCGATTCTTGATCACAACCTCCCCCGATTCCTTTCACGGTTTCTACCTCACTGACCTCTCCGTTAGGGTTCACCACAAATTTGACGTATACTACTCCTTCAATGCCTTTCCTCCGAGCTGGCTTAGGATATTTAAGTTTCCTCCTTATGGTACGGTAGAAATTTACCATCCCGCCCGAATAATCGGGGATAACTTCCGGCTTGGCGTATACGGTATCCTGCTCTTGCTTACGTACCGTATAGCTAAGCGCTAAGGCATAGTCTCGGTAGAGCTCATAAACTTTGTTACCGTTGTCCTGCAACGTCTCAATATTTCCCCGGCCATCCTTTAACTGAGGGGTACCATTTTCCAACCAAACTTGAACAACATATTCATCATCTTCCCGATAATCAATCTCGGATTTAATCTGTCCAGAGGGAAAATAGGTCTTGTGCACCCCTATGGGTTTGTTTTGACGGTAGTTTCCTTCGCTTTGCTTTTTTCCGTTTTCGTGGTAAAACTCAGCGTATCCGTCTAAAACCGCCGGGGATAAGGAAGATACGCTACCCGCCATTTGCAGTATCCCACTCGGATGATAGTAATCTTCAACGTACCAACCGCCGTTAAGCCTCTTCTGTATTCGCTTGTACTTGACTTCATCAAATCCTGACACCTCTTCCCAATCGGCATTCAGATACAGTGTGTCTTGGGCATACGTTGGTATACTGGCAGCTCCTACCAACCATGCAAGAATTAAGTATTTCAATAGCTAAATGATTAAAGAAATGAAAACGCGTGACTACTTTTTTGAGTGGGAGCTTACGCTACTTCCTCTTTTGCCTTCAAGCCTAGCTCCTTCAGTACCTCGGGCTGATCTTCAAAAGCAAAGTATAAAGCACGTACGTAGCGGCTCATCCAGCGAGTGAGGGCGGCCTCGGCTTGTATACGGGCCTGGGTACTCTGACGGGCCTCGTCCCGTTCTTTGTCGCGATGATCGTAGGCTTCGTATACGGCTTCAATCATGGCTTCACCTAGCGCCAGATCTTCGGATTTGATGCCGTAGGCCTTCAGTTGGGCGGCCACGTCTTTAGCATTGGTATAGAACGTGCGGGCCTGCTTCACCCACTTCAGGATATTTCGCTCTCGTACTCCGTCTAGCTGCAGCGCTTTGTACTGACCCCGGTTATCTACCAAGGCCAATCGGGCTACCTGCAAATGATGCTTGTACACCTTCCAGGCCGCTTGCTTGGCTTGGTGCATAGCATCCGTAGCACTGTACTGCTCGCCGTACTCTTTCTTTTGAGCTACTGACAGCGCCTGCAGGTTGATACCCATCGTTTGTCCTTTTTCTAATTCCACTACGGTAAAGCCCAACGGGTTTACTTTCTTCTGCCAAGCAGGATTGGCTAATACGCCCTTAATGGCTTTTTCTGATCTTCTGATTAATTTTTCTATGCTCATAACTATTTTTTTGCAACAAAGGTATCGCGGGGGTAAGGGAGGTACAATGCTAATATCACCCACTTGCTTACAATGAAAGCTCCTGCAAAATTGAGTATGAACCAGATAGAATTGTAACTAGCTACCCCTTTTCCCTACCCTGATCTTACCTAGTAGCAACAGATCTATCCCATCCTGCCATTGAGTAAGTCAGGAAATATTTTAGTTGCGGCCTGCTTCTTACTACCTCCCATTGTTAGGTAGGCGATTTGTCACCCGCTTACACCTCATCATTTTAGCGTTTTCTGTCAGGGGGAGGTCACCGCCAGTTGATCTTTTTCATCATTTTTGTCAGGGGGAGGTCGCTTACAACTCGTCGTTCTGCTGATTTTGGTGGGCTGTCGGTGGGTACAACCTCATCATTATTAGAGTTTCAGCCAGTTGGCAGTAGCCTCACACCCATCGTTTTCCGCTGTTTTACCAATAGCATCCTGATTATCTGTCTGCTCAATGACTAACTTTTTCTACAAAATCTGCAAGGAAAATTCCCCTAACCCCCTTTGAAAAGGGGGAACAGCAAACAGGTTAAACTAAGCTAGCAATGCGAAAATTGTGTGTCCGGCACCCTTCCCCCTTAGGAAAAGGGGGCTAGGGGGATTTGATTTGATTGGGTTCTTATCGCACCAATGTTTAGCTGTTACCTGGGAAAGTAGACTTGTGAATATTCGTAAATAGGGTTAGTTTACTGGCAGTCGCTAATACACACCTATTCTTCTAATGATACCTAAAGAACTCTTTCCATCTGCTACCAAGGCTCTGGTATTCATCACATCGCTATCTCTGCTGTCTGTACACGGATTAGCGCAAAGCAACTGGAAACAGATCGTCACCGCAGAGGATGTTTGCCAGGCCTATCCGCAGGAAATGACCGAGATGCTGAACCAGCTCGATTTGCAGCAACCCGGATTGGAGCAGGTAAAAGTTGCGGTAGAAGACGATGATTTGGTGCCCGCTTGCAAGGCATTGCTGGAGTACTACAAAAACAGCAACAATGCCTCTCATTTGCGTAGAGAACCCCCGGTGGAAACAAGTGAGACCGTAGCCGAGGCAGATACTACCCTTACCGATGTTTTCTTCGTGCAGAATGTACGAGGACAAGTGCCGGTGGGCGAAGACGGTCACCGCGACTGGTACTACAAAGGCCCCAATAACGACCGGGAGTGGGCCTGGCTTTCTAATCGTCACTCTCAAATCAATCAGGTGCTGAACGCTTACTACGAGACCGGCAACCCTAAATATGCTGAGTACATAGATCTTTTTTTGCGGGACTTTATTATTAAGAGCATGCCCTATCCGGCGAAGAAGAGCAGCACTTCGGTCTGGCGGGGTTTGGAGGTGGCCGCCCGGGCCAAAGTTTGGTCTCGTATTTTTTACGGACTAATTAATACGGATTACCTCTCCCCCGCCACCCAGCTATTGATGTTAAGCAGTCTGCCTGATCATGCCCACTACAACCGAAACTTCCACGGCGGCAATAACTGGCTTACTATGGAGATTTCTGCTTTAGCCACCGTAGCGACTAATTTCCCGGAGTACAAACAATCAGAGGAGTGGCTGGCCTACTCGGTGGACGCCATGATGGAAAGCATGAAGGATCAGGTGTATCCCGATGGAGTGCAAACCGAACTTACCTCCCACTACCACAATGTCTCGCTGCGTAACTTCGAGCTATTCAAAGAGATTTGCGACCGGGCCCAAAAGCCGCTGCCCGACTTTTACAACGCAACAATAGAAAGTATGTACAGCTACATCGCTCACGCGATCCGGCCCGATGGCTACCGGATACTAAACAACGACGGTGATCGGGGCAGTGATCGTTCCCTGGTGTTAGCCGGTGCCGAAACGTATAATCAGCCGGAATGGCAGTACATTGCCACTAATGGTGCCATGGGCACTAAGCCTTCCGAAGGCCCATCGTACTTTTACCCCTGGGCCGGACACCTGATCTCCCGCAGCGGTTACGACTCCTTAGCCCACTGGTCGTTCTTTGACGTAGGCCCCTGGGGTAGTGGTCACCAGCATAACGATAAGCTCCATCTCTCCGTTGCCGCCTACGGCCACGATTTTCTGGTAGATGCCGGGCGGTTTGCGTATACCGGGGAGGTAGCTCAGAAGTTCCGTCCCTACGCCCGCAGCAGTGCCGGACATAATGTGGTGCTGATAGACGGACAGGGGCAAGCAGCCGGCCCTACCCACGCCAAGGCTACCGTTGCCGATCACCTTTATAAGATTACCGAGCATTTTGATTATGCATCGGGCTCATTTGATAGCTTCAATGATACGGAAGGAGAAGCAATACACCAGCGAGCCGTGCTTTATGTCCGGGGTGAGTTTTGGGTGGTAGTAGATAGAATCTCTACTGACCGGCCTCGTGAGATAGAAACCTTATGGCACTGGCATCCTGCATTAGAAGTAAAGCAGCAACAACAGAAGGTTGTCGCTCAATATGAGTCCGGAAATCTAACCGTTATGCCAGTCGGAGAGCAGACTTATACAATAGATATGGTCCAGGGACAGGAAACGCCGGAACTGCAGGGTTGGTACAGCCCGGAATACAATCTTTACGAACCCAATGTTGCCAGTGTATATCGAACGAAGCTTCAGGAAAACAGCACGATGGCTTGGTTGCTTTTTCCCTCTCAGGAAGAAAACCCAACAGTCAAAACCTCAATTGTTTCCCAAGATGACCAGCAGATAGTACTCGATGTAGTATCCGATCAAGGCAGTTGGCAACTAACCGTTCCCTACGCTGATAGTCGGGAGGCAAAAATCATTTCCAATTAGCAATCTGCAATCAGGTAAGCAGGGTTCGATACTAAGAAGGTTGTAATAATTGCACTTTGTTCACTGCTAATAAAGGTTATTCTGATTTATTATTAAGCCATTTGTCTTGGGAGGCGGGTGGCTGGAGGCTGTTGGCCCCACCGCCTCCAGCCACCCGTCTACCTTATACTTTCCCTTCAGTGCACCAAGCTAACCGCAAGACGGATACCATAGAAAATTTTCAGAATAATCTTTAATGTTCACTGTTCATTGAACTAAAGCCCGGCGTCGGAGATATAACCCCGGAGGGTATTCACATCCTTACGCATAACGGCAATTGTTTGCTTTACTTTTTCTGATTCTGACAGGGAATCGTCTTCCTCGGGCATCTCGTACTCGAAGTGTAAAGAAATCGGTACCTGAATTTGTAGTTCTTTCACTTGCTGGAAAAAAGCCGGAAAATCAACCATTCCCTCCCCTAATGGAGTGTTGTATACTTTCCAGTTCCCATCAATCTTTTCCCACCGAAAATCCTTAATCACCAAGGTATTAATATGAGGGTGAATATACTGCAGACCTAAGGGCCAGGCCAAGCCTCCTTCCACCGTGGCGTGACGGATATCGTATTGGCTTCCCAAATTAGGGTGATCAATCTCCCGAAGCATGTAGGCAATATCCCAGATCGGGGCACCTACGTATTGTACCCCGGCATGGTTTTGATAGCCTCCGTACATACCGTACTTTTCGTTTAGTTGAGCTAAAGAAGCCAATTTCTTCTGAAATTCCGGAATGACCTGGGCTACATCATCACCCTTTTGGTAGCGAAGCCAATTAGTACGGTAATATTGTATTCCCTGCTCACTGGCAACTTTTAAAACTTTTTCATTAACTGCCTCCTGAGCATCAATAATGGCCGTGGTCATCAGCTTGGCAGTTAAGCCTGCATCCTTGATAGCTTTAACGGCTTTGGGCAAATCGGCTTCAACGTTTTCCGGTAGTACGTGCCCCCTCGGCCTCACGGCTAGATCTACACCATCGAAACCAACCTCAGCTGCCGCCTCGGCCATTTCCGGATAATCCAGAAACTGTAGGTGTTTGGAGAATACGTGAATGGTCATTGCATCTTCCTTAGGCAGATTGATAGCCGGTTTAGCCTTGGTCAGAGTTGGAGAAAGCAGACCGCTACTGAGTACGCCACCGGCTACTGCCATAGTGTTCAAAAAGTTTCGGCGAGAAAAATGATCTTGTTGCATAGTGTATTCGTTTGTCCTGGGAAGTTACAAAAAAGGGGCGGATAACTCCATCCCTTTCAATTGCGGCGCGTATAATCTACGGTTGTGAGAGACCTCCAGAGTTTTTAAACATACTGCTCATTCACCTGTAGCAGGCCGAAACTTCTGAAGTTCTTTCACGCAAACGATAAAATATTATACACCCCAACGAGCGAAGAAAATTTACCACAAAAAAGCTTAACTTCACCAAGGATTGACTCAATAGAACAGTCTTCCTCAAAAACCCTTATCTTGCAGAAATTCTAGCTATATAACGACAGCACCATGAAACAATATATGACCTATCTATTCAGCCTGATTTTACTAGCTTCTTGCGACATCAATATCAACACCTCGCAGGAGGAACCCATTGAAACTCAGACCCTCTCTCAGAGTATTGATGCGAACGGAGCAGAGACTGTATCCACTTCCATCGAAATGAAAGCAGGCAAGCTTATCGTAACTGGAGGAGCAAAACAACTCATGGACGCTGACTTTGTCTATAACTACGAATCCTGGGAGCCAGAAATTTCTTACGAAACCGAAGGTGAAACCGGGTTTTTAACCATTGAGCAACCCAAGATGAAGAGTATCAACATCAACTTTGATGGCGATGAGCAAGTCAATGAGTGGACGGTAAAACTAAATGATAATATTCTACAGGACTTATCCTGCAACCTGGGGGCGGGTGAAACCGATCTCGATCTAAGGGGCTTGGCACTAAATAGCGTAGACATTAACGCGGGAGTGGGCGAACATAAAATTAATTTGCAAAACTGCTCCGTACCCGAACTGGATATACAGGCCGGAGTGGGCGAAGTATCTCTAGACCTCACCGGCGAATGGCGTAATGATCTTGACGCAGAAATAAAGGGCGGGATCGGTGAACTGAATCTGTCGCTGCCCGGCACGGTAGGCATCCGACTGGAGATTGCCGGAGGATTAGGTGAAGTAGACGTTCCCAACGGCTTCCGTAAAGACGGGCGTACCTACACCAACGACCTCTACGAAAGCGCCGAATACCGTCTGGAGTTTGATATCAAAGCCGGTTTGGGCAGCATTAATGTGGAAGTAGAGGAGTTTATTTAATCGCCACTATTCTTTAGCTAAAGATTAGTCCTATTCACTTATGATTGAGTAGTACTTACCAATATAATCGGATGTATAATGATTTTTCTGAGGTAGAAGATATAGATTTAGAGTCTAAAATTTTCTCCGATGAACAGAATCATAAAATACATTTTAATTAGTCTTGCTATCATCGTTTTACTTTATTGGTTTTCCCTATCATTCCAATATGATTCATCCACCTCTGCTAGAATCAGATATCAATCGCTAGCTAGATTCGTTATCCCCACTCTTACTGTTGTATTATTGGTGTTAGGTATCCGTCGATTACTGAAGCCAGCTAGAAGAAGTGAACCACTTGTTCTTAACCAAAATAGCAACGGACAGGGTGAAGCCAAGACATCCTTACGCAATTTCCCTCTCAAATTGGGCGATAGAGTTGCTTTTCTTCGATTGACGAAATAGCCTGCTTTTGCGCGCAAAATAACCATGTTTATTTATACGACACTGAAGGGAAGGAACATTTGGTAGAATATACACTGGCGGATCTGGAACAGAAATTACCAGCTCAGTTTATACGGGTGCACCGTTCCACCATCATCAACAGCCACCTGATTCAAGAGATAAAAAAACAGCCCGGTAGCCGCTTTGCCATCCGATTACGCGATACCCAACAAAAGGAAGTTGTTACGGGCCAAAGCTACGCTGCTCCCGTGAAGCAGCTATTTGAGATTTAGGTTGGTCACCAGTCCTTGGTCCTTAGTCCCTGGTCGATTCTCAATAGGAAGCACTCACCAGCGTTTGAGGATAAAATAGTACTACGTTATGATTGTCAAAGCGAAACAAAGGACAAGTGACTAATGACCAGGACCTGACCTATCTCTCAACTATTGATTAGCAATAAAAATCAGCTTAACTTGCCGAATTGTCTGTCGTGAAAAATCATGGAATCGCAACCATTCTACAAGTCTACTCAAGAGCCCACCTCTATTTGGAATATGCTAACTGGTCAGCGCTCCGAGAAAAACGCTATAGTAGAAATCAATAATCTACTCGCTGAAAAACCACTGCTGGAAATTACTCCCGCAGATATTCAGACTATCGTAAAGCGTTATCAGCTTAACCTACATACCGACTTCAAGGATGGCTCACTGCGGGAGCTGTACCAGGCTTACCTGCGCTACTGCTTTGAGGATAACCACTTAAATGAGGAAGAAATTGAGCGGCTCAAGCACCTGAAGCGGCTGTTAGGTCTGGGGGAGCAAGATGTTGACTTAGTGCACCACCGGGTTTGTCAGGAAGTTTACGAAAGGGAACTTGAAGTCGCCCTTGATGACCATCGACTGGACAAAAAGGAGCTAAAGTTTCTGGAGAATTTGAGGACCAAACTTCAGCTACCACCAGCGTTAGCCGCTCGACTGCATCAGCATAAAGCCCAAGCCATCATTTTTCAGTTTATCAAAGGGGCGATTGCTGATGAACGCCTGTCTCCCGATGAAGAGGCAGAACTACAGACGCTGGCTGAACACTTGCAGGCGACCCCGACACTTGATAAGTCTACCCAACGCAAACTTGCCACCTACCGTTTGCTGTGGCAGGTAGAAAATGGTGACCTACCCGCCATTCATGTGCCACTGGACCTAGGAAAAAACGAGGTGTGCCATTATCTTACCCGGGCTGTCTGGCACGATGACCCCGTGAATGCTAAACGAAAGCCCGAAGGAAAAACACTCTCTAGCAAACTGCTTGAAGGCACTTACTGGAAAGCAACTGAGGAATCGGTACTTCCCGCAAATGCTGTATCAGGTGTGCCAGAGGGAAAGCTATATCTCACCAGCCAGCGGCTTTTATTTCGTAGTGATGACCAAGAGAAGGTAGTTCATTTGGATACAATCATCAATTTTCAGCCCTACTCTGATGGTATTTTAGTTTATAAAAATAAAGGTCAAAACGTGCTTCTGGCTCTGAAGCAAGATGCTGAGGTATTTTCTATACTATTAGGAAGAGTGCTACGGGACAAATAACTAACTTTGTAGTCTCAGGTGCTGATGAAGTATCGATTCACCGCTGTATTTTTAATCTGTGGTATTAAACCAAGGATATTCCTTTTTCAGTAATTTTTAAAGAATATTGTTCGCACAAAAGCCCCTCAAGGCAAATTAAGCATGGTAATCCGCCTATTGTCCTAGGTTCAGGAGCTTTTTTTCTTGCCAAGGCTTCAGTATCTTGTCGCGCATGATTCAACTCAGAAATATTTCTTTCCGGTACTCGGCTCAATCTCCGGAGTTTCAATTTCCTGACTGGTCGGTACCCTCGGGTGAGCACTGCGTATTGCTGGGTTCTTCAGGAAGTGGCAAAACCACCCTACTTCACTTACTAGCCGGACTGCTTCGTCCTAACCAAGGACAAATTATTATGGGGGATCAGGATATCACCCAATTAAAAGCCAACGCTCTTGACCGCTTCCGGGGACAAAAACTCGGACTAGTATTCCAGCAACCACATTTATTGGCGTCGCTGACATTGGAACAAAATCTACTACTGACTCAGTATCTGGCCGGGTTGAAGCAGGACCGGAAGACCATTCATGAAACTTTGAAATCACTCTCACTAGACCATCGGCGAAACGCGCGAGTCACTACGTTAAGCCAGGGTGAAGCTCAGCGGGCCGCCATTGCCCGAGCGGTGCTTAATAACCCCAAAGTCATTTTGGCCGACGAGCCAACCTCGAGTTTAGATGACCAAAATTGCGATAGAGTACTTCAGCTATTGCAAAGCCAGGCTCGGCAACACCACTCTACCTTACTTATTGTAACCCACGATCAACGGGTAAAAACCCACATTCCTCACCAACTGACGCTAACTGCTGCATGAACCTACTCGCCCTAAGCTGGAGCTATATCAAAACCAAGCCGCTCAATACTCTACTGAACATTTTACTGTTAGCTCTGGGGATTGCCATTATTACGGTGCTACTTCTAGCCAGCAAGCAGGTGGAACGCTCACTAACCCAGAACAGCCGGGGTATCGATTTGGTGGTAGGGGCTAAAGGAAGTCCACTGCAAATCATCCTGTCCAGTATTTTTCACATTGATTACCCCACCGGCAATATTTCTTTGGAAGAAGCCCAACAATTATCCCGTAATCGGTTAATTCGCAATACCATTCCGATGGCGTTGGGCGACAGTTATCAGGGCTACCGTATTGTTGGTACCAACTACGAGTACCTGGGACTTTACGAGGCCGAAACTGCAGTTGGTTCTTTATGGGAATCCCCATTGGAGGTCGCTCTAGGTGCCGCCGCGGCGCAACAACTAAACTTATCGGTAGGTGATTCTTTTGCTAGTAGTCACGGCCTAGCTGATGACGGAATTAATGTGCACGATGAACAGCAATTTACAGTTTCGGGCATTTTGGCTCCAACCCAGACGGTGGTTGACAATCTAATTCTCACCTCAGTGGAAAGTGTTTGGCAGGTGCACGATACGCACGAAGCTGATAGTTCGGAAACCCACCACGATGAGCACGATCACGCGGAAGTTGCCATTACTCGAGAAGGACTGCCTTCGGGAGATGCGGACGAAGAGATTACCTCCTTGCTGGTACAGTTTCGTTCACCGATGGCCGCAGTGCAGCTACCCCGTTACATCAATCAACGCACCAACATGCAGGCAGCTTCGCCCCCCTTTGAAACGGCGCGACTGTTTTCGTTGATTGGAGTAGGAGTAGATATGCTACAAGGCTTTGCCTACGTTATTGTAGTAATTGCGGCGCTTAGCATCTTCATTGCGTTATACAACTCCTTGAAAGCCCGTCGCTACGACCTGGCTATTCTGCGCTCCTTAGGGGCTTCACCGCGTACTCTTTTTACTCATGTGATACTGGAGGGGCTCATTATTACTTTGGCCGGTTCCCTTTTTGGATTACTACTAGGACACTTAGTGTTGTACGGAGCCACTCAGTTCTATGCCCGTCCGGGACAGTTGGGTATCTCTTCCGGGCAGTTAGCAACTGAGGAACTGTGGATCGTAGCTTCTAGCTTAGTAGTAGGTTTAGTAGCTTCCCTCCTACCCGCTATTCAGGCTTATCGAACTAACATTTCTGAAGTATTGGCCGAGGGTTAAAAAAGGAGTAGGGGGGAAAATTTACTTGGGTAATTTACTCAAAGTCAGGCCGGCAAAATCATCAATAACCAGATCAGTGCCTTCAGCCTCAAGTTCTTTGCGAGAGTGAGTACTAGCCACTCCAACTACTCGCATTCCGGCATTCTTTCCGGCCTGAATGCCCAACAGCGCATCTTCAAATACAATGCATTGGGCGGGGTCTACACCCAATGCCTCGGCTGATTTCAAATACACCTCCGGATCGGGCTTGCCGTGGGTAACCATGGAGGCATCAATAATAGTAGAAAAATAACTTTTCAGGCCCGTGTGCTTCAGAGTGAAATCTACGTTTTCGGGTGGTGCCGAGGTAGAAACGGTGCGAGGTATGCAGTTACGCGACACTTCCGCCAAAAAGCTGACCAGCCCGGTAGTGGGTTTAATATGAGGGCGGTATAGTTCTCGGTACAAGGCTTCCTTCTCCCCACCAATTTCTTGAATCTCTTCCTGGGACAAATCACGATTGAGCAAATTGGGCAGAATAGCATCCATTGTGCGACCGTTTACCCGGGCTTTATACTCCGCTTCGCTCATCTGAATATTGTGCTTTTCAAAAAAGCCTAGCCAGGATTTCAAATGAAATTCGTGATTATTAACGATCACTCCGTCCATATCAAAAAGTAAGGCAATTGAATTCATTATTTGTTGGTAGTTAGATGTTCAGACCGTGATAGAATAATGTTCAAGCGTTCAAAAGTAATAGCCGTTACTTGAAAAGCCGAACACATTAATACGTTATTTTCTCTTAGTATTTGCCCGAGTGCCGACACCGTCATTCCCAACTAGGCCTATTACTGCCCTAAAGGTTGTGCATCAAAGGAGATTACAGCTTCTTCGCTATCGCCCAGATGATTATCTACTGTAAACGAAACCTCAATGGGATTGAAGCAGACCTCACAATCTTCCACATAAGATTGCTGTGAAACGGAGGGATCCAATAACATAGAAATGTGAGATAAACAGTAGGGGCAGCTAAAAAAGTACTCGATCATTCTAATGATAGTAACTTATCCAGTCAGAAGTTCAGAAGTCAAGTTTTAACAATATATACTAGAAATATTTTCTGTTGATAATTTCACTCAGAATAATAGCCTCGCGAGCGTTTTTCGGGGTTTTTAGTGCTTCCGCTACCTCCTGCGCTACGTTCCTCTTTTTCTCATCAAGTTCTATTGCTTTAATTCGCTTGCCACTGTCTTCTAATGATATTTTTTCGGTAATACGAGTGGCTTTCTTTTGAACCGGTCGGGAGCTTGCAGCTTCAGATTTGACTTTCTTTGGTTTCGGCTTCTTTCTTTCTGCTGGTCGGGGCGGCTCTTGTTGCCGCTGAGAGGTTTCGCCCATCATCTCCCGCAGAATATCCTCGAAAGAAACCGGGCGACGCTCGGGCTGTTCCCGCGCTACCACCGGCTTATCTTCTTCAGGAACATCATCCATACCTTCGTAACGAGGTTGTTCCTTGGGGGCTCTAACTGGAGGCTTTTTCTTCTTAGGGTTCAACACTCGAGATAGAATCGAGAAAACGACAAATGCCAGAAATACTAATATTTGAAAATAATCTTCCATCAAGTTGGTGTTTTGGTGTTTTGGTGTTTTGGTGTTTTGGTGTTTTGGTGTTTTGGTGT
>CAZKCO010000027.1:0-93214 GCA_964551335.1 uncultured Roseivirgaceae bacterium
AATCGGCCGACTAACTACATTAAACATGCAATCTATTAACTCACACAACCCATATTGATATCTGCGGTAGTCACCATCATCGGGTTCAGTTCCTGGTCTTGCCCGGCGATCTTTTCGGCGGTAGTGCCTTCCAACCGCAGCGAGGTACTCCACCATTTATTCCAGCGGTAAGCCAGCCAACCGGTAGCCAGTAACTGATTTCCCAGCGTATAGTCTCGAGCATTCTCGCCTAACCGGAGCGTTCCTATTGCCTGAGCTCCCCAGGATACCCGTTCACCTTGCCCCAGATACGTGAGCCCCGGCAAGAAGTCCCAGGTACCCGAACCGGTTTGCATGGGATAAGGCAGTTGAGCGTTAGATTCCATGGCGGTAGCGTCCCGCTCCTCAATGCTGCCGGTAGGAATACTAACCCCCATCAGGTGCAGGCTTTGCCGGTTACGGTTATACAAACCGTACAGGGCCGAGATACGGGTATCGCCTAGTCCTTGAGAAGCGGTAGTGAAATCCACTCCCATGCGGGTGCGCAGCGTCATATCGTATGCCAGGTAGTTGAACATAGCCATCAGGGTGAGCCGGTTGGTAGGAGCGTACATCACTCCCAGCATATGCATGTTCATCTTTGGCAGCAAGTGTGTATTGGTTTTACTGCTCTAACCTCCTTCAGAAACCTAGTTATTTCACCGATTATCACGTACATTAGGGGTTAATAAGTTCTTTACTTAATTTCTTAATCAAAACAGTAGCGGTCCCCAACGAAAGAAGGGGTAATGCGAAGTGCCGCCCAGCGGAGTGCCGCCCAGCGGTCCGAGTCCACGGTGGATGCCGCCCAAGGGAATCGCGTGTAAATCGCGAGCTGACGCGCAACTGTAAGTCCGATCTGACTGAGACAAATGTTTGGTTAGATAGTATGCCGGAGTCCATAATGCCATTATTCGCCATGAGCGGGTGAGAAGGTGGATTTCGGTCGGATAAGCCAGGAAACCTGCCGATACCGTTCTCAATTCCGGCCTCTGAGCCGGGATCAGGAGTTTGACCATGCTTTCGCGTACTGAAGCTTCGTCAGATCAGCAAGCCATTCCTTCGCGCAAGGTGTATACTTTTCTACCAACTGGCTGTGCTTGTTTGCCGACTTCTTAGAACATGGTGAAGTTGAGCCGAAGAGCTTTGACCGAATATTTAATTCTTAAAAGCTTAACATGAAAAGTAAGACTGCTGTATTTAAATTTCCCATTCATTGTGCCGACGTGTATTTTCTTGAGCGCCGAGTACGATCTCCTGATCTTTCTATAACCGACTGGCAAGCTCTGAGCCGTTTTAAAGACACTTTCAGTTGGAACGTTTCTTTATCCTCCTTACTAGCCCGCCCGTACGAGGCTCTCGTTGTCACTGATCGTTTCCAAACAATTCGTTGGGTCAATAAAGGATTTTCAACCATGACGGGCTATTCACCCAGTGAGGTACTACACCAAAAGCCTGGCATGCTACAGGGTGAAGAAACTTCATTAGAGACTAGGAGCCGGATTCACGCTAAACTAGCCACAGCTAAACCTTTTGAGGAAACTATTGTCAACTACCGTCGTAACGGCGAAAAGTATGTATGCCAGATTATCATCCACCCTATTCATAATCATCAGGGTGAATTGCAGCATTTTCTGGCATTGGAAACCGAACTGACATAAACCAGATTGCACGTATCTACTGATCAGCGGATGTTCTATGCTGGTACCAATCAGGTAAGTACTGAAAATTTCTCACGAAGCTTCGGCGGGCATAGCTACCCAGGACGCACACCAGCCGTTGGGGTGGATGGGACCCTTAATCAATTGACAACCACCGCAGGTGCCTTCCTGCTCGGCGGCTTGCCAGAACCGGCAGTTAGTGCATACCTGTCCTTCTTTTTCGCTCTGAGCTACGTATTGAAGCTGCTCCCGCATGGCAATTTCCTGTTCGGTGAGCCCCGATAGATCATCGCAGGCGTTGGCTTCCAGTTCGGTAGGAACCGGCTCCTTTGTCTCTTCAACTTCCTCCTGAACCACCGGACTGGTATCACTCTCCTGCTGGGCTGTACTGCCCGACTGTTCGGAAGAAGAGCCACAAGCACTGAGCCAGGTACCTCCTACTATCACCGCCGCACTCAATTTGCCTGCGTCAGTTAGAAATTCTTTACGGGTTTGTTTGTTCGTTTTCATAGCTATTTCAGTGGATAAAATATTGAGTGTTTTGGTGTTTTGGTGTTTTGGTGTTTTGGTGTTAAAGAATATAATTTTAAACCTTAAGTATCTTAACACCATAACACTTTAACACAATAACACTGATTTATGATGATTCAACTACGTTCGGGGTTTCTCCGGGTGGCAAGGCTGCCCACGATGCGCACCAACCGTTAGGGTGAATGGGTCCTTTAATCAATTGACAGCCTCCGCAGTTATCACCGGGTTGGGCCGGTAGCCAGAAGCGGCAATTCTTGCAAACCTGTTCAGCCTTTTCGCTCTGGGCTACGTACTGAAGTTGCTCCCGGATACTGATCTCCCGCTCCGTAAGGCCCGACAAATCGTTACACCCTTCGGTACCAGCCAGATCGTCAATCCGCGATTCTTTCTTTATTTCTTCCTCGGCTTCCTGCTGCATGGCCAACGGCGCGTCGCCGTCTTGCTGGGAGTAATTCCCTGATTGTTCGGAAGAAGAGCCGCAGGCACCAAGCCAGGTGCCACCCACGATAGCGGCGGCACTTACTTTACTTACATCACTTATAAATTCCTTTCGGGTTTGTTTCTTCTTTTTCATATGTCTACTGAACGTTAAATATGTTAGGGTTTAGCCAGGTACTTACCGGCCACCAGCCCAATAGTGATCATTGCTCCCAGTACCAGAATAATCAGTAAATAAATACTAACATCTCCCGTTTCTCCGGCTATTACTGACCGAAATAGTCCGTAAACACAGGCTACCTCCAGTATCGCAGCACTGGCCAGTAGAAACAGCACCAGGGCGGGCAGAGCGGCTATGATCTTTTTGAACTGGGTAATGAACCTCATTTAATCTAAAAATCCCTTCTTTTTGGTGTACTTTGCTAATTGTACTACCAACCTTGCCTCTTTCAGGGTTGTTTGTTAATGTCACTAATTCAGAACCCTTCTAAAAAAGGTCTAAAACCAAACAAATCGCAGATACTTCTATGCTACTCATATATGCAACTTATTTGCATATTTTGTACTTTTGTAGGTATGGAAGAAATTCTGCTGAAGGAGATACTACACGACTACCAGCTTAGGGTCACACCCGGGCGCTGCGACGTGATTGACCAATTTTTACAATCTAACTATGCCCTCTCGGCCAAGGACCTGGAAAGCCGACTGCCTCAGTACGATCGGGTGACCCTGTATCGCACACTGCATACTTTTATTGAAAAGGGGATTTTACACCTTATCCCCCATGACGGTGGCCTGGCCTACTTTGGCCTCTCCGAATCCATACGGCCCCAACTGGATACCGCTGCTCAGACTTCTTCGGATACTTATTATTCTGACCATATTCACTTTACCTGCATCGCTTGCGGCCGCACCGAGTGCCTGTCGGATTATATGATTCCAACGGTGAACCTACCGCAGGGCTACCAGGCCGAAGAGGTAGATTTACTGGTGAAAGGAAAATGCCAAGCGTGCCAGGTATGAAGTGCTGCTTCCTAGCCTGCTGCTGGTTACTTTCTACCACTGTACTGGCCCAATCGTCGGCAGACTCCTGCCAATACCAAGTAGAAGGCCAGGTGCTGGACTTGAAAAGCCAGGAACCCTTAGCTTTCGCCTCGGTACAGGTGAAGGGCACTAACCGGGGCACTGTGACCGACGACCAGGGATTCTTCCGGATAGTACAACTGTGTCAGCGGGAGTTTGATCTGGTGGTTTCTTTTGTGGGCTACAAAACCGCCATTCACCACCACGATCCTTACCATAAGAACCCACGAATACTACTGGCCGCCGATAGCCTCACCTTAAAGAGTGTGGTAATAGAAGATGAAGCCCTAACCGGAGAGCTGTACTCTGGCTCGATAAGTAATCTATCAGCACAAGACTTGGTAACCAACCAATCTCAATCGCTGGGTGAACTGGCCAGTAAAATTACGGGGGTATCCATGCTCAAGACCGGACAAAACATTGTAAAACCTATTATCCACGGGTTGCATAGCAACCGGGTGCTAATTGTGAATAACGGTGTACGTCACGAGTTTCAGAATTGGGGTGCCGAGCATGCTCCTGAGATTGATCCATCGCTGGCGCAGAACCTAAAGGTGGTAAAAGGTGCCGCCACGGTCCGCTACGGCCCCGAGGCCTTAGGCGGAGTACTACTAATTGAACCACCCAGGCTGGACTTCCTCACCCCCCTGCAAGGACAGCTGCGTGCCGTAGGCCAGTCGAACGGACGCTCGGGCGAGGGTACTTTGCAATTGCAAAAGGGCTTCCATCGGCTGGCGCTGATGGGACAGGCCTCGGTAGTACGGCAGGGAGATTTGCACGCGCCCGACTATCAGTTGACCAACACCGGTAAGCGGGAACAAAGCGCTACCTTCACCGCCCGCACTCACTGGGGCAATACCGACTTTACCGCTCACTACAGTTACTTCGACCAGGAGCTGGGCATTTTACGCGGAGCGGTAACGGGAAACCTGGAAGACCTGACCAATGCCATTGAACAATCGCCTCCCCCACTCACTGGTCCCTTCTCATACGAGATCAATAATCCCCGGCAACGAGTGCGGCACAACGTGGCTAAGCTACGAGGGCAGTGGTTTGGCAAAGGGCAGTCGGTAGAACTACAGTACGCTTTTCAGCATAACCACCGAGAAGAGTACGACGTACGGCGTGGCACTAATAACCTCCGTCCAGCCATCGATCTGAATCTGCTATCTCACTCGTTAGACGCCGCCTGGGAACACCCTACCTTCCAACAGTGGGAAGGGCGCTTGGGTGGACAAGTTCTGTATCAGGATAACAATAACCTACCGGGAACCAATACTATTCCGCTTATCCCAAACTACAATCTGAGCCGAGTGGGCGTCTACCTGATTGAACGCCGCCCGCTGGGCGAAGACTGGCTGGAAGCCGGAGTCCGTTACGATTATCAGAATATGTCGATCCGGGGAAGGCAGCAGAACAATGATCCGTACCGCAACGAACTCTCCTTTCAGAATGTAACCGCTACGCTGGGGTTTGTAAAGCAACTCGGCAACGACCGGTTATTTCGTACCAACCTGGGTACAGCCTGGCGACCGCCCAATGTGTCGGAGTTGTATAGTTTCGGACGCCACCAGGCCTCCATTGAATACGGCTTGTGGCGCTACGTTCGGCAGGAAGACGGCTCGATTAGCACTGATGAAATTCTTACCCAGCGCGAACGGCCAGTTCCATCGGAGATGGGCATTAAGTGGATTGGAACTTATGAAGTAAACCAGGAACGAAATCAGTGGGAGATAACTGCCTACGTCAACTACATTCAAAACTATATTTACAACAAGCCGGCTGGCATTACGCAGACGATACGGGGTGCCTTTCCTTATTTCATCTACGATCAGGATGACGCCCTGCTGATGGGAGTAGACGCCAGCACTACCATCCAGCACAATCCCCGGTTGGAATCTAAATTTAGTGGCAGCTATCTCTGGGCTAAAGACGTCACTAATAATGAGTACTTTGTTGGTCTACCTCCCGCCAATCTTCAGTACCAATTCTCCCATCAACTGCCTAAGCTCGACTGGTTAGATGAATCTCAGTGGAGCTTCACGGCGGACTATACCTTTAAGCAGTTTCAGGCTCCCCGGGTGATAACGGTCAGGGAACTACTGGAAGCCGATCAGAATGACGAAGATTTGTTTGACCAGGACGACGCTGACTACGATATTCTTTCCCCTCCGGAAGGCTACTTACTAATAAACCTGGCCTGGTCGGGTCAGATTAACCGGGTAACCCTAGGGGCTCAGGTCACCAATTTGCTTAATACCTCCTACCGCAACTACACCGACCGCCTTCGATACTTTGCCGATGATATGGGTCGTAACTTTCTGTTGTCGGTGAAATATGATTTTTAACCCAGCTACTGATTGGCTTGCACCTTGCTGCTAATCTCAGGATATTGCCGAGATTAACCAGTCTGTAGCCAATGAACCAATCTGTTCTCTTACTGATCGATGTGCAGCAAGGGTTGGATGCCCCCTACTGGGGAAAGCGAAACAATCCGGAAGCTGAACAACGAATTGCCCAACTGCTGGCTACCTGGCGCGAAAGGAAGTGGCCGGTGATCCACGTACAGCATCACTCTACCAACCCCAAGTCGCCCCTGAGACCAAACCAACCGGGATGTGAATTTAAGCCGGAAGCCCGGCCCCTCCCCGGTGAGAAAGTATTTACCAAAACCGTAAACAGCGCGTTTATCGGTACTAATTTGGAAGCGTATCTGCACGAGCGGAGATGGAACGCCCTGACGATTGTGGGTTTAACCACTGATCACTGCGTGTCTACCACTACCCGTATGGCGGGTAACCTGGGGTTCGACGTTCAGTTGGTCGGTGATGCTACCGCTACCTTTGAGCGGCGGGGCCTAGACGGGGAAATGATCTCGGCTGATGAAATGCACCGCATCCACTTGGCCAGTTTGCAGGAAGAGTTTTGCACGGTAATTTCTGCTGATGATATACTAGCCGACTTAGCTGATTAGCCAAGAATAGTCCCGTACTGATAGCGGCAATTATTACGTCACTGGCTTTTGTAGCCCACACCTTCTTAGGCAATAAAGCAGCCCTGAGTACTTCGCCCGAAAAAAGCGCCTTCCGAGAAAGTAAAACAAAACTGGCTGCTGGCTAGAGGCTATACCTTTACAGGGAAAGATGACCAGATAATATGATATTATCAAAACTAATACAACAGAAACATATGCTTAGCTACCAGATTCGGTATTCCATTACCTGCTGTTTTTTTCTATTTCTATTTCAATATAGCGCACTGCCGGCACAATCCATTATCCATGGAGACTTCTGGAGAAAACAGGCTATTGAAGATGTGATTAAGCCTTGGACTCAGCACGCAATCGATAAAGAATTTGGTGCTTATTACAGCTTCCTGGAAAGAGACTGGCAGCCTTTCAATGGCAATGAGAAATATCCCGGCATGATCGCCCGACATCTGTTTAGCTATTCAGTGGCCTACATGCTTAGTGGAAATGAGACTTACATGCAGCAGGCTGAGCAAACTTACGATTACCTTATTTCCAAAGGCTGGGACAAGCGATATGGCGGTTGGTATACCGAACTTGACAGAAAAGGAGAGGTGCAGGATGCTTCCAAAGATTTATTTATGCAGACCTACGCAATTACCGGTTTGGCCATGTATTATTTACTAACCAAGGACAAAGAAGTAGAAGATTACATTGATAGATCCATTGACATGCTGGAGGAGCATGCCTGGGATACTCAAGGTAGAGGCGGTTATGTAAGCGCGCTCCATCAGGATCTAAGCATCAAAGAATCGGACAAAGCTTTCTCTCCTCAGTTAGCTCCACTTTCGGGTTATCTACTCTATCTCTATGCTGCCACACGCGACCAAAAATACCTGACGATGAGCGAGCGTATTCTGCAAACCGTACTGAATCATATGACCGATGAGAAAAGCGGCTGGATCATGGAAAGATACGATCAAAACTGGCAGCCCCTTGCCGAAAGAAATGACTGGATGAATACCGGCCACAACATCGAAGTAGCGTGGATGCTCATGCGGCTGTACGACCTGACGGGCAAAGAGGAATATAAGTTAAAAGCGACGCAGCTCAACGAAAGGCTGCTTTCCTATGCTTATAATCCAAAGATCGGCATCTGGTACCACAAGGTCAATGTGGCAGACGCTACCCAGCATAGCAACGACAGCCCTTGGTGGGTGCAGGCGTACGGAAATATGTTTCAGTTGTACATGTACCATAGCAGTGGAAACCTGCAGTACCTGCAACATTTTCGGGAGGGAGCAAATTTCTGGAACGAGCACCTGATGGACAGCACCTATGGGGGTGCGTACCTGAGTGCCATGGCTGATGGTAGTGTGGCCAACGATAAAAAGGCAGTTCGTACCAAGACTTCGTACCATTCCATGGAACACGGTTTACTTAATTATCTCTATCTGGATGTATGGGTAAATCATGGTAGTGTGAGCCTGCATTATTATATTAAAGAGGCCAGCGCTCGTAAGCTTTACCCGCTGCCTATTGAAGAAATGGATTATGAGATTGAAGAAGTGATGATCAATGGCAAAAAATGGGAGCAGATCAATTACCAGGATGGCTTTGTAATTCTGCCGCAGCAGGCAAATCAACGGGTACGGGTAGTAGTAAAGCTTGCAAAAAATTAAAGGCCACCAGCTTCATTTGCCTAATAAAGTTAGCGGCCATAGATCAGGCAAAAAATTTATCCCTGGGCTTCTATGTCAATCGGGATGGTTAGGTATTCCCAGTTGAGACGAAGCTCACCATCAGCTATTTCATAGTTGAGATCTTCACGTAACTCCGGGTTTTTGCGGGGAGATACGCTTACTTCCAGTACGTTCTGGTCTTGGTAATCAGCATATTCGGTTCCCCAGATATCTGTAGCTTCGTTCAAAATTACAGTCCATTCTTCTTCACCGGGAATCATGAAGAGGCTGTAACTGCCAGCGGCCAGGGGTTCCCCATCTACTAAAACTGGCTGATTAAAAGTCACGACAGTAGCCTCATTGGCACCGGCTCGCCATACCTCACCATAGGGAAGCAAGTCACCCCAGATTTTGCCCTGCCTTCCTTTGACGCGGGGAGAGCTGTACTCGACCGTGATGTTGACTCCGTCGATACTTCCATCTGCGGTTTCTGCCGGACTTTGGGGAGAGCAGCGGCTAAAGAGTATGAAAAAAAGAGATAGAGAGAGATAATTTAAAATCTTCATAGGTTGGGTTTATTGAGTTGCAAATTACACTTTTTATTCTTCCTTCACTACCCACTGTAGTCGTGCCAGTTGAATACCCTGCAGGTCGGCGCGAAGTGAAGCAATATACCATTGACCTTCATGTTGAAAAACCTCCGGTGCGGCTACCTCCAGTGAGTCTACAAAATAGCGATCGTCGTCTATACCAAAATCAGTAGGATCGGGAGAAGCGTAAACGCTGGTCTTCTGTTCGGAAGTCCGCAAATAGACAGCAACTTCGTTTTCAGGATGCGCAGTATAGTAACCATACGGTCGGTGATGCTACCGCTACCTTTGAGCGACGGGGCCTAGACGGGGAAATGATCTCGGCTGATGAAATGCACCGCATCCACTTGGCCAGTTTGCAGGAAGAGTTTTGCACGGTAATTTCTGCTGATGATATACTAGCCGACTTAGCTGATTAGCCAAGAATAGTCCCGTACTGATAGCGGCAATTATTACGTCACTGGCTTTTGTAGCCCACACCTTCTTAGGCAATAAAGCAGCCCTGAGTACTTCGCCCGAAAAAAGCGCCTTCCGAGAAAGTAAAACAAAACTGGCTACGATCCGGGAGCGCATTCCAGATGGTAACGGTAGACTTGTTGCTGCTGTCGGTGGTTTTGTTCATGATTGCCCTTACCAACCTTATCACTTTCGAGAAGCTTCTCACATTTGCGCTAAGCGGGCTGTTTCTGCTGTGGGGGCTGGCCTGGCTGCTTCAGTTATTACTGCTTACCAAAAACCGGAAACATTATTTGTTGCTGAGCCTGTGAGCCTTCTGGCTTGTCTGCGCAGGACTGCTGTACTTTGGGGCGCGAGCTATGTAGAATAAGGATTTTTCCGCTGCTACCTATCACTAATCTCATCAATTAATCGACAGAAAATATTCCTTTCTAATGAGCCTTTTATTTAACCAAAATAGTTGAACTTGTTAAACCCTTTCTTCGTAATATTCTGATATTTTTCTGTGCTATTTTTAGATAATTTACCTTTAATACAACCTTCTATGAAATCTCAATTCCTTGCTTTTACCATTGTTTTGGGGGTCTTATTTCCTGGTTTTGTTTTAGCCCAATCTGTGCAGCCAGGTGCCAAGATTGGACTGAATTTAGCAAATTTCTACGGGGAAGATACGGACGGCGATATTAACGTTGGTTTACTGTTTGGCGGGCTGCTTCATATACCGGTTTCCGATCAGTTCGCTTTTCAACCAGAGTTGCTTTTCTCTCAGCAAGGCACTCAGGGTAAAGAAGATGGTATTACTGTCCGCTTCAATAACAATTACCTGATGATTCCGCTTATGGGCAAAATCTGTCTTGCCCCTAACTTTGCCCTGGAAGTAGGCCCTCAATTAGGCTTTTTGCTAAGTGCCCGACTTACCGGAGGTGAAAATGGAAACGACGTATCTGTAAACATGAAGGAGTTATATAAAACAGTAGACTTTGGTCTTAATGCCGGATTGAGCTACGAATCTGAGAGTAACTTCATCGTTACCACTCGCTATGGCCTAGGCCTTACGAATATTGTTGACAGTACAATAGACGATGTAAATTCCAAAAATTCAGTCTTTCAAATTTCTTTGGGCTACCGCTTCTTGCTAAATGACGAATGAATAAATTACGGAATCCGCTGGAAGAAAACCAAAGCTTGATCATCAGTCCGCAGGGACTCGAAACGGTCGTTAGTGAAATATAGGATGGAATACGTATTTGCCCCACCCGAACCCGTTATCAGTAGTTCTCGGGTTTGATCATTGTACGACCAAAGTCCCGGTGCAGCTATTCCCGAACTAGCCGAGATAGTGTACCGACCATCTGCATTAAACTGATACGTAACTTGGTTACCGAACATCGAGCTGTTGGCTTCAACCTCCCATAGCCCTAAAAAGTAATTGCGATTAAGCGAAAATTCGTCATCATCTGAGCACCGAACAAAGAGAAGAAAAAGCAAAATTCCTAATGACCGTCTCATAGTAAAAGTAACGCTAGCAAGTAGACTAAATTGCCATTCTGACTCGAGCAAAAACAATCAGTCAGGCAGTATGATTTTTTTCATTGTAAACTAACGCTACGCGATGCCCACCCACGTGGTAAAATAGCATTCCGAGAATCTGACCCAGTAGCTTCTAAAATCTTGGTCTAGACCAAGATTTGGTAAATCGCGGTAAGCGACCTTTGTCATGGGCTTTTAGTAAAGCCTAGTTAAATGTTGTGAAACCTTAACGATTTATCATGAAAACTTCAGCACCTGAATGGTTAGATACCAACTTTTATCCCTTTGAGCACCATTATTTCGATTTGCCTGAAGGCCGAATGCACTACGTAGACGAAGGCGAAGGCGACGTGATCCTCTTCGTGCACGGCACTCCTACTTGGTCGTTTCTGTACCGAGATTTTATTAAGCACTTGTCTAAGACCCATCGCTGTGTGGCGGTAGACCATCTGGGATTTGGACTGTCAGATAAACCTGCCGATTATCCGGGCCGTCCGCAGGATCACGCAAAGAATCTGCACGAACTGATCCGGCATCTGGATTTAGGTAACATCACGCTAGTTGTACACGATTTCGGCGGACCTATTGGCTTAGGAGCCGCTTTGGAACAGCCCGACAGGGTTAATAAAATCGTGATATTTAATACCTGGTTGTGGGAAACGGCCTCGAACCCGGCAGTGAAGAAGATTAACAAAATAGCCAACAGTATGCTGGGTAGATTCCTCTATCTTCGCCTCAATTTTTCTCCCAAAATACTACTCAAAAAGGGGTTCACGGATAAAAGCAAACTCTCTAAGGAAGTGCATCGGCACTATACCAAACCGTTTCCCGACAAAGACTCCCGCCAATCTCTGCTACGGCTGGCTGAGTCGCTGTACGGATCTTCCGACTGGTATCAAGCTCAGTGGGAGAAGCTCAGTGTCTTGCAGAATAAGTCCTGGCTTATTCTCTGGGGCACCCAAGATGAGTTTATTACGACTGACTATCTAAAGGTGTGGGCCGACCGGCTGCCCCGGGTCCAGGTTAAAACCTTTGATTGCGGTCACTTCGTGCAGGAAGAACGGGCTACCAAGGCTATTGAATCAATACAATCGTTTTTGGTTAGTAATACCGTATCCCGTTCGGAAACCGTGCGAAACGGTAGCGCTTTTTAGCCGTTTACCGGTAGAATTATTTCCATCTGCCTCGCTGATAATGAACCAGATTTGATTTATGTTCGTAAATTGATTATCTAAGCGTAAGAAGTAAATGAAAAAATTATGACTACTCTATTATTTATTGGCGGTCTGGGCGGATGGGAAGTTCTACTGATCGTGGCTATTGTATTAATTTTATTCGGAGCTAAGAAGATTCCGGAACTGGCCCGTGGATTAGGTACCGGTATCCGGGAGTTCAAAAATGCTACCACCGAAGTAAAAAAGGAAATTGATAAAGATGAAGAAAAACCTTCTTCTCACCAATCTACCGAAGCTACCTCGGCTGGGGCGGCTACTACGGCTGCATCCACAGGGGCTGCATCCACAGCGGCTACCACCGCCAAGCCCCCTACGGAATCGGCCACCGCTTCTCCTACTCCTCCGGCAGACCCTCAGGTAGAAGAGGTGAAAGTTGAGGAAGAAGAACGGAAAACTGAGTAGACCTTAGAACGGGTCGCACAATGCGACTTCCAGTGATGATTGACTGGCAGCTATGGACTGTGGACCTTTCCACGGCGGCCATCAACTGTTGACTATCCCCCGTACTGTTTCCACCACCACTGAAATACAATCAGGGCCCAGATGGTAGCATGAATATCACCGGGACTGGACGAGAAAAGTTGCTGCTTTAGTAACCGGATTTCGTCTACATCGAAGATATCCTGTTCCTCTACAAAAGCATCGGCCAGTAAATCCTGGGTGATGGTGCTCTTCAGTTCGGTGCGGAACCAGCGCAGCAGCGGCACTTCAAAGCCGTGCTTGGGGCGGTTATACAACTCTTTGGGCAGCATATCCCGGAAGGCATCCTGCACAATGCGCTTTTTCATCTGCCGATTGATCTTGCTCTCTTCGGGCAATTGAAAGGCGAACTCTACCACTTCGTGATCTAAGAACGGTACCCGTACCTCCAGTCCGTGGGCCATCGACATCAGATCAACTTTGGTGAGCATGTCGTTGGGTAACACCAACTGCGTATCAGCCAACAGCCACTGATTCATGCTTTCTTTTTGGTCAGAAATGGCATCTACCCACCGTTCGCGACGCGCATCAGCTTGTTCGAAGGCCAACAGTTCTAAAGAATTGTTGCTAAGCAGCCGGGAAGCTTTTTCAGCGGATAAAAAGGTAGCCCACTGCCAGTAGCGCTCTTTCGGGCTCAACTGCATACCTTCAGCAAAACGCTGAAATTGGCGGGCTTTGTTGGACAACCAACCGTTGCGCGACTGCGGTAATTGTTTCCATAACGCTATCCCTTTGGCTACCAACTGCTCGGCCCCACCCGGATGCATCGCCCGATAAGCCGCCTGATGTTTATTGTAGCCGGAGAACACTTCATCCGCGCCATCGCCGGAAAGCGCGACCGTTACCCGCTGACGGGTTTCTTTGCTTAAAATGTATACCGGCAAAGCCGAAGAGTCGGCAAATGGCTCACTCAGATAGTTAAGTGCCTGGTGCAGATGGCGGTACAGATCATCGTTGGTGAGGGAAAAGACCGTATGATTGGTTTCAAACTTTTTCGCCACCAGTTTGGCGTATTTGGTTTCATCAAAGAATGGTTCGTCGCGGTACCCGATGGAGAAGGTACTAAACGAAGAAACGTGCTTTCGGGCTAAGCCGGTAATTACCGAAGAATCAATTCCCCCGCTGAGAAATGACCCCAGCGGTACATCGGCCACCAACCGGCGTTGCACCGAATGATCCAATAGCTCCCGTAGCAGCCGCTGCTGCTGTTCGTAGGAAAGCGAAGCTATCCCTTGATCGGAAATATTTGGACTAAGTTCGTAGTAGGTGCCCACTTGCACTCGTTCCTTGTTGGCTTTAGCTACTTCCAGGTACTGTCCCGGCATCAGCTTGCGTACATTCTGAAAAATAGTGTAGGGAGCCGGAATGTAATTCAATTGTAAATAGTGATAAAGCGAAGAGTAATCCAGCTTCTTCTCCAGGCCATAGGCTAATAGCGACTTCATCTCCGAAGCAAAGAAAAACTTATCCTCATCGTAGTAGTACAACAACGGTTTAATCCCAAACCGGTCCCGGGCTAACCACAGTCGATCTTCTTCGGCATCGTAGAAAGCAAAGGCAAAAAAACCATTCACCTCCTTCAGTCCTGCCATGCCGTGATGAATCAGCCAGTACAGCAGCACTTCGGTGTCGGTCTGGGAAACATACGATATCCCCCGGTTATCCAGCTTTTGCCTTAGCTTCTGATAGTTGTAGATTTCGCCGTTGAACACGATGGTGTAACGCCCGCTGGCATCCCGCATCGGCTGATTTCCCTCCCGCGAAGTATCAATAATCGACAAGCGACGGTGCCCTAGCCCCACGTGGTCTAATAGATCATGTTGTCCAAAGTCTGGTCCTCGTGACTCTAATGCATCGGTAGCCGCCGCCAGCTTAATCATATGAAAACGCCCTAGCTCATTAAAGGCGTATAACCCGGTAATTCCGCACACAATTGCTCAGTTGAAAGTTTACCCCGGACTTGTTCCGGGGATGGTAATTGAAAATGGATAATGCTATTGGTTTGAGTTGCGATTTAGCAGGATTTAGGGGAATATCCTAGTGTACTTTGAGTGTTCGGGTGTTTGAATATTTTAGCCGTTGCTGAAAAAAATTCGAGACTCCCCTATACTTCTCACTCTTCCAGATAGTGATAACTTACTTTTTTATCTTTTTTTCCAACCTATCCGCCACTGAAGGAGGTAATTCTGCTTTTACAGTGACTGTAGCTACTCCGGCCCGAACAATACCCAGTTGTTCGGCAGCACTTCGGGACAGGTCGATAATACGGCGGGGATGATAGGGACCGCGGTCGTTAATGGTGACCGTAACTTCTCGCTGATTGGACGGGTTGATCACCTGTACCTTGGTACCAAACGGAAGATAGCGGTGAGCAGCGGTTAAGCTATCGGGGTGGTAGATTGCACCGCTGGCGGTTCGGTTGCCAGCCAGGGAGTTGGCGTAGTAGGAGGCCTGACCGCTTTGGGTAAAGTTATAAGCCGGCTCTTCCGCTGATCGCGACGAACAGGCCAGTACCATTAACCAACTTCCGAAAAACAATACGCTTAATTTCATAACACAACCGTTTTAATAGTAAGACACTCATTATTGGTCGGTTATGTAGTGTTCGGCAGATTTACGCTTTATCTAAGCGATAGAATACCGTAGGTTTATCCTGCTCCGTACGTTCTTCTACAAATTGCATACCTAAGCGTTCGGCCACCCGGCGGGAAGCAGTGTGCGGGGCATCGCAACTAGCGATCAGGTATGAAAAACCCAGTTCCTGGAAGGCATGGTAAATAATCGCTTGGGAAGCCTCGGTAGCGTAACCCTGACCGGTGGCGGTAGGCAGCAATCCGTACAGTAACTGCGGCTGTGCTTCTTCAAAGAAATACCACAGTCCAACAAATCCTAGATACGCTTCATCGACTTTTTGAGTAATTTTCCATAGTCCCCAATAGTTGTTCTGAAAATGAATATCGTTTTCCTCCAAAATTGCCCGAGTCTGAGCTTCAGGAATGACTTTATCATCCCACAGAAATTCCCGTACGAACGGATCGGTAAACGTTCGGTGCAGTAGTTCCTGATCCGCCTGGGCAAAGGGAATAAGCCGTAAGCGGGAGGTAAGTAAGATATGCTTCATCCGTCAAAATTAGCTTTCAGATTTTGTGCGGCCATCGCTACGGTTTTGGCTACGCGCTTTTGCCGGGTTTCGGGACGCTTAGCACTGATGATCCACCACAAAATGCCTTTCTTATAAGTAGGAGCGAAGGCCCGAAAGTAACCTTCAGCCGTAGGATTTGTCGCCAACGCCTGCTGTAGATCATCAGGAATTTCCAGGGCTTCCACCGGGTCGTAGATCGTCCAAAAACCATTCCGCTTAGCGGCCTCAATTTTAGCTCGTCCGGCTTCGGTGATGAGTCCCTCTTTCCGAAGGCGAGCCACCCGCTCCTTATTCAGCTTGCTCCAGGGGCTTTTGACATTCCGGGGGGAGAATAGTTGCTTATACCGTTCGGCATCCATCTTATTCGGAACACTGTCAATCCAGCCATAGCAAAGGGCTTCTTCCACCGCCTCGTCGTAGGTGACGGTAGGTTGGTCCGTATCTTTTTTGTAATAAACCAGCCACACTCCGTCGGATGTAGCGTGGTTTTCGGCCAGCCAGTTGCGCCACTGCTGCCGGGTTTCGGGATAATACTGCGGGTAATCTTTACGGGTTGCCATACCAACTTTTACGTTTCCGAAGAGTTTTTGGTCTCCCAATGCTGCACCGACTGTTTAATTTCTTTCAGCTCCCGCTGAATATCGCGCAACACCGGGTTGGAGCTGGATAAGTTTCGTAGTTCTTCTTCCCGTAGTCCGAAGCGGGAATCCAGGTAGCCAATAACGACTGAACCAGCCAGGAACAGCACAAACAGTATAGGAATAGAGATGTAGATATACTGAAAGATTAGTTGACCAAAAGGGCGGTCCCGAAAGGCTTCCATAAACACCACCCCAATCATAAAAAACTGAATATAGCCGATGTACATCCGGGCCCGGTCAATGTATACTTTCCAGCGAATCAGGGTAGCTTTATTTAATTTAATGTGTGATAGCATAGTGATTTACTTTTTACCAAAGTACGACGAAACATTCTAAAAATATTGTATCAAGGGTTGTCCTTTCTTTTGATTTTGTAACTTCCCCGGCAAACAAAAATTATGAGCAATAAAACCATCCGATGGGGCATGATTGGCGCTGGCGATGTAGCCGAAGTAAAGAGTGGCCCTGCCTTTCAGAAAGTAGCGAACTCGCAGTTAGTAGCGCTGATGCGCCGCAATGCCGATAAGGCCGCCGACTTTGCCCAACGCCATCAGGTACCCGAGTGGTACACTGATGCCGCTAAGATGCTGGAGCAAGCCGATATCAACGCCGTGTATATCGCCACCCCTCCTGACTCTCATCTGGATTACACCCTGATGGCGCTGGAAGCTGGAAAAGATGTGTACCTGGAGAAGCCGATGGCGATGAGTGTAGATGAATGTCAAACCATCAATAAAGCAGTGCATCAAAGTGGCCGTAAGCTAGTAGTAGCTCACTACCGACGAGCCTTGCCGGCCTTTCAGAAGGTAAAAAGCCTGATTGAAGAGGACGCTATTGGCGAGCCTAAACTGGCCTTACTACGGATCTTGCAACCGGCCAATTCTTCTATCATTGCCCAGACCGATACCAACTGGCGGGTGCAACCTGAGGTATCCGGCGGAGGTTTGTTCCACGATATTGCCCCCCACCAGATTGACTTGATGCTACACTACTTCGGGCAGCATTTGTCCTTTGCGGGCAATTCGCTCAATCAGGCCCAACTTTATTCAGCCGACGATACGGTGAATGGCTCCATTGTTTTTGAAAATCAGGTTTTGTTTCAGGGAGTCTGGTGCTTTTCGGTACCCGAAGCCTTTGCCCAGGAAGAAGTACAGATTATTGGCACTGAGGGAAAAATTACGTTTACCTTCTACGGTAGTGAGATTCATCTACAGCAGGGCGAGCAGCAGCAAACTTTCTCCTTTGACCACCCACCCCACATTCAGCAACCTATGATCGAGCAGGTAGTCCGTTACTTCCGGGGAGAACAAAATAATCCCTGTCCGGGCGAGGTAGGCGAGGAAGTAATTCGGATTATGAATGCTTTTACTGGCTGAATCGGGTAGTGGATAAGGCTCTCTAAAACCTTTGCATCTCTGATTCCTCCAGCCGAGCAACATCCAGAAAGTACTCTCCTTGCACTCGCATCCAAAAGCTGGCATCAATGTCCAGAACTCGTCCAATCTTTAGGGCCAATTGTGCGGAAAAATTTCGCTTTCCTTTGATTAGTTCATTTAAATGGGAAGGTCGTAAACCTACTTCTAACGCAAACGATTTCTGCTTAATTTCCCTGGCTTCCAACTCATCAGCCAGAATTTCACCAGGATGAATAGGCTCGGGAGGATGTATGGCCTCACCCGCTTGGTTGACCACTTTGTATTCAGACATTGATCACCTTTTAAGACTTTAATGCTATGTGCTAATAGAACAACATCTATTAGTTTGTTTAGTAAAACATTTACTGATAGTGTTTATTCATTTCTTCTATCACTACCTCTTCTTGCATAAGTTCGCCAAGTTGTATTTCACCTTTTAACACTGTTAAAATAATTCGATACTGCTTGTTAACCCGTAATGAATGATACCCCTTTAAGTTGCCAGTCAATGCTTCAAACCGTAATCCTTTGAATTTCCGGAGTGCTTTGGTACTCTCTACCTGAGATACTATTCTGATGACACGACGATATCTTCGTATAACATCGTGAGAAAATTTTGGCTTCCCTACTGGCAGACCGATATAGAGTTTTTCCCAGTACTCTTCTCGAAATGTGACCTTCATTATTCATGGTTTTGAGGTCTTTTTTGTTGATAGCAAAACTATCCGTTTTACAAACATAGGTAATATTAATTAAATTCCCAAAATTTGGGAATTTACTGCCAACGAATCGTATACTAAGGCTTATCGTTTAGCTTGGATACAACAATTATTTGTACATTCGAATTTGCAAAGACTATAAACCCCTATTTAGTTTATGTACAGTGTTATTATCCGCGATCATATGATGATTGCTCATTCGTTTGCCAGTGAGGCCTTTGGGCCAGCCCAGAACCTTCACGGGGCTACCTACGTGGTGGATGCCGAATTTAAAAGCAAGGGGCTGGACGAAAACAATATTGTCATTGATATTGATATTGCCACCAAAGAACTACAGAAAGCCTTAGCTCCGCTAAAGTACCAGAACTTGGATGAACTAGAACAGTTTGAAGGCAAACTAACCACCACTGAGTTTTTAGCAAAGTATGTACACGATACCATTAGTGAGGCTGTGCGTGGTAGGTTCAGCGGCAGCCTTAAAATCACGCTGGGCGAGTCGCACGTAGCCTGGGCTACTTACGAGGCCCCGGTAGCCTAGCGCATGCGCCCGCCCTGGTATTTTGTGTTGCCGGAAGAAGGAGAAAGAGAGCTGCCCTCCGGCGGAAATATCTACAACGACCGCATTATTCAGGCACTCACTCAGGTAAGCCAGCCTGTGAATATCGTTCCCGTAGATGGATATCTCCAAGCCGTTCGTCAGGATAAAGGCGGGATTTATTGGGTAGATACCCTGTTGCTGGAATCACTCCAAGAAATTTTGGCTCTCCGACCATCTCGAGCGCACTCACTGCTGATTGTTCATCATCTGGAAAGCTTAGCTCCTCCTGCCGGGCAATCGGCGGAAGTATTACTGGCTAAAGAAAAACCATTCTTAGACTGGTTCCAGGGGTTTCTGGCCAGCAGTACGTTCACCCGAGATTATTTACAACAGCAGGGCGTTTCTCAGCCCATCATCGTAGCCGAGCCCGGCGTAGATATTATTCCGAATCAGAAAGCTTTCCACTACCGAACCACCGATAGCCTCCGGGCCCTGATGGTGGCCAACCTCGTAGAACGGAAGGGTATTCTGTCTTTTTTGCAGCACTTAGCGCCAGCGCTACAGGCTACCGACCAGTTTTCTATTACCGTG
The DNA here is from genome assembly GCA_964551335.1 of uncultured Roseivirgaceae bacterium. Classification (GTDB taxonomy): domain Bacteria; phylum Bacteroidota; class Bacteroidia; order Cytophagales; family Cyclobacteriaceae; genus Tunicatimonas. The sequence continues at coordinate 19,719 of CAZKCO010000027.1, forward strand.
GTAGGACGCACTGATATTGAACCCGGTTACGCCCAGCGATGCTTAGACCTAGTTCAACACCACTCCTGGCTGAAGCAGCGCGTTACGCTGGCTGGTAACCAGCCACCAAAGCAGATGCCCTCCTTTTACCGACAAGCCAATCTGTTCATCTCTACCGCTTCTATGGAGACTTTCGGTATAGCGTTGCAGGAAGCCCGATTGCACCGTTTACCGATATTAACCCTTTCCGCAGGATATAGTGCCCGGCACGTAACTACTGGTCAGAACGGTTACGTGCTCGCGAACCTGCCCGACATAGTTGATTTTTTCCTGAATTTAGTACGGGAACCGACAAAATTTACTACTTTATACCAGCAAGCACAGCAGCAGCCTTCCGACTATTTGCGTTGGGATCAGAGTGCCCGCCAGCTTGTACAGCAGTTTGACCAATTTTTTTACTATGCACCTTGACTATAACGATCCCATCATCTGGCTAGACCATCGTTACGCCTGCGATGTACAGGCCCGAAACGCTAGTATCGAAGAGAAATTTTTGTCTTTCTTCAATCCGCACGAATCAGTTTTGCATATTACCGACGCCGGGGCAGGTACGGGCACTAACGTTTGCTACTACTTTGATAAGTTCAAGCATCAGCAAGAGTGGACATTAATTGAGCAGCACGATTCACTAGTTCACGCCTGCCGCCAGCGGTTGCGCAAGTTTGCCGACAAACAAGGTTACTACTGGGACGAACAGGAGGATCAGGCTCAATTGATTGCGGACGACAAACGCGCTCGCATTCGCTTTGTAACCGGTAACATAGATGAACTGGAAAAACTAACCGATCTGGAAAAGGCCGATGTACTGGTGGCAAACGCCTTCTTCGATCTTATTTCTTTCGATCAGTTTGATGCGATGGTAGAAAAGCTAGCCCGAAATAATGTAGCCTTTCTATCGACCCTCAACTACTACGAAACCTCGTTTTATCCCTTTATGGAGGAAGACCACCAGATGGTGCGCTGGTACCATATGCACATGAAGCGCCCTCAGCCCTTCGGCATCGCCATGGGCGCCGATTGCTGCGAAGAAATGCTCGACCTGTTGACCCAGCACCACTTGTTGATTGAACAGGAAAGTAGTCAGTGGCATCTAAAGCGCGGCAATACCACCATGCAGCACTACATCCTTCATTTCATGGAGAATGCTTTAGCTGAACTGAGCTTAACTAAAGAAGAGCGACATCTCTGCCAACACTGGTTCAATCAGCGCAAGCAGCAGTTGCACGACCGTACTCTGGAGATTATCGTTGACCATAACGATATTTTTGCTACCGAATAATTTTCACTTCTCCCGATATATAAACCAAGAATGGTGCTCAATTGAAAAGTATAATCTGACGGATGGCATCTCCGGCGGCTAAACGCTCAAAGCCTTCGTTGATTTCGTCTAGGGACAAGCGGTGCGTGATCAGTTGATCTACGGGCAGCCGATGAGTCTGGTAAAGTTTGATATACGCCGGAATATCCCGGAGCGGCACACAGCTTCCCAGGTAACTTCCCTTCAGACTTTTTTCCTGCCCTACCAACTCCACCGGCGACAGGCTCAAGCGGGCATCGGGATGGGGTAATGCTCCGGTCACGGTGGTGCCACCCCGTCGGGTAGCCTGAAAGGCAAACTCTAGTGCGGGTATGGCTCCGGCAAATTCTACCGCCAGATCAACCCCTCCGCCCGTCAAATCCCTCAGCATTGAAAGGGCATCCGACGATGAAGAATCTATCACGTGATGGGCCCCCAAAGCCTTTGCTTTCTCCCGCTTACTCACATCGATATCGGCCCCAATGATGGTCGCGGCTCCGGCGGCCCGAGCGCCCAGAATGGCAGATAATCCAACGCCTCCCAGTCCTATCACCAGCACACTGTCTCCCGCCCGAACTTGCCCGGTATTCACGACCGCACCTACACCAGTCATGATGGCACAACCAAAGAGCGCAGCAATATCAAAGGGTACCGTTGAATCAATTTTCACTAGCGAATCGGTTGATGCTACTGTGTACTCAGAGAAACCGGAAATCCCCAAATGGTGGTGGTAGTAGCTGTCTCCCTTACGGATACGCTTATGCCCTCCCAGCAACACTCCTTCGCCATTGGCCTGGGCTCCCGGTTCACAGAGGGCTACCTGGCCGGTCTGGCAGTACAGGCACCTTCCGCAGGAGGGCATGAAAGAAAAGACTACGTGATCGCCCACCTGAAAGCGTTGTACGCCCGAACCTAACTCCACAATTTCTCCCGTCGCTTCGTGGCCTAGTGCCATCGGCAGCGGGCGAGGACGATTTCCGTCGATGACCGATAAATCAGAATGACATAGGCCGGCCGCTCGAATTTTCACCACCACTTCGTTATAGCCCGGATCGTCCAGGGTCACTTCTTCAATGGCCAGCGGAGTAGATTGGGTGTACGGTCTACTTAATTTCATCTGATGGAGTACGGCGGCTTTGGTCTTCATAATGTTGGTTATTTTTACTATTAGTAGTTTGTTTGGGTAAAGTATCGTGAAACGGGTTCCTTCCGGAAACCTGGGCCAACGGGCGGCTAAAAAAGTCTCGACCGTAGATTAGCGCGGTGAGGATGATCCCGGTAGCAAAGGCCCAGGCCGCTCCTTTGATCACCAGTACCGCCGCAATAATTCCCGCAATCCCCAAGTCCTTCTGGCTTCTCGATTCCAATATACCAATTCGTACGCTAACAAACCCCTGAATAAGCAAAGTAAGCGCCAAGGCCACTCCCAAAATAGGCTTCACCAGACTGACAATGGGTAGTAACAACAATCCGGTATTGGTACCCCAGCGGAAAGAACCTGAGCCGCCGAAAACAGAATTCATTGCATCCTTTCCCTGCTTATAGCGCTCTACAATAACTACGTGCATGGCCGCCCACAGCGGACCGCACATGACCACATCCGGACCGAAGATACTCATCCCCAGATTCCGCCCCCCGAAGATTAAATGCGCCCGATTGGGATTATAGTCTATCTTTTCGTCCTTGCGAATCTGGTCCGCTTCTTCCAGAATGGCCTTGCTCTGCAGTACATCTCCGAACAGCACAATGTAGGCCGCCAGCACCGTGGGAAGAGCCGAAATAAACATCACAAGCGGGGGAAAGCCCACTCCAAATACCGTGTACTGCCGAAACATCAAACCAAAATCAGGCTGGGTAATCCCCCACTCTACCGTGGGCCAGGGCGATTCGCGAAAGACCGGGGCGATGAACACCGCCAACAGGATGATTGGAAAGATACCCAGCTTACCAACTACCGACCAAAGCTTATTTCGCTGGCGTAAGGCCGCAAAATGGGTAGAAAAGATCAGGTAAAAGGCAATGCCTACCGCGATGCTGGTAGTAAAGGGAGACTGATCAAAGCGGCCGCCATCTTCAAACACGGTAACCACTGCCGCAATACCGGCTCCCAGGATAATCCCGGATTTAATGGCGGCCGGAATCACGTACACTACCCGGGTAGCCAGATTGGTAACCCCCAGCAGAACCGCCACCATTCCTAACGTCATCTGAAAAGCCACGAGCGCGTGTACCCGTTCCACCCCTTCGGGAAAAGTCTGCACGTAGATCATCAGTAGCGGAATAGCCGGAGTGATCCAACCGGGCACCACCGGGTCGCCGAGCAGATGATGCAACAAGTATAGAAAGCCGTTCAGTAGAACAATCGCAATGGCCGCTTCGAAGGGCATTCCCAGCAGCTCCATCATCAGCGGGATGGCGGCCAGGTCTACCGCACACATCAGCAAGCCTTGCAGATAATCGGGCCACTCAAAGCGATAGTGAACGAACGGCAAACGCAGCTTGAACGGACCCAGGGGCAGATAGGGCGATTCCTGACCGGTATTACGGTTTTTCCAGTAGCTCAATTAAAGAAAAGTTTCTATTTCCACGAACCTCGCAAGTCTACCGCAAAGGAATATAAAATCATAGCAATAGCCGCGATCAGTCCGGGCACATACATCCAGGCAGGTACTACAAACGGAGCCAGCAGCGTACCCATCATCCACATTCCGACGAAGCGCCTGCGATACGAATAATCCGGTGGATGGGGCGGTTTATCTATGTACGCCAGAACTATCACGTAACCGTAGCGTAGCAAACCGGGCAGCAGTACCCAGCTTCCGGCCAGTCCTAATGAGACGATAATCACTCCGTAAGTCAGCACAAAAAATGCATCGGTTTCTTTATCAAACACATCGCCGAAGGCGGAAGTGGTTTGGTACTTGCGAGCGTAATAGCCATCCAGGCCATCCAGCACCAGTACCAGAATTCCCAGAACCAAAATGATATACGGATGAAGCTGCTCACAAAAAATGCCCAATGCTGCAATCCCCAGCCACCGCAATCCGGTTAGTGCATTGGCCACTCCGCCCAGCAAACCGAACATCCGCCACTGCTCGCGGTGCCAACCAGCCCAAACCAGTATACTAATTATAGATAGGCCAATGTACCAACCCGCCGAATCGGTGAAGGTAAACACCAACGCAGCCAAGATCATTGCCAGGGAAAGAAACTTAACACTGGTCTCCAGCGAACGTGGAGCCATAGTAGGCTGAACAGTAGGACGCATATAAGTAGGTTGTGAAACGTAATGTAGAATCGCGAAACTTAAAATGCAAAAATGCCTGCCAATCTTAGCCGGTAAAACTCTAAATTAAAGTTTATATTTCCGCCGGTGAGCATTTACAAAAATACAATAACATTGAAGTACAATCTGAAATCAGCATTTATCGTTGCTATCTTTTCGTCCGTTTGTTTACTATCGACTACCCAAAGACGTACCGATCAAACCTTTTTCTTAGAAACCTTTGATAATGATACTTCCGCTTTTTTCCGCTACGGTTCAACCGGTAACAAATCAGATTTTAAATGGAAGATGGGATTAAACTCCTCTACTGAACCGGGCACTAGCATACTTTCGTTTAAAATAGACCCCGAAGATGCGGCGGGAGCCGGTCGGGGACCGGAAATTATTTCCAAAGATTTTACTCATTTTGGCTCCTATGCTACTCGCCTGAAGGTGCCCGACGTTAAAGAAATCCAACCGAATGTGGGGGCGGTGGTAGGTTATTTCACCTACCATGTTGATAGTGTAGCAGGACTAAGCGAAATAGATTTTGAGTGGCTCATCGCTGACCCGGAGGTTATCTACGTTGGTACCTGGACGGGTGAGCCGGGAAAACTCCAAAGAATCGGCCGAACAATCAACCTGGCCAAAGGGATTGTTTACAGCACTACTTCCCGAGTGGGTCATGATGGAGCCCGCACCCCTTTGACCGGCCTTCAAAATCAACCCGAAACCATTCCGGCGATTGAGGGATACGATGCTTCTTCTCAGTTTTACACCTACGGATTTGACTGGCATCCCGACCGTCTGCGGTGGTGGATGATCCATCCAATTAGTGCTGATACTGTCGTCCTGTGGGACTACCAAGGCTCTCAGCTGGGAATACCCCAAAACCGCTCCCGGTACAGACTCAATTTCTGGCATACTAATGAGTGGGCGGTTGAAACCAACCCGGAATCTATCGAGAAACCACGTCAGCCGTATGAGCTTGAAATAGACTGGATGTACTATAAACCCATATAGACTCAACAACTGAACGCAAACACCCTATTTTCAGACTTCTCTCCTCAAAATCTCTAATGGAGGGTTGTTCACGATACTGCGGCTGTTAGCCAGACCAATCAGCATAGTGAGTCCGGTAATTGCTACATAAACTACTAGCACAACGAGCAGTGATGGAGTAAACGGGGTCTCGAAACTATACTGCGCCAGCAGCCAACCGCCAAGCAGAGCTATGCCGATTCCGGCTAATGACGCCAGACTGCCTAGGAAAAAATATTCCAGCACATTGATACCGAAGATCTGCTGACGGGTAGCTCCAATGGTTCGCAGCAACACACTTTCCTGAATGCGTTGGTACTTGCTGATAATGACCGAGCCAATAAGCACAATAATTCCGGTAACGATGCTAAAAAAGGCCATAAATCGAATAACAAAGGCTATTTTATTCAGAATATCATCTACCGTTTGCAGAATCAGCTTCAGGTCGATAACCGATACATTAGGATACTGCTTCACCACGGCTTGCTGGAAATCGGCCGCGGTCTGATCAGACTCCACCCGGGTAATGATGACGTGAAACTTCGGTGCTCGTTCCAGCACCCTGGTGGGGAACACCACCAGAAAGTTGGTCTGCACCCGCTGCCAGTCTACCTTGCGGATACTTCCTACGTAGGTATCAATCAGCGCCCCCTGCACATTAAACGTTACTTTATCGCCAATATCTACCTTCATATCTTCGGCCAGTCCGTCTTCTAATGAGATAAAAATAGAGTCATCGGGGCTCTCAACGCTTCCGTACCATTCGCCCCGCACAATTTCTTCTGAGTCAATCAGGCTATCCCGGTAGGTTACCCGGTACTCTCGATTAAGCACCCAGCCCCGAACATGATCGGTAGTATCTTCTTTTATTTCCGTTACGGTTCTACCTTCCAGTCCTCCCAAACGCATGGTCACGATGGGAACCTGCTGGATGAGCGGTAAATCGTAAGATTGGGTGAGTTGAGCCAGTTCTTCTTCCTGGTCGGACTGAATATCAAACAGCACCATATTCGGTTGGTGCTCACTGCCGGTGAGAGCCACCTTGTCAATCAGCACTTGCTGCACAAAAAACAGCACTCCGATAAGCGCGGTACCCAGACCGATGGTGACAATCAGCACCAGCGTTTGATTATTGGGGCGATACAGATTGGCCAGACTTTGCCGCCACAGGTAACTCCACCCCACCGGGAAAAATCTTCGTACCGCCAGCATCAATAGCCGGGCCATACCACCCAGAATCAGGAAAGCGACGAAAGTACCTCCGGTAAAGAAGAGTGCATCCAGCCAGTTGTTTAGCTGTAAAAACGAGAATAGAAATACGAATACGGCAATCAAACCAAAAACCAGAAACCGAAGCGGGTCGGGAGACTGATCACCTTCAAATGAGGCCCGCAGAGTTCGTAGAGGGGAGACTTTTCGTACCGACAGCAACGGTAGCAGCGCAAACAACACTGCAATCAACAGCCCGGTAATTACTCCCTGAAGAATAGCTGACCACGAAAGTGCCATGTCTACCTCTACCGGAATAAAATCGGCGAACAACTCCGGCAGCGCAAACTGAATAACTGTACCCAAGGCAGCTCCTACCACTGCCCCCAGTAATCCCATTATCGCAATCTGAATCAGAAAAATCCATAGACCGTAGGAGCCTTTTCCGCCCAGGCAGCGCAGCACTGCTACCGAAAGTACTTTTTCCCGCAGATAAATATGTACCGCACTGGCCACGCCTAGACAGCCCAAGAGCAGCGCAATAAATGCCACCAGATTTAAAAAACCGGTCAGATTTTGGTAACTCTCACCAATTTCTTCTTTGCGTTCGTCTACATCGTCGTAGCGAAGCTCCTCCTTTTCCAAAAACGGTTCAATGGTTTCTTCCATCAACTGGGCTACGTTGGCTCTCTCCGGAAATTTCAGATACAGCTTATAGTTCACCCGGCTGCCTTTTTGCAGCAACCCTGTTTCTTCCAGATACGAGAGGGGAATATAGACCGGTGGGGCTACAGTAGCGGTAATACCCGGTTGCCCCGGCACTTTATGAATGCTGCCGTCTATCGTGAACGTAAGCTCACCCACTTTAATCGGATCGCCCGCCTGAGCATCAAATTGCAGCATCAGGGTATTATCGGCCAGTGCTTCCTGCCCCGACCGAAACGACCGGCTGGCTTCTACCGGCTGGGTTTCAATGGCTCCGTAGTAGGGAAAATCGCCTTCCAGGGCCCGCACCTGCACCAGACGGGTTCCACCACTCTCGGGAAACAGTACCATAGAAGCAAAGCTAATTTCATCGGATTGTTCCGTACCCAATGAATCAAAGAAAGCGCGCACAGTATCGCTAATGGGTAATCGGCTTTCTACCACCAGATCGGCTCCCAGTAGCTTTTTTGCCTCCCCATCGATCTCTTGCCGCATATTATCCCCGAAGGAGTTAATCGCTACCAGTGCCGCAATGCCTAGCACCATACTACTCATGAACAGCAACAGCCGCGAACGATTCTTACGGCTATCACGCCATGCCATCTTTAAAAACCAGGAAAAATTCATAGGTATGCTAGTTGAAAAGGGATAATATAAAATTGAGAGTGAGCAAGTTGCTGGATTAGACCGTTAGTTTTTCTAGTACATGAACGCATAATTACTTCATTATCAGTTAGCTAGAAGTTGCTTTACTTCTGCCTCACTACTGATCAATGTAATTCCTTCGGCAGTGCAGGCGTCACGAAAATCATTCTCATCGTAAGAAGCGAGATACGGCAGCGAATGGTGCAAGCAAGTTGCTAGAAGTAAAGCATCGTTGGGTAGCAGGTTGTGCTTCCGCATTAGCATGGGAACATCAGCCACTACACTTGCTGAGTCTGCTAGAAAATCAAACTGCTGAAGAAAACCAGCATACTTCTCTTCTTTCAAGCAGCCTCCAATTTGCTTATTTACTTTTAAGGTTAATGGTGACTTTTTTCCTTGAATGGCTAAATAATAAAAAAAGAATTCGCTTACTACTGTGCTATTTATACACAAGCCATTTTCGCTTGCTACTAGAAACTCCAATAGCTCTATCTTAGTCTCCTTCACGTATTCTATTAGTAAGGAAGAGTCTAAGAATACTTTCATTGTAGATACCATTCGTCCTCAGTAGGTTCATAGAAAGGCGGTTTCACAATACCTTTGAATTTCTGAATAGCTGCTACCTTTTCTTCTTTAGAGTGGACTTTATTGTCTAACTTTTTTTCTATGGTAATGCTGACCTCAGCATTCTCAAATTCTTTGGGCAGTTTGACCGTTATAGTACGATCTACCACTTTCTGTTTTACTTTATAAGCTTCCATATCTTTTGGGTTTCTATTCTTTATATCATACCGCTTTCCGATTTACAATGCTTTCTACCAGCTGATCTTCAATCAACCTTCCACCCTTAATGCGAAGGATACGCTGGGTTTTCTCGGCTAATCCCAGATCATGGGTAACAATCACTAGTGTAGTTCCGGCTTGACGGTTCAGATCAAAAATCAGGGACTCGATATACTGGCCGGTTTCTTCGTCCAGGTTACCGGTGGGTTCGTCGGCAAATAAGATTTTCGGCTGATTGGAAAATGCCCGGGCAATAGACACCCGCTGCTGCTCCCCCCCCGAAAGCTGGCTGGGATAATGATGCTGTCGATCGGCCAGCCCTACTTTGTCTAGTAATTCCAAAGCGTAGCGACTTACGTTGGTTTTACCTTGCAGCTCTAGCGGAACCATCACATTTTCCAGAGCGGTAAGGGTAGGCATCAGATTAAAGCTCTGAAAGATGAAACCTACGTGCCGGCCCCGCACCTCCGCTCGCTCATCTTCACTAAGATTGTCTAGTGCTACACCATTCAGTATTACTGACCCGGAAGTAGCCCGGTCTAAGCCTGCACAAAGTCCGAGCAAGGTCGTTTTGCCACTTCCGGAAGGGCCCACAATGGAGCAGGTGGCTCCTGCTTCCAGGACAAATGAAACATCGTGCAATACGGTAAGCTGGCGGCTGCCACTACGGTAGGTTTTGCTAAGTTGGTTTACTTCTAAAATGAATTGGCTCATACTGTTAGACTAAAATACGGAATAGAACGCTTCTATAACTGAATATTAGATACTTCGTTATACCGGATAAAAGATAGGTTAAGAGAATTTGACGTATCTTTTTCCGTGAATGTATATTTGAAACAGAAAATCACGATATAGTTAAGTTACGGTAAGTAATTATAAAAGATTTTTCTTTATGCGGTTTTGCACACTTATCTTCTTTGGGTTAATCATCTTTTTCGGGTTGTCTTGCCAGCCCCAGGCCAAACAGGCATCAGAAAGCTCGGACACCTCGGTGGCCGAAACTGAGCCGGCAACGGTAGAGGAGACGAATGAACCGGTTATTTTATTTTTCGGCAATAGTTTAACCGCGGGCTACGGCCTCGATCCGTCCGAAGCTTTCTCTTCAGTCATTGAAAGAAAGCTGGATTCGCTAGGGTTAGCCTACCAGGTAGTGAATGCCGGACTAAGCGGAGAGACTACAGCCAGTGGCAATACCCGTCTGGACTGGGTGTTGGAACGCCAACCCGTGGATGTGTTTGTGCTGGAACTGGGAGCGAACGATGGTTTACGTGGCATTTCGCCGGAGGAAACCCGCAGGAATCTGAACGCAATGATCGACAAAGTGCAGGAAACATATCCTGAAGCCCAGATAATCTTATCCGGTATGATGGTGCCGCCTAACATGGGTCCGGAATACGCCTCCGAATTTCAGAAAATATTTCCCGAAATAGCTGCGAGCCAGGATGTGGCCCTAATACCTTTTTTGTTAGAGGATGTGGCTGGCGAACCTGAGCTTAATTTGCCCGATGGCATCCACCCCACCGCTGAAGGCCACCGGATTGTAGCCGATAACGTCTGGGAAGTGCTTTACCCTCTTTTAGACACTGATAGTTAGTTAAAAGGTTAAAAAGTTGAAGGTTACAGGTTAGGTTACTTTTGGAGTAAACCTGTAACCTTCAGAACTTGTAACTTTTCAACCATCTAACTAAAGGCTATCCCAATTGTACATTACCTTACTAAAATCTCGGTTGCGGAGGTCTTCGGGAAGTATAAAGAAGTTGGCTATACCAGCATCGGCCCACTCAATGCCGTTTTTAGAATCAATCTGTAACAATAGAATAGCATCAGCAAAATCATCAATTTCAAAGCGCGGATCTTCCTGGGTGAAGTGGGCATAACCGCCCATTTTATGACCAGGCCCCTGAGCAAACCGCCGGTACTCACGGCGAACGGGGTCGGCATCCGCCCCAAACTGATCGAAGAAGGTATGGGGGGCCTCGCCAAATACCTCATCAAAGTGAATATCTTCTGGCGACACTGGCGCTTCTTCTTTAGTAAACGTTAACGTATACTTGTCCTCAAAAGGCATATCTTCAAATACGGGTAGAAAACCAAAATCGCGCTGCCGGTTTTCTTCGTCAATTTCTTCGAAGTACAGTACCCGAAAGTTTCGCTGGTCAGTGGGTTCATCCAAATCCAATCCGTACATATCGTCATCAGCAATATAGAATTGCAGAATACCTTTCTGCGGAAAATCATCCAGTTGGGGTAAGTCCGCACAGTTAATCTGAGCTAGCAGAAATAGCGGATTTCCTTCTTCATCAACCGGATATTCAGTGCTTGTTGGCAGATATGGCAGTCCGCCAAACTTGCTCTGAATGACCGCAACATCCTCGTCTATTGTAGCATGAATGCGAATATAAGGTCGTAATGATTTTTCTACGGCGGAACGATAAGCTGCCAATACAGGCGGCAGCGAGGATAGTGCGGGATTCATAGCCTACGGACAGACAAAAAAGATAGAATGGTAATATAATTTAGAATACAAAGGTAAAAAACCCTGGTTAAAGTTCTAAGTTAAGCGTAGATAAACAAAAAATTTGCTAACCCAATAACCGTACTTACGTTAATTAGCCTTTTAAGATATACTTTCGCAGTATGAAACAGATATTCTTTACCCCTGGGCCATCCGAACTATATTTTACCGTAGAAGGCCATATCAAAAAAGCCCTGGCCGAACAGGTACCTTCCATTTCGCACCGTAGTGCCCGTTTTCAATCTATTTTTCAGGAGGCGGAGGAAAATTTACGAAATCTACTCTCTCTGCCGAACAACTATCATATTTTCTTTACCGGGTCGGCTACCGAAATCTGGGAAAGAATTATCCAGAACTTGGTAGAAGAAAACAGTTATCACTACGTGAACGGTTCTTTCTCCCATCGTTTCTACAAAATTGCCGAGGAACTGGGAAGATCACCCATGATTCAACAGGCTGAAGAAGGTAGCTGTGCGCTAGTTGATTTAGATAAAATCCCTTCGGACACCGAACTGGTTGCCTTTACCCAAAATGAAACCAGTACCGGGGCAGCTCAACCATTGGAAGACATCTACCGGGTTCGCCAAAGTCACCCCGACACTATCATCGCCGTTGATGCCGTTTCTACTCTCCCCTATATTTCACTAGACTATTCGCAAATTGATACTGCCTATTTTTCGGTGCAGAAGGGATTTGGATTGCCCGCTGGTTTAGGAGTGTGGATGGTAAATGACCGTTGCCTGGCTAAAGCCGAGCAGTTGGTTCAGCAGCAAAGCATCGGTTCTTATCATTCGCTACCGTCGCTGTTAGATAAGGCGAAAAAGCACCAAACGCCCGAAACCCCTAATGTGCTGGGCATCTACCTGCTAGCGAAAGTGGCCGGCGATATGCTGGAAAAAGGTATTGACGTTATCCGTAACGAAACTAAGTTCAAAGCAGGCATGATGTACCAAACGCTAGCAGAGCACGACAATTTTACTTCTTTTGTCAAAAACACAGAACACCAGTCAAAGACGGTCATCGTTGCCGAAACTCATAAGCCTGCTCGGGGAATTATCGAGGAGTTACAAAAAGGCGGTCTGATAGTGGGCAGTGGATACGGTCATTTTAAGGATAAACACATAAGAATAGCCAATTTTCCTACACATTCACGCGAACAATTTATCCACCTCATCGATAAAATGAATGCAATTCTGTAACAAAATTTGCATAAAATTTGTACTACTATAAATGTTTATTGCAAATAATAATAGACACAACGCTATACTTTATTACACGTATACCAATAAGGTGTTTAATAGTTTTTCACACTTAAGAAACATCATTTAATTTACCAACGTTAACCACGCGAACCAATAGGTTTGTCAATTATAAAAGAGGAAATAACTATATGTATCCTGTACGAAAAATAATGGTAGGGCTCGATAATACGAGCATGGATAATTCGCTGATCCAATTTGCTTCGTTTCTAGCCCGCACCGGCTCAGCTGAGTACGTTCACTTCGTAAATGTGATTAAACGTACCCAGCTACCATCACCGCTGCGTCGTGAGTTCCCCGATTTATTGGAGAAAGCTCTGGTGGATCGCCGCCGTGAACTAGAAAAGAAAGTGATAGAGCATTTTGACCTAACCCTTCCGGTAAAGGTAAAGATCACAGTAGAAGAAGGCACTATGCCTTCCAAAGAGATTTTAAAGTTGGCTGATAAATACAGCATTGATGCTATTGTAGTAGGTCGCAAAAAGGATCTTAAGAATAGTAGCGTAGTAACCCAACGGTTAGCACGTCGGGCTACTTGTTCTTTACTGATTGTACCTGAACGGGAATATACTAAGGTAAATAAGCTAATGGTATCTACTGATTTCACCAAAGAGTCAGTAGCTGCTTTGGCAGAAGCCGTAGCAGTGGCGCGCCGAGAGCAGGCTTTAGGTAATCCGATAGAGATCGTTTGTCACCACTCGTATCAGGTGCCGGTAGGTTACCACTACTCAGGTAAAACCTTTGAAGAGTGTGGGGATGTTATGCTCGAGCATGCCCGGAAGAAGTACAATAAGTTTATCAAGAAAATAGATACTGACGGATTGAAGATAACTCCCAGTTTTTCACTGGTTAAAAAAGAAGATGTTGTTGGCAACATCTACGAAACCGCTCGTGAACTGGACGTTGACTGCATCGTGATCGGCGGGAAGGGCAAGTCGCCTTCTACTGCTTTGATTCCGATCGGTACTACTACCGAGAAACTGATTGTTAAGGATTCAGAAATTCCGTTGCTAATTGTACGGCATAAGCACAAAAATGCCGGACTCATCGATATGCTCCAGCGTATCTAAGAATTTGTTCACTAATACGTTTGTAAAGCCGTAGGCTCATTCGAGCCTATGGCTTTTTTATGGCCAGCAGATTACCTACCTGGTACGCGGTACGCTCCAGATTTTCAGCAGTGTGCTGTAGGGCCTCATCCAGCGATTGCGGACGAGGACCGATCGGTAAGATTGCATCGTAGGTAGAATAATCTACGCGCGAATAGTCATTTGGTACACTACCCACCAGCATAATAACCGGTTTATTTTGCTCTTTAGCTCGTTGGGCTACGTAAAAGGGTCCTTTTCCACTCTGGGTCTGCTGATCTAGCGCCCCCTCGGTGGTAATGAGTAAATCAGCATCTCGCAAATCTGATTCAAAACCGGTTTTGGCCAGCAGATATTCCGTACCGTTTACCAGGTCGGCGTTTAAGAACGCGAAGAGTGCAGCCGACACGCCTCCGGCGGCACCCCCGCGAGGTAGATGAGCAATCTCTTTTCCTAACTCCTGTTCAACCAAATTGCTGTACTGAAGAAAGTTTTGCTCAATTTCCGCTACTAATTCCGGTGAAGCTCCCTTCTGTGGGCCGAATACTTCAGCGGCCCCTACCAGGGTATTGGTCACATCGCAGGGAACCGTAACTTGACAGACCGATAAACGGCTATCCATTCCGCTTACGTCTATGTTATGCAGAACGGCCAGACCATCTGCTCCGTGCGGTATCTCGTTTCCATCTTCATCAGTAAGCTTACCGCCCAATGCCTGAACAATCCCTAGTCCGCCGTCTACAGTAGCACTTCCTCCTACGCCCACGATTATCTCTTTTGCTCCTTTATCTAACGCGGCCAGAATTAACTGTCCGGTACCGTAGGTAGAGGTTTTCCGCGGATCGCGTTCTTCTGCCGAAAGTAATCGAAGTCCGGAAGCCTCGGCCATTTCGATCACCGCTGTTTTTCCGTCCTGAATGAGTCCGTAGGCGGCTTTCACCGGTCGTCCTAACGGGTCTTCTACCGTAGCGTACATCTTCTTTCCGTTAGCCTGCGCTAGCATAACCTCGAGCATACCATCGCCACCGTCGGCAATAGGCTGAAGGACGCAGGTGGGGCGAAGCTGGCTGTTTTCTAATCCGTGCTGAATAGCCTGAGCGGCTTGCACGGCATCCAGACTTCCTTTGAAGGCATTAGGAGCAATCAGAATTTTCAAAACTGAAGAAGTTTAAGGTTAGATTGAAGGAACTACTTTTTTACAAAAGTATCAACTACGCAGAATAATTGGGCTAATTGTGGTTGTACGGATTGCCAGTTCGAATAGTCTTGACGCGGTCAGACAGTATGTTTTATTTGGCACGAAGCAGCGATTTTTTAGAACTGCCCCCACCATTCCATTAGTTTCCCTAATATTGCAGCCGAACTAGATAGCCTTGTTATGAAGAAACTGTTACTGTTAGCGTTTTGCGCTACTTTCTATAATCTACTTTTTGCTCAGCAAATTGATGCCCCGCAAGATGTTGCCCAAAAAGATTCCACCCAAACTATTGAACTAGCCGACGTAATTATCTCAGAAAACCGGATGGAGACCCCGTTCTCGGAACTGGCCCGTAACATTCACCTGATTACCCAGGAAACGATTGAAACCACCCCGGCCCAAAGCATTAACGAGCTACTTAGCTACGTACCCGGTGTAGACATCCGTCAGCGGGGCCCGGCCGGAGTGCAAGCCGATGTGCGTATCCGGGGAGGGACGTTTGAGCAGGTATTGGTTTTGGTAAATGGGGTGAAAGTAAGTGACCCGCAAACCGGCCACCATATGCTGAACCTGCCCCTAGACCGCAACAATATTGAACGCATTGAGGTCCTGAAAGGGCCGGGGGCCCGAGTCTACGGTCAGAATGCTTTTGCCGGGGCGATTAATATTGTAACCAAAGTACCGGAGAAACCAACGATCAATGCCGCAGCTTACGGCGGACAGTTTGGTACCTGGGGGGGGCGGGCCGGCATTGCATTGCCGGGAGAACGCTACGGCCAGTACGTATCGGTGGCGCACGACCAATCGGATGGCTACCGGCCTAACTCCGACTACGAAATAACCAATCTGTTCTATCAGTCTTATGCCAAAACCCAACTGGGCACACTTAACTTTCTGGGCGGGCATACCATACGGGAGTTTGGGGCCAGTGGCTTTTACGTTGAGAATTCTGAGGAATACGAAGAGGTACGCACCTCACTCATCAGCGTTGACCTCGACAGCAAAATCGGTTCCTGGGATGTTCGTCCCCGGCTGTACTGGCGGCGTAATCACGATGATTATTTGTTTATCCGCAGCAATCCGGCCGCGTTTAATAATGTGCACACCACCCACGTAGGGGCCGCTGAAGTAAACGCTACTCGTTTAAACAACCTGGGACTTACCGGCCTGGGCGTAGAGTTCCGGCGGGAATTTATCGATAGTGATAATTTTAGCGGGGGCACTCAGCAACCGGCATTAGGTAACTGGCAGCGCAGTATACTGGGGGTGTACGCCGAACACCGTTTTTACTTCTTCGACCGAATGGATGTCACTCCCGGATTGTACATCAACTGGTTCTCCGACTTTGGCTGGAACTACTTTCCGGGATTAGATGCCAGCTACGATATTACTAACGAGTGGAAAGCCTTCGGCAACGTAGGCCGCTCCTTCCGGATACCTACCTACACTGATTTATACTACGACGGCCCCAGTAACGTAGGCAACGATCAGCTCCAACCTGAAGAAGCCTGGACCTACGAAGTGGGCGTAAAGTACTTTGGACAATTCTTTTGGGGGCAAGCCAGCTACTTTTTCCGCGACGGATCGCAATTGATTGACTGGGTACGCACCAGCGCTGAACAACCCTGGCAACCCCAAAACTACTACAACGTAGCCACCGAGGGGCTGGAAATTGAAATTAACGGGCAATTCAGTGCGGAAAGTTTTCTGAAAGCAGCTTCCATCAGCTACACCTATCTGAACGCGGATTTGGGTAATACCGAAGGAGTAGAGTCCCGCTATGTGCTGGATCACCTGAACCACCAGATTATTGCCTCGCTAACCAACACTATCTGGAACAACATTCAGCTAAGTACCCGGCTACGCTACCTGGACCGAATGACCCAGGAAGACTATTTTGTATTAGATACTCGCCTGTTCTATCAGACCAATAAATGGAATATATATGTAGAAGCCACAAACCTGACAGATACCAAATACACCGAAGCCGGTTTTGTGACTATGCCCGGCAGATGGCTGCGGGCGGGAGTTAACGTTACGCTTCCTTATTAATGGGTTTGGGGCTGAGCAGGATAATCAGCAGCCAGGCAAAAACTGCTACAAACAATATGGGCCCCACCCACACAATCCAGCCAAACTGTCCTATCAGGTAGTCGCCTTGGTTATTGAAGAGCGAAACGTAGGAAACCAGGCAGATCAGAAAGATATTAACCACCGTGGTAAAAGTACCGAACCAGTTGCTGATTCGTTCTTTAAACAAAGCCGATCGGTAGAAGAGCGGCGAAGAATCCGGCATGGCCTCCAGCACCCGGAAGAAAACCAGACAAACAATATTTACTACCACGAACAGGCCCAGCGCCAGATAAAAAAAGGTTTCTTTGCCAATAAACTGATTGGGTTCTCCCTCCGAATTGGTGAAGACGGCTACCTGCTCAGGGATGAAAGCGTAACTCAGCGATAGAGCTATGAAGAAGCCCAGGAAGGTAAACACCCAGGCTAATTTGACGAATTTATCTAGGTACGTAAACATAAACGGATGCGAAGTAAGGCATTTTTCTTAATCCGGCCACAAAATTTCGGATTGGTGGCAATTTTTCTTCTGCTAGAGAACCAAAAAAACTAAGGCGATTGTTTCAATATTACTATTATTTAACAACCTGACGTTTCACCAAACCCTGATTCATGGACATTGACCCGATTGTCTTATCCATTCCCATCTACTTTATTCTGATTGCGGTAGAACTGATCATCCAACTAGCCCAGAAACGAAGACTTTACCGCTTCAACGATGCCGTTACCAATATTAGCTGCGGCATCACCCAGCAAATTACCAATCTGTTTTTTAAAGTAGGTGCCGTAGCCGCTTACCAACTAGTGTACGAAAACCTAGCGCTGTTTCAGATTCCGGTTACCTGGTATACGGTAGCTATTTTATTTGTGCTGGTCGATTTTTGCTACTACTGGGCTCATCGTAAAAGTCACGAAATCAATCTGTTCTGGGGTGGCCACGTAGTACACCATCAGAGCGAAGATTATAATTTTTCGGTAGCACTGCGGCAGGGCTCCTTTCAGATTTTGTGGACGTTTATGTTCTATCTGCCACTGGCGGTACTCGGCTTCGATACGCTCACTTTCGTTACAGTTTCGGCCCTGGTCACGTTGTATCAGTTCTGGATTCATACCGAAACCATTGGTAAGCTGGGCTGGCTGGAATACGTATTTAATACTCCCTCCCACCACCGGGTGCACCACGGCCGCGACCCCAAGTATATTGATAAGAACCACGCCGGGGTATTTATCATCTGGGATCGTATGTTCGGCACCTTTCAAAATGAAGAGGAACGCCCCACCTACGGAGTTACCCAGCCAGTGAATAGCTGGAATCCGGTTTGGGTGAATCTGAAGCACTACGGTTATATGTGGAATCTGCTGCGGCATAGCCCCCGCTGGCGGGATAGAATGAATATTCTCTTCAACAAACCCGGCTGGCAACCGGAACATCTGGGTGGCTATATTGCCCCGCGAGAAGTAGATAAATCGGCTTACCAGAAGTACGATGCACAGGGCGTGCATTCGGCTAATCTGTACGTGCTGTTTCAGTTTGTGCTAGCATTGGTAGGTACCGCCCTATTTCTGTTCAATGCCGCTAATTTTGCTTTGGTAGAAATGATCTTCTCCTCGCTGCTCATCATCAGTACGCTGGTAAGTATGGGGTCCTTACTGGAAAACCGCCCGAGTGCTGTTCCCCTGGAAATTATCCGGATGGCTTGCACCATCGTGGCACTACTGTACTTTACGCAGCATAGCGGATTCTACGGAGCCACTTTAGGTTTCTGCGTACTATATTTTTTCGTGTCTATCCTCTGGATTTTCTCCTTTAAATCCCAAGCTCCCCGGCGGGCGACAGTAGCGGGCAAGCAGCTTCGGGTATAGTATGAATTCCTAGCTTGTTCAAGCTAACAATTTTGCCAGAACAAAGTAGGCAAATGCCCGGTTAGTGAGATGCTATGACCTACCTAACACGCATTTTATTAGGGCTAACGCTGAGTTTGCTGGTTTGCTATTGCACCCCCGATCCTATTGACATTCCTAATTTTGATGAAACTCTCTTTCAGGCCGACCGAAAAGGTTGCCACGGCGAACGAGCCCAGATGAAGGAAGAATTAATGCAAATTGATACCGCGCTTAAAGGTTTATCCCAAAAACAAATACAGGCAACATTGGGCAAGCCTGACCGGCACGAACTGGCTCCCCGCAGTCAGAAGTATTTTGTGTACTATATTGATCCGGGTCCCGACTGCCCCAACGGCACTGAAGAACCACTTACCATGCTCATTCGCTTTTCCGCCCTAGACCGCTCTACCGAAGTAAGCTTTCAGAATTATTAGATTGGAAGAAACTATCCCCGGATGAGCTAAGCGAATTCTGGGGGTCTCTTTTATTACTGGTAGGAGACCCCGGAATTCGTTTCACTCATCCGGGGACATAGTATTTTTAATTTGTAATTTGCGCGCATGGAACTCTTCTCACTCTCTCCGTTTGAATGGAGTCTGGTTATTCTGTGTGCTATGTTTGTAGGTATGTCCAAAACCGGAGTGATGGGAGCCGGACTAGTGGTAATTCCGGTACTAGCTGGCATTTTCGGCGGGAAACTATCTACCGGTTTCTTATTGCCGATGCTATCGGTAGCCGATATTTTTGGAGTGCGTTACTACAACCGCCACGCGCAGTGGTCGTACCTGGTGAAGCTTTTTCCCTGGACGCTGGCCGGTATTGGGTTAGGCGTTTGGTTTGGCGACGTTATCTCCGACGAGCAGTTTAAGGCGGCTATCGGGATTATCATTTTGTTCTGCGTAGTTTTGCTGCTGTGGCAAGACCGACGGAAAGCCAAACTCAAGATTCCTGATTTCTGGTGGATTTCAGCCATCACCGGTATTATGGGTGGGTTTGCTACCATGATTGGCAATGCCGCCGCCCCTATCATGGCTATTTATCTGCTATCCATGCGGTTGCCCAAAAACGATTATATAGGTACTGCCGCCTGGTTTTTCCTGATTATCAATCTGCTCAAAATACCCCTGCACGTTTTCATTTGGCACACCATTACCTGGGAAACCCTTACGTTTAATGCCACCATGATTCCATTGATTGCCATTGGGGCTGTGCTTGGCTTCCGGCTAGTACGCATCTTCCCCGAGCGAGTCTACCGAATCTTCCTCATCGTATCCACCGCAGTCTCCGCCTTCTTTTTGTTTTAGGTGAGTGAGCGGTCGCGCCCGACACGATCAAACAATGTATATCCTGACCCAGCCCGGCAGTTTTAGATCATAGCGAGTATGTGAGCCTTTTCAGTAGTCTAACGTCCGGCGAAGATACTAAAGCTACCGTCCGCTAAAGATGTGGAATTTTACTTATCCCAATAACTTAAAATAAAACCAGCGACTTGATTCAAAATTTGAAATTCCACATTGATGCACCCAGAATATTCCAACGGGTTATTATGGCAGCCTCCGTTTACATAGCTAGGGCAAGATAGTATACTGTTTTGGTAAGTTTGTAGTTTTTTCGTTCTTAGAAGGCTGATAAATTTACTTTTCACTATACCTCTCTAATCTAAGACCTATGAAAGCTCTTCCTTCTTCCAGCCCAAAAACTCTACTTTTAGTTGGCTGCCTGCTACAGTTTCTGTTCGGGTCGTTGGTAGCTCAATCGGTTGAAAACCCGCACTGGATCGTTTACTCGGGTAAACAAGGACCCGGACAAGGCAAGCACATTGTGCTAGTAAGTGGCGATGAAGAGTATCGTTCCGAAGAAGCCCTGCCCGCTCTGGCAAAAATTCTGGCCTACCGCCACGGTTTTAAGTGCACTGTCCTCTTCGCGATCAATCCCGAAAGTGGTAAAATTGACCCTGACTATCAGAATAATATTCCTGGTCTGGAGATGCTGAAAGATGCCGACCTGATGGTGCTTTTCACCCGGTTTCGGGCCCTCCCTGAAGATCAGATGGAGCACATTCTGGACTACATAGAGGCGGGGAAGCCCATCATTGGCATGAGAACGTCAACCCACGCCTTTCTGTTTGGCGAGGATAGTCCCTACCAAAAATATAGCTTCAATAGCCAAGTAGCCGGTTGGGAAGGCGGATTCGGCCGGCAGGTACTGGGCGAGACCTGGATATCGCACCACGGCGACCACGGTAGCGAAAGCACCCGGGGCTTAGTGAATGGTATGGTAGAAGATCATCCTATTTTGAAAGACGTAAAAGATGTGTGGGGGCCTACGGATGTCTACGGCTTAACCGATATTGAGGGGGACGAAACCGTACTGCTCTACGGACAATCGTTGCTCGGCATGGAACCGGACTCCCCGCCCAACTTCGACAAATCAATCGTGCCGATAGCCTGGATTAAGAACTATGCCACTCAGTCAGGAAAGTCCTGCCGGGTGTTTAATACGACGATGGGGGCCGCGGTAGATCTGGAGAGCGAAGGCTTACGAAGATTGATCGTTAATGCCGCCTACTGGTGCGTCGGAATGGAGGATCAGATTCCTGAAGAAAATAATGTAACCCTGGTAGGAGACTACAACCCTACCTTTTTCGGGTTCGGTGACGCGCAAAAGGGACTTTCCCCTTCCGATTTCACGGTAGATCAAAAGACCGTTGAGTAGACATTAAAATGCGCCGAGAAAGGAAAACACAACCACATAATCACCATACCATGATTCACAAATCCCTACTACCTGTACTATTATTGGGATTGATTAGCGTATTCTACGGCTGTGCTACCGAAAATATTGAAGGTGATTGGGACTATACCCTCACCTTCTCTCCGGAGAACAGAGATTACGGTACCATGACTATTACCAAAGAAGGTGGTAGCTATTCGGGAAGCTTGGTCTCCTTTGATAGAGCCCCTATGCAGCTTGACAGTATTGAAATGGTGGGAAATGAAATAAACAGCAGCGTAGCCTTCCGGGAGAGAGTATTCACCCTGAAGGGGGAATTCGTCGGTGATACCTTCTCCGGCAGTATTATAGCTCCTGAGGACACGTTTCAAGTAAACGCTACCAAGTTTCCAACTGATTTTTCGCCTGATAGTCTACCGGAAGTGGCGTATATGCTCAATGAATCGGACTTATCTGATGATGAACGTGACCTAGACCATGCCGGGTTGATCACCTCCTTCGATGCCGAAGGTTATCAGCGGGGCGCCCGGGTATACAACGCCAACTGTATCAATTGCCACGGTAATCCGGAAATGGAGGGTTCCATTCCTTTGTCCCTGAAGTTTTGGAAGCAGTCTTTCAAAGCGGGGAACGACCCCTACTCAATGTACCAAACCATTAGCCGGGGCTACGGCTCTATGCCCCCTCAGGTAACCCTCACCCCTCAGGAGAAGTACGATGTAATTCTCTACATCCGCGAGAATTTCATCCGGGAAGACAATCGCCAGGAGTATTTTGCGGTTAACCCGGCCTACTTATCGGCATTACCGGAAGGATCATCCACCGGACCGGCCACCAAACCGTATCACCCCTGGTCAGATATGGATTACGGTAACTTTTTCATCAACACCTACGAATTAGTAGATGCCGAAACCGGACCGGAACGATTCCATTCGCCGGGGCCCCGACCGTACCCCGACGAAAACTACCTGGAAAATAATTTTGCCTACAAAGGCATCGCCGTACGCTTAGACGAAGGCCCGGGCGGGGTATCAGATGGAAACGCCTGGATGATCTTTGATCATGACCTAATGCGGGTTGCCGGGGGCTGGACCGGCGAAGGTTTTATTGACTGGGATGGTATCCTGTTGAATGATCGGCACGAAACGTACCCCCGTACCATCGGTGAATTACACTTTGAAACCCCGGTAGGACCCGCCTGGGCCAATCCGGCTACCGGCACCTACGATGACCCCCGCTTCACCGCTCGTGACGGCCGACAGTTCGGCCCCCTACCGAAAAAATGGGCCAATTATAAAGGGCTCTACCACAGCGGCGACAATATTATCATTGCTTACTCAATCGGAAACGCCAATCTTCTGGAACGGCTGGGGAGAGAGAAAATGGGCGAAGAAACGGTATTTACCCGTACGTTAAATATCAGCCCATCTTCCACCCCTTTGCAAACGAGAATAGCCCCCATAGGTGCCCCGGTAGCCCTGGCGGGACAGGGAGCTACCCTGGACGAAGCGGATGGATTTATCGTCATGAACGTGCCTAAGTCCAGGGCAGCCAAGGTGAAGCTATTCATCACTGGGCCCGGCGTAGAGGGTTTGTCAGACTTCGCCCAGCAGTCTTCACCGCCGGAATCGTTAGCAAAGTATACCCGGGGTGGAGAACCCCACTATCCGCAGGAGCTCACCACGACCATTACCGTAGGTCGGGAAGATGGTCCCATTGCAGTGGATCAACTTACCCCCCCCTTCGATAATCCCTGGGACAGCCGCATGAAGCTAAGCGGCATAGATTTTATGAAAGATGCCAACGTAGCGGTAGTCTGCACCACCGACGGCGACGTATGGAAAATTACCGGGCTTACCGATAGCAGTGGAGAGTTAACCTGGCGGAGAATCGGCTCCGGCTTGTTCCAACCCTTGGGCATTAAAGTGATAGACGAAAAAATCTTTGTCACCTGCCGCGACCAGCTCGTGCTACTGCGGGACCTGAACGGTGATGAAGAAACCGATTTTTACGAAAGCTTTAACCACGACCATCAGGTAACCGATCACTTCCACGAGTTTGCGATGGGCCTTCAGGCTGATGAGCAAGGGAATCTTTATTACGCCAAAAGCGGGCGGCACGCCCGGGAGGCCCTGATCCCTCAGCACGGAACCTTAATCAAGGTGAGTCCCAATGGCGCAACATCGGAGATTATTGCTACTGGTTTTCGAGCGGCCAACGGGGTTTGCATTAATCCTGACGGCAGTTTTATTGTAACCGATCAGCAGGGCTTCTGGAACCCGATGAACCGAATTAACTGGGTAGAAGGCAACGGTAATTTCTACGGTAACATGTGGGGGTACAATCCTCCCGAAGATACTTCCCGCGCAGCGATGGAACCACCGCTGGCCTGGGTTGATATGGAGTTTGATCGTTCTCCGTCAGAATTGGTTTGGGTTGACAGCGAGGAATGGGGCCCGCTCAACGGAAGTTTACTGAGCTTCTCCTACGGATACGGAAAGGTGCAGTTAGTTCTACACGAAAGAGTCAATAACCGAATGCAGGGAGGAGTGATTGATATTCCGGGCATTAAATTCATGACGGGAGTAATGCGAGGCCGGTTTAACCCGCAGGATGGCCAACTGTACGCCTGCGGAATGTCAGCCTGGGGCACTAACCAAATGATGAAGGGCGGCGGCCTCTATAGGTTACGCTACACCGGTCAGCCTTTATCGGTACCGTTACAGCTCCATGCTGAAACCGATGGAGTGGAATTCACCTTTGCTACACCGCTAAAGCAGGAGCAAGCGGAAAACGCTGCTAACTACGAGGTAAAAACCTGGGACTTAGTGCGAAGTAGTAGCTACGGTTCTGACCGTTACAACGTCCAGACACTGGAAATAGCCCAAGCTCAGCTAGGCGATGATAGAAAAACCGTGAAGCTAATACTACCTGACATACAGCCCGTAGATGTAATGACCGTCCGTTACCAGTTAACAGACACTGAGGGTAATCCAGTAGAAGGCACTTTTCAGAATACCATTCATCACCTACGGCCTACTAACGAGCCGCTATTCCAAGCAATGTCGGAATAAACCGCAACGATATTGATTCGAATGATATAGAGTCTGTTTCAGTATTGAAGGAAGCTACTTCCATTTACGGAGCCAGGTCAGCCTACGAGCTTCTCTGGATTACTACTAAAAATTCGAGGTGAACAATAATAAATCATTCTACCAATGATGGACGGAGTAGGCCAACCGTCTGGCCGGAGCAATGGATTTGGCGCATGTCCTCAATTCGTGCTGACGTTACTAATAAGAGCAACTTTTCCAGTTCTTCTGAACGGTTGAACTCCGCATAGGAAGTAACCGAAAGCTCGTTTCTTTCCAATCTGGTCAGCGTTCAGTCGGATTACGCGGATGGGTAGAAGAAGGTATCCGTGATAATATACGGTGACTATTTCACCCAAGAATTAATGGTATATTAACGCAATAAACCAAAACCGGAAATGATAAAAAAAACCTTCCAATTCGCACTCTTAATTGTATCAATTTTATTCTTTAGCTCTTGTCAGGCACCGGAAGAAACCGACTCCCCTAAAAGACCCAATATTCTGTTTATCATGTCGGATGACCACGCCTATCAGGCCATCAGTGCTTATTCAGATCATTTGATCCAAACGCCTAATATTGATCGGCTGGCAGACGAAGGCATGCTGTTTACCAATGCCTCAGTGACCAACTCCATCTGCGCCCCATCGCGAGCCACCATCCTGACCGGAAAGCACACTCACATCAACGGTAAAATCGATAATGTAATGCCCTTCGATACTACCCAGGTTACCTTTCCCCAGTTGTTTCAGCAGGCCGGGTATCAGACGGCTATGTACGGCAAGCTGCACTTTGGTAATAATCCCAAGGGCGTAGATGATTTTATGATCCTGCCCGGGCAGGGCAGTTACATCAACCCCCGGTTCATTACCCCAGAAGGAGATACCACCATTACCGGATACGTGACCGATATCATCACCGACTTGACCATCAACTGGCTGGACAAGAAACGGGAGCCGGAGAAGCCTTTTCTGCTGATGTATTTGCACAAAGCCCCACACCGTGCCTGGTGGCCCAGCCCGGAAAAGTTCAAGGCGTTTGCCAGCAAAACCTTTCCCGAACCCAACACCCTGTTTGATGATTACTCAGGGCGGGGCACAGCGGCCCGGGAAGCAGCCATGACCATATCGGACGAAATGCTGCTAAGCTACGATAACAAAGTGCTTCCCCAGGCTATCAATGAGCTAAACCTGACCGATGATCCCCGAAACCAGCGCTACTTTGAGGGTAGTGAGTACCCCCGCATCAACGAAGTGCAAAGCAAGTTGTATCAGCCCATTCTGGATTCTATCGCCGAGTCCTTTAAAGAGCGGTGGCCCACAATGAGCGATGAGGAAAAAATAAGCTGGAAGTACCAGCGCTATATGCAGGACTATTTAGGTTGTATTTCTTCGGTAGATGATAATGTAGGCCGAGTACTGGATTACCTGGATGAAAGCGGATTGGCTGAAAATACGATTGTGGTGTATACGTCGGATCAGGGGTTTTACCTGGGCGAACATGGCTGGTTTGACAAACGCTTTATCTACGATGAATCCTTCAAAACTCCCCTGCTGATTCGCTGGCCTAATGAAATCACGGCGGGTACTACCAGTGATGAGATGGTGCAGAACCTTGACTTTGCCCAGACCTTTTTAGAGGCAGCCGGCATTACCGCACCAAGTGATATGCAGGGCGAAAGTTTTATGCCGCTACTAACTGGCGATACCGCTAACTGGACCCGAGATGCAGTCTATTACCACTACTACGAATATCCCGGCTCTCACTCGGTCAAACGGCATTACGGTATTGTAACTGAAGACTACAAGCTAGCCCACTTCTACTACGATGTAGATGAGTGGGAGCTATACGACCGAAAAAAGGATCCGCAAGAAATGAATAATGTATACGACGACCCGGCTTACACTGAAGTAGCGGATAGCCTACATCAGGAGCTGGAAGCACTTAGAACTAAGTACAAGGACTCACCGGAGCTGGACGAAAAGTATATTGAACTCTACAACAGATAGCAATGTATTTTTTCTGTTCATGACTACGGCAATATGAATTGAACTGATAGCACTTTCAATACTTTTCGTATACGTACGTACTTACTTAAGATATTCTAAGGCATTGGAAAGTGCTGGAAAAGGTTGGTGCGGTATCAAAGTCCGTACTAGCACACCGAAATATGCCGGTTGATAGTTTTCAAGATGATGTTCAATAGCTTTTCATCACCGCTGGTTAATCCCATCGTTGAAGGTAGGCTAAAACCAACCGCGGGAATAGGTGAATGCTGAAGAAGACAGCAGATCAATCCTTTTTCCTGTCATCGCTGAGTTTTTAGCTTGTATTCGCCGGGGGTCATTCCGGTAACTTTACGGAAATGGCGATGAAAGTTAGAAACGTTGTTATACCCATTCGAAAAACAACATTGGGTAGTGTTATAATCTCCTTCAATTAACATTTTGCAGGCATTGGCTATCCGTACTTCAATCAGGAAATTAGAGAATGTTTTCAAGGTTCGTTGTTTAAAAAATCGGCAAAACGCCGTAGGTGACATATTCACTTTAGATGAGATTTCGTTCAGCGTAATCTTGTCATGAAAGTTGGCCATAACGTATTCATAAACCTTGTTTATCTTTTTATTTGCTTCAGAAACGGAGTGCAAAGGAATACTAGTTTTAGAAATCAGGTTCAAGTCATGGGCCTTAGAAATGTTATTTAGTATACCTATGAACTCCAAGAAGCTATCAAACTTTTCCAAATTCAACATCTTATTTAAACCTTGGCGAACTTCATCGGCTATCTCGCCATTTATTTTTATTCCGTAAGCAGAATAGTTAAGCAGTTTTTGTAATGAACTAGCTTCGGGCAATAAATTGAAAATCGTCATCAAAGTATCTTGACTAAAAAATACCGATATAGCCTTCGCATGTAGATGAGGGTTTTGGTAGTAATTATCACTATTCCGTAAAACATGGGGAATGTTTTTGCCGATAAGCAAGACGTCGCCCTTAGCAAATTCAGCGATACTTTCCCCTAGAGAAACCTGACCATCACCTTCCAAAATATAAGTTAGCTGACAATCTTCATGAAAGTGAATCGGATCGAAAAAAAAGTTTAGATCCCAGTATTCTATCCTTATTGACTCGTCACTTGATCGTGGGATTTTAAAGTAGAGAGGTTCCATAATAGGATTTAAAATATGCCTTTTGCCGGAAACACGCAACATATCGGAATACCGCATTCCGAATCCTCTGCACCGTATAATTATAAGTTGGCCTTTCGTTAAGAATTGGCTTTATTACACATAAGTCCATAAATTCAATAGAATGAGATTCACCAAGCAACATATTAGAAGTGTTTCTGTTAAGTCTGGCATTGATAGTATAGTATCTGCTGCTTCTAAACCTTCTAGTGTTCAGCTTTGGAAACAATTCATTAACGGGAGTCAAAGTGCTTTCGAGCAAATCTATTACAAACATGTAAATCTACTTTATGACTATGGAGTTAGGCTGAGCAAAGACGCACAATTAGCAGAAGATTGCATTCAAGACTTATTTTCTGACCTATGGGAAAAGAGAAGCGATCTGCCTCAGGTAGCTGCCGTCAAATCCTTTCTGCTCGTTGCTCTTAAAAGAAGAATATATCGAATGCTGGCTAATCGAAAAAACAGTCAACAAAAAATCAATCAAGCTTCAGAAGTTATTCTGACTGGGTTTGACCCATATCTAGACGAACAAGTCCATGAAGCAAATATAATTGCTCTTAAGAAAGCCTTTAAAAATCTAAGTGATAGGCAAAAAGAGGTGATTTACCTGCGATTCTATAACCAACTTTCCTACAGTGAAATTGCTGAAATAATGGATGTGCAGGTAAAAGCGATTTATAAACTTACAGCAAGAGCCCTTCAGTCGCTAAGAAATAATATAACTGATCCCATCTTCTCCAACTTCATTATTATCCTTTTATCACAATAAATAACTTTTTATTGTTATTTGTTCAACAATAAAGCTTTTCTGCTGCTCAAAATATAATTATAGAAAAAAATGGATTTTTCGTGGGGTAAAAATAGCACTCTTTGTATCCTACTAATAAAGAGTGTAGACTATGCAGCAACCTCCATTCACGACTTACCTCAATTATCAGATAGAAGATTTCCTCCGGGATGATTATTTTCAACAGTGGATAATAAGTCCCAAACCGAAAACTGATAATTATTGGCAGGAGTTTACCCGTACTTACCCCCATCAGAGAAAAGCGGTAAAAGAGGCCCGCAAGCTGCTTGAAAGTATTCAGTACAAACCCTACTCATTACCCAAAGAAAAGCAGGAGGGTATGCTTCAAAAAGTATACTCACAAAGTGCCAGTACAACTATTACAGCGGCTCCCTCACCGTATTTGAGAAGATACTTGGCGATAGCTGCTAGTATATCAATAGTCATACTTTTTTCACTGTACTGGCTTGTTAGCCCCACCCACGAAAGATACGAAACCGGTTTCCAGGAAACGGAAACAATAATCCTTCCTGACGGAAGTGAAGTAACGCTCAATGCAAATACTACAGTTAGAGTAGCGATTAATACTGAGAAAAATCAGCCACGAGAAGTTTGGTTAGAAGGAGAAGCCTACTTCCATGTAAAGCATCTGGATGAAGACAAAACGGTAAAGCAGCCCAATCTAAGCAAGTTCGTGGTGCATACTACCAATTTTGACATAGAAGTATTGGGCACCACCTTCAATGCTTCCAGTCGGCCTACTGAGAGCGAAGTACTACTGAAAGAAGGGAGTATCAAAGTAGTAAGTTCCAGAATAGGACATCCTGAAACACTAGAATCGGGCGATCAGCTAGCACTTTCGGAAGAAGATAATGAATACCGGATTAAGAAGTTAAAAGATACTATAGAACCGGCGTGGCGAGAGAATTTATTTGTTTTTGAAAATACTCCACTAAAGGAAGTAGCAGCGGAGATTGAGAACTACTACGGAAAGGACGTAGTGTTCTCAGATGCATCGCTGGCTGAGAAAATATTCACCGCAAAAGTATCGAGAGAGAACCTTCCAATGCTACTGAATGCGATAGAGACCTCCTTTGGGCTGGAAATAGTATCAGAAAAAGATAAGATCCTAATTCAGTATTAACACGTCATCTAGCCTGCCAGCCTCCAGCCGATGGAGTTTCCATTATTCACATAAATACATCATACCTATGCAACTCAAAACTACACAAAAAACCAGAGTAATGTTGGGATCATTGCTGATTATGCTCAGTCTTTGCTCGTTGCAAGCGCAGGATTTAGCATCAATAGCCCAGAATAGAGCCACTTTCGTTCCAGACTACCAGGAAAAAGCAAAAACACTGCAACGCTTCCTCTTACAACTAGAGCGGGAGTATCAAGTACAGTTTGCTTACGATGGAGAATTGGTGAATAATCAAGAAGTAAGTATTAAAATAGAAAAAAACCAAAAACTGGAAACCATACTAGACAAAGTGCTAGACTTGCATGAGTTACAGTATCAGAAGCTAGGTGAAAAACTCTACGTCATCAGGCGCAAGGACAAAAAGGAAGTTCAAAAGCTTAACCAAGCTCCTGACAACCTAAGTAACAATGAAAAGCCAGCTTTGATCAGTTCTATAGGTATGATTGTCAGAGTCTTAGAACAAACCATTGAAGGGAAAGTAACTGACCAGGATACCCAAGAACCACTACCGGGAGTTAATGTACTGGCGAAAGGCACGTCAACCGGCACGGTAACCGATATAAATGGCAGCTATCGCCTGACTGTAGGCGATGAGGTAGAAACACTGGTGTTCTCCTCGATAGGCTATGTTACTCAGGAGGTACCAATTAACGGAAGAAGCAATATTGAAGTAACGATGCTTCCGGACATTCAGTCGCTTTCCGAGGTAGTAGTGGTGGGGTACGGACAACAGGAGAAAGCTGACGTTACCGGGTCTATAGCATCTGTATCCTCCGAAGACATAGAAACCAGACCTCTACCTTCTTTTGAGGGAGCGATACAAGGCCGAGCCAGCGGAGTACAGGTGAGGCAAACCGGAGGCGCACTAGATGGCGACTTCTCCATTGCGATTAGAGGTATAGGCTCAGTGACTGGTAGTAATGAACCATTATATGTGGTAGATGGGGTTCCGTTGTTCAGTCAGGGCTTCTCTACGATAAACCCTCGAGATATAGAATCTATTGACATCCTGAAAGATGCCTCAGCCACGGCTATTTATGGTGCCAGGGCTGCAAATGGGGTAGTCATTATCACGACTAAATCCGGTCGCTCAGGAGCCACGAACGTTTCATTTAATGCCGAGTTTGGATTTGAAAACATTACTAAAACACTGGATCAGCTCTCTACCGGCCAGCAAGCAGCACTGTTTGTTGAAGCATTTGAGAACTCTGGTAGATCTACCGACGTATTTGATGATCCTAATGCCCCGTTTAGATCCGTAGATAATGACTGGCAGGACTTGATTACCAGAACTGCCAAGAGGCAAAACTACAACTTTGGGGTATCGGGGGGCAACGAAAGTACTACCTTTTCCATCTCGGGTGCTTATCTCGACCGAGAAGGGGTCATGCTGGATACGGACCTAAGAAACTGGTCTATCCGAACGAACGTAGATCACAAATTCAGTGAAAAATTTAAAGTATCTACCCGACTAATGGGTAGCTACCAGCGGCAAAATATAGCCCCGGAAGAAGAATATTTTGGCGGAAGTGGAACCCTTAGACAAGCTATTTTCACCCATTCGTATGCGCCTTATAAGGACGAAGAAGGAAACTTTATTGGCCCCGAAAACAGTAATGCGCCCTACTTCGGCAATAATACAAACCCAGTAGCCCGCAGAGTAGAAGAAGATTTAAAGTTGAATACAACCCGGATCTTAGGCAACGTGAAAGCAGATTATAATTTGACGAACAACCTGGTGTTTTCCGTCAATCTCGGTGGGGATATACTAACCGATAGAGCTTATACCTTTCTACCAGTATTCGATAGAGGAATCAACCAGCGAGTGGAAGGGCAGGTAACAGAGTCTATCAACGAACAGATCAATGGAGTAGCCGACGCTACGCTCCAATACGATATAAATCTCAATGAAAAGCACGATTTAACAGCATTGGCGGGGGTTTCGGCACAACAGTTTATCGTCAAGCAATTTAGCACCACCGGACAGGGAACTACCGACAATTCTCTGGATCAACTATCTAATCAAACCAGTTTTATTTCCAGTGGTAGTGAAGTAAACTCAGGACTTAACTCTCAATTTTTACGAGTCAACTACGGATATATGGATAAATACCTACTAACCGCCACGGTTAGAAGAGACGGTTCTTCAAAGTTTGGTTCCGGTAATAGATACGGAGTTTTCCCTTCGGCATCGTTAGGCTGGAGAGTATCAGAAGAAAACTTCTTACAAAATGTAGGAGTAATAGATGATTTAAAGTTTAGGACTAGCTACGGACTTACCGGTAATCAAAATATTGGCGACTTTGCATTTTTAACCAGAGCCGGAGCCGCACCCTACGTCTGGGGTGACAATGTCGCGCTAGGAAATGCCCCCGTTAATATTGGCAATCCTAATCTACAGTGGGAGAGTTCCGAGCAATTTGACATTGGCCTGGACCTAAGCCTTTTTGAGGGAAGAATCTACTCTAGTATGGATTACTACAATCGGATATCCGATAATCTGTTAATTCGTACACCAATACCCTATACCGCTGGAATCACAGAAGACCCAACGGTTAATCTGGGTTCCATTCGAAACTCCGGCTTTGAATTTGCCATCACCACGCAGAACACCACCGGTGAGCTTCTGTGGACGACTAACTTCAATATTACCTTCAACGAGAATGAGGTACTGGATATCGGCACTAATGCGGTGGGTGATCCGCTGGAAATACCTGGTCAGGAGATTCCATTGGGCGGACACCTCGTGAACCTAACCGTAGTCGGCCGTCCGGTAGGAGCCTTTTATATGTACGAATTTGATGGCGTCTGGCAGTTGGACGAGGAAGCCGAAGCCGCTGGGTTTGGTTCAGTGCCGGGTGATGCAAAATACGTTGATAATAACGGGAACGGAAGGGTTGATGATGGTGATAGGACCTTTGTGGGTAACCCAACACCTACCTTCTTCGGAGGAATTACCAATACCTTTGAATATAAAGGGTTTACCCTGACGGCCTTTCTAAATTATTCTGGTGGCAACCAACTGTTTAACGGGGCCAGACATCTCTTTGCCCGGTCAGTTCCTTTTGTGCAAAATCTGGCGGAAGTGGCGGATTTCTGGACTCCGGAAAACCCCAGTAATATACCCCGGCCTTCCCAGGGCGGTGATGCTGCCTATACTACGTTCTTGTCGACCATCGCCTCTACCCGTTTTCTGGAAGATGCCTCCTTTTTACGCTTGCAGAATGTTAGTCTGTCCTACAACATGCCCTCCACGATTACTGAGCCGCTAAATATTAGCAATCTCAGATTGACGCTCACGGGTAACAACCTGTTTACCTGGACTAATTATGAGGGGTACGACCCTGAATCCTCCAGTTATAACAGTCTACTTTCGGCCGGACAGGATTTAACGCCTTACCCCCTTACTAAAATCTACACCTTAGGAGTGCAAGTAACCTTTTAACGAAAAATCTAAAGAATATGAAAACTATATATATCACCCTACTAATCTCGGGAATCCTGCTCACTTTAGGATGTGAAGAGGTACTTGAACCCGAACCGAGAGGACAGATAGAGCTCGATCAACTCTTAACGACGGAAGAAGGGTTTGTATCGGTTCTAAACGGTGCTTATGAGCCACTAGCCTCGGGCGGCATTTACGATGGGCTGTTTTGGAGAAACGCCGAATTAGCCAGCGACGATGGCTGGACCTGGCGAAACGAGCAAGACCCCGCGCTCTATCGCATAGCTCCCACTTCAGAATTAATTTTTCCGCTATGGTCGCAGCACTACCTCGGTATTGCCCGAACCAATGTTATCCTAACTCGTCTCGAGGGCATTGAATTTAACAATTCTGAGTTGGAAGGTGCCATTGAAGGACAAGCCAAGTTTTTACGAGCGTTGTATTACTTCAACTTGGTACGGCTGTTTGGTGGGGTTCCTTTGCTAACTACCGAAGTGACTTCCCGGGAAGAGTCTGAGGCCCCCCGAACGGATATTGCGTCTGTATACGGCCAAATAAAAACCGACCTTACTGATGCTATCAACCTCTTACCTACGGCATACGGCGGTGGTAGCGGATTTGAAAAAGGAAGAGCCACAACATATACCGCATTAGCACTGAGAGCTATGGTTCACCTGGAATTAGAAGAATGGAACGAAGCCGCTCAGGATGCCCAGCAGATCATTGACAGTGATCAGTTTGAGCTTTACGCCAACTTTGCTAATAATTTTTATGGGTTATCGGAAAACGGAGCAGAATCTCTTTTTGAAGTACAGTTTGGCGGAGTAGGGGGAGGAACTAATGCCGGCCATTCCACTTCATTGGCTCCGCCGGCGGTTGCCAATGGCGCGGCATTTATTCTGCCCACGGATAATGATAACGATTTTGGTATCTCTTCCACGGGTGGTGGAATTGTCCAGGCTTTTGAGGAGGGCGACCTTCGAGAAGAGATAACCCTGGCCAATTACGGTCTGGATAATTTCCTCGATCCCACCAAACCAGCCGGTAGTCTATTCTACGTCAATAAATACTTTGCGGGCGACCAGTTTCCACCGAACCAGAGTCCTTACAACTTTCCCGTAATCCGATACGCCGAAGTGCTGTTAATTGCTGCTGAAGCATTAAACGAATTGGGAACCGATAACGCGAGTGCGATCAATTACCTGAACATGGTAAGAAACCGGGCCGGTTTAACTGACGTTGATGGTGCTATTTCGGGTAACCAGGATGCTCTTCGAGAAGAGATTAGAAAGCAGAGAAGGTTGGAGCTCGCATTTGAAGGCAAAAGGTATTTTGACCTCAATCGATGGGGTATCCTTGAAAATAATTTGGCGGTACAGGGGGTAACGGTACCGAGCCAGAACCTAATCTCCCACCCCATCACGGGTAAACCCTACTTTTTGTACCCCTTGCCAGCCACTGAATTTATCAACAACGCCAATTTAGGAGATCAAAATCCGGGGTATTAATGAAAGTACAGTTAAGCCATGTAGGGCTATTGTTATTATGGTTTGCCTGCTGCTGTACTAGCCAATCAGATAATCAGCCACAACGTGAACAAACCATTCCCGACAAACCAAATATTGTTTTGATCATGGCGGATGATATGGGTTACAATGATCTGGGTTGCTACGGCAACACAAACATCAGTACGCCACATATTGATGCGCTAGCTGAAGCGGGGTTAAGGCTAACCAATTACCACTCTAATGGGGTGGTTTGCAGCCCTACCCGGGCAGCTTTACTGACAGGATTATATCCGCAGGAAGCGGGGGTGGAAGGGGTCGTAACCGCCAAAAGCCACCGAGACGTAGGGATGGGGCTAGATCATTATACCCTCGCGGAATTTTTAAATGACTCGGGCTACGCCACGGCCATCTTTGGTAAGTGGCATTTAGGGTACCAAGCTAAGTATGGTCCTCTGGCCCAAGGTTTTGATCATTTTACGGGCTTTGTCAGTGGTAATATTGATTATTTCAGTCATGTAGATCAGGAGGGGCACGAAGACTGGTGGCAGGGCTCCGAACTTCAACCCGAAGAGGGCTACTTAACTGAATTAGTTACCGATCACGGGATCGAGTTTATCAAGTCGCATCAAGACTCTTCTTTCTTTTTGTATCTTCCCCACGGCGCGCCCCATTATCCTTATCAGGGGCCAGCCGACGAAGCCGAACGAACGGTCGGAGAAGATTTTATCATACCCGGAAAAAGAGAGGATGTTGGTCAGGCCTACCAGGAAATAATTGAGTCGTTAGATAAGAATGTGGGCCGAGTGGTGCAAGCCTTAGAAGAAGAGGGACTCATGGATAATACCCTCATCATTTTTTGCTCGGACAACGGTGCTACCCCCAAAGTAGGTTCTAATGCTCCCTTTCGGGGGCATAAAGGCCAAGTGTACGAAGGAGGGCACCGGGTGCCCGCCATCTTCTACTGGAGAGATAAAATTAAAAAATCAGTAAGTGATGAGCTAGTACTGTCGATGGACATTTTTCCCACCATTGCCGAGTTGGTAGCCGAAAAACCAGACCCTAGCAATTACTCGGGTATCAGTATCGCTAATCTATTACTGGGTAAATCAACAGAAGCAGGCAGCAATGACCGAACCGTTTTCTGGCGATTCAAAAACCAAAAAGCGGCTACCAAAGAACCATGGAAAGCAGTGATCACCCCAAGTAGTTCCGAGCTTTTCAACCTAGCTGATGATCCGTCAGAAACGATCAACCTAAAAGATAGCTTTCCGGAAATCTTTGTAGATTTAAACGAATCCCTGAAAAACTGGGAGAGCAGCCTTACTGAAGAACTAATTTCACAATAAATACCCAACCTATGATCAGATATTTAGTATTAGCCTGCTGTTTACTATTTTACTCAGAATCTAACCGTTTATTCGCCCAAAGCACCCAGCCTAATATCATCTACATTCTGGCGGATGACCTGGGCTACGGCGATGTTTCGTTTTTCAACGAAGACTCCAAGCTGAGCACGGCTGCGATAGATGATTTGGCCGAACAAGGAGTTGCTTTTACGGATGCCCACACTAGTTCTGCGGTGTGTACCCCTACTCGCTATGGTATTCTTACCGGGAGATACAACTGGCGGTCGACCTTGAAAAAATCGGTGCTGGGTGGATATTCCAAAGCCCTGATTGAGCCTGAGCGTTTAACCGTAGCCGAGCTACTTCAACAGAATGGCTACCATACGGCCTTCGTCGGTAAATGGCATTTGGGCTGGGACTGGAGCTTTAAGAACCAAGCTGATGATATCAACTCCTATAACCTGAACAATAATCCGCCGGTTGATTTTTCTCAACCTATTGAAAATGGCCCCGATACACAGGGTTTTGACTATTCGTTCGGCTTTAATGGCTCCCTGGATATGCCACCCTACGTCTACGTTGAGAATAGTAGGGCTACTTCCACGGTAATTGATACTACGCAGAACGCTGATTATAAAGGCTTCTGGAGAAAAGGACCTACCGCCCAGGATTTCAATCACACCATGACCCTGGATGATCTAACCGAAAAAGCAGTAGGTTATATCAATGAGCAAGCCAAGAGTTCCGACCCTTTTTTCTTGTACTTTGCCCTACCCGCTCCCCATACCCCTATTCTGCCCACTACCGAGTTCTTAGGAAAAAGTAATACCAACTTCTACGGCGACTTTGTACTCCAAGTAGACGATGTAGTTCGCCAAGTGGTTGAAGCACTGGAACAACAGGGAGTTCGGGAGAATACGATGATCATTTTCACCAGCGATAATGGCTGCTCACCCCGAGCCGATTTTGAAGAGCTGGCTCAAGTAGGGCATGACCCCAGTTATATCTTTAGAGGCCACAAAGCCGATATCTACGAAGGAGGACATCGGGTTCCCTTTATCGTCAACTGGACGGGCGGAATAAAAACCCCATTCATTACTGATGAGGTAATCTGCACCACCGATTTCATGGCCACTTGTGCCGATATCTTAAACATACCGTTACCCGATGAAGCAGCGGAAGACAGCTATAGCCTTCTACCGGTATTACATAAAGAAAGCTTAAACGGGCCTTTAAGAGAAGCTACCGTACATCATTCCATAGAAGGGCGTTTTGCGATTAGAAAAGACGACTGGAAGCTGATCTTGTGGCCCGGTTCGGGTGGGTGGAGCGAGCCCCGTTCCGGAGAGGCCTTAGAGGGGCTGGAACCAATGCAGTTATACAATCTGGCAGAGGATGCGGCCGAACAGGAGAATTTATACCGTCAACATCCCGAAATAGTGGCTTCTTTAACCGAGCTATTAACTAAATACATCAAAGATGGAAGAAGCACTCCGGGCGAACCACAGAGCAACGATGGCCCCACGGTTTGGGAGCAACTAGACTGGATGGATACGGCCCAAGGAAATTAATCTCTGATAAACCTGACCACTCTGAATACCCAGGAAAACGAAATACTACCTTTCCAGCCATTGAACTTTTGTAGTTGTATACTACTGTTTCTCATTGGCTTCGCCTGTTCTTCCGAGCAAGCTACCGAAAAAAAGCCAAACATCGTTCTGATACTGGCGGATGACCTGGGCTACGGTGACTTGTCATGCTACAACCCAGAGGCTAAATTTCAAACCCCAAACATTGATCAGTTAGCCAGTAGGGGCATGTTGTTTACCGATGCCCATTCGCCTTCCGCCGTATGTACCCCAACCCGATATAGCATTCTAACCGGAAGGTACGCCTGGCGAAGCCGATTAAAAGAATGGGTACTCTGGGAGTGGGATCCACCCCTTATTGAACCTGAGCATACCACACTGGCTCAATTTTTACAGCAGCAGGAGTATACTACCGCGGCCATTGGTAAGTGGCACCTAGGCTGGAACTGGCCGACGATGGACAGTATATCGGCGAAAGAAGTAAACGGTGAGAATGTAGACTACGACCAGCCAATCTTAGGTGGCCCACTTAGCTATGGATTTGAGTACTATTTTGGTGATGATGTTCCCAACTTTCCACCTTACACTTTCATTGAGAATGATCGGGTTAAGGACATTCCTACCGAGGATAAACCGGATTCTATGTTCGGCAAGGCCGGTAAAATGGCCCCGGGCTGGAGGCTGGAAGACGTATTGCCGGCCATCACCGAACGAGCGGTTGGTTATATTCGCGATCAAGAAAACTCAGACAATCAGCCCTTCTTTTTATATTTTGCCCTGACCGCTCCGCATACGCCGATTGTACCTGCCCAAGACTTTAAGGATAAAAGTACAGTCGGTCCCTACGGAGATTTTGTGATGGAAGTAGATTGGTCGGTAGGTCAGATCGTAGAAGCACTAGAACAAACCGGACAGAGAGAAAATACGATCATTTTTTTCACCAGTGACAATGGCTCCCCGGCCCGAGACGGCTCGAATCAATCAGGAACAATCGGTTCAGTGATAACCCAATTTGGGCATTACCCCAAC
This sequence comes from uncultured Roseivirgaceae bacterium, assembly GCA_964551335.1. Classification (GTDB taxonomy): domain Bacteria; phylum Bacteroidota; class Bacteroidia; order Cytophagales; family Cyclobacteriaceae; genus Tunicatimonas. The sequence goes on from CAZKCO010000027.1 coordinate 58,643, forward strand.
GGTAACCTAAGAGGGCTGAAAGCCGATATCTGGGAAGGGGGGCACCGGGTGCCATTTATCGTAAACTGGAAGAATCATATTGGCGACGGTCAGGTTAGTGATTATCCGGTATCGAGCCTGGACCTATACCAAACGATTGCTGATCTCTTGGAAGAACCATTTCCGGGGGATGAAAAAGCCCGAAAAGATAGCTATAGCTTACTGCCTCTTCTGAGCGGTGACGAAGACGAAACTCTTAGAAACAGAAGTCTGATACACCATTCGGGAGCGGGTGTATTTGCCATCAGGAAAGGGCCTTGGAAACTTATACTCTCTGATAAATCCGGTGGCTTCAGTGATAATATAAACCCCGATGGTTACGGAATAGAAACCCCCGGGCAGTTATACAATCTGGAAGATGACCTGGGTGAAACAACCAATCTATATAGCACCTATCCGGAGATCGTGGCTAAATTAGAAGAACAACTTGCAGAAATTCGCTAAAATCGGCATCTCGAGACTTTATGAAGGAGAGAAAAAAATACTTGATTGCGATAGTAGCCATACTATCAGTCATATCTTTTGGATTAAAAAAAGCATCGGTACATGAAACAGCCAATAGACAAGCCCAGCCGCCCAATATAGTATTCATTTTTGCCGACGATTGGGGCTATGGTGATTTAGGAAGTCACGGAAGCACATTCATAAAAACCCCAAATCTGGATAAGATGGCCGCTGAAGGTACGGATTTTCAGAATTTTTCGGTTAGTAATCCGGTGTGTTCGCCCAGTAGAACGGCCGTGATGACGGGGCATTTTCCCGCTCGCCATTCGGTTCACGGGCATTTTGCCAGTATAGAATTGCACGAAGCTCGTAACATGCCCGACTGGCTTAATCCTAAAGCTCCTATGTTACCTCGTATGCTAAAAGAGGCGGGTTATGCCACGGCTCATTTTGGCAAATGGCATCTCACCAACGTACATGTAAAGGATGCACCTTCACCGCTGGAGTACGGTTACGATGAGTTTGACTGCTTTAATGTATCCCCTCGGTTCAAGCAAGCACCTGCCGATTCAACTATCTTCCGAGCGATAGATTTTATTGAACGCAAAAAAGATCAACCGTTTTTTGTCAATGTATGGATACACGCCACGCATACCCCCCACTATCCAAAGGATCATTTTATGAAACAGTACAGTGAGCTAGATGAACAGCAGCAGGTCTATGCTTCCATTGCTACTGAAGCGGATCATCGCATTGGTCTTCTGTTTAAAAAATTGAAAGAATTGGGTATTGATGGGAATACCCTGGTTATTTTCTCATCAGATAATGGGCCGGAAATCACCGGAAACAGAAAAGTAATCCCTGATGCCTCTACGGGTAAGGGCTTGGGTACGTACTATTCTGTCGGTGAGACCGGAGGGCTAAAAGGCAGAAAACGTTCTCTCTTTGCCGGTGGGGTCCGCTTGCCATTTATCGTTCGTTGGCCCGGGGTTGTTCCCGAAGGTAGAGTAGACAGAACAACTGCGTTGGCCGCTGTCGATTTAGTACCAACGTTTGTGGAACTGGCCGGTGCTAAATTTCCGAAAGGGTACCAAGCAGACGGGGTAAGTATTGTAAAAGCCCTGAAAGGAGAATCATTTGACAGAACAAAGCCTATCTACTGGCAATGGCACTTTCCATCGGCAAAGAATGAATTCTGGCCTGCTACTGCTATTCAGTCGGGGAATTGGAAGTTACTGATGAATCACGAAACCGGAGATAAGGAGTTATACGACATACAAAACGATTGGGCAGAACAGAGAAATGTAGCCGGGCAATATCCGGACAAGGTCAAAATACTAAGTGATCAAATAAACAAGTGGGTAGCAGAATTGCCCGAAACCCCTCCCGCCGATTGCTTTTCAAAATACAGAAGTGAGTAGCAAAAGGAAACGGAAAAAAAAACTTGAAGGTTGGTTTTTAGCCGAAATCAAAGCTCTCATTTGCAATTTGCAGCTAAATACGATCTATCTTTAAAAGAAAACTACCAAGATGATGAAGCTTGCTTATACCTTCGGGTTTCTATTAGTTGCTTATCTTATTATTACCGGCTGCACTGACCAGCAGTCTGCCGCAGTACAGGAAAAAAAGCCCCCTAATATTGTTTTGATCATTTCTGATGACCAAAACTGGACCGACTATGACTTTATGGGGCACGAACATATTGAAACTCCTCGTTTAAGCCAGTTGGCATCGGAAGGACTAACGTTTACCTACGGTTATAGCACTGCTCCCCTGTGCAGCCCCTCGCTGGCATCTATCATAACCGGACTATATCCATCTCAACACGGAATACTAGGCAACGACCCCGTTTTTACCTCTCAGCATAATAATTATAGCCCGGATTGGTTAGCAGAACGAATGGAAACATACCAGGATCATATCGCTGATTTTAGAGAGATACGTACTATTGCCGATCTATTGAAGCCCAAGGGCTATACTTCGCTTCAGACAGGGAAATGGTGGCTGGGCAACTACGAAAACGGTGGATTTGACCAGGGCATGACCCACGGAGACCCCACCCGGGGCGGGCGTCACGGGGATGAAGGGTTAACCATTGGCCGGGAAGGAATGGATGTCATCTACAACTTTATGGACAGTGCCCAAGCCGATGATAAACCTTTTTTCGTATGGTATGCTCCCTTTTTACCCCATGTTCCTCATACTCCTCCTGATAGCCTTCGCGAGAAATACCTGGAAGTAGCCCCTTCCGAGGCGGTAGCGAACTACTGGGCTATGTGCGAGTGGTTTGACAGTACTTGTGGTCAATTGATGGACTACGTGGACGAAAAAGGATTAAGTGAAAATACCTTGTTTGTATACGTTACAGACAATGGTTGGATACAGGACCCGGATCGACCCAATAGATACGCCCCTCGCTCAAAAAGGGAGCCTTACGAAGGAGGTATTCGCACTCCCATGATGTTTCGGTGGTTGGGCACCATTGAGCCAACAATGGATACGCTAACCGCCGTGAGTAGTATCGATATTGCTACAACCATACTGGGGGTGAACGGTATTGAAGCTCCCGAAGAGATGCCGGGTGTAAACGTGTTGAACAGAGAGGAACTTAACGCCCGCGAACTGATTTTTGCTGAAAATTACACTCATGATTTTACTACGATTGACTCCAGTCTTTACCACCGAATTGCCATTGATTTACCATATAAATTAATTCTCCCGGATGATGAAAACCAACCTGAGGCTGAAATAGAGCTATTCAATGTTCAGAGTGACCCGTACGAAAATGAAAATCTGGCTACATCGAATCCTGAAATAGTAAATAATCTTAGGCAGGAAATTGAAGCTTGGTGGAAGCCTATCTGAGTGCTGACTGCCTTAAATAAAAGGCTTGCTATCAATTGCAAAATAGTATCAAGATTCACTAACATAGGTAAATACCCGCTTAGCTGAATTTTATATATTTAAAATGGAGAAACTACTAAAGGCTATGGAACAATATCCGAGTATTTTAAACGACGTCATGGGGCCCATCATGCGGGGACCTTCCAGCTCTCATTGTGCAGCATCACTCAGGATTGGCCGGTTATGCCGGGCATTAATGGATAATGAGATCACCGATATTCTCATTGAGTTTGATCCTAACGGTTCACTGGCTACTACCCATAAAAGTCAGGGGTCAGACATGGGGTTATTTGGTGGTTTTCTGGGATGGGAAGCCTACGACGAACAACTAAAGTTTGCGGAAGATGCCATAAAGGGAGCCGGTATCAATGTGAAAATTGATATTGTAGATATTGGTTTCTCTCACCCCAACACCTATAAAATCACGCTTACCAACACCAAAGAAACCCGGCAACTGATTGCCATTTCTACCGGGGGAGGCATGATAGAGGTGATTGAAATTGACGGAGCCCAGGTATCTATGGCCGGTGATTACTACGAAACGCTGATCTATTGTAAGACCGGAAGCGGTCTGAAAAGCGTCATTGATGCGGAAATGGAGTACGATGAACTTCAACTGCACCAAGGAAACGGGCGTTTCATGGAAATAAAATCGCAGCAACCGCTGGATGACATTCTGTACCATAAGCTCCTGGACCACGAGGATGTGCTCTTCATCAAGCAGCTTGCTCCCGTGCTTCCGGTTTTATCCCGAAAAGACCTCAAAGTCCCGTTCATTACCTGCGAAGAAATGTTGCAGTACAATGAGGGCAAAGATCTGTCGCTGTGGGAGCTCGCTCTTGACTATGAAAGTATGCGGGGAAATATCTCTCCGGAAGAAGTGTGGGCCAAGATGCGAGAGATTGCGAAGATTATGGAATCTTCCATCCATGAAGGACTTCAGGGTACTGAATATGAGGATAGAATTTTGGGCTGTCAGTCGGTAGGATTTAAGGAGAAATTGGAAAGTAACCAGCTATTGCAAGGCGACCTCACCAACCGTATCATTATGTTCGTGACGGCCATGATGGAGGTAAAAAGCTCTATGGGCGTCATTGTGGCCGCTCCTACCGCGGGTTCCTGCGGGGTGGTACCCGGAGCCATCATCGGCACGGCGGCTACCCTAGGGCTTTCCGAAGAGGAGGTAGTAAAAGCGCTACTAACCGCCGGGATCATCGGAGTATTCATCGCCGCCCGGGCTACTTTTGCGGCGGAAGTAGGAGGATGTCAGGCCGAATGTGGGTCCGGCTCCGGTATGTCGGCCGCCGCCCTGGTGCAAATGGCCGGAGGCACCCTGGATCAATCAATAAGCGCAGCTTCCATCGCCTTACAAAACTGTTTGGGGATGATCTGCGACCCGGTAGCCAACCGGGTTGAAGCCCCCTGCCTGGGGAAAAACGTAATGGGTGCCACCAATGCCCTCTCCTGTGCTAACATGGCCTTAGCCAACTACAACCACCTGATTCCTCTGGATGAAGTAATCTATACGATGGACCAAGTAGGGCACAGTATTCCCAATACCCTCCGCTGTACTTCGTTGGGAGGATTATCCATCACCAAAACATCCAAGGAAATTGAAGCAAGACTGGAACAGAGGGCGTTCAAGAGTTGTTGAAAATACTATTACTTAGCCGAAGGGACGGCCAGGCCTAGCGCTTCCAGTTGCTGGGGGTTATCTTCAAAGGCAATCTGGGCAATCTTGAGGAAGTTACGCACCCACTTCTCCAGCTTTAGTAAAGAGGCATCGCGCTGCTCGCGTAGCTGCTGCGACTGGCTTCGCGTACGGTTCTGCTCCACCCGCATAGCGGCAATCGCCTGCACTTTGGCCTCCACCTGCTGCAACTCTTCCGGCAACACATTGTAGCGGGCCATTACTTCGCTGACGCGATCTATGTTTTGGTAAAACCTGTTCACCTGGGTGAGCCATCCGGTAAGGCTGGTTTCCCGCTTGCCGTTGAGCCCCAGTTGCTTCCACAGCTCGGTTTCTGAGCGGGGAATGGCCATCCGGGCAATGGTAAGGTGCTGCATATAAAGCTGATGGGCTTCTTCCTGAGCCTCACGACGGCTTTGGGTAGTTTCCCGCTGGGTACCCACTTCACTGTCTTTGGTCATCTGGGTTCCGTAGGCTTCATCGTATAGCTTTCGGGCCTGCTGACAGGCTTTACGGTCAAAGCCAAAGAGGGCCGTTTCTTTCGTAATGTTATTATCGGCCAAGGCTCCGTCAATCACTAAGCGGGCGCGTTCTAACCGGTCGGCGTAAGAGTATTTCATAGTAGTACCATTTAATTGAGGCGGTAAAACTAGCCAACCCTTCGTAAACGGCTAAACCCGAAAGTTGGCTAAGCCTACGCGTGTACTGTTTTACCAAGAAATACCTATAGACAGAGAGGGCTTTGAAGAATAAGTTATGGGCATAACCCTAACTGGCGTTTTTTACATTTAATTATTCTCTTACTCTTTCCAAAATCAGGCATTTTTTAGGTCTTCGGCCAATTCTTCGTAATCGTATCTAAATAGCGAAACATTGTATTTACCGAGTAACTCCACAAAAGCCCTTTTTGATATACCCGCTATTTCTGCGGCCTGCCCCGAACTCAATTTACCATCCTCAAATAGTTTTGCAGCGATCAACATCTTTAGCTCAAAATCGTTCATCTTTAGGCTATCGGGAAGCTGCACTGTGAATACACTCATAATTTTAACTTCATTTACATTCGTGCTAAACCGAAGATATTAATAGTTTCCCATATCTACAACGAGCTCTCTAAGTCTCATTTGGTTACTTTAAGCTTGATCTTTTGTGAGATGAAATTGGGCCACTTTTATGGGAAGCTTACATCTGTATCTGGCTCGCGCTCTACGGTGGTCTGAATTTTCTCCGGCAGGTCAACTGGGTTCCTGATCTCTATTCCTAGCAGTTGTTTGCCGAGGGTAAGCAGGATTGCCTCAATGTTTTCTTTCAGTATTTTATCAAACTCTCCCATTTGCCAGCCCAAGCTACGTAAATCAGAATTTATATCCGATTTAAGCAACTCACGCTTTGTGTGTTAGCGTAGCTTTTCTACATCGGAGAGCACATCATCAAGCCCCAGATGGGAGATCGGAATATTGTTTTCAGCTAACAGATTTTCAAACGCCAGCCGACTAAGCTCAGCAATCTGAGCGGCCTTGCCCAAGGTGACCTTTTGCTTACGGTACAGTTGAAGGGCTAACGCCTGTTTAATCTGCTGCTTTAGCTCCTGTTCGTTCTCGTTCAAGGTAAGCAAAATATCCGCCGGTAACTCTATATTGATTGTCTGTACGCTCATGGCTATTATTTAATACGAAAGATACGGCTTTTCTATAGCTTCTCAATCTGCTCTTTGGTTAAACCGGTGACGGCTGATATTTTTTCCATCGGATCGCCGTATTTCTTCATCGCTTTGGCAATCTCAACATTTCTTTCTTTTACAGTTTCTCTTTTAGCTTCTTCTCTAGCTGTTTCAATAGGGTAATCCATTGTGCTTTTGTTGTCACGGTACGCTTTCAGGCTTTCATCGGGTAGCATAAGTGTTCCTTTTATTAACAAACAACTCTGAAAAATATTGGCCAACTGACTAAGATATTAAGTAGTCTGACGACTCTTTAAAACTCAATTCACCTTTTAACCACTTGCTTTTCATTGACTCAAATTTCTTGATTTCATTATTTTCATCATTAAGAGATAGCATAGCTTCCTCTGATAGTTTTGCATTTAGTAAACTGATCAACTGATTAAGGCCATCAATGAGGGCATAAGTACAGTGAAGTAGCGTACCTTTTAGATTAAAGAAATTATACTGCTTATAAAAGTCTGTGGTGTTCTCGGGTGGATGTATTGCACCCCAATCGCTTATTAGGCGATTAAATTCTAAATCCCGAGCTTTCATATTTTCTAGTGACTTTCCAGGATTCATATAATTTTCTTGCTCTAGAGATCTGTATTTTTCGTCGACCTTTAGCATTGATCTAATGGCCTTCTCATAAGAGCGAATCCCACCCAATTCTTTTGGCCATTCAATCACGATACACTTTGATTTGGGTATCTCGACTGAAACATTATTTATTTCCCCCTCTTCATTTTGGACTGGAGCAGAAAATAGTATATGGTCTTTTTTAAAAGTACAATTTGCTAAGTCTAACCGCTTAAGCTCAAACGCGTAAAAATTAGCACTTTTATTATCGTACCAACCAACAATCTCTAAAATGACTATACCTTGATATACTAACTGGTGACTCCATATTCCCATTACCTCCAATATTTCATCGTACCTTCTCCACCCACTCGTAGCCCCAAGATATTCCAAAAACGTATTCTGGAAATTTTCAGTGCAGTTATTCAATATCAAAACATCATTGATAATACTTCCTAAATCCTTATTGTATGTTGGATTAAGCCTTTGTGAAAGGTCTCTAAGATATATGGATGTATTGAAGTGATGGGTAGGTTGATAAGATTGATTATTTTGACTTTGCAAATGATAAGGAATATCAAATGAAATTCTGTCGTGAAATCCATTTCCTTCACCCGGCTTTGTAGTGCCAATTAATGACAGTTGTTGGTTGTATAGCCTATTGCCCCATAAGTCTTCTAAGTCGTCCGCCATAACTAGTCTCCTCAATGTTTAGATCTTTCAATGATATCCTAGTTCTCAGAAAGAATTCTACAAATATTTCGTCCAAATCAATAAAACTCATTAAATCTACACTCATAGAGTGTACAAATGCTTGTACATAAACATCAGAAATATCGGTTACATACTTTTCTACGCGTATAGTACTCATTCCTCGTTTTACAAATTCCTTTCGCACGAAATCATTCTCAATCAGATACTTTTCAAACCGCTGCAATCTATTATATTCTTTAATATGTGAGGGTGTACTTAAACCATAGATTGATTTCTTAAAATATGTATGAATTACATTTATCGGTTCCCAAAAACTAATTTCTTCATCATTATCTTGATGGCGTTGATTCCAATAATCAAAAATAATATTAATTATCTCTTCTTGGCCATGAATTTTACCAATCAGAATTACTAACGCACTTACTTCATACATGTCAATGATGACAGGAGAGAGCTTTAGTGCAAAAAATTCAACGTTTTCCGAATCTTTGTATTTTCCACGGAGATATTCTAAATATAAACGGCAGTGAGATAGATATTTTGGTAAGTATTTTAGTATAACTCTTTCGTCAAGATCCTTATCTAAAATTTTGTCAATAATGTCGTCAAGAATTAGATGGTAAAAGCTTCCATAAATATCTGGAAGCTCCTTTTTGTTGATTTTGTAAACGCTGATTCCAAGTTCCCAAATGTTTATCAGGAGTATATTGTTTAGCCCAATATTTTCATTTAGTAACTCTTCTTTTTTAGAAAATATAAATGGAGAATTGTGTTGTTGAAAGTTAAATTCATTTAGAGAAGATATTTTCTCGCTAGTAGATTCAGAAAAAAAGCCTATTTTTTTACATAACTCAATTGAACTCATGTTCAGATAAAGTGCTTCAATTTTATTTTCGTCGTGAACTAGAGCTTCAGAAAATTGCTGTATACTCTCCTTGCAATATGAAACCAACTTTTTCCAATATCGCTGAAGCTCATACTGAATAGTTTGGGCTAATTCAAATTCTGTATAGAACAAAGGAGTTATTCTTTCTTCACTTATACGAAACTCTATATTCAACTTTTCTTGATGGCCATCTATCCACTTTCGGATAAAATACGGAAACTGAAGAATATTGTTAGTATTTTGACCAAAATGTATAGCTTTTGCTAACTTACTTAAATGATTGTTATCAAATATTGAGAGATTATGGTTAAAGCCAACTAAATGATGAATTAGTAATGTTGGGTACAAAGAGATAAGCTGCAACCTGAACACCTGATTATCAATAGAAGCTGATTTCAGCTTTTCAAGAATAAACTTTTGCAACCTTGTAAAAAAGTACTCAAAAGTCTCAAAATCACACTGAACTGCTGTAACTTGATTATATCTATGTTGATCGAATAAAAGTTCTACCTCTCCAGAATCGTTGATATGTTGATAAAATAACTCGAATTGAGCATCAACAATCTTTTTCTCTATCAAGTTATGCGTATCAACTTTCTCAGGTTGAATATATGTTCCTGTAGTCTTTAAAAGATTGAAATCCCATTCTTTTGCCTCCTCCCAACCTTTATATTTATTCTTTTGCAGATGCCATCCCTTTTTTGATGGGATAGTATGCTTTACGGAATTATAGTAAATTGAAAAATCAAGTAGTCTTTTTGATATTGTATCTAAAGAGGTATTACTCGTCTGAGAATTGTTGCTTTCCTTTATGATAAGCTGTATTTTCTCAATATTCCGATAAATTTTATACATTAAGAACCTACCCCTTTCAAGATTGCTTATATGATCTTTCTCTTTGACTATTTTATATAGGACACGATGATTCTCATTAATCAGATCAACAACTAAATGGCTAGTGTCAAAATATATTAGCGAGAATTTTCCGTATTGGATGAATGATGCCAATGCTGCTACCACAAGTAGAGAGAAAAGAATACAACTAATAAGGGTAGGACTGTAACCAAATGATAAAGATAGTTGAAAAAGTATAGCTAAAGAGGTTAGTGTAGCAAGGGTGATGAAGTACTTGTTAATTGCCTTATTTTCCAACATCTGAAAACTAATAATACTATTGATGTTGGAATATTTTGTAGCTATTATGGTCATGAATGCTGTATAAAAAAGACCTAAGATAACTCCCAGTACGCCAGCACTAATACTAACTACATCTGCAAAATAATCAATATTCTTTAAACCGATTTTTTGATTTACTGTGTAAATACCCTCAACGATCTGGCAGGCCAAAGAGCTATTTGAAAACGTATCTAAAAAGCTGACAACTCTTCTAGCCAAAAAATCTGCTGAGAATAAAGTAATAAAAAGAAGCACAGAAAGGATAAATCCTTTTTTGCTATTCGTAAAAAGGTTTTTACTAAAAATTTTATTTTCGAAGAAGTCAGCTTTACTATCAAACAATTGTAGTCTGAAAGCACTAAATTGTTTCTTCCATTTCCTCATACCATAATGTTACCTATGCGTAATATTGTCAAAAAATCAACTTGAACCAATAGGCAGGCAAAATATCTTCATATAATGCAAAAATTAGCCAAAAGTGCTATTATACGCTATATATCCATATTCACTAAGTAAAAAGACGGGTTTTCGGTGCAATTTTTTCTTTGGGCGTTACTATATGACCGGTCATCTGTAGTTTGTTCGGAAAAATATTTGTGATATGACCGGTCATCAGTGAAAAGTACGCTGGGATAGATTACATTCGACTGGTCAAATACGAAATATTCAGCTCAATAGATGGCAGATGACCGGTCATCTGCCGCATCCCCCGGCCAATAAGTCGTTACTGACCGGTCATATGCCACATCCCCTCCCCAATAAATCGTTACTGACCGGTCATCTACGATCACTGCGGCCCGATAGACTATTACTGACCAGTCATCTGCTATCGCTTGGGCTCCATAGACTTCTACTGACCGGTTATATGGAGTTACTGTTGGCTTATAGGTCGTTGCTCACTGTTTAGTAGTTATCGGTTGGCGAGAATAGAGAAGTGCTCACTGATGGTCTGCGGAGGGTTGTGGTATTGACACTTTATCTTGGGGGTAAAGCCATTATTGCTTTCCCCGGATGAGTAAAGCGAATTCCGGGGTCTCCTGCATGAGATGCCGGAATTCGCTTTACTCATCCGGCAAGAGTATTTCATTTTCACCCCCAAGTTACTGTGCTATTCCGGTTAATGATTAGTACTCAAACACTGCTTCTTACCTCTTCAATTTCAGCCACGGTCAGCGGTAAGGGTGTGCCTAGCTGCCGGCTTCCCTCGGAAGTGATCAGAAAGTCATCTTCCATACGGATGCCGCCGAAGTCTTTGAACTTCAGCACTTCATTGTAGTTGATGAAGTCGGCGCTTTTGTTTTCACTTTGCCATAAATCGATCAGCTCCGGGATTAGGTAGATGCCGGGCTCTACTGTCAGTACAAAGCCTTCCTCCAAGGCTCGGCCCAGCCGCAGGGATCGCAGACCGAATTCGGTGCTTTGGGTAAGCTCCGGGGTATAGCCCACGTACTGCTCCCCCAGGTTTTCCATATCGTGCACATCCAGTCCCATCATGTGCCCCAACCCACACTGAAAGAACAGAGCATGAGCCCCCGCCAGTACTGCTGCCCGGCTATCGCCCTTCATCAGTCCGAGGGCTTTCAGTCCGTCTACCAGTTTCTCGCAGGCCAGTAAGTGGACATCCTTAAACAGGATGCCGGGCTTTAGGGCAGCTATAGCGGCCCGGTGGGCAGTGAGAATAATTTCATACACTTCCCGTTGGCGGGTGTCAAACGTGGCGTTTACCGGAAAGGTGCGGGTAAAGTCGCTGGTGTAGTGGGAGTCGTTCTCCGCTCCACAATCACACAGCAACATCTGCCCCGCAGTAAGGGTATTATCGTAGCTATGGTTATGAAGAATCTGACCGTTTACGGTGACAATGGGCGGAAAGGAAGTAGTACCTCCGGCGCTTAGCGCGATCTGATAAATTTTCGCCACTAATTCTACCTCCTTCATGCCGGCTTTAGCCGAACGCATCACTTCCAGTTGCATGGCAGTGCCAATATCTACCGCCTTTTCAATCTCCGCAATCTCTTCCTCGCTCTTATAAGACCGTTGGTTCACGATGGCTTTTATCAGTTCTACCGACGCCTGCTCTTGCCAGGAAGCATTTTGAAGCCCCAGCCACTCGCCTAGTTTTTTCTCCTGCTCGAGTCGATAGGGGGGTAGGAAGTGAATCTTCCGGTGGGCGGTCCGGGCTTGCTGGATAACGGTACGAAGGTGCTTAGGTGAGTGGGCATTCTCAACTCCCACTTGATCGGCTAGTACTTGCAGCGAAGGAAGGGCTCCCGTCCAGATAATGGTACTTAGATCGGGGTCGTTACCGAACAAAAACTCCTGATCATTATCAACATCTATAATACCAACTAAGCCCGGTTGGTTCAGGCCAAAGTAGTACAAAAAGGTACTATCCTGCCGAAACGGATAGTGATTATCAGCGTAATTGATGCTACTGTTATCGTTTCCTAACAACAGGACCAAGCCGCTACCGAGCTGGCTCTGTAGTTTTCGCCTACGATCAACGTATACCTGGGGGTTAAACATACTGTTTCAATAAAGATTATTCTGAAAATTTTCTATAGTATCCGTCTTGCGGTTAGCTTGGTGCAATGAAGGGAAAGTATACGGTTGGCGGGTGGCGGTGGGGCCAACGGCCTCCAGCCACCCGCCTCCAAAGGCAAATGACCTAATAATAAATCAGAATAACCTTTAATAAACCTCCGCTTTTTCCAGCTTCAAGTATTGCGGGAGGGTTGGCCGATTGGCAATTCCCTCATTGATGATGGTTAGCACCCGCTCCCTTTCTTCTCCCGAGAGGGGAAGCCGGGGTTTTCTCATGTATTCGGTACCCAAGCCGGTTTGGGCTTCGGCCAGTTTTATATTCTGCACCAACTGGGGGGATACATCCAGTTCCAGTAAGGGAAAGAACCAGCGGTAAATTTCCACGGCTTCCTTTATCCGGTTGGCCCGCACTAAGCGGTAGATGGCTACGGTTTCTTCCGGGAAGGCGCAGCCCAAACCAGCTACCCATCCATCAGCCCCCAGGATCAGATTTTCCAACGCCAGCGTATCTACCCCACTCAGTATCTTAAACCTATCGCCAAAGCGGTTGATTAGTTTGGTGACGTTGGTTACGTCTCGGGAGGACTCTTTGATCGCTTGAATATTATCGTGTTTCGACAGTTCCTCGAGCATGTCTAAGTTAACGTCGATTTTATAATCTATCGGATTATTATAGATCATGATGGGCAGATCGGTAGCCGCGGCTACTGTGCTAAAATAGTCTACCGTTTCCGCATCGGTCGCTTTATAGCGCATGGGGGGCAGCATCATGATACCGCTGGCTCCCCACGACTGAGCATCTTCCGCTTGCTGTACTGCACTGCGGGTAGTTTGCTCGGCAATATTGAGAATAACCGGTATTTCACCTTCCACGAGTTGAACGGCATGTTTAACCAATACACATTTCTCTTCTTCGGTAAGGGAACTGGCCTCCCCTAATGAACCGGCCAGGATTAATCCATCAATTCCGGCTTTAAGCTGGGCATATACATTCTTCTCAAAAAAGTTCAGATCGAGTCGATCGTCTTTCGTAAATTTTGTGGTGAGGGCCGGATATATGCCTTGCCAAGAAACTTTCATATCGTTAGAAATTTATGTGAATATGCAACCTCATAATAACAAAAGTAAGATTATTCTACTAAAGGGTTTTCCTGTATTTTATCAAAATACAATACTATGTTAACCATCTAACTAAAGATTTTCTAGCCAGAATTTTTCCATGGTTCTACGTAAATGCAACGAAGTATTTTCTCGCTCGGAGATACTGTGAGAACGCATAGGATACGACATCATACTAAATAGCTTGTTGTGCCTGATGAGTTCGTTGGCTAGCATCTCGAAGCTCTGGTAATGCACGTTATCGTCGGCCGTGCCGTGCATAATCAGCAGATCACCTTCCAGCTTGTGAGCCTGCGTAATGGGCGAGCCGTTTTGGTAGCCTTCCTGGTTGTCGTTCAGTAAACCCATATACCTTTCCTGATAGATGTTATCGTATAGTTTCTGGTCCGACACAAAAGAAACGGCTATCCCGGTTTTATAAATCTCAGGATAGCGGAACATGCAGTTCATGGTCATCTGCCCGCCACCGCTCCAACCCCACATCCCTACCCTATCGGTATCAATAAAGTCAAACATCTGGAATATTTTACGGGCTGCCTTCGCCTGATCATGAGCCGCCAGAATGCCTATCTGCCGGTAGATAGACTTCCTCCACTCCCGTCCCCGCGGAACCTTGGTTCCCCGGTTATCTACACTCATCACGATGTAGCCCTGTTGCGCCAGGTACTGATGCCACAGATCACTCCATCTATCCTGTACGGTAGAGCCGGCCGGTTCGCCGTATACGTAAAAAATAAGCGGGTACTTTTGCTGAGGGTCAAAATCCGGTGGTTTGATCATCCAGGCATCCAGCACCACTTCGCCGATATCAACTTTAATAAACTCGGGATAATTAAGATCCAGGGCAGTTATTTTGTCTTTCAGTGCCTGATTGTTTTGCAGTTCTTTTACTTCTTTGTGCTGCTTCAGGTTTACCAGGGAAATAGTACTAGGGGTAGTGGTACTCTGGTAGGTATGGATAGCCCAGTTGGCATCAGCCGATATTTGGTAAGCGTGTTGTCCTGGCGCATCGTCAGGAGTTACTCTTTCGGCACCTCCTTTTCCGTTTAGCTTGCTTTTGTAAAGGTAGCGCTGGGTATAATTATCAGGGGAAGCAATATAGTAGACATACCCTCCTTGAGGGTCAATGCAGTTGATGTTTACTACGTCAAAATCGCCTTGGGTAATGAGGTCCATTGCTGAACCATCCCGGGAGACTTTATACAAGTGCTTCCAGCCATCCTGCTCACTCGTCCAGGTGAAATATTGGTTGTCGTCCAGCCACTGAATATTGTCGTGTACATCCAGAAAAGCGTCATCGGTATCGGTCAGAATATTGTTCAGCACCATCGTATTGATATTGCCTACCCATACTTTATTGGTGTTCTGAAGCCGGTTTAATTGCTGGATTAATACCTCGTTGGAATTAGGAATAAAATCCATTCGGGCCAGGTAATTATTTTTCGGATCGCCGGGAATATCAAACCACCGGGTAGTACCTCCGGCGGCGCTTACTACGCCCACCTTAACCGCCGAATTGTCGGTTCCAACCTTAGGATAAGGCAGCGGAATGGGCTGGGAATAGATAGAATCAATGTTGTTAATCATGTAGAAAGTCCCAATACCTTCGGTATCGGATTGCCAGTAGGCAATATGGGTGCCGTCCGGGCTCCACCGAAAACCATCGCGAGCCCCAAACTCCTCTTCGTAGGCCCAGTCGAAAGTACCGTTGATGATATTATCGCCACCGTCCTGCGTAATTTGGGTAACCTGCCCACTACTCAGATCCTCCACAAAGATATTAAGCTCACTTACGTAGGCTACCTGGGAGGCATCCGGCGAAAACTTGGCAAACATCATGGTGGTACGGGGTACGGTCTTACCCAACTGTTGCAATTGGCCGGTTGGCAAATCCAGTACCCAGTAATCTCCCCGGGTGTGTAAGCGCCAGACCTTGCGGGTATTGGTAAAGATCATGAGCTTGTTGTTGTCCTCCGACCATACGTAATCCCGAACGGGCAATGGCTGGCTTTCCCCCTCGGGAATCAACTGCTGAGCACTTACCAGCACGGACCTTTCCCCGGACTCCACCTCATACCGCACAATATCTACTCCCTCCAGCGTAGCGTGGGGTTCCAGGGTAGAATAACCTTCACTGTCCTTCATCCATCGCACGGGGCCAAACCCTTGCTGACGGTAGACTCCGTTTTGGTAGATATCCTCCAGTGTGAGTTGCTGATCAGCATTTTGTCCAAACGTTGAAATACTTATTAAAAGGGCTATACTAAAAACTACAACTTCTTTCATTGTGCGTGTTGATTTCTTAGACTTGTACTGATGCGAGTGCTATCGCCATAAGCATATTACACTTTTAATAATGCATTTCTTATTGCTTCTGAGAAAAATTAACCTTAGGCCAGCAATATCGCTCTCGGATTTAGTCTCACACTTACCCAAGCAGATGGAGCCATCACTGGCCTGATAGCCTTTTATTCCGAGTTACCAATTTTGGCGACGCTTATAGCAATTATTGTGCTGTGGGATTACGATGTGACCGAAGAAAAAGCTAACGAGGTGAGACGTAAACCGGATAAAGAGCCAGCCAAAGCATAAATGATCTTGAACAGATATTAGGTGGTTATACCCGAATAAAATCCTGTATCTCGTTCTTAATTTTGAGAAAATGTTCCTTCAAGCCCGCAAAATCACCCTCTCCGATGAGTTGCTTATTGAGCAGAGAACTACCCATTCCCACCCCCACTGCTCCGGCGGCAAAAAAGGCTCGGATATTCTCTTGAGAGACCCCACCCGTGGGAAGTAACTTAATTTGGTTGAGCGGGGCTAGCACGTCTTTGATAAACTGCGCTCCTAACTGAGTAGCCGGGAATATCTTTACTGCTGAGGCCCCCCAGGTCCAAGCCTGATAGATCTCCGTGGGAGAATAAGCTCCCGGAAAAACCGGCACCTGCTGGGCTACCGAATGCTTGATCACCTCTTTCACCAGTACCGGGGTCACGATAAACTGCGCACCTGCATCCAGTGCATTAGTAAGATCGTCCAACGTACATACTGTTCCGGCTCCGATATTCAAGTCTGGAAATTCCTCCCTGAGTACCGAGATTGTTTCGGCAGCACCGGGAGTGTTCATGGTGATCTCCAGCGTATAGAGTCCGGCATCCAGATAAGCCTGAGTGATGGGTCGAACGGTTTCTAACGGCAGACCTCGTACAATGCCGACGATAGGAGCTTGATGAAAGCGCTTCCAGGAGAATGAAGATTTAGTTGCCATGGATTGCTAAGATTTTCTTTTGACCGACTAATAATGCTTTTTCCAGTACCTTATCTTCCAACAACAGCAGTTGCTGAGGTGTAATGATAGACTCCAGCGCTCGCTTGTAAAGGCTGAAAACCGGGTCGGGTGCGGCTAAAATGATGGTTTCTGATCGTTCTTTCAAATAAGACAATTCATCGCCAATCAACATACCACTAAGTTTATAGTAGCTATCTTCCGGAGGTCGATTCTCAATAATATGCCTGGCCCGAATGGTAAACAAGCTAGCCGAGAGTTGCCCGGACAGGCCTAGGTTGAGTCCTTCCTGAAAGGCAGCGTCCCGATCATCGGACCAAGGGGCAGGCACTACGGAGCGGGATAGAATACTTCGTTTGGACACGATGTCGAATAGCTCCCCGGTCATGTAGGTTCGGAAACTTTGAAACTGTTGGTGGGCAAAGGTAATATGCTTGCTGTGGGTACCCGGCAGCAGCAATATTCCCTCAGAGTAAGGGCGAAGTTGTTCTTCCAGCCCTATGGCCTGTATCTCTTCCCCTCGCATTACCCCATCGGCACTCTTAACCCCGGATATCAGCAGCAAATCCAAACCATCTTCACTGAGATGTTTCCAGACTAACTGATGGCCATGTTGATCGAAGGGCAGTTCAGCGTAGGGCAACTCCCACAGTCCTATATTGGATGAAGCCATACCTGCTGCTACGATCCGATGCTGCCAATGTTCTTTTGGCAACTCTTGCAGTTGGGCTTTAAGATACTGAGTGAAGAACAGAAACTGGCTAATTTCTGATTGATTCTGGTATTGCTCGTAGAGCACTTTGACACCCTGATCGGTTGTATGTTCGGCCAGCACCTGCAATGAATCCGTCTTCACCACCCGTAGCCTGAATTTGGAGGTCCCCCAATCACAACTGATGAAATATTCAGGAAGATTCATATTCTATTAATCGGAACCCTTGTTTTAGGCAGTGTTGCCCACTGCTTATGGCGCAAGCTGTAAATCTAAATATGAACTTTAGCTAAAGCTAACATAATAGCCCATTATTTAAATAATGTGGCTATTCAATGTTTTTCACTTTCTTAGGAAATCATAAAAGAAAAGGGGAAACGATTTCTTAGTTACGTACTATTGGAAAACAGCCAATGTAAAGCCTTTGCTCCCGTCTGAGAAAGTGGTTCTAACTATCTGGGTGGGTATAAAAACAGCAAACGGGCATCTAATCTAATAGATCCCCGCTTCGTATCATAACTTCCGTAGAGGCTACGATCCGCCAAGTTACCGTTATTGTGGCTTCTGCTTCCACTACCGCAAGGGTAATTTCCACTTCTGACTTAGTAACCTTTTGTTCTCTTCCCCTTAGCTGCGATAGCTGTTTCCGAGAAAAAAACCTACCAAGCCTGGCTGTGTTTAGCCTGCCTTTTATCTCTTACTTGATAAGCTAAAGGTAGACGCAAAAATATTTTTCCCCGATGACCTAGATCATTGCTTACCGATTTTTTCTTTCTCAGGATTGCGGCATGGTTGACAACGCTGAATATAAATCATTACGACCCCAGGAGGTGTGCCCTAACTGCTGGGGCGAACAATTCTACGAAGATAAATTCTACGCTACGGTCAAAGACCAACAAATAGAGGTAAACAATCATCGGGTGTTGAAAAGCTTTATTCAGAAGTTTGTAGAAGAGTATTTATCAGGAAGCCACCTTCAGAAAGAAGAACATGAGCCGGAAATATACTGCCCTAAGTGCCACCAACGTTTCCCTCATCATCACTCCCACTTTAACGAGTAACTAGCGAGTAAGGTACTTAACATTTTCATTATAGCTCACCGGCAAAATCCAGGGTACCCAATTTGCTACTAACAGTACCCATTGCCTATACCTCCGACTAAGATCACTGCACCCACAGATCGACCCGCTCAATATGTGCCTTTGGAAGGTTGTCTATAAGGGATATTCCCGCTCAACCACCCGGTTGATGAAGCACTAACGGAACATTACCGCGAGGTACCGATGACGTATTACCTGCTTGCCGAATAAGGCCGATTTTCACTCACCTTTGCGGCAATAATACCTCTTGTTGGCTGGTCTGGTCTTCTGCATAGAACTACCAGATCTCTTACCCCAGAATGATCTAAATCATCGGCCTCAATGATATGGCTCATCGCAGGAAGGTGACAAAAAGAATAAGTTAAAGGTCAAAAGAGTAGAGTGGAATTTCTATAAAGGAAAATATAACAACTGGCTATGCTTGCAGAAGTTTTTTCTAGCGATTGTCCTTAACCTTTGAACCAGGATAGGCCAAGTAGCCCTATTAATCCTCTACTATAAGTCATTTACAGCAAGTCAACCATTTTTTATTCATCTAAAACAAAATAACTATGAACCCACATTTCTACCATCGATTTTGGCTACTTAGCGTATGCTTGCTAGCCAGTACTTTTTCCGCCTGGGCTCAAGTGGACGTACTATGGGATAAAACCATAGGAGGCGATAACTATGATGCACTGGCGTTCATTTCTCCTACCTCTGACGGTGGGTATCTTCTTGCCGGGGCTTCTGAATCTAATATTTCGGGTGATAAAAGCGAGGATAGCCGAGGAAGTCGTGACTACTGGGTCGTTAAAATTGATGCGAACCGCCAGAAACAATGGGATAAAACTTTCGGAGGAAATCGGTTTGAAAGTTTTCAAAATGCTGTTACCACTGCTGATGGTGGTTATCTTTTAGTAGGATGGTCGGCCTCAGGAGCTTCGGGAGATAAGACTGAAAATAGTAGAGGAGGAAATGATTACTGGATCGTGAAAATCGATGCGAACGGCAATAAACTCTGGGACAAAACTTACGGAGGAAGTGGTACTGATCAGTTGAGCTTCGCTACCCCCACAACGGATGGTGGATATCTGTTAACAGGCTGGTCTAATTCTGATGCTTCTGGAGACAAAAGCGAAGATAGTAAGGGAGGAGAGGATTGGTGGATCATCAAAATCGATGCGAACGGCAATAAACTCTGGGATAAAACGCTAGGAGGGAGTGGGGAAGATGACGATATATCTCCCGCAGCGCCTACTTCTGATGGGGGATATATCATAGTAGGCGACTCCCAGTCCAATACGTCGGGTGATAAAAGTGAGAACAGCCGAGGGGGTAGAGATTACTGGGTCGTTAAAATTGATGCAAATGGCAATAAAGTATGGGATAAGACATTTGGAGGAGGAGGCTGGGATGCCGGTCGTCGTATCTTGGCTTTATCTGGCAAGGAAGAGTATCTTTTAGGCGGGTTTTCTTCTTCTAATGTTTCAGGAGACAAAAGTGAAAACAGCCGAGGAGGATGGGATTATTGGATCGTGAAAATAGATGCTGATGGTAATAAGCTGTGGGACAGAACTTACGGAGGAAGCAATGACGAATTAGGAACTATCCTTTTCCCCTCCGCTAATGGTGGCTATCTGCTGGTAGGCCGTTCCCTATCCGATGCTTCCGGTGAAAAAAGTGAAGATAGTAAGGGTGGGTCTGACTTCTGGATCGTCAAGATTGATAGTCAGGGTAATAAAATCTGGGATAAAGGCTTGGGCGGTAATAGAGAAGAAGTCCTGGGAAGTGCTATTTCTCCTACGGACGGAGAATACTTGCTGGGCGGCTGGTCTAATTCTAATATTTCGGGAGATAAAAGTAAAAACAGTCAGGGGGGATATGACTTCTGGCTTATTAAAGTGAAGGAACAGCCCAGCATCACCTTTCGGTTGATTGACGCCGATACAGATCGGCCTGTTCTAAATTTATACGATGGCTATTTTGCCTCTTTCTATGAACTACCCACATATATGGCTATTGAAGCCATTCCCCGGGACCCCGTGGGAAGTATTCGGATTGAAGTGACCGGGCCCGGTATTCAAAGCGCTCGCAACCAGAGTGACGCTCCCTACTCCAGCTTTGGTGACGACAACGGAGATTTTAAGGGTATGCCGGCCGGAGTAGGCGTCTATCACGTGAAAGCCACTCCCTATTCCGGCCGGAACGCTACCGGAGTACCCGGAGAACCCGTGGAGATTTCGTTTGAGTTCCTCGAGCCCCCCATCGCCCCGGTGGCTAGACTTACGGCCATTCCCTCTCTCGGATCGGTTCCGCTCACCGTCTTCTTTGACGCCAGCGGCTCCACCGATGAAGATGGAGAAATTGTTGAGTACTTTTTTGATTTCGGCGATGGTACCAGCTCCCGGGGGCCAGCCGCTACCGTCTCCCATACCTACCCGGCCGCCGGTGAGTACGAAGTGTTATTAAACGTGCGAGACGATGCGGGAAATAGCGCAGCCGCTTCTACGCTCATTACGGTGGTAGAGGAACCCACCCCCGGCACGGCATTCCGGCTTATAGATGCTCAAACCGACGCGGTAATTACCAACCTGTCGCCCGGGACGCTGCTCAGTGCTCCGGGCCTGCCGGAAAGCCTGGCGATCGAGGTCGTCCCTGATGGTCCGGTGGGGAGCTTTAAGATCCAGGTCGTCGGACCGGATTTCTTTTCCACCAAGAACGAGAGTGCGGCTCCCTACGCCAGCTTCGGGGATGACAACGGCGACTTCCGCGGACGAGCGCTGGGCGTGGGTACCTACACGGTGACCGCCACACCCTACTCGGGGCGAAATGCTACCGGTGTGCCGGGCATCCCGGTTGAGCTCAACTTTGAAATTGCTGAGTCGGCTCCCGACTTACGTATTGCTGGCTTTAAATTTATCGATGCCCAGCAGAACACTGAGTTGTTTGACGGCCGAACATTCACTAATCGGCTAACGGTGAATACCACCGAGATACCCGAAGAAAACCTGGGTATTGAGGTAATCCCGGTCGGCCCGGTAGGTAGTATTCAGGTTGCCGTAGAGGGGCCGGGGATCAGTACCACCATGACTGAGAATGCTACCCCCTATTCAGCCTTCGGTGATGATGGAAACGATATTTTTGGCCGAGAATTCAGGGAGGGCACTTATCTTATTACGGCAACTGCCTATTCCGGTAGAAATGCTACCGGTACGGCTGGAACGCCCGTAGAACTTGACCTGGAAATTGAGTCCTGCGTACCACCTGCTGCTGGTTTCACGGCTGTGCCCACCTCCGGTAAGGTTCCCCTGGGAGTTCGTTTTACCGCCGACGAAGACAATCCTGATTACAATTATCTGTTTGATTTTGGGGATGGTACTGACGGATTTGTCGGTTTCAGCACAACCCATACCTATACTGAGGTGGGGGAATATACCGTCACACTAACCGTGACCAACGTATCCACAGGCTGTTCCAGTTTCTCCTCCCAAACGATTATGGTAGAAGAAGTGCTTACTCCCGAGAACGTTTCTTTCCGGTTGATTGATGCCAAAACAGATCAGTCCATTATGGATCTGACGGATGGCACGCAGATCAATCAGGCCAGCCTACCTAGTAGCCAACTAGCGATTGAAGTAATTCCGGCTGAGCCAGTGGGTAGTTTCAAAATTCAGGTAAACGGCCCCGGCCTGGCAACTTCTAAAAACGAAAGTGCGGCGCCCTACGCCAGTTTTGGCGATGACAACGGGGATTTTGACGGCAAGTCCTTCCAACTGGGCACCTACACGGTAGTAGCAACCCCGTACTCGGGAAGAAATGCTACCGGCATAGCAGGTAGCCCTGCGCAGATTCAGTTTCAAATCACTGGCGACAATGCTTGGGTAGCCCAGTCAGCCTCGGATAAGAAAAGCCCGGAAGATGCTTTCGTTGAGTTTGGACTATCCGACCGGGAAGAAGGAAGTCTACTGGTCTATCCCAATCCGGCTCAAAGCTACGTGGAGGTGAATCTGCCGCTACTCAATGATCAGCCGTATACGCTGCAACTGTATGATCTCTACGGGCGGGAGGTGTTCCGCCAGCAGGGAGCAGGCAGTGTGACCGAATCCATTCCGTTAAACGGACAACCGCGAGGTACCTACTTGGTAGCGGTGCAAACTGGCGGACAGCGGTTGGTGCAGAAGCTGTTAATTACCGACTAAAGGAATTGAATGATTAGGTGGGTGACTGAACTGATTTCACCCAATCATCTGACGAAGAAAAGGGGTAGTTTCAGCTACCTCTTTTTCATTTTATGCAGAACGACCTTTTGTGGAAAACCCGACATTCACAGACGAAAAGTCATTCCAGTATAATGGTAATCCGCTTTGGTACTGCAACATCTTCTAAAGACTGCAACAGTGAGTCTGGAGCATATAATTTTTGCCTACCTTGGTTATTGTTGCTCCTGGACTGTTGAAGACGTTATCAATAATTTCCGCGTAAAAAGTTAAGTAAATGATTAGGGAACAAGACCTCAATGCTTGGTGAGTAGCCTGCCAAGTATAGACTAGTCGATATAATACGTTTCGTGGATTCCATCGGAGTACATGCCACCTATGAATAAACCTTGGCTGGTTTTTAACAATCGCTTGAAATTGGATATGCCGGTTATTGCCTCGCCGTTTACAGTTGAAATAATAAACCCCGGGACGATGTTACGATTCCAACGCAACTCGCCAGCGTGCTGAGGCCCCGTTACTTTAATGCCCGATGACAATCCGTATTTTCTTCTTTCGTCGGGTTGCAACTCCCGTAAATTACGTCCGCTGATTGTGTCCATTGCACCTGGCAGATTGGATTTACTACTCAACAAATTCAATGACATCGGCCCGTATGGCCACCTCAGGCTTGGTATACAGTAACAAGTTTAGCGCATCGGAGTCGTAGCGCACATTGACCAATGCAAACCGGGCACCTTCTACCGATCTTCCGGACTGAGCTTCAAAATTCCTCCAAAGACTATCCAGGGCCTGTTGATACAACATTCCTTCACCTTTTATACGGATCAGCCCCAAGGTTTGCATTTCTCCACCAAAAGCCCCACTAATTCCTAAAATATACTCGGCACTGGCTGCGCCCCCTACATTGTTGGCTACAATCCGGTAATTACTCTCGGAGAGCTCCACGTTAGTCAGGTGGGTGGAAGAAAATAACCCGGAAGTGGTACATCCGGAGGCTATCGCCAGCAAGATGGCTGTGATTAGCAGTAAGCGTGGTCGGTGAGTGGGTAAGCAGAACATAGAAATTCTTTGGTTTTGATTAATTCACAAAGTAGCAGATTTCCCAGTTTCTACCGATGACTCAGATCATCACTTGGCATGACATATCGCATTGGACTTCAGCGAATAAGATAGTAGCTTGAACCAGTTAACCCCCAACTATCATGAAACAGTTTGTTCGCATATTTTTCCTGATGATTATCCTGCTGGTTATCATTATGGTGATCTACATGACGTAAAAGTTGAGAAAGCTTTTCCCGTTCTTTTCAATTTTTATACTTGCTACATTTTAAAAGCCGATCAGACCCTCTGTGTGGCTACTCATAAAAACTCTAGGGCGATAGGACAATTCTATCAGGATTTCAGACCAGTGAGTGATCAAGAATTAATCAAGCTACTTCGTTCTAATGAATAACTTCATCTATCTATTAACTATGGAAAGCATGACGGATATAGTACCGCTTATTATCGGACTGATAACAGCCTTTATGGCACTGACGGCCATCGGGGGTGGAGTGGCTATCATCACCGGAGTGGATAAGTTCCCTTCAGCCTGGTTGCGAAGTACCCCATTTAGAAGCTACACCACCCCGGCACTGATCCTTTCGGTCATCGTAGGCGGGAGTTCTCTGGCAGCTGCGATTCTATACTTTGCTAGCAACCCTGTCTATCCGGCCTACGCCATGCTGGCCGGACTGATCATGGTCGGATTTATCCTGGTAGAAATACGTATACTGGATCAGGGTTCCCCCGGTGCCACCCGCATTGAACTTTTCTATCTGACTTTAGGAGCAGCCGTTTTTATCCTGTCAGCGATCGTGTGGTTTCAGCGTTAATGTCTGAAAAACAATTTACCTGCCCTATGGAATTACGTGTCGTAAAAGCAATTCACACCCTGGTTTGGGCCATCATGGCTTCGGCTGTTTTTTACGTGCTGTACGTCGGGGTCAGCGGAGAGAAACAAGGCTTCGTTTGGCTAGCCATCGGACTGATCGTGCTGGAAACGGGAGTGCTACTGATCAATCGCTGGCGTTGCCCCCTTTCAGATGTAGCCGCCCGGTATACCGAGGAGCAGCGCGATAACTTTGATATCTATTTACCCCAGTGGCTAGCCAGACACAACAAAACTATTTTCGGCATCATGTTTGGCATCGGGCTGTTACTGGTGTTGTTGAGGAGCTTTTTACTGGGCTGGAATCAAGGTTAATCTTACTGCTGGTTTAGGTAAGCAACCAGATCTTCCTGAGAAAATGTAATACTCCAGATACCTCGCAAGTCGCCCAATTGGTGGCCGATAGCGTTATCTTCCGGATACAGGCTTTTAAGCAAAGCGTTCGTTTCGTCGCTTACCTGTGTTCCTACCGTGCCGTGGCAGTTCAGACACAGCGCGTTATTCATCACAATGGGTCGGGCGTAGAGTACCTGGTCATTGTCAAATATTTCCACCACGGGTTGCAGTTCCTGATTATTATCCAACTGTGTTTGGTACTGTTCCAATATTTCCCGTTCGCTATCGGTAGGAGCATCTTTAGGGTTTCTGATCCGCAACGAAGCCCGTTTGATCTCGGCATCCAGTCCGGTAGTGAGTGTATCCAGAATGGGATAGGCCGCTACGTTGCAGAACTTCACCGCCTCTGGCACCCCACCTTTTGAGATAGCCTGTTTTAATTGTCCGCCCAAAGCCTGTTGGGCCAGAGCCGATATGCGGTTGCCCTCGGCCAACGCCGCCTCTTCTATTTGCTTGGTTTGCGCGGTATCGGCAGTTTCTTGCTTCTTACCCTCGGTACAGCTTAATAGTGCGGCTAAAGCCACTATAAGAAATAATTTATTCATTGGATTGATCGTCTTGTTTCAAAATGTGGTTGATCCTTGACTTCTGCAAGCAAAGCATCAATTTTCAATATGAAAATGATCTAGATCACTCCCGGCGATGACTCAGATTATTGCACCCCTCGTATCGTCGTTCTACCTTAATAGCTGATTGATATTATGTCCCATTAAGCAACTAGCCCGATGGAAACACTAACAAATACCCCTGCGGTCACCCCCCACCTTCAGGATTACGACCAAACCTGCGCCAGCTTTCGCTGGGATCAGGTACGAAAAGAACTAGATGGTTTACCCAACAACCAAGGTATCAACATCGCCCACGAAGCCGTAGACCGTCACGCCAATCTGGATCGAGTTGCCTTCCGATGGCTAGGAAAAAACGGCGAAGTACGGGATCTGTCCTACGAAGCATTGCGAAGACAGTCAAATCGCTTCGCAAACGTGCTCCAGTCGCTTGAAGTGGGTAAACAGGATCGGGTGTTCTTACTCACCGGCCGTATTCTGGAGCTCTACATTGCGGCCCTGGGCACGTGGAAAAATACCAGTGTTTTTTGTCCCCTATTCTCCGCCTTCGGCCCGGAACCAATTCGCCAACGGCTCACCAAAGGTGATGCGAAGGTGTTAGTTACTACCGAACGGTTGTTCCATCGGAAAATCATTGGATTACTTGATCACCTGCCTAGTTTGCAGTACGTGATCTTGGTGGATGCTGATGAACATCTTAATACGAGAGTGGTCTCCTGGTCGCTGCTGATGAAAGAGGCTTCGGATGAATTTACCATTTCTCCCACCGACCCGGAAGATATGGCAATTCTCCACTTCACCAGTGGCACCACCGGAATGCCTAAGGGGGCTATCCACGCCCACCAAGCCGTTCTCACCCACTATATCACCGGAAAATACGTACTAGACCTACACCCGGAAGATACCTACTGGTGTACGGCTGACCCCGGATGGGTGACCGGCACTTCTTACGGCATTATCGCTCCCCTTACCCACGGCGTCACCAGCATTATCGATGAAGCCGATTTCGATACCGAACGTTGGTACAATATACTGGAACAACAGCAGGTAAGTGTATGGTACACTGCTCCCACGGCGGTTCGTATGCTCATGCGTTCGAGTACTAAACCTAAAGATCAACTGAACCGTCTGCGACTCATTCATAGCGTTGGGGAACCCCTTAATCCCGAAGCGATTTCCTGGGCACAAAAAGCACTGGGTATGCCGATTTACGACAACTGGTGGCAAACCGAAACCGGGGGCATTATGATCTCCAATTTTGCTTCCGTTCCCATCAAACCCGGCTCTATGGGTCGTCCTCTGCCGGGTATAGAAGCGGCGGTAGTTGAGCGAGTTGATGATCAGCACGTAAAAGCACTTCCTCCGGGCGAAATTGGGGATTTGGCGCTTAAACCCGGCTGGCCTTCCATGTTTCGGGGGTACTTACACGAAGAGGAACGATATAAGAAGTGCTTCGTAGACGGCTGGTATATCACCGGCGACCTGGCAAAACAAGACGAAGAGGGTTACTTCTGGTTTGTGGGAAGAGCCGACGATATCATTAAAACCTCGGGCCATATGGTAGGGCCCTTCGAGGTAGAGAGCGCACTAATGGAACATCCGGCGGTAGCCGAAGCCGCCGTGATTGGCATTCCGGATACCATGATTGGCGAACTGGTGAAAGCCTACGTGGCGCTGAAGCCCGGGACAGAGCCCAGCGAGGAGCTGAGCTTAGATATTAAAGGGTTTGCTCGAAAGAAATTAGGATCAGCCGTGGCTCCCAAAGTAATTGAGTTTAGCGAGGATATGCCCCGCACCCGGAGTGGCAAAATTATGCGGCGGCTGCTCAAAGCCCGGGCATTAGGGCTTCCGGAAGGCGACACATCCACTTTAGAAAATAAGGCGTAAGTATGGAATCCTCAAAAACACTGGAAAAGAAAACCTCTCAGAAAAAAAGAGCTAGTCTCAGTAAGCAGCATGCCCAGCATTTGCTTCACCAGATGATCCGCATCCGACGGCTGGAAGAGAAATCGGCTGAATTGTACACCAAGCTCAAGATCCGAGGATTTTTGCACCTTTACATAGGGGAAGAAGCCGTGGCGGTGGGAGTGATGGAAGCCCTCAATCCGGAAGACGCAGTGGTGGCTACCTACCGGGAGCACGGTCATGCGCTGGCCCGGGGGCTAACGGCCAACTCCATTATGGCGGAAATGTACGGCAAGCAAGAGGGCTGCAGCCGGGGACGAGGCGGCTCGATGCACCTGTTCGATGCCAGTCTGCGCTTTTACGGCGGCAATGCCATCGTAGGCGGAGGCTTGCCGGTAGCGGGCGGATTGGCATTAGCGGATAAGATGCAGCATAAAAAACAGGTTACCGGCTGCTTTTTCGGCGAAGGGGCCGTTGCTGAGGGAGAATTTCACGAAACGATGAACCTGACTGCCCTCTGGCAACTACCGGTTCTGTTCGTCTGCGAAAATAATTCCTACGCCATGGGCACCGCCCTGAAGCTATCGGAGTCGGTAACCGACCTGGTAGAAAAAGCCAAGAGTTACGGCGTTACCGCCGCATCGGTGGATGGTATGGACGTATTGGCCGTAGAAAAGGCCGCCCAAAAGGCCGCCCACTTCGTGCGCACTGAGCAGAAGCCGTACTTTCTGGAGTGCCGAACCTATCGCTTCCGCGCTCACTCCATGTTCGACGCCGAGCTCTACCGCACCAAAGCCGAAGTGGCTGAGTGGAAAAAGAAAGACCCCATCAACCTGTTCACCCAATATTTAAAGAAGCAACGGCTGATTACTGACAAAATAATTAAAGATATAGAAGATCAGGTAGCCAAAGAAGTGCAGGCAGCCGTCGATTTTGCCGAACAAGGCACCTGGGAGTCAGTAGAAGACCTTACTCGTTTCGTATACTCTGAAACTGACCAATCATGACTGAGACACTAACCGATAACCATCAAATTACTTACCGGGAAGCAGTACGAGCCGCCATCCGTACCGCTATGCAACAAGACGAACGGGTATTCCTGATGGGCGAAGATGTAGGGCACTACGGTGGATGCTTTGCGGTAAGTCAGGGGTTACTCCAAGAGTTTGGCTCCGAGCGCATTCGGGATACCCCGCTATCGGAGTCAGCGTTCGTGGGGGCGGGTATCGGAGCGGCACTGGGTGGCATGAAACCCATCGTGGAGATCATGACCGTCAACTTTAGTTTGTTAGCGCTAGATCAGATTCTCAATAATGCTGCTACGCTGCTGCATATGTCGGGAGGACAACTCAATGTACCGGTAGTCATTCGGATGGCTACCGGAGGAGGCAAGCAACTGGCCGCTCAGCATTCGCATAGCCTGGAGGGTTGGTACGCCCACATTCCCGGTATTAAGGTACTTACCCCGGCTACCATCACTGATGCCCGGGGCATGCTAGCTGCCGCGCTAAATGACCCTGATCCGGTTCTCATCTTTGAAAACTCGACGCTTTACAACCGTAAAGGACAGTTGCTGGAAAGTGACGAGCCAGTAGATATTAGTCAGGCTAAGGTTATGCGAAAGGGAAAAGACCTTTCTATCGCCACTTATGGAGCCAGCCTCTACAAAGTGCTGGAGGCTGCGGAACAGCTAGCCCAAGAGGGTATTGAAGCCGAAGTGATTGATCTGCGGGTATTACGTCCTTTAGATGATGATACTCTGTTGTCATCGATCAGTAAAACTCACCGAATGATGGTAGTAGACGAAGGATGGCGTAGTGGTAGTATATCGGCCGAAATCAGTGCACGCATTACCGAGAAAGCCTTTTACGAGCTAGATGCTCCGGTAGAGCGCTTGTGCAGTGCTGAAGTACCGATGCCCTACGCCAAGCATCTGGAAGACGCGGCCCTACCGCAAGTAGATAGTATTGTTCAAACGACTAAATCGTTTTTGCAGCAGTATGGGTAAATTTTTAATGCCAAGTTTAGGGGCCGATATGGAGGCCGCCACCCTGGTTGAGTGGTACGTTCAGCCGGGCGATCAAGTAAAACGGGGAGATATCATCGCCGATATTACCACCGATAAGGGAGATATTGATGTAGAAGTTTTCGAGGATGGGGTTCTGGAGAAAACCCTGGTGCAACCCGGCGAAAAGCTTCCGGTAGGTACGGTGCTAGCTTACATTCGGGGCGAAGGCGAACCTAGTTGGGAGGAGGTAGAAGCATCTCAACCAGCTACTGCCGAAGCAACCCGAAAAACCAACGGAAAAGCCCCGGAAACCGGATCGGTAGTTACGGAAAAAGCGGAACCAGCTCACCATGTTGCAGCAGCTGTCTCGCCCCACCACCTTGCCCCGGAAGAACGCATTAAAGCCTCTCCCCTCGCCCGCCGGATTGCCGCCGAACGAGGCATCAATTTGCACGATGTACCCGGAAGCCGTCCCTACGGAGCCATTGGCCGGGCCGACGTAGAACAGGCTATTGCTGAGCAAGCCCAAAAGGTTGCGGCTATGAAGGAGACCCGAGAAGTCCAACCCACCGAAAAAGCTATCAGCGAAGCTTCCCGGCCAACGCCTAACGGGGACTTTTCTACCAAAATGCGGCGAGCCATTGCCGCAGCCATGAGCCGATCGAACCGCGAAATTCCGCACTACTATCTGGAGACTCACATCGACCTCAGTGAGCCCCTAGCCTGGTTAGCCCAGGAGAACCAGAAACGTTCGGTCAAGGAACGGTTACTACCCACAGTACTGTTTGTCCGGGCCTTGGCCCGGGCTCTAGCCGAAGTGCCCCAACTCAATGGCTACTGGGAAAACGATGCCTTACAAGTTCAGGAAGCCATCCACATCGGTATGGCCATTGCCCTTCGGCAGGGCGGACTGGTAATTCCGGCTATTCACCACGCCGATATGCAGAGCTTAGACGAGTTGATGCAAAACATCCTGGACGTCACCAAGCGAGTGCGTAGTGGGCGTCTGCGTAGCTCGGAGCTGACCGACGCTACCATCACCCTTACGAGCCTGGGCGACCGAGGAGTGGAAACCGTATACGGAGTAATATACCCTCCTCAGGTAGCTATTGTCGGACTAGGAAAGGTGACCGATCAACCTTGGGTCTCCCAAGGTATGCTGGGTATCCGGCCGGTTATTCACGCTACCTTATCGGCTGACCACCGGGCTACCGACGGTCATCAGGGAGCGCTCTTTTTAGAGGCATTTACTCATTACCTGCAAGACATTCAATCTTTTAAAGAATAGACTATGGATACCCAAGCAAAACTACGGCAACTGTTACGCCCTATCGCCCCCGAAGTGGATATGGAAACGGTCAACTCCGAAGATAATCTGCGGGAAGAACTGGATATTGACTCGGTAGACTGGCTGAATTTTATCGTGTCTATTGACGAAGAGTTCGGAATAGACATTCCTGAATCCGACTACGAGCAGTTGACTACTTTAGACAGTATCACGCAGTATATATCTAGCCGTAAAAGCACTGCGAAATCTGGTTAGATAGGAGGACTCAACTAACAGACAGTATCAAGTGAAAGTTAAGAAGCGGCTTACCTTTTCTTCTCGAAGAGCTTCAGGCTTTATGAAGATAGTCAAACGGGTTTTCGTGTTTTTTGGCTACTTGCTGGGTGCTATACTGCTGCTGGTAATCGTTGCCTTGCTTTTACTGTCGCGGTCTTATACTCCCAAAATTAAGGGCGCTAACAGTATAGCTTCGTTGGAAAAAATTAATCTAGGTGGAATTAAGCAGACGATTCTCATTCGTAGCCAAGATACCGCTAACCCGATTTTGCTTTTCTTACACGGAGGGCCAGGTTCTCCACTCATGCCCTTTGCCCATGTATCCGACCGGAAACTGGAAAAAGAGTTCATCGTCGTGCACTGGGATCAGCGGGGTGCCGGAAAATCCTATTCTAAAAATACGAATCCGGCCGACTTAACCATTGAACAATACCTTGCTGATACCCACGAATTAATTAATTACTTACGCAAGCGTTTTGGTAAGGAGAAGGTGTTTTTACTGGGCCATTCCTGGGGTACTTATCTGGGTATCATGACGGCCCATCGTCATCCTGAGTTACTGCATGCTTACATCGGTATGGGACAGGTCATCAACATGCCAAGGGGCGAAACGATCTCTTACAACTATACTCTCGAGCAAGCCCGAGCAGCCGATAACCAAAAGGCAGTTCGCGATCTAAAAAGTACCGGCCCACCTCCTTACGACAACTACCAGGAGTTACTGACTGAGCGCAACTGGCTGACTTCTTACCAAGGGATGATTCATAATCGCTCATTGTTTAAGACGATTACCGCTGCCCTTTTGTCTCCAGAGTATTCAATCTGGGACCATTTTAACGAATTTGAGGGAAGAGATTTTTCACTGTCCTGCGTCTGGGACAATTTCCAAAAAGTGAGCATTGAAGAAACGATTACAGCCCTGGAGGTACCCGTCTATTTTTTAGCAGGGCGATACGATTATTGCGTACCCTCCGAACTAGTTGAGCAATACGTAAACAAGCTCGAAGCTCCGCGCAAAGAGATCGTTTGGTTTAATAACTCAGCGCATATGATCAATATTGAAGAGACTGCTCAATATCAAGACGTCCTCGTCAATAAGGTAATTTCCAATGCGGAAACTGCCGCTTTTCCTACAGAATAAAATTACCTTCAAACTCAAAAAACAGTGATCGAGATCATCGCAACTGATGACCTAGGTCGTTTCATGGCTGCTAAAAGTTTGCAACATTAGCGTACGTGAATATGACCAATTTTTCCAACCCTAAACACGAAAAGCTATGAAACGATCATTATTTCTGCTAGGCGCCGCGGTTCTGATGCTTAGCGTTATCCTGCCCACTTATGCACAAGTAGTAGAATTGCCAGAAATTGAGATTAAGGCTACCAACTACAAATATATCAGTGCTATGGGCAACGAGGCTGATCTCTCTGTGCAACAATTAGAAGACTCAGTGGCCGATTACAACCTGCAAGGTGCTGAATTCTACCAGGATGAGTACCAGACTTACTACGTCACCTTCTTCATTCCGGAAGGCAAAATCCTAGCGGCCTACGATGGGGAGGGCAAACTGCTTCGCACCATAGAACGGTTCAAAGATGTGAAAGTACCTAAAGCCGTTAAGCGCTCTATTGGCAAAAAATACCCAGGCTGGACCATCGCGAAAGATGTGTACCGAGTAACTTACCACGACGAGAGTGGCGAGGCTAACAAAAGGTACAAACTAGTCCTGGAAAATGCAGGAAAACGTGTACGCGTAAAGGTAGACGAAAGCGGTGAGTTTATCTGACACAAAAGGTTTAGAATTAAGAAAGAGCGGTTTTTTTAGCCGCTTTTTTATTGTTTAAAGGTTCCTAAACCAAATACTCCCGGCTGCCAGAAAAGCTACAGAAAAGCCAAACTCGATCAGAATTCTGGGGTGAGTCACGGAAATCTCTAGTCTCTCCCGATTAACAAGTGAGTAGATCAGAAAACCCAGCGCTACTATTCCCGAAACGAGCAGAAAATATCCCATTTTACGATTGCTTTTCACCGCTAAAGAAAGTAACTGGCTTGCACAAAGGTACACTCACATTCACTAAGGCTGTAAACATGGGCATAAGTGGGGCTCTAGAACAAACATATGAATGAAGAAAAGGCCGTAGAACAGAGCCCCTACCAATAGCGGAAAAACGATCCACCAAAAAAAGCCGTGCTTATCTTTCATCTGGTAAGAAACTACCAGACCCACCACCCCAAATACAAATAGTAAAAACGGAATAAAGGCTACCCACATCAGCATCACTTGTGAAAGGGCATTTAACCGGTAATCAAAGAGGTAGAACCCTACTAAGATAGACATGACCAAGCTGCCTACGTATATTTTTCTCATAGCTCATGTAATTTTGGCTGAAACCTTACTGGTTTTTTCATATTCACCTCCGAGCATTTGCCCAAATTTATCGGGCCGACCGATGTTTAAAGGCTTCTAAGCGCGTTAAGAAGTTAAATTTTTTATGGTGCGGGGTTTTAAGCGTATCGGTTAGTCGTAAATCCTCTATGGAATAAAATGATTCGGGCAGGAGTCGGTCTATGGTATCGGCGATTCGATCGCTATTCTTTCGATCGGCGATGGTGAGAATGATATGCTCACTTTGGTCGTTTTCTTTGGCCTTGACGACGGTCGTCTTGTATCCCAGAGTGGCTAAGCGATCAGTGAGAGCGGAAGAGTCTTGATTGGTGATAATAGTAATCATGACCTTTCCTTTGATCATTTTTTGTTCTATGAACATCCCCGAAAATGTGCCCATCGCGTATCCTGCGGCGTACACCACACTGTAGTAAATATTATTTAGGTTCTGCATGATCTGTTGAATGGCAAAAAGCCAAATTAGAATCTCAATAAAACCTAAGGTAGCCGACAGCAATTTGTTTCCCCTACTGATGTGAATGATACGCATAGTACCCAAACCCACGTCACATATCCTAGCCAGGAAGATGAACAGCGGAATTAACAAGTCATTGAGAACACCTTCTTCCATACTAACTGAATGAGATGAGAAATAACTGATATACTGGCATGCTACGGTAGTTTTTCCACCAGTTTTAGTTGAAATTGGGCTACTCTTGGGT
>CAZKCO010000028.1:0-92901 GCA_964551335.1 uncultured Roseivirgaceae bacterium
TAATGATTGAATTGCTGTTTTTATTTTATTTCTTAGCACATGTCCAGTAGTATGTCGCAGTTCACTATCTAGTGGGCAAGGCACTGATAATCAAATGTTTAGGATGATTTCATCGCATATTCTCATTCTACTAGACAATGATAGCTTGTTTACTTCTATAAGTAGGTAGTTTGTTGATTAGGTTTTCAATAAGATAGCTACAAAACCCTATCAAATTATAACAGCAAGCATTCACCTTATCTAAACCATCTCTGAAGACTGAGCAAGCTTTG
Organism: uncultured Roseivirgaceae bacterium; assembly: GCA_964551335.1. Lineage (GTDB taxonomy): Bacteria > Bacteroidota > Bacteroidia > Cytophagales > Cyclobacteriaceae > Tunicatimonas. The sequence goes on from CAZKCO010000028.1 coordinate 273, forward strand.
GCCGTTGTTCCATCGGCATACCTTTTTACTGATACCTTCTTGTATTCTTTTAGTCCTTCGTGAACCGCCAGCGTATAGGCAAAAACTACTACCGCCATCAGTAACTTAGTTCTACTTCTGCCTTTCAGATTTATCTCCTCCAGTTCGAAGCCGTTACTTTTCAGATGCTTGAAACAAGTCTCTATCTGCCAACGGATCGGATAGCGTACCGCGATACTAGAAGCGGCTTCCATTAGGGTTGAGAGCAAATAAATCAATGGTTCAGCCGCGTTAGGCCGAGCGTTCTTCACAATCACAAAGGTGAATGGCTGTCCTTTTAGCCAGATCGCTTTTCCGATGGCCTTGTCCGCTTTACGGCTTCTGAGCACTTTTCTTTCCAGGGTTCCGTAAGACTTGCCTTCAGCGGCATTAACGGCCTCTTTGTAGTTCTTTTTCCGAAGGCGGATCACAAAATCTATCTGATGTTTTTTGAGAAAACAGAACCAATCTTCGCCTATGTATTCTCGGTCAGCCAGCAGTATTTTATCTTTCAGGTTGTAATACTTCAGGGCTTTCTGGATAATATTTTTTCGCTCTTTAAGATTGCTATTGCCTTTCTTCTGTAGGTCTTCCCAATAGATAGGAATAGCGACCCCCTGATACACTACACCTAATGTGAGGTAGTGGAACTGGCGGCTTCCCCGCTGCCAACTTGTGCCATCCAACAAAAGGTAATCACTCTTCAGTCGTAGCAAACGGAAAACACATTGCAATAGCTCAAGCCATAAGCTACTGAGAGCATAGCGATCAAAAATACGGATCAACCGCTTGTAGTGAGACTCGGGCTTCGTCGTCGTGTTTCTGGTAATAGCCCCTATCGCCCCTTTTATTTTGTTCAAACAAACAGTCTCTTTCTGTATCATACCCATGGCTAAAATGAGAATGTTTCTCAAGCAGGTAGTGTTTCTTTTTGGTAGTTCCTTTGTAAGTTTGTTGAGCAGCAATTCTTCCATAGATACTTTGATTGTGTGATGACTTTCAAAGCTAATAGTTGAATTGCTGTTTTTATTTTATTTCTTAGTACATGTCCAGTAGTATGGAACTGCGATCATATTTATGGCTGTTCACCGATTTGTTCACCGATTTCGTCATACGAATTGGGTTCAGATGAATGATGTGACCATAAAAAAACCCCCAAATCATACGATTTAAGGGTCTATGCATGTTTTGGAGGCATTTTAAGCGGTCCGGACGGGAACTGAATTTCTTTTGTAAAATACTGATCATCAGTATTTTATATGTATAGAATACACTCTGTTCACCGATTAGTTCACCGATCTGTATATTAGTGGCTAGAACACAAATAAGGCTACTTCACCGGACGGAGATACAGAATAAGCCGTAACTCTAATTTATAGTCTCAGTATTGGTATGGTAACGACACAAGACTTCAATACTACTCCGCTGATACCATATTATTTGATGTTTGGCTACAATTATAGAATTAAATGGTTTTCAGTTAGAATAAAGTAAAAATCTTAAAAAACTCGAAGATAAAAGGACTAACGTACAACATTGTATAAGCGCAATAATTGACGATTGAACAATCGGTAATACTCGGTGCTTGGATAATATAGGCATATGTAAGTGTGTTGCTTGTTGTTCTTGTTAACAGTAGATATTAAGCGGTATAGAACGATGTGTATAGTGTTGCTGCTAATCGCAACTACTCCACTTACATTCCCCGTTGTCATAAAACATATATGGAAATACTAAAATCATTTTTAAGAGAATTCTACTTTGTAAATGACGAAATCCTCGATGGTTATATTTCCTTGTGGAAAGAGTTTGACATTTCCAAAAAGCAAATCATGAGGTCAGAGGGACAAGTAGAAAAATACCTGTATTATGTTATTACTGGGGTACAAAAGTCGTATTACTTGCGTAAAGAAAAAGAGCACGTCATAGCTTTTGCCTATCCTCCTTCTTTCAGTGGAATTCCTGAATCCTTCTTTACTCAAACCCCTTCGAGATATTATTTAGAAACCATTACCGATAGCAGCTTCCTCCGAATATCCTACGAGCAGCATCAGCAGTATATGGTAGAGCACCGGGAGATTGAAACCTTGTTCCGTAAAATCACCGAAATTTTCTTGTACGGTGTTATCCAACGACAGCATGAGATGATGGCACTAAGTACCGAAGACCGTTTCAGAGCTTTTGTCAATAGAAGCGCCCACCTACTACAAATAATTCCTCAAAAGGACATTGCCTCTTATCTTAGTATTGACGCTACCAACTTTAGCAAACTCATCAACCGTATTCGAATCTGAAATCTTGGTTTTTACCAAGATTTACCGTGAATGGATCCCTGATCTTTGTCTCATTATCAATTACAAAATGATCATGTTATGAAGAAAATCAGATTCACACTCTTAATCGCATTGGGGCTAATTTCAAGTCCTATTTACTCACAACAAAAACAGCATACTATGACAAATCAGGAGGTGGTTGAAAAATTCTTAGCTGGGTTTAACGACCCCAGCAAAATTCAAGAATCATTAGCTTTGTTAGCGGATGACTACCAGTTTACGAACCCCATGGTGCAGCTTCAATCCAAAGCTGAATTCGTGGCATTGGCGCAGGAAATGGGCCAGATCTTAACGGGAGTAAATCTCATCCGGAGTTCTGAAGATGGAGATTGGGTGGCGACACTCTATGAGTTCCGATCTTCTGTGCCCGGCTTAGAAAGCAACATTGCTACGGAATGGTTTAAGGTAGAGGATAGTATCATCCAGGAGTCTCGTTTGATTTATGATGCTTCCAAATGGCGGGTAGTTTATGAACAAATGGAAGAATGAAACGGAGCAAATAAGCTCTATGAAATGCGTAGCCAACATGAGATGGCTACGCTTCGTGTACCAGACCGATATGCAACATTCTTTAGTTTTAAATGGCCCTACTAAACGTTGAGTTTCATTAACCTGGAAATCAGATGATAGAAAACCTTAAGAAATATATCAGTAAGTACGTGATGCTGGAAGATAGAGAACTAGAATATTTTGTGTCCTTGCTAGAAGCGAAAACATTTACCAAAAAAGAATATTTGCTTCACTCAGGGAGCATATGTAAGTACCAGTTTTTTCTCGTTAAAGGTTTGGTGCGTACTTATTACGTTGATGATTCTGGAACAGAAAGGATCGTTCAGTTCGGAATTGAAAATTGGTGGGTTACGGATATGAATAGCTTTATCCATCAAGAGCCATCATTAGTAAATATTCAGGCGATTGAGACGACCAAGGCTCTTTGCATCAGAAAAGATCGTTTGGATCAAGCATACGCTAAGTCACATAGTATTGAAAGGTTATTCAGACTGATAACTGAAAAGTGGTTAATCGCCCAGCAAAAGAATAGTCGTTATATGAAGGCCTCGAGCAAGGATCGTTATCTCAGACTAGTAAATGCTATACCCAACTTTGTTCAAAGAGTTCCCCAATACATGATAGCTTCCTATCTTGATATTACCCCTGAATATCTAAGTGAGCTTCGAAAAGCACACTAATCATTCGTTCTTAAGAAATCTTAATGAAATTCAGTTTTAAGGCCGATAGCTTTGTCTCATTGTTAACGATTTAACTAAAGAATAATGGAACGAATTAATTATCAAGACATCCCCGAAGAAATGTTCAATAAGTTGATGGAGGTAGAAACCTACGTTAACAGTTCATCAATAAGTATGAATCTACTAGAACTTATTCGCTTGAGAGTTTCGCAAGTCAACCGCTGCGCCTACTGTGTAGACATGCACCATAAAGAACTAAAACACTTGGGAGAATCGGACCTTAAATTATCCTCACTATGCGTTTGGCAAGAAACCCCCTATTTTGACGATAAAGAAGTTCTTGCCCTACAGTTTGCCGATGAACTAACCAGATTGGCTATTGAGAATGTGGCAGAATCGACTATTAATGCACTGGAAGAGCATTTCAGCAAACACGAAATCTGCTATTTAGCACTTGCCATTTCCCAGATTAATACCTGGACACGGCTGATGAAAACCTTCCGATTCACACCGGGAAATTATAAGGTTCAAGAGTATGCCCAGTAAATCATTCATCGTTTACAGAACGCTATTATTTTTAATGTTATTAACAACTCAAGCAATGAGTCAAAATAAAGATGCCTTGGATGGGTATGATCATAGAACTACGCTGATCGTGACATCCTCGGCAAACCCTAATGATTTAGCATCCTTTCAAAGCTACGTTAGCCAGGTAATGCCCATGTTATTATCCGTGGGTGGCAAAGTGATTAAGAGAAATCAGGTTAATGATGTATACCACGGAGAAGAAAATTTCGAGTTTCTGTTGGTAATGGACTTTCCCTCCAAACAAAAGCTCCTCGATTTCTTTAACAGTGCTGATTACCAGGCACTGAAATCAGATCGAGATAAAGGGTTTCTGAGCATGAACATCCTCTTTGCTGATGATTTAGAGTAAAGGCGAAAATGCAATACCATACTAAGAGTAATAGCACTTTTGTTGATAGCTTGAGTTGCTTTCGCATCTAAATTAAATAGACACTTGAAATAGAATACTCTCTGTCATTCGCTACTGCTCTTATACGGAGTATTATCTTTGATCAAATGTCACGTATTCATCATTCAAATTGTCATACACTTAGAACATAATACTTTGATTTGAAAAACTATCATAACATATTATTTCCTTACGCTTATAATATTCTTGGTTCGTCTGAAGATGCCAAAGACACGGTACAAGATGTTTTGATAAAACATCATTTAATTGATAAAAGTCATATCGAGAATGAAACTGGTTTTTTAATCAAATCGGTAATCAACCAATCGATTAATGTGAAAAAGAAGAAAAAAACAGTATCAGCGGATAGTATTTGGTTACCAGAACCAATTTCAACCGAAAAAGCCGACGATAATATCAATAAAGAAGAAATACTATCTTATTCAATGCTCACGCTTCTTGAAAAATTATCAGCCAAAGAACGGGCAGTTTTTATATTGAAGGAATCATTTGACTATTCTCATAAAGAAATTGCCGAAACTATCGGTTTTACGATAGAAAACTCTCGACAGTTATTAAGTAGAGCAAAAAGCAAACTAAATACTACCAGGCATACAAGCGGTAAGGTTTATCAGCAAGACTCATCACAATTGAGGCACTATATTGAGGTGATGAGAAGTGGCGATGTTTCCACTCTTGAAAAGTTGTTGTCAAAAGATATACATTTGGCCGCTGATGGTGGAGAAGATGTTAAAGTAGTAAGAGCGTTAACATCGGGCAAAACAAACGTTTCGAGGTTATTACTTTATGTATTTAGAGCATTTTTATCTGGATTAGAAATTAGAATTAGTTCTGTCAATCATCAACCTGCTATTCTATATTATCAAAATAAGGTTTTATACAATTGCCAGGTTTTTGAATTTGAAGAAATGAAAATTAGAAGAATCTATTCCATCGTTGATCCCCAAAAACTAAGATCACTTTTTCTCTGAAACACGTCACGTTTTTCCTCTTGGATCTGTCATTCTGTTAAACATAAAATTTCAGTAGATGAAAACATTATTGAGAATTGATTGCAGCCCTAGAATATCGGGTTCACACTCAAGAGAATTAGCAGATTATTTCGAGGAAAAGTGGTTGGATGCAAATACCGATGGAATAGTTATTCGAAGAGACCTGACGAAACAGCAGATACCGCACATTCAAAACGAAACTATTGAGGGGTTTTATACACCGGCTGAGTATATGACACCAGAAGTAAAAGACGCAACCGCTTTGTCTGATGAGTTAATTACAGAGTTAAAATCAGCTGATGAAGTTTTGATTAATAGTCCACTGTACAATTTGAATATTCCTTCGAATCTTAAGGCATACTTAGATCAGGTGGTAAGAATAGGATTTACTTTTAATATCAATGAAAATGGCTATTACGGTATTTTAGAAAACAAAACTGCGCATCTAATAACCGTAAAGGGTAGAATGTATAAAGGTACACCCATGGAACAATATGATTACCAAGACTCCTATCTACCAACGATTTTGGGGCTGATAGGAATTAAAACAAAAAATGTATTCTCATTAGAGGGTACTTCAGGAGATGCCGAATCTCTCGCAGAAAGGAAAACAAAAATACAAGACTTTATATCCTCAGAACTTGTAAAGACCCTGGTATGATACGCAAAGAATTTATAAAATCTACGGGGTTGGGTTCGCTTCTTTTGATGAATCCAAAAATTCTATTTAGTCAAAATATAACCGATAAGTTGAAAGACAAAATGAATAAAGAACCAAATTATTTTGAAGACGAACTAATCGATAATTCAAGTCTCATTGGTCCGGAGGGAGGAGAAAGACTAAACTTAAACGGTATCTCAGTGACCTTTAAGGTGACCAGTGAATTATCTAATAATCAATTAGGTGTCTATGAAATTACACTTCCTCCGAAAACTATCGGTGCTAAATTACACTATCATCGTTTTATGGATGAAACATTCATAGTAAATAAAGGCACGCTTACTATTGAAGTAGGAGATAGTAAACGAAAGGCTAAATCAGGAACGGTGGCATACGTTCCCAGATTTACTCCGCACGGATTCAGAAACGATACAAATGAAACGGTTACTTTGATGCTAATTTTTAACCCTTCTGAAAAGCGGGAAGGATTCTTTAAAGGCTTGCACGAGATATTGAGTGAAGTCCCGGTTGACCCTGAAAAGTTTTTAAAGCTTTACAATAAATACGATAGCTTTCCGGTAGACACTTCCAATATGATACCAACGGGGGAATGAAAGACCAGAGATAACAATAAATTTATCATAGTTGAGTAGTCAAATGAATACAATACTGAAAGTCGTAATAATCGGAATTGGAGCCTCCGCCATTATGGATGTATATGCCTTTATTTTAAAACTTTTTGGAATTAAAGGACTTGACTACAGATTTCTGGGACGTTGGGTTGGGCATATTTTTAGTGGAAAGTTTTATCACGATAAAATTTTTGATTCAACTCCAATCAAGTATGAACAAACTATCGGACAGACAGCCCATTATTCTATTGGAGTTGCTTTCGCTTTCTTATTACTATTATTTGGAAAACAATGGTTGGATAACCCTTTATTCTTCCCTGCATTAATGATCGGTTTGCTTACCGTGTTTGCCCCATTCTTTATTATGCAACCCGCTTTCGGATTAGGTATTGCGGGCTCAAATTTACCCAACCCTAACAAAGCTAGATTAATGAGCCTCATCATTCATAGTGTCTATGGAGCTGGTCTGTTTGTAATCACCCTGATTATAAATTATTTTGAAACTAGCTTAAAGTCTACAAACTAAAAAATGGGAATAAAGGAAGACGGCTTTATTGGTAAGCGAAAACTTAAGTATCCTGAACCCCCGCACTACGTATAGCTGATACGGTTGGCAGGTACTAACTAACACTAAATAGGACATAAAATGGGTTTAACAACATTTCTGGCCAAACAATTTAGTCATCCATCCGGCTGGTTTGGGAAAAAAATAGCCGGATGGATGTTCAACAAAGCCAATGCTTCACTGGAAGATATGGGTTTGAAACTGATGGATTTACAGCCTAATTCAACTATTTTGGAAATAGGGTTTGGCAACGGGAGACTAATTTCCAAGATGGCTCCCAGATTGCATGTGGGTAAAATTGTAGGGATTGATATTTCAAAAGAAATGATGGCTGAAGCCGAAAAGAAAAACAGCATGTGGATCTCAACGGGGCGAGTTGAGCTACACGAAGCATCGGTGGACAACATTCCTAGCGAGAATGAATACTTTGATAAAATTTTTACTGCCAATACTATTTATTTTTGGCCTCATCCGGCGAGCGATATCCAAGAAATTAGAAGAACATTAAGAACTGGAGGTAAGGTATACTGTGCCTTCAGACCGGAGAATGAAATGAAAGATAATCCTGTAATTAGGCCCAACCTTACAGTATTCAAAAATTTATTTTCAAAAGAAAGCATACAGAAATTCTTAGAAGAAGCTGGATTTAAGAACGTGATTGTGCATGAGCAAATCGGAAAACCCTTCAGTAATCTTATCGCTGTTGGAATGAAATGACTTGCCAACGCGCACTACACGCTATCTACTTCCCTATTCTTTCACATTAAACCGCCCCTAAAAACCCACACCTATGATTTTGAACTACAACACCATTGATTTATTCGACCAGCGACTTTTTACCTGGTTTGAAGCCAAAACGCCAGTCCAGACCACCATAGAATTGCCCCCGTCTGCCTGTTTTGCCTACGTAATTGACGGAGAAAACCAATACTTGTCCAAAGAGGCGAATATTAAAGCGGAACAGGACAAAGTCATCCTTTCCCTCTGTGCTACTACCGCCGGTCATATGCTGGCGAAGGAGCCGGGTGATCAAGGCAGAATTTCGGCAATGGTGGTTCATTTTCAGAAGGATGTACTCACGAGAATCTTTGAGAACTCAGCACCCCCGTTTTGGAAGGAGCTGGATAAGCCGGTAGTAAAATACATTGTTCAGGAGGCTGCCTCGGATCTGGTACGGAACTACTTTCAGGGATTAACCCCTATTTTCAGGAACGTTGAAGCGGTTACGGAAGACTTGTTGATACTGAAGTTAAACGAGATTCTACTGCTGCTTTTAAAGACACCAAATTCAGAACCTATCTCGCAAATAATGCGAAGTTTATTCAGTAAGCGCGAATTTACGTTTAAAGAAATTGTTGATGCCCACATCTGCGAACCTCTTACGCTTGAGCATTTGGCAGCACTGACCAACCACAGTCTGTCGTCTTTTAAACGAGAATTCAAAAGGGTCTATGGCGCTACCCCGGGGTCTTATATCATTAAAAAGAGAATTGAGAAAGTAGCTGAACAGCTAAAATACTCGGACGAAAGCATCAATATTATTGGTTATGAGTGTGGATTTAAAAGTCCCTCCCATTTAACCCGAGTATTTAAAAGTAGATACGCCATGACCCCAAAGGAGTATCGCCTTCAGGCCTTACATTAAGTTGCAACTCTACGTTCTTGCGTAGTTTATATTCTCCTGACTTAACGGGGCAAACTTCAAAATAGGCTTGAACCTATCAGTCAAGAACCTGGCCTTCTGAGGCCACCCTTCTATTCTTTTGGCAACTACTTTTGTGGTGAGCAGAAAATTATGAACCTAGCTCGTCATGATTAAGAAGAAATAGATATGAAAGCGATTGTATGTACACAGTACGGAACGCCGGATGTTCTGCAACTGCAAGAGGTAGAAAAACCGGTTCCAAAAGACAATGAAATTTTAGTAAGGATCCGAGCCGCCGCCGTGACCACCGCCGGCCTTATCGGTCGAACAGGAGAGCCCATTTTTACCAGATTATTCAGTGGCATCACCAAACCCAAAAAGAATATTTTAGGGATGGAGCTGGCGGGTGAGATTGAGGCTATTGGCCAGAATGTAACATTATTTAAAGTGGGAGAACCGGTTTTTGGACTTGCTGGTATGACGCTGGGCACGAATGCCGAATACAAGTGTCTTCCAGAAAATGCGGCACTGATCCAGAAACCAACCAATATGACCTATGAGGAATCGGTAGCCATCGTTGAAGGGGGCCTCACCGCACTAAACTTTCTTAAAAACCGAGGAAAAATTCGGCGCAGTCATAAAGTGCTGATCCACGGGGCATCAGGCTCAGTAGGCACTGCTTCGATACAGCTCGCAAAATACTTTGGTGCGGAAGTTACCGGAGTGTGCAGTACCACGAATGTTGAGATGGTGAAATCTTTGGGAGCCGATACCGTCATTGATTATACCCGAGAAGATTTTAGGCAATTGGGTCAGACCTACGATATTATTTTTGATACGCTAGGGAAATTATCATTTCCAGGTTGCAAAAACTCATTACAACCTAAAGGAATCTATCTGGATGCAGCTGGAATATCTACTGTTTTTCATATGCTCTGGACGTCGTTGTTCAGCCGTAAAAAAGCCATTCTATCCGCTACCTATATGAGACCGGTGAAGGTAATGAAGCAAGAGCTTGCTTTCCTAACCGAACTGGCCGAGGCCGGGGCAATAAAGCCAGTCATCGACCGACGCTATCCGCTAGAACAAACTGCTGAGGCACACCGGTACGTTGAAACCGGACGCAAGAGAGGCAATGTGACTATCTCGATGGGCTGAAGTAATTGCTCGCTTCTGCTCACTGTAGAAGAACAGCTACTATAAGAAATACTTTTTCAAAACTTCTCTTTTTGAATTCACCCAAAACTGATCTAATGAATCTGAAGTCAATAATCGCTACTACTAGCAGCCTGGTATTGCTGTTAGCAGCGTACGTATGGATTAGCCACCCTAGTACCGATTCCTTAGAAGAACGATACACCAGGCTACTGAGCGCTGGACTTACCGAGCCATCAATGTACCTAGCTCGGGAGGAAATGTTGGAGGTTAAGCCGGAACTGAAGGAAATCAGCGTATTGCTGGATCGATCATCCGAGCTACGATTTCGGATGAATGATATGTCGCGCAACCCGGCTCCCCTGTATGTTGAGGGGATAGAGCGGGAAAGGATTAGGTGTCAGCAAGACATCCGGCTCCTGAGACAAAGAATTGATACGTTGCTAGAGCATCAGGAAACTAAGTACGCATTATCCTCAGATAGCACCGATAATTAAGGTCAACGATACCGATAACGCTACGGAATGAATGTATCCCAACAAAAACTTAATTTACTATGAATCGTAAGATTGTATCCACTTCCGGCGTCAGTATTATTTTCTTCTTCTCCCTAATAGCTTTTAGTTACCAAAGCTGTGTATCCCCTCGTGATAGAAGCATCCGAGAGTGGGAAAAATACGAATGGAAAATAGTAAAAGCAGACAAAAGCGAAGAGCCTACCTGGATAATTTATTCGAGAAAAGTTACCGGCACGGATTTCATAGAGTATAAGATTGAAGGAGATATAGCAGCAACTCCCCAAGCTTGCCTTTCTTCATTTAAGCAGAACATTTATTACCAAGCAGACGATTCAGAAAATAAGAAATACCCTACTTATGAAATTATGGATGAGTCTGAAAACACCCTTCTGACTTATATGATTCACGATGAACTTTTTCCATTTAGAAATACGGAAATGAGTGTCCGCTACTTTTTCTCTCAAGATCCCGAAAGCTCTACCAAAAAAGTTACGTGGAGAGAAGCTTGGGAGGAAGAATCAGTTCCGCCTCCCACTAAAAAACTTTCCCGAGTGCAAACCTTTAGAGGATCTTGGCATTTCTCACCCGTTGCTAGCAATCGTAGCCAAGCCGTAAATACGGTTCAAGTTGATCCTAAAAAGATGCCGCAGTGGTTCGTCAATAAAATGGTGGTCAAGTTTTTAGTGGAAGGGCTAGAAAACATTAGAGCAATGACCGCGGAACTTTAAATCTCGATACGATAGATGAAAACATGGTTAAGATTAGACGCGAGCCTGAAACTGAAAACACTATGAAAAATAAAAAAAATACGCCGGAAACGATCATCTCCACTTTGTGGATTTTTGTGCTTCTTAATATCACGTTTAGGGATTTTCATCAACTAGGCAGTCCGGGATTTTTGGAGGGGATGATTCGTGGTGAGGTAAATGGGATGAAAATCACTGATCAACTAGCATTATTAGGTGGAGTGTTAATAGAAATCCCTATCCTTATGGTGCTTTTATCTCGGATTTTAAATGATCAATGGAACAAGTGGTTCAATATCGTTGCTGGCATAATTACGCTAATTGTCTTTGCAACTGCATTACCCTACGCTGATATGGATGATATATTTCATTTTGTTTTTGAACTGGGAGCGATCGGCTGGATATTCATATTAGCATGGCAATTACCTCAAAGAAAGGAAGTAGGACATGAAAGTGTATCTCGAGAAGAGGGTAGAATTAATACGTACAACTAAAGGTGAGGTAAGATGACTAGGTTGAAAAATACAGAATGGTTTATACTCATCGGATTACTTGTTTTGAGCTTCGTTCCGAGTGTAGGAGGTACTTTACGAGTCATTGAGATGAGCACAAATTCATCGTTTCTGCCAGAAAACCCTAGGTTAGATGAGACCCATGTACCCATGGTCTTTCATATCATTGGCTCTGTCTTGTTTTGCATACTAGGAATATTTCAATTTCTACCTACTATAAGAAAAGCTTACCCCAGGTGGCACCGGTTTTCAGGAAGAGTCTCTGTTGTTGCAGGTATCACCGCAGCTGTTACGGGATTATGGATGACACATTTTTATGATTTTTCTCAACAACTTCAGGGGGGGCTTCTCTATGGGGTTAGAATTATAGTTGGTTTTTCCATGCTCGCTAGTATCCTCTGGGGGCTATCAGGTGCTATAAATAAAAACTTCATTACTCATCAGGCCTGGATGATTCGGGCTTATGCATTAGGTCAGGGAGCCGGTATGCAAGTGTTAACCGGTATTTTATGGTCAATATTTGCTCAAGATGCCACCGGATTTACTCGGGACCTTTTAATGACAGCTTCTTGGGTAATCAATATAATGATTGCTGAACGGGTTATTCGCAAAATAAGACTAAAGAGAGCTGTTAGAACTTCTATCGTAAAACCTGTTCGGTGAAATTGAGGGCAATAATTCGCAGGAAGTAATATCTAGGAAATACGGTTCAAGTTGATCCTAAAAAGATACCGCGCTGGTTAGTCAAGAAAACGGTGATCAAATTTTTAGTGGAACAGTTAGAAAACATCAGAGTAAAGACGTCCCAGTAAAATTAAGTATGGACGATTTAGAATAAGAAGAAACATTAAACAATCGTATACTAGTCATGCTCAAGTCTAAGGAAACCATTCAGCTGTTTGGTCAGCCCCTCTTTACGAAAGTAAGTACGGAAACACCCATGCAAGACACTTTACCCCTGCCTACCGGAGCCTGCTATGCCTACATCGTTAAGGGCGACGGACAAAAGCTCTCTCCCTCGGATACACTTACAGCTACTCCGGGACAAGCAATTCTTTCTCTGTGCAATATCACCCTCGGACGCATGATTTCCGATCAGCCCCGAGGTTCGGTAGAGTCAATCGTCATTCATTTGGGACAGGAGTTGTTACAGCAAGTGTACGAAGGCGACAAGCCTCAACTATGGGAGGAGCTGGAACGACCGGTTACTCAATATGTGGTTCACTCAGCCGCCAGTAATCTGGTAACTTACTATTTTGAGGGAATAGCCCAACTCTTCCGCAATCAGGCGGCCCTAACCGAAGACTTACTAACTCTCAAGCTTAAGGAGATTGTGCTATTATTGTTCCAAACCGACAATGCCGATGCCCGACAAATTATCCGTAGTTTATTCTCCGATTATACTTTTTCATTCCAGGAGCTGGTAGACGCTCATATTCAGAGCAACCCTTCTATTGAAAATCTTGCTCAACTGACCAACTGCAGTCTTTCTACGTTCAAACGTAGGTTCAGAAAGATTTACCATACTACTCCGGGAGCTTATATTATCAACCAGCGAGTAGAGCAGGTCGCCGACTTACTGAAGGTTTCGGATCAGGCCGTAAGTGCCATCGGGTACGACTGCGGCTTTAGCAGTCCCGAGCACTTATCTCGGGTATTTAAAAAGAAGTACGGCGTTTCTCCTTCGGAGTACCGATTGAACTTTACAGTCAAGGAAAAGAACCTGTAGGTCAAAGGCTTCGCCACCGAAAGGGTCATCTTTGCAGTGTACACTAAACATTCAAAGACATGACTTTTTCAGATCAATACTCAATACCATTCTCCCGAAAATCTCTATTGTCCACACTTTGGATTTTTGTGCTGATGAACATGATTTATGCCGATATACTGGGAATGTTAAAGCCCGGATATCTGGATCAACTGGAACGGCTAAGTACGGAACTTACCCCCTCTTCGGTGCTGACCTTCTCCATACTGATGGAAATACCTATTGCCATGATTCTTTTATCCCGTATTCTAAACTACCGAGCCAACCGCTGGGCTAACTTGATTGCCGCTCCCCTGGCTATCTTATGGGTGGTTGTTCCTGCGCTCATGCCCAGCCTGGGAGAGAGCACCCCGATATCCTATATGTTTTTTGCGACGATAGAAGTAATCACCATGACCATTATTTTCCGCCTGGCCTGGACCTGGCCCCAACCCAAAATGAAGCAAGCAGCATGAACCTAATTATTCTGAAAACGGATCTTACCACCAAGAAGAAGGTGAAGTTAATTGCCCCCACGCTAGATCAGCATCCCAGTATAAACCACTGGAACGTAGATACCCAAGATATTGATAAGGTGCTACGCATAGAAGCCCGCGCATCATTATCCGAAAAAAAAGTGCTCGGCCTACTAAATCGAGCGGGTGTTCGGGCCGAAACCTTACCTGACTAAGCAACTATGAAAGCGTTTGTAAACAAGAAATACGGTTCACCTGAAGTGTTAAACCTGGAAGAAGTTTGCCCACCCAGCCCAAAAGACCGGGAGATACTGGTGCAGGTAAAATCTATCTCTATTAATCCGGCCGAATGGCACAGTCTACGAGCTAACATCTGGTTAGTACGCCTGACTTCCGGACTGAGGGTGCCCCGAAATACTGTACTGGGAGCTGACATTGCTGGAACTGTGGTAGCCGTCGGCGACCAGGTTACTTCTTTCCAACCGGGCGATCCGATCATGGGGCGAGCACAAACGGGTGGACTGGCGGAATACACTTGTCTGCCAGAAAATCAAGCTACTCTTCTGCCCCCACAGGTACTTCCCGAAGAAGCCGCCGCTACTCCTCTGGCTTCTATTACGGCACTTACCGCTTTACGCGATAAAGGCGAATTGCTGGCGGGGGAAAAAATATTGATTAATGGAGCTTCCGGGGGTACTGGCACGTTTGCAGTGCAACTGGCTCGGCTATTCGGAGCCGAAGTAACTGCCGTATGTAGTTCTTCCAATGCCCAACTGGTTCGTTCGTTAGGTGCCACTCACACAGTAGATTATACCCGGCAGGACTTCACCCAAGCAGGAGAGGGTTATGATCTGGTTCTTGATCTAATTGGCAACCGCTCAGTAAACGATCTTAACCGCATTGTAAAGCCTGGTGGGCGCTGTGTGCAGGTAGGATATTCTGATTTTCGCCGAACGCTAGGATTTATTCTTAAGGGAGGATGGCTTTCTAGAACTACTTCCAAAAGGTTTATCGTCATGAACGCCCAAACTAAAACCGAAGACCTGGCCAGTATCAGTCAGTTAATTAGCGAAAAGAAGATTAAACCAGTTATTGAACGGCGGTATTCTTTTACCGAGACCCCCCAGGCATTTGATTACCTGGGTACCCGGCGCGCTAAAGGAAAAATTGTCGTGAGCCTACCCTAATTCTCTAGAGACTATCCTTTTGATCATTCCCTAAAATTACTCTATAGTTTAGACTAAGATTTCGGCTCTTTTTTTATTTTTATCTGCTGTACTTCTTTTCGAGATCGGTATTCAGCGTTTTCCAGGACGAATCAGCTTGTTTCCTGATACGAATAGGATAAAAGGGTTTTGCACGTTTTATAGATTGTCTAAATAATAGGTAGAATATTGGTTACAATACCCGGTGAAGACTCCTTCCAGGACGATCTAATATGTTATCTAAGTCCCAGTTATATTTACAATAGCCTTGTTTAGAGTAGGAGTAGAATAGACAGCTGATGGATAACGCTCCAGAACGATTTGTTCATCATAAAAAGGGTTATACTATATCCGGTTTTGCCACTCATTTTTCCTGCTCGCTTTTGATTCTATTTGATACAGGCTCCATCCTGACTAAGAACATGCAATAAAATCACCCTAAACATTTGGTTATCAGAGTTTTGCCCACAACTTAGTGAACTGCTTAGGATTTGAAAGTTGTTCACCGATTTGTTCACCGATTTTGTCATAAGAAATGGTATTAGATGAATGAATTGATCATAAAAAAACCCTCAAATCATACGATTTAAGGGTCTATGCATGTTTTGAAGGCATTTTAAGCGGTCCGGACGGGACTCGAACCCGCGGCCTCCTGCGTGACAGGCAGGCATTCTAACCAACTGAACTACCGGACCAATCAAAATTGGAATGCAAATATGAAATCTTATCGTCTTATTTCCAACAAACCCGCGTAGTTTTTTCTTTCAATACTGGATTGACTAGGCATTCGCCTTAAGCGAAAGTTGGTAAAATACGGTTTTAGTCCTAGTTTTGAGCCTTAAATCATAGAAGTATGGCAACTGAGAATCCTCCTAGAACATTACTGGAGTTTGAAAAGCCGGTGGTAGAGTTAGAAACCAAACTGGCCGATATGAAGCAAATGGCTAGCGAAAGTGGCGTAGACGTGAGCGAAGCTATCCGAACGCTGGAAGATAAGATACAGCGACTGAAAGAAGAAACCTACGCGAACCTTACCCGCTGGCAGCGAGTGCAGTTGTCGCGGCATGCCGACCGCCCCTACACGCTAGATTATATCTACGAGCTTTGTAGTGATTTTATTGAACTGCACGGCGACCGGAATGTGAGGGATGACAAAGCAATGGTCGGTGGGTTCGGACGTATTGATGGCCAGACTTTCATGCTAATTGGTCAGCAGAAAGGGCGAAACACCAAGCTAAGGCAGATGCGTAACTTTGGTATGGCTAACCCCGAAGGATACCGTAAGGCCCTGCGCCTGATGAAAATTGCCGAGAAATTTAATAAGCCCATTGTGGTTTTTATTGACACCCCCGGCGCATTTCCTGGTATAGAAGCGGAAGAGCGGGGACAAGGCGAAGCCATTGCTCGCAATTTGCGCGAAATGTTTATGCTGAAGGTACCGGTCATCTGCATCATCATCGGCGAAGGAGCTTCCGGTGGTGCCTTGGGCATTGCTATTGGCGATAGAGTATTTATGCTGGAAAATACCTGGTACTCAGTAATTTCGCCCGAGTCTTGCTCTTCCATTCTGTGGCGTAGCTGGGAGTTTAAAGAACAGGCCGCCGAGGCGTTGAAACTGACCGCGCAGGATATGCACCAGTTTCAGATGGTAGACGGCATTATTGAAGAACCTCTGGGTGGGGCTCACCTCGATTTAAAGTGGCAGAGTCAGAAAATCAAAGAATATGTTTTTGATAATTTGAAGGCCCTGCAAAAACTATCGGATGAAGACCGGATACAGCAACGCATTGATAAATTCAATAAAATAGGAGTAGTGCAGTAGTCTTCTGACTCATTAGGCTACGTCGTTCAAGGAAAATTGAACTGAATTTGGTGCTTGTATGAAATTAGGGTTAGTACTGTCTGGCGGTGGTTCCCGAGGGATTGCCCACTTGGGGGTACTAAAGGTGCTGGATGAGATTGGAATTCAAATTGATGCTATTGCCGGAAGCAGTTCGGGTGCTATTGCCGGCGCCCTTTACGCCAACGGCTATTCTCCTGATGATATCCTTAAAATTATTCAGGAAACCAGCTTTCTAAAGCTTATCCGCCCGGCGATTAGCCGTACTGGGTTACTTAAAATGGACAGTGCCGTGTGGCTATATCAAAAATACCTGCCGCACAATTCATTTGAAAGCCTGAATATTCCGCTTACAATTAACGCTACTGATCTTTGTAAGGGGAAAGCGGTTTACTTCTCTAAGGGAGAGCTTATTCGCCCGCTGATGGCTTCCACCTGCATTCCGGTGATGTTTGAGCCAGTTTCGGTGAGCGGCAAGCTCTTTGTAGACGGAGGATTACTGAATAACTTTCCCGCAGAATCTCTTATTGGCACCTGCGATAAGATTATTGGTTTGCATTGCAACCCCATTGACGATACCTTCCAGGTAATGAATATTAAGACCATGCTGGAGCGTACGTTTTTGCTGACGATCAATGCAAATTCCTATTCCCGGCGCAAATACTGTGACTTTTTTATTGAGCCGCCGGCACTTAAAACCTACAATATCCTGGACTTGAAGCGAGCGGAAGAAATCTTTCAAATAGGGTATGATTATGCTAAAACCCTGGAGAAAGAGCTTACCCAATTCTGGACTACTTTATCAACAACAACCAAATCATAATGTGGAAAATTATTGCTAAAATAATACTGGGCATCTCTGGCTGGTCGTATAACAAGAACTTCCCCAAAGACATCAAAAAGGGAGTAATGGTAGCCGCTCCTCATACCAGCAATTGGGATATATTTTACGCCCTTTCGGCTCTACGATTAATGGGAATCCCCGTCCGCTTTACCATTAAAAAAGAGTGGATGAAGCCTCCGCTTAGCATAATCCTCAAAGCACTGGGGGCAATACCCATAGACCGGAAACAAAAAGGGCTTAAGCGGGAAAGTATGGTTGACGCGATGGTTCGGTTATTCGACGAGCGCGATCATTTAATTATACTGGTCACTCCGGAGGGAACTCGTAAGTATGCCAAACGCTGGCGAACCGGTTTTTACCACGTAGCTAAACAGGCGAATGTTCCTATTCTGCTAGGTTACCTGGACTACTCGAAGAAAGAAGCCGGAATTCTCATGGAGCCTTTTTACCCATCTGATGACATGAACCAAGATATTGAGCAAATTAAGGATCGCTACCGCGGTATTACCGCTCGCTTTCCCGAGCAAGGGGTCTACTAAAGGAATTCTAATTCTACCTTTTCAGGATTACTCCACCATCTGTTTAGTAAATCGGTTAGAAAAGATTCGGTTGTGATTAAACCGATGAAACTGGGCAATCCAATCTTCATATTTTGGGTATACCTGCTTAATGTATTCTTTATCGACTTGCTCGTTGGTTTTTCCCCAATGGGGTCGGGCGCCGTAGCGCATAAATAGCTGCTGAACCCGGGCCAGTAATACCTCATTGCCGTACGCATGCTTTACTACGGCCGTGTCAATATAGCACACATCGCTTCCGTATTCCGGGGTTAAATGCAGATCAGAAGCCTTAAGAAAGCGCAGTTCCAGTGGAGAGGACAACTGAAAGCCATAGTTTGTTTGTAAATCCTTCACCAGATCGAACAAGTCATCTAGTAGATTTACATACGTATCCTGGTCTAATGGAATAGCAAACTCGGTGTCGTACCCTCTTTCTTTCAAGTAGTCGTAGCCCTGGTACATAACTTTGTACGACTTATTAATGTAGGTTTTATCGCGTTGTCCCTTAAGGGTTTGGTTAATCAGTTTGGGAACCATTTTAGGAAAGGTATTGATCAGCCAGACAAAGACCCAGTAGGTCAGCGGTAAGTTGCCTAAAATCTGACTGACGGGATTACGGATGGCTTTATCAAGGCGGTGAAGAAGGTTGTGTTTAATATCCTGCCAGAGCAGAGTAAACTTGGTGGGCGGCGGTACTCTATCTTGGGTGGCTAACATAGCCAAACGCTCCCCATCTACCGAATAGGGATTGAGTAGAACAAACACACTCCGGTGCTGGCGAAATACTTCGTTCCTTAATTGAGCCTTTACATTCTCCCAAGTATCCACCGTTTTCTGCTCTTCCAGATAAAACAGCGGTTCTACTTCGATGACCAGAGAGTAGATAATACCCATACCGCCAAAACTTACCAATACGCAACGAAATACTTCATCGTCTTGAATAAGTTCCGGAGCATCGGATGGATAGCTATCCGGGTTGGTAAAACCTGCTGTTTTTTCAATTCGATACGCTTTCGCCCCGGTACCATTCAGATTATTGGTAACTAATACTAGCGACTTCACAATCTGCGATAGAGCGCCCAGACCAAGATTAGAACCGTGGGTGCCAGTTTGGATGGCTCCGGCCAAAGCCATATGGTTTATACCTCCCATGGTAGGGATAGCAAGCTGCATCTTATCGAGATCATCGTTTAACTTGCTCAGCCTGATGCCAGACTCAAACTCAACAAAATTTCCCACCTCGTCGGTGTGCTGGTATACCCCTAGATTATCATCCAGATGAGAAGTATCTATCAGTAGCCCGTTGGCGTAAGGGGCATTGGAAAATGAATGTCCTGATCCTACGGCCCGCACCGGTAACTCCCTGTTGATAGCTTCCTGCACAATAGTAAGAACGTCGGAAAGATTCTCTGGCTCGTAGTATTTGAGGGGGTGAACAGTAATATTGCCCAGGGTATTTCGCCAAACCGGGCGTTTGAAAAAATGCTTCTTATTGACTTTGTGCTTCCTAAACAACACAGTAAATGATTTTTGTGGAAGGAGAGATATGTCTAAGCCACAGAAAATAGAATACTAGAAGTTATCAATAAGGTAAGTAAATAGTACGGTAGAAGCAATCGGCTGCCCGTTTGATGAATAACAGGCACTTGATGTACTCAGAGCAAAGCTAAGCCCGAGTGAAAGATTTCCTAGACCGCCACTAGCTGATAAAATTAGATTAATAATCATTTGTACCTACAACATTGGTGTATACGTAATAATTGGAAACCCTATAATTATGAAAGCAGCCAAAATTACTTACTACGTTGCTTTGAGTCTGTTCAGCCTATTGATGGTCTTTTCGGTATTCAATTACTTCTTCAACCATAGTGCCATCGAACAAGCCTTCCAGTCGCTAGGCTATCCGACTTACCTTGTTTACCCTTTAGCCATTGCCAAATTGTTAGGGATAATTGCGATTTGGACTAAAAAGTCGGTCGTACTGAAAGAGTGGGCTTACGCAGGATTCTTCTTCGACGTCACCTTGGCAGCTTCAGCGCATATTAATGCCGGCGACGGGCAAGCTGCGGTTGCTTTTATTGCTTTAGCACTACTAGCGACCATCTACTTTACCGAAAAGCGGGTTTTTCCGGAGAAAACATTGGTAGCCACCTAATTGTAAGCAAATAGCTACTCCGTTACTGTAACTAAGTAGTGATTCTTTTTACCGCGTTGCACCAGCAAATACTTGTCCTGCAACAACGGAAAGCTCGCTTCGGCATCAGTAGAGGTAACCTTCTCCTTGTTAATACTAACTCCGCCCTGCTGGATCATCCGGCGGGCTTCTCCCTTAGATTTGAACACCAACTGGCGGGTGATTTCGGATAGTAAATCTACCACATTGCCTGCCGATTCGTACTCGCTGCGGGAAATGGTTTCCTGAGGCAAGCCCTCAAATACTTCCAGTAGCGTCTTTTCGTCAATACGTTGGATACGTTCCAGTGCAGCATTACCAAAAAGAATAGAAGAGGCATCACGGGCGTTTTCAAAATCTTCCGATGAGTGAATACGGGTAGTCAGTTCTTCGGCTAAGGCCCGTTTGGCTTCGTTAGGATTGGGAAGCTGTTCTAATGCTTCAATTTCCTCCCGGGTTTTCAGCGAAAACACTCGTAGGAGCCGTGACAGGTCTTCGTCGGCCACGTTGAGCCAGAACTGATAGAACTTGTAGGGCGAGGTCATCTCGGCATCCAGCCATAGGTTGCCCGATTCGGATTTGCCAAACTTCGATCCGTCCGATTTGGTAATGAGAGGGGCGGTCAGGGCGTAAGCCTCACCCGATGCCTTGCGTCGGATAAATTCAGTTCCGGTCGTGATATTACCCCACTGATCGGATCCGCCCATTTGTAGCTTTACTCCTCGGTGCTGGTACAGATGATAGAAATCGTACCCCTGCAGCAACTGGTAAGAAAACTCCGTGAAGGAAAGCCCGGTTTCCAGCCGTTTCTTCACCGAATCTTTAGCAATCATATAGTTGATCGTAAGATGCTTTCCGGCATCTCTAAGAAACTCCAGAAAGCCGATCTGCCCGAACCAGTCGTAGTTATTTACCATGATGGCCGGATTGTCGCCACCTTCAAAATCCAGAAATTTTTCCAATTGCCGACGTACACCTTCCTGGTTTTCCCGCAGGGTATCTACATCTAGCAGGTTCCGTTCCGCTGATTTACCCGAAGGGTCGCCGATCATGCCCGTAGCGCCTCCTACCAAGGCAATGGGCTGGTGGCCGTGGCGCTGCAAATGAACCAGTAGCATGACCGTAGCCAGGTTACCAATGTGTAAAGAACGGGCAGTAGGGTCAAAGCCGATATAGCCCAGCGTTTTCTCTTTGGCCAGTTGTTCTTCCGTGCCCGGGGTCATATCGTGAATCATTCCACGCCAGCGCAGTTCTTCCACTAAATTCGATAAGGTATAAGCAGACGAGTTCGTCATGAGTACAGTTTTTTGATATTTAAGGGACAAAAGCGTGTTTCAACCTATCCCATAATTTTAATGAAGTTGCAAATATAAAATTTCAGTGACAGTTTCTGAACATTGAACCTGGAAGAAAAAGAAGATAACCTAACGGAATTATTTCTGGTAGAATCCGTAATTCTGTTGATAGGCTGTTAACTAATCTTAGTACGCACCGTTTAACTATCTGAATTTTATTTTTCAATCTACATGACACGCATACCTGGTTACATAAAATATCTAGCAATTCTGGCGGCCATCGTGCTTACTGCCTACGTACTTATTATCGCCAAATCAATTCTGAGCCCGCTGCTTACCGCCCTGATTCTAGCGTTGCTATTGCATCCCCTGAGTGCGGGTATGGAGCGTATCCGTATTCCTCGCGGAATCAGTTCGGTACTATCTATTGTATTGGTGGTACTAACTATTGCCGGCCTTTCTGTCTTTTTTTCGGCTCAGGTGCGCAACATCGGGCAGGATATGAATCAGATTGAGGCCAGAGTAAACGACGTAGTTGATCGAAGTACAAGCTGGATGGAGAGTACCTTTGGTATTGAGCCCCAGGAGCAAACCAGCTACGTGAAGGATTCGTTAACCTCTTTGCTTCGCGGAAGCACTTCGTTTTTAACCAATACACTTTCGGCCACGGCCGGATTCTTTACTGCTTTTTTTCTGTGTATTATCTGTCTGTTCTTCTTTTTGTATTACCGCAAATTTTTAATGGCCTTTGTTTACCGCCTGTTTAAACCAGCCAACCATAGTAAAGTGGGAAAAACTGTAATTAAAATTGAAAAGGTAGTACGCAGCTATATTGTCGGTCTGTTCACCGTTATCTTGATTGTAGGCATTTTGAACACGATTGGATTGATGGTGCTGGGTATTCAGCATGCGGTATTTTTTGGAGCACTGGCAGCAGTACTTACCATTATTCCGTACATCGGGGTGTTTATAGGCTCATTACTGCCCATTGTGTTTGCTTTAGTTACTAAAGACTCATTGTGGTATCCGGTAGGTGTAGCCTTACTGTTTTGGGCAGTGCAGTTTCTAGAGGGTAATTTTATCACCCCCAACGTAGTGGGAGGAAAAGTGAGTATCAACCCCTTTGCGGCTATACTGGTTCTGTTTTTCGGCGGTATGATCTGGGGAGCAATCGGTATGATTCTATCTATTCCGATGTTAGCAATTGCTAAAGTTGTTTTTGATGAAATAGAGCCATTGCAGCCCTATGGTTTCTTACTGGGCAATCCCCCGGATGAGTACACACTGGAAAACCGCAAGGGACGACTTAGTAAAATCCGAATTGTGAAAAAGAAAAGCGATCCCAAAAAATCAGTTGAGCAAGCAGAGACTGAAGAAAACGTGGTAAAGGCTTAGTAACTTACCAGCATGCCCGCAATGGTGGCGGTCATCATGCAGGCAAAGGTGGCCGCCAGCAGCGCCCACATGCCCAACTTAGAAAGATTGCCTTGCTGATTGGGAGCTAAGCTTCCGATGCCGCCAATCTGAATAGCAATGGAGCTAAAGTTGGAAAATCCGCACAGAGCGTAAGTAGCAATTACCAACGCCCTTCCGCTAAGAGCCCCCTCCGCTTTCATCTCCGATAAATCCAGGTAGGCTACAAACTCGTTGATCACGGTCTTTTGCCCCAGCAAACTACCCACTTGTAGCGTCTGATTCCAGTCTACTCCCATAATAAACGCAAACCCTCGGAATAGCTGTCCGAGCAAATATTCTAATGAGAATCCATCAAATGCCCCGTTGGTAGTGCGCACTACAAAGGCATTTAATCCGAGAAGATCGCCTATTACTCCCGATAAAAAATAGTTGATAGCGGCAATCACCGCAATGAATGCCAGCAGCATTCCGCCTACATTGAGCGCTAGTTTCAGTCCTTCGGCAGCCCCCCGAGAGAGGGCGTCAATTACATTTACGCCTAGATTTTCTCCACTTACATTTAGCTCCTGACGAATAGCTTCGGGCTGAGTTTCGGGTACTAGCATTTTGGAAATGACAATTGCGGCGGGAGCATTCATTATTGAAGCACTGAGCAGGTAGGCAGCAAAGCGAGTCTGCTCTGCCGGGTTGTCTCCGCCTAAAAAAGCTACGTATCCACCTAGTACTCCTCCGGCGATGGTGGCCATACCTCCGGTCATCAGACACATAATTTCCGAAAGCGTCATACCGGCAATGTAGGGACGAACCAGCAGTGGGGCCTCGGTTTGCCCTAAAAAAATATTACCCGCTGCCGAGAGGCTTTCTGCTCCGGAAAGACGCATAGTACGAGCCATCACCCAAGCAATACCGTATACTACCTTTTGCAAAATGCCCAGATAATAAAGACCGGCCGTAACGGTTGAAAAGAAAATAATGGTAGGTAGTACCTGAAACGCAAAGATGTAGCCGAATGATGAAGTATCAACCAAGCCACCAAACAAAAACTCGGCTCCTTGTTGCGAGAAGCTAAGAAACTTAACAAAAGCCTGACTGATCTTATTAAAGAGTTCTTTGACAAAAGGCACTTTCAGAATCAGTACACCAGCAATTAGTTGGATACCAACCCCGGCTCCCACCAACCTCCAGTTAATAGCACTACGCTTTTTGGAAAATAGAAAGGCAAGAAATAGTAAAGCAGCAATTCCTAAAATTCCGCGGACGTAAAGCATAAACAGTTTCGAGCTAGTAGGTAGAGATGTCGAAGCGTTTTAGATATACTGGTATAGCCTTAATTTCGACGATTCATCTCGTCGCGGATTTTAGCAGCTTTTTCGTAATCTTCACCTTTCAGTGCTTCGTCTAGCAAGGCTTGCAGCCGATCGTTAGAGAGATCTTTAAGTTGTTCGGTTAATGGTTTTTTCTGACGAGACTCCACCGGAGAAGACTGCACCTCGGATTCACCTTCTTCGTCGGTCAATACAATACCCGCTTCGGACAGCACACTTTCATTGGTGAAGATAGGGACATTGAACCGTAGCCCAATAGCGATAGCATCCGATGGGCGAGCATCAATTTCGGTAGTGCCGCTTCCGTCATTGCAGATAATCTTGGCAAAGAAAACGCCTTCCTTCAAGTCAGAAATAATAATTTCGTCTACCGTAAAGTGAAAGCTTTGGGCAAACGATTTAAACAGATCGTGTGTCATCGGGCGATTGGGAACGATCTTTTCAATTTCAATGGCAATGGCTTGAGCTTCAAACATACCAATAATGATGGGTAATCGCCGGTTGCCGACGGTTTCGCCTAGCACCAGCGCAAACGAACCCTGCTGCGACTGACTTGAAGAAAGGCCAAGAATTTCTAATTCAATTTTATCCACAATACGAGCAACTTAATTTTGAGAAGCTTTGATCTCTTCGGTTAATTTAGGTACAATTTCAAATGCATCACCTACTACTCCGTAATCGGCTGCTTTGAAAAAGGGTGCTTCTGCATCCTGATTAATTACCAAAATATTTTTAGAAGCATTAACTCCGGCTAAGTGCTGAATAGCCCCTGAAATACCTACGGCCACGTACAGCGTGGGGCTTACTTTAACTCCGGTTTGGCCTACGTGTTCGTGGTGAGGCCGCCAGCCCATATCAGACACCGGCTTACTGCATCCGGTGGCAGCTCCCAAGGTACTAGCCAGTTCTTCAATCATTCCCCAGTTTTCAGGTCCCTTCAGGCCGCGCCCACCTGACACTACAATATCAGCTTCGGGCAACAGAATATCACCTTCGCTCTTTTCAGTACTAGTGATAGTGGCGCTAAAATCTGAATCCGACAGATTAGCTGAGAAAGATTCAACTGACACTGAGCCCTCACCTTCTTCCAGTGCGATAGCATTTTTCTTTAACGCAATAATCTTCTTGTCGCGTTCAAGTTTATTAAATGCGAAGGCTTTACCGGTGTAAATACTCTGCTTAACCACAAATCCATCGCTCAGGTCAGGCAATTCCACCACATTGGGAGCTAAGGAAGCCTGCTGCTTAACGGCTACTCTGGAGGCTACCGGGTCGCCCAGTGACGATTTAGCGAGCACTAATACGCTGGCGTTAGCCTCATTCATTGCTTGGTCTATCACCGAAGCATAGGCCTGAATTACTCCCTGGTTTAGTCGCTCATCGTTGGCGTGTAGTACTCGGCTGGCTCCGTATTTACCCAGTTGTTCAAGCTCATCGGTTCCAACCTGGTTGCCTAATGCGATGGCTACTACCTCGGCTTCGCCAACTTTGGAAGCCAATGCAGCGGCATAAGCTACCGCTTCTAGCGACGACTTTTTTATCTTTCCGTCAGCATCTTCAACAAACGCTAATACTGCCATATCTTTTTCTTTCGGGTGCTGTTTAATTTACTAAAATAACTGATATACGACGAAGTTTATTGGCCTAACTGTTTCGTCGCGGTTAGGGTCAGGCTTGGTTGCTTACAAAACTTTTGCCTCGTTCTTAAGTGCTGCCACCAGGGATTTTAACTGGTCGGGCGCAAACATTTTTACTTCGCCTTTGGGCGGAGGTAACTCATATTTAATTGTCTCGGTCACTTTCTCTTCAGCCGCTGGTTCTCGTACGTCTAATGGCTTCTTGCGAGCCATCATAATACCGCGCATATTAGGAATCTTCCACTCGGCAATTGGCTCCTGACACCCGGCAATAAATGGTAACTTCACTTCCAACTGCTCTTTGCCACCTTCAATTTCGCGCGCCAACTTGGCCGTATCGCCTACAATATCCAACTGCATCACCGGAGAGATAGACGGCATTCCCACCAATTCGCCTACCATGCCGTGTACCTGACCACCGTTGTAGTCAATAGACTCCCGACCCATTAGAACCAGATCGTAACTTCCTTCTCGCACTACCGAGGCAATCTGCTGTGCTACAAAAAACGCATCCGAAGGATGAGCATTAATTCGGATAGCATCGTCGGCACCAATAGCGAGCGCCTTTCGGATGGTAGGTTCGGTTTCGGCTTCGCCTACGTTTAGTACAGTTACTGTGCCGCCGTGTTGTTCTTTTAGTTCAATGGCCCGGGCTAGCGAGTAGTCATCGTAGGGACCAATGATATACTGCACGCCCGTCTGATCAAACTTGGTATTATTATCGGTAAACGATATTTTTGAGGTTGTATCGGGCACGTGTGTAATACATACTAAAATCTTCATAACCTTCGCTTCTCTTGCTTTTTCTATGTAATAACCCTTTTTGCGCTGCGAAGTTACGTAAATCAAAAAGAAATAAAAACCAGCTTAGGGATGAATACCGAACGTCTCGCTCACCTGCTTGCTTTTCTAAAAGAAGAGCCAAACGATCCGTTTACTCTTTACGCCATTGCTACCGAATACGCTACCCAAAAGCCGGAGCGAGCCCGCGAATACTACGAACGGTTGTTGAACGAACACCCTGATTATGTGGCAACTTACTACCACGCAGCCAAGTTATACCAAAACGCTGGAGAAACCGATCTTGCGGAAGCTACCTACCAGAAAGGCATCACAATAGCTCAAGCACAAAACGAGGCTTTAGCACTACGCGAGTTGCAAAACGCTTACAACGAATTTCTGTTCGAAGAAGATGATGATTAAATGATCCGGGAAGTTAGGGCTTGGAGAGTGGAATGGGAAGCTGGAAATTGGATATTCGTAAATTGACCAATGACCAAAGCCAAAGAATTATCACTGTATTTTATCGCTCTCATTCCGCCGGAACCATTTCGGCAAAACAGCTGGCGGTGGAAAGAATACTTTCGTGACCGCTACCAGAGTAAGGCTTCCTTGAATTCGCCGCCCCACATCACATTGCATATGCCCTTTAAGCTAAAAACCTGGCGAGAAGCTGAATTGGCTGAAAAAGTACAAGATCTCGCTCGTACATTTTCTCCGTTCACCGTAGAACTAGAAGGGTTTGGCGCGTTTCCGCCCCGGGTAATCTATATTGACGTAGTAAAAAGTGCTGAACTAGAGCGCCTTCAACGAGCGCTTAATCGGCAAATGAAAGTTGCGTTTCAAGTTTTCAACGCCAACTATCAGGATCGCCCCTTCCGGCCTCACTTAACATTAGCCTTTCGCGATTTAAAAAAAGCACAATTTCGTGAAGCCTGGGCCGAGTTTCAACACAAAGAGGTGCGGTACACTTGGGAAGCTTCACATTTTACCCTACTGAAGCACGATGGTTACCGTTGGCAAACGTGGCGGAATATTTCTCTGGGAGAATAAACTACTATAATCCACCAATAGTAGTACTGCTCTGCTGACTGCCAAATACCCGGCGGATAATGGACTGACTGTAAGCGTACGGATCGCGGCGAATTTTCTTTTCCTCGATGGATACCAGCGTAAACAAGCCTTCCAGTGCTTTATCGGTAGCGTAGTCTTCGAGCTCCGGCAACTCCCGGATGTTAACATTAATGTCGTTTACTAGCGGAGTTTTGTTGTAAGCACTGATACCGTCTTTCAGCGCATCGTAGTACCTGGTAGCTTTCACCTCATCTAGCGCATTCTTGATAATTGGACGGAAAGCTCTCTCTAGTTCGGGAGAAGTAGTTCGTTTTAGGTAATTGGTAGCGGCAATGCTATCGCCTCGTAGAATGTTAGCTGCATCATTAATCGTCATGGAAGTGATAGCATTCACAAAAATAGGCGCTGCCTCCTTAGCGGCTTTTTCAGCCCCCCGGTTCATGGCTTCCACAAAATCATCCACGATGTCGTCGCCTACCACTGGAATTTTTCGAATATTTCGCTCCACTTTCCTTAGTTCGGGGGGCATCAGAATACGAATGTCAGCTACGGGGTTGTTGAGGTAACCATTGGTTTGCGAGGCTTGACTACCCGCCGTACGGGCTCCTACCTTCAAAGCTTCTTTTAATCCTGCCGTTATTTCTCCCGTAGTTAGGCCGCCGCCCGTTCCGGTATTCAAATCACCCAGCACCTGCTGCATGGTGTCGCAGGCCACTAGGGTAGCTACCGCTACACCCAGAATTACAGTTTTTATCTTTAGTATCATAATTTGAGATCAATAAGTAAAAAATAGTAGACTGATAAATTTTTAAAATTTTGACTATCAATGGGTTGAAAGATATCCTTCCTAACTCAACGACTAAACTCTGTTATTGTGCAAGAACAAAATAGTGTTTCATGCTCTTTAGTTTACGGTTTAATTAACAAGTCAAAAACTATTCCATTGCGGCTATGAAACCAGTTTGGGCAGAAGTTATTACAATTGGTGACGAAATTCTATACGGGCAAACCCTGGACACCAACACTCAGTGGATGGGACAGCGCCTGAACGAAATTGGGGTTAAAATTATCCGGAAAGTAGCGCTGGGTGACCAACAAGAAGAAATTGTGAAGGGGTTAGACGAAGCATCTCAGCGAGCGGATATCATCTTAATTACGGGAGGGTTGGGACCTACGAAAGATGATATTACGAAAAAAACACTAGCCGAGTACTTTGATACCCCGCTCATCATGAATGAGGAAATTTTGCAACACATCACCGAGCTGTTTACTAAGCGAAATCTCCCGATGAATGCCCTCAACGAAGCTCAGGCTTTAGTGCCTCGTGATTGCACGGTTATTCCCAACTCTCAGGGAACTGCTCCCGGTATGTGGTTTGAGCACGATGAAAAAGTTTACGTCTCCATGCCCGGAGTGCCCTACGAGATGGAAACCATGATGAGTGAGAGCATCATTCCGAAACTACGAGAAGTGTTCGCCCTTCCAGTGATCTACCATCAGATGATTCAGACAGTAGGCATTGGCGAGTCGTGGCTGGCCGAGCAGATTGAGGAATGGGAGGATAATTTACCTCCCCATATCCGGCTGGCCTACTTGCCCAGTTTTGGGCGGGTAAAGCTGCGACTAACGGCGGTAGGTGAAAATCGACTACAACTGGAGGAAGATGTAGCCGCGCAGGTACGTCAGCTAGAACCAATTATTCAGAAGTATATTTACGGCTACGGCGATAAAACGCTGGAAGAAGCTGTTGGTGAGTTGTTGAACGAAGCGGGGAAAACCTTGTCGGTGGCAGAAAGCTGCACTGGCGGTTTTCTGGCGCATTCGATTACCAGCATCCCAGGAAGTTCCCGTTACTTTCAGGGAGGAGTAGTGGCCTACAGCAATGCGCTCAAAACAAGCTTATTGGGAGTGCCAGAAGAAACTTTGGAAAGTCATGGAGCGGTAAGCGAAGAAACGATCCGGGCTATGGCCGAAGGGGTGAGAGAGCGGTTGAACACTGATTTTGGAGTAGCTACTAGCGGCATTGCCGGTCCGGGAGGCGGAACCCCCGACAAGCCGGTAGGAACCGTCTGGATTGCCGTAGCGGGCCCGGAGGAAACCGTGGCTAAAAAAATTCTTCTCTCCAATAATCGCCTGGTGAATATCCGAAGAAGTACGGTAGTCGCCCTAAATATGCTACGAAAGTTGGTTCTTAAGTCACTTGCGAACCGACACTAATATCGTAACTTTGTCCACTATTTTGTGATTCAAGACTTGTTACACATGGCAACGGTGGAAATGGTACTGCCCGCAATGGGCGAAAGCATTATGGAGGCAACGGTGCTGCAATGGCTGAAAAAAGAAGGTGATCCCATTGAGCAGGACGAATCGATTTTGGAGGTTGCTACCGACAAAGTAGATACTGAAGTGCCCGCCTCAGAAAGTGGTATACTACAAAAAATATTAGTACAGGAGGGCGATGTGGCCCAAGTGGGTAAACCAATTGCCATTATTGGTAAGGAAGGCGAAGAGGATGAAGAAGTGGCTGTGACAGCGAGTGAATTGGAAGCACAAGCCCCTCAAGAAGCGCAAATCCCGGTAGCCGCCGATGCCAGTCGTGCGGCCTCAACCCTTAAAACTAAGACTTCCCGCTTCTACTCACCCCTGGTAAAGAATATTGCTCGTAAGGAAGGAATTTCATTAGCAGAACTAGAGCAGATCAGAGGCACTGGCAAAGACGGTCGAGTGACTAAAAAGGATATTCTTAATTACGTAGAGTCAGGAGCTAAGCAGCCAGATAATGGTCATTCTGCCACCCGGGCCGTTAGCCAGCCCCCATTGGTTTCTGTTACTGCTAATGATGGCGATGAGGTGATTCCTATGGACAGGATGCGTAAGATGATTGCCGATCGTATGCTCGATTCCCAGCGGATATCTGCCCATGTTACTTCATTCGTTGAAGCAGATGTAACTAATCTGGTACTATGGCGAAATAAGGTAAAAAAAGCCTTTGAAGAACGGGAAGGAGAAAAGCTCACGTTTACTCCCATTTTCGTAGAGGCAATTGCGCAGGCACTGAAAGACTACCCCATGGTTAATGTGTCGGTAGACGGTGACAAGATTATCAAGCGTAAGCACATCAATATCGGAATGGCCGTGGCATTACCCAATGGTAATCTGATTGTGCCGGTAATCAAAGACGCGGATCAATTAAGTTTATTAGGGCTGGCCAAGCAGGTAAACCAACTAGCGGAAAAGGCACGCAACAACCAACTGAGCACTAATGATTTATCTAATGGTTCGTATACCTTATCCAACATTGGCTCTTTCGGTAATATTTTAGGAACTCCCATTATTATGCAACCTCAGGTGGCTATTTTAGCGGTGGGTGCTATCACTAAAACTCCTAGCGTGGTGGAAACTCCTTCCGGTGATGCCATCGCTATTCGTCATAAAATGTACCTATCTCACTCTTACGACCATCGGGTAGTAGATGGTGCCTTAGGAGGTATGTTTGTGAAGCGGGTAGCGGATTACCTCGAGCAGTTTGATATTGATCGGATGTTATAACCTAACGCTGATTGGTTTACGCTACAAACAATACTTTGTAAAATGAGAAAGACTCCAGCATAAGACAATGCGAAAAGTAATGTCCCTGCCGAAGCCTTAACTCAAACCACAAAGTAAAAATCTAACCCGTATTCTTTCTGAGTGGCAATTAATATGTTTTTGTTGCTAAAGTAGCTAGTGCGCTAGCTACCTTAAATCCAGCTTCAGAGGCAGCTTGGGTATTTATCTCAAAGCCTAGTTTCGAGTCATGCGTAGCAATAAAGTTGATATGAGAGCCTTTCTCTACGATGTTATCCAACTCAGTAATGACCAGTGTTCCATCGTCTTCCAACTGCTTAATATCCTCTGCTTTCACTCGTGTACCCCGGGTAATAAAAACAATATCGCTTTGCATAGCCTCAGCAACCGAGCTGCACTGACGTACTACAAACTTTCGGTTTTTTATAGTTTTCTTTTTCTCTGAAATATCAACCATCTCGCGGTAGGCTTCGGTCTTACCAAGAACACTGATCGTAAAGTTATCTTTATCTGCATTGGCTGGCCATTCAATATAACGGCTAAAATTATAGATGAAGATAGGATGATATTTATATTCCTGAGCTCGCGCGAAATTTGCAGTAAGTAGCACGAAGAATAGTATTCCAATGATCTTTCTCATACACAAGTTATTTACCATCTGATAGTGAATGTTAGCTACAAATATCAAAGATGTATAAGAAAAATTATACTAATTATGTGAAAAATTATTACCTAGTTAGTGTTAGTTGGTATTTTCATGTATAACTGGGGAATATGAAATTCCTTAGCATTTGGGCTTGATTTCAGCCAATTATTAGTTGTTAGATAAAACTTTTTCTGGAAGAGTGAGATCGGAATAGTTCCTCCGCTACCATTGAAGGTACATGATGGGGAAGTCTTTTCGTTGAGCAAACAGAGTGCTGCTAATAATTTTTTAATAAATGCAAAACAGAATTATACTAAGATCACTTTCGTTGGTGTACTGTAGTATTTTTAGTTGATTACTATTATGCTGTTAGATATTGCTCTTTTCGGGTTAGCGTTTTTATTAGCAATACCGGCCATTACCGGTTATTTTGCTTACAGCCATGGGCGTTCGTTTTGGCTTTGGTTTGGGTTGGGGTGCTTTTTCCCTTTTATCTCTAATATTGTATTGGCCGTATTATGCTGGAAAGCAGCCCGGAAAGAAGAACGGCGGCGTGTGGGAGTGATGACCCGTTACGAAGACCGCTACATGCAACAAGAAGTGCTTCACATAGCACAACCTCAACCTAGGACGCAAGACAAAACTTCCTGATTTTATCTTCTCAGGGAAAATAGTAATTTCATAGGCTTAAATCTGATCATAACCTATGAGATATCTCCTGATTTGCCTGCTGACAATTTTCATTTCCTGTACCTCTTCCGAAAAACCTCATAATCTCGTTTCAACGCAGTTACCTAGTCAGACCGTATCGCTGACCGACTTATCGGCTTTTCAGGAATCTCCGGCTAATTGGCAAATAGCCGGAAGCGTATACGCTGACCGTCATCAGGAGCGAGCTATAGAAGCTGAAGCAGGCACGGGTGTGCTGGTTAACATTCCTCAGGAATCTACTACTGGCGAAAACTTATTTACTTCATTTGAACATGGCGATCTGGATTTAGAACTAGAGTTTATGATGGCCTCATCTTCAAACTCTGGGGTCTATTTACAGGGAAGGTATGAGGTACAGTTATTTGATAGCTGGGGAAAAGATAGTGTAAGGTTTGCCGATTGCGGAGGCATTTATCAGCGTTGGCAAAATGAGCAAGGATTTGGAGGCGTACCACCCCGCACCAATGCTTGTTACGCACCTGGTTTATGGCAACATCTTTCGGTAAAATTCGAAGCGCCCCGCTTCGATGCTCAAGGAAAAAAAGTTCGGGATGCACTGTTTCGGGAAGTGGTGCTTAACGGCGTGGTTATTCACGAAAATGTTCCGGTAAGTGGCCCTACCCGTGCGGCTGCTTTTGAGGATGAACAACCGTTGGATCCTTTAATGTTGCAGGGTGACCACGGACCGGTTGCTTTCCGAAATATCCGCTATAAACGCTACGGCACAGAAAGAATCACTCTTAATAACATTACCTATGAGTTTTACGAGGGGCAATTTTTAACTCCCGATACACTAGCTTCATTAGATCCTAACCGTAGTGGGCAGTCAGACTCGATAAGCTATCAATTAGCTCAACAGCCTCAGGAATATGCCCTGGTTTTCTCAGGAACATTAACTGCCCCCACTAACGGAGAATATTTAATGACGCTGCGAACGGCCGGAGCCAGCTGGCTATGGATAGACGAGGAGAAAGTGGTTGACCATACTCAAGGCCAGCGGTTGGATGAGCCTGGCTACGGTGCGGTTTCTCTTGATCAGGGAGAACATTCATTCCAATTAGTCTTTAGCAAACCCGGCCAAGGGTGGCGGCAGGGATTGGCCTGGGAGTATGAAGGTCCGGAAATTCCGCTTATTGCTTTACAGGCACCGGGTTCAGTGCCTGTGCGACAACCACCCCCACCCCACGTAGTAGAAGTTTCGTCAGAGCCTGCTTTACAGCGTGGGTTTTGGTGGCTGGACGAAGAAACTAAAAAAACGCATACCATTGCCGTTGGCTTACCGTCCGCTGTAAATTTTGTGTACGATCTGCGTAACGGAGCCCTGCTTTCGGCTTGGGGTGGTGGTTTTGTGGATGCTACCCAAATGTGGCATAGCCGTGGCGAAGACCAGACGCTTACACCGCTAGGTGGCGAGGTACCACTATCGCATCGCCCGCTGGTAGCTCGCTTGTCTTCTTCCGAGAGTGCCTGGCCCGATTCCGTAGATATGGAATCAGACACATTTCGCTACGCCGGTTATCAATTAAATTCAGAAGGAATTCCGGTATTTGAGTACTATATGAATGGCGCCCGCTTACGGGATCAGATTGGTCAGCAGCAAGAAGAACGTAGCCTCACGCGAAATATCACGGTTGATTTTGATCAGTCCGCATCTCCATTGTACTGCTTATTGGCGGAGGGAAGTTCTATTAACCAACTACCGGACGGCAGTTATGGGGTAGATGATTACCGTTACTATCTGACTATTAATGATGCCCCCGCTGTCCCTGTTGAGCGACAACAAAACGGACAAACCCAGTTGCTGTTGCCAATCGTGGCTCAAACTGATCCAACAAATATATCTTACACTATCACTTGGTAATCATACATTCATGAGAAAGCAAATTCTATCATTTCTACTACTATCTATTAGCTTTGGTTGGCTGCAAGCCCAATCGGAAGATGATTACTACCGTATCGAAACCATTCCTATTCCTGATAGCATCGTGCTGGAAGTGGGCGGACTCGCCTTTACCGACGATGGTCAATTAGGAGTTTCTACCCGCCGGGGCGAGGTATGGCTGTTAGATCAACCCACTTCTGCTCGGCCTGCATTCTCCCGATTCGCTAGCGGACTGCATGAGCCTTTGGGGTTAGCCTATCGGAATGGATCATTTTATACTACCCAGCGAGCCGAGATTACGAAACTGACCGATACGAATCAGGACGGTAAAGCTGATCGCTATCAATCTATTTATTCTTGGCCACTCTCGGGCAATTACCACGAATACTCCTACGGGCCACTTTTCCTGCCTAATGGCGATATGCTGGTCACCCTGAATCTGGCCTGGATTGGCTACGGAGAAAGCTTAGCCAAATGGCGAGGATGGCTACTACAAATTTCGGAGGATGGTAATATGACGCCTATTGCGACGGGGCTACGTTCGCCGGCTGGATATGGATTTGATCTGAATGGTGAACTTTTTTATGGGGAGAATCAGGGCGATTGGATTGGATCGGGACGAATTACCCATCTCGAGAAAGGGGACTTTGCCGGAAACCCTGCCGGACTAACCTGGAGCCAGGAACCCAATTCCCCACTAAGCCTTCAACGAAAAATGATTCCTGATTCGGTAGGGCTGATGCATGAGTTTGCGAAGAATATTTCCAGTATGAAACCACCCACAGTGTGGTTTCCTCATACGATTATGGGTATTTCAACCTCCGACATTTTGACTGATACCACCGCAGGCGGTTTCGGTCCGTTTGCCGGCCAAATGTTTGTCGGTGATCAGGGGCACAGTAAAGTGATGCGGGTGTTTTTAGAAGAAATCAACGGTGAATATCAGGGGGCCTGCTTTCCGTTTCGAGAAGGTTTTTCTTCTGGAATTCTACGAATGCGCTGGGGGCCGGACGATAACATGTACGTAGGCATGACCAGCCGGGGGTGGGCTTCTACTGGTCCGGAACCCTACGGCCTGCAACGCCTGGTTTGGACCGGCAAAACACCCTTCGAGATTAAGGCCATTCGGGCGGTAGCCAATGGGTTTGAACTGGAATTTACCATGCCGGTAGACGAAGCGTCGGCCTCTCAGATATCGTCTTATCCAATTACCAATTTTATCTATAGCTACCATCGCAAGTACGGTAGTCCGATTATCAATCAGCAATCCTGTGTAGTACACCATGCGGAAGTCTCGGCTGACCGGATGAAGGTTCGCCTACATATGGACGGGCTTCGTGAAGGGTACATTCACGAGATAAAGGTAGACGGAGTGCGTTCGGCCAGCGGACAGCCATTGTTGCACAATGTTGGGTATTATACGCTTAATCACTTTGCCGAGGGTACGGAGGTTGCAGCACCCATTGCTCTGAACGAATCTTCCGAAGCCCAGGACTGCGAAGCCTCCGAGAAGCGGGTGACTGAAATGCCGGAAGATTGGGGCGAGCCCGATGTGGTTATCAATATTGGCACTGAACCTGGCCTCAAGTATGATCTTACCGATTTTACCGTAGCAGAAGGTGCCAAAGTACAGATTAACTTCAACAATAATGATGATATGCTGCATAATTTGGTAGTGACTGAGCCTGACGCTGCGGATCAGGTAGGAGAAGCCGCTATGCGATTGGGTTTAACAGGTAGTGAACAGGGCTACGTGCCCACTACGGATGAAGTGCTGTTCCATACTTGCATTTTGCAGCCTGAAACCTCGGAGAGTATCTACTTTGTTGCTCCTGCTCCCGGCGATTATGAATACGTTTGTACTTTCCCTGGTCACTACAAAGTGATGCGGGGTAAAATGTACGTTACTTCCCAAGAAACTGCCATCCGTTAACATCTGTAGGAACGTGATTAATCACGTTCCTACCTCTTTTGATAGGAGATAATGCTGCCAACAATCATTCCCAATGCGCTTGCTCCTAACCCCCATAGCAGGCTAGGAGTTGAGGTTTCCAGGTACTCAAAAACCAGCCATCCCACCATGCCGAAGCCAATAGAAAGTAGAGCACCTAATTCAGTAGCTTTTTTCCAGTATAGCCCGGCCATCAGCGGTACGAATAGGGAAACCAGACTAAGTACCGAGGATAAAGCTACCAAATCGTAGATGTTAGTCTTGAGCGAAGCCATTACGGTAGAAGCCAGCGCTACAACTACTACCGATCCTCGCAATACGCGCAGCAGCTGCTTATCGCTCTGAATTCTCCAGTTAGGTTTGATGATATTTTCAGCCAGGATAGTGGCTGGAGCCAATATGGCTCCACTGGTAGTACTCATGATGGCCGACAACAGAGCACCAAAGAATAGAATCTGCAACCCAATTCCGGTATGCTGGAGCACTACTGTTGGGAGCATGAGCTGGGCATCAGAGACAGAACTTAAAAGGTTAGGGTACACCTGAACCGTGCACAAACCGATAAAGAGCGGAATAAAACCAACGGTCAGATACATCCCCGCCCCTAAGTAGGAAGCCTGAACGGCAACTTTCTCGGAGCGAGCCGCCATTACCCGCTGGAAGACATCCTGCTGAGGAATAGAGCCTAAACCAATAGTAATCCAGGCCGCCAGATAGTGTAAAGAACTTTCTAGCGTAGGTTCAGGAATCGCTCGGAAAAATCCTTTTGGGGTTTTCGCTAAAATAGAATGAATGCCTCCAGCCTCACTGCCTAGGTCAAAAGCCAGAAAGAGTAGTCCGGCAATAATGACAATGGTTTGAATAAAATCGGTAATAGAAATAGCCCAGAGCCCGCCCACGTAAGTATAAATCAGCACCACCACAGTTCCGACCCAGATGCCTACCAGCGTGGGAATGCCCGCTACGGCTTGGAATAAAATCCCCATAGCTACTAACTGGGCAGCAATCCACCCGAAGTAAGATGGAACCATGCACAGACTGGACAGCAATTCTACCCTCCGACTGAACCGATCCCGATAAAAATCGCAAAAGGTTAAAATATTCAATCGGTACAACGGACGAGCAATTAGTAAGCCTACCAGCACCAGACACAAAGCCGCCCCAAATGGGTCTTCAATTACCCCGAGTAACCCGTGCTGCACGAATTCGGAAGAAGCACCCAATACGGTTTCTGAACCAAACCAAGTGGCAAATAAAGCCGAGGAAGCTAGCGCTAGGGGAAGCCGCCGTCCGGCTAACACATAATCCCGGCTGCTTTTGATCCAGCGAGAGGAAAGTACTCCAATGAGTATGGTAGCCAGTAAGTAGCCACCAATGAAGATAAGCAACAATACTTCAGAAGATTAATTTAAGGGCGCAATATGTTAAAAATTTTTCTGAGACCGGGTACTAATTATTCGAGAAAAGTAGCAGATAGATATTATTGCTCACCTTCCTCAATCTCCTGGTGGTAATTCTGAAAGGCCCCTGCTTCTAGATCATCCCAGCACCATCCGTCGTTTCGGATGAGTCCTAGTAGCATTTTCCTTCTGTTTTCCCAGCAGCGATAATGCCTATCCCATTCCGAGGCATCCACAGGAATGATTTCAGCTAAACGCTCTCTGTTTGGCGGAGGAGGGGCCTCACTGGCTGGCCGCACGTAGACATCCTTTACCTTGCTTAGGTAATGAGAGATTGCATTTCGGAGAGGTAGCAATACGTTTTCGGAAGGTC
This sequence comes from uncultured Roseivirgaceae bacterium, assembly GCA_964551335.1. Taxonomy (GTDB): domain Bacteria; phylum Bacteroidota; class Bacteroidia; order Cytophagales; family Cyclobacteriaceae; genus Tunicatimonas. Next base: position 39,139 of record CAZKCO010000028.1, read on the forward strand.
GCCTGTCTTCGGGCACTAACCCTATCAGCGTAATTGCTTCGTCTAAATTGGTGAGGTTAAGCGCAAAGGAGTCTTTTTTCCGTTCGGTATGGAAGTAGTGAAGTACCGGATACACGTGATGATTCTGGGCATGGTGCAGAATCATGCCCGTGATAGTCGGCAGATGTACTTCCAGAGCGCATAAGTTTTTTCCGTTCCAGGCTTGCTTAATAATCTCTTCTACCGAATAGCCCAAAGTAGAGATGTAGGCACTCAACCGTTGCTTCTCCACTTCGGCCGAAAGTACCGGTAGCAAATAAGTAAGCGCAATGGAGATAAAGATTAGCCCGGTGAAGGAAAAGATAGCAGTGAAAATCTCCCAAAATTCGTTGCCGGGCTCCAGATCACCGTTACCGAAAGTAGAAAGTGTGTAACCAGTGTAGTAGATTTTACTGGCCAGCGAAGCGGGAGTATTGGTTTCAATGTTCATCACCGAATCTTCCTCACTCATAATCATGACTGTGCAGGCGGCCCAGATTCCCAGTAGCCAGATCAACAGTACCGATAGCATAATCAGCGTGCCACCGTACGATAGAATTCCGCGCCGATGGGTAAGGCGACTCAACGCCAACAGTGTGGCCCATATACCAAACCCAACGTAACGGGTAAACCAACCTGCTCCCTTAGACGAAAGTGTAGTTGTAACCAGATCGTGTACAAAGGTGAGTAATAGTACCAGTCCAGCTAAAAAAATAGGAATACTCATACGGATAAGATCAATAGCCAAAAAAATCTATGTGGCTAAGATATCAACTAATACAGTCGGTAAAGTTCTAATATAGCTAATCGTCTACTGCCTGATTGACCAGCAGGCGAAACTTCCAGCCGGTATCGTCGCCAGTGTTGCCTCGGGTTTGCTTCATCAGTATACCGATCAGTTCTTCCTGCGGGTCGGCGAAGTATTGAGTATTGAAGTAGCCGCCCCAGTCAAAGGTTCCAACACTACCCTGACCACCCTGGTCCTGTCCTCTCTGGTTAAGCACCCCAAACGCTAAACCATAGTACCGGCCTTGCCCTTCCCAAAAATTACCAATCTGATTACCCATCATAGACTGTACGGTAGTACGGCTTAAAATACGCACTCCGTTTAGCTCGCCATTATTGAGGTACATCTGCAAAAAAGTCGCATAATCTTTGGCCGTGCTGCTCAGCCCCGCTCCGCCGGCAAAAAATGTTTTTGCTCCTTTTATCGGATAATCAGCGTCGTAGCCAGTGCCAGAGTACTGTTCCCATTGACCTCCGTTTCGCTGCTGCACCGCTACCAAGCGGTCGGCTTTGTTATTAGGCAGATAGAACCAGGTGTCGTTCATGCCCAGCGGCTCAAACAGATGTTCTCGCAGAAACTCATCAAACGGCTGGCCTGACATAATTTCTACGAAATAACCAAGTACGTCTAAACCTTCGGCGTAGGAGTACTTCTCGCCCGGATTAAAGTGTAGCGGCAACTTCGCCAGTTTTTTGATATTCTCTTCAATGGTAATATCCTCCGTGGTAAAAGCATCAATAATTCCGGCTTTCTGGTAGATCATTTTGAAGCGTTCGTCCCCGTCAATCATACCGTAGCCCAACCCCGAAGTATGCGTTAGTAAGTGGCGAATCGTGATTTCGTTATCCGCGGGTTTGGTAGTGTAAGTAGTGTCGGCGTAGCGGAAGCGGTCTAGCACCTGGGGGTTTTTAAACTCGGGAATGTACTTAGAAATAGGATCGTCCAGGCGAAACAACCCTTCCTCCCACAGCATCATCACAGCAGTGGCCGTAACGGCTTTAGTCTGGGAAGCAATTCGGAAGATAGCGTCTTTTTGTAGTTTGCGTCCCGAAGGGTCAGCAGTACCAAAGGCTTTATGATACACAATTTTACCCCGCCGCGCTACTAAAGCTACCAGACCGGGCACCTTATCATCTTCTATGGCGTCTTTCGCCATCGCATCAATCCGGGCTAAGCGTTCAGCGGACACACCTACGCTAGCCGGTTTGGCCTCAGTTAATGGAGGAGATTGTTGGCTAGACTTGGTCTGAGCAGATACAGTAAAAGTAACAAAGAGAATTAAGGCGGCAAGTAGATGTTGCATAGTAGGTTTCGGATTAAATATGGGCTAAAATAAGGAAATTCCTTTTCTATACATTACTTCTGATATTAAGCGAAGCTCTCCAAAAGCAGAGCAAAACTATTACTGAAAAATACAAAAATCACTTGAAGCTTATCTAAAGACCCTCTGCTTAGTAGCTTGGGAACAACCACCGCTACAGGGCCAAGTCGGATGCTGAAGAAGCTGTTAGGTGCGATGGTATTCTCACTAATACAGTATCTGACTCATCGGTTTCTGTGTATTACTCCGATAAGCACTATGAGCTTAAAAAGGACCAATAGCTATGATACACAGTAATCATCAAGTGCTTCCAATCGGAAAAAGCTACTGGTTTATCTTCCCAGGATTTGCTTCCGATTACGCAGCTCCCGATTCTTTATTCATCATTAGACTCATACTCGAGAGCCACCCAAAACGTACTCAGGTACAAATGGAAGTACCAACCGCTTCACCACTATTCTTATTCCTGCGAGAATAAAGCATTTGGCACAAGCTTTCCCTCCTGGGATATTGTATTTGGCCCCTATTTAAAAAATCAGCATCAAAAGAAGAAATAAAGTATAAATATCTGTTTATCATAAAAATACGCCCACAATTTCTAACTATTCATTATACGAAATACCTTACTATACATTGATTTAAATTTTCCCCTCTATATCATGTAGATAACTCATACTTTGGTTGATGCTAGCAACTGGATTGGGCGACTGGTCTTGCTCTACAAAGCACTGTTCTACTCCGGTTTCTTTGGCGAGCTGCATGATCTTGGTGATGTCTACTACGCCATCGCCCAGTTCCTGGAAGGCATCGTGGGGTACCTGCTCGTGGTTGTACATGGTGGGAGTGCCGGGCTTTTTGTCTTTCAAATGCAGTAGTTTGATACGTCCGGGCATCTCCTTCATCAGTCCTACCGGATCGTGGCCGGCCAGGCTGGCCCAGAATACGTCTAGCTCAAAGAACACGGTGCCCGGTTCAAATTCTTCCATCAGTATGCGATAGGGTATCTGCCCCTCCATCGGCTCAAACTCAAAGGCGTGGTTGTGGTAGCAGAGGTCAATCCCAGCCTTTTGGCAGAGTTCGCCTGCCGTATTCAGTTGCTCGGCCACCTTACGGTAGTCGTCCAGCGTCTCCCGCTCCCCCTCTACCATATAGCCAAACACCAGATACCGGAAGTTGTGCTTTACGGCATCGTCTACCATCTTTTCAAAGGAGTAGTCTTTGGGAGCTTCCTGCCCGATCAAATCCCAGCGGCCGGTAACAAACGACCAGGGGAAGAAGGTGCTGCTGGAGGTTAATCCCAAATCCTGCATGATAGGACTCAGTTCATCGTAGTTACGCACGTCGCCGCCTTCAATCTGGGCGTAGCCCGCTTCTTTAATTGCCTTCAGCGTAGCGGCCGGGTCTTTTTCCATCTGGTTACGTACGGTATACAGTTGTACACCCATCTGGGCTACGTAGGGGTTGTTAGGGGTCATTACTGCGGAGGTTAAAAAGGGAACACTAGCGCCAGCCGCAGCGGTAGTTTTAAGGAAGTCACGTCGTTTCATAGTTCGGTAGATGCGTTTTAATAATCTTCAAAGTTATCACTTTTTCTTATTCTTGCCCAAATCCTGCTAATTGCTCACTATAAAGTACGCTGGTTTTTACTACCATCAGTTGATAATACCCGGTCAATCCACTACTTTAATCTCGGCTAAATAAAACCTAATCCACCATGCCCGAAATCCTCTATCGCCCCACCCACCGAAGAAGTTTCATCAAAAAATCGCTGACCCTGGCGGGGATGGCCGCTACCGTTACGCCTATCTATAGTTACGCTGCTGCCCCCTCCGAAGAAGTACATTGGGCTTTGCTATCCGACACCCACGTAGCCGGTGATACCGAAAACACTTACCGCGGATTTAAACCCTACGAAAATCTAAAAACCGTTGTACCACAAGTACTGGAAACCTCTCCGCAGGGGGTAATTATCAACGGTGATGTAGCTCGGCTCACCGGTGAAAAGTCTGACTATCAGCGCATTAACGAACTACTAGACCCAGTGGCGCAGAAGATGCCGGTGCATATGACGATGGGCAACCACGATGATCGGGAGAACTTCTATCAGGTATTTACTGAAAACACTACTGAGGTAGAGGATAAGTACGTGCAGGTGATAGAAGCCGCTCCGGTGCGGATGATCCTACTTGATTCTTTGCTATACGTGAATAAGGTAGCGGGTTTATTAGGGAAGTCGCAGCGCAGTTGGTTAGAGAGCTATCTAGCCAATGCCTCACCCATGACTACCCTGCTCTTTGTCCACCATACGCTAGGCGATAGAGACTCCGATTTACTGGATGTAGATCGGATGTTTGCTATTGTACAACCTCACTCATTCGTGAAGGCCGTATTCTACGGGCACTCCCATCAGTACCAGTACAGTGAGCGGGAGGGTATTCACCTGATCAACTTACCCGCCATCGGTTATAACTTTTCTGATGATCAGCCGGTAGGTTGGGTTGATGCCAAGCTAACCGAAAAAGGAGGCGACTTTACCCTGTGGGCCTTCGGCGGCAACCGGTCAGGCGATCAACAAACCACTCATTTGGATTGGCGTTAGTGATCGGTGCTTTCTCCTTTTGATCTATTATTTAGACTAAACCCTTTCGGTAGCTACTGTAGGTACACTCTCCTGCGAGGGGACCGCCGATTGCCAGGTGCTTTGCTTGCGTTGGAAGTACAGTAGCGCTAGCAGCATCAGACCGCTTCCGGCGAAGGTGATAACGTAGCTAGAGCGGATAAAAAACTGTAGCCAGCTAATCTCGCTTTGCCCGAAGTTCTTGTAGAACAGCACTCCCACACTACCCAGGTAACCGAAAGAGTCAGCCACGTAGATGAGGAAGCCCGCAGTACCCACGTAGCGGAAGGTAGCCAGCAAACGGTCAAACAAAATACTATTGAAGGGAACGTAGCCCAGGTAAAGACCCAGTCCGGCCAGGGTCATCCAGATAGGGGCGCTCAGCCATCCGCGCTCGAAGGCCAAGGTACTACCGCCTACCAACGCAAACCCCAGCGCAATGAGCACGTGGTAGGTAGCCAGCGCCTGCCGATTATCCTTAATGAACATCAGCAGCCCCATCACTATTAGCACACAAAGGGCAATAGGCACTTCGGTGAGGGTAAAGATAGCGGGAGTATCGCCGTAGCCCAGAGCGTTCCACAGTTCAGCGGCAAAGTTATCCCGGAAATCGCGAAAGGCAGTTAGTAAAATATAGGCCAGCACCAGCAGAGTGATACCTCCGGCAAAGGTACGCAGGAACTGCCGTCGCTGAGTACGGTTCATTGGCTCCCGTTTGGTTCGCAGTCGTTCGTCCTCCGCTGAAGGGGGAGGAATTTGCTGTAGCATCAGCACAAAGATAATTAGAGGAATAGCGAACAACAGCCCGATCACCAACGGCATCCAGTATTCATTTACACTCCAGTTGAGCATCACGTACTTACCAATGGTTTTTACAAAGCCTGAGGAAAAAATAAAACTAATTGAAAGTCCGGCTCCCAGAATCTCCGTCGTTTGCCGTCCTTCCAGGTAACTGAATACCAGTCCCCACACCATACCTAGTGGTAAGCCATTCAGAAATAGAAAGACAATGTTGTAAGGAGCCGGTACCAGGGCAAACCCCAGCAAGGCTAACCCCGCCAATCCGATCAGTACCACAATGCTTAGTGCCCGCTTCGCGCCCGCCATCTCCGAAACCACCTTAATGCCAATGAACTTGGAAAGCGTGTAGCCCAACACCTGAGCCGTGATCAACAGAATTTTATAATCGATTCCCCAGAAGCTAAGATCACTGAAGGTAGCCACCGCAAAGGGTTTACGAAAGGCATACATGCAGGAGTAAGTACAAAAGGAGGCCACGATGGCGTAGACGGAGAAGGTCCACTTATTCGTATTTTGCAGCCAGTTAGTAAGTTTCATAGAAATTCGATGGTTCGATTGCTCGATTGTTCAATGGTTATTGGCAGCCGCTGCGCGGTTACTTGTTGCCCTTATTCATTACCTATTGTTCATTGTTCATTGTTCATTGCTCATTGCTAATTATTCATTGTACCACAACTCCGCTGCTCGTAAACGCCACATCCTGCCACTCGCCTCGGTACAATATCCGCATTTGGTCGTAGCCAATGGCTAGTAGTCGTTCGTTAACTTCAGTAAAGCGACCGGTAATCTCTCGGGGGTGGTGGGAATCGGAATTAAGCATGATGGGGATATTGCGCTCGCGCATCTGCTCCAGAATCCAGTAGCTGGGATAAGGCTCCTCAGTCAGTTGCTTGTACATCCCGCGGGTGTTTATCTCCATAGTTAAGCCAGCCTCAGCAATCACGTCCAGTGTTTTGATTACTTCGGTTTGGTACCACTCAGCCTGCTCATCGAAGAGGTTACCGTCTTCGCTCTGGATTTTGATCTTATCCAGGTGGCCGACAATGTCGGGTGGATCTTCCCGCACCATCTGCCGGATGAGGGCGTAGTAGCGATGAATAGCCGCTTCAATATTATTAGCGAAGACTTCTTCCAAACCTCGCAAAAACACCTGATGCCTTCCGTCAATCTCCCAGGGATAGCCGTCAGCAAAGAAATCCACAAAGTGTACCGAACCTACGATATAGTCCAGCGAGAATTGATCTTTCACCCGGCTCGGCCCCGCCACATCAGGAATAAAATCTACCTCCAACCCTCGGTATATGTCAATCTGCCCGGCATAGACTTCTTTGAGTTTCTCTACCTCCTGTACGTAGCTTTCCTGGTCAGCCTGCTGCATAGGCCAGGGTAGCTCATAGGGTAGTGGAGCGTGGGAGGAAATCCCGTAAGCCGGCATTCCCAGCTGAATGGCCTGCTGTAGATAGACCTCGGGTACTTCCTTGCCATCGCAATAGTAACAGTGGCTGTGGTAGTTAGTGTAAGCCATAGTATGGTGATTAAAGATACAGTATTTACGCAGCTTTCGTATTACGGCAATGTTACCAAATGTTCTGACCTACTGATTTGAGTAACTTTTATCAAATAGCTATCTTCCCAAATGAAATACCTCGGCCTATCATTCCTTCTAATAAACGTCGCCCTTTCCGGCCTAGCGCAAACCTCCTCCGACTCCATCACTTTCACCGCTCTGTTTACCGCTGGCACCGACGGCTACCGCACCTATCGTATTCCCGGAATTATCACTACTGCCAAGGGTACGCTGCTCGCCTGGTGCGAAGCCCGTCGCGACCAGAGCGACTGGGCCGATATTGATATTGTGCTGCGTCGAAGTACCGATAATGGCCAAAGCTGGAGTGATCCTCAATTGCTGGTAGATGTGCCCCAAGCCCTAGCCCAGGAGATTGCTTCCGACCCGGATGCGGTGACCGATCATGGTTCACCCGGTAATACGGCTAACAACCCGGTGATGATTGCCGATGCTAACGGTGATGTTCACTTTTTGTACTGCGTAGCTTACCAGCGAGCTTACTACGCCGTGAGTCACGATGATGGTCAAACGTTCTCTCAACCCAGAGAAATTACTCCTGCTTTTGAAAGCTTTCGCGATAAGTACCCCTGGCGGGTACTGGCTACCGGACCGGGACACGGCATTCAATTGCAGAACGGGCGCTTGCTGGTGCCAGTATGGCTGTCAACCGCCGAGGGTGGAAATGCTCACCGACCGTCGGTGGTGGCTACCATCTATTCTGACGACCAGGGTAAAACCTGGCAGGCCGGCGACATCGCTATTCGCCATCTGTATCCCTATCGGTACGAAGATCAATCCCAACCCCAGGCCTTTGTAAACCCCAGTGAAACCGTAGCGGTAGAACTAGCCGATGGCCGCGTGATGCTCAACTCCCGCAGCGAATCTCCCGAGCACCTACGAGTAATTACTTACAGCCCTGATGGAGCCACTGATTGGACAAGCCCGGTCTTCGATACCGCCCTGTACGACCCGGTTTGCCTGGCTAGTCTTACGAAAGGTAAATCTCCCGATGATGACCAGGAATACCTATTGTTCGTCAATCCCGACTCTCGCCCGGATTATTCTACACAAAACCCTAGACTAAATGCCCGCCGAAACCTCATCGCTAAACTTAGTTACGATGAAGGAAAAACCTGGCCGATTCAGCGAGTCATAGAACCCGGCCTCGCGGCTTACTCCGACGTTGCGGTGGGGAACAATAGTAAAATATACGTGCTTTTTGAGCGAGGCAATGCTGAAGGGAACCAATACGCTTTTCTTACGCTGGCTAGCTTTTCGTTAGAGTGGTTAGAGGAAGGGCAACCCAAGCCATCGGCTAGGTAGAAAAAAACTTTTTATAAGCCGGTTTACGGTAGAGAAACTGCAACCCTAGCACCGGATAAAGCAAAAAGTCCATCAGCCAGAAGGGCGAACGGAAATGAATATCATCTACGATCTGACTACCATCACCCTGCTTTAGCACCCGGTGGTGATGCTTCCAGTACTTTAGAAAGAAAGGTAGTTTTACGCCCTCATCAATAAAGTACCATTCCTGCTTAGTCTGCCCGTCTTCGGTAATCAGGCTACGCCAGGTCTGGCGAAACAGGATGAAGTTAAGCTCCAGCTCTACAATATCGCCTTGGCTGGACCCGTCGAAGCGATTAAGCCGCACCGGTGGAAAGGGAGGGTTGAGCTTCAGAAATAAGTCTTGAGTAAACCCTTCTTTTACCGCCAAATAATTCTGGGCTACGGAGGTACGAATAGTTAGTCGCATACGAATGAAGTAACTCGTATGCTGCCGGATGGTTTCGGCTGAACATCTTACTCAAAAAGCTCGTTGTGGACGTATGACTATTGTTATTGTCGGCACTAACCGAAAAGATGCCAACTCCCGCACTATTGCGGCTTACTACCAGCGGCTACTGGAGGAGAAAGGAGAGCCCAGCCAACTATTAGACTTGATTCATCTCCCCTCTGATTTTCTGGCCACCGCCCTGTACGAGAACAACGGACAGAACGAAGAATTCAATGCTTTCCGGCAGGTCTTGGAAGAAAATGACCGCTTTGTGTTTATTGTACCGGAGTACAATGGCTCATTTCCGGGAGTGCTTAAAGCCTTTATAGATGGTCTTAAGTACCCCAGCAATCTGGCCGGAAAAAAAGCGGCATTGGTGGGAGTAGCGGCCGGCATGTACGGTGGCGCATTAGCTATCAGCCACCTAACGGATGTGTTACACTATCTGGGGATGCAGGTGTTACCCACCAAACCTACCCTGGCGTTTATTCACAGCCACCTCTCTAACGAAGAAATTACGCACTCAGCCTACCGGCAGATGTTGGAGCATCAAGTCAATACATTAATTGCTTAATACATCGGTAATTTCTCCTGATTTCTTCCTATCGATCGCCAATAGTCCCCAATATTCGTCCGATTCATTCGTCGACTAGTTAGCGTATGCATATCCTATCATGAAAAAAATCTTCAAAATGGCCGGACTGGCGATTGTTTCTTTACTTCTGACGCTGTTCATCGGCGGGTTTCTGTTTATCAAACTAAGCCCGGAGTTTGGCGGCAAGCCGACCGCTGAGCAAAAAGAAAGCTATTCCCAACTATCTCACTACGAAAGCGGAGAATTTGTGAACCTGATTCCGACTTCTATGGATATGAGCTTCAGCAATATTCTTTCGGTGATGGGGGATTACATTAAAGGAATTCCGAACGGGACGCCCAACTTCTCAATTCCGGTAGAGCCGGTAGACTCGCTGGAGTTGACTACCCAACCTAATTCGCTAACCCAGCTTACCTGGTTCGGACACTCGGCAGTACTACTGGAGATAGACGGGTTACGCGTATTCCTTGATCCAATGCTGGGAAACACTCCGGCACCGCACCCCTGGCTAGGCGGCAATCGATTTAGCGAGGAACTACCGATTGATATTGCCCAACTCCCTCCAATTGATGCGGTGCTGATCTCCCACGATCATTACGACCATTTGGACTACAGTTCGGTACAAAAACTGAAAGAGAAGGTAAAGGATTTCTACGTTCCCTTGGGCGTAGGGGCTCACTTAAGACGGTGGGGAGTGGATGAATCCGCTATTCACGAATTGAACTGGTGGGATGAAATTCAGCACCAAAACTTGAAGATGGTGTTTGCTCCTGCCCGACACTTCTCCGGTCGGGGCATTAGCGACCGCAATACCACACTTTGGGGCTCCTGGGTCATCCAAGGTGAAACTGATAAGGTCTACTTTAGCGGCGACGGTGGATACGGGCCTCACTTTAAAGAAATCGGGGAACGCTACGGCCCGTTTGATTTTGCGATGATGGAGTGCGGGCAGTACGATGAACGCTGGGCCCAAATTCACATGATGCCCGAAGAAACAGCGCAGGCCGCAGTAGATGTGCAGGCGAAATTGATGATGCCCATTCACTGGGGTGCCTTCCGCTTAGCGTTACACTCCTGGACGGACCCGATTGAACGGGTTACCGATCACGCTAAAAAGTTGAACCAACCTTTAACTGCCCCTAAAATTGGGGAGCCAGTGGTACTTGATGCTTCCATTCCGCAATACACTACCTGGTGGGAGAATGATTCGCGCAAAGCTGTCCGATAAAATAAAAGCTAGCCGGTTAACCCAGCTAGCTCAGTTATTTTTCCTGATTAGCTTCTTGACTAATCCACGTTGTCGTGCAGGAAGCGGTTATTGCTGATGATATTATCGTCATCATCCAGCGAATAGCGCGACACATTGCGGTCCTGGTAAGAAGGCACACTGTATAGATGTACGTTGCGACGCATGTAGGCCGGCTCGTTAAAGTTCTCCTTCTTAAAGTGATCCTGCTCGTTATCGGGGGCACTGATGCTTTTGCGTCCGCGTAATCGCATTTTTCGCTTGTACGCCTCTTCCATCAGCAAGCGCTTTTGCGAACTCATCTCGTGGGTTAACTCCTCATCTTCGGGCTCAGGTTCATCCTGAATAGACTCGTAGGCAGGCCGATGAGGCTCGTCCGGCACGAAATCGTTCTGAGGTGGCTCAAAGCGAGGAGGCGGAGCCGGATCGGTTGTGTTGTTGCTCTCCGGCACTTTCTTGTTGGTTTCTAGGTCTATAATTCGCTTCTCATCATCATTTTCGGACTCTTCCTCCTCAGTTTGGTCAAACCCAGTGGCAATTACCGTAACCATTACACTCTCACCCAGGGCTTCATCCACTCCGTGCCCGAAGATCATCTCCATGTCCTCACTAGCCTGATCTTGAATGTACGAAGTAATGATTGTCAGTTCATCCATCTGAATCTCTTTCTCACTACCGGACTTGATGGACAATAGAATTCGCTGCGCTCCGGTGATATTAACGTTATCCAGCAGAGGAGATGATAAAGCCATTTCAGCGGCTCGTTTAGCCCGTTGTTCACCATCAGCCTTGGCTGATCCCATTACGGCTGCTCCAGAATTGGACATTACCGTTTTCACATCTTCAAAATCTACGTTAATCTGGCCGGGTAACGTGATAATTTCGGCAATGCTCTTAGCGGCGGTGGTCAGCACATTGTCTGCCTGGGCAAAGGCATTGGATAGCGACATATTGCTGTATACTTCCCGCAGCTTATCGTTTAGTATGACTAACACGGTATCGCAACTCTTACGAAGCTCAGCAATTCCTTCGCTGGCCAGGCGCATTTTTTTGCGTCCCTCAAAGCTAAAAGGAGATGTTACAATACCTACCGTCAGAATACCCAACTCACGGGCTACCCGAGCAATCTCGGGTGCCGCACCGGTACCGGTTCCTCCCCCCATTCCGGCGGTGATGAACAGCATCTTGGTATTATCGCTCAGTAAGTCGCGGATATCTTCTTTACTTTCGATAGCAGCGGCTTTCCCTTTTTCCGGGTTAGCTCCGGCTCCCAGCCCCTGGGTAAGGCCCACTCCAATCTGCAGCTTATTAGGTACCGGACTGGTCTGTAGCGCTTGCACATCGGTGTTGCACACGATGAACTCTACATCCCGGATACCTTGGTTAAACATATGGTTTACCGCATTACTACCTCCCCCTCCTACACCAATTACTTTAATAATAGACGGGTTCTGAGGTTGTAAGTCAAACGAGTAAGTTGTATTCATAACGGTAAGCGTTTGGGTAGTTAGTATTAAACCAAAACTACATTAATATTCTTTTTCATTGAAGTCGTCAATCAAGATTTTTTTAGTCTTTTCCAATATGTTTCTAAAGGAAAAGGCACTTTGCCGTTCTTTTCGAACAACTTGGTTGTGCTGCCCACTTTTGCGACGCAAATATTCTGAGTTGCGTTCGTCGATGGCTTTGAAACCAGCTAAAACCAAGCCTACTCCGGTAGCATACATAGGAGACTTTATACTTTCGGGTTTGCCTTTCCCCAGATACTCATTAGGGTACCCGATTCGGCCATCCATGGCACACATTAGCTCGCAAAGCTGCTTTACATGTTTCAGTTGAGAACCACCTCCGGTAATCACAATGCCGCCGGCCAACCGGTCTTCATAACCAGACGCAATAATTTCGGCGTGTACCAGTTCGAAGATCTCCTGCATGCGCGCTTCGATAATATACGCCAGGTTCTTTACCGAAATCTCCCGGGGTGGCCGATCCCGTAACCCCCGAATAGAGACAATCTCGTTGAGGTTTGCCTCTTCGGCAATAGCCCGTCCAAACTTCACCTTCAGCAACTCAGCCTGCTCATGTAGTACCGAGCAACCTTGCTTAATATCGGAAGTGATGATGTTACCACCGAACGGAATAACCGCCGTGTGCCGGATGATACCATCGTGGAAAATAGCAATGTCGGTCGTACCACCACCGATGTCTACCAGACAAACACCCGCCTTCTTTTCTTCTTCGCTAAGCACTGCCAAACTGGAAGCCAACGGCTCTAAAATTAAATTTTCAATCTCTAGCCCGGCTTTACGAACGCACTTATTGACGTTATTGATGGCATTGGTCTGCGCAGTGATGATATGAAAATCGGCTTCCAGCTTTACGCCCGACATACCCACGGGGTCCATAATGCCTTCTTCGTAGTCGACGATGTAGTGCTGGGGCATCACGTGGATGATCTCACAACCCGGAGGGGTTACGATACGGTACATATCGTTGGTTAGTCGCTCAACATCTTCCACGGTAATCTCTTCTTCGGATGAGCTGCGAGTGATGCTACCGTGGTGCACCGAACTGCGAATATGCTGGCCAGCGATGCCTACGTTCACTACATTGATCTCCACTCCGGACTGTTCTTCGGCCTGACGTACGGCGCGCTGAATAGCCTGAACGGTTTTGTCAATATTACTGACAATGCCGCGGATTACCCCGTCAGAAACGGCTTTGCCCATGCCCATTACTTCCAACTTCCCGTACTCATTTTTTCGGCCTACGATGGCGCAGATTTTAGTAGTACCAATATCCAGTCCGACTACCGGTTGTTCGTTATACATAGTTTTAGTGGTTAGTCACACACAATTTGATTTTCATAGGTCAGGCTGACCCTATTATAATGATTCCATCCTTTACGCGGTAGAATCTGCTGATAAAATAATTCTAACTTGTGAAATTTTTCAGAAATCCGATCAGGCTTTCCGAATTCAATAGTCTGTTTTCCGACCTGCGGAAACAGGGTCACTTTTCCTTCCGAGCCAATATCTATTTGGGCAATCTGGGCTTGCCAGAATTCGTCCTGCTCAATGTATTGTAGCAGCGATAGATACTGAGCGAAGGTGCTATCCTGCCCCCAGTTCTTCTTTGATAGTTTGGATACGTACTCGCCGCTTACCAGCAACACCCGAGCCGTATGCTTAGCCGAAAGTGGCAGCAGTTTGCCCGAGGTGCTGACGTAGGCATGAGGCAGCTTCGGATGCACCAGGCGGGCAATGGGGCGGCTTTGCTCTACTGCCACGTGTACTCGCCCTTCTAAGTCGTAATGGACATTCGCTTGATCTATGTACGGGTTTTTCGCTACCTGCTGCTCTAGCTGCTTGAGATTTAACGTCATGAGGGGCACTCCGATAATCGGTTTATCTTCCTGGTTTACCAGACTGCGTATTTCCCGTTCACTTACAAAGGAATCTTCTCCGATATGCTCAATAGTGACGGCTACCTGCGTACACACCCGCTGCTGCCGCCGGTATTCGGTAGCGCCGATGGCCGCGGTCAGCACCATTAGCATCAGAATAAGTTGTACCGATTTTTTTAAGCGCATCATTCTCTTGATTCAATTAATTTTACTACCTCCTCAGCAATATGTTGAGCTGCGTTGGGCCGGGCCCAACGATCAATATTCTGTTGCAGTCGCTGCTGTTGATCTTCATCTTTCAGCAGGGCTAAGGTCTCATCCACAAGTTGAGTGGAGGCTTCGGCATCAGTTACCATCCGGGCAGCTTGCTCCCGAACCAGGGCTTCGGCATTTTTTCGCTGATGATCTTCCGCCACGTTTGGTGAAGGCACGAAGATAACAGGTTTTCTAACCAGCGCCAATTCAGAAATCGATAATGCTCCCGCCCGAGAGATCACCACGTCGGACGCAGCGTACGCCAAATCCATTCGATTTATAAACTCTCGCAGCTCGATTCCTTCGCGGCTAGCCATCGCCTCCAGTTGCTCTTTCATTTGCTGATAATAGTATTTACCGCTCTGCCATATCACCTGTACCTGTTCATCTATTAGTTTATCAATATTGGCGATCATGCTGTTATTCAGCGTCCTAGCTCCCAGGCTACCACCAATGACTAACAGCGTTTTTTTGGCTGGGTCCAGACCAAAGTACTCCATCGCTTCCGCCCGCTTATTGTCCAGTCCGTTCTGCGCCATCTCAACAATCTCCCGGCGAACGGGATTACCAGTGAAGACTAATTTTTCTTCAGGAAAAAACTTTTCCATACCGGGATTAGCCACGCAAATTTTTTGCACCTGATTGGCTAACATCTTGTTGGTAAGCCCAGCGTATGAATTCTGCTCCTGTAGCAAGGACGGAATACGCTTCACACTGGCTGCGTACAAGAGCGGCCCGCTGGCAAAGCCCCCCACTCCTACTGCTACCTGCGGTTTAAATTCATTCAAAATTTTGAAGGACTTCACCGAACTGGAGATCAGTTTGATCGGAAACGCCAGATTATCTACGGTAAGCTTACGCTGAAGTCCGCTAATCCATAAACCAATGATGGGATAGCCGGCGTCAGGTACCTTCTGCATTTCCATCCGCCCTTCGGCGCCCACGAAAAGTAGCTCAGTATCTGAGTGCATTTCCTTTAAGGCATTGGCGATAGCGATAGCCGGATAGATATGTCCTCCGGTACCTCCACCGCTAATAATTACTCGATATGGTCTTCGATCTCCCAACTTTTCTTTTATACAGTTACTTTGTGATTTTCAACTTCTTTAGTAGTACTCAGTATGATGCCGATAGCAATACCGGTAAATAGCAGTGAGGTCCCTCCCATACTCACCAGCGGTAGTGGCAGCCCGGTAACCGGAACCAGCCCGACGGCTACTGCCATATTAATCATCGCCTGCACCACGATGGCAAAGCTGAGGCCAGCAGACAGCAAACCACCAAAGGCCCGTTCGCTGCGCGATACTGCTCGCATACCCCGGTACAGTAAAACCAGGAACAGAAAAATGACTCCCAACCCACCAATTATTCCGTACTCCTCAATAATGATGGCATAAATAAAATCCGAATACGACAGCGGCAAAATATTACGCTGCTCGCTCCGCCCCCAGCCTTTGCCAGAAATTCCTCCGGTAGCAATAGCGATGTAAGCCTGCTGATTCTGAAACGAGACTTGGTCTTCGCCCACGAAGGATTCTACCCGACTCAATGCTGTCTCGCCCCGTTGCCCCCAGCTTAGGGCTGCGTAACCCAGCAATCCACCAACTACCACCAGCATGGCTAAATGCTTCACCGGAACCCGTCCAATGTACATAATTACCAAACAGGTGGTGAAAAGCATCGCCGCTGAAGAAATATCGGTCATGGCAATTAGTCCGCAGATTACTCCGCACCATAGCATGATGGGCAGAAGGGTCCGCCGAAAATCATCTACTACCTGCTGACGACGGGAGAGCATGCCGGCCAAATGCATGATCAGCGCCAATTTGGCTAAATCGGAAGGCTGAAATGCCTGGTTGATGACCGGTAGGGTAAGCCAGCGCGAAGCTTCGTTAATGGTTTCGCCAAACTTCCAGGTATATAATAGTAGCGGAATGGATAGAAGCAGCAAGAAGGTAGACAAGCGGGCAAAGTAGCGGTAGTTCATCTTGTGGGTAAACCACATTGCCCCTAAACTCAGTCCCAACAAGGTTACGTGCTTGAACAAGTAGTATTCAGTATCACCCCCGCGTACCCGATACGCCAGCGAGCTAGCGGCACTGTATACCACCAGCACTCCTAAGGCAGAAAGTAGCAGCACCACCAGCCAGATGATTGAGTCGCCCTCCAGATATCGTTTTGCCCAGTTTCTTACCATCGTTAACGAATTTTAAGGGTTACTAGTGAAAAAATGGCCAGCATAATACCCACCAGCCAAAAACGAGTTACAATTTTGGCTTCGTGCAGATTCTTCTTTTGGTAGTGATGATGCAAGGGAGCCATCGCAAAAATTCGTCGCCCCTCGCCGTACTTGCGTTTGGTATATTTGAAGTAGGAAACCTGAAGGATAACCGACAGATTCTCGATGAGAAATACTCCGCAGATTAGTGGTAACAATAGCTCCTTTCGAACCTCCAGGGCCATCACAGCAATAATACCACCAATAGAGAGACTACCGGTATCACCCATAAACACCTGAGCCGGAAAAGCATTGTACCACAAAAAGCCAATACAAGCCCCCACAAAGGCTGTAGCAAATACTACCAACTCACCCAACTCAGGGATGTACATGATGTTGAGGTACTGAGAAAACAGCAGGTTACCCGATACGTAGGCAAAAATGGCCATCGTAACCCCGATGGTAGCCGAGGTTCCGGCGGCCAGTCCATCCAGCCCATCGGTGATATTTGCCCCGTTAGAAACTGCTGTGACAATAAAGATGACGATGGCTACGTAGATAATCCAGGTCCAGGAATCCGGTAATTCTACTAGTCCGAAGGTGATGAACGATAGAAAGTTTTTGTAGTCGGCCTCGTTATTTTTGACAAATGGAATAGTGGTTTGAGTCGTTTTTATGTCTTCGTATGAGCCTCGAGGCATCTCCTGAATTTCTTCGCCTACGTTCGAGATGCTTCCCATCAATTCTTCGTCGAACTGCCGCACCCGTACATCCTCGTGAAAGTAGAGTGTTAACCCCACAATTAGTCCTAATCCTACTTGCCCCCCGATCTTGAATCGCCCGGCCAGCCCCTCCTTGTTTTTCTTGAACGTCTTGATGTAGTCATCGATGAAGCCCACCGTTCCCATCCAAACAGTGGCGATTAGCATGAGTATTACGTATACATTATCGAGTTGGGCAAATAACAGAGTAGGGATCAAGATGGCGCTTAGGATAATGATTCCGCCCATGGTGGGGGTTCCTTTTTTCTGAAGCTGACCTTCCAGTCCCAAATCCCGCACTACTTCGCCAATCTGTTTCTTTTGGAGGATATTAATCAGCCGCTTGCCGAACGTAATCGTGATCAGAAGCGAAAGCAAGGTAGCCATACCCGCCCGGAAGGAGATAAACTGAAACAGTCCGGCTCCGGGGATATCAAATTCTTGCTCTAGGTAATCAAACAGATAGTATAGCATAGCGTACGCTTAGCGCAATTCGTGAAAAAACTCTTTTAGTACTTGCTTGTCGTCAAAATCATGCTTCACTCCTTTTATTTCTTGGTAGGTCTCGTGGCCCTTGCCTGCTACCAGCACGATATCGTTAGGTTCGGCCATCATGACTGCCGTCTTTATAGCTTCTTTCCGGTTAGTAATGGCAAGCACCTTTTTGTAATGAGAGGCGGGCACTCCGGCCTGCATATCTCGAATAATTTCTTCCGGGTCTTCACTCCGCGGATTATCCGAAGTCAAGATCACTCTATCGCTCAGTTCGGCAGCAATGGCTGCCATCTTCGGTCGTTTATCTTTATCGCGGTCGCCGCCGCAGCCTACTACACAAATGACTGTCTCGTTTTTGGTACGCACGTTCTGAATGGTTTTCAGCACATTTTCCAAAGCGTCGGGTGTGTGGGCGTAATCTACAATAGCGGTCACTCCGCTCGCCGAATGAACCTGCTCAAACCGTCCCCGGGCCGGCTGCACTCCCGAGAGCTGGGTCAGCACCTCTCCAGCTTCTTCGTCTAGCAGCACGGCAGTGCCAAACACAGCCAGCAGGTTGTAGGCATTGAAATCACCGATCAGCGGAAACCAAACTGGTTGAGATGCGATGGTATCGCCACTAATTTCTAATTCTAATCCTTGCAAAGAATTAGTCAGTACTTTGGCTTTAAAATCACTCACTCCTTTTAGAGAGAATGTCTTAATATCAGCAACGGTGTTTTGCACCATAATCTTCCCGCGCTTATCGTCCGTGTTTACTAGGGCAAAGGCCGACTTGGGCAGATCATCAAACAGTTTTTTCTTAGCCTTAATATACTCCTCAAAGGTTTTATGATAATCCAGGTGATCGTGCGAAATGTTGGTAAAAATGGCTCCGGCCAGCGATAGCCCCGCCATGCGATGCTGCACGATGGCGTGGGAGCTAGCTTCCATAAACGCGTGGGTGCACCCCTTCTTCACCATCTGCGCCAACAGTGCGTTAAGCTGCACGGCATCGGGAGTGGTGTGGGTAGACGGAATTACCTCGTCATTAATCTTATTATTCACCGTAGACAGCAAGCCCGTTTGGTAGCCCAGCCGAATGAAAAGCTGATGCAGCAAAGTAACCACGGTAGTTTTGCCGTTGGTACCAGTTACCGCTACTAGTTTTAGCTTGCTCGAAGGATTTCCGTAGAAGTTAGACGCCATCTGTCCGAGTGCTTCCGCGCTATTAGCCACCTCTACGTAGGTAACACCCTCTTGCTTTTCGTCAGGGACAGTCTCACAGACTACCGAAGCAGCTCCCCGCTCAATAGCCCCACTAATATACCGATGCCCATCGACCTGCGTTCCGGCTACCGCCACGAATACACTTTCTGACTCTACTTTCCGAGAATCAAAGTGCACCGCCGACACCGGCCGGTCAGTAGGTCCTTCTACTGCCCGTAGCGAAACTCCGTATAATATGTCTTTGAGCGTTTTCATTAGTTAGTCCACAGACGACGGTCTACGGTCCACAGATTTTCAGTTTTTTTACTTGAGTTTGTTACGTAGTGCTTGTAGCATTTTTACTATCTCTTCTGTTTGTTCGTATCGTTGGTTGAAATCTTCCGAGGTAATAAGTTTTCTTTTTGCACCAATATGAAGACAAGCAATTAGTTCTATTGCTGAACGAATAGCATACCTCACAAAACGACTGAATTCAGCATTACTCTGTCCAGTAGAGCCTTCCGCAATATTTAATGCCACCGAATCAGCCGCCCGCCGCATCTGGCTGGTAAGCACGTATAGTTCATCTTGGGGAAAACTCTTCGTCATATCGTATGTATCTTTAGTTAGTTCTAGTGCTTTCTGCCACACTATCAATTTTTCAAACTTAAACGCCACTTTCTCACTTCAACTTAATTAGCTGTGGACTGTCGACCGTGGACTATTGACTCTTATCCTAGCTCCAGCCATACCGTATTTCCTCTGGTTAGTGATTCCTGGGGCGAGAGTGATTGTTTAGTCACCCGGCCCTTTCCTTTATATTCTACTTTTAATCCCTGCCGTTCCAATAAGTACAGCGCATCTCTCAGTGTCATACCCTGCACATCTGGCATCCGATTTTCTTGTACTGCTTCCTCTTTCCAATGGATTTGCTGGCTAATCGGTTGGGCTCGCACCCACTCCGGCAGCTCGTCATTAGTCAGTTGCTCTATTTGCAGAGCAGAGCAAATCTGCTGTAAGTCTTCCCGATAGCCGGCCTGAATCACCGGATATACTCCTACCTCCCGGGCAAACTGCGTGGGTAGCGGCTCGTGTAATGATAAATCAGTAGCGTAAATTTTATCGGCAATATCCTTGAACACCGGGGCGGCTACGTCGCTACCGTACTGCTGATAACCCTTAGGGTGGTTGATGACGATGATGCAACTGTACTTCGGTCGGTCAGACGGGAAGTATCCGGCGAAAGAAGTGTAGTAGTTGCTCGTATATTCTCCGTTCACCAATATCTTGGCCGTTCCGGTTTTCCCAGCCACCCGATAATAATCGTTACGAATATTGTTGGCGGTTCCTGCCTGCACTACGCTTTCCAACAACTGCCGGACTTTACGCAGCGTAGCCGGAGAGCAGATGCGCTCCCGCAGTACCGCCGATTCAAAGGCCTGTTCTTCTCGGCCGATCTGAGTTACCTTTTTTACCAGTATTGGCTGAATCAGCGTGCCATTGTTGGCGATAGCATTGTAGACCGATAGTGTTTGCAATGGAGTAAGTTTCAGTCCGTAGCCGATAGACATCCAGGGCAAGGTTACTCCGCTCCAGCCTTTATCCTCCGGATTCGGAATATAAGGAACCCCCTCACCAGCCAGTTGAAATCCTAATGGCTCGGTTAGTCCCATTTTTTGCAGATACTCCACGTAGCGGCTGGGCTTCAAGCCAAAGTACTGATCTACCCAACGGGAGATGGCAATATTAGATGACTTGGCAAAAGCCTCTTCCAAGGTGATGGTACCAAACCCACCCCATTTGTAATCTTTCATCACCCGGTCGTGGAAACGATAGGTTCCTTGGCCAGTAGCGATAGTATCATCCAGTTGCAACCCGGCTTCTTCCAGCAGTGCAATCACCGAGGGTAGTTTAAAGGTAGATCCAGGTTCGGTCAATCCACCTACGGCATAATTGTAAATCTCTGCGTACTTACCGTCCTTTCGTTTGGTCAGGTTAGAAATGGCCTTAATCTCTCCGGTAGCTACTTCCATCACTACGGCGCAGCCGTACTCAGCATCATGCTCGTACAGGGCAGCGAGTAGGGAGGCTTGGGTAACGTCTTGCAGATTAATATCAATCGTAGTTTCAATGTTCAACCCATTGACCGGCTTTATTTCCGAACCATTATACACCGGCCTCCAGTGGTTGCCATGCATCTTCTGAAACAGCCCCTGTCCGTTCTGCCCACTCAGGTACTTATTAAAACTGTATTCCAATCCGGCTCCTTCACCATTAGAATTAACAAACCCTACCGTACGAGCGCCTAAAAACCCAAAGGGCTTGTACCGCAGTTGTACCGGCTCAAAGATGACCCCACCGCCGTAACGCCCCTGGCGGAAGATAGGCCACTGCGCCAACTTTTCTTTTTCCAGATGGTTAATTTTCTTTTTGCTAAGCAATACGTACCGCCGTCCGTTTTTCCGGGCTTGAGTCATCTTTCGCTCGTAGATGGAAGCAGCAGAACCAAAGTAAGCCGCCAACTTTTCGCTCAAAGCTCGCACGTGGGGACGAAACAAGGTATCATGGGCTACCGACGGATCAAACGCTACCCGGTAGTAGGGCAAAGAAGTAGCCAGCAAGCTACCGTCGTCAGAGTAGATATTTCCTCTAGAAGCCGGAACTGCCCGATACTGCACCGTTACCTGTTCGCCTAGCTCCCGCCAGTGGTCACCCTCCTCCGACTGTAGATTGATAATCCGGAACGCCAGAACTCCCGCCACCCCCAGGATGACTAAAAACGCGATACGCACGCGTAGCACTATGGAGTTTTTGATGTTCACGGTTTGGCTATAATAAGTTTGTTAGGTGGGGTATCGCTTTCTACCAAGCCGAGCCGTTTCACTCGCTTAGCTACCTCCGATTGCTTGCTCTCCAGCATGTAGCCAGCTTTAAGCGTAGTATAGTTCGCCCGCAGATCTTCCACTTCCCTTTCCAGTTGATTGCGCTTGCGGATCATACGCTCAGCGTAGTGGTTGTTACCAATATAAAACAGGCCAATGATGGTGAAGTAGAGTACGTAAGGCACGAAGCGAATGGGTAGACCTCGCTCAAAGGAAGTATCGAAGCTGACCGCATTCTCCATCCGGCTAAATAAGCTCGGGCGCGAAGTTATCTTCTTCGGAGTAGTACGCCTTAGAGAATTCTTAGGCGCTTTCGTCTTTTTCTTCTTCTCGGTTCGGTACTTATTTCTAACCGCTGTTTTCATATCTACCTGTTTTAGCTTAGCCGTTCGGCAATTCGTAGTTTGGCGCTCCGGGCCCGGTTGTTCTCGGCAATCTCAGTCGCCGAGGGCACAACTGGTTTTTTTGTAATCGGCCGGAAGGGACGCAACACATTCCCGTAAAAGTCTTGCTGTACTTCCCCCGACAAGCTCCCCTTACTCATCATGTTTTTTACCAGCCGGTCTTCCAGCGAGTGGTACGAGATAATGACTAGTCGACCACCCGGCAACAGCATGTCGGCACACTGCTCCAGCATCTCCTTTAACACAGTCAGTTCTTCATTCACCTGTATACGTAACGCTTGAAATACCTGAGCGTAGTATTTAGCCTCCTTACCTTTTGGAGCAAACCGGCTCAAAACCCGCTTCAGATCGGCTACGGTCTCAAAAGAATTTTGCACCCTTTCGGCCGCAATTGCCTGCGCCAGCGTTCGGGCATTTCTAACCTCACCATACATACCCAGCAGTTGATGCAGTTGCTTCTCACTGTACTCATTCAAAATGTGAGCAGCAGTGGTTGGTGAATTGGTATCCATCCGCATATCCAGCGGTCCCTCGAAGCGAGTAGAGAACCCCCGGTCGGGAATGTCAAATTGATGAGAGGAAACTCCCAGGTCAGCCAGAATACCGTGCACCTTGGAGGCTCCGTACAGCTTCAAATAACGCTTCAGAAAACGGAAGTTAGCCGGAATCAAAGTCACGTTCATTCCCTCGGCATTAGCCGCGGCATCCGGGTCCTGATCGAAGGCCAACAGCCGCCCTTCCGGCGACAGTCTCTCGAGGATTTCCCGGCTGTGTCCACCCCCACCAAAGGTGAGATCTACGTAGGTGCCGGAAGGGTTCCAGACGAGCCCCTCGACACTCTCTTTAAGCAGCACCGGCTGGTGATACATAACCATCTTCTTTGATTCCATTATATTGTACATCCAGGTATCTTTGTGCTAGATCCGAATACTCTTCCGGACTGTCTACAATATGCTCATCGTACACATCCGGATTCCAAATTTCCAGTACGTTGCCTGCCCCAACAATTAGTAGTTCTTTTTCAAGCTGAGCGTACTGTACCATGCGCTTAGGAATTAAAAATCGCCCCAGATTATCCATCTCCACTTCCGAGCTTCCTCTAAAAAAAGTGCGCTGCAATTTTCGCTGTTCCGGATTATAGGTGCTTAACGTGGAAAACTTTTCATATACCTTGTTATACTCTTCCTTCGTATAGATAATCAAGCAAGACTCAAAACCCCGGGAGAGAATAATTTCGTGCTTAGAGCACTCGGGCAACCGGGCTTTGATTTTAGCCGGAAGTAGTACGCGCCCTTTGGCGTCCATTTTACACTCATATTCCCCAGTGAAAATTGCCATGTTAGCCTCATCCGAAAAACAACTTATTATAACAAAGCTACGAATAGTTTACGTAATATCCTCCACTTTCTCCCACTTTTTACCACCGCTTTCTCTCTTTTTTTTACAATCTAACCTGCATTTTTCGCCAAATTCACCCCCTGTACTTATTAAAAGTACAATTTGTCACCTTAAATACAATAACTTTTACTAGTGAATTGCTAGCACTGTGTTATGCAAACAATAACTTTGTTATTTTTGAATTTTCCAAAAGAATAACACATAAAATAACATGAAGTTAGTTAGCTAATATGTGAGGGGTAGTGCCTTGTATCTCCCAATTTCATTTATTGCATCACCAGGGTTATCTTGCGCTTTCTATTGAATACTCTACTCTATGATCCTACGTACTAATTTCTTCATTTTTGCTCTTGCTATTGTGCTGGGGGCTTGTTCCACTTCAGGTCAGAAAGTACCCGAAACCCCGCCCCTCTCAACCGGAATCTGGCGGGCCACGCTCGATATGCAAGGGCAGACATTGCCCTTCACGTTCAACCTAAAGGAAGTGGGCACTTCCCAGAATGGTGATCCTCGTTACGAGCTTTTTCTTCAGAATGCGGAAGAGGAATTACGGGTAGATGAGGTGTACCTGGAGGGCGACTCCATTCGGGTGCCAATGCACATTTTCGATACCGAATTTGTTGCCACAAATGAAGGTAACCGATGGACAGGTTACTGGCAAAAAAATTACGCCGACGACTACCGGCTTCCGTTTGAAGCAGTGGCGGGAAAAGACTACCGCTTCGCCCCGGTTTCATCAGAAACTTCGGTGGATATTGGCGGCAAGTGGGCGGTACAATTTGCGGATGATAGCCTGGCTTCGATCGGGATTTTCGAGCAGCAGGGCAACCAGGTAACCGGCTCATTTCTGACCTCCACTGGCGACTACCGTTTCCTGGAAGGCAACGTAATTGACGATCAACTTATGCTCAGTGCTTTCGACGGTGAGCATGCTTTCTTATTCAAAGCCGAACTACAAGACGATGGCACTTTGATCGGCGATTTTTGGTCGGGTTCGCACTACCATACCACCTGGACGGCCCGGCCCGATGAGAGTGCGGCGCTGGCCGATGCCAACACCCTTACTTATCTGAAAGAAGGGTATGATCGACTGGCGTTTACCTTCCCCAATCTGGAGGGTGACAGCGTCTCGCTG
Organism: uncultured Roseivirgaceae bacterium; assembly: GCA_964551335.1. Classification (GTDB taxonomy): domain Bacteria; phylum Bacteroidota; class Bacteroidia; order Cytophagales; family Cyclobacteriaceae; genus Tunicatimonas. The sequence continues at coordinate 64,007 of CAZKCO010000028.1, forward strand.
AGCGACCCTAAGTACGAGGATAAGGTAGTACTAGTACAGCTATTCGGAACCTGGTGCCCCAACTGTATGGACGAAACCAAATTCCTCACCGAGTGGTACCGGAAAAACCAGAACCGGGATGTAGCGATTATCGGATTAGCCTACGAGCGCAAAGATGACTTCGAGTACGCTAGCCGTCGGGTACAGAAAATGGTAGACAAGTTGAATGCACCCTACGACTTTCTGATTGCCGGAGTATCCGATAAGGAGAAAGCAGCTCAGACACTGCCGATGCTCAACCGGGTGATGTCGTTCCCCACCCTAATCTATATTGACCGGAATGGCGAGGTTGCCAACATTCATACCGGCTTTAGCGGCCCAGGCACCGGCGAGTACTACGAAGAATTTGTGCAGGAGTTTAACGAACGAATGGACGAACTGCTGGATCAGCCCAGCTAAAATTTCAGCAGGGCGTAGCCCTTCAGTTGGTACTCAGTCTGGATGGTAAGCGCCGATACGGAAACGGTAATATCGGGATGCAACGGCAGGGAGCCTGCCCCGGATTTATTCCGGGGGTAAAAATCTCGGGCTAGCAAGGACTGCCCACAAACGTAGAGCGACACTCCGGCTTTACTTAGGGCTCGAATCAGTTCATCGTTCGGGTTATCGCAGCCAAACTTTTCGTGGTACGCTTCATTAGACAGTACCGTAGGTGTAGCCAGCGAATGAATAACCGCCACTACGTCCAGCTTTTCTTTCGCTACTCCGCCTAAGCCGTGAAGATTCAGCATGCGAGCAATATTGTTCAGTGCCGGGTTTAGCTGACCTGGTTCCTCGGCACCCTGGGTTACATCAATCACAATCTGATAGGTTAGCGTAGTATCAGGGGTCTCCTGTACTTCGGGAATATCGTAAATACCTCCGAACTTAGGTACAATGGGGTGCTGGGGAGGAAAGTCCTGGGCCTGAACTGTCATGCCTAAAAACACAACTCCCGCTATCGCCATAACAATACATTTCATAGCAATAAAAGAATAAGATTCGGCGGCAAGTAAACCTATTAATTCAGATAAGTCAAATGCTCGATCTTTTGGGCATCCATACCATTTAAGGATACTTTATTTTCGAGTAATCCAACCTGGGCATTTTATTCGGCAAGGTTTGAGCCGAAGTTGAAGAATCCGATTTGCTATAAACAGTCTTGCCTCTTTTTATTATCTTTTCCCAGGTAATACTGTCAGTATTATTCAGACTTTTATTGCTGAAGGTTTATCTACCTGGATAAGACGTACCTTCTCCTTGATAGAGGCATATTGAGCTAGAGGCAGGGTAAAAGTGAAAGTACTTCCTTTTCCTTTTTCACTCTCTACCCACAGGTGCCCTTTATTTTTCTTAACCAGCTCCTGGCAAAGTATCAACCCAAAGCCGCTTCCCTGCTCGTTAGCCGTTCCGGTGCCGGTGGTTTTCTTGTCCAAGGAGAATAATTTGGCCACCACCTCTGGATCAATGCCGGTACCCTGGTCGGTAACGCTCACCATTACTTCCCCGTTGCGAACTTCAGTCTCAACCTCGACGGTAGTATGAGCGTGCGAAAACTTAATACTATTAGCCAGTAAATTTCTGAGTACCGTATGCACCGCATTGCGATCAGCCCAGGCCTCAATCTCTCGGTCGGCCTTGTTTAGTATAGTAATTTTCTTTTCAGTAGCCGTTGGCTCGTATAACTGGACAATGTTTTGCGCCAGCGCGTGGATAGAAAAGCACTCAGGATTAATAGTCTGCTGCTGCAATTGTGAAAGCGACCAGGTCAGTAAATTTTCTAATAGTTGATGAAGATTACCTAATGAATCGCCAATGCGAGCACTCATCTCCTTCACTTCCTGGAGGCTCATGCCATCAACTTGCTGACTTAACAAGAAAACAAACCCTTTCAGGGTATTGAGTGGCCCTTTGATATCGTGCGAAATAATAGAGAACAGACGATCTTTAGTATGGTTAAGCTCTTTTAGTGACTGCTGTTGCTGCTGAATCTCGAGGTTCTGGGTTCGCAATAGTTTCTTCTGCCGTCGGTTGATCCGGTTGGCGTAGATAAAGAATCCTAATAAAAGAGAAAGCAACAAAATTCCAGCCATCAGACTGTACTTGATAATTTCCTGCTGCTCGATATGAGCCTCTTGTAATTGCTGATCCTTTTTAAGCATCGCAATCTCACTGGCCTGCATTTCATTATCAAATCTGGTCTTCAGTTCAGCTAAACGGTCGGCCTGATTTTTATTATACAGGCTATCTTTCACTGCAGTGAGAATCTGTAGATACCGGAAGGCGGCAGGATAGTCCTGAAGTTTTTCGGCAATATCAACTAGTGTTTCACTAGTACTTTTGACCAAAGGCTTAGAGTTAATTTGTTGAGCAATGGATAGCCCTTCAGTGGCAAAGGTCTTAGCCATATGTAATTTATCCTGCTGAAAATAAAATCCAGCTATTGCATTCAAGTTACCCGCTAAGCCTTGTTTATCATTCGTGTTTCGGAACAATACATTTGCTTGCTCATAATAGTCTAAAGCCTCTTTCATCTGGCCCATTTTCTGGGCGATATTCCCTAGATTGTGATAGGAACGGGAAATATCAACAGTATCCTTTCGGGATTTCTTGATTTGTAGGGAACGAAGCAGATAATCTTGGGCAAGCGTAATTCGTCCGGCTGACTCGTGTATAATGCCAATATTGTTAAGTGCCTGCGACTCGCCCTTAGTGTCGCCAATGCGTCGGAAAATTCTTAGAGTTTCTTCAAAATACTCCAAGGCTTTATCATCATTGCCCGACATGGCATACACAATGCTAATATCATTAAGGGCATTCGCAATTTGCGAACTGTCTGGGATGGTTCGATAGATAGATAACGAAGAAGTTATATCCTCGAGGGCCTCATCATAATTTCCTAGTTCCCGTTTCAAACGGCCCTGGGTGAGCAACCCATCGCCAATACCCCGCTCATCCTGCAGCGTCTCGGCCAGCGACAAAGAAGTTTGAATATACTGCATAGCCGTAACTGGCTCCGAATATTGGTACTTTAGTGCCAACCGAAAAAGTGTTCTTACTCGGGTCGTATCCTGAGCCTGGACTAGTACTCGCTTTAGGCTATCGATTTCGATAGCTGACTGCGCTTTCCCTGGTAAGCCCAACCCTACGGATAATTGAAATCCCAGAATCAAATAGGATAAGTAACGCCTCATATTCACCAATCTTGGTACTATTCTTAAGTATGTAATCAACGAAGTCTTACTGATATACAGTATACCAATACCCGAGTAATAATTATGCTAAATCTCTCAGTTTGTTACAATTGCGTTTTAAAAAATCACGCAATATTCTATTATTTTCGGAATATCCTCATTAGTTCTTATCAGTTGATCTTTCTACCGGATGCCTATCGCATTTCCTGATATAACCCTAGCGGTAATTTGGCAGCTAAATTATCCACAGATTTCGAAAAACCTTAATTTCTTACAAAAAATATGTGGGTAAATTAAGCAGTTTGATGCGAAGTGTTCAGGGGGTGTACTTCTACTAACAGGCTATTCGTACTTTAATGTCTCGGCAGGGTTGGTAGCAGCAGCCCGTAAGGTTTGAGAAGCTACCGTAGCTCCGGCTAGCAGCAGTAAAATAGAGATACTCAGCAAAACAGAGCTTACGCTAACATCAGCCCGGTAATTCTGAATGAACGGCATCAACTGGTTGAATAGTGCGTAGGTGACCGGTACGGCAATACCTACGGCAATAGTAATCATCTTGAGGTAATCTGTAGAGAGCAAAAGGAGTATCCGACCGGAGGAAGCGCCGTGCACTTTTCGTATTCCTACTTCTTTGGTTCGGTTCTCCACGGTCAGCACTACCATGCCTAGTAGCCCTAAACAAGAGATTGAAATGGCTAATAGCCCCAAGAAGCCGACCATCTTCACGAATGGCCAGTACCAGTCGTAGGCTTCTTCAATAGTATCTGACAAAAACTCAGCTGATAACTTACGATCGCTCAACTGGCTCCACGCTTCCCGCATCGCCTGCATAGTGGCGAACAGATCAGCCGTATGTACTTCTACGTTGGCGTAGCGAAACTGCTCGGGCTGGTAGCGGAAAAAGAACGGCTGGATGGAATCGGTTAAGGTGGCGTAGTTGAAGTTTTCGGTAACACCGATAATGCGTACTTCTTCTCCGTCGCTCAGTTTTAGCGCCTGCTGTAGAGCATTCGCTCGATCTCCGTTCAGTAGTTTTTCTACCAACTTATCGTTAACAATAACCATAGACTCGTCGTGGGTAGCCGACTCGGGAAACGATTCGCCCACCAGCAAATCAATACCGTGAAGCGATAGATACGACTGATCCACAAACTGTTGAAACACCTCGCAGGAATCTTGTGCGGCTTCATCAATTACCCAGGTTCTACCCGCTCGGCTCGCCCCAATTATTTGAGAAGAGTAAGCCACCTGTTCTATTTCTGGTATTTTCATCAATTCGGTTTCAAGCAATTGATAGTCAACCCCCTGCAGGTCAATATTCAAAATATTGTCCTGACTAAACCCCATTTCGTAATTGAGTGTATATCGGTACTGATTAATGAAAAACACTACGATCATGATAAACCCCAGTGATAGGGCGAACTGACCTATCAACAACACTTTTCTTACCGGAAACTTACTCGAACCGGAGGTGAATACATGTTGCTTAAGCGCCGTTAGTGGTTTTATCTTGGCGAAGTGCCAGGCGGGAAACAGCCCGATGGCCAGCCCGGCCACCAGTACAAAAGCCAGAAAGAATAATACGGTAGTAGGGGTAAGTTGTAACGTTAGTCCTTGAGCCGAGCCTGGCGCCAATATACCAATAAACTCATCGCGAATATAGGTAAAGAGCAAATACGCCCCAACAAACGACAGTAAAGTGACCAATATTGCCTCAACCACAAACTGATAGAAAATCTGCGACTTGCGACTACCAATTGCCTTACGAATGCCAATCTCCCGGGCGCGGCTGAGCGAGCGGGCAATGGAAATATTAGCGTAGTTGAAGCAGGCCGGTAGTAGAATCAGTAAAGAAAGCGCTAGGAAGACCAGCATGGGATAAAGCTCCCACACCGGACCGGGGGCATTATAAATTAGTCCGCTAAAGTTAAAATTGCGCATCGCCTGTAGTTGATAGGTTACCGTTGCATCCGGATAGATAGCCTGCTTCTCTTCGCTAATACGCTGCAGTCCGCTGCCTAAACTTGCCAAAGAGACCTCTTGACTTATTTTCAAGTACGTATACCGGTTTCGAAATTGATCCCAACGATCAACTCTCTGCTCGAGTACTCCCTGATTTTCCAATAGTGGTACCTTAGTGTATGAGCCAATAAGGTCGAAGTGCAAGTGTGATTTCTTAGGATGATCCTTCAGGATACCACTGATAATAAAATCACCCATTGATCCAATAGATACGGTCTGGCCCATTGGATTATCATCAGAAAACAGTTTTTTAGCCTCTGATGCGGTGATCAGCAGACTATTGGGATGGGCCAGTGCCGTTTCGGGATCACCCTCCAGCAACTCGAAACTAAAGGTTTGAAAAAAAGAGGGATCAGTGAAGAAGCCTGACATTGGGATGAACTTGCTTTGATAATTCACTTCCCCGCTGAGGCGGGCGTCCAGCCGAACAACCGCATCCACTTCCGGATAGTCTTTCAGAATATCGGCCAGCGGGGCAGGTGATGAGGCATAATCGATTACTCGAGCTGGGTCAGCCACGCGGGTATTAACCCGATAGATTTGATCGTGCTGCGTGTGGAAGTTGTCGTACTCGTAGACATCGGCTACCACCGCAATAAGCAGCAGGCTGATGGACATGCCGATGGCTAATCCCAGCACATTGACAATAGTGAAAAACTTTTGTTTGGCCAGGCTACGGTAGGCCACTATAAAATAATTTTTTAGCATCGTAATATGATTTGAAGGGTTGGCGTAAGGGTGCCAGGCGGCATCCTTCTTTCGTTTCTTAAGGGCGTAGGAAAAAATCAAGCTCATCACCTCCCGGTAGTAATATCCCTTAGCGTAAGCGGCTGATCGCTCCTGGCAATGAGCATAATACTCTTCTTCCAGATCTCCCAGTAGATCTTCGATAAGGTCTGGGGAGCAGAAGCGGGCCAGTAGCCAGTTGGCTAACTTGGGGGGCTGATGTTTAGGATTATTCATTTGGAAAAGCCAAGCTTCATTTGGGCCGACTGCCACAATTCATCCCGAAGCGACTTCATGGCGGCCAAGGCTTCTACTGCGGACGGAGTTAATTCAAAGTATCGCTTTCGCCTCCCGCCCCGCTCAGTGGTAGCCCCTCCCAGGTAGGAGGTCAGAAAGCCCTTATCCTGCAAACGGGAAATGGTAGCGTGCAAAGCCCCGATACTGATGCGGCGGTTCGCCCGGTTTTCTAATTCTTTTTTAATGGCTACTCCGTAGGCGTCCGGCCCTAAGGTGGCAATGGTTAGTAAAACCAATTCTTCGAATTCGCCGAGGTATCCTTTCATAAGGAAATAGGTTATAAAGCAAATTTATGATTAATTTCTATTTTTAAGAACAAATAGATAAAAAGAAGTTGAACACCTGAAAATTTGATGTTCAGGTAAGTGTAACGGCGACAACTCATGTTCTAAACGAAAAAACCTTTCCAAGGAAGGGTAGCTTCCGGAAAGGTTTTTTTACTGCTTACTTACTTATTACTAACCTAATTGCCGTACTAGAGACAAAATCTTTTCTTGAGTGTCAGCGTCCATATACGAAGGGTCTTCCATTTTTCCTACCCGAATGCTTTTGCTGTAGTATTCCAAAGCTTTCTCAGGAAGCTTGTTGTGTACGTAGTAGTCACCCTTTACTTTCAAGTTAAAAGCCGACTCGTGAATTGCCAACGACTTATTAAGCCACTCGGCAGCTTCTTTCATGTTAACCCCTTTGGCAATGCACTTTTGAGCTGCTTTGGCTAATGTGAACCAATCGTCAGGAGAGGCATTCTCTACCGCTTCGCGAGCACGCTGCGTAGTTTTGTCGGTATTATTATTGGCAAATGCTCCCACAGAAATAGTTAATAAAAATGCGGCAGCTACAAAAGATTTAAAAATAATGTTAACTGAATTTTTCATGATGTTTTTCTTTTGGAATTAAGTGAATGTTGTTCGCTATGGGTATGTCCAAACGTATGCCGAAAATTTAACTAACTGAATTTCAGCGATTTAACAAAATACTCACTTTCGTCTACTGTCCGCAAATAACACACTAGTGTTCTGTACCGTACACTTTGCTTACTCTTTCATTATTAGTGACACCCATTGCCCCGTTCGGGTTGCCTCAATTCGCGCAATTATCATATAAAATACTAACTTTGTTTTTTCCCAGCAATTCTTATTTTGGAAAAAACGGTTGAGAATAGATTTTTTAGTTATGGCTTTTTAAGCCGGGAGGTACTATGGAAGTAAACGAAGCATCCCAAAATCAATTTGAGCTCAAAGAACTGGAGCTGAACTCGCTGCTGGAAGTAACTCAGGCCATCAACAATAATCTGCCTGAGGTTTCACTATATAAGATTTATAACTTTACCCTGCGGGCCAACCTCAATATTAAGAAGTTAGCTTTGTACGTTCTACAGGAACAGGAAGGCCAGCCCGACCGCTGGGAGTGCAAAACCAACTTCGGTACTCAGACTGATTTTAGTAAGGTAATGCTCCACGAGCACTTTCTTCCGATTCAGGAAATCACCTATGTGCAAGATCTGCCCGAACCTGGCCCATTCGCCGCTTTTGATATTCTGATTCCGGTATCGCATAAAGAACGAGTACTATCTCTAGTCTTTGCCAGCGGCCTAAAAAAGGACATTGACGCTACTTCCACCCAAACGGGTACCACCTTTATTCAGGCGCTAAGCAATATTATCATCGTAGCGATTGAGAATAAAAAACTGGCTCGCCGTCAGTTGGCGCAGGAAGCCATCCGTAAGGAAATGGAAATTGCCCAACAGGTACAGCAGTTTCTCTTCCCTAAAGACCTCCCCCGACAACCGGGGCTTTCGGTAGAGGCCAGTTACGTACCGCACTATTCGGTAGGGGGCGATTACTACGATTTTCTTCCGCTTACCTCCAATCATTTTCTGGTGTGCATTGCCGATGTTTCGGGTAAAGGCATACCGGCGGCCTTATTAATGTCTAATTTCCAGGCGGCGCTGCGTACCATTGCCCGGCAAACCATGAACCTGAAGGAGATTATTCCGGAACTGAACTACCAGGTAATGCAGAGCGCAAACGGGGAGAATTTCATTACTTTTTTCGTAGCCATCTACGACCAGGAATCTCATACCCTGTGGTACGTAAATGCCGGCCACATTCCTCCTTTACTGGTTCTGAAGGATGGGGTTAAACAGTTAGACCAAGGAACCGTTATGCTGGGTAGTTTTCAGCCACTGCCCTTTCTCCGTCAGGGAGTCATTCACAATGTTAAAGATTTTCTTCTTTTCGCCTATACCGATGGGCTGACCGAAACGTTTAATCGGGAGGAGGAAGAGTTTGGTATTGAACGGTTGGAAGCCTTGCTAGCACCTGAGCTAGATACTGAACTGCCCACTTTACATCAGCGGGTATTCGACGCTCTGACTGAATTTAACGGCGGGCAAGTTTATGATGATGATATCACCTTTCTTTCGGTACGTCTGAACACTGCAAAATCAATAGCCTCGAGCCGGTAAGCATGAATTTCTTTAAAACCCCACTGGTACTGAAACGATTGTACCCCAGTCTTACTTGGGATAAACACACCCAAGCCAGTGAGTCGTCAGAGAAAAAAATTTACCTTACCTTCGACGACGGCCCTATTCCGGACCTTACTTCCTGGACACTGGCTACGTTAAAAAGCTACGGAGCCAAGGCAACCTTTTTTTGCGTAGGCGAGAATATCAGCCAGCATCCTGAATTATACCAGCAACTTACCGAGGAAGGCCATCGAATCGGCAACCATACGTACCACCACCTGGATGGCTGGAAAACCGACAACTTCCACTACCTTCGGAATATACTTCAGTGTGAGCAACTCATGAACCTTTGTCCCAGTCAGAAAAAACTGTTTCGCCCACCCTACGGAAAAATTAAGTTGAAGCAAATTCAGCAATTATCTTCTCGCTATGACATTATCATGTGGGATATTCTATCCGGCGACTTCGATCCTGATTTTAACCACGAGGTATGTTTAGAAAGATGTCAGCGACATACTCAACCAGGAACTATTATCATTTTTCACGACAACTACAAAGCTCAGAAGAACCTCACTTATGTGCTCCCTCGCTACCTCGAGCATTTCAGCGAACAAGGGTTTACCTTTGCTACTTTATGAGCTATGATGTTATAGTGTTTTAGTGTGTTCTGGTGCTCATGTAGTTGCTGCACAGTGTCTACAGAAATCAGACAAAGTGACCTGAATACCTGAATACCTGAATACCTGAATACCTGAATACCTGAATACAAAGAAATTTACTTATGAACTGGATTGATACCCACGCCCATATTTACGACGAGAAGTTTAAAAACGATATTGAAGATACGCTGGCTCGCTGCCAGGAGGTAGAGGTAAACCAAATTTATATGCCCAATATAGATCATACCTCTGTCGATGGTATGCTGGAATTAGAGCACCAGTACCCTAAGCAGTGTTTTGCTATGATGGGCTTACACCCCAGCAGCGTAAAAAAAGATTTTGAACGGGAGCTGTACCGAGTAGAAGAATGGCTCGATCAGCGTAGTTTTGCGGCTGTAGGCGAAATAGGCCTGGATTACTACTGGGACACTACGTTCAAGGAGCAGCAGCTCGAGGCGTTCCGTATTCAGATTGATTTAGCGAAAAAACACCGGCTGCCCATTGTAATTCATACCCGCGACTCGTTTGAAGATGCTATTCAGATAGTGGAAGAACTGAATGATGAAAATTTCACAGGAGTATTTCACTGCTTTACCGGCAGCGCCGAAGAAGGAAAACGGGTGATCGATGCTGGCTTTTACTTAGGGCTAGGCGGAGTAACCACCTTCAAAAACTCCGGCATGAATGAGGTAGTGCCTCATCTCAACCCAGACAGGATAGTACTAGAAACCGATAGCCCCTATCTGGCCCCTACTCCCTACCGGGGTAAACGTAACGAACCTACCTACATTCCGCTGATTGGCGAGAAAATAGCTGAATTTACTAGCAATTCGCCTGAAACTGTTGCCGAAAAAACTACGCAAAATGCTCAGCGGCTTTTTCGGCAATAGATATTTCAGTTTCTATTCCTTAATATTTAGAGCGTTGTTCATAAGGGGCTAATTTCTCATTGTGAATACCCTAATTCTACCGTACATTTGAAGCAGCTCGCCCATGGAAAGATCCAAGTACAAAATTGTTAATATCAGTACGGTTAACTCAGGAACGGCGAAAGCCTCCCTTCTGATTATTTATACCGGGGGCACGTTAGGTATGACGTATGATGAGGCCGGGGTACTAACTCCCTTTAACTTCTCACGCACAGTAGAAAAGATACCAGCCCTGCGTCAGTTTGACCTGCACCTGACGGTAATATCCTTTCCTAAATTAGTAGACTCGGCCAACATTCTTCCGGCACATTGGGTAGACATGGCCTACATTGTGCACGAAAACTACCAACGCTACGACGGATTTGTGGTGGTACACGGAACCGACACGATGGCCTACAGTGCCTCTGCCCTCAGCTTTATGCTGGAAGGATTGAACAAGCCGGTGATCTTTACCGGTGCCCAGTTACCGATTGGCTCCAAGCGATCCGATGCTCAGGAAAACTTCATAACTGCTCTGGAAATTGCCAGTGCCCGAATTGACGGCCGACCGGTAGTACCTGAGGTATGTGTCTATTTTGGCAGTCACCTGCTTCGAGGTAACCGCAGTAGCAAGCGGCAGAGCATTCACTTTGATGCTTTCACCTCCGAGAATTACCCCAGTCTAGCCGAGGCTGGCGTAGTTATTGACTATAATTTTTCAGCCATCCGGCCTTACGACGCCAACTCAGAGTTGGTTTACCATAAAGATCTTAACCCTAATGTAGCTATTCTTAAGCTGTTTCCGGGCATTAACCGGAAAGTGGTAGAAAGTACGCTTCAGATACCCGACCTGAAGGGGCTGGTACTGGAAACCTTCGGCTCGGGCAATGCCCCTACCGATGCTTTTTTGCTGGATAGTCTGGATGATGCTATCCAGCGCGGACTCACTATTCTGAACATATCGCAGTGTGCCGGTGGAAGGGTCATTCAGGGCCGGTACCAAACCAGCAAAAGTTTGGAAAACATTGGGGTGATTAGCGGGAAGGACATGACTACCGAGGCGGCTATTACCAAATTGATGTTTCTGCTGGGCACCGAACCTAGTACCGAGCGGGTACGGGAGCGACTTCCGAACCCAATTTGTGGCGAGACCTACTAGTATGGGTTTAGTACATCATAAACCAAACATCATTATCTACTCCCTTTTGGGTCATGACTTTACGCCCGTAGCATAGCTCTGTAAAATGCCTAATGGGTTTGTAAAACATTTGTAAACTTGCTTGGCAAGTATCGAGGAAGGTAATATTTCTCATTATTTTTTATAATTTTATAGCAAATAGCGTTATTTTTCCTACTTATTGATTAATCCTTTTATAAATTTTATTCACTATCAACAGAATTTATAGTACTTTTTTTACGCACCACTTGATTAATTCCCTTCGGTGGAGAAGCGCAATGTGATTTACGGCCATAACTTGCATATGGCATAGATTATTAATTTATTTGCAATTGGCAGCGTCTTGAAAAAGTATAAAAAAGCAGCTTTAACTGGAGAGGTGACCGAGTGGTTGAAGGTGCTCGCCTGGAAAGTGAGTGTGCCCCCACCGGGGTACCGCGGGTTCGAATCCCGCCCTCTCCGCCAGACAATATTATATGATCACTTTTATTTAATTCTACTTTTAAATTTTCGTAACACTACAAAAACTGACTACTAAACACTTATGAAAAAGCTATTTGCACTGATTTTCGTAATGGGCTTCCTGGTTTTTGGTCAAGCCAACGTACTACTAGCTCAAGATGCGGCTGAAGACACTACCGCTATGGCGGAGGATTCAACGATGATGGAAGAGCCAGAACCAGAGCCTGAGCCGGTACAAGCCGCCGAGGTAGAAGACGACCTGATGGCCGAAGCCGAGGAACAAACTTTCCACCAGGCAGTAAAGGAAAAGTTTATTGAAGGAGACTGGAAGTTCATGACTCCGGTATTGCTTTGTTTGATTTTAGGATTGGCTATCGCTATTGAGCGTATTATTACGCTGAACTTAGCTACTACCAACACTAAGAAACTTCTAGCGAAAGTAGAAGATGCCCTTAATTCCGGTGGAGTAGATGCAGCACTAGATGTTACTCGTAATACTCGCGGTCCGGTAGCTTCTATCTTCACCCAAGGTCTAATGCGTATGTCAGAAGGAATTGATATGGTAGAGAAGTCCATCATTTCTTACGGTTCGGTAGAAATGGGCCGGTTAGAAAAAGGGTTGGTTTGGATTTCCCTATTTATTTCCATTGCCCCTATGCTTGGTTTCATGGGAACGGTAATTGGTATGATTGGTGCCTTTGATGCTATTGAAGCAGCAGGTGATATCTCTCCCTCGCTGGTTGCCGGTGGTATTAAAATCGCTCTCTTAACCACGGTTGCCGGTCTGATTGTGGCTATTATCCTACAATTATTCTACAACTACTGCGTATCTAAAATAGATGGTTTAGTTAATGAGATGGAAGATGCTTCTATCGCACTAGTAGACATGCTGGTAAAGCATAAGCTTACCACTACCGGTACTACTGCCACTACTACTAACCGTATTGACTAAACTACCCTGGATAAATTATTATGGCTGAATTTGTTTCAACATACGGACTCTTTGCAGCGTACATTTTAGTGGGGATTGCCCTCGTCGCTGCCATCGTACTACCGCTCATTCAATCCTTCAGTGACCCTAAGTCTATGCTGGGAACGGTAGTTGGAATTGTCATCATTGCCGTAATCTTTTTCATCGGCTTCTCTATAGCAACCGATGAGGTTACCAATGTGTATATCAACAATAACGTGACCGAAGGAACTACCTCCAAGACGATTGGGGGAGCTATTATAACCATGTATATTCTGGTTATTTTGGCTATCGTCGGTATCGTTATTACCGAAGTCACTAAAGTTTTTAAGTAATATGGCACGAAAAAAACGCGGTGCAGGAGAAGTGAATGCCGGCTCTATGGCCGATATTGCCTTCTTACTGCTAATCTTTTTCCTGGTAACTACCACTATTGCATCCGACAAGGGACTGGCAATTGCTCTTCCGCCTAAGCCAGACCCAAATGAACCACCACCGGAGGTAAAGTTCAATGAACGAAACATCTTTAAGGTGCTGGTTAACTCTCAGGATCGAATGCTGGTAGAAGGCGAACCTATGGACGATGCAGGTCAACTAAGAAGCATGGTTCAGGAGTTTGTAATGAACAACGGTCGTGACCCTGAATCATCCGATAGCCCTACTGATGCGGTGGTATCATTCAAAACCGATCGTGGAACCAGCTATGAGCGATATATTGAGATATTGGATGAGCTACAAGGTGCTTACTATGATATGTATGCTAGAAGATTAGGACTTACAATAAAACAGGTAAGAGAGATATCTGACCAAGAGCCTAGCGTACAGGATCAATATGACGAATTACGGAAAGAAGTACCTATGAATATTTCTATTGCTGAACCATCTAAAGTAGGAGGAGGTAACTAATGTCAAAGTTTAAGAAAAAATCGTCGGCCAGCCAGGATATTCCTACCTCGGCATTGCCAGATATCATCTTCATGTTGCTATTCTTCTTTATGGTAACTACCGTACTTCGGGAAACCGATATTCTGGTAGAGCAAAATCTGCCTCGAGCCGAGCAGTTGCGTAAAATGCAAAAGAAGTCATTAGTAAGCTACATCTATATCGGTAAGCCTAAGGATACAGATAAGTACGGAAGCGAGCCTCGTATCCAGACTAACGACGTGCTGGTTACTACTGATAACATTGTGCAGTTTGTGGAAGCTGAGCGTAGCAAGCTAAGTGAAGTTGAGCGCAACAAGATTACTATGGCACTAAAGGTTGATGATGATGCCAAGATGGGAATCGTTTCTGATGTTCAGCAGGAACTACGAGAAGCTAACGCGCTGAAAGTACTTTATAATACTCCGCCAGAAACCGGTGCAGTAGAGTAAATTATAGTTGTTTAGTAATTCTTTAGCCCTTTCGTTATGCGAAAGGGCTTTTTTTATTTTCTCATAAAATTTTGTCTTATCCAAGGTTACGAATGTGAGCTGGTTTGTACTAATTAATAAAGTACAGAAAAATCTCGCAATCATGAAAAAATTACTAGTCTTGTTAGCTGCTTGGGGTTGTGTTTGCTTACTATCTACTAAAGACCGGATACCCTTATCTCAACAAGAAGGAACTGTAACTGCCGCAAGTGATACTTTAGAAGTACTTACTTATCGTCCATCTTTACGGGAGGGACTACAGCGTACCAACTCGACCGATAATATGCTATTCATTTCAAGCAGATAGACTTCAGTTGATTAAGTACTTTTTTAGTACTGCTACTTGAAAAAGAAATTATTCAGGATCAAATAAAAGGTAAGATAATATAAGTGACCCCGCCAGGACTCGAACCTGGATCTAGAGTTTAGGAAACTCCTATTCTATCCCTTGAACTACGGGGTCGGAGAGGGATGCAAAAGTAATTGTTTCGCCAGCAATTATCAACCTGTGTTTTACTACCTCCTTACTACTCACTGATTAAGCTCTTTCAATAACCGTAATCCGTCCAGCGTTAGCCAAGGTTCAATCATCATGTTGTGTTTAGTAATCGGAGCGATTAGTTCGGCCAATCCGCCCGTGGCAATTACTTTTACCGAAGTGCCCAACTCAGCTTCTATCCGGGAAACCAGCCCTTCTACCAATCCAAGATAGCCAAACAGCACTCCGGACTGAATAGCTTGAATAGTGTTTTTGCCTAAAACCGAAGGTGGGGCAGCTAAGGGTACAAAAGGTAGCTGGGCGGTATTTGAAGAAAGGGCTTTCAGGGCTGATTCCAATCCAGGGGCAATGGCAACCCCGGCAATCTCTCGCTTTTGGTTCACTACTGTCATTGATAAGGCCGTTCCAAAATCTACAATTACACAATCCGCTTGGGCCAGGTTGTATCCAGCTACGGCATTGGCCAACAAATCAGTACCCAGTTCGTGAGGGTTATCCGTAGTGATAGTCAGACCGCTGTTTAGCGATGTGCTGATCACCAAAGGTTCCTGCTGGGTTAATTGGCGTAACATTCTCTGAAAAACGGAGGTCAGTGGTGGCACAACACTACTTATCACTACTTGGCGTATCGCCGTGAGAGAGATTTCTTCTTCAGCCAGCAATGACCGAAACTGGATAGCGTACTCATCACTGGTTTTGTTCGCTACGGTACTCAACCGCCAATGCCGTACCCAATTCTGTTCATAAATTCCAAAAGCGATGTTTGAATTACCGATATCTACCGCTAGCAGCATAGAATGTTGGGTTAAGTGAGATTACTACGAACAATGGCGAATATGGTAGGTTCCTCTTACATATACAAGCCAAAGTGACGCATGAAGATTGAAGATAATACCATTGTGACAATGAGTTATGAACTGCGGGAAAATGACCAGAAGGGTCCGGTTTTAGAAGTAATGGACATAGCATATCCGTTTATCTTTTTTTATAGATCTGAAACCCTACTTCCTTCTTTTCAGGAAAGAATACGAGGACTGAACTCCGGCGAATTATTTGAATTTATCATTCCAGCTGAAGAAGCATACGGTCGCCACAATCCGCGCAATGTAGTAGATATTCCTATTGAGCGGTTTATTGTTGACGAGGAGATGGCCGATTCAATCCGAGACGTGGGACAATACGTGGCGGTTACTGGCGATGATGGAAAGCAGCATAATGGATTAGTTGTAGCCAAAAATGCCACCCACCTTACTGTAGATCTTAATCATGCGATGGCCGACAAAGATTTACACTTCAGTGGAAGAATTCTTTTCGTACGAGCGGCCAAACCCGACGAAATTATTCAGAAACGATACATCATGTCCGACGGTATTCGTTTTTAAAAATTTAATAGCTTTGCGGCAAACTCTTGTATTGTATGCATCGTATTGCCGCTATCACTTCTATTGCTTTTATCATAGCTGTCAGCTTCTGTTCCGGTCAAATCTTAAATGTTGAAAAAGGACGCCTCAAGGCTGATTCTGCTAAATTCGTAGTTGGTGCTTTCGGATTAAGTTTCAATGCCAATAATCAAAGTTTAACCGACGATGGTACCGGAAAGTCATTTGTGGGACTTACATCAAATGCTGATGTGGGGTACTTTTCTGCCCATCATAACTTTCTGTTGATTGGAGAATTACAATATAATGCTACTAGTGAAGAAGACATCAACAGCGCCGGATACGGCCACTTCCGCGTAAACTGGCTCAGAACGAAAATAGTCTCCTACGAAACTTTTGCGCAGATTCAGTATGACCAGGGACGCGGAATGAGAAACCGGCGATTAGCGGGGGGAGGATTGCGCTTTCGGATCTATCGAGAGGATAAATCCAGTTTATTTGCGGGTATTGGAGCTATGTACGAAACCGAAGATTGGGAATTTCCTGGTGATAGCGATGAAGTAGTTGGCATTGAATTATGGAAAAGCACCAACTATGTAACCAGTCGCTTTCAGCTTCGAGAGAATATCGCTATTGGTTCAATTGTATACTTTCAGACTGGTTACGACCCCGATCAGGACTTCTTTCGCCATCGCGTTAGCGTAGATGCTAACATCCTGGTCAATATTACTTCAAAACTAGCATTTCGGACCTCCGCTGGCGTTACCTACGAAAACCGCCCGGTAGTACCTGTTCCCCAGCTCGTCTACCGGATTACGAACGGAATTCAGGTAAGTTTTTAGACTAGCTAGATTTGTACAGATTGGAGTAATCAGTACGAACGTAATTGGGATAGATAGTGAAATACTTGTCGGCTACCTTATCATAAATAGCCTGACGAAGCTTATCCATATTAATGTTTTCAACTGCCGAAATAAAGATAGTATCTTCCGCTTCCTGCCCCATATAAGTTTTTTCTAATTCTTCCAACGTTACCGGAGGTTGGTAATCATACTCACCGTTATCCTGACCATTCAGTTCGTGTTTAGGATTGATAAGCTGATCAACTTTGTTAAAAACCATAATAGTAGGCTTATCGGCAGTACCGATTTCAGCTAATGTTTTGTTCACGATCTGAATTTGCTCCTCAAAAGATGGGTGAGATACATCAACTACGTGCAGCAAAACATCCGCCTCCCGAATCTCATCCAGGGTAGATTTAAAGCACTCGATTAACGTGTGAGGTAGTTTTCGAATGAATCCTACCGTATCGGTGAGCAAAAACGGAATCTGATTGATAACCACTTTCCGAACGGTAGAGTCTACGGTGGCAAACAGCTTATCTTCCGCAAATACATCGGACTTGGATAACGACCTCATCAGCGTGGACTTGCCTACATTAGTATAGCCTACCAAAGCCGCTCTTACTACCTTCTGACGAGACTTGCGACGAGTAGCACTTTGCTTATCCAGTTTATCTAGTTTTTTATTGAACAGTGCAATCTTGTCCCGTACAATTCGGCGGTCAGTTTCCAGCTCCTTTTCCCCCGGTCCACGCATGCCAATCCCCCCCTTTTGTTTGGAAAGGTGAGTCCACATTTTGGTTAAGCGAGGCAGAATATACTGGTATTGAGCCAGTTCAACCTGTGATTTGGCTTGAGCCGTTTTAGCTCGAATAGAGAAGATATTTAGAATAAGCAAACTGCGGTCCAGCACCTTACACTTCAGCACCCGCTCAATATTTCTAACCTGAGAGGGACTCAGGTCATCATCAAATATGACCATATCCACCTCATGCGCTTTTACATACTGCTGGATTTCGTTTAACTTACCTTTTCCGACAAAATACGTTACATCAGGTTTTTCTAGGCGTTGGGTAAACCGTTCCAGGGTAATTGCCCCGGAGGTTTCGGCTAAAAATGCTAGTTCGTCGAGATATTCGTGCGCTTTGTATTCGGGTTGCTGCTGATTTATCAGGGCAACCAGCACCGCCGTCTCCTTCCGGATAGCGGTAGAAAATGGTTTTGGCATTCAGTTGTGTTAAATTACTAAAGTACGTATTAGTAAAAAGGTCTTTACCTGAATAAAGTTCATTGATGAGCAACAGCTTGGATCAAATGGGCCTTAAGTTATTCTGCCGGATATAGCCTGTTTCACCATTCCATTCAATTTTTGCCCAAACATCGCGACTACCTTCCACCTTCACCCGGTGGCCTTTTTCACTAATATACACCACGTCGGCCCCGGAAGAGGGAGCACTCATAATTGGAGTATGATCATCTATGATTATTGCCAATGAGGAACCCAATGAGTAATTAGCAATATAGAATAAGCCACCCAGTGCCAGTATAAATACTAATCCAACGCCATAAGGCTTACCAGTCCGCTGGTTAGATCGGCCAAAAGCAATGTAAGCCAGTATAGCTAATAAAACGGCACATAAGCCATAGATAACGAAGTAGCGATACTTTCGAAGTAAATTCTGAAAAAGATCATAGTCAGTATACTCGTAGCCCCGTAAACGATGTTGAGCCGATAGTTCGCGCATCTTTTCAATAGCCGCCTCATCTGAAGTAACCAAATAAAACTCGTTCAGGTAATACAATGCCTCACTGTATTCACCCAGCCCTTCCTGGATAAATGCCATCTTTAGTAGCATGGCTGGTGAAGTCTGTTGCTCCTGGTAGAACAACTGTTCATACAACCGCAATGACTCGGTATATTGACGTAGTGCATAGAGCGAGTCAGCCTTCTGAAGGGTAGGCATATTTTCAGATTGAGCCCAAACTATTTCGTTCCCAAACATGTTAGCATAGCCCAAGAAGAAGGTAAGTATAATTTTGCGGAGTACCTTTTGGAAATTCGTCATAAGCCTCTTACCTTTGCATCGCAATTAAGCAGATAGCTGTTAGAAAAACAACTAGTCGGCAACCCGATGGTCGGCACCCCGACTTCTTCCTATAATTGAATCCGTAGCTCAGCTGGTAGAGCAACGCCCTTTTAAGGCGTGGGTCCTGGGTTCGAGCCCCAGCGGGTTCACTAAACCTTGTAAGTGTCTACTTGCAAGGTTTTTTGTTTTAAGTCCAGTTTGGCAGAGACACTTAGTAAAGCATACCATAATACTCGAGACTATGGCATAAAATTTCCGATGATAAATTTTACTATTTACTGAAAATAAATAGATAGTTTATCGCTTTATGAATTTCAGTGGTTTAATTTAACTAATTAGTGATATCATTATCATGTAACAATTGGTTATCAATTACTTACAATCACTGTAAAAAGGTTCGTACCTTAGCTGCTAACTTTCAGACTATAACTATATATGTAACTTACTTGCCATGCGCATTTTTATTATTGATGACAATCAAATCGATCTACTGATTAGCCGAAAGCTGCTTCTGAAAAACAAGGCTGATCTGGAGGTTCAGGAATACGTGCAGGCCCAGCAGGCTTTAGCAGATATTACTGGTCAACCTTCTAATAATCCAGATGTTATCTTGCTGGATTTGAACATGCCTGAAATGGATGGATGGGAATTCTTGGAGGCTCTTAAAGCTGCTCAAATTCAATCCAGCTTAAAGGTTTATGTGCTTACTTCTTCGCTAGATGACCGAGATCGGACTAAAGCTAAAAACTACGATGTAGTAGCGGGTTATTTAACCAAACCACTAAACGACGTAGCCATTCAGAACATTCTTGATTAGGTGATTTTCTCAGCCGAGGGTATTAAACTTTTTAGTCGAAAAAAAGTTGTTTTATCAGTAAATACACAAAACTTTTTTATCTAAACTAAAGAATACCATGAAATCACTTACTCAAAGCTGTTTTTTTACTATTTTTTCTTTGTTAGTATTATCAGCTTTTACCAGTTGTAATAAAGCTCTTACCAAGCAGGATGTAGAAGACGAAGTGCAAGAAGCACGTGAGGCAACCCAAGAGGCCAAAGAAGAGTCCCGGGAAGCTATTGAAACCCGAGAAGCTTATTACGAAGATTTTCGCGAAACCAAAACCAAAGAATTTAAAAATCGGAGCAAGGAAATAGATAAGCGTATTCGCGATTTAAACAAAACCGCTCGCGATGTAAGCTCTACTAGTGCCAAGGCCGATATTGAGTCAGCTATTGCCGAGCTAGAACAAGAACAAGATGAAGTAAATGATCGGCTTCGCGAAATTCGTACCATGACTAAGGAGGATTGGAATACATCATACGAAGAAATTAATGAAGCAATTGCTCGTATTGAAGCAGAAATTGACCGAGTAGCTGAAAGTATAAGTGAGAACTAATCAATTCACTTTTCTGCAAAATATCAGATATAACCGGCTTTAGTGCCGGTTTTTTTATGTAATTCCAGACGATTTATTACCTCTTAGAGGCTGACTTTCACTGATTTTTATAAAACCTATTTACACTAAATTAGTATATACTAATAATAAAATATTCAAATGCCACGTTTTCGTTTGTTTGTGTGTATCGTCGGGGTTCTTACCCTTATGTTAGCATCTCAGGTGCTAGGCGCTACCGCTATGGGCGAAATGAAAAGCAACAATCCGGTTGATCAGGATGCTACGGTATACCCCAACCCGGCTACCGACTTCGTGTTTGTACGAACCGATCGTCTTCCTTTCCCTACCTCGGCTAATAGCGAGCTTTCTATCAAAGTGGTCAACATTCTGGGAAATACTATAAGAACCTCAACTGAACTGGTAGATAATCGTACTTACCGCATTGATTTGAGTCAATACCCCGCTGGTTATTACTTGTTGATTGTTCAGTGCAGCAACTGTCCCGATACTGACAAAGCTATTATTAGATTTCAGAAGCAGTAGTATCTGAATCATCTTCACCTACGTTGAGCACCTGAGTATATCGATCTCCCTTATTTACATCCGTATCTGAATTGTAGCTATACGAATAGCTAGCAGAAGTAGAACGTCTGGTGGTGAAATAATTTTCCGTATGGAACGTATGACTTACTTTCGGTAAGTGACTTACTTTCTTAACTTCAGTATTACTAGGAATTAGACTAGGTAGGCCATCTGAGGTACGGAAATAAAAAGCGCAGAATATTCCCGCTGCCGCCCCAAGCAGGTGCGACTCCCAGGATACATTCTGCTGTTCGGGATTTGGAAGCAAGCCTTGTAGCATTCCGTTATACAGAAAGGCGATCACTACTGCTACCGCAATAGAGCGAACATCCTTCCGAAAAAGGCCACTGAATAGGAGGAAAGCCGCTAACCCGTATACGATACCGCTGGAACCAATATGATAAGCTTGTCTGGCTGCTACCCAAACCCAAAACCCGGTGATCAAATAAATCCATAGGAAGACCTCTAGCGCAATCTTATCGTAGAAATAGAAGGTGGCGACTAGTAGAAAAATGAGAGGAAATGTATTAGATAAAAGGTGAAGGAAAGTACCGTGCACTAAAGGTCCGGTAATAATTCCGACCATGCCGGGCAAACTACGCGGAAATATTCCGAAAACTCCTAAATCTATCGGAATACTCCACTCTACAGCTCGCACGAGCCACAGCAGCAAAGCAAAACCTATCGCAAAGAAAATACTCCGCTGCAATACTCTATTGTCTTCCGAAGATATATTATTGCTCCTTTTCACGAATATATTTTAGTCGATATACGACCGATTGCCCTACCAGTGAGATACCGGAGTTTATGATTACCAGACTACCAGTACCTAACCAAAACCAGCTTTCTTGCTCGTATTTTGCAATTATAGCTTCGCCAAATAAGCTTAATCCTAGACCGATTAACACCAACCCAACCACCGCAAAGGCCAGCCAGTAAGTAAAATAACGCTTCTTCATATAAAATACTTATCCTCTTTGAAAAGAACGCTGTCAGAAAAACAATTCCTGAGCCAAACGGTAAGTATTAGCGTGTGCTTCTACAATATGAGCAATTTTTTCTGAATAACCACCCCCCATACTGAGTGCTACCGGAACATCTCCCTGCTGACAAAGCTTTAATACCACCCGGTCACGCTCCCGGCAACCCGCTATACTCAATCCTAAACGACCTAGTTTATCCGAAGCTAATACATCCACCCCGGACTGAAAAAAAACAAAATCAGGCATCACCTGCTCCAGTAAACGTGGTAGTACCTTCCTTAGTTTTTTCAGATAAGTGCTATCGTCGGTACCGTCCGGTAAGGCGATGTCTAAGTCTGACTGTTCTTTATGCATAGGATAATTCTTGGCTCCGTGCATACTAAAGGTAAATACTGTTGGGTCGTGACGGAAAATCTGGGCAGTTCCGTTGCCTTGGTGTACATCCAGATCAACCACCAACACCCGTCGGACTAATCCTTTCTCTCGCAGATAGTTGGCCGCAATAGCAATATCATTGAGTAAACAAAATCCTTCGCCCCGGTCGGTAAAGGCATGATGTGTGCCCCCGGCAATATTAAATGCGATGCCATATTCCAAAGCAAATAATGCGGCCTGGACTGTTCCTTGCATAATCGTTATCTCTCGCTGTACTAACTCTTCTGACATAGGAAATCCGGTTTTGCGTATCTCCGACTGAGTAAGCTGTTGTCCCTTTAATCGTTGCCAATAAAACGGGTCGTGGGTATTAGTAATATATTGTTCTTTCAGCGGATGAGGTGCAAATAAATTATCCTCAGTGATAGTACCTTCGTAAAGCAACTGCTCCGGAATGAGGTTATATTTAATCATAGGGAACCGGTGATTCTCCGGCAACGGGTGAGCATAAATTTCTGACCAGGCAATTTTTAACATAACAATAGCGGCAGCACATGTCCGCAATTATCAACCTGAGTCATAGATAAGAGTTATATTCTTATGGTAAAAAGTATTAGAACCAGATTAGGTATGCTACCATAAGACTTAGCAAACCATTGATGATAGCCGCAAATGACTGAAAATCGGGACCTTTGAAAATGAATAATGCAACAGACGCGATAACCACCACTAAGAAAGCAAGTACTACGTATAACCAAAACGCTACGAACACCGATTGACCCGCAATATCTACGCTTCGAACAATATGGAGAAATTGCGTACAGTATACGGTAACCACTGCATTTTTCTGAAAGCTGCTGATGTATTTCTCCGAAACCTCAAAAAAATGACGACTAGTCTGGATTTCGTATGTTCCGAATCTCTGATCTTGCACTTCTGATTGCTGTACCCGGTAGATAGCTTTTTGCTGTATATCAGTAATTTTATCTTCTTTTTGATTGATCTGCCAGAAATCAATTATGATAAACAGATTGATCAGTAAAAACCCTATATGAGCTATCGCAACTCTTCCCCCCATCATAATAATTATTATCGAATAATTGTGACGCTACCGGTTTGGCGGCCTGCTTCTTCACCGCAGTCTATCAAATAGAAATAAACACCGGCTGGAACGGCGCTTCCACTAGTAGTGCCATTCCAGGGCTGAAGATTACTGTAATCTTCTTCTTCATATATCTTAATTCCTTGCCGGTTAAATAAAGTAAGTCGGCAATCCGGATATAAATCCATTTTTTCTATGTACCAGGTATCGTTATTTCCGTCATTGTTCGGGGTAAAAGCTTTTTCCGGTATTACATCCAGACTACGGTCTACCGTCACCGTAAACTCAGCCGTACTTTCGCAACCTAGTTCATTAATTACGAGGCAAGTATAAGTAGTGGTGATCAATGGTCGCACAATAGGGTTGGCTACCGTAGTGTCACTAATTGACTGATCTGAACTCCAGCGGTAAACTGTTCCACCCGAGGCTTGCAATTGTAACGTATCACCCAGTGAAATTCGGTCACGAGAAGCACTGATATCAGCCTCGGGATGACCAGCTTCTTCTACCACAATCTGCTGAGAAGTAGCACAGCCGGTTGCGGTAGTCACGGTAACGGTGTAGGTACCCGCTTCGCTCACGGATATCGTACGCTTGCTATCTCCGTTACTCCAGGTATAGGCAGAAAAGCCCTCATTGGCTTCTAATACCACCGAGGTATTTGGGCACAGGTTTGGATTATCAACTGCTTGCACAACTAGCTCCGGAATATCTAATACTTCTATTGACTGTTCGTGACGATCCCGCACGCTTCCGTCATTTTCCAGGATCTCTACTACTACCCTACGGGTTCCAGTCGCCCGGAACTGGTACGATACGGTGTCGCCTTCCAATGGGCTTGTACCCTCCCCAAAACTCCAGCGGTAGCGAATAGCCTCACCATTCAACCTGCCAGGAGTTATAATAAAGGTACCAGATTGGTTTAAGCAGAGTTCTGAGGATATTTCGGGGCGAGCATAGATTACTTCAACCGGATTGCTGTTTCGGGTGCAACCTTCGGCATTTCGGGTAATTACGTTGTATTCTCCTTCCTGATTTGCCGTAAACGTTAGTTCAGTAGCACCAGTTATATCCTGATTATTTTGCTGCCACTGGTAGGTCTGTCCATCAATATTATTGACTATTAGGGAAACTTCTCCTCCCTCAAAGAACACTGGCAAGCTTCCGGTTTGAATCGCAATGGTTTCTGGCTCACTCACTTTTATATAGGTAGTTGCAGTATCACTGACGCAGCCTCCGTTAGCTTCGCTAGCCTTCACGTAAAGCACGTATAGCCCCTCATTCTCTTTGGTAGCGTTCGGAATAATAGGACTTACCCCACCGGAAGTGAAGCCGTTAGGCCCTGTCCAGAAGTAATCGGCGTTCACCACTTCGGCCTGAAGCATGATATTTTCTCCAAAGCATACCGGGTCTACCGGATTTCTATTAATAATGGTCGGTTTGGAAGGAACAAATCCTTCAGGACGTACTACTTCTACTTTATTGGAAGCAACGGGAGCACAACCATAGCCATTGTGAATAGACGCATCGGATGATACTTTCACTCGATAGTACAGTTCGTTATCGGTAGTGAAAGTAAAGGTAGAGTCAGTTGCCTCGGCCACCGGACTAAAGGTGACTCCATCGGCAGAACTTTCCCACAGGTAATCTACTCCAATCGCTTTAGTCACCGAAAGTTGATAGGGCAGTTGATCACAAACTCCTAATCCATTCTGAGGTTCTAACACCGGCGAAACACAGTTTCGGTTAAGCTGAATAGCAATTTGATCCGTAACCGTTTCGGTATAAGCCAAATCCGGTTTTCCGTCACCGTTCAGGTCCCCCCCCCGAATACTTAGTGAGTTTTCATTGGCTAGTATTACTTGTTTAGTATTAAAGTCTAATGAGCCGATGGTACTTTTGTTGAAAAGTAACACCACCCAGTTTCTATCCTGAGCCGCCACTGCAATGTCTAACAAACCATTTCCGTCCAAATCAACTAGCTCTAGACCTTCTCGTCCTAGTGAAGTCTGATCAAATCTTACCGGACTAGCAAAGCTAACCACCCCCCCTTGGGAGGTATTGCGAAGGGTTCCTACGTACGTATCGTTTACTACCACCAAGTCAGTTAATCCATCGTTATCCAAATCGCCCGCTTTTAAGTTGGTGATACGGCCTGTGGCAGTCAACTGGGTAACTCCACCAAAATTGAGTGAACCCGGCGTGCTAGCGTTGGTTATGATGTAGACACCGCTACTTTCATCTTCGCTTACCGCAATATCAGGCAGTCCGTCTCCGCTAAAGTCTTCAACCGCAATACCACTGAGTTCAGTAGTACTCAGACCAAATATCTCAAAGGGCAAACTCGGATTAGGGTTAAAACCAATGGCAACCCCCGTACTGTTATTAAGAAATACCGAAACTCCCCCTTCAGCCGAAATATCAGCCGCCGTAATGTCCGGCCTTCCATCACCATCAATATCCCGAATCACCATCCGAGCTGCCAGATTTCCTTGCAAAGAAAGTGAAACCGGAAGTACTACATCAAAGTCAATAGCTCCGCCAACGGTACTAGTGTTACGGTAAACGTAAAGGCGCTCTTTATCAGTATTATTATTTGATGCCGAAAATACCAGCTCGGGTAAACCATCTCCGTTCAGGTCGCCGCAGCGTACCCAACGGGTTTTAGCATTAATATCTATTTCTAACGAAGTGAAAGCTACCGTATCCAGATCAGGGGTAGAATTCTGTAAAATGGTTATTTTCTCGCTATCAGTATCACTAGTTGCAATGTCGTTTAGACCATCCTGGTTAAAATCACAAAAGCAAAGGTTATAGAGATTGGCTCCGGAAGTTGCATAACGATACGGAGTTTCCAGCAGGTTTCTGTCAAAATCTTTTCCATCGAAGCTAAGGTAGAAAACCTCCGGTGAATAGGCAGTCAGTTGATTATCGCGACGAGTAACCGATACGCTGCTGGTTGTGGCTCCGGGAGGGACCATCACTCTTAGTTCTGAGTCCAGCATACACTGATCAGCACTAATACATACGATTGAGTCAGCCACTGCGCCTCCAAAAAAAACGGTGATATTGGTAGTATCGGTGCCAAAACCGCTTCCCTTGATAGTAACCACCTCGTATACCGTACCGTGGGTTTTATCCAGGCTGGTGATGACTGGCACCTGAGCCAGCAAAGGGCCAGAAACCAGCAACAACGACAGAAGAAATTTATACTTGACCATACCAGATGTACTCCTTAATTAGACAAAGCAAGGTACCTTATACCTTCTTTTTTTTTGGAGCAATAGTTGGCATTTGACCACAGGTGTAATATCTTTTGTGATATTCAGTTTCCGGAAAAACTATATACTATACACAATGGAAGCGCTCATTTTAGTAGATATTCAGCACGATTTCCTGCCCGGCGGTGCGCTCGCTGTCAAAGATGGCGATGCCGTAGTACCCATAGCCAATGCCCTACAACCTCAATTTGGCTTGGTGGTAGCTACGCAAGATTATCACCCAGCCAATCACTTAAGTTTTGCCGCTAATCACTTGGGAAAGCAACCTGGTGATTATATTCAGTTGAAAGGACTTGAGCAGATACTATGGCCCGTACACTGTGAGCAAGGCTCAGCGGGTGCCCAATTTGCCGATGATTTACTAATGGATCGCGTAGCGAAGATATTTCCAAAGGGTACCGATCCGGAAATAGACAGCTACAGCGGCTTTTTCGACAACGGTCACCTAAAAGCAACCGGCCTGGGCGATTACCTGAAGGAAAAAGGAGTAGACAAAGTAGTGATAGTGGGATTAGCCGCAGACTACTGCGTAAAGTTTACCGCTTTGGATGCCAAACAGCTTGGATTTGATACAGTAGTAGTACAGGATGGCACCCGCGCAGTCAACTTACAACCGGGCGATTTTGATAAAGCTATCGCGGAAATGGAAGCAGTAGGTATTCAAATCGTATCTAGCAAAGAAATTGTAGCCGAGCAAAAAGAAAAGGCACCCCGCCCGTAGCCGGATGCCTTTCAGGTCTTCTATACGATGTACTTTCTACATCATTCCTCCTACCTTGGCAATCAGATCGGCGGAACGAGCGGAATAACCGGCTTCGTTATCGTACCAGCCCAGGATTTTTACCAGGTTTCCGTTGGTATTAGTTGAGTCGGCGTCAAAGACACAGGAGTGAGGATTACCGATAATATCGGAAGACACTAGCGGATCTTCGGTGTATTCCAGAATTCCCTTCAAAGGGCCTTCAGCAGCTTCTTTCATGGCGGCATTTACGTCTTCCTTGCTTACTTCTTTACTTACAACGCAAGTCAGGTCAGTTAATGAGCCGGTAATGGTAGGTACGCGAACGGCATTACCGTCCAGCTTTCCTTTCAAATCGGGTAGTACTAAGCCTACCGCCTTGGCCGCTCCGGTAGTAGTCGGTACGATATTGACAGCCGCTGCCCGGGCCCGGCGTAGATCGCTGTGAGGCGCATCCTGCAGGCGCTGATCAGCAGTATAAGCGTGAATAGTGGTGATAAAGCCTTTCTCAATGGTGAATTTCTCGTGGAGTATCTTGGCCATGGGTGCCAGGCAGTTAGTAGTACAGGAAGCGTTAGAGAGGATATTGGCATCACCGGTAAGGCTGTCGTCGTTAACCCCAAGTACGATGGTTTTAATACCGCCTTTGGCTGGTGCCGAGATGATCACTTTTTTCGCTCCGGCAGTCAGGTGTTTACCGGCCCCGGCTTCGTCGCGAAAGATTCCGGTAGACTCCAGTACAATATCTACTCCGAGGTCTGACCAGGGAAGTTTTTCCGGATCGCGTTCGGCATACACCGAAATTCTCTTTCCGTTTACGGTAAGGGATTCACCATCGGCGGTAACATCGCCCGGGAAGCGGCCGTGAGCCGAGTCATACTTAAGCAAGTGGGCCAGCGTTTCGTTATCCGTAAGGTCGTTAATCGCCACCACCTCTACACTTTCGTTTTTCAGTAGATTGCGGAAGGTTAGTCGTCCTATTCGTCCAAATCCGTTAATAGCAACTTTCATAGTTGATAGATATTTAATAAATGAATAATCGGGTAAAAGTAAGATCGTAGGCAGTTTCTCCTACGCTACAAAAAATTATACTGTGTTTGATAAAACTTGTTGCCGTAATTGCGTGTTAGAGTAGCGAAATTATGAAATTGCGCAGATAATTAGCAGCACTTCGCAAAATTTGTCACTTTTTTTGATAATCTGCGTAGCTACTTCTATATTTGCACTCTCAAAAATTACTGCTCCGTTCGTCTAGGGGTTAGGACGCCAGGTTTTCATCCTGGTAACAGGGGTTCGATTCCCCTACGGAGTACT
>CAZKCO010000029.1:0-87128 GCA_964551335.1 uncultured Roseivirgaceae bacterium
TTACCCAAAGATACTGACACCTGTCTTTCTTAAATTAGATTTTCAAACACGCTCTTATAAAAGACGAAAAAGCAATCACGCCCAGTAGTAGTAACATTTTGAGGGTGTTGCTTACTTCTAATATCTAGGGAGTTGACGCTTGAACTAAATAGGCTAATAAGTTGAAAAAAAGTGTTTTCAAATTTTTGTTGACGTAGTGTCGAGTTTTGCTCTTTCATCTCTTCTTTCTGGCCTGCCAACTCGAGTCTTGTGTATTTGACCTCCAACTGACTGTACATTAATTCTAACTGTTGATTTAATAACTGTTGTTTTTGACCTAAGAATGCTACATATATAAAGAAGAGACCTGCTAAGGCCCATAAAGATGCCACACTACCACCCAAAAAATCACCCAGTAAATTTAAAGCAAATCCGTTATCGTTATTCTTACATAAAAAGTAAATAATGGAAAAGACTGATATAGCTATACCTGCCCCTACAAAAATCCAAGCCCAGTTTGTGTATTTCTTTACTTTTTTTTCTAACGTCAAAAGCTCATCGCTAATTTCTGTTTGTCGATTTACAATTCTTTGATTTGCTTCTTTAATTTCTTTTTCTAGATCTGAGGGGTTCATCCTGTATTGAGTTATAAGTTGAGTAGTTTTGAAAAAGGCGGGTGCTCTACTTGGCCTAAGCAACATAAATTTTCTGCAATTACAAGTCAATTCTATTATCACAAAAAAATAAGATGTTTAATTAAAGCTTAAACATCCCCGGCTGAGTGAAGCGAATGCCGGGGTCTCCTTCATAAGTATGTGGGAGATACCGGGTGCCGGCCACTGGAACTCTCTGGCGTTCGTCCGGTATGATGGGTGGGGTGGTGGTTATTTAGGTGAGATGCAAGATTTGGGGTGAAGGAGAAACAATTTTAGGGATTTGCCGGGTAGCGTAGTGGGAAATTTAGACAATTTGTCATCTGAGAAGTGTTGCGGAGGGGTTATCCCGGCAAGGAGAAGTATAAAGTTACGCCGCTGAACGCTTGTCCCGGCGGGGATAAACGCAAAGTTACGTCGCTGAACGATTATCCCGGCGGGGATAAACGCAAAGTTACGTCACTCAACGCTTATCCCGGCGGGGATAAGTATAAAGTGACAGTGATCTACGAATATCCCCGGAAAATCAAACGTATTTACTTATCACTTTACTGTAATTTCATCGGTTTTACCAAATATTCTTCGGTTGGCTTTCAGCATGTAAGGAAATAATCCAGTATTATATTTATATTATTATAAATTTGCTTAGATTTGTACAATAAATGGTTGTGAATAGAGAATAAGAGAAGATAAATACTACGTCACCGCGAGGAAGCATGACGAAGCGGTCTCCTTAGAGCAACTCTTAGAATACTATGTAGGAGACCGCTTCGTCGTTTCACTTCTCGCGGTGACGATAGGGATCGGGAAGCCTTGGCTAAAACAGGTGTATGAATAACGGCTTCCTCTCTTTTCTTCTCATAACCATTTAGGGTGTTATGTTTTACAATTAATGTTTACAGCGTTATGCGAAACAGAGGAATCAGTGATTCAATTCAGGACTGGCAGCTTACTATTGATGCTGCCCGAACGGATGCTACCATTGCCAAAGAACTCGCCAAGCAGGGCTATAATGCCGACCGGATGACCGAGGGTGTTGGAATGATTAGCGAGTTTAAAGAGCAGCAGCAAGCCTACCAGCAGGCTATTGGCGACCAGTGTGGTGCTACCGATGCACTGCAACTGGCCCAACAAACGGCCAATGCGACTTATATATTTCACGTCAAAATTGCCCGATTGGCCATTCCTAAAGACCGTGACCTGTGGCGTACCCTTCAACTCAACGGTATCCGCGAGAAATCGCTGAATGGTTGGCTGGAGCAAACCGAGGCGTTTTATAACAATCTGCCCGAGGCGCTGCCCTTTCTGAAGAATCATGGGGTTACTGCCGCCAGCATTGAGCAGGCCAAGGAGCAAATCCAGGCGGTGCGCGATGCGCGGGTCAGTCAGACCCACCGCAAGGGAGCTACCCAAATCAGCAAGCAACAGCGGGATGAAACCCTGGCTCGGCTGGAGGAGTGGATGGAGGATTTCATTCGCACCGCCAAGTTCGTCTACGCCAAAAACCCCCAGCAGCTGGAATCTCTCGGCATTATGGTAGGGTAAAAGGTAGAGGGTGAAGGGTAAATCAGGCGAGTGATCGTTATCAATGGATAGTGGGTAGTGTACCGGCTATCCATTGTTGCTTTCAGGCATAGACACCCCCGCACCTTCAACCCTTTCCGTTTGGTAGCCTAGCATTCCGGTACTATATTGCGCCGCGAATGAACTACCTAAACCATCCGTAATGAATCTGGATCTACTGATTGATAATCTGACTAATCCGGCGCTACTATTTTTCTTCCTAGGTATTTTTGCGGTTCAGGTCAAAAGCGACCTGGAGATCCCCCCTTCTTCTTCCAAGTTTATTTCGCTCTATCTGCTTTTCTCCATCGGGTTTAAGGGGGGGCAGGAGCTATCGCACTCCGCCCTGGATATGGAGATTGTATGGTCGCTGCTGTTCGGGATTTTCCTGGCCGTAGCCGTATCCTTCTATACCTTCTTCATTCTGAACCGGCGGCTGGGAGTATATAACGCGGGAGCTATTGCCGCCGCCTACGGCTCGGTGAGTGCGGTTACCTTCGTGACGGCCGTATCCTTTCTGGAACTACAACAGGTGAGCTTTGGCGGCCACATGGTGGCGGTGATGGCCCTGATGGAAGCTCCGTCCATTATTGTGGGAGTGTTGCTGATGGCCATCTTCAATAAAGAAAAAACCCAGCAGATGCCCTTTGGCAAGGTAGTAAAGCACTCGGTTACCAACGGTAGTGTGATGCTTATTCTCGGCAGCCTCATTATCGGATTTATGGCCAGCGACCAGCAGGCCGAAGGGATTGCCCCCTTTACCACCGACATATTTAAGGGTTTTCTGGCGGTGTTCTTGCTGGATATGGGCATCACCAGCGGTAAAAAGCTGGCTACCTTTCTGGAGAACGGCTGGTTCTCGCTGATTTTTGCCATTGTTATTCCGTTGATCAACGGCTGTGTAGTAGCCTTTATGAGCGATACGGTGACCGACTCAATGGGGAACCGCTTTTTGTTCGCCATTCTGGCGGCCAGTGCGTCGTACATAGCCGTACCCGCCGCCATGAAGCTCGCCGCGCCCAAAGCCAACCCCGGCCTCTACATTCCCATGGCCCTCGCCATCACCTTCCCCCTCAACATCACCCTCGGTATGCCGATTTATATGTTTATCATCCAGATGACCTAAAGGGTCATACGGTAGAGGGGAGAAAGATAAAAGGTGCGGTACTCTATATAAAGCGCGTTTATCACGCGGCACAAACGCTCTTTAGTCGGTTTAGATTGACTTTTTGGGGTGAAATGCCGAAAATGATGGGTAGAAGAGCTAGCCAAATGAGTTCATTAGTAACCAAACGACCAGAATGCCAGCAACTATAAAGCAATACGTTCGGTGCAGCTTACTTTTCGCTATGCTGGGGGTAGCAGTTGGGCATTCCCGGGGGCAAAACTTGTCTACTGACCTTCCGATCAGGGGAGTATACGGGAGTCCCCGAGCGTTTTGGAATAAAGACATTAAGCTCAGTGAGCTAGGCGTGAACGCAATCTTCGTGCATAGCGGAGCCATCACCCAGGATATGATCGTTCAGGCCCGGGCCGATGGCTTGATGGTGTTTGCCGAATTCGCTACCCTGAACGGTAAGCACTACGTAGATGAGCATCCTGAAGCCTGGGCCATTAATGAACAGGGCGAAAAGGTAGAAGCGGCCTCCTGGTTTATGGGCGTATGCCCCACCGAACCCGGCTTTCGTCAGTACCGAATGAATCAGTTGCGGGAGCTGCTTACCAAGTACAGTCTGGACGGAGTGTGGATGGATTACGTACACTGGCACGCCCAGTTTGAAGAGCCGGAGCCCATCCTGCCCGAAACCTGCTTCTCCGATCATTGCCTGACTACCTTCTCCCAAGCCTCCGGGATTGAAATACCGGAAGGAAGTACCGCGGAGCGGGCACATTGGATACTGACCAAGCACGAAAAAGCCTGGCGCGGCTGGCGGTGCCAGGTGATTAAAGGCTGGGCTACTGAAATGAAAAATATCCTTCGGGAGATACGACCCCAAGCGCTGCTGGGCCTCTACCATTGCCCGTGGAATGACCAGGAATTTAACGGGGCCCGCCGGCGCATACTGGGGCTGGACTACGACCTGCTCCGAGAAACAGTTGATGTGTTCTCGCCGATGGTGTACCACGAGCGCATGGGAAGAAAGCCCGCCTGGGTAGCAGAAAATATTGACTGGTTTTGCCAACAGTTAGGTATCTCGAAGGGCAACTATCCCAAAGTATGGCCTATTGTGCAGGCTCATAACGATCCGGGCAGGGTTTCCGCTGATGAATTTGACACGGTACTACGCGGTGGCCTGGCCGGAGAAGCCAGCGGTGTGATGATGTTTACCACCAGTGCCGTAGCCGAAGATGCCGACAAAACCCAGGTGATGAAACAGATATATTCGCAACCTTTACCAAAACACGATGACTAGATTGTATTCGCTATTTCCTGACCGACTGATCCAACCCCTGCTGTTTTTAGTAGCACTTACCGGGGCCAGTGCCTGTACTAACTCCAGTTCTCAGAACGATCCACCCCAGGAACAGCCGTCCCGCGTAGTAAACGAGGCGGCAGTCGCCCGCATTGATTCCACCTTGCAGTCCTACATTGAAGATAGTACCCTGGCGGGAGTTTCGGCACTAGTGTACGAGAAGGGCGAGGAGGTGTACTTCAATGCTTTTGGCATGGCCAACCGGGAAAATAACATTCCGATGGATCGTAACACCATCGTGCGCATCTACTCCATGACCAAGCCCATCACCGGTGTAGCCCTGATGACACTCTACGAGGAGGGAGCCTTTGATCTGGACGATCCGGTAGCGAAGTACGCGCCTGAGTTTGCCGATATGCAGGTATACGCCGGTGAGGATGCCAACGGCGAGCTCACCTTTGAGCCGGCTGTTCGGGAGATCACCATTCGTGACCTGACCCGCCATACCGCGGGCTTCATCAATAGCCCCGATAATCCTAAGCTGGCCGCGCTGATTACCGAAGCCGACCCTATGAACCCCAATAATACGCTTACGCAAATGGCTGAGAAACTAGGCAGTGTGCCCTTGTGGGCCCATCCGGGAGAGCGTTGGATCTACGGCCCTTCGGTAGACGTGCAGGCACTGCTGGTAGAACGGATTTCCGGGCAGCCCTTCGGTGAATACGTGCAGCAACATATCCTTGATCCGCTAGCGATGGACGAAACTCGCTACCTGGTGCCGGAGGATGACCGTAACCGTTTTGCAGCGCTCTACCAGCGCACCGAAGACAATACCATAAGCCCGGTGACCGATGAGCGGCGGCTATCGTTCAATACCCAGGAGTGGCCGCTGACGCCGGGGGGCTTTGGTTTCACCTCTACGCTGGATGATTACATGCGCTTTGCCCGCATGCTGGTGAACGAGGGCCAACTGGAAGGTGCCCAGATACTAGAACCAGAGACGGTGAAGCTAATGGCTACCAACCAGTTGCCCGATAGTGTGACCGAACGATCGTGGCTACCCAGTAAGGGGAGTGTAGGCTTTGGTATTGACTTTGCGGTGCGTACCCAGCCGCCCCAATCGGCCGAAGAGAACCACGGAAAGGTGGGAGAGTTTTTCTGGGACGGTGCGGCCAGCACCCTGTTCTGGGTTGATCCCGTGAACGAGCTAACCGCCGTGCTTTTCGTACAGATATTTCCCTTTGACCGAGGGCTACACAAGAACTTCCGCGATGCCGTCTACGGCAAGTATGTTCCCGATGATGCAGTGGTAAGCAACGAAGAATAAATAGGGCGTGTTGAAATTAGCAAGCACAACTCTTTCCTGACGGCCAGCAATCTTGGAGCTTAGCCAGTAACTTATGGGCTTTACTCCTAACGCCCTGCCCCCGGCTCTTCGCTCCTCCCCAATTCTTTAGCCCAGTCTACCAGAATGCCGCTAATACGTGCGTCCCACTCTCCGGGCTGGCCGCGGTAGGAGTGAGCGGGGCTTTGGTGGATAGTGTTCCAGTGATCGAGGCCGGGAAACTGGTATAGTTTGTGGTTTTGGTGGCCGTTCTTTTCCAGTACCTGCATGATCATCTCATTATCGTAGGCCGACATAATCCAGTCGTGGGTGCCGCGCATGATGCGGACGGGGGACTGTAGTTTTTCCCAGGCTCCGGCCAGGTTGTAGTCTTGTAACTGCTGGTAGTAGGTTACCGGGCGGCCGTACATATGGGCGGGGGCGTGGTAGTTGTATTCGGCTAAAGCGGGGTAGTCGTTAATCACCTCGGCGTAAGTCTTCTTCTCAATCAGCATTCCGTGGTAGAGCGGAATGTAGATGTCGTTCATCTTCCGGACAATCTCTGCTTCCGTATCGCCCTCCATTTGCCGGATGCGGCGTTCAATCTCCAGCATATGCTCGTACCAGGTCTTGAAGAATGTGCCGTCGGAGATCACTCCACTCAGATTGAACTCATTAGCCAGGGTAGGGGCAATAGCGCTGCCCATACTGGAGCCGTAGATAATAATCCGGGTAGTATCCACGTAGGGCTTTTGCTTCAGTGCTTGCAGGGCAGCGCGGTAGCCGGCCATCTCAGTGAGGAAGTCGGTTTGGGAACAGTCGCCCTCACTGTCGCCTACCCCTACCTTCTCTACCCGCATCACCACCATATCGGTTTCTTCTACCAGTGCTTTGATCACCTTAGCCCAATTGTGAGAAGCGGTAGGAGATAATTCTAGTGTAGAGCAGCTTAGCCCGCCAATAAAGAACATCGCCGGTTGCTTACCTTCCCGCTGGGGCTTAGTGATAATTACCCGCTGCCGAATACCG
This sequence comes from uncultured Roseivirgaceae bacterium, assembly GCA_964551335.1. GTDB lineage: Bacteria > Bacteroidota > Bacteroidia > Cytophagales > Cyclobacteriaceae > Tunicatimonas. The sequence continues at coordinate 6,963 of CAZKCO010000029.1, forward strand.
TAATCGTTCAGCACCGATTCGTAGTAGGTATCCAGGCCGGGATGCTCCTCCCGCGGTTGGGCGGGCAGGTTTACCGTAACTGTTTTCTCCTCTACCCCGCACTTCAGTAGTAATTTGGTAGGAGTGCCTTCCCGCAGCGAGTAGGTAATCTCTGTCCAGGCTTCGCTATCAGCGGCTAGATGGCCGTTTACCCGGATGATCTTATCGCCTGGTTGCACTCCGGCCTCGGCCAGGGGCGAACCGGGTTCTACGCTTTGCACTACAGCTCCGGGAGTGCTACCGTCAGGGTAGCTGATTTGAGCCTGCCAACTGGCCCGCCTACCGAGTTCCTGCCCCTCGGTTACGTGCATTGATAATAGGAAAGTGATGGAGTAAATGAATAACTTCTTCATGCGTTTTTTCGGACAAGCATACGCATTTATCCCCCGTGCGGGGGGCTTTTTATGCCAACGGAACGTATTTTTATGCGATCGTCCCTATATTCAGGATATGGATACCACACATCCTTCGGGATATTACCTGTTTGGCTCGCGCATACTTACCCATGTGCTGTTCTGGTTGGGTTACTTCATCAGTTTTGGCCTCATTTGGAGCCAGGACGGCGACTATTACTCCTCTTTTTACTTGGAGTTTATGCTGTTACCGGTTCGTATCTCAGCAGTTTACCTGACTATTTATGTATTGCTGCCCCGTAGTCTGCTACAGGAGAAGTTTCTGCGCTTTGCCGGACAGTATGCGCTGCTAATGCTGGTGTGTGGTGTTCTTCAGCGGGTGATCAGCCATTACTTCTACGAAGGCAATACCGGCTGGACAACCACCGAACTGCTGCAGGTTTGGCCCATTATGCGAGCCATCATTCTAATTAACTCTACGGTGCTGTTTGTCTCCGCCTTTAAGATACTCACGCTCTACCTGTCCGAGCGTAAAAAGAATCAGACTCAGGCCAGCGACCCGGTGATTGAGATCAAAGTCGATAAGCGTATCTTCCGGCTCAGTCCCCAGCAGATACTCTTTATTGAGGGCATGGGCAATTACATCATTTACCACACCATTAATCAGCAGAAACTGATCCGCTACGCCAGCCTCAGGCAGGCACTAAGTGAACTACCGGCAGATTTTGTGCGTATCCACCGGTCGTACATCATTAATAAGAATCATGTGCGCTCGTACAATGCCGAAGATGTAGAAATAGGAGAACATTTTCTGCCTATTGGCAAATCGGTAGACACGATGTTGTAGCCAGGCAAGATAAAACTAGATGATTTGTACAGATTTAAGAAAATAGTAACCTCGCCCTACTAATTGAGGTTGGCATTATTAATATAAATAATACTTTTATCCGTAACCCCTTACTATACATTCTATACCCTTCACCCTTAATCATATGAGCACCGACCCAGGACAGATTCGCTTGATTGTTTTAGACGTAGACGGCACCCTTACCGACGGGGGTATTTACATTACCGAGCGAGGCGATGAGTTTAAGAAGTTCAATGCTAAGGATGGTATGGCCATTAAGCGGCTGGTGAAGCGCGGACTGCCAGTGGCCTTTATCAGTGCTAGTCATAGCAGTCGTCCGGTGCAGCAGCGGGCGCAGATGTTGGGCGTGGAATTTTGCTACGTGGGCCAGGAACCTAAAACCCGTATACTAGAAGGGTGGATGGAAACGTTGGGCATTCATTATCAGGAAGTGTTGTTTATGGGTGACGATATCAATGATCTGGAAGTAATGCAGCAGGTAGGCATCTCGGTTTGCCCGGCTGACGCTTCCCCGACCATACTGGCCATGGCCAATATTGTATTGGAACGCAAGGGCGGCGATGCCTGTTTTCGAGAACTAGTGGACCGTTTTTTCCCAATTAGCTAACGCATGAGCTTTGTCTATCCGCAATTTTTATGGGGCCTGCTGGCACTGGCTATCCCGATTATTATACACTTATTTAATTTTCGGCGTACCAAAAAGATTTACTTCAGCAACAACCAGTTTCTGAAGAACGTCAAAGAGGCCACTACTTCAAAACTGAAGGTCAAGCACCTGCTGATTCTAGTAGCCCGGCTGGCCTTTATTACCTTTCTGGTACTCACCTTTGCCCAACCCTACCTGCCGGGTGAGAATACTGAAGAAAATGGTGCTGGGGAAAGCCCGCTGGTGTATCTTTATTTGGATAACTCCCTCAGCATGTCTTCCGAACTAGCCAATGGGGTACGGGGTATTGACCAGGGGGTGGGCTTTGTGGATGAGATTGCCGCTTACTATCCCCGCAGTACGCAGTATAAATTACTAACCAACGGCTTCGGGAGTTTTTCGCGGGTAGCCAAAAGCAACGAAGAACTTATAGATGCTGTATCGGATGTGGCACTCACCGGAGTAGCCCGTAGTACTGACGAAGTGCTACAGAAGATTAAAAGCGATATTCAGGTAGGTGGCTTGCAAGGTGATGAAGTTAGCCGCGCTGATGTGTACCTCATCTCCGATTTTCAGAAGTCTACCACCGGGGAGATGAATGAATTGGGAACCGATACTACCTTACAGGTAAATCTGGTGCCGGTGCAATCTTCTTTCCGGCAGAACGTATTTGTGGATTCAGTCTACCTGGCTAATCCTTTTATTATGGCGGGGCAAACCAATGAACTGGCCGTGAGCCTGCGTAACGAGGGCGGTGAGGCGGCCGAGGACCTGATTGTTCGGTTGCTTATCAATGAGCAGCAGGTGGCTAGTGCCAGCACCAGCATCAACTCTTTTTCTAGCGGTACCATTACCTTTCCACTGAACTTCCCACTGGAGCAGCAGAACCAATGCCGACTAGTGTTTGAAGACTATCCGGTTACCTTTGATAATGAGTTTTTCTTTACGCTCAACCTGGGCAACAAGATCAATGTTCTGGAGATTACCCCTAACCTGACGGGCAACCGCCTGAACAGCAGTACCAATGTAGGTAAGGTGTATGCCAATGAAGAGATCTTCAACTTTCAGTCGTACAGTATCAACAACCTAGACTACAGTCTGCTAGGCAATACCGATCTGCTTATTCTAAACGAGATAGAGGGAGACAATCAGAACACCTCAGTGTTGTTGCCCTACATCCGGGAGTTTCTCGAAGACGAAGGACACATGGTGTTTATTCTTCCTTCTAGCGGCGATATTTCTTTTCTCAGTGAGATTACGCGCAATACCTCGCTGGCGGCTCAGCGGCAGACTTACACTGATTCTACCGGAGTACGTACTATTGCGTTGGCCAACCCCGATCTGGCTAATCCGTTTTTCGACAATATGTTTGAAGGGCAAGCCGAAAACTTTGAAATGCCCTTCGCCGTGCCGTTGGTGAACCACAATTTGCCAGGGAGCTCTTTGCTGAGCTACCGCACTGGTGATCCGTACCTACTTTCATTGCGTACCCCCTACACTAGCAGCGATCAAATTTTCGTGTTTAGTACACCATTGCGGCAGGAGTTTACCAGTTTGTATCGGCACGCCATCTTTGTGCCGGTAATGTACCGGCTGGCTTCTATGAGCAAGTCGCTGGATGTGCCGCTTTACTATCCTATGGACGAAAATACCCTGGCACTGGAAGCCTCCCGATTATTGGATTCGGCCAGTAGGGAAGTGGGTGGTCAGCGCTACTTATATAAGTTGCGGCACAACCAGCAGGAGTTAATTCCCCTACAGCGGGTAGTAAATGGCCGATTGCTCATGGAAGTGCCCCAGAACATTATTGAAGCCGGCTTCTACGATTTGGTGCGCACCGAAGAGGCTGCCGATGCAGCCAACAATGCGGTAGATTTACTCTCGCTTTCGTTTAACAATACCGAAGCTGAGTCGCTGGTAGCACAGTATTCCATAGATGAGTTGATGCAACGAATTGAGGGCCTCGATCAAGTATCCTTGTACGAAGCGGAAGATATAGAAGCATTTACCTCCCTGATGCAGTCCAAAAACGATCAGGTGGCTCTGTGGAAATACGCCTTGCTGGCCGCTTTGCTATGTTTGTTAATCGAGATTTTATTAATTCGGTTTTTGTAGTTGATAGTCCATAGTTTATTAGTCCACGGTCCACAGACGATAGTCTACAGCTACTAGCCTGTACATCCAATAATCAAGATAGAACTATAGCTAAAATCGACCTATACCCACGATTAATATTTCTGATTTCTAAAAACTGTGGACTGTGGACTGTCAACTATGGACTATTAATAAGATTCCACTATTTTTGCCCGCAGCTATTAATCTTCCTATGAACGTCTGGTTAAAGTCTGTCACATTACTTGAGTCTTCTTCCCCCCTTCATCAGCAGCGTGTCCATTTGTTAGTTCAGGACGGAGTTATTAGTCGATTGGAAGCCGCGGGCGATGGCGACCCGGATATTCAGGCTGACCACGTTATTGAGGGGAAAGAAGTTCGGGTATCGATGGGTTGGCTGGATATGCAAGCGCACTTCGGCGACCCGGGACTGGAGCATAAAGAAGATTTACACTCCGGTAGTCAGGCGGCGGCGGCTGGTGGATTTACTGAAGTAGCTCTGGTGCCGAATACCGAACCGGTGCTGGATACTAAAAATGATCTGCACTACCTACTAAGCCGCTCTTCCGAATTGGTTAAGATTCATCCGCTAGCGGCCGTAACCCGCAATACCGAAGGGTTAGAGCTTACCGAGATGATTGATCTGCACGAAGCTGGGGCGGTAGCATTCTCCGACGGACTGCGGGCGCTCACTCACCGGCAGGTGCTGCTCAAAGCCCTGCAGTACACCCAAAAGTTTGACGGATTGCTGATTAACCGGCCGGAAGATACTCAGCTTACGCAATTCGGCACCATGCACGAAGGAGTGCAAAGCACCATCTTGGGAATGAAAGGCATGCCTAGTCTGTCGGAAACGCTGGCAGTAGAGCAACACATTCGCCTGTTGCAGTACGCCTCGGAGTTCGCTTATCAGCATCCACCCCGCTTACATCTAAGCAATATTTCCGCGGCTGAATCAGTAGCATTAATTAAAGAAGCGAAGCAACAGGATTTAGCTATTACCTGCGATGTGGCGGCTCATCAGTTGGTAATGACCGACGAATTACTGGCCGATTTTGATACCCACTACAAAGTGAACCCACCGCTGCGCACCGAAGCGGACCGACTTGCTTTACTGGAGGGACTAAAAGATGGAACCATTGACGTAATCGTCTCCAGCCACCAGCCCCAGGACTTGGAAAGCAAACGCTGTGAGTTTGATCTGGCCGAATTTGGAATGTTAGGACTACCGACGTTTTTACCCGTACTAGCGCAGGTAGTTTCGGAATCACTATCCTGGTGGTCGCTGCTGGATCGTTGTACACACTTGCCCCGCGAGTTGCTGAAGTTGCCACTACCCAAAATTGCTGAAGGCGAGGTCGCAAATCTTACCGTATTTGATCCTACCCAAACCTGGGAATTCAATGAATCAAGTAGCCCATCTAAGTCGGCTAACCATCCCTGGTGGGGTAAATCGCTGACCGGGCAAGTACTAGCGGTGTTCAATGCTCATCAACACTATCTGGCCAATGGCTGATTCAGGGCGACCCGGACGAGCTTTACTACAAATCGGTCTGAAGTTCGGGCTGGTGGGCAGCGTGATCGCTATTGGCTTATTCTTCGCGATGAAAGCCTTAGGAGAAAACCCGCTAATCTGGACGGCACCCAAGCTGATTGCTTACAGTATTTTGTTTTTGTTTTTTCCCTTGCTGGCTACGGTGGAGTTTCGGCGCTATCACTTGGTGGGTAAGTGGAAGTTCTGGCAGGGCTTGGTGCTGGGCATCCTGGTATACGGGACTATCTGCGTTCTTACGCTAGCAGTGGCGCTGATCTTGATGCAGGTGGATACGAGCTTGGTCGAGTCGTACCGTGAAATGTCGCTGCAAACGCTGGAAGGAAACCGGGAAGGATTTATTGAACAGTTTAGCGAAGAGCGCTACCAACAAACGAAAGAAATGGTGCTGGCTACTACCGCCGGGGAAATTGCTTTGGATGATTTTCTGAAGAAGCTGTTGCTAGGTTTTTTCCTTACCGCTACTATTGCCTTGGCTCTCAGTATCATTTCATCTTTACGCGCCCGAAGCGCCCCGAACACGTAAGTTATCTTATCTTTGTATTGGTACAACAACTAACTTTTCTATTCCTATGAGCCATAATTTAAAGTACGGCCTGTTTCTAGGGTTCATCAGTATAGCCCTTACCCTGGCTATTGTCTTAATTGACCCTACCTTGATGGTAGCCACCTGGTTTCAGATCTTAAGTCTGTTAGTCAATATTGCCGTGTTGGTAGTGGCAGGTATTGAGCTACGCAAGCAGCAGGGGGGCTACCTCAGCTTTAAAAATGCTTTTGTTTCTACCTTTATAATTATTGCTATCGGCTCGGCAATATCTACGTTATACAGTATTATTCAATTCAACGTTATCGATCCAAGCCTGAAAGAAACGATTTCTGAAAGTATAATAAACCGGACGGTAGGTATGCTGGAAAGTTTTGGAGCGGATGACGAAGCAATTGACGAGGCAGTGGCCAATCTGGAGGCTCAGGATACTTTTGGAACTCAAACCCTGCTGATGGGTTATCTTTATAGTTTAGTTGGTGGTGCTATCATTGCGCTAATTATTGCGGCCATCGTTAAGAAGAAAGAACCGGAGTTTGATTGATGAAGAAGGACTTATCCGTAGTTGTACCCCTGTATAACGAAGAAGAATCGCTGGTAGAGCTGTGTACCTGGATTGCCCAGGTGATGGATAACCACGGCTTTCACTACGAGGTGCTACTGGTTGATGATGGCAGCCGGGACCACTCCTGGAAGGTGATCCAGGAGATTACCGAAGCTAATCCGAATGTGCAGGGGCTGAGGTTGAACCGCAACTACGGAAAGTCAGCCGCATTACAAACCGGATTTACTTATGCCCAAGGCGATGTGGTAATTACCATGGATGCTGATTTGCAGGACAGTCCCGATGAAATCCCCGAACTTTACACCATGATTCAGGAGCAGGGCTACGACCTGGTTTCGGGTTGGAAGAAGAAGCGACACGATCCAATCAGTAAAACTATTCCTTCAAAATTTTTCAATGCAGTTACCCGCCTGATTTCTGGTATCAAACTTCACGACTTCAATTGTGGATTAAAATCTTATCGGCGGGAAGTGGTAAAAAATATTGAAGTATACGGTGAGATGCACCGCTATATCCCGATGATTGCTGCTCGGAGCGGTTATACCCGCATTGGTGAAAAGGTTGTTCAGCACCAGGAACGAAAATACGGTACTACCAAATTTGGTTTAGAACGATTTATCTTCGGCTTTCTTGACTTGCTCTCAATTAACTTCGTCTCTCGCTTCAAAAAGCGTCCTATGCACTTTTTTGGTACCCTGGGCTCGCTTTCGTTTCTGTTCGGCTTGTTTGTAACTATCTGGTTAATTGTCGATAAGATTTACCGCATTCATAATCAGTTGCGGGTGCGGGAAGTAACCGAGCAGCCATTGTTCTATCTGGCGCTAGTAGCACTTGTGGTTGGCGTACAACTTTTTTTGGCAGGCTTTTTAGGCGAAATGGTTACCATCAATTCGGGTAAAAAGAACGATTACCTGATTGCCGAAACCACCACCCGCCGACCGGAAAGTAAAATGGTGTAACCATGTTGTATTCGCTGATTATTCCGGTGTACAACCGTCCCGACGACATCCGGGAGGTGCTGCAAGGCTTAGTCCGGCAAACCTATACTCAATTTGAAGTTATCGTGGTGGAGAGCGGGTCTACCGTTAAGTCTGACGGTGTGGTGGCTGAGTTTCAGGATCGACTAGATATTCAGTATGCTCCCACCGGTAATCATGGTCAGGGTTTCTCTCGCAACCACGGTATGAAGCAAGCTAAAGGTGATTATTTTATCATTCTGGATTCTGACATTATTATTCCGCCGGAGTATCTGCAACACGTGCACGAAGGTATTCGACGGCAGCAGTTGGATGCCTTTGGTGGTCCTGATCGAGCTCATTCGTCCTTTACGTCGGTGCAAAAGGCAGTAGATTTCGCGTTAACTTCTCTACTGACTACCGGCGGAACACGAGGAAAAGAGCGTTCGGCGGGGAAGTACTTTCCGCGTAGCTTTAATATGGGTTTTTCACGGCCGGTGTATGAGGCTACGGGTGGCTACCGGTTACCCAACTGCGGAGAAGATATTGACTTGAGCATCCGGATGTTTGAGCAGGATTTTAAGGTGGGGCTAATTCCGGAAGCCTACGTATATCACAAGCGTAAACGAACGCTGCCCGGATTCTGGCAGCAGATGGTATGGTTTGGTAAATCCCGAATCAATCTGGCCCGTTTGTTCCCCGGTAGCTTAAAGTTGATTCATTTGTTTCCATTAGCATTTTACGCGTATCTATTATTGATGTTGGTGTTGTTGGTGATTGCTCCGACACTGGGTAAGTTGATGGCTTTATCGCTAGGGGTTTACGCTTTCGCCGTATTTCTTGAAGGAAGTATCCGCTACCGTTCCGTGGGGGTAGGGGGCCTGAGTATCCTTACGGCCTTCATCGTTTTTTTAGGCTATGGCTACGGCCTGATGAAGTACCAGTTACAGCAGCGGGAGCCTTACACCCAGCCGGTTCAAGCTCACTAGCAAACATTTGCTAGTAGGGGAGGTTATGGAAAACGAACCAATAACATTTTTTAATTATGTTACACAGACTAAAATATCTTTTTTTCACCGGTATTTTTTTCGGAATGATGACTAGCTGCGGGAGTGGCAACCAGTCGGCCGAAGAACAAGCCACTAACGAAACTGAAACCGTAGTTACGGAAGAGAATGCTGATGATCCGTTAACTGAGGATGCGACTTCACCCCAGGATAGAGTATTGCTAGCGGCTATGAGTATTCGTATGCAGGATCAGCTAAGCCGAATGGCACAAAACAAAGCTGAGAGCGATGCAATAAAGCACTTAGGCCAAATTATTATTGCCTCCAACGAAGAAGCATTATCCATATTAAGTAACCTTGCAGAAGCAACTGAAACGCAAGTTCCAGCTTCATTATCTACTGCTCAACAGCAGGTAGTTGATAGTCTGGATCAGCTTTCGGGTAGTGAGTTTGAGACGGCTTTCCTACAGACGTTGATGGAAGATCAGCGGCAGAATATTGATAATCTGGAGTCGCTTACTTCTGAAACGGACAATCCAATTGCCCGCGATATATCCCAAGAGCTACTGGATATTCAAGAACCCCAGCTGGAGCGGGTACAAGAGATACAGGACGAAATGATGTAATGAATCGCAGACAGTATTCAAGGAAGGCTAACTATATAGGTTGGTTAGCCTTTTTTATGGCTGAAAATCTGAGTGATTGGCATCCTTTTCCGACACGATTGGTTGCTGGGTAGGCCAGTCTACCTTAAAAGTAGGATCATTCCAACGGATACCCCGCTCCTTGCCGGGGGCATATAATTCCGATACCTGGTAAAATACTTCGCAGTTATCTTCCAATGTAATGAAGGAGTGGGCAAAGTACTCCGGGACGTAAAGTGCTCGATGGTTTTCTGCCGAAAGCTCTACCGCCACATGCTGACAGTAAGTAGGCGAATCTTTCCGCAAATCAATAATCACATCTAGGATACTGCCCCGAATACAGCGAACGGTTTTCGCCTCCTCGGCCCCTTCCACTTGGTAGTGAAATCCGCGCAGCGTATGCTTTTGTTTGGATAGCGAAAGATTACACTGAGCTACGGTAGGGTTGAGTCCGTGCTCACGAAACTCGTTCGCACAGAAGGCCCGAGAGAAAAAGCCGCGCTCATCTTCAATTTTCTTTAGATCAATAATATAGGCTCCCGCCAGTTTGGTTTCAGTAAAAATCATATACTCAATAGTTCAATTGCTCAATTGTTAAGTATGGTCACTGGTCATTTGCGGCCGCCGCGCCCACCGCGTGGCGCGGTCCCTTGTCCTTTGTCAATAACTCCGATCTTCCAACAGCGAGGCTACCGCTTCTAGCCTCCATCTTCTCTCTTTTCATTGTACATTGTTAATTGCTCTCCACTCGTCTTCTAAAATAGCGTATTCGTAGTTATCTACCCACTGACCCCGAATGGGTAACACTTTTCGTTTGCTACCTTCCCGCCGCATACCGACTTTTTCCAGTACCCGAGCTGAGGCTAAGTTTTCGGTAGCGCAGCCCGCTTCAATCCGGTGCAAATGTAATTCTTCAAAACTGAATTTGAGAATAGCCCTAAGGGCTTCAGTAGCTAAACCTTGTCCCCAGAATGAAGGAAGCAGTTTATACCAAACTTCTCCCAACTTAAATCTTTCTTCTCCCAGATGCAGTGCAATCAGGCCAATAAACTGCTGAGTGGCTTTGTCAGCAATCCGCCAGGTGAAATGCTGATTAGGTTCCGTTTGCTGTTGGTCGAGCCACTGCTGTACAATAGCCTCGGTAACCGCTTTGTTTTCGGGAATGCCTAGCGTATTGTAACGATCGGTTTCGGGTAAAGAATGCAACTGGTGAATATCACCCAAATCATCCGGGGTGATAATTCTTAGCTGAAGCCGGTTGGTGGTTAATGCAAATTGCTGATCTTCGGATAAAGACATATCACTGAATCAAATCCAGTCTTTTCTTTAGGGTACGGAGGCGGACGAACTGATCACCATCAAAGTCCTGCTCGTTGAACCGGTGATCAATGAGTTTTCCGTATAGCTCCTGCATACCCTTTTGCAGGGTGTATTCCAGTTGGAAATCAGGCAAAAGGGAGTTGAGGAGATCAAAATTAACTTTGTAATTACGAGGGTCTTCACCTACCTCACCCGTGTAAACGATTTCTGCATCAGGCAGCAATTTCTGTACTTCATCGGCTACGTCTTTTACCTGAAAGTTCTCCTTATTACCGCCTACGTTCACAATCAGGTTGTGCACTTTATCGTGGGGAGCTTCAGCCAGGGCAACGAATGCCCGGGCAATGTCTTTGCAGTGGATGAGCGGGCGCCAGGGCGAACCATCACTTTTGATGGCGATATTTCCTTTAGCTACGGCACAGGCTAGCAGATTATTTACCACCAAGTCAATACGCAGCATGGGCGAGTGTCCGTAGGCAGTAGCGTTGCGCAGAAAGGTAGGTGAGAAAGTATCGTCGGCCAGCGCGGAGATACGCTTTTCGGATTCAATCTTAGATTTGGCGTAGGCCGTTAGCGGATTTACCGGGTCACTTTCGTCCATATCCAGTTTGGCTCCTTTGCCGTAGATAGAACAGCTGCTGGCAAAAAGAAAGCGGGGCACTCCAGCCTCTTTCGCCAATTCGGCCAAACGGACTGAACCTTCCAGGTTGATTTGGTAGGTAAGCTCTTCATTTACATCACCCATTGGGTCGTTAGATAGGGCCGCCAGGTGCATCACCGCATCGTGGCCGCGTAAATCTTCTACCGAAAGGTCACGCACATCGCGTATCCATTCCTGGTTAGGTTTCATCACCTCTTCCCAGCCGGTGCCTTCGTAGAGGTTAATGTCGCAGCCGGTAACGGTATGTCCTTTTTCAATCAGTAGCGGTACCAAGTGGGCGCCGATATATCCTTTATGTCCGGTAACCAGTACGTTCATGGTTTATTCTTTAGCATATGAAAAATTGCGGTAGCCTCTTCCTGAAAACGCTGGGTCAGTGAATAGTTCACCACCGATTTGAGTTTTTTGGCACTAACCTGCAAATCATCCGGATACTGCGTTTTGTCTTCCTCATTTGTTATGATAGGAAGTTCCTTCCCGTATTCCTTTTGGTAGGCGGTTTGTACCTCCTGAGCCACATCTAGCATGGAAAATGTCTGCTCCCCGCAGATATTAAATGTATCGTTAGGAGCCTGAGTCAATTGCAGTACCTTCTCTACGATTGGGCAAACATCGCCCATCCAGATAAAGTCTCGGGTAGCTTTACCATTGGATTTTAGTATAATTTTCTCCTCCGTAGCCGCCATCCGGGCCAGGTCGTTTAGTACCAGATACCATTTAGAAGAATCGTAGTCTTTGGGGCAACCGTAGCTGTTGGTAAGCCGGAAAATGGTATAGGGTAGCTGTTGATTGGCGTGAAATTGCTGGACGTAGTACTCGGCAAATAGGTGCGTGGTGCCGTAATCGTTCTTGGGTTCAGGGAGCAGGTCTTCGGTAATTAATCCACTGCGGCGGCCGTAGATCTGAAAGGTAGAAAAGTACACAAAATGCGGCTTAGTCTCAGCGTAACTGGCGAAATGCTCCAGCAGGTTGCGAGTACCTAATGCATTTACCAGTAACGCATCGCGGGCAAAGTTGGGTTTGAAATAATCGTTTACACTGGCGGTATGAATAACTGCATCGAACCGGTGGGGCGAAAGTGTATTTTCTACCTGTTCGGCGTCCGAAATATCGCAAGAAATTAACTTAAACTGAGCCTCAGTCAAAATAGATCGTTGGCGGCTAGTGAGTACATGTACTTCGTAATCGGGCTGTTGGGCGAAGTAATCGGTAAGCCAGCTTCCCAGGTTACCCAGTCCACCTGTAATGAGTAGTTTCTTCATGAATTACCAGATTTTCCAGCGGGGTTGCCCTTCGCTCCACATTGTCTCCAGCGTACGCTTATCGCGCAGCGTATCCATACACTGCCAAAACTGATGGTGTTTATACGCTACCAGCTGACCATCGTTTACTAGCCGATGCATGGGTTCCTGCTCAAACATAATATGGTCACCTTCAATATAATCCAGGGCTTCGGGCTGGCAGACGAAGAAGCCGCCATTAATCCAGCCGCCTTCGCCCTCAGGTTTTTCTTCAAAGCTCTGTACTAACTGGTTTTCGCCGAACTTCATGGCCCCGAACCGGCCCTCGGGTTGCACTGCCGTCATGGTAACCAGCTTGCCGTGACTTTGATGGAAGCGGGCCAGTTCATTAATGTTGACATCCGATACTCCGTCGCCGTAGGTAAACATAAAGGGTTCATTGTTCAGGTAAGGCTTGGCCCGTTTGAGCCGTCCACCGGTCATGGTATTAAGTCCGGTATTGATCAGGGTAACTTTCCAGGGTTCGGCATCGTGCTGGCTGTGCGATTCTACCCGATTGTGAGCGATATCGATGGTTACATCGTTTTGGTGCAAAAAGTAATTAGCGAAGTATTCTTTAATCACGTAGCCTTTGTAGCCCAGCAGAATGACAAAGTCGTTGAAACCAAAGCTGGAGTAAATTTTCATGATATGCCACAGAATGGGACGCCCCCCAATCTCCACCATCGGTTTAGGAATGGTGTGGGTTTCTTCGCTCAGTCGCGTACCGAATCCGCCGGCTAAAATGAGTACTTTCATGGGTCAATTGTTCGTATGTTAGCGGAGTCCGAAGACCGGACTCCGGATACCGAAATAATCATTTTCAAAAATAGTTATGCTACGGTTGTTTATAGACTAGATTTTAGTGTCTCAGTATTTGCTTTCCGGTTTTCTGTCTCCGGTTTCCGGCAAAAGTAAATAATCTCATTGTCTAACAAGGCGTAGCGTTGGATTTGTTCGGAAGAAAAATGCTTTACGTAGTCGTCTTCGGTTACTTCAAATCCGGCTTGCCGGAGGCGGGCACCGTAATCGTGGCCGTAGCGGCGTACGTGGTCATCTTGTCCGTAGAGCCGTTCTCGCTCTTTGGGGTCAATCACCGAAGGATCTTCCTGGGTGACCGGAATATCGTAGGTAGGTGACTGGATGATGGCCCAGCCGCCCGGTTTTAGTACCCGATTAATTTCACTCATGCAGCGAATATCATCGGTTACGTGTTCCATCACATGATTGCAGATCACCACATCAAACGTATCATCGCCAAACGGCACGTCGTGCAAATCCATCTTGATATCGGCCCAGGGCGAATCCAGATCAGCCGTAGTGTACTCTAGGGATTCCATCGCTGAGAATTTCGGAATATAGCAGATCTCAGGAGCTACGTGCAGTAGTTTTTTGGGTTTGGAAAAGAAGTCGGTTTTATCCTGCAAATATAGCCAGAGCAGCCGATGACGTTCTAATGTTAACGATCCCGGACACAGGGCATTTTGGCGAGTTTCAATACGCCCGTAGGGTAAAAATTTACGGTAGCCCCGCTCGTCTACCGGGCAAAATAAGCGGTTTCCACGGTAAAAAAAGGCCACAATGCGGAGCAGTGGCTGGCTAATTGATTGTAAATACTTACGTGGTATATATCGGATCGCCCAGCGGATCAACCATTTCATAGCGCAAAGATAGTAGATAGAGAGAGATCACCTAATTAGATTATTTTTAGAAAAATTATACTTTGCTAATATTTGCCTGTTGTTTTTAGATTACCCAGGGAGGAGCTAATAAAATCTGTTTTTCGTACAAAAAACTAAACAGTACATACCTAGTTAATACTCAATTTCACTTAGGAACTTTCTTTGTACGGAAGAAATTAATATGATTGTTGTTTAATACTCGCTTATTGGTATGAGAACATTGAAGTTTAAGACCAATATCCAGGAGATGAGTTGCGTAGATCGTATCGCTTCTTACCTGGATAATGTCAAGGATATTATTTCCTGGTCGGTTGATACGAATGCTGAAGATCATTTGCTGGTTGTACAAGGATACGAGCGGCTTCAGCCCAACGACGTGGTAGATATCGTCAACTTAGCTGGCTTCCACGCTAAGCCAATCAAAAGTAACTTACTAAAGCGCCTGCTGTTAGTTTAGCTCTCATCTGGCTTAAAATAGCTTTTTCCGATTTGGTATTTATGCTTCGACTTGAGCAGATCTTCGGTTTTAGGTTGCTCATCGGTTCGACATAGCTCTTTGAGCAAATCCATATCGGTATTCCAGTCGGCACCGTCAAAGAACTCCGTTCCTTTATGATCGCGTACTTTGTACAGCGATTTTTCGCGGTAGCAGGTGCCAATGTAAACGTGGTCTAGCCCTTGGATCTGCGCCCAGTCGATCACTTTCCACATCATCCACTTACCCAGCGAATGCGAGCGCATGTACTCGGTTTCATAGAATGAGTACCAGTAGTGCAAAGTGCTGTCGGTGATGACGGCAAATACGTAGCCCAGCACCTGCTCAGTATTGCGGAAAGTGAAGATATGACTAATCAGGCCGCGGCTGAGTACGTATTGCAAACGATCAGCTTCCATGCTTCCGCCCGCGAAGCGTTCCTCGGCGTAGTCGGTACAAAAAGCTAAAAACTCTGGATCAGTAGTGTCAAATTCTGATTTAGGTTGCACCAGCATGCCAGCTTCCAGAGGTTCCATCTTTCGGTCTACCCGGCGGTTTTCGGAAAGCGTTTTAAATTCAGCTAGGTTTACTCGCAGGCTGCGAGCCAGATAGAATACGTCTTCGTTCCACTCAGTATCGCCGGTGTAGGGTAAAAATCCTTTATCGTAGATCTCAGGAATTTCTTCCTGAGTCTCTTTCACACAGTATACGGCGTAGGAAAAGGTATAGGAGGAATAATCGGACTGGTACTCGGAAAACAGAATTTTCATGGATGGCTCAATTATTCGATTATTAAAATGCTGGTTGTCGGTTATTGATTGTTGAAGTTATTATTGATTTTCACCTTTCACCTCTTCTCTAACGTAAAAAATATAATCCATCGGATTAGGAGTTAAGCCTTGCTGGCGGACAACGGTGCTAATTTGCCCCCGATGATGGGTAGAATGGTTCAACACGTGCCACAGTATATCATCTATACGGTTTTGAAACGAAGCTCCTTGGCTGTTCTGATACGTAATCGTTTGGGTAAGATCATCGGTAGCATCAAAAACCTGCTTAGTGATCTCCCACACCCGTTGGTTGATTTTTAGCCACTCTGAGCGGCCGTGCTCTTGCCATACTGCGTAGGGAGAAGGTTCACCTTTAATCCGACTCAGCCAGATAAAATGGGCATTTAGTAAGTGGCTCATCCAGGAGTTAATCTGCTCGTGGTTGACTGAGTTCTCATTCAGATAGAGAATGAGCTTCTCGTTGGTGTCGTGGTTATATTGGTATAGACGTTGGAACATAGCAGTTTAACTTATGTAGATAAATTATTACTCTTTCTTCCGTCCCCCAAAGATAGCGTGTCCGGCAAACATCCAGTAAACATCTACCGATTGAAATCCCGCCTCTTGTAACCAGAGAAGCTGGTCGGGTAACGTAGAAGGCTGATCAATCGGATCTTCATTAGGGTATGCGAAGTAGTTCCAATGATCTTGAGTGAAGGTTTGGTATGCATTGGCGTGGTGCTGCTCCCGTACGTACTCATCCCACTGCCGGGCGGCTATCTCAAAACCAGCTTGGGTAGCAGGGCGAACAATATCCGCAATAAAGAATGACCCACCCGGAACTAGTGCCTGATAAAGATCCTGGAATAACCGTTGCTTTCCGGCATCGTCTAGGTGATGAATGAGTAATGATGAAACTACGGCGTGAACCGGAAAAGGAAACTTTCGCCAATCGGTAGCGGCTAAATCAAACTGCTGGGTACAAAAGCGAGTCTGATGCGCTTCTGCCTGATGAGTTGCCTGTTTCAGCATGGTGGGTGAACCATCGTAGCCGTGTAAGGTCGCTTGAGGATACTCTTTTAGCAGGTGAAAGCTTAGTAATCCGGCTCCGCAACCCAGGTCCACTACGTTGGCGGTAGGCGGTAATGGGGCAATCAGTTCGCCAATAACGCGCTGCTGTTCATCACGAAAGGGAACAAAATCGTTGCCGTACTGGATAAAATCTTCAGAGTTTTCTTCGGTCCAGGCACTTTCCATATTGTTAGGTTTTACTGTGTAATTTACCCTACTCTCTAAAGCGCGTTTGTAACGCGTTATAAACGCGCTTGAGCTATTCCGTTGATTGAATTTGAATAGAAAAAACATAGGAAGTCAGAGGCGGAAGACTTATCGAAATACCAGAGTCCCCTTCACTAATAATCACTTCACTAGTGTTCATTGTAACAGTTGTTTCCGATTGAAAAGTGTCGCGTAGCGTATACGTTTGATCGGTGGAAAAGCCCATCGCTTGAATAGCCGTAGCCGGAATCTTCAGGTTGAACTCCTGCGATTGATTGGCATTGAAGTTAGATACAATGAGTAGCTGCTGATCAGCAGTGAACCGCAGAAAGGCGTATACCATATCATTATAACCTTCAGTAAACCGCCGGTTATGGTCGTGTAAATCGTAAAAATATCCGGAACGAATGGCTTCTTCTTGCGCCAGATTCAGCAACTTCTGATAAAAATTGCGTAATTCCCGTTGATCTTCGCTGAGTTGACCGCTGTCGTAGGCGCCATTATTCACCCATTTCTGGTGCGCAGGCACTCCCCAGTAATCGAAAATAGTGGTACGACCATCGTCACCGCTAAAGCCGGATTCGCCTTCGCCCGGCTCGCCCACTTCCTGCCCAAAGTACACCATCACCGGACCGGTATGCCAGAGGGTACTCACCACCATCGCCGGTTTAGCCCGTTGGGGATCATTTCCAAAGAAGCGAGAGGCGATGCGTTGCTCATCGTGATTTTCCAGAAAACGCAGCATATGGCGGTTCTTGTCTCGCAAAAACTGCCAGATGTCGGGCAGGTGAGTAACTGAGCCTCGTTCTTCAATTACCGCTCGCAGTGTATCGTAGAGTTGTACTTTGTCGTAGAGGTAGTCAAAACGCCCGGTATCAATGTAGTTGCGGTACTGCTCGGGATTATAGATTTCGGCAATGAATACAATAGCGGGGTGCTGCGCTTTCACTTTAGGAATCACCCACTGCCAGAACTCTACCGGAACCATCTCAGCCATATCGCAGCGGAAGCCATCTACATTTTTTCCGGCCCAGTACAACAGAATGTCCAGCATTTTGTGCCAGGTATTCGGTATAGGATCAAAGTGGGGCTGCTGGTCGTTTAGGTAATCTACTCCGTAGTTCAGCTTCACCGTTTCAAACCAATCGTTGACGCTGGGTTGGGCGGTAAACTGATCGTTACCGGTAGCCTTAGCCGGAGTCTCCGCAAACTTTCCATCTTTGGTGGGAAACGTATGATCGCCTAACGACTGATAGTTGGCCGGAACCTGGAAGGACTCACCGACGATGTAGTAGAAATTGTTGTTGGGGGAAAATGCCTGCTGAGTATCGTCGGTCGCGCCAAAGTCTTCTACTCCATCGGGTTTGGCATCCGATTGGTAGAAACGGGCAACGTGGTTGGGCACAAAATCAATAATTACCTTTAAATCCTGATTTTGAGTGCGCTGTACCAGCGCTTCGAACTCAGCCATACGATTATTTACATCTTCCGCCAGATCGGGATTTACGTCGTAGTAATCCTTAATAGCGTAGGGTGAACCGGCCCGGCCTTTCACTACATCGGCATCGTCCAGCGGGATACCCGCCTCGCGGTAGTCGTTGAGCACCGCGTGTTCAATCACTCCGGTGTACCATACGTGGGTAGCACCTAGTTCCTTTAGGCTGCCAAGCGCGGCTTCGTTGATATCGTTAAACTTACCCAGACCGTTCTCTTCGGAGGTGCCCCAAACAATATTGTTAGATTCAGTATTGCCGAACAGTCGGGTGAAGATTTGGTAGACTACCATTTTCTGATCTTCATTAATGGGTTCCTCAATAAGTAGGTTGGGGTCCTGAGCGGCGATGGTTTGCAGTTGTTCGGTATTCAAAGTGGTTTCGGTAACAGTAGACGATGATGTACAGTAGCTTAACAAAAGTAACAGGGCTAGAACAAGTATCGGCTGGTTCATGTTGGTAATTTTATCGCAAATTTATCAGAATAACGCTAATCATAATAAAAGTGGCTCTTCGCTGTTAAGTATAGGAAAAGCTTAGTATTTTTCTGAGAACCATACACCAAACCTACCCGTCATGCGCGGACTATCAACCATCACCTTTGTTTTGCTTGGCAGCCTTATTTCAGTATCCACCGTTTACGCTCAGGACTGGAGCTTTGCCATCGGGCCGGGCGTTACTCAATATTTTGGTGATGTAAACGAGCGGCAGTTGGGCGGAAATCGCTTTGCCTTGAATGCCGAAGCTTGGTACCGCCTTACCGACAATATTCAAATAAAATCCGGTCTCAGTTTTTATCAACTTTCGGCGCAGGATACCGATACGGCTCGTCTGCGAGACTTCCAGGCCAATAACTTTGAGTTTTATTCTAGCGCCATGTATTCCTTTAAACAGGGGTTCTTTACGCCTTTTGCCTACGTGGGAATTGGGGCTACCACTTCTAATCCGCAGGGTGATACCCGCTTAGGCTACTTTAATCTGAAAGAAGTAGAACCCGAAGCCGATCCGGTACCCGGGCTAGTGGGTATTATTCCGTTCGGAGTAGGATTAGATTACGAAATTACGCCGATGCTTTCTGTGGTATTTGATTTGGCATTGCGCTACGCTTTTAGCGACCGACTGGACGCTATGAGTCGGGAAATTATTGTAGTAGACGATTTAAGTCCATTGGCCATCGATTATTACTCTGCTCTTTCGGATGAGATGGACCGGGCGGTGCAGGAAGATCAAACCCTGCGGGGTGGTAACTCGGCCAATGATGATCTCTACGGTATGTTTACCGTGAAACTTAGGTTCACCCCAACTGCTTCACTCTTTGGCTGCGTTGAGCCTTATAAGTATTCTCGCCCCGACCGTCGCCGTAAACCAAGGAATTATAAACCACTTTAAGCCTTACTCGATTCTTTTAGGGCAGCTTCCAGTTCCTTAATCTTTTCCAGATAGCCCTTCTCTTTGCGGTGCATCTCTTCCTGCGTAGCCGACAATTCTTCCATATTCTGACGCATTTCTTCTTCCTGGGCTTGCAGTGTCTCTGCCTGCTGTTGCGATTCTAATAGAAGTTGGTGGGTTTGCGAATTAATTCGTGCACTTCGAAGAGCCGATGCAATAGACTCCGCTACTTTTTCTACAAAAGCAACCTGATGATCGCCCAAAACAGAAAATGAAGCAAGTTCAAGAATACCTTCTACTTGATCATCAATCAGCAGCGGTACTACCAGGATCGTTGTCGGAACTGCACCTCCCAACCCTGAACGGATATCGGCGTAGTTGTGGGGTATTTCAGTTAGGTGGATACTTTCTTTTTCTAAGTAGGCTTGTCCAATAATTCCGTCTCCGGCCGGAATCTTCAGATCAATATGCTTCTGCCTTTCGTACGCATAGCAGGCTTTCATTGAAAGGAATGTGTCTCTACCTTCTCCTTCAACGATAAACAGTGCCCCCTGATTGATTTCTAAGTAATTCACTAATTGCTTTAATATATTATTGCTTAGTTCCTCAATATCCTGAGCACTTCGTAGCGTATCCGCCATCAGGGCTAAGCCCTGGGTTGACCAGTTCCTGGACTGAGTTTCCTGATGGTTGCGCTGCAGTTGATCTCGCATCTTTAGCAACTCATGCCCCAATTTGTCTTCTTCGCTAAGGGCCTGATATTCCTGTTTCAACTTTCCTTGGCCAATAGCTGTGGCAAAATCGGCCGTGCGCTGTAGCCCTTTCACTACTTTAGCCAACGAAACGATCATTTCGCCTAGTTCATCCTTTCGGGCCGTAATTCGCTCATCAACTGTAAGATTACCTTGGGATAGATTATTCAGGTTAGCTTGTATTTGTTTGATGGGGCGCGTGAAGCGTTGGGCGATAAAGTAGGCAGCAGTAGCGATAATTATACTGATAAAGATGGTGATAGCGAAGATGATATTACGTAGGAGGGTTATCGGTCGAAGAACCTCCTCCTCATCCATTTCACTCAGAATAGCGAATGTTATGTTTCCAATCCGCATGGCCGAGTAAGAACTTAACACGGGAATACCACGGTAGTCGTCAATGATTTGCGTGCCCGATTTACCGCGAAGTGCCTCCTTAACCCCCTCTGTTTCTACTTTTAATTTCAGTACGGTAGACTCCTCAGAAAAACGAGAATCCGAACGCATAAGGTAATCTTGTCCCACTAAATAGGTTTCGCCCGATTCTCCCAAACCCGTTCGCTCCTGCGTAATAGCATCTATTTCATCGAGTGGAATCTGTCCGATCAGTACTCCAATAGTCTTACCTTCGGAAGTATGCACCGGTGACGATACAAAAGCGGCCGGATCTCCATTACTAGGGGCGTAATGATCAAAATCAACAATGGTGGTAGACTTTCTACCCTGTTCGTAAGCAGTGGCAATATTTTGATCGCTATAGGGGCCATCTACCAGATTAGTGGCAAAATCCGGCTCGTGCACCACGGTATAGATAATATCTCCTTGTGGATTTACTAAAAATAAGTCGTAAAGCCCGTAGGTTTCTTTGATTTTTGCTAGGTAAGGGTGGTAAACCTGGTTAACCGAGTCGTATACATCAGACGAAACGCCCGCTGAATAGACGCTATCGTAGGCTTGCATAGAAGTAGTAATGACCGGCAACGAGGCCATAATATCTACGGTAGCAATTTGATCGTTAAAAAAATCAGAAAGTTGAACCCGCTTGATCTCTCGAATAGACGTAAGTTGATCGAAGGTTCGATCCAGAATAGCTGATTTTGCGAAGAAGTAAACAACAAAGCTTAGCAGTAATAAAGTAACCAGACTGAGCGATGTAAACCGAATTATTAGTTGGTTAGCAATGCCATTTTTAACGATCATCTTAACAATACACTTAGTATTCATAATTACACTTTGCAAAGAAAGGTAAAGAGCCACCCATTTTTCTGAGTATTCTAGGCTTTGGTATTACCAATGTATTATTTAACAAAAAAATGTTTCTGCGACAGTTGATTAGCGATGAGCCGGTTTAGACCACTTGATTTTGATTACGCTAATCTTATTGGTTTCCAGTTTTACATTGGGCAAAATGTGGAAACCGTGTTTACGGTAAAAATTGATCGGAGAGTAGTAGGGTTGGCCGTTGGCTTTTTGGTAGTTATTAGAGTTTGCTATCCAACCGTTTAGTTCGCTGTGCTGCTGTTTGGCTAATTCTATCATACGGCTACCCAGCTTTTTGCTCTGAGCCTGCGCGTCCAGAATAATAATAAACCAGCGCACTCCGTCCCGGATAAAATCAAAGTACCATCCTTGAATATGATCTCGTTCGTCCAGCAACAGTAGGTGGTTTTGATCTTCTAACTGAGCCAGGTAATCTTCCAGTCCCTGAAGGTTCTCATAATTGAGGTTTTGAGGATACTCACTATTCCACAAAATTAGAAGCTCCTTCTTTTGAGCTTCCGTTAAACTGTTGGTTCTGACAAATCTCATCCATGCATGACGAACTACTGAACTTTATAAGTCAATCACCACACTCTTTCCGGCGTAAACGCCCTGGGGTAAGTCTACGATGAGCGTGGTAGTGTTTTGATCGGGCTTGGGATAGGCTACAAAGTTATTTCCTTGGGCTTCATAAATACCCGAAACATTAAGCAATGCTTTGCTTAGTTTGCGGGATGGGTCGGCTACGGTTAGTTGAGTTATACGGTTTTCCTGCATCTTTAGCATCACCATTCCCTGGCTTTCCAGGCTTACTTTCAGATCAGGGGTTATGGCAACTTCCCCGGCTTGATAAAAAGCGGCCTGGCAAATATCCAGTTTGTTACTTTTTACCGCCTGTAGTTCGCCGGTGTTGGCGAGGATTTCAATTTGCCGATTACTATCGCTGCTTTGTTCTAGTTCAGCTACCGCCACATCCGGTACTACTATGTAGGCGTAAGCTGCATTTTCCGGCTCGTTGCCGTGATCAAGCCACAACGTAAACACTTCTTTGCTGACGATCTCTTCCGAGATATTCTTCTGATCGGTAATGTCCGACCACCGCCCTTGCTCGGTTTGATTGGATAAGTGAACGTTGGTACGCTCGGGAAAAATATAGCCAACCCTATCTTGATGCACCCATTTTACATCATCTAACAATCGATCTCCCGGAGGAAGTTGATGCACTTCGTCCGCTTGCATCACGGTAACATCGCTTCTTAATAGTACCTGATTGAGCGTGGTAGCTACCGGTAAGTCGGGGTCGGAATTGATTTCGGTACCCAGGCAAACGTATTCTTCCTCAAAAAAGAACCAGGACTTTTTGGCCTCCAGCATATCGTGGGCACTTTTAAAATCGAAGGCTACGGCTCCGTATAAACCATCGGTAACGGCTCCCACAAAATCCCGCAAGCCCTCCTTGCGTATATCTTCCGGGCCGTAGAGTTCGGGCTTTTGCATAATGGTGGTACCGGATATTTTCTGCCAGTCGTACACCGGCCAAATGTCGTGGTATTCATCTCCCTCAAGCATCAGGTAATTCGTACCGTCGGCCCGATGGTGGGTGGTTTTACCGGGTCCATTGTAGGGCACTTCCATGTTCTGGTTGCGGGTAGAGTACATTCTTACCGTAGTGTAGAAGTTGGGCCGTTGAAACACAAAGTGCTCGGTTTGCCAGAAGAATTTACTGAACGATCGGGATGGTTTTATCTCTCCTTTCCGCAATTTCATAATCTCTTCCAACTCATCTTTCCGGTAATCGGTGCTAAGCAGCAGGCGCTCTATCTCTACGGTACCCGCCGGTTTAAAATCATACTGATTAGCGATACTGCGGTTCTTCACGCTCACGTCGGTATAGATGCCGTAGACCATCTGCTTGTAAATGCCATCCAGATAGTAATCTACCAGGTGATTGATCTTCTCCTGCGAAAAAGCGTATTTGGTACCCGCCACATAATACGACCATTCGCCGAAGGCATTGGCGTATTTACCGTAGCCGTAAGAAGTAGTGTTATTCACCCGGTCTACTCGGTGGTGAAAGCTATAATCGTGTTGCATGCCCCGGCTGCCGGTAGAAAACTTTACTTCCCCCTCAATGAGCCGGATGATTTCGTCAAACTTTTCTTTCTCCCCGAGAAATAGTAGGTTTTTGGCCAGAATACCGGCAATCACAATCCGGTCGCCGCTGGGGCGGGCTCCGGAAGCATTCATATGGGCGCGACCGATGATCGGTTGGGCTTTATCTACCAAATCCGGCGGTAATTCATCGCCAATGAGTAGCATCAGGTTTACCAGGTTGGTAGGAGTGGATATTTGATTATTATGCCAGTTATCCCCAAAGAAATCATTATCCACCCAGTACTTCAGTCCTCGGGTGATGCTTTCTTTCAGTGCTTGATCCTGATAATAATCGGATGACTGGCTTTGGTAGGCTTGGGCCAGATACACCAGATTAGCAGTATGCCGCCGTTGGGGAAAACCGGCCGTTCGGCTCAGGTCTTCGTAGTTAATGCCCGCAAAGCTTCCGTCTTCGTTCATGGCCTGAACAATTTCTTCTACCCGGGCATTATCAATCTCGGTTTTCAGTAGTTCGTCAACCACCCGGTTTTTAATGATGGTGAAATCATCGGGTTCTTGGGCGTAAGTGGAGTGTAGCGAAAAACAAAGGAGCAAAAGCAATAAGCGAGCGATCATTAGTAGGTTGTTATACGGTGACTATCAATAGGACTTTACCCAACCGGTGGGTCCGTCACAATATAACAAAAATGATGGTTGGTGGGAAAGAGGAAATCAGGTAACGACCAGCGCGAGCCGCTGGCCGGCCTTGTTTGCTGTTTTCTTTCGAGTAGCGATTTTCGTGCTTGGCGAAACTAACGATCTGGCTAAATCATGCTAGGCTAGTGGCTGCGCTTTGTGTGTGCCAGTACTCTTACATTTCATACATTATTACTTCTAACTCGTCAATCGTTCGGAATTGCTTGTCAGCGGTCAATAGTGGTAATTTAAAATAAAAGGCAGTGGCTGCTACAATTGCGTCAGGAAGTTTTAATTTTGACTTTTTCCTAAATTCAATCGTCAAATCTTTTATTTCAGGAGTTATATCTATTATGGTGCAATTTTTCAATAGCCCCTTTATTATCTCTTCTGAATCGGCAGATATTTTGGGAAAAGCTTGAAGCTCGAGTTCAGTTATAAAAGAAATAACAAGGTCTTTATCAGAAATCATTGCAATGACTTCTGGATCTCCCTTGAG
Source organism: uncultured Roseivirgaceae bacterium (assembly GCA_964551335.1). GTDB lineage: Bacteria > Bacteroidota > Bacteroidia > Cytophagales > Cyclobacteriaceae > Tunicatimonas. The sequence goes on from CAZKCO010000029.1 coordinate 31,898, forward strand.
AAAATACAGTAATATGTTGGTATCTACGAAAAGTTTACTCCCACTCATCCCTCATCTGCTTTTGGTATTCTAAAGGATCCACATCCATTTGCAGTTTTCCCGCATATTGCATGATGTCCTGTTTAGGAGTTTTTGTAACAACTTCATTAATTCGCTTTTTTATCTCCTCCTTAGGAGTCCCTTTTTTAATTACTGTTACCATCTTTTTATCATTTTATCAAGATAACAACCTTTCATACTTTATCGTCTAGCCAAACCTATTTTAATTGTATTGGCACCCAACATCTGTATAGACGCAATATTGCGTGGGACGCCCCGCGTCTATCTCCCATATGGTTTTTCGATTGTGCTATCCGGATGATAATTTAATATAAAGGTTTGTATCATTGTACGAATAGTAACAAATGTTCATTTTCATGTTAATAACCCTAAATCTACGATAATCTTCCCAACTGAGCGATGGTTAGTGTCTAAATTTTACAGTCCAGGTAATTGTGGTTCCTGTCACAATGGCAAATCGAAAACTGGCTAAAGCTTACTTTAGGCGAAAAAATAGCGGATGGTACTCAACCCATAAAACCAATGATAAATCAGGGCAATATCGAGTTTTTTATCTTTTTCCAAGACCAATGACCGTTAATATGCCGCTTTAAAAAAAATAAAAATGCTATTCGAAGTTCATATGGTACTCCCACAAAATTATATAGGGCATATGAAGCTGTTTTCAGAATACAAAAAAAATATTCATCGTATATGAAGCGCGTTTAGCACAAAAAATTTTTTTGAAGCGCTATATGAAGCTGATATAGGATTTTAAAAAAGTTTGGAGTCGTAAAAGAAGCTCATTTGGGATTTTCCGAACGGGGGTAATCGCTAATAAGGTTCTTTGGCGATTTTAACTTTTGCATAAGTGCGTAAAGAAGTTACCAAGTGATGTTAAAAGGAGTTTTAGTCAAGTATAACCTATGGGCCAAAGTGATAATGAGCGGAAAAGAATTATCCTCTTCGGAGTAGGAGGGCTCCCTACTTATTATCCAATAGCCAGGGGAGTAAACAGATTAATTGATAGATTTGCCCGGATTAAATAAGCAAAAAAGATGAAAGCAATAGGATTTAAACAATCGCTACCCATTGCCGAAGAGCATAGCTTCGTGGAGTTTGAAACCGAAAAGCCCACACCCTCCGGCTACGATCTGCTGGTGAAAGTAGCGGCTAACTCGGTCAACCCGGTTGATTATAAAATAAGGCAAAACGCCGCCAAAGATACGGTGCTGGATACTCCCAAAATCATTGGGTGGGATGCGGTGGGAACGGTGGAAGCCGTAGGCGATCAAGCATCCCGATTTAAGGTAGGTGATGAAGTGTATTACGCCGGCGACATTACCCGCAGCGGCAGCAACGCCGAATACCAACTGATTGATGAACGCATCGTCGGTTTTAAGCCTAAAAGCCTGACCGTAGCCGAAGCCGCGGCCATTCCGCTCACCGGCTTAACCGCTTACGAAGCCCTGTTCGATAGAATCAGCATAAACCCGGAAGCCGACCAGGGTAAAACCCTTTTGATTCTGGCCGGTGCCGGAGGAGTAGGTTCTATCGCTATCCAGCTAGCCAAACAAATCGCTAAGTTGAAGGTGATTGCCACCGCATCACGACCGGAAACCCAGAACTGGTGTTCAGCAATGGGGGCGGACTTTGTGGTCAATCATTACCATCTGAAAGAAGAGCTAGAAGCAATTGGGCACTCCGAAGTGAACTACATTCTAGACTGCGTGGATATGCAAGCCTACTGGGAAACCGCCGTCGAGATCATTAAACCGCAGGGGCACATCGTGTCCATTACCGGTAGCCCCAAACCGCTGAATATAAATCTCCTCAAAAACAAGAGTGTATCCTTCTCGATGGAGTTTATGTACACCCGTTCTATGTACCAAACCGAGGATATGGACAAACAGTACGATATCCTCAATCATATTGCCGAATTACTGGACGCCGGAACTCTCAAAACTACCCTAAACACTACTTTGCAGGGGTTAACTGCGGATAATCTGAAGAAAGCTCACCAAATGCAGGAGTCCGGCAAAACCATCGGTAAAACGGTTATTGAATTTTAGGGCAAACCCTAAAACTGATTACAGGCTCTTAGCTATTATGCTGCTACAAATGCTCCAGAATTTTATCAATTGGCGTTTCTCCCTCGAAGGCTTTCACCAACTGCTGTTGGTCGGAATAGATGTAGAGCGAAGGAGTAGGAATAGAGCCAAAGTTATCCAGAATGGGTTGCACGTCGGCGAAAGCAAAGAAAATATTGTCTAGTCCACTGAGCCGGTAGTCCCGGGCAAACTTTTGGATGTCTGCCATAGGAGCGTAGGTAACAAAGTACAGAGTGTATTCAGCAAAAGCGTTAAGATGCTCCCGGATGGCTTCCGCCTCCCGCTGACAATGATCGCAGTCCGGCTGAAACAGCACCAGCACCACTTTCCCCTCTAATGCCTGCGCATTAAGCTGGGTACCCTGAGTGGTAGTTAAGGGAAGATCAGGTAGTTGGGGAGGTGCTTTATGCGGCGAGTGAAGTAGGACTTCCTCGGTGCCCAATGCCGAAAGAGAAAACAGTGAGGTTGTCATCAATATGCCGACAAGAAACAGGTAGGTTTTTTTCATAGTAGTAGCAATCTAATACATTGATAGCTGGAATTTGTATTTTTTTATCGAATCTTCACGGTCAATATGTATAATTATGCGCATGAACTTGATACCTTTTGAAAAATATCCGGGAGCTTTACTGATGACAAATGATGAATGAAAGAGTAATTGATTATTTTTTATTTCATTCACCACTAATCGTTAGTCATCAGTCATTTTAACAACCATAGCACCAAGATCATATGAAAGCAGCATTCTATCAGGAGAAAGGAAAATTTGAAGTAGGTGAAACCGAACTTAAGCAACCGGGCCCGGGCGAAGTTCGGTTAGAAGTAGCCTACTGTGGAGTCTGTGGCACCGATATGCATATTTACCACGGAGTAATGGATAAACGCATTCAACCGCCTCAGATTGTCGGCCACGAAGCCTCAGCGGTGGTAGCTGAAGTAGGCGAGGGGGTAGACAATGTAAAAGTAGGAGATAAGGTAGCGGTGCGACCTTTGAAGTTTGGTGATCCGCATCCCTTTGATCAGGGCCATCCCCACGTAGGTAAAAATCTGAAGATTATCGGTATCGACGCGCCGGGAGCCTTTCAGAACAGTTGGGTGGTGCCCGCCTACACCCTGCATGCCTTGCCCGATGGCCTGTCCTTGCGACACGGCGCTTTTATTGAGCCGCTGTCCGTGGCCTGCCACGATGTGAAGATCGGTCGGGTGAAAGCGGGGGAAAACTGCTTAGTGATTGGCGGTGGCCCTATCGGAACGCTCATTGCTTTCGTGCTGCGCGAAATAGGTGCAAACGCCATCGTATCCGAAGTAAACGAAAAACGGGTGGACATGCTGAAGAAATTGGGTTTTGAAGTGATCAATCCTACGAAAGAATATATTACTGACCGGGTAAGTGAGCTTACCGGAGAGGCAATGGCCGACTGCGTATTTGAAGTATCCGGTTCAGCCGCCGGAGTGAAAACCATGACCGAAGTGGTCAATGTGCGTGGGCGCATTGTGATGGTCGCCATTCACGGCAGCGGTCCTCGCGAAGTAGACCTGTTTAAGTTCTTCTGGTCGGAGATTGAAATGCTGGGTGCCCGCCTCTACGAAGAAGAAGATTACGAAGAAGCCATCCGCATTGCGGCCTCGGGCAATATTCCTTTCGACGAGCTAATCACCCAGGAAAGCCCGCTGGATGAGATTCAGCAGGTGTTCGAGGCCATTGATCATAACCCGGCCGGGATGAAGTACTTAATCAACTGCCAATCGTAACTGGCTAAAAACAGAAAAAGGCTAACCTATGAGCGTATTAGACCAATTTAATCTTGACGGAAAAACAGCTTTGGTCACCGGCTGCAAGCGCGGCATTGGTAAGGCTATGGCGGTGGCTTTAGCTGAAGCAGGCGCCGAGATCATCGGGGTTTCTGCCTCCTTAGAGCTATCCGGTAGCAATGTAGAACAAGAGGTCAAGAAGCGGGGCCAAAAATTCCGGGCGTACCAGTGCGATTTCTCCGACCGCCAGGCTCTGTATCAATTTATTGCGCAGGTAAAGTCGGATTATGACCGGATTGATATCCTGGTGAACAATGCCGGAACCATCCTGCGGAAACCCGCCGCGGAGCATCCCGACGAGATGTGGGATAAGGTGATTGAAGTCAACCAAAACGCCCAGTTCATCCTGACCCGGGAGTTTGGAAAAGACATGGTCGCCCGCGGCAGCGGAAAAATTGTGTTCACTGCTTCGCTGCTAACTTTTCAGGGCGGAATCACCGTGCCGGGCTACGCGGCCAGCAAGGGCGCTATCGGGCAGATGACGATGGCTTTCGCCAACGAGTGGGCCAGTAAGGGAGTGAACGTAAACGCCATTGCCCCCGGCTACATCAGCACTGATAACACCGAAGCCTTGCGCAACGATCCCGAACGGGCTGAATCTATTCTGTCGCGTATTCCGGCCGGGCGCTGGGGCGAACCCGAAGACTTTGCCGGACCTATCGTTTTTCTCTGTTCTGATGCGGCTAACTACATGCACGGCACCACCATGCTGGTGGACGGCGGCTGGATGGGACGGTAGAGGCTGGAAAAGGATAAACGGTGAAATTCGAGGCGGACAGGAGGTGAGAAATCTTTTTTCCCTGGTAAGGAAGACACCACTTCCCCCGATTGTAGTAGTTTCCTAGATTATTGACTGCCTGGGGCTATTTTCTCATATTGCAGGGTGAACGAACAACAACGCTTACTTCGCCTACTGAAGCTGATTGCCCTGCTGTCTTCTCCTTTGCGCCGAACCGCCCGGCAGTACGCTGATTTGCTGGAGGTGAATAAAACTACTATTTATCGGTACTTCCGTACGATTGAAGAAGCCGGCTACGCCCTATTGTTGGATGATCAAAATCAGTATTATCTGGACCGATCTGCTGTTCGCAGCCAGCACTCGGAGTTACATTTCACGGAGGAAGAAGCTCAGATATTAGGGGACCTGGTGCGTAGCTACGACTCGCCTTTTCAGCAAGACTTGCTTAACAAAATTTACACCCACTCTACCCTCAACGAACTGGCCGATAGCCTGGCCGATGCCCAGCAGTCGGTGCGTTACCGAACGCTTAAGGAGGCTATTCGGGAGGAGCGGCAGGTAATTTTGCGGCAGTACGTCTCCGTGAATAGTCAGCAAATAAGCGACCGCCGGGTAGAACCGATTGGCTTCTTGCACCGCGATACCCTGGTTGAAGCTTATGATGTTGAAAAAAAGGCGATGCGGCATTTCCGGCTAGAGCGGATTGCCGAAGTAAAACGTAGCCAGACCTACTTCCAGCACCGGGGCGAACACCGCCGCAGCCAGCCCGACCCCTTTCGGGTAGCGGACTTACAACCTGTTGAAGTTAAGTTGAAGCTTACCCCCACGGCGGCCCAGCAAATGAAGGAGCTGTACCCGGCTACCGAACCTTACCTCCAGCAACAGGATGATTCCATCGTTTTTACCGCACCGGTAAACCGGGAGTTCAAATTGATCGATCGTCTGTTACTGAGCTTATGCGACGAAGTGCAGGTCGTATCTCCCCCTCAGCTCCGCACCCACTTACAAGCTTTCTGGGAGCGTAGTACTATCTGATTGCCGGTGCGACTGGCCTCCCGACAGCAGGTGTTCATTCTAGGTATTGTCTAATTTTTTTGCTCAGATCGGGAAAACTTTTTTTAGCAGTTGCGGAGGGTGCAACTCCGGGGCAGTATTCTTGTAATAGATTGATTTAACCAATAGTAATATGCAAGAATTAACAATTTATGACCGGACTTTTTTCGGAGAAAATGTTGGAGAAGTACAAATTACAGTAAGTGGTGAAGTTGCCACCGTACGGGAGATTATTACCGCCCGGGTTGAGGCTGAGGTAAATAGCTACAATCGGCAGCAGGTTGAGTACTTTCAGGGCTTGGTGCAACCCACCGAAGCAGAACAAACGCTCAATGGGTTTCGGCTAAAAACCCGTCAGAAGATTGATCCTGAACAGCATACCTACCTGGCATTAGATAGCTTTCTAAGGAACCAGTACTTCGTTTTGATTGACGACGTTCAGGCCGAGTCGCTGGATCAGGAAATCATCATTCACCCCAAGACTGAAATCAGCTTTCTGAAGCTAACCCCCCTAGTAGGTGGCTAATCGCGTAACGTGCTGATAAAAAGCACTTCATATATTTTCCATTTTCAATTGATAAGACATCATGGCAATACAAACTTTACGCAAGATTTTCTTTGGCAACTTTGTACTAAAAGAACATCCGGAGCTACAATCCCTATTAACTCGAATGTACCGCGAGGGACAAACCGAAACCGACTATGGAGCAATGTGGATGGATAAAAATCTGTCGGAAACTTTCACCTATCAACAGATAAAAGCCAAAAACTCAGCCGAGAAACGAGAGTTGGTCTTGGAACTAGTTAGCATGCTGCCCAAAATTAAAGCCCGGCTCGCCCAACGGAACTCTTATAGCTACGATGATCCGGATGTGGTTTTGGAAAGAATGGCAAGTTTGCTGCTGGATCGCCTCATCCGGCAGAAGCTAGCGCTCCGGGAAAATGACTTTGTCTTTCTGCTGAATACCTACGCCAGCGTTCCTGACCGAGCGTATTTTTATTTGAATTACTGGCCGGTGGGGCATACGGTTAGGCAGTTAGAACGATTTGCGGCTGAAAACACGCTTAGTGCTGATTTTCAGGCTTTTTTAGCTCAATACGTACAGAAAGCAGATTTTGACCAGCAACGGCATTATTGGGGTTCCAATCTACCCCAGGCTAAGCTAAAGATAGAAAGCCTGCTGTATCAGGCCCAAAGCGGTGAGGCTGCCGTTCCTCCTCTGCTGCTGAGTGAGCAAGACAGCTTCGGTCAGTTGGTCAATCAGTCGGTGCACGGGTTATCCGAGAAAATGCGCCCACATTACTACGAACTATTGCATCTGGCAGTGACAGCCTCCGGGGCTAAGCCCACTAAGAAATACGCTCGGGCGGTGCAAAAAATTGTGGAAGCTACCGGCGCATCCCATTTTAGAGAGACCGTAGGAATATGGTTGGCATTTCTAATTAGTATGGATAATACCGAGGAAGAGCATGAGGAAACCTGGCGGAACCGGACCTATTTCTACGTGACCCGCACTTTTCTCCAGCATCAGAATGCAACCATTGCCAAAGGGCTGGTGTGGTCGTTGGTATCAGTGAGTAACCCTACCATTCTGGTAATGATTGGCCAACTAGCCGAACGGGCATTTCAGAAAATACCTGGGGTGGGGCCGGCTGCTGCGGCCTTAGGTAACGCCTGTCTCTACCTGCTGGCTCAGTCCGAAGGAAACGAAGGGGTGGCCTACCTTTCCCGGTTAAAATCCAAGGTAACGCAAAACAATATCCGAAAAAGGATACAGCAGAGCATTGATCAGAAATCGGCTCAGTTGGGTATCAGCCCTCACGAAGTAGAAGAGATGGCGGTGCCTCACTACGACCTCTTAGGAGGGAGAAAAGAGATTGCGTTTGATGATTACCGGCTGGAGGTTTCCCTATCGGGAATCGGCAAAATCAGTCAGGTATGGCGGAAGCCGGATGGTAGCCCGCAGAAATCGGTACCCGGTTTTGTAAAGCAATCAGCGCTACATCAGGCCCGCCTAAAAGCCGCCCGAGCCGAAATTAAGGAAATGAAAAAGAGCCTGACGGTGCAGCGCGACCGGATTGACCGCTCGTACGTACAAGACCGTAGCTGGACTTACGAGAAATTCTGTCAGTATTACCTCCACCACGGGCTGGTGGGCTGGCTAGCCCAGCGTCTCATTTGGTCGTTTGATCTGAATGGACAAGCTACTCCGGCGATATGGTATGATAACCATTGGCAAGATGTCAATGGTGAGCCGCTTGACGGTATTAGCAGTGTTACTCAGGTTACCTTGTGGCACCCTATTCAATCTGCTATTGAGGAAGTGTTAGCCTGGCGGGAGCGATTGGAGGAGCTGGAAATTCAGCAGCCGATGAAACAGGCCTACCGCGAAATATACCTGCTGACTGAGGCTGAAGTAAACACCCGCTTCTACAGCAACCGGATGGCGGCCCATATCCTGAAGCAGCATCAGTTTAATGCCTTAACCGGACTGCGAGGCTGGCAGTACAGCTTAATGGGTGCTTTTGATGATGGCCGCGATCGAGCCGAAGCCACCATTGAATTACCTGAGCATAATCTGCAGGCTTCCTTCTGGATTAATGAGTTGCTGTCGGAAGAAGCCATGAACGATACCGGCATCTGGCTCTACGTGGCTACCGATCAGGTGCGTTTTACCCAGGCCGGTGAGGTACGGAACCTGATTGATGTACCTCCGCTGGTGTTTTCGGAAGTTATGCGCGATGTAGACCTGTTTGTTGGTGTGAGCAGTGTGGGGAATGACCCGCAGTGGCAGGATAATGGCGGTAGTCCGCAGTTCCGAGATTACTGGACAACTTATTCCTTTGGTGATCTGAGTGAAGTAGCCAAGACCCGCAAGGCGGTTCTGGAAAAGGTGTTGCCCCGGTTGAAGATTAACCAGGTAGCCACCATTGACGGTAAGTTCCTGAAAATTAAAGGTTCTCGGAAAACGTATAAGATTCATATTGGTAGCACTAATGTTTTGATGGAGCCGAATGACCAGTACCTGTGTATTGTACCTTCGCGGGGCTCCTCAAACACCGACAAACTATTTTTGCCCTTTGAGGGCGATCGGGGCTTTGCAATTTTGTTAAGTAAAGCGTTTTTGCTGGCTGAGGATCATAAAATCACTGATTCGACCATTCTCAGTCAGCTAGAGCGATAGAGATTTTGCTCCTCACTTCTTGGCCTAGCCCTACCTGGTTCTTTCCGGGTAGGGCTGTTTTCTTGCTACCTTCCCTGACTCATTCATTTAAGGACGCTTAACGTCTTTCCCGCTCACTATCGCGATAATTGCTTCTCAAAAAAAAGCAGCGTATCGGTAAGGTGTTGTTGCCAGTAGGGCCATTCGTGGCTTCCAGCAAATTCTTCGTAAGTATGGGGGATGTTTTCTGCCAGCAATTGCGCGTGCAACTGTCGGTTGTAATCAATCAGCAGGTCTTGCTGGCCGCAGTCGAAGCGGATAGGGGGCAGGCGGTCTTGGTTGGTTTTCATAGTGAGGAAGACGCTACTGTGGGGAGTTTCGGCGGGCTGATAATGCGTTAGTGACTCTTCCACAAATAGCTTCATCTGCTCAATGGCGGTAATGGCACTGTGAGCCGAGATAGCGCTGAATTTTTCGGGATAACTGGCTCCTAATCTCAAGGCGCCAAACCCTCCCATGGAAAGTCCGGAAATACACATCCCTGGCCTATCAGTGACGTTCGGCACTGCTTCCTGCACGGCGGCCGGTACATCTTCCACAATCCACTTTTCGTAATTCCCGGAAGCCAGCGACTGGTAGGCCGAGCCATCGCCCCACAGTCCGTCGGAGGGCATGGCAAGCACCATTGGTCTGATTTTTTGTTCGGCTATGAGCTTACTAGCGGTGAGGTGGGCTTGGCCTTTCAACGCCCATACCCAGGCACTGCCGTACACCCCGTGCAGCAGCAGTACCAGCGGCAAGTTTTCAGTATCAGCGGTGTTTTCGGGCACGAACACGCATATATCGCCCCGACCTTTTAGGTTTTGCGATTTCACGGTGATGAACTGGAGTCCATCTCTCTCCTCATCAGGACCGGAAATTTCTATCGTTCTGAATTTTGACATATCACTCGAAGGTAATAACTCCTTTGGCATTCTTGCCGGCTAACATATCGTCGAGAGCTTGCTGAAGGTCATCCAGAGCATACTGTCGGGTGACCAATTCATCCAACAGCAGGTCGCCTTTAGCATAGAGCGCCATGATTTTGGGAAAGTCGATGTTCGGGTTACACTTCCCGTATAGCGGATTGATGTAGATTTTATCCCACTCAAACAGGTTCATATCAATGGTAATCTCTTGTTCAATGCCACTTACCTGCACGGCCATGCCGGCGTTGCGTATCATGGCTAGCGGAGCCGCTCCCAATGCCGGAATGGCGGTACATTCAAAAGCATAGTCGGCTCCCCGGCCGCCGGTCATGGTTTTAATTTTCTCTGCCGCCTGAAGTAACCCGGAATCATCTTTAGTCGCCAGCAGCGTGCGGGTAGCTCCAAAGTGTTCCGCCATCGTCAGTTTATCGGGATTAACATCTACGGCAATAATCTCGGCTGCACCCGATACTTTAGCCGCCTGAATCACATTCAGACCCACTCCCCCGGCACCCAGCACTACCACACTGGAGCCTGGCGCAACGTGAGCGGCATTCACCACTGAACCGTAGCCCGTCATCACTCCACAACTGATGATGCTAGCCGACGGAAAGGGGATAGATGGTTCGGACATTTTCACCACAGCAGAGGCTTTTACTAAAGCGTATTCCGAAAGGGTACCCAAGTTGAATGACCGTTCGATGGGTTTGCCCTGCCATAGTGTACCTTCCAGGTGAGCGTGTCCGGGAGTGTATCCATTTGCTCCGGCTACTACCGGAGAGTTTCGTTCACAAATATGCAGGTTGCCGATCCGGCACTGAAAGCATTGTCCGCAAGGCGTGGCCCAGTTAAAGATAACCGTATCGCCGACTTCAATACCCTCAACCAGATTACCTACTTCCTCAATCACTCCGGCCCCCTCGTGTCCCATTACAATCGGTTTTCCCCACGACAGTGAATCGTAGTCAGTATGGCAGATACCGGCTGCTTTCACTTGTACCAGTACTTCATCTTGAGCTGGGCTTCTTACTTCTACATTATCTATTCGGAAATCCCCGGTTCCGGTAGCTACGGCTGCTTGACAATTGATAGACATAAGTCAGTTGTTTTGAAATGAAAATGGCGCACCAAATGATCGTCGCTTAGCATCGAGTTGATGATCTCCCACTCACTAAGTTTGGTAAAGAAAGCAAAAATGCCGAGACATTTTTGCATATTGTTTTGCTATATCGATTTCTGAACCTTTTTCTCAGACTTGTTTGAAAAGGTTGACCGAATTGTAATCACCAGTGGCGATTAAGGGGAAGATATTTTTCCTCAGAGTTCGCCTCTAGCAAACTGGGTAACTCATAATATCCACCGGGAGCTATACGGTTGAGTTGCTCAAACGAGATTTGTATCAGTGTCTGGAATAGCCTATTTTGTTGTTTTTATCCTAAATCTACCATCGTGAAAAAAATAATGACACTAGCCGTAGTATTCCTGATAATTGGGAGTACCCACATCAATGCCCAAAACGTAGTTTGGCCCGAGCAAAGTATTAAAGACCTAACCACGGAGTGGGAAGGAGAACGTACGCCCGACGGAAGGCCTAAGGTGTCGGATGATCTGTTGGAACGGCTCAAGGCGCTCAGTATGGAGGAAGTTTGGTCCAGCCTAAGAAACCGAGGATATCTTAATCAGTTCGAGAATTTTGCCAGTACTTACCAGAATGGGTGGGAAATTCTCCATCCTGACCAGGTGATGACCGGGCGCGTGGTAACGGCTCAGTTTATGCCGCTAAGAGAGGATTTAAACAATTACGTACAGAAACAGGCTGAAAGCGAAGGTACTAAAACGCCGGTCACCAATTATGCTCCCATCATTAAACTGATGAACGGTGATGTTTATGTGGCCGACGCCTACGGCAAAATGGTAGAAGGCACCCTGATTGGTGATAACCTGGGAAACGCCATTTATAAAGCGAGCAACCGCGGAGTGATTTTTAATGGCTCAGTCCGGGATGTTGAGGGCTTATCTAAAATTGAAGGGTTTAATGCCTGGATTAGGGGGTCAGACCCATCGGCCATTAAACAAATGATGGTCGCCAGTGTAAATGGCCCTATCCGAATTGGCCGGGTAACCGTATTGCCTGGTGATGTAGTACTAGCGAAAAAAACGGGGGTAGCCTTTATCCCACCGCATCTGGTTCAGGAAGTGGTGATCGCTGGTGAATATACCGCATTACGCGATGAGTACAATCGATACGCCATGGAAACGAATAGATACGAATACGTAAATGAAGCTTTCGTGGTAGAGAGAGAAGTTTTTGAAAAAGACTTTCAGGAATGGCTGGATGATTACCCTGATCTACCCATGTCCCGAGAAGAATTGAATGAATTTCTGGAAGCCCGGGAAGCCCGACGTCAGGCCCGAGAGAATTGAATCCGCTTACTTCTTGCAGGATTGATGCTCACAAGCTGAATTTACGCTCATCCACGGCCTAAGCCTGGGCGTGTAGATGTTTCCTGGGGTGGAAATAGTGACGAGCCGGTCGTTTATTTTTCCGGCTTGCTTAGCCCTGAAGTCAACTATTTTTAGTAGCTTCTACTATCACAATCTCCCCACCTATGAAACGCTACGCTACCCTCGGTCTGATACTGCTGCATTATTTAGTACTACCCGCTCAGCACCATCACCCCACCGATTTTTCCGAGCTTCCGCTGGTAGAGCAGGTGGAAGCCCAACCGCTGCTGGCCCAGGCCCTGCGGGTAGGCGAGGCACTATCTTTCATGGGCAGTGCGCTACCCCCCGAAGCGATTGACCAACTGCGGGCGCTGCAGCAGGAGTCCCTGGATCAGGCCACCGTTCGGAAAGTCCAGCAGATACTGGATCCCTACTGTCTGGCTATGATTGACATCAATGCGGAATCCCGGGTGAAAGTTTTCCGGGGACCGGCTACCGCCCAACTATTGCAGGATGGCTGGTCTACCTTCTTACTGAAAGTACACAATCAGGCCCACGTCCGGGCGCAGTTAGTGCCGGAAAGTCCCAACGCCCAACCGGTACTGCACGGATCTACCGGGGCGCCCCGCATGAAGGAGGAGCATGCCCTCACTCCCGGACAACTGGACAATCGTTTTCTGGAAATGGCTATCTACCGGGACCGTCCCCTGCAACCCGCACTTTCGGGGCTGGGCTTGGAGTACGCGGTCATTCAACTGTATACCCGGCAGCAGGGGCAGCGGGAGGCCCAACTGGGATTTAATGTAGGACAGGGCACCCAGGATATCGGGTTCCGAAATACGATTGACATACTGTTTGATATTCAACCGGCGGTAAAAGTGTACCTCGAGGTGGAAGATGAGGACCAGTCCCCGGTCATGGCCTCATTTATAATTAGTGACGGTATAGACCGACTGAGTACAGGTGATGCAACGGCGGCATTACCGGGCGATTACCGCCTGACCCGAGCCCGGTCCCGGCACTGGGAAGAACCTCGGCCTACTGCGTCTCCAACCGTCTCTCCCGAGCAGACCCTCCGGGGCATCTACCCGCTACCTTCGCGTCGCGTAGCGGGCGAGGATGCGTTTCCTGATTTCTTCTTTCAGCCCCAGGTATACCGAACTAGTGGAGAGTACGTGACCCTGCCGCCGGGGCAGTATCGGGTAGAATACGGACGAGGTCCGGAATACTACCGACAGGAAAAACAGATTACCGTTCCCGATGGGATTGATTCCATGCAGCTAAGCTTTCCCCTGAAGCGATGGATCCATATGGCCGAGCTGGGCTGGTACAGTGCCGATCATCATATTCATGCTGCCGGATGTTCCCACTACGAAAGCCCGCAGGAAGGCGTACTGCCGGAGCATATGTGGCGGCAGGTGCTGGGCGAGGATTTGAATCTGGGCAGTAACCTGACCTGGGGGCCAAGTTGGTATTATCAAAAGCAGTTTTTCACCGGGGGGGTACACCCTTTATCCGACCAGAATAACCTGTTGCGCTACGATGTAGAAGTATCCGGCTTTCCTTCCTCCCACGCCGGGCATGTGGTTTTACTGAATCTGAAGGAAGATGATTACCCTAATACCACGCGTATTGAAGAGTGGCCTACCTTTACGCTGCCCGTACTACAATGGGCTAAAGACCAGGGTGGTGTGACCGGTTATGCCCATTCGGGCTGGGGGCTGGCTCCGGTAGAGCCTACCCCGGATCTTCCTAACTACATCATGCCCAAGATGGACGGGATTGGGGCCAACGAATACGTAGTGACCGTAACCCACGACGTAGTAGACTTTTATTCGGCTGGAGACACTCCGGCTCCGGCAGAGCTCAATATGTGGTACCACACCCTCAACTGCGGTTTTCGGGTTCGGCTCAGTGGCGAAACCGATTTCCCCTGTATATCCGACGAACGGGTGGGGCGAGCCCGAATTTACGCTAAACTAGAAAAAGAGTTGAGTTTTACTCACTACATGGAAGCCTTAAAGGCAGGGCGGAGCTACGTATCCGACGGCTATGCCCATCTAATTGATTTTACGGTGAACGGGCTGGAACTAGGCACCCAGAACAGCGAACTGGTGGTGGCGGGTACTACCGGGCTGAACATCCAAATCAAGGCCGCTGCCTACCTGGAGGAAACCCAGGGCGAGATCGGAGCCATCATTGCCCAACGCAATTTGTACCAGTCGCCCTACTGGCACATTGAGCGCTCCCGAATGGGTACCTCCCGACAGGTGCCGGTGGAGCTGATTGTAAACGGTAGAGTGGTAGAAACCAAAGAGATAAACGCCAATGGTGAATGGCAGGATCTTCAGTTTGAGTATACTGTTGATCAATCTTCCTGGGTGGCGGTGCGCATTTTTCCTACGGCCCATACCAATCCGATCTTTGTGACCGTAGATAACCAGCCTATCCTGGAAAAGAAAAGTGCTGAATGGTGCCGGGCAGCGGTAGATCAGTGTTGGAAAATGAAGAGTACTCGATTTCGGGACACAGAGATGGAAGCTGCTCAAGCAGCCTACGACCACGCCCGGTCGGTATATGATACCATGATCCGGGGCAGGTAAATCTGTCTATTCTGGAATTACCCTAGGCGGCCACTGAAATACCTGAGATAAGAAATCAAACGTGATTAACGGCAAAAACCGGGCTTCCCTCTGCTTGCCCCTCAATGGTATATCGTTAATAAATTCAAACTCGTACCCGTTGGTATAGATAATTTTTTTGGTGAGATGCTCAGTGACAAATAAAGACTTCTCGTATTCATTGCACTTTTTTTCAAGCCGAGAGGCGGTGTTTAGTACGTCGCCGTGGAAGGCGGTCTCTCGCTTCAGATCCCCAATTTCCGTAACGGTAACTTCGCCAGTATCCATACCGGCTTTAAATTCGGGAGCTATTCCGTATCTGGCTTCAAAGTATTCTACTCGCTGAATTAGTCTTTTTCGGAAGGCGAAGAAAGTGTTCAGGCACCTCAGTTGGTTAAGTCCGGCCTCGGTTTTCCAGTGAAGGACAATCTCATCCCCTACGTATTGATAAACACTTGCCTGATTGTTGATAAGGATAGGCGTGAGCTGATGGACACAATCTTTGATAAATTCGCTGTATTTTTCGTGGCCCAGCTTTTCGGCGATTGTAGTAGAACCCTTGAGATCAAGAAAAAGAAAAATCAGATGCTCTCTCCGAGGATGGTAATACTTTCCTTTCAGTAAATCTATTAAGACTCCCGGACCAAATTTTTTATTAATCTGGATAATGAAGTTCATCAGCACAATAAAAAACAGAAAATAGGCTGCCAGAGAAGCATTGAAGGTATGGTTGACCATTTTCTGCCAGTAATACTCAAATTGCTCGGGGGTAATAAGTTCTAGTCTCGCGAAGGTTTGAAAGACAATTACTCCGCAGGTAAGCAAGGAAAGAAAATAAAGAATACTCTTGATTAAGATGTTAAATCCGAAAGACCTTTCTCTAAACCAAGGATAGTTAGTAAGATGATTAACCACTGAAAATAGCGTCCCGAAGATAAGTCCCGTTAGTACCACTTCCAGATGAAAAATGTTGGAATAAACGTAGTCGGTAAAAGGGTTTTCAACGATGTAATCCCTTAATCCCCAAAAGGTAAGAAAGGCATAGAAGTAGATGATAAGTATCCAGGCGATAACGATCCCCAGCCAAGCGGTTAAGTGGCTCTTGCTAATACTCATTTCATTCTTGTTTTTTACTGTAAGACATGAAATTTGCGGGCATACTTTCAGCAGGTCTTAGCTTGAGAAAAATACCCTAGAGATCACTGAGTCAATTTTTCGTGTAGGGCAATACGGTAACTACCAATGGCATAGATAGAAGGCTTCTGGTGAGAATATCATTTTTTTATCTATATCAACCAATGATCAAGCTCATTACGGGCGGTGACCCATATCAGTGCAGTTTGTTATAAAAAAAGCCAGATTGAAAGCAAAAGTAGATTAATACTGGAAATCGTAACAGAGGCTCGTATGCTATTTATTCTTCGAGTCAGGATTCGGATATAGTTAAAATGAAACAGTTAAACGAGGTGATGAAACACAAGATAGTCAAAGGTATTTTGCTCATGGTGGCTATTTTCTTGGTAGTGTTTATTGGCTTAGTGGTTTCATCGATGATCTATGATAGATCCGATCCGCGGGCGCTTCCCAACGCTTATCGGAGCGTTGATACGGTTATTATTGACCGTCCCGTCAGTGAGGTTTTTCGGTTCATACAGTACGAAATCCCATCCGTCTATACCCAATTGAGCCCAATGCACGAGAAGTTTGAGATAGTAAATCGCGATGCCCTGATTGTAGGAGCGGAGATTGACTGTGTGGAAGGTGATGATAAAGAAGTTGTCCGTAATCGTTACTTGGTGACTGAGGTGGTCGAGAATAAGCTGATTGCCATGTCCTCTAAACCGACCCGGGTGTACAACCGCAAGACTGGCAAACTAACCGCCGAAGTTGATGTATATGATTACTTTGACTTTGAGCCGATAGGCCCCAACCAGACCAAGATGATACAAACGGTGGTACTGGATATGAAAAACCCATTTATTAAATCCTTCATCGATATTGCCGCCTTCCTCTCCGGAACACGCGGTGACTGGGAACAACAATTTAGCGAGCAGACGCGAAACTTGGCCCTTTTTGCCGAAAAAGCACAATTTGCCGACTAGACTGAGTCGGAGATAGTATAGTATGGACAGAAATAATAAATATTACAATCAAAAAACCAGAGTAACGGCAACGGTCATTGCTATTCTTCTGGGGATGTCCGGGTTTTTTAATCATGGTCTGTTTGAAGTTCTGCAAGGAAATAAGCCTACCAACGGATTCTACATCGAAGCAATTGGCGAAGCCCATAGGTTCTGGCTTCACGGAACAGAAGGGGCTTTTACGCTAATTCCAAACTTTTTGATTACCGGAATTTTTGCCATGCTGGTTAGTGTAGCCGTTATTATCTGGGCTGTTAAATTTCTTCATAAAGAACACGGTGCCACGGTCTTTCTGTTGCTCATGATAACACTAACGCTATTTGGCGGAGGAATCGGGCACATTGTCCTTTTTCTTCCCACTTGGGCGTATGCAACCAGAATCAATAAACCTTTACTGTGGTGGAAAAAAATATTATCGGAAAAGGTCAGAAAAGTACTGGTCCAACTGTGGATGCCGCTGCTCCTAATCACGTCCTTATCCTGGCTAATGGTCATGGAATTAGGGATATTTGGTTTGTTTCCCAATCAGACTGATCCTGATGTTCTCCTGAATATCACTTTTGGCTTTGTACTGTTAACGGTAGTCCTGGCGAATTTCACCTTCATTTGCGGATTGGCGAGTGATATTGAAGAGCGACGTTAGAACCAACTACGCTCAATACGTTGGTGGTTTGTTTCATCAGAGGTGGTGATACAGATCAGTGGAGTTTGGTTTGGAAATGATCATACTAGAAGAAAACATGACCTTCATCTTCTCTACCCATGATCAGCGGGTAATTGACCGGGCCCGACGGGTTGTTCAACTAGTAGATGGGCAAATCAGCTCGGATGTAGCGCGAGAGCCAGCTATGGCAAGATAAGCGAAAGTACAATGGATGCTTGGTATTCGGTCTGGAGATTATTGTGCTGCTCACCGTTGGGTAGATTGCCCAGGAAACTTGCAAAGAATAAGAACCATGGTCCTCCAAAATAAGAGTATCAAGCTATCGCTAAACTACTGTTCTTTCGGATAAAGTGGAGTTTTTAAAGCAAAGAAAATTAGAATTTATTATACTAATTTTAAATTGAAAATACTCAACGGTCGCCTCGCGATTGCAAATTCTTAAATTATTGATCTAAACGAGCAGCTAATAAATATTTGAAAAAGTATCTTACGTGATCTTTACTAACTATTAAGGTCCGTGCATTAAAACAAGAACTCTCACTATGCAATTTACTCCTCAGAAGATGGTAGGCTGGTACCAGGTTCGGCAACTGATGTTTACCGGACTGAAGGCGCTGCTTTCGTATATTTTTGGAAACTACTCCGACCGGCGCGAGATACAAGCGGCCCTCAGTGGCTCCGACCGCTTTGACTTCAGTCAGGCTGACGAACTTTGGTTTGATTACGTAGCCGATGTGGGTGATGGGTTTAATTCTACCTACTCGGTAGCTAAACTACTGGCTCAGGAGCAATTAACCATCGGTAAGTACCAAACGCAACGGGGCGATATTCTGATTATGGGAGGCGATCAAGTGTACCCTACCCCGGAAATGCAAGAATACGAGAACCGCCTGAAGGGGCCTTACTCGGCAGCCCTTCCTCGCGATCACAGCCAGCCTTCTCCGGCCTTATTTGCTATTCCGGGAAACCACGATTGGTATGATGGACTTACTAATTTTCTGAAGGTGTTTTGTCAGGAGCGGCACATTGGGCAGTGGCAAACCCATCAGAAGCGAAGCTACTGGGCAGTGCAGCTACCCCATCGGTACTGGATTTGGGGGATTGATATCCAACTTAATTCCGATATTGACCAACCGCAAAAGAACTACTTCAACGATGTGGTTGACCAGTATATGCGACCAGGAGATAAGGTTATTCTTTGCACGGCCGAGCCCAGCTGGGTATTTAATGACCGCTATCGGGAAGAAGACTCCTATGAGCGTCTACGTTTCTTTGAGCAGCGCTTTATTCTGGATAATCAGTTTGAGTTGGTTGCCACCCTATCGGGCGACCTGCACCACTACGCCCGCTACGCCAAGATTGAGGACGATCAGGAAACTCTCCAACGTATTACTGCGGGCGGTGGAGGAGCTTTTCTGCATCCTACTCATAACTTAAGAGAGCATTTTCGGAAAGTAGAAGATGAGGAACTGGATCTGAAAGCAGTTTTTCCAAATAAGGAGAAATCGCGGCAACTAGTATTCAAGAATCTGCGGTTTCCTTTCTTAAATTCTAGCTTTTCATTCTTTATTGGGGTGTTTTACCTGCTACTAACCTGGGTACTGGAAACCGACGCCAGTCGGGGCGCCTTCTCTCTGTTGGAGCGACTAAGCAACACCAGTAGTTTATGGTTGGCCTTCGATGCTTTCTTTCACGTGCTAATCCGTAGCCCGCTGGCGTTTATTACCGGATTGTTGCTGGTAGCGGGGTTTACCTGGTTTGCCGATGAGAATGCTGGTAAATCTAAGTATACCTGGATGATAGGGCTGCTGCACGGTGGCTCGCATTTGCTGGTATGCAGTTTATTGATCTGGGCATTTGCCAGTATTAATCTGGGTTATTTAGGATATGAAGTCATTAGCGTAGTGCAGGTTGTATTATTTGCCGCAGAGATGCTAGTGCTGGGTAGCATCTGTGGTGGCACCTTAGTGGGTCTGTATCTACTGCTGAGCAATCTGGTGTTAGGCATTCACGATAACGAAGCTTTTTCGGCTTTGCACGAAGAAGATTACAAAAACTTTCTACGCTTTCATATAACCCCTACGAAGCTAACGATCTATCCGGTAGGTATTGAGCATATACAGAAGCACTGGAAAAAGCAGAAAACCAAACCACTTACCTTTACTGGGGAGCTTCCGAAAGTTCATTTGATTGAATCACCCATTCGTATTCCATTAAAGGCCACTATACCAGATGCGAAGATTTCGGTAGCGAGTTCATGAAAAAAGCGGAAAGATTACTCCTTCCGCTTATCCTGTGCTTGAGTACCGGGTGATTAAAAGAACTTGTAGCGTTCGTCTTCGATATCAGCAAAATCCTGTACAGCTTCAGCAATATTGAAGCCCACTCGGGTCTGTCGTTGCTGCTTAAGCTGATCCTTATAGGTAGCGTAGTCTGCAATTTCGGGAGCATCAGTTAAAGCTTCCAGCTCGATGATCACCACGCCGTTTTCGGTGGTAATAGGGTCAGAAACCTGGCCGGGCTCCATAGCAAATGCTTTACCAATGGCCTTAGCGGCAAAACCAACATTAGGCAATGTGTTAGTAGTTAGCTTTAGGTCACTGCTGGAGTATACGTTGGCATCAGCCCCGTAAGCATCAGCCTTTTCCTGTAGGCTACCCGATAGCTCGTTGAGCTTCTGAACAATCACCTCACCTTTTTTCTTCGCTTTTACCTTGGCTTCTACTTCGGCCCGTACATCTTCCAGTTTGGCAGTTCCTTCTTCAGTTTTTCCGGTGAGCACCGCCACTACGTAGGCATCTTCCAGTTCAAACACCTCCGAAATATCACCCACCTCTGCGTCGCGGAAAGCCCACTGTACTACCTGACGGGCACCATTTAGACCAGTGACGGTCTGGGCGTTTTTAGATACGTTTTCAGCTACCCTCGCGTCCAGAGAGTCCTGGCTGGAGCGAGATACGAAGCTATCAAAGCCACTGATCTCGCTGGCAAACAAGTCGGCTTCCCGGAAGGCTTCATCGCGGGTTTGGTCGCTAGGGTATAACTCTCTCTCTACCGCAGCAATCTTATAAGCCTGATTGGTGGGAGCTTCGGTTACATTGATAATATGGTAACCATAATCGGTTTTGATCAGTCGGTTGATAAGTCCAGTATTGTTACTCTGAAAAACAGCGTTTTCAAACGGCTCTACCATACGTCCTTCGGGAAACCACCCTAAGTCACCACCCTGAGCGGATGATCCGTCTTCGCTGTTTTCGCGAGCAAGTTCGGCGAAATCAGCTCCATTGCGCAATTGGTTTAATAAGCCCTGAGCTTCCTGACGAGCTTCAGCCTCAGTACGACTATCGTCTGTCTTAATCAGAATATGACTGGCACGAGCGTAACTAACGGTGTCCTCGTATACTTCAGAAACCTTATACAGGGTGTATACATCCCCCTGCTGAAACGGTCCGTACACCTGGCCTTCGGTGAAAGTGGCGGCACTATCAGTAAGCACGGCTGGTAAAGTTCCGGGGTTATAAGTCTGAAACGGAGCACCTACTACTGCATCGGTATTAATAATAGCGAAAGTAGAGTCGTTAGAAGCTGCTGCAAAATCGAGCTTCAGCTCCTCCATATCCGCAGTAAAGTCCTCAACATCAATTTCGGAAGGAATGATGGGAAAGCGAACGTACTGCAGCGATCGCCCTGCTTCTACTTCGTATTCTTTTTGGTTCTTATTCAGGTAGTTCTGTAGTTCAGCATCGGTAACACTCACAGCAGAGTCGCCTACGGCGTAGAAGGGAACATACAGGTACTGCACTTCGGCTACTTTGTTTTCCAGTATGTACTGTTGCTTGGCCTCTTCTTGCGTGATGTAGTTTCCGGCAAGTAGCAGGTTATCGTACTTAATGCGCTCGCGAGCATCACTCAGGTTTTGCTCGTATAGCTGCCAGGATATCTGCTGGTCGGGCTGAAGTTGGGGTAGGGCTTGCAGATAATTCAATAGGCGTTCGCGGTCAAATTCGCCGGTGTTAGGGTCAGTAAACGACTGACGGATACCCGGATCAATATTGTTGCCCTGCACCATGTCAATCAGTTCGCGCTCAGTCACCTCCACACCTAGTTTTTCAAATTCCTGGCCGAAGGCTTTCTCCGCTACCAACTTGTTCCAGGCTTGCTGCCGCAGCGAGTTCATTTCTTGCTCAGAAGGCTGTTGCTGGGTACGTAGCGCATAGTTAGCTTTCTGTTCGTTAATCGCCTGCTGGTATTCTTCAAGCGAGACCGTCTGGCCGGCAATCTCGCCCACTTCAGTATCAGGCCCGCCTAAGAGCTGACCACCGGAGCTATTGAATACATCACCACCTACAACAAACAGGGTAAGGCCTACAGCTACTGCGCCGACAATTAAAGCCGTTTTCTCCCGAATTTTTCCAATTAATGACATATATCTACTGTGTTATAATTTTAAGGTGTTTTTGTGCTAGCCTGCGACCTACCATTACCGGTAGTATTTGACTAGCCAAGAACAAAAACTTATTAGTCCTGACGAATATTTTTTTAACGAACCGCAAAGATAAAAATTTCGTGTGATTTTCTGACGAAAACTTCCTTATCCGTGCTAGTTACCTCGTGCTGAGCTTATTATAATAAGCAAAAACACTAAAAAAATAGTTTATTATTCGGAAGCTTTTTTAGGAGGAATAGTCACCTTCACGTTATCGATCCGGTTATCGCCCATCGACATAATAGTAAACGTATAGGTGTCGGCGGGAATGACATCGCCCTTGATCGGAATTTCGCCAGTAAGGCTGAGAATATAACCACCTAGCGTATCGTATTCGCCTTCGGGTAAATCCCAGTTGTACTTTTCGTTCAGGTAATCTATCTCGTGGCGGGCACTAATTAGATAGTTATCTTCGTCAATTTTCAACTCTACCCAGTCTTCATCGTCGTGCTCGTCCTGAATCTCCCCAAAGATTTCCTCAATAATATCTTCCATACTTACGATCCCGGCGGTGCCACCAAATTCATCTACCACCAGAGCCAGACTCTTGTGCTCGGTAATGAACTGTATCATTAGCTCGTTGGCCGGAATGGTTTCCGGTACGATGATGATAGGGGTAAGTATCTGCTGGATAGTGGTAGGCTTCTTGAATAGCTCCAGCGAGTGGCAGTAGCCAATTACATTGTCGATGGTTTCTTTATAGATTAGAATTTTAGAGTGGCCACTCTCAATAAAAGCTTTTTTCAATTCCTCAATATCGTCTTCAACGTCTACTGCTATTACCTCAGTGCGCGGAATCAGGCACTCACGAACCTTTACAGTCTTAAACTCCAGGGCATTAGTAAAGATTTTAGCGTTGATCTTAGGACCGGTTTCCGCCGACTGCTCTTCCTGCAGGGACTCGCTAAGAGTATTTTTTACGTAATTATTCAGGTCAGTAAGCCCAAATACCGGTTTGTCATTACGATAATCAAACCCCAGTACGTAGACGATCACCCAGCGGGATACTTTATCAATAATCCACACCGGAATAAACAGAAGTATATAAATGAGCGCAAAGGGAAGGGTTAGTAATGAGAGAAGGCCGTTGGGGTCAATTAGAAAAACGCTCTTAGGAGTAAACTCAGCGATGGTCAACACAATGATCGTAGCAATAATCGTCTGGCATAACAGTACTAATACGTCATTGGGAAGATATTGAGCCAGCCAGGGCTCTAGTAGCGCAGCAATAAAATACGAATACAGTACTAGTGCCAGATTATTACCTACTAAGGTAGTACCGATAAATCGGGTAGGGAATTTGGTAAAGTGGGAGAGTATACGGCCGGATAATGAACCTCGCTGGTTAGCCAGTTCAATACGTAGCTTATCAGCCGATATAAACGCAATCTCGATACCTGAGAAAAAGGCCGAAAAAAGTAAACACATTAAAACAATAACCCAAACTATATCCATGGCGGGAAAAACTCGATCGTAGGCTAAAAGATAGAACAATTAGCGGCAAAAAAACATAATGGACAGTACTATTTCTTGACGGATTTCTTTTTCTTATTTAACGGCTTGGGCTTGGGGTTTTCTTCTTCTTTACTACTCTGGGTTCTTCGCCGGTGATTGTACCAAAGCAACAGCCCTACCGAGAGCATAAATAACCAATAGGAGTAAGCAATACCCACCGTCATGGTTTCGTATACCCCGATAATGAAGAGTCCTACGCATAGGAAAAAAATGATAGCATCAGCTAGCCGCATATTATTCTAATGAAAAAATCCCAGTTGGTTTTAAAATTTCGTAGGATGAAAAGTCTTCCTCGGCTTCTAGTCCTTCGCCCATTAAAATCTCACCTTCTGATTCGATTTCTACGTAGCGATCAGTATTAATGCTGTGCTTATTCCGTTCCCAGTGCAAGATTTCAGTTTCTAGCTTTTCCCCGCTTTCCAGGTTTTTCACTACCACTTCTCCGGTAGCGGTATATTTGTCTTCCTCTTTGTTATAGTAGCCTTGATTAGCTCTGATAGAAGTGGTTTTTGCTCCCAACTCATCAAAAAACTCAATGTAAATACCTTCGGGAAAATCCTGGTCGCCATTTAAGTACTGCAACTGCCGCTGGGCTTCTAGCTTGATGCGTACCTGCGCCGAGTCACTGTATAGTATTTCAATATTGGTGGCCTCCATCACTGGGCCATCATATTCTTTAAAATCATCAGCAGTCTGGCTGTCATCATCACATCCCCAAGTCAAACCAGCCATTATAAACAATATGGTACAAAACCAGCGAGTCATATCGTTTGATTTACTACTTCTATTGACGAAAAAAAGCCATTTCCCGTTGCGGAAAAGCTTCCGCTGCCGAGAAATGGCTCCAAGTACTAAAAAGGCTGTTCTAGTCGCGCGTCCGAATTGTTACGGTTTCGCCTATCCAGCATCCAACTGTTACCTGGTCACCTACTTCCTTATTATAGGTGAACACTTCTTCCTTAGAAGGAAATTGCTCCTGAGCACTAGCCATAGCCGAGCTATTCCCAGCTTTGCGGTACTTTTCGTAAGCCGCTATGAATATCGCCCGATCTTCAACAGGATCTTGACCGGCTTTGCACTGCTCGTAGCTCTGCATGTACATATTGCCGATATTAGTGTAAGCTTTCTCGGCTAAGGATTCATCCATATTGGCCGCCTGTAGAAAGTGCTTACGGGCATCAGGCTTCTGGCCTTCCTTCATGGCAATGCTGCCTAAGTCCATCATAATATCGGCCTTTTGCTCGTCGCTGGAGGAAATCTCTAAAGCCTTTTCGAACCACTCTTTGGCTTTCTCGTAATCTTCGTTTACCATTGCTCGAGTTCCCAGCGCTTTGGCTAATCCGGGATCTTCCTCGCCGTTGTCAAATAATGTTTCTGCTGCGGTCATGAAGAAATCCTGGTCAGTACAGGAAGAAGCTAGCGAAAGAGAGATGATACGCTTAGCTAAATCCACATCGTCAGGGTTCTGCTCGAGCTTGGGTATTAATTTTTCATCAATCTGGGCGCAACTCATAGTAAAGAATCCGGCAAAGATACTATCCATATTCTCACCGGCTTCCTGGTATTTTGTGGCGTATTTGTCACCACCGGTTACTTTTTTCTCTACCATTTGACCAAGCCGGTCGTATATATCCAGAACTTCCTGATCGGTAAGCTCCCCTTTTTCGTAGCGGTTTTTGATTACCGACATGAAAGGTGTGATGTTGTAGTACACCAATTCATCGTTGCTTTCCTCCATGGTTTTCATGAAGATATCCATCAGTTGATCGTATTGGCTAGGGTCTTTATAAAGAAGCTTGAAAGCAGTATTGGCTTTCCGATTCATAATATCCCCTTTGTCTTCATCAGGGAAGTACTGCAAGCGAAGATCGAACATCTCTAATGATCGTTCGGTATACTCCTGTTTCTTGGCTTTATCGCTTTCCTTCATCGCTAACTCTTCGTAGATGTCAGCGCCATCAATGTAAATGGCGGGGTTCAGATCCGGGGCATTCTCATGGAGCCAGGTAATAGGAGGTACGGCTGCGGCAAAATCCTTTTGCTTTTTTGCGTCAGTGTAGAGCACCCATTTCTCCTGGGCAGTAGACTTATCTTCGGGCCAGTTGAAATTTTGTGCTTTAAGTCCGACGGTCGTAATCAGTAGAAATAATACCGACCAAAAAGCAATTGAATAAGCTTTGTATTTCATGATTTTCTTTTTGGTTAAACTATTAGAATTATTTGTTAGAGTGTACTGGCAATAGCGATCAATTCAAAAACAATTCAACTCTATTACAAAAATGACAATGTAATCTTTGAAGATTAAACGAAACGTAAATATAATACAATTATCATAAAATTTCGAAAAGGGAATTGAACAATTTTCTGAACGAAAGCTACCCTTAGTAATATTACATAAGGCAACTTTAGTACCAAAAATTTTGGCAAGCTCCATTCCGGATATCATTGCAACTGCTTGCAAGCCAAAAAGTTGATGAATATCGGGGAGATTTTTTTAGTCAAATTTGCGGCGTATAAACCAGCGGTCGTTGAAGGTAATACCGGCCGAAACCCGGAAATAATTTTCCCGGATAAGCCCCTCATCAATGGTGCCCCGATTGCCGATTTCGAAGGAAATATTGGTACTCGAGAGGTTACTCATGGGTAAGGATAACCCTAAATTTAGCCCAAAATCGGTAATTTGTTGGTCTTCTACGGCAAACGGGGTATTACGATAAAATAAGCCCATGCGGTAAGCCATCCGGGCCAGATAACTATTTACCGAACTGATGTCAGGAATGTACTGTCCGCCCACCGACACTTCGTAACTATTCCGCATGTTATCACTACCACCCCCAAAAGACCGATAATTTTCCCAAGGTTGTGTCACAAAATCCACACCTACCAGATATTTTAGTGATTTCTCTATTGAGATACCTACACCTAAGCGGGAGGGCAAAGTAACATTTCCTTGTATTGTATCTAGCCGTTCAATCCGGGATAAGAGGGGGTTGCCAGGAGGGACACTGCGTAGAGTAAGTTCCCGAATGGCCCTTACTTCCATTTGAGGTTGATACGTAGCTCCTACATTAAGAAGTGTGTTGTCTCCCAATTTAAAACCATAGGATAGGCTAGGCTCGAATATGACGTCCGAGAAGTAAATCTGGTCTTCCAGTTCAGTGCGATTAGCCTGAGGATCGTCTAATAAAACGGTTCGGGTCTCAATAATAGGGCCGAAGAGATAACTAATACGTAAGCCTACTCCCAGGTTGCCTACCACTCTAAATCCATTAGAAATAGAAACGAGGTTAGTCCCTCCGTCGCCTTCAATAACCTGCGTACCGACCTCATTACCACCCTGCACATTAATACTCTCCTCAATACGGTAGCCTACCACGCTATACGGAATCATTCCGATGCTCATTGTCCACCGATTGGTAGCGATTGGAAAAGAAAATACTCCGTAATTTAGTCCACCTCCGGTTCGGCTGATCGATTCGCTTTCATTTTGCATAATATTCTGCTCCACACTAAAAGCGACATCGAAGGAAGACAAGTTGTTTTTATAAAGAAAAGCAGGATTGGTGTAGTTGATAAACAAGGCATTACCCGTTCCAATACCTATGTTTCCCATTCCCCGGTTATGCACCAGGCTAGGGCGTATCAGGTTACCTATCCCCTGAGCCGAATAGGGAGTGATACCGGTTTGGGCCCAGGTAGTCGTAGCCAAACCCAGTATCCCGATCATCACTAGTGCCCAGCCGGTAATTTTACGAACCCTCATATTGTACTATACTGTTTAGTCCTATCAATACTAGCTCCGGAACGTGTTCATGCTCCGAAAGAATCCACGGACGAAGATAATCCATATCTCCTCCGCAAGTTACAATCTGCAAAGCTGCAAATTTGTCGGCATACCTCCGAATTATTTGATCAATTTCCGCGGCCATACCGATAACTGCCCCACCCAGCAAGGCTTCTTCGGTACTTTTTCCAATGAAAGGTAAACTGGAGCTTTGCTGCGGCAAGTCTAAGGATACTAACGGCAAACGAGCCGTAAAAGTGTGCATGGCTCGCCACCGCATGCGCAAACCGGGAGAAATTAACCCACCTAGGTATTGCCCTTGTTTGTTCAGTAACTCGTAGGTAATGCAGGTGCCAGCATCTATCACCAGCACATTTTTTTCGGGAAAAAGCTTCTGGGCTCCTGCTACGGCGGCCACCCGATCGGTACCCAGCGTTTGTGGAGTACGGTAAGTGTTCTCGAAGGGTAGAGGAGTTTCTGGGTTTAAAACCACAAACTTAGTAGAATCCGCTGCGGCTTGGCGAAGCTCGTCAGCGTAAGCCGAAACGGAGGAAATGATGATCCGGTCCGGAGGCTGTGCCTGAATACGATTTACTAATTGGTCAAGGTTTACGAAGGATTGAAATTCCTGCATACGGTCTTGGTCAAACCAACCCGCTTTGATGATAGAGTTACCGATATCAACTGCTAAGTTCATGAAAATATGATTATCTATTGGTGTTTACCGCTTACTTTGGTAATTTGCTCGCGTCTGTTTTTTTTGGTGAATTGCATACCGACTATTTCGGATATTCTACAAACCACAGCTATTTTCGGACACAACACCGATGGAGGTTTACACAGCCGCAAGTTATTATTAAATTGGCAGCTTGCGATAAACCAGAACATCTTCTGAATATAACTAACCTATTTCTTTCAATGGAGCGATTGGTGCCTAGGATCACGTTATTCTTACTGCTTTCTACTCTTTGTTTTCCTACCTTCGCTTTGGCTCAAACTTCGGAAGCACCTACTTATTTAGCTCAACATCAGCAGGAAGAGCAGGATACAACTGATCTTATTACCGCTCCCGAAACTCAGCATGAAGATGGTCACCATGAAGATGGTCACCATGAAGATGGTTCCCATGAAAGCGGTCACGGAGGCGAGCACGGCGAAGAATACGCGAGTGCCCCGGCCTGGACGGTTATTCCGTTTGTACTGCTGCTGCTGATGATTGCTACGGGGCCGTTGTTTTACGAACACTTCTGGCATAAGAATTATCCCCTTTTGGCGGTACTTTTGGCAGTAATAGTAGTTTCTTACTACGTTTTTATATTAGGAAATACTGGTGATCCGGTTCATGCGCTGTTTGAGTACCTTCAGTTTATTGCATTACTTTCTTCGTTGTTTATTGCCTCGGGTGGGATTTTGATTAAAGTAGACCGGAAAGCTACTCCAATCATCAACTCCACTATCTTACTTATCGGTTCGGCTATCTCCAACCTAATTGGTACCACCGGGGCCTCCATGCTTCTCATTCGGCCCTATATCCGGCTCAATCAACACCGGATTCGCTCCTACCACATTATTTTCTTCATCTTTATGGTGAGTAACGTAGGAGGAGCACTTACGCCTATTGGTGACCCGCCCTTGTTTCTGGGTTTTCTTCGGGGCGTGCCTTTCTTCTGGACCATCTCGCACGTAGTTATGGAGTGGCTATTTGTTTTGGTAGTGCTAGTGGCGGTGTTCTTTGTCATTGACAAACGAAATCGTACAACCACTAACGGAGACGAAACTCCAATGGAGTATTCGGGCAGAATATCTATTGTGGGTAAGCGCAATTTTTTGTGGCTGGCCATTGTGATTGGAGCCGTTTTTATTGATCCTAATAAAATAGAATGGCTGCCCCATATTAATTACCACGGTACCCGCTTCTCCTTCGTTCGGGAGCTGATTATGTTTTCGGTGGCATTCTTTTCTTTTCGGCTGGCGAAGAAGGAAGCCATTCAGGGGAATGAGTTTAGCTTTGAACCTATCCGGGAAGTTGCCTTTATCTTCATCGGTATTTTCGGTACCATGATGCCCGCTCTGGAGCTGGTAGGCGATTTTGCCAAGTCGGAAGCCGGACGCGAGTTGATTACGCACAATACCCTGTACTGGGGTACTGGAATCTTATCGGGCTTTCTGGATAATGCTCCTACCTACCTTAACTTTCTGGCCGCCGCTATGGCTTCTGTAGGGGCGAGCGTGAACAGTTCTCAGGATGTGCTGGCCTTCTCTCAGGGTGAATATGCGGACAGTATCATGTATCTAACCGCTATCTCGGTAGCAGCCGTATTCTTTGGAGCCATGAGCTACATTGGCAACGGGCCTAACTTTATGGTAAAATCTATCGCCGAGCAGGTAGGTATCCGAATGCCTTCATTTTTCGGTTACATTATCCGTTTTGCGCTGCCCATTCTGCTGCCCATTCTGGTGCTGGTGTGGCTCATCTTCTTTGCTTTCCAATAGGGTTTCGGTAACTACTCCTTGCTGAATCCGATAATACTTCTTCTCGGCTTCAATACGGCTGAAGATGCTGCGCGTTCGCTCGGGACGAGCATCCGTTACAAACAACTGACCAAAGGAGTGCTGCACTACCATTTCGGTTAGCTTATTGATTCGGAAGTCATCCAGTTTATCAAAGATGTCATCTAATAGTAAAATAGGTTTTAACTGTTTTTCGTCCCGGAGTACATCAAATTGAGCTAGCTTTAACGCAATTACGAAGGATTTTTGCTGACCCTGCGAGCCGTAGCGTTTAGTTGGGTGTTCATCAATTTGAAAAACGTAATCGTCGCGGTGAATACCCAGAGTGGTACGTTGCAGTACCAGATCTTTACTATAGGCTTTGAAAAATATAGATCGATACTCTGCCTTGGAAAAATGAGAAGTATACTGAATAGCCACGCTTTCTTTCTCTCCCGATAAATTACGGTAGTGCTGGTCGAAGTGAGGAATGAATTTATTCAGAAAAGCCAAGCGTTTTTCGTACAGCCGATGACCCAAGTCCAGCAACTGATCACTGTACGAATCCAGCAGGTCTGGATCGTAGGTGTTGCGGTCGGCAAACTGCTTCAGCAGGGCGTTGCGTTGCCGCAATACGTGGTTATGGCGGATCAGATCTTCCAGATAATCGGCATCAATCTGCGACATCAGGCTGTCGAAGAAGCGGCGGCGCAGTTCACTCGCTCCTCGAATGAGGTCGGTATCGTCGGGTGAGATCAGCACCACCGGAAACCGGCCAATATGCTCACTCATTTTATCGTAGGGCACCTGGCTATTCTGCACCTGCTTTTTCTGCCCCCGCTGCCAATTACACTGAATGGTATATTTACGCTCCTGCTTTTCGAAAATCCCTTTTACCATAACCAAGGGCTCGCCGTGGCGGACATTCTGCTGCTCAACGCTGCTAAAAGCGCTTTTGGTGAATGAGAGGTAGTAGATAGCATCGAGCAGATTCGTCTTGCCACTGCCGTTTTCTCCCAATATGCAGTTAATCTGCGACGAAAAATCGAGGTTGAGTTCTTCGTAGTTTTTAAAGTTGAGTAGGTGGATTTTTTCCAGCCGCATGCGTTCTTTGTTCGGGTTTTTCTATTAATTTGCGCGAGCGCAGTTACTCAGGCAAATGTACGTATCAATTTGATGATTGTATATTCGTTTACTGAGTAATCGGGATTTTTTAGCAAAAGCCGGATTATCACGGTACCGTGCATGAACAGGATTGTCGGCTACTGCGTTACGTACCTGTAAGATGTTTATCTAAGCAAACAATTATGGCAGTTAGTACCAAAGAAAAGACCAATAAAAAATCTACCAAATCATCTAAGAAGCGGGAGTTTTCTAAAGAAACTTATATGTGGTGGTACGAAACCATGTATCTGATGCGCCGCTTTGAGGAAAAAGCCGGACAGCAGTACGGCCGCCAGAAAATTCGTGGTTTTTGCCACCTCTATATTGGCCAGGAAGCCTGTGCCGCGGGGGCCGTTTCAGCCCTGCGCGATACCGATAGCTTTATTACCGCCTACCGCGATCACGCGCATCCGCTGGCGCTAGGCAGTGACCCTAAAGTGGTGATGGCCGAGCTATTTGCCAAGCAAACCGGTATCTCCAAAGGGAAAGGCGGTTCTATGCATATGTTTGATAAGGAGCGCAACTTCTACGGTGGCCACGGTATTGTGGGTGGACAGATTCCGCTGGGAGCGGGTATTGCTTTCGCCGAGATGTATAAGGGTACCGACAATGTATGCGCTACGTTTATGGGTGACGGCGCGGTTCGCCAGGGATCGTTCCACGAAACCCTGAATATGGCTATGACGATGAAGATCCCCGTTATCTTCATAATTGAGAATAACGGCTACGCCATGGGTACTTCCGTGAAACGCACCAGTAATGTGCAGGAATTATACACCTTGGGTGAAGCTTACGACATGCCCTCTTTCCCGGTAGACGCTATGAGTGTAGAGAATGTACATATTGCCATGGAAGAAGCCGCCGAGCGGGCCCGTAAAGGCGATGGCCCTACTTTGCTGGAGTTCCGCACCTATCGCTACAAAGGGCACTCTATTTCCGATCCGGCCAAATACCGTACCAAGGAAGAGGTAGAAGGATATAAGGAGCAAGACCCAATTATACAATGTATGAAGGCCATTCTGGAAAAGGATTATGCTACCGAAGAAGAATTAAAGGAAATTGAGAAGAAAGTAAAAGATCAGGTAGAAGAAGCCATTAAGTTTGCCGACGAGTCAGATTTCCCACCGGTAGAAGAAGCTTTGAAGGACGTTTACATGCAAGAAGACTATCCGTTTATTCTGGACTAATTTTCCAGCTTACTGATAACTTATATGAGAGAGCCCTGTGGGGCTCTTTTTTTATAAAAACAACTGGCTTACTGAAAGAGTAGCGTTAAGTAAGGTCAATATTTTTTGATCTTCACGATAGATTTTCGCATTTCTATATTGGCCATTAACAGCTTGCGTATAAACTTCTACCTGCCTTTCCGTTAAATTAACAATCCATACTTCGGTTACTCCAGCCTCGGCATAAAGAGGTAGCTTCTTCTCCCGATCCTTTTTATACGTGGTGTCAGCCACTTCAATAACCAATTGAGCTATGCTAGCCGTAGGAT
Organism: uncultured Roseivirgaceae bacterium; assembly: GCA_964551335.1. Classification (GTDB taxonomy): domain Bacteria; phylum Bacteroidota; class Bacteroidia; order Cytophagales; family Cyclobacteriaceae; genus Tunicatimonas. The sequence continues at coordinate 64,589 of CAZKCO010000029.1, forward strand.
GGTAGTCTCTGGTTTGTATATCGGCTCTAAGATATATAGCTACATCCGGTTCTGGTAGACTCATTTGATTTAAGTAGATAGGATTTTGAACTCCTACTAAGTAAGTTTCTGGTAGATTTCGATTAAAGAAACTGTTTAGCTCATTCACACAATGGGCGTGAGGGTAATTAATCGGACTCATGAGGTATAATTCACCATCTAGTAATTCTACCCGGGTATCATCGCAGATGATTCCGGTTTCGTAGAGCTTATGAAAATCATCAACCGTAAAAGCCAGACGTCCGGTGGAAGTAGAGGTCAGCATATAATCCTAGTTTTGCTTTACGTAAGATAGCGTAATCTTAGTAAGTGATGAAACGCAAAGGATAGTTTTTCTGTTTACGAAAAAATTATTCTAACTTTGCAGCCCAAAATTAAGAATTATGGCGAATAGAGTTCGAGGTTCTCGTAGCAAGAAAGACATTAGGGAAAGGGACAAGATGACCGCAACCGAAGAGTTGCTCGAAACCCCCGAAGCCCTTCAGGAGCGAATCACCGGTACCGAAGAATACATTAAGCAACACGCTAATCTGTTTATCATCGGGGCGGCGGTGATTGTGCTGGCGGTAGCCGGTTACTTTGGTTATCATTATTATCAGAATAGCCAGAATCAAACCGCCCAGGAAGAAATGTTTCAGGCTATCTACTACTTTGAGGCGGATAGCCTGAACGCGGCTTTGAACGGTGATGGTAACAACTACGGCTTTCTCGAGATCATAGACGAATTTGGTGGAACCGATGCGGCCAATCTGGCCCACTACTACGCTGGAGTCATTGAACTACGGCAGGGTAACTATGAGTCGGCTATTGAGTATTTGGAAGATTTTGGCGCGGATGACCTATTAGTGCAGGCGCAGGCCTACGCATTAATTGGAGATGCCTACCTGGAACTCGGAGATTACCAGCAAGCTGCCAGCCAGTACGAGAAAGCCGCTGATTATAATACAAACCAGTTCTTTTCGCCGCAGTACCTGGCTAAGGCCGGGGTAGCTTACGAGGCAGCCGGAGATTACGCTAGTGCGGCCGGTAGCTACCAGCGAATTGTTGATGAGTTTCCGCAAGCCTATGAGTTTCAGGAGGCCCAGAAGCATCAGGCTAGACTGGAAGCATTAGCCTCTAAGTAGTGGCAGTAACGCAAAATATCACTATTCAAAAGGATGAGGTCGCCCCCGGCTTTGTCCTTTTTACTTTATAACGAACAATGGCCACTGTCAACCAAAACCTTAGCGAACACGACGCGTCTCATTTGCCGAATATCTCGCAGCATCACTTTTCCATTGTAACGGCCGAGTGGAACCGCGAAATTACCCAGCCCTTATTGGATGGAGCTATTAATACTTTACTGAAGCACGGTGCCCAGCAAAAGTTTATTCGCTGCAAATGGGTGCCCGGCAGCTACGAACTCACGCTGGGGGCTCAGTGGGAGGCGTCTCGCTCCAAAGTGGATGCCGTAATCTGTCTGGGTTGCGTGATTCAGGGAGAAACCCCTCACTTTGATTATATCTGTCAGTCAGTAGCCCAGGGAATCAAAGATGTGGCGCTTAAGTATAATAAACCGGTAATTTTCGGAGTACTTACCACCTTAGACCAACAACAGGCGCAGGAGCGTGCGGGTGGAAAACACGGCAATAAAGGCGATGAAGCGGCACTAACCGCCATTAAAATGCTGGGCTTCGACGAGTCTGAGCATTTAAATCGGTAGTCATTCACTTTTTTTATCATTTATCCCTAAACCTATAATATGAAAGTCTTAAAATTTGGCGGTACTTCGGTAGGTTCTCCCGAACGGATGCACCGGGTCGCTGAATTGATTAATCAGCAACCTGAACCCAAGATTGTAGTGCTATCGGCTGTATCGGGCACTACCAATACGTTGGTGAAGATTGGCCAAGCGTTGCAACAAGGGCGAAAGGAAGAGGCCAGCCAGATCATTGCAACGTTAGAGAAGCAATATCAAGAGTTTTACCAGGACTTACTTCTCCCAGAAGTTCAACAAGAGGGTGAGCAGATCGTTAGCAGTCATTTTGAAGCGCTGAAGGCTATGCTCCGGGAACAGTTCAGCGCGGATTTAGAAAAAGAGATACTTGCTCAGGGCGAGTTGTTATCAACCAAGCTTTTTACTGTTTATTTGCGCTCTCAGGGTATGTCGGTAGAATTATTGCCGGCACTGGAATTTATGCGCATTGATGCCCATCAGGAACCCGATAGTGCGTTTATCCAGAATCAACTAACTGCGTTGCTGAGTAATTACCCTGAAGGACAGCTCTTCGTAACCCAGGGCTACATCTGCCTGAACAGCCACAACCGAATCGATAATCTGCAACGGGGTGGTAGCGACTACACGGCTTCCCTGATCGGTGCAGCGGTAGGAGCGAAGGAAATCCAGATCTGGACCGATATTGACGGCATGCACAACAACGATCCTCGTATTGTGTCGCGTACCTTCCGGGTAGATCATCTTTCGTTCAATGAAGCAGCCGAGTTGGCTTACTTTGGAGCTAAGATACTCCATCCGTTTACGATCCGACCGGCTCAGCGGACTAATATTCCGGTGCGGTTGCTCAATACGATGGAGCCTCAGGCGCCAGGCACGCTTATCTCCGATCGGCAGGAGGAGCGGGAAATTACTGCTGTGGCAGCCAAAGACGGCATTATTGCCATCAAGATAAAATCGTCCCGTATGCTACTAGCCTACGGTTTCTTGCGGAAGGTTTTTGAGATTTTTGAAAAGTATCGTACTCCCATTGATCTGATTACCACCTCGGAGGTGGGAATATCGCTCACGATTGATAACCGTGATTATCTAGCCGAAATTCAGCAGGAGCTGCAAGCCTACGGCGAGGTAGAGATTGATGATAACCATACCATTGTTTGTGTAGTAGGCAACATGCCATTTCAGAAGGTGGGGGTGCTGAAGCAGATTGTGGATGCCATTGACGATATTCCAATACGGATGCTTTCTTACGGCGGTAGCAAATTCAATATCTCCCTGCTGATTGATAGTCAGTACAAGCACGAAACATTAAACCGGCTGAACGAACGTATTTTTACTTTCCCCAGTCAGTAAAGCTTTGTACCTTTCCTTTTAACCTAACCAAACGATCATGCGAATTATCGTACTCCTTGTTAGCTGTTTGTTCTTTTTTACGGGCGTTTCTTCTGCACAGAACTTTCGGGGACTGGACCAAAGCCCGCTGGATATGGCCTACTATCCGGATAATTTTGCCCACGACCGTGAATCTGGCGATGAAGCAGTGTTAAAAGTAATTTACAGCCGTCCGCAAATGAAGGGGCGGGAGATTTTTGGCGAGAAGGTACCCTACGGAAAAGTGTGGCGCACCGGAGCCAATGAGGCCACTGAAATCAAGGTATACGAGGATGTGACCATTGGCGGGAAGACGCTACCGGCGGGCCACTACGCCCTGTTCACTATACCGAATGAAAATGAGTGGACGGTTATTTTTAACTCGGCTCTCGATTACTGGGGAGCTTATAACTACGACGAATCCCAGGATGTACTGCGGGCTACCGCTTCGGTAAGTTCGCTGGATGAACCGATAGAAGCGTTTACTATTCAATTTGATGATGCCGATAACGGAAACGCGGTCATGCGAATGGCGTGGGATCAGACCGTGGCCGAACTGCCGATTGAAGTAAGTAAATAACAATACGCCGCCATTGATCGTCAAGATACAAATCAAACAATTTCAGGCTAGACTGTTGCCAATCTGAGGGCAATTGCTATCTTGGCAAAAACCCAAACTAACTATATGCCTAAATATACTGATCCTAATCGGCGGGGCCGTTCGGCTGAACTCTCTACTGTGGGTGAGGCGCTTAACCAATTGCTCGATACCTATCACCTTAAAGCCAAGTACGAACAAACTCAGCTTATCCAGTCTTGGGAGCGACTGATGGGGCGTCCTATTGCCCGCCGTACCGATAAGCTCTACATCAGTAACCGGGTACTGTACGTAAAACTTAATTCAGCTCCACTCAAACAGGAGCTGAATATGTCCCGTTCCAAAATTCTCGCACTGTTTCTTCAGGAGTTTGGTGAGGCTATTGTGGATGATGTGGTCTTTCTCTAGTCCATTAGCTATCCGCCCCTAGCCCCTAATCGACTCATCACATAATTATTACAGCTTTACTCCTCATAATCTTTAAAAAAAATAGAGCTGTTTAGCAACATAATAGTTTTGCATTCGTATCTGATAGCAATACTATTAATTTTTTCCTATGAAGCTATACAAATTCATGCTGCCTCTGCTGGCCGGATTGATTTTTTTTGCCTGCGATAATGATGATGACGGTGCATCACCTACTAATATGGATTCCCAGATGATTGCTACTGAGGAAGTAACCGGAGAGTGGCGAGTCACGCTCTTCCGGGACGATAACGAAGATGAGACTGACGACTTTGCCGGACTTACTTTCGAGTTTCAGGACAATGGTGACCTGATTATTTCGGATGGTAGCCGTAGCATCACCGCTCAGTGGGCAATAACCAACAACAATCGCCTTATCCAAATTGATATAGACGATGATGATCTTGGCGTATTTGATGATCGTGATGAACTGGAAGACCTGGATGAAGATTGGGAGGTGATAGAGAAAAATTCCAATCTACTGTACCTGCGAGAAGACGATGACGATAATGAGCGGGACGAAGTACGCTTTGAGCGAATCTGATACCTACCATCTTTAGTATTACCTACTGATTATTTAACTGCTTTAGTAAAAACTCGGCTAATAGTTGATGCTTTCTTCAAGTTGCGGAGGAAACGGCTGGGGTATGTCTACTAACAATCATACCCTACTCAATGACCAGCTTTAGAGTATCCGAACTGTTCTTTTCGGGTACAACCACCCATGTTTTACATTAATTTTCTTAATCATGAATCAGCTATCTTTAAAATCAAGTCTATTCCTTATCGTCTGTTTTTTGGGTTTCAACACGGTGGGCTACAGCCAAGACGAAACTGAACCAAAGACATTATTTAATAATCCTGTTTCGCTATCAAAATTAGGCTTTTACGTAAATCCGACCTACCAGATAGGTAGTCTGGATGGGGCTACTGCGCATATTATGGGAGTTCGCGGTGGCGTGATGCTCAGACAGAACTGGACAGTGGGAGGTGCCTACCACTGGACGCTGAATAATATTAATCCTCAGAGCGAAGTGGTTGATGATTTGTACCTGGATATGCGGTTAGGGGGCGCCTTTGTGGAGTATACGCTCTGGTCGAACCGGGTACTTCACTTAACTTTCCCTCTTATGATTGGGATGGGCGAAGTAGAAATGGATTGGGAAACCGATATTGATTCCGATACCAATCCCTACGGGGAAGAAAACTTTTTTTTCGTAGAGCCATCGGCCCAATTAGAGGTGAATATCATGAAAAATGTTCGGTTTCATACCGGAGTGGCCTACCGTATTGTGGGTAATATGGACTATCGTGCCCTAAATCAGTCTGATATTAGCGGTCTGACGGGAGTAGCCGGGCTCAAAATAGGTGTTTTTCGATAACCACTCGCTTGGGGGCGGGGAACCCTGAGTGGAATATCCCTAGCCCCAATTACCTGTCTAAATCATTCATCCCTTAAAGAGTCTACCGGATTAGCCAAAGCGGCTTTGATGGACTGGTAGCTGACGGTGAGCATCGCAGTGATCAGAGCTATAACGCCGGTTGCGACGAAAATATCAAAAGTAATATCAATACGGTAAGCAAATGTGTTAAGCCATAGCTGAACCATCCAGTATCCTGCAGGATAGGCAATGACTAAGGCGATCAGTATTAGTTTAGTCAGGCTGGTAGTAAACATTGACACGATACTTTGTACCGAAGCCCCCAGCACTTTACGAATACCTATCTCCTTAGTGCGTTGCTCCGCAGTGAAAGCTGCTAGTGCTAGTAATCCTAAACAGGCAATCACGATAATTAGTGTGGTGAATACAGCGAAAATGTTTCTCAGACGGATTTCGCTACGATACAAAGCGGCGTAGCTTTCGTCTAGAAAAGAATAAGAAAAGGGTTTGTCGGGAGCCAACTCCTTCCATTCTTTCTTCAAATGAGCAATTGTAGATTGAAGATTGTTACCCCCTATCTTTACCTCAATCGTATTGAAAATCTGATAAGCCCCATCGTACATATCTAAGCCTAGCAAGATAGGTTGGATACTTTCTTGCAGCGGTTGGAAGTGGAAATTCTCAATCACTCCGATAATCTGTAGTACTTCTCCCTGTAACGTAATTGTATGACCTACTACCTGCTGGTCTAGTCCCAGTGCAGTAATGGCCGCTTCATTGAGTATTACCGAGGCCTTGTCGGAAGCCAGATCAGGATTAAAGTCGCGCCCCGACTTTAGGTTAATTCCCATCGTTTTAATGAAGTTGGGTTCCACGATAATCCAATTAAAATTATACTCCTGCTGCTTATCAGGTAGACTAATTCCCCCGATCCCGTTGTTGATTCGGTGTGGGCTTTCGCTGGACGCAGTTACTGCCAAGACATCCGAGTGATTCTGAATGGCATTTACAAAGGCACGGTACTGCTCTTGTCCAGGGTTACCAAGTAAAATTACGTTTTCCTTATCGTAGCCTAATTGCTTGTTTTGTAGGTACTGCAACTGCTGGTAGGCAATGATGGTAGAAAAAATAAGCATAGCGGAAACGGTGAACTGAAAAACCACCAGTGCATTGCGGTACATACTAGCCTTCCGGCCCGAGATGATACCACCCTTTAGGACCTGTATTGGCCTAAACTGACTTAAATACAAAGCTGGGTATAACCCTGCCAGGGTTCCTACCAACAAGGCTATGCCTAAACTAAAGAGTAAGATCTGAGGGTCGGTGAATACATTGACTGCTAATTGTTTACCTGAGAGTGCATTAAAAGTCGGCCGTAGCAATTCGGTTAACCCTAACGAGAAAAGCACAGCCAACAGACAGAGCGCGAATGCCTCTAGCAGAAATTGAACGATAAGCGGGTAACGGGCTGAGCCTAACGTTTTACGAATACCTACCTCCCGGGCCCGTTCGGTAGAGCGGGCAGTAGCTAAGTTCACGTAATTGACGATCGCCAGAATGAGAATCAATACCGCTACTGCCGACAATATGTACACGTATCGGATATCACTGTTAGATTCTAGCTCAAACTGTAAATCAGAGTAAAGGTGAATATCGGTAATCTTCTGAAGCATAAATTTCATATTACCCTTCTGGTCATGGTACCTATCGTATAGGTACTCCAATTTAGTTTCAATGGTGGATAACGAGGCGTTCTCTGCTTTTAAAAAGTAGGTAGACATAACCCCCGACACGTTAGACCAATTGGTTCCGGCATCTACTCGCGGCAAAAAAGGTACTACAATGCTGAAGTGAAAGTGAGCGTTACGGGGTGGGTTTTGTGCGATAGCTGTCACCTGTTTTTCCTCGCCATTAACGGTAAGAAGCTTACCAACTACCTCGGTATTCCCGAAGTATTTTTGCGCGGCTGCTTCAGTAAGCACCACGGAAGCCGGATCAGTAAGAGCGGTAGCGGCACTTCCTTGAAGTAAGGGGAAGGTAAAAAACTCAAAGAAATTAGAATCTGCTGAAACGATGTCATTCACAGTAAATACCGAACTATCGTGCTGAACTGTCCAGTTCCAAAACTTTTCTACTCGAGTGGTGTTCACTACCTCCGGCACCTCGCTACCCATAACTTCGGCCACATGGTAGTTAGTGGCGGCCATCTGGCTCTCGCCATTAGCTGATGAAGTACGAGTAGTCACCCGGTAGATGCAGTCAGCATTCTTATGAAATTGATCGTAGCTAAGCTCGTCAGTTACGTACAGTATAATAAGCAGGCAAGCCGCCGTAGAAATGGTAATACCTAGTAGGTTTATTAAAGTGTACATCTTTTTTTTGTAAAGATGACGAAAGGTGACGATTACGTAGTTTCTGATCATAATTCTAAAAAGATTAAGGGTGAATGGTAGAAGGTAAAAGGTATAGGGTTTAGACAATCTTGGACCTTCAACCTGCGCGGCCGCCTTACCATTCACCATAATTTATTCATTCCGTAAACTATCCATCGGATTAGCCAAAGCGGCTTTGAAGGACTGGTAGCTGACGGTGAGCAGCACGATAAGCAGGATAGCTACCAGGCTGCTAGCAAAAATGTATATATCAACCTCAATAGTGTAGGCAAAGCTGCTTAGCCACTGTTGCATTAGGTAGTATGCCAAGGGGGCAGCCAGCGCGAAGGCTACAAAAATAAGCTTCACAAACTCCTTGGAAAACAAACCTACAATCTGCTGAACCGAAGCTCCCAGCACCTTCCGAATACCGACTTCTTTGGTGCGCCGCTCGGCCATAAACATCACTAAGCCGTACAAGCCTAGGCAACTGATCAGAATAGCTATGCCCGCAAACAATTGTGCCAGCGAAAAAGTACGGTCGTAGTCCTGGTAAAACCGGGCTACCCGCTCATCCAGAAACTCGTAGCGGAAGTCGTACTCCGGATAGGTAATTTCCCAAACTTGTTCTAGTTTATCTACTACCGTTTGAACCTGTGCCATATCTACCTTCACACTCAGGTTGTCGTAGTTGCCGCTGCGGTTGGTGATCAGCAAAGGAGGAATTTTGGCACTAAAGTCCCGGGTGTGGTAATCGGAAACCACTCCAACAATCGGCAAATCCATTTTTCCGACGGTGATATATTTGCCCAATGCCTGCTCGGGTTGCTCCAAGTTTAAATCCTTCACAAAGGATTCATTGGCGATAAATCCGCTTCCCGAATCGGAAGGAACGAATATTGAGCCAACCAGCAGTTTCATGTTGTGCGTATCAAAAAAACGGTGGTCGGCGTAGTGTAAGTTTACCTGCCGCTCGGTTTCTTGCTCATCTACGGAATACCCTGCTATCTCTACGCTTTGCGAGATAGCGCTGGCAGAAGAAAAAGTATGGTGTTTTACCGCAGTTTCTTCGCTCAGGACAGCTTCGAACCGCCCCCGAACCTGCGAATCACTCCCCCGCAAATCCACGGTAAGAACCGCATCTTGGTCAAAACCCAGCGGAGCATTTTTTAAATAATCCAGTTGTTGGGAAATAACAATAACGCTCATTACAAACACCTGAGAGATGAAGAACTGAAAGATGACCAACCCGTGGCGGAGAGAGAATCTTCCGCCTCGAACTACAGTTGCTTTGGCGTTTAATGCCTGAATAGGTTTAAAGCGGGATAGCAGCCAGGCCGGGTAAAAACCCGCCAGATTCGCTACCACCGTAATCAGCAGCAACAGGAAAGCCAGGCTACCAATACCCAACTGGATGTCAACTGGCTGTAGGTGTGTATACAATTTTTTGAGTTGGATCAGGCCCAGTTCGGCTAATCCAAACGCAAGAGCGGTAGCCAGTACAGTAATTAAGAAGGCTTCGCCCAGGAAAGACAATACGATCTGTTTCCGGCTACTTCCTAGAGTTTTTCGCACGCCAATTTCTTTGGCCCGCTTACCACTTACTGCCGTGGCGAGATTAACAAAATTAACACAAGCGAGCACGACTAATAATACAGCCAAAAAGATGAGTCCCGATAGGATAAACTTGGGCATTTTGCGGTGTGGAAAACCAGCGTAGCGGCCATCGTAGTGGATCTCGGATAGGGGTTGTAAATGTAGCGAGGACTTATACTTTTCAACGTCTTCTTCGTTTCTGTACTTTTTCAGGAAGTCCGAAAATCGGTCATTCAACCCAGCCGGGGTTACCTCTTCGGGAAGCAGCACAAATGCATTAAAATTGCTGAACATACTTTTCCATCCGGAACGTCGGGCGAGGGGTTTGGTAGTGTACGATACCAGAAATTCATTTTGAAAGTCCGTATTTTCCGGTAAGTCGGCCAGAACGCCCACTACTTTTAGTAAATAGGTGGTGTCGGTAACGTCAAAAACCAGCTCTTTTCCCAAGTCGTATTCTTCCGAACCAAACAACTTCTGGTATAAAGGCTGGGAAAGCACCACTTCATTAGGTTGTTGGAGAGCGGTTGTCGGGTTTCCGGCGACTAGTGGAAAGTCGAAGAAGGAAAAATAGGCGTTTTCCGTATAGGCTATATTTTCCCGGACAAAAGTAGTCTGATCGTCTAGTATTATTTTACCGCCAGTTTGCTCTAGCACCAGCACCTCCTCAATATCATCGGCAAAATCCTGAAGGAATGCTTCGGGCAGGGGTTCGGGTACCGTATTGTTGTAGTACCTTTTACCCTGGAACTCCGAAGAAAAAGTAAGACGATAAATCCTATCGGCTTTCTCGTGGAAGTTATCGTAGCTCAACTCAAAGCTGACAATGAAGTAGATGATGATACTACTGCCAATGCCCAGCGCCAAACCCAGCACGTTGATTAGCGTGTGCGATTTATTCTTCCACAAATTCCGCAAGGCGATAGTTAGGTAGTTTTTTATCATAACTATATTCAATTAGCGAAGAGCAATGTACAATGTGCAATGTTTAGGAACATAAGAGATTGTTCACTGCACGGGGTGCCCCGCACACTGCTAATTGTTCATTGTTTGAGTTATTCATTACGGAGTGAGTCTACCGGATTGGCTACAGCAGCCTTAATGGATTGGTAACTAACCGTAAGCAGCGCAATCAACAAGGCTAGCGTGCCGGACAGTATAAAAGTAGATAACCCAACATTGGTGCGGTAAGCAAAGTCGTTAAGCCACTGTTGAGTAGCCCAGTAGGCCAGGGGAGTAGCCACCACAAATGCAATGGCAATAAGCCGGGTGAAGTCTCTGGACAGTAGCAATACAATATTTTTTACCGAAGCCCCTAGCACTTTCCGAATACCGATTTCTTTGGTGCGCTGCTCCGCCATAAATGCGGCTAAAGCCAATAAGCCCAAACAGGCAATGGCAATAGCCAATAAAGAGAAGCCACCGAAGATCATCCCAACCCGCTGGTCAGCTTTGAACAGGGTATCAAAATCCTCGTCCAGAAAGCTATAGTCCATCGGTATGCCATCGGCATGCAGTTTCCACTGGGCCTCGATAGTTTCTAAAGTGCCGGGCAGGTCGTTAGAGGCAAGGCTAATTTCTACGTAGTTGTGTTCATTAGAAAGTACCAGTACTAAAGGCTCTACCTCCGAGTGTAACGACTCATAGTTGTAATCCTCTACTACTCCTACTACTTCGGCATCGTACATACTACCTACCGATACAATACTGCCCACCGGTTGCGACAAGCCCAGTATCTTCGCTGCCTGCTCGTTCAGAATAATGGTGTAGTTTACTGAGTCGGCGGCAATATCCCGGGAGAAGTTACGGCCTTCTTTGAGCTGAATATTCATGGTAGGTAAGTAATCGTAGCTTACCATCATGCTATTGAGTATCAAAGCATCTTCATCCCGGAAGGTGAATCCCGGAGTACTATCTGCCTCCACCGCCGGAATAAACACCATGCCATCGTAACCCGCCAGCGGCGATACATCCGTAAAACTCACTCCCTTTACTTCGCTCAGGCTGGTCAACACGTTATAGAATGCATCTTTATTACCTTCCAATGATTTACCGTTGCTAAGCACCAGCACATTTTCTTTAGTAAATCCCAGGTCTTTGTTGCGGATATACTGAAGCTGACTGTTTACCGCCAGAGTACAGACAATCAGCACAATAGAAATCACAAACTGAAATACGACCAGGGAATTCCGCAGATAGACGTTTTTACTACCCGCCACCAATCGGCCGCGTAGCACCTGCACCGGACGGAAACGGGTCAGGTAAAAGGCCGGGTAGCTTCCCGCTAGCACTCCAACCATTATTCCCAATAAAATGACAGCAGGGATAAACCACAGCTCATCATAAGGAAGGTGAATAGGCTTGTCAGCAATTTGGCTGAACGGTATTCTCAGTAGCTCGGCTAATCCTAGGGCTAATAGCGTGGAGAATAGGCTCAGTAGCATCGCTTCCCCTAAAAACTGCCGGATTAGTTCGCCTCGCAGAGAACCCATTGTTTTGCGAATGCCTACTTCTTTGGCCCGATCGGCGGAACGGGCCGTGGCCAGGTTCATAAAATTAATACAGGCAATCAGCAGCGTGAATAACGCAATAGCCCCAAAAATATAGAGATACTTAATATCCCCGTTGGCCTCAAACTCTCCCCGCATATGCGAGTGCAGGTGAATGTCAGTCATGGGCTGAGTGAACATCTCTACCGTATAGCCCAGCTCCTGAAAGAGCTCGTATTCGCCAAAATTCTTCTTGAGCAACTCCTCAGCCTGGGTATCTACATTGGTGATGTCGGCATCTTCCCGTATCCGAAAATAGGTGGATGCGCGAATCTCGCCCCAGTCGTCTATCTTGCTTGCAGGGTCAGAAAGGAAAGAATACACAATATCAAACTTGAAGTGCGAAGTAGGTGGAACTTCCTCCATGATGCCCGTCACCTGAAAAGCTTCGTTGTCCATCAAGATTTGCTGCCCTAGCGGGTCTTCATGCTGAAAATATTTTTGGGCAACGGCTTTGGTCATTACTACCGAATTAGGCTCCTGAAGTGCCGTTTCCGCGTCGCCCTGCACTAAGGGGAAGCTAAACAGTTGAAAAAAGCCAGGGTCGGCGGCTAGTACCTTACTTTCCCTCAGGGAGACATCGCCCCGGCGGAATATCTTATCGGTGTACCCATCTAGCCGGACGGCCATTTCTACTTCGGGAATCTCTTCTACGAAGGGCTGGGCCACACCCGGACTTACCCTTACTCCGATAAAGCCACTTTCACCTACTTGTACATTCATTCCTAACCGGTAGATACGGTCGGCGTTTTGGTGAAATCGGTCGTAGCTCAGTTCGTGCAGGATATACACAATAATGAGCAAGGTGCAAGCCATTCCCAGAGCCAATCCGAAGATATTAATGCTAGTATAGAAGAGCCGCTTGCGTAAATTTCTCAGAGCGACGAGTAGAGCGTTCTTTACCATAAGATTTATCCGGTTCGTTGCGTGGATTCAATACGAATATTTTATTTTGATTAATGAATAAACAATCGCTGCGCCAAAAAAACTGAATATAGCAACTTTCTGATTATCAGCATTATATGCTGTAAATTTGTAAGTGCTTAGTTCTAAGATGTTCGGTTTTGATACAGTAAGGCGTCTGGTTTTAGTACAATTAGATGTAAGGTTTGATCGGGGGGTTTACCAATAGTAAAATATACTAAACAAAAACCTAATGTAGGGTTTGAACTCAACCCCGATGGGTAACCCAACTTTCTTTCATACCCGTTAGGAACTTACTTCGTACCACGCCGTGCTGGCAGTGTTTACACGTCATGTTAAGACTGTTACCACGTCGTGATAAAGCAATTCTGAGGCCGTGGTAGTTACTCGATCCCTTACGCAATACATCCAAGGAGCCAAGGCAAGGTGAAACTATATTGTCCCGTAGGGCGGAAGGTTGCTTGGGTTGATGAAGGTAAGAGAGTAAGTGTAAAAAAAGTTATAATGCGCCCTCCCCGGAATTCGGCAAAGCCTCATCTGGGGAGAGTTGTTCTATGACTCTTATCTATTTACTTTACTTACCACTGAGCTACCGTACTGGCGAATTACTAACCAACCGTAAGGGTGTGGGGTAGACGGCCGCTGCGGATGGTGGCACCGTTACCGTAGGCACTGCGTACCTCCAGCTCGTACAGACCTGCCGGGAGCCCTTCGGGAATAGGCACCATCAGTTGTTTAGGATAATTATGGAAAATCCCCTCGGCCCGATAAGTCTGCTGAGTAGCGAGATGGGTAAAAAATACTCCTTGAGCCGGGTCGTGAGAGTCTTCAACTTTTAGCTTTTCGCCCATTACTACCCCCACCTGGCCGGGGGTAAGTTGCTTGTTTTCGCTGTGTGACTTCCAATCTTGCCAGGTATGGGGGATCGGAGCGGGCACTTCACTATCTACTCGCTGCATCTTCATACGTTGCATGGCCTGCTGCATCTTCTTGCCTGGACGAAAATTAACACTCGGTCGGTGCCGTTGGGGATCGTAGTGATCTTCCTCACTGTCAAACACCCCGCGTACTCCGGGGGTGAGCCGGAAGTAGGGGGATAGAAAACCGTTTCCCTCAGCTAGCTGCTCATTTAAGTAATTCAGAAAACCGTGGATCACCGCAAAGCACTCAGTCTCCTTCAGGATTGACCCCGATTGGGTAAGAGCCTCAATAGCGTCCTCAACCCTCACGTAATTTATGTTCTTAGCCACAGCACGATACGACTCGGCAGAGCCTCCACGGGGGCTCGTTCCACGGCGGCTCGTTCCCCGGTGGATAGCATTTTTATGTAGTGTAAAACGAAGAGGCATAACTTTTTGGGCAAAGCTACGCCCTAATTCGGGAGGGAGATGTACGTATTGCAAGCAACGCCACGTAGGTAAGCTGAAGTACTAATTGATGTAGAAGACGCACGTAAGTTTTTAGCTTGGGGCGGAGCACTAAAAGCTAGACTCACTCCCCGCCCCAAGCTTCCTGCTCAACTATTCATCCCTCAGTGAGTCTACCGGGTTGGCCAGCGCAGCTTTAAGCGATTGATAACTCACGGAAATCATGGAGATCAGTAAAACACTGCCTCCCGCTACCAAAAACAGCCAGATAGGAATAGTGGTGCGGTACGCAAAAGTCTGTAACCATTGATGAGTAGCGTACCAAACTACCGGAGAAGTTATGAGCAGCGCTATCAACACCAAGCGGGAGAAACTGCCGGAAATCTGCGCAAATATTTGCCCAACACCAGCTCCTAACACCTTACGAATGCCGATTTCTTTTCGTTTGCGTTCAGCAATAAAGGTCATCAACCCATATAATCCCATGCAAGCAATGAACAGTGCCAGGATTGTCAGGTGGGTAAAAATCTGGCCCAGACGCATTTCGGCCTCAAATTGCCGGAAGTAATCGTCATCCAGGAAGGAGTAAGTGAACGGCGTTTCGGGAGCCTGAGCCTGCCATTTTTTTTCCAGATCAGTAAGGATTTGCTGTATCTGATCAGCAGCACGAAACTGTTCCCGGGGTTTAATTGTAATAAACTTTCGTCCGCCAGTCCACATAGGGGCACCTTCATAGAAGATAGCGAGTGGCATGATCTGTTCCCGCAATGACTCGAAGTGGAAGTCAGAGGTAATACCGATTACTTCGAATAGCTGCTCAGGGTATTGCAGATATTTTCCTACCGCAAAGTCCGGTGATTCGGGGTCGGTACTCCAGCCTAATGATTGCACGGCAGATTCGTTAAGCACTACGGTTTTCTGATCGGAAGTACTTCTATCGATGAAGTTGCGACCGGCCATAAGCTCAATATCCAGCGTAGGCAGGTAATGAGCATCCACAATAATTGTATTGATCGGAACCGAGGATTCCGGATCTCCGTAGGCTGAGAAGTTATCCTGGTTATGTACTACAGGGGGCATGGCACTGGCCGAAGCAACTGAGGCAATCCGGCTATCCTGACGCAATTGATTCATCAGTTGTTCACCCTGGTTAGGAATCCGTTCGGCGTAGGGTAAAATGATAAGATTGTCCGAATCAAATCCTAACTTCATGTTCTGGGTAAACTGAAGCTGGCGATGAATAACCAAGGTGAAGACGATCAATCCGATAGAAATGATAAACTGAAACGCTACCAACCCATTGCGCATTAAAACCGCTTTGGTACTGTTGCCAACTACTATTTTTTGTTTGAGTGCTTTCACCGGCTGAAACGATGTTAGATAAAAGGCCGGATAGCTACCCGCCAGTAGGCTGATGAGCAGGGCAAACCCCAGAATTGATAAAAAGAAAAGGGAGTTGGATGATTGCAGTAGCGAAATATCTTTACCCGAAATTTGATTGAAGAGCGGGGCCAGCAACTCAGTAAGGCATAAGGCCAGTAGGGTGGCCAGTCCGCCCATAAGTAGAGATTCTAACAGAAACAAACCCATCAGTCGGGGTTTACCCGCGCCCAATACTTTGTGAACCCCTACCTCTTTCACCCGTTGAGAAGCCCGGGCGGTAGATAAGTTAATAAAGTTAATAATCGCCAGGGCCATCACCAGGAATCCTATAGTAACCAACAGGTAAACATTATCAATATCGCCGGTGGGGCCTAAGCGGTTAAAGGAGTTATTAGAAAAAAGATGAATATCGGTAAGCGGTAGTAAAAAAAGCTCCCATTTCTTTCCTTGCTGTTCGTAGTCGTCAAACGAATAGCCGTATATACGCTCTAGCGTGCTTCCGGCGTAGCGGGCCGGCATAGACTTTACTTTATCCGCTAAATCCCGAACGTTCGTCTCTTCGCTTACCTTCACGTAAGTGACAAACCCCGTCCAGATCCACGTCCAGCCCCGCTCTTTTACTTCCGGAAAAGTAGCCATCGATAACAGTAGGTCGAACTCAAAGTGTGATTGCCCGGGAAAACTTTCCACGATGGCACCTACCTCAATCGTTTGCTCATTGGAGCCTTTTTCCAGCGTTAGCAGTTGGCCCAGAGCAGTAGCATCACCAAAATATTTTTGAGCGGTTGCCTCAGTCAGAATGGCGGTGTTAGGCTTTCGTAAAGCGGCCCGAACATCCCCTTCTACGGTGTTGAGGGTGAAAATCTCAGCGAAAGTAGCGTCGACTGCCAGAGCATTTTCTTCTTCAAAAGACTTAACCTGGCGGGTCTCGGTCTTTGGAGTGAAAAAAAGCAGGCCGGGAGTATAAATTCTCGCCGCAGCGGTAATTTCGGGATAATTCTCCTGAAGTAATTCAGCAATAGGCGGGGAAGTAGAACCAAAGCGTTGGTCGGTATCTCCCCAGATGTAAGACATATCTACCCGATATACCTGATCGGCATTTTCGTGAAAGCGGTCGTATTGCAATTCATCCAGTACGTACAAGCTGATGAGCAGGCAAACGGTAAGGCCCACTCCCAAACCTACGATATTGAGCGCGGCTGGTAGCTTTTCTTTCAGTGCATTTCGTAAGATAATTTTGAAGTAATTCTTAATCATAACTTTACTCAATTAGCAATTAGCAATTAGCAGTGAACAGTTAGCAATTAGCAGTGAACAGTTAGCAATTAGCAGTGAACAGTTAGCAATTATTCATTGCACGGAGTGCCCCGCACACTGTACATTGTTCATTGTTCGCATTATTCATTTCGTAAACTGTCTACTGGGTTAGCTAGTGCGGCTCTTAGAGATTGATAGCTCACCGTGAGGGTAGCAATAATCGCTGAGGCGGCGATAGCTAGAATAAAAACGCCCGCTCCCAGGTTAACCTGATAGGTAAAATTCTGTAGCCACTGCTGCATCAGGTAGAAGGCGATAGGGCCCGCAATGCAGAATGCAATTAGTATCAGATGAATAAATTCCTTAGAAAATAAAATCAGAATATGCTGTACCGAAGCCCCTAGCACTTTACGAATACCTACTTCCTTGGTGCGCCGCACGGCCATGAAGGCAACCAATCCGTATAAGCCCAGGCATCCAATGAAGATGGTAATACCCGCCAACACTTTGAATAACTTCGTAAGTCGCGCCTCTTCCTGATAGTAAGCAGCAACACTTTGGTCCAGGAACTGGTAGTTGAACATATATTCAGGGTACATAGCGGCCCAGGTTGCTGCTAATTGCTGCAAAGTTCCGCTCCATTGGTTAGTTTTTCCGGAAGCGTCTCCTGCCAGGTTCAGCTTGATATTGGCGGTGTAGTACTGTTGAGGGTCAATCAGGAAACCAACGTAGTCAATTTCTTCTCTCAACGATTTGGTGTGGAAGTTTTCGGTTACCCCAACTATCTCATAAGCGTCATTACCGATCAGCATGATTTCACCGATGGCTTGGTCGGGTTCAGACAATCCTACTCTTTCGCTTAGCTTACGATTAATAATAATATGCTTGGCAGTATCGTTCGGCTGGAAATTTCTTCCGGCCACCAGCGGAATCTCAAACAGATCGAGGTATTGTTCGTCTATCGCCTGCCGTTCAAATGTTATACTTTCTTCTCCTTCCGGTGCTCCCTTCCGGCGAATATCCCAGTGGGAGGTGTTTCGGCCAACCCCGGCCGGAGAACTGGAAGCAAAACTCACTGACGCTACCGCCGGAGTGGTCTTCCACTGGTTTTCCAGTGTTTCTAATGTTGATAAAGGTGGGGTATTTCTCGCGGGGAATTTTACCGTAATTATTGCTTCTTGCTCAAAGCCTAATTCAGCACTGCGGAAGTAATCCATCTGCCGGACTACTACGATAGTTCCGATGATGAAGATTTGAGCAATCACAAACTGTAAAGTAACCAGCCCCTGTCGTAGCTTCATTTTCTGGGGAGAGCCGTTGCTTATTTTATTCTTCAAGGCCGCTACCGGATTAAAGCCGGAAATAGTTAGTGCCGGATAGCTGCCAGCTAAAATTGTTACTACCAAGATAATGGCAACTAAGGAGACCAAAGTGGCCGGATCGGTGAGTAATGCTACTCCTTGGTCTATTTGGAGCAAATCTCTGGCGTACACCATAGCCAACTCGGCGCCGCCGAGTGCCAGCATCCCGGCCAGCAGGGTAATGATAAATGTTTCACCTAAAAACTGCCAGATTAGCAGCAGTCTACCGCTACCCATTGTCTTACGAATACCTACTTCTTTGGACCGCAGTACCGACTGTGCCGTACTAAGGTTAACGAAGTTAATACTAGCGGTAGAAATGATAAATAAGCCAATGATTAGTAACGCCCATACGGTTTCTTTACTTACTGTGCGCGACTGGTAGTTGCCAAAGCGAGCATCCGTATGCACTTCTTTCAGCGGTTGCAGCTTATACTGTCGAAACTCAGCCATTGATTCGCTCACATTGGCAGCATGAATTTTCAGGATTTGGGCTTCTGCCTCTTCCGGGGTTACCCCCTCATTCAATAGCACATAGCCTTGGTGTTCATCCGAGACAGAGTACCAATCGGAGAAGTTGTCTTTTAGTAGACCTTCGGTGTTTAGGGTGGAGTAGGATAGCATGGCCCGGAAAGGAAAATCCGAATTTGGTGGAAGATCAGCTACCACTCCGGTGACTTTGACATCCATCAGGTTGTCCAGACTCAAACTTTTTCCTAAAGCATCTCCTCGAGGGAAGTATTTGTTCGCCATGGTTTGCGTAAGCACTACGCTAAACGGTTCTTTCAGCGCAGTTTCGGGGTTTCCAGAAATCCACTGAAAACCGGTTCCGGCATAGTCAAACAGCTTGAAAAAGTCGCTATCAATAAATGTAATTCCCTCATCCTCCTGAAACTGCCGCTTGGTGCCTTCTGGCTCGGTTTCAACCACTGATAACTGCAAGCCACCTACGTAGTGCATGGCGGTAACCTCACCCGCTACGGTCAAATCGCTTCTCAAAGCCTCCGGGGCGGCGTGCGGGATTCCGGTTCGGTACTCAGTCTCTCCGTCAACCTCACCGGTCCGTACTACTCGGTAAATCCGATCGGCATCCGAATGAAACTGGTCGTAGCTCCGCTCATAGCGTACCACCGCCAGAATAATCAGCACGCACCCAATACCCAAGGCTAGCCCCATGATATTGATGAGAGAAGTATTGCGGTTTCTCAGTAAGTACCGAAAGGCAGTAGCAAAGTAGTTTTTTAACATAACTAATATAGGGTGAGAGGTAAATGGTGGAGGGCGGCCGCCTTCTACCCTCTACCGCGTTTTATTCATTTCGTAAACTGTCTACTGGGTTAGCTAGTGCTGCTTTTATCGAGCGGTAGCTTACGGTAACCAGGGCAATAGTTAATGTAGCCCCCACACCGGCCAGAAACAGACCAATACCTAAATCTATTTTGTACTCAAAATTTTGTAGCCAGCCGTTCATTGTGATATAGGCAATTGGAGCGGCGATCAGGAAAGCGATGATAATAAGCCTGATGAATTCAGCGGAGAATAGCCCGATGATACTAGCTACGGAAGCACCTAACACTTTCCGTACCCCTACTTCTTTGGTCTTCTGTTCAGCCATAAACGTGATCAGGCCGTATAAGCCGAGGCAGCCGATGAAGATCACAATCGTCGAAGCAATACTCAAAATTACCGATAAGGCTTGCACGCTGCGATAAGAATTGGCGATTGCCTCATCTACAAATTGATAATCAAAAGTATATTCAGGATAAAAAGCTGACCAGCGCTCCTCAATTTCGGGTAAGGTTTGAGCTAAGCTAACCATATTAACCATAATATCAGCTTGCCGGTAGGAAGATCCGTCTAATAAAACGGTGGGCTCAATAGCGTGGCGGAGAGAAACCGTATGAAAATCCTTCATTACGCCTACAATTGGTATTTCTTTGCCCCATATTTCAACCTGTTTCCCCACTGCCTCTTCGGGGGAAGCAATTCCGGTACTTCTCAAGAAAGCTTCGTTTACTACCAAGCGACTTACTGTATCTACATCGCTTAGCCCGGTTCCGGCCAGCAACGTCAGGCCGTACACATCAATATAGTTTCGGTCAACGTTCTTGACCTGAGTATGATAGGTATTCGGATCTTCTTCAATAGTAAACGAAGTGACCGATACCGAACCGGAGGTGGGACTGCTAAACGATAAACTTACTTTTTCTACTCCCGAAATACTCAGTAGCTCATTTCGCAGTGTTTTTTTAGCCTCTTTATCATTTTCTGGAAGTTCAACTGTTAGGATAGCATCCTTGTTAAACCCCAAGTCTACCTGACTGATATACTGCATTTGACTGACCATTACCAGCGTGCCTACAATAAACGCCTGAGCAACCACGAACTGAAAAACGACCAATCCCTTTCGTAATGTGACACCCCGGGTGGCTTGACGTGTAAGCTTATTTTTGAGGGCTTGGGTAGGAATAAAGCGGGATAATACCAAAGCCGGGTAGAGACCAGAGAGCAGACTAACTCCAATCACGGTAAGTACTAGGGCAATATCTAGTATTACGTCCGAAAATAGGTTGATATTCAACTCCAACTCTAATACTGGATTGATTTCCAGGAGCAAAAGTTCGGCTAGCCCTAAGGCCAACAGGGTAGAAAACACCGTAATAATGGTTGTCTCTCCCAAAAATTGACCAATGAGTTGGTACCTTGTGCTTCCTAACGTCTTCCGAATTCCTACCTCTTTTGATCGTTTTACCGAAGCGGCAGTAGTGAGGTTAATAAAATTGATACAAGCAATCACTATCAAAAACAGCGCAATGAACCCTAATCCCAGTATAACATCTCGGGGAATAGTCTGGAAGCTGTAGGCACTGAACCGGGTGTCATGGTGCAGGTCTCGCAACGATTGCAGACTTAGGGTAACCTGTTCACTGTCATCGCTTTCCTGGTATTTTTCCAAGAACTCAGGTAGTTGAGACTCAATAGAAGCGGGAGATTGCGCTTCGGCAAGTAGTAAATAGCACTGATCATCACTACTGATACTGTTCCACCCCCCTTGTTTTAGCATTTCATCCTTAACGGTAGCGAAGGAGATCATTAGTTTGAACGGAAAGTCGGTATTCTTTGGATGATCTTCCATGACTCCGGTGATTACCAGCTCCGTTTCTTTATTCAATTTCAGGGCTTTCCCGAGTACTTCTTCCGGCTGGCTATTCGTACCAAAATACTTCTGAGCTAGGCTCCGTGAAATAACTGCCTCATTGGGTTGATCAAGAATTGTGAGGGGATTTCCGGCAATGACGGACCGATCAAAGACTTCAAAGAAAGTGGGCTCTACGTAAGCCAGGCCTTCATCTTCAGTAAAATTCTGGTTTTTTCCCTCTCTATCGACCGTAACCAGTCCTTGGCGGAAATAAGAAATAAAGACTACCTTCTCAACTTCAGGAAAATCGGTGCGAAAAGCATCGGGAAGAGGTACGGGAACTCCGGGGGTGTGGTCGGTATTTCCCTGCCTTACAGTTTCGCGAACGATACGATAGATATTGTCTCTATTTGCATGAAAAGTATCAAAGCTTATTAAATAGCGGATAATCAAAAACAGTAACAGACAACAGGTAATACCCAGAGATAAACCCAACACATTGATGACCGTATAGCTTTTATACTTCCAGAGAGTACGAATGGCGGTTTTCCAGTAGTTATGTAACATAGCTTATTCAATTAGCAAGGTACAGTTAGCAATGTGCCGTTGACAGTTGATAATGGACAGGGTTAATGATTGTCGGCCATAATTATCTATTGTTCATTGCGGGGCAACCCTTGCGGGGCAACCCTTGCGGGGCAACCTTTGCGGGGCAACCTTTGCGGGGCAACCTTTGCTAACTATTTATTGCATTGACAACTTTACTTCCAAATTCAGAAAATAACTGCAAGGTGTTGAATATCAAATTGTTAATTGCAAATAGCACATTATTAATTGCTAACAGTGTATCGTTTTCATGACAGTGAGGTGTACGGTTTTGATACAGTACTCTAGTGTTAGAGTGTTAAAGTATTTGGGTGTTCGTGTACTTATTGCTCAGTATTCATATGTTGGCGTAGTTTGAGTAGCTTTGAACACTTGAACACTTGAACACTTGAACACTTGAACACTTGAACACTTGAA
>CAZKCO010000030.1:0-85805 GCA_964551335.1 uncultured Roseivirgaceae bacterium
ACAGTATTCCAACTAAGAATTTAATAATCACTTTCTTCATTTAATGAGTGCCAACAAATTGATAATGGCAATATCTCCGTTATCCGGCTGATATTGGCAGGTAACGGAGACTGGTTGCCGTTATTTCTAATATAGCTCAGCCATTTTCTATTGGGGCAATCTTTTAAATTCTTGGTTCACGAATTCCGTATTTCTTAAGCACCCGACAAATAGTTGAATATAAGAACATTTTGCCATTCTGAGATTATTAATGTATTTACAAAGTAGGCTTCCTTAGAAAATTATCTTCATAACTACCCGAAAAGTGCTTCTCGCCCTTTTGGCGAACTTTTTTCCGTACGATAATCGCCGATTCTAACGCATTCTCAGTCGAAACAGGTAGGAATCCGGGATTCATGCACCATTTCAGAACGCCCAAGAATCGCTGATCAAATAAATAATATCGGTAAAGTGTAATAAATACACTAATGCCGGAGTAACCAACTTTGAGCCCCTTTTCTTGGCACAAAAGACCGATTAAATGTCTAATTTTCTCACTGAGTAATTTAATTCGACCGGTCGAAGGAGTTATTTCGGAAAAATAATTGTGATATGACCAGTTATCAGTGAAAAGTACTCTAAGATAGCTTATATTTAACCGGTCGAATACTACCAATTCGGCTCGATAAATTCTATTCGGCCGGTCGATTGCTACTGATCCGACGAGGGACATAGCATTTAACTGGTCATCTCCTACCTCCCCTGCTCAATAGATCGTATTCGCCCCTTCTAATGCAGTTGCTTCGCCCGAATAGATTAGGGAATACCAGTAAAGTGTAATTGCTCAGTTTCAATAAGCCGCTACTGAGCAGTCATCTGCTTTTGCTGATTTTCAATTAGTTTATGCTGATACAGCTTAGCTTGTGCGCAGCTTTCAACCGCTTTCTATTACATGATGATAAATGAGAAGTAACGCATCATTAGTAAGAGCAAAACCCAATATCGTCTACAACCACTACCCCTGAGTTTGTCTGATCAAACACCAGGGAGATTTTGTGAAGCTGTTGTATATCAAATTCACGGTTGCTCACTGAAAATGCAGAGAGTGGAAGGTGGAACGTCTCGGGTTGTACTTCCCACTCGTTCCCAATCATATCTTTATCCAGAAAAGCCAGCTTTGTGAATCGGGTTTTGAGTCTCGGAGCAATAGGTTTTACATCACTAAGCAGAAGCTGGACAATATGTCCCGATCGGTCGGTTAGAAGAATAGTCACATCCGGTACCTCTTCGTGCAGAAATTTCTCTTCAGCTTGTTCGCCCTCAGTTTTATTCAGCCACTTCAAATCTCCGGCAGCCATTGTGATTACTAAATTACCTAAAGTATCCATATTTATATCTAGCGAATCTGGTAAAACTACCGAGAAGCGGGCTAGTGAATCAGCATTGATAGCTTCCCCGTAGTTCCAACCCAGTATTACGGCATTATTCTCTTGACTGCCCTCATTGCGGGTGTTCAGGTTCTCTTCCCGCCAAACAGCCAGATTTTCGGTTTGGATACTAATTCCATTCCCCGCGGTAGTTAGATTAATATCTTCCTCAAAATCGGCTACTAGTTGGGTTTGACTGCTTTGAAAATGTGTGAGGTAGTAATTCTTTGGGAGCCAATCGCTAGTTACGGCCACGTTTTCAAACAAGGGTAGGTACTTTCTATCTTGATGAAGAGTTGCTTCGGCAAAGGCCGTAATAAAAACCTGAGCCGCTTGTCGCTGCTGCTCCCCCAACATCATGGGTGCAGTATTTAGCAACCAACCCATCGTTCCTCCGAAGTCTTTCCTACCCCAGGTACTATTAAACTGTCCGTGATTGGCCCGGTGCAGGTATACTCCGGCTTTAAAATTTTCACTGTCGGAACTAAAAATCAAGCGACGGTAGGGTCGCATCCCCCAAAAGCTAACCTCATCGGCATCGTAAGAACCCTGTAAGGACAGATAATTAATATCCTTCAGGTTGATTTGTCGGTGATAACGGTAATCAGTAGGCGCCAGTGTCACCACTCCTTTTATCCCAAAATGAAAGTCGAAGGCCTCATTTGCATCATCAGGAAAATAGGGTAGATGGTTAAATGCAGCGGCAATAGAAACAGCTTCTCCCCCACGGGAATGCCCAATGAGCATGACTTGCTCCAGATTAGCTTTGCCCGCCAAATCATGACCGGGGGTTTGGTTCCAGCTTCGCCACTGCTCCAGATGCTTTAGCAGCAGCCATCCGCGCACCGGCATTTCTTTCCCGCGAAAATCTCCCGACCAATGCCCGTTGATAAAATTCTCATCTACCGATACGGTAATAATACCCCGAGAAGCTAAAAGCTCACCTAAATACCCGTACCCATCATCCGAGTAATCAATCATACTATGGTTGCCATGCACAATTAGTATAATGGGATATGGCCCGACACCTTCGGGCAGGTAAACTCTTCCGTTTAAAGGAAAATTCTTTACTCCGAATTTCCAGTAGTGCTCCCGCCACTTTTTCTTTTTCCCTTTCCATTCGGGCAACATTCGGGAGGCGTCCACAGTAGGAGTTTCGTATCTCACTCCCTCGGCATATTCACTCCGACGGTAATCATCTCCACTGCCGTAGGTAAAAGTTGTTACCTTATATTGACCGGGAGAAGCAGGATTTTCTAACCCCAGACTACTTAGCTTCTCCACACTTGATGAACTGAGGGGTGGTGGTAGTTCTTCTCCGAACGGGTCACTACCCTCCTGCTGAAGCCAAAATAGACTGCCCCCCAAAAATATCAGCGTAGCTACAATACCCAACCAAGCCCACTTACACGTTGGGTAAATTGCCAATTCTCGGATGCTAAGGTAAAGCAGCACTGAAAACAAGATTGCTAACAGCGCGGCGGAATAATAAACAAGATCGGGCCAGCGAAACGCCGTAAACTTCACCAACACCAAAGCCGCTACGGCGGCTAACCAAGCTGCATTAAATCTAAGCGGTAGCTTATTTATCATCTTCCCCAATAACCGGAAGAGAAAGTAAAACAGCAACGTTGCTCCAATACCTAAAGTAGCTCCAATGAGCATCATAAGTACAGGAGGAAGAAAGGTTTCAAAATAATAGCCCGCAATGCCCGACACAACCCCACATAAAGCGAGAAAAATAGGGAGAGGACTTCTTAAACGAAATCGTTGCTGCATGATAAGTAGTTGGAAATAGTAGGCTAAATGATATTCGGTCCTCGACCGACAAAAAGATTGAGAGTGATTCTACAGTCGCGACAAATATATGTGATCTAACGCGTAAGCCTGCTTTTTTCCAAAATAATCTTTGGATATACCCGGACTTAAGCTGCTAAATCCCCTTGACCTTTAAGCTCGGTACTTTGTCAGCAGTCAATACGGAGTACATCCTCACGACAACTATTCTCACCGCTTACTTTATGGATAGACAACCATTTTAGTCATTCGCGAAGCACCCGTACATCCTGAAACATGTAGGGATTGTCACTGAGCCTGAGGTCTTGACCGCTAGTGGTAGTCACATTCTTGAGAACTACCTCTTCAGTTTTCACGTACGGAAACTGCTCCTGATAAGTAGCGTCAGTCAGGTCCGGATTGAAATTGGTGAAAATGGCTGGTCCCTCGTAATCTTCCGGATGATTGGAATCGTCGATGTAGAGATTTTCAATGATAATTTTCTCGGGCATATAGCAGGTGTAGCCGAAATCGTGCTGACCGGAATACGACCCGCTAACCAAGCTAACCCGGCCCGGTCGGCCACCGTGAGGAACGAATTTACAGTCGCGAATAATAAATTCTCCCTGCCAGGTACTACCGTAATCGGATCGCAGATTCACAAGGCTTCTTCCCCGGATAGTGCTGTTTTCAACCGTAAGCGTACCGGTACCAATGGCATTGATTCCCATGTGTCCCAGGGTGGAGTTACGAATGGTAGCATTGGCCACCCCCATATGCGCGTCGAAGCGGGAGAAGGTACAATTATCGTACAATAGGTTTTTACAGTAATTAGAACCCAGAATCCCCCAGTAAGTGCGGTCATCAATGTCATTGGTCTGCCGGCAATTGATAAAGGAAACATTCAGGGCCCGGTTGACCGAAAGATCGTAAGAGCCCATTGATACCGGTTTTCCGGCTGCACCGATGGTACGGTAAGTTTTGTGACCGGTCAGGAGGGTGTTTTGAACGGTAACGTAGGCGCAGTCGCGAATGTTGAGGAAGCCGCCGTAGGGTGCCCCCTGCTCCCCTTCGCCGGTGATGTGGTGTTCCAATCCATCAACTACTACGTTGGAACGCCGAATTGCAATGTTTCGACTGTAGTAAGTATACCGGGATTCTGCTTGATTAGCAATCGTGGTGAATCGGCCTCCGATAATTGTCAGAGTGTTCTCGTCTACCGGAAGGGCAGTGATTTCAGTGATCTGGTTGAAGTCCCAAATAATGGGAGCATCCATATCCACCTGACCGTTTTTATCCACGACAAAAATATCGGTTTGCGGGGAACCGTTGTTTTGGTTCAGCCCGTAGCGAATGTAGCGCCTTACGGTAGAATCGGTTACCGTGACAATGCAGGTTCCCGGTAGGGAAGCATTTATTTTTGCCTGGTTTCTTTTTAGCGAGGTGACACCCTCAAGGTGGAAAGGTTGCTGACTGGAACTGACCATAAAAACCGATGCATTGCGGTCCTCAACCTCGGTATCGTCAATAATAAATTCTGCGGTTCCAAAATCAGTATCGGTTCTAATAATGGCCGTACGGGCCTTTCCCCCGATGTAGTAGGTGGCACCTTCATTGGCTTTCACCGGCAGGTTTTGCTGATTGGCAAATGCGTGGGTAGCGGCAATAGCGTCTATATCATCGGCTTTTCCGTTACCCTTGGCCCCAAAGTCACGGTAGCTTACCGAACCGTTGGCCTGAAATTTTTGGACATCCTTTGAGGATACGTTTACTTGTAATTTTCCGTTTTTATCAGCTTTAACCCGGGTTTTTTTGTTGTGAATAGTGATTATCACCTCTTCTGATGGGTCTTGAGTTTGCGCCCGTGCCGGAAAGAAGATGATTAAAAAGCAAGAAAATAAGCATAGAATTTTCATCGTGATGGTTGTTGAATTGTAAGTATTGCATTAAAGCTCATCACAAACTGCCAATTTCCCACCATGAATGCAAAAAAACCTTGCAACGGATTGTTTTCTACTATGACTTACTGTCCCTAAAAACTTAAGATTGTCAACAGATTACACCGTCAACTATTCTTAACGGCTTCCTCAATAGGAGTATCTCCCTGATTGAATTCTACGATCTTGCCGATGGTATTATCGTGCTTAAGAACTTGAATTATAAGCGAAGCTACATCTTCGCGAGGTACGCTTTTGTTGGCAGCGGGATTATTAGTTGTCACTTTTCCGTTCCCAGCATCATCTAGCAGCTGCCCCGGACGCACAATGGTGTAGTCTAAGCCAGAAGATTTTAGGATACGGTCGGCGTAATGCTTAGCAACGTAGTAGGGTTTCATTTCGGAATCACCCCAGGTGCTACGGTTGTCTGTGTTTAATGCACTTACGATTACAAATCGTTTTACTCCGGCTTTCTGAGCGGCATCCATTGCTTTCACCGCCCCGTCCAAATCAATCGCCAGGGTTTTGTCGTAGCCCGTTTTTCCACCCGAGCCCGCCGTGAAAACTATCGCGTCCATACCCGCCAGAGCATCGGCCAGTACGTCTATTGAATCTTCCAGGCTGATGACCTTGTAATCAACTCCTAATTTTTCAAAGAAGTCTTTCTGATCCTCACTTCTAAATAAAGCTACTGGCAAAAATTCAGTTTCACCAGTAAGTTTTTCAGTTAATAGTCGGCCGATCTTCCCACTTGCTCCTATAATCAATACCTTTTTCATATTTCTCAGTTATCAGTATTTGTTTACCATAACTAATGAAACCGCCAGTCTTTTGTTTGTGAATATGATTCCGATTAGATTTCTTCAATAATTTCCGCCGCTCGATCCATTTCTTCTAGCGTGTTAAAGTAGTGGGGTGATAAGCGGATGGTTCCGTCTATCCCTTTCTTTTCATAATCAATCACTCCCCACTCCCGGTTACTGACGCTAAAAAAAACTTCCTTCTGGGATAATTTTTCTTTGAGAGTTAGCAACGAAATCCTTTCTTTTCGAAAAGTCAGAATATTGCACTTTCGGGAACCACGGTCGTACTGTTGCACTCTCGGAATACGACTGAGATTTGCCCGCAGGCGCTCCATGAGTTGTTGATTATAGGTCTCGATACTCTCAATGCCGATCTCTTGGGCGTATTTGAAAGCTTCGGTCAATCCTACGAGCAAGGCATAAGGCTTTTCCCAGGTTTCAAAGCGCCGGGCGGTTTCCAATACTTGGTAATGGTTTTCGTCTTTCCAAATGGCTCCACCCCCATCTATCATCATAGGCGCGTAGCCTTCTTCCAGCATTCGGTCCGAAACAAACAGAAAACCAGTCCCCCTCGGCCCCCGAAGAAACTTTCTACCGGTAGCCGATAGAAAATCACACTTTATTGTGTTCACTCCTACATCAATTTGCCCTACCGATTGACAGGCATCCACCAGGTAAATAATCCCTTGCTGTTGGCAGATTTCCCCCACGGCCTCTACATTTTGTACCAGCCCGGAATTGGTAGGTACGTGGGTGACGGCGACTAGTTTGGGGTGATGAGTTTCTACCAACTGTTCAAAGTCAGCAATATCCAGATCCCCATTGGCGAGATTCCTCATTCGGACGACCTGAATCCCGAACCGTTTTTTCAAAGAAATAAACTGTATGTGGTTGGAAGCGTAGTCATCATCCGTAGTAATAATTACATCGTTGGGGTTAAATTTGATGGATGAGAGGGCTTTGATGTAGGCATCGGTAGCGTCATGGGTAAAAGCAATATTATGAGCGTTCGCGCCTATCAGCTTAGCCGCCTGACGATAGAAGTCCTCAATTTCGTCCGCCTTAGAGTCAGCCAAATAGTAGCCACCCACTTCCTGTTCTTCGCGTAGATAGTCGCTGATTTTTTGGGTTACTATTGCGGGCATCAAAGAAGAGCCGGCGCTGTTTAGAAAAATTTTATTTCCGTAGTACGACAGATCGTTTCTTATCTGGATAATGTTCATATTTCGTTTGCTAATCAATTGCTGCTGGTCTTCGGTGCTGGGTTCCCTGCTCGTAGGCGTAGGTAAGCTTAATCAATGTGCCCTCCGCGTACATTCTTCCTAAGAATTGCAGTCCGGCTGGTAGATTATTACTAATGAAGCCCATAGGAACGGTAAACGCAGGCTGGCCGGTATGGGGCGAAATGATCTGACTATTATCTCCCTTATATTCCTCGCTAAAAACATCGATTCTAGCCGGTTTATTATGCCAGGAGGGATAGACAATAGCGTCCAGTTGTAACGAATCCATTACCCCTTCAATCGCCTCCCGAAAAGCAATCCGCCTCACATCGGTATAGGCATCCAGACACTTTATCTCCGGATCTTCCCAGCGGCCACTGTTTTCGGCTAAAGTTGCCAGCCGACTAGCGGCGTGCTCGGAATTGGTTCCCACCCGGATAATGTCCTCCAATGTTTTCATGGTATCACTCCGGACGTATTTTGCCAGGTAGGCTTCTACATCTTTTCTAAAATCAGCGCACCACTGGTTTTCTTTAAGACTATCAAAACCGGGGATTACTACCGAGTCAATCACTTGTGCACCTAATGAGTCCATATCCTTGAGTGCTTGATTGAACAATTCAGCTATTTCGGGTTCGGGATCATAATCCCGAATGCTTCTCAAGACTCCAATTCTAGCGCCTACCAATCCATCTTCAACCAGAAATTGGCGGTAGCTAGCTGGAATCTTGCCTTCGGAGTAATGGGTGATAGGATCTTCCGGATCGTATCCGGAGATTGCTTCCAATACCTTAGTAGCATCTTCCACGGTTCGGCACATGGGTCCCCCTACATCGTTGCGGAAGTAGAGCGGGACGATGGCACTGCGGCTGACCAGCCCCAAGGTCGTCCGAAAGCCGACTAGTGCGCAATGGGAAGATGGTCCGCGAATAGAGTTTCCGGTATCAGTGCCTAAACCAATCACTCCCAAATTGGCAGCAATCGAAGCGGCCGTTCCCCCACTGGAACCGGCGGGAACATACTCTAGATTGTAGGGGTTGCGGGTAGTTCCGGCCGTAGAACTTTCACTATGCATGGGACTGAACGCCCATTCCGCCATATTTGATTTGGCGATAATAATGGCTCCAGCATCCACTAATTTCTGTATAATAAAGGCATCCGCCTCCGGCACATAGTCTTTCAGCGCTAAGGCTCCGGCGGTAGTGGGCAAGCCCTTAGTATTGATATTATCCTTGACAATCAGTGGAATTCCGTGAAGCGGCCGCAACACGTTGGTTCTTTGGTACTCCTCGTCTAACTCTATGGCTATTGCTAACGCATCCGGATTAATGATTGTCAGTGAGTTGATTTTGTTATCAACTTGCTCAATTCTGGCTAGATAGGCTTCCACTAATTGCTGGCTGTTAAACTTTCCCGCTTCGTACGCTTGGTGGATTTCACTGACTGTCAGTTCAGTTAAGTCTATAGGTTGGGATGGCTCAGGTGATTGACATCCGAGAACTCCGATCACAAAAGCTAGTATAAAGGTCGGTAGTTGGTGCATGCCTCAAATTAACAGAAATACCATCAGTATGCCTTACAAAGAAACTTGCTTTCTTTTATTGCCCTTTCTTTTCTGATGAACAATTTCGGTTTAGCCCAACTACTCCCCCGATTCCGGAAAGATAATAGTTCGGTTGCCGGTAATGATAACTCGGTGCTCCAGATGGCTGCGAACGGCCCGAGTCAGCACCGTGCGTTCAATGTCGGCTCCGATACTGGCTAAGGTTTTGGGAGAGTACGCATGTGAAACCCGTTGTACATCCTGCTCGATAATCGGGCCTTCGTCCAGGTCGTTGGTGGCGTAATGGGCGGTGGCCCCGATCATCTTCACCCCCCGTTCGTAGGCCCGCCGGTAAGGGTTCGCCCCTTTGAAGGCCGGTAAAAAAGCATGGTGGATATTGATGATCCTACCGGGATAATGACTAATAAAATCGGAGCTTAGTATTTGCATATAGCGAGCGAGCACTACCAGATCGATATGGTGGCGCTGAAGTAACTCCAGCATTTGCTGTTCCTGTTCTGCTTTATTACCATTTTTAATTGGCAAGCAATAATACGGCACCCGAAACTGATCAGCCAGGTACTCCATATCGGGATGGTTAGAGATAATCAGGGGGATGTTGGTTTGAATTTTTCCCTGGCTTTGGCGCTCCAGCAGATCGAACAGGCAGTGGCTGGTTTTTGATACCAGTATGGCAGTATTGGCTACATCTGATTGGTAGTGCACCGACCAGGTGAAGTTCAGCTTGTTCGCTAGCTCCTTGAACCGCTGAGAAAGCTCCTTACGGATAAGCAGTACCCCCTGCCCGTCCAGCTTAATTCGCATGAAGTACTGATGCTGAATTTCGTCGGTGAATTGCTGGCAGGAAAGAATATTATAATCAAGCTCGTAGAAAAAAGAACTGATCTTAGCGATAAGTCCCTTTTGGTCGGGACACTGAATAAGAAAGATGATGTCTGAGTCAGTCATAGCTAAGTAAAGCTAGAGCACGTAATGAATGTTAGACTAAATGCAAAGCAGCTTCACAGTTATAGTTGATTCTTCTTCAATACTTCACCTATTTTCTGCTGCTGAAACTCACCATCTTTAACCGCCATTTCTCCGTTGATGATCACGTGATAAATTCCCTCCGAATACTGATGAGGGTTCTCAAAAGTAGCTTTATCGATGATCGTCGCCGGGTCAAAAACCACGATATCCGCTTTCATATTTTCGGCAATGGTGCCCCTATCCGATAACCCTAAGCTCGCAGCGGGCAACTGGGTCATTTTATAGATCGCCTCTGATAGTGAAAGGGTGTTTTTTTC
Source organism: uncultured Roseivirgaceae bacterium (assembly GCA_964551335.1). GTDB lineage: Bacteria > Bacteroidota > Bacteroidia > Cytophagales > Cyclobacteriaceae > Tunicatimonas. The sequence continues at coordinate 9,996 of CAZKCO010000030.1, forward strand.
GCGCACGTAGTGGCCTAAAACCCGCGGGAAGGTACCGTACCAGCGAGGGTGAGGATGGTTAATACCCGGTGCCACCAGCCGTCCGTCAGAAGCGATCATGGTCTGTGGATGTTTCATAATTCGTTCTACGTCTTGTTCGTCCATCGCATGAAATACGCAGGATGCCCCCCCATTCGACTGAGCCTCCATCACTAGCTCCGCACCATTCTCAATAGTCACCTCCATCCCTTTTTGTTCGCACCAGTACTTCAAGGTTTTCCCTTCCAGTTCTGGCATCCATTCTACCTTGGCAAACTGTACCCGGTCCAGGTCATCACCCCCTCTATCATTGCGGATATTAAAGATGATACCGGATTTAATGCTGTCACTCAAAATCGGGTTCTGCAATCGCTCGACAAAAGCATCGTTTCCACCGGCTCGTGCCCAACCCGGAATAAGGATTGAAATGCTGGTATAGCTCGCATTATAAGGGTATTGATCAATCTTTATATCAAGCCCGGCCTCCCGGGCTGAATCTACCATCGCCAGCGTTTCCAGGCTTTTTCCCCACATAGGCTTACCAACTACTTTGTGGTGGGTCAAAATCACCGGAATATCTGCCTTCTCAGAAATGGTAATGGCCTCTCGCACTGCTGCCAATAGCCCCAGCCCCTCTTCCCGTAAATGGGACGTGTAAATCCCTCCTGCTGATGCGGCTACTTTGGATAACTCAATTACCTCGTTTACTTCGGAAAAGGCCCCGGGTAAGTACTTCAGGCCGGTGGAAATGCCAAAGGCTCCCTCAATCATGGCCTGGGCTACCTGGCTTTTCATGGTTTCTAGCTCTTCTTTGGTGGGTGCACGGTTTTCGAGTTGCATCACATTTGTTCGGATTCGGTTATGACCGACCAGGTAGGCTACGTTCATGCCAATACCTATTTCTTCCAGCGTATCCAGATAAGCTCCGAACGGCCAGGGACCACCCCCATCCGGTCCACCCAGCGCGGTTGTCACTCCCTGCCGAACCATACTTTCGCACTCCGATAGCTCCAAAATGGGATCAAGGTGGGCGTGCATATCGATAAAGCCCGGAGAAACCGCCAGTCCGCTAGCATCAATCATCACGTCTGCCTTAGCGTCGGACAAATCACCCACCGCGACAATTGTTTTGCCAGTAATGCCAATATCCGTAGTAACTGGCTCTTCCCCTGATCCATCGTATACATTTCCCTGAGAAATAATGAGGTCGTATTCGGGGCTGCTACTGCAACCTAACAGGAAGGATATAATACAAGTAAATGATAGTGTACTAATTAAAGTAAAACGCTGCATGCGGAGGTTAGTAAGTAATTTGTGATGGTAGATTAGTTGGGGGAGGGCGTTGCTGTTTTAGCTCGGTGTTGTACTCGTAAATCCCGAAAACCCTGTTGTAGTCGCTGGGTTATCGGTCCGATTAGCAGATCCGGAGAAAGCTGCTGTTGATCAACGTACTTGACCGAAGCTATAAAGGTGGTGGTGCCCGTCAGAAATATTTCGTCCATTTGAGCTAACTCTGAAGCAGGAACCGCCTCTTCTTTAATTTCTATACCTAAATCGTGGCATAGCCGAACGGTTAATTGACGGGTAATTCCGTTTAGAATGTACTGATCGGCCGGATGAGTATACACTACGTTATCTTTCACCAAGAATACATTACAGTGGGAGGCTTCGGTTATTCTGCCATCCCGTATTAGAAGGGCTTCGTATGCTCCTTACTGCATGGCCTCATCGTTAGCCATCACATTTCCTAGTAAGGAAATCATTTTTATATCGCATCTGGTCCATCGGTAGTCGGGCCTGGTAATTACTGACAGTCTATTTTGGTTGATATCGGGAAACTCCCGGGGCAGCGCGTACATCATTAGGCTGGGTGAAGCATCTGCCGGAAAAGCGTGCTTTCGCGGGGCGATACCACGAGTAATCTGGAGGTAGAGTAGACAATCCTGGTCAAGTAAATCAGAGGCTTGTAGTAATTGCTGAATTTTGCCAGGAAGTATATCCACATCAAAATCAATATGTGTTTTGGCCAGACTCTCTTTAAGTCTCTGAAAATGTAAATGCTGATAGAAAAAGCTTCCTCCTGTTTTAGTCATCACTTCGTATACCCCATCGCCAAATAGAAAGCCCCGGTCAAAAACCGAGATTTTCGCGTCTTCGGCGTCCAGAATTTCACCATTCAGATAAACTTTCGTTGGATATTGTGCCATAAAAATCAATAAACTATTTCTTAGAGATTAAACTAATCAGGATCAAAAGCATACACTAGTACCCTTTCTCCGCTGCTAAATATATTAATCTTCGGCGGTAAGGGAGAATTACCGAGAAATATTTTGACAATATCTGCCCGAACTTTGCGGTCAATCTAGCCCCTCTATTTCTGTTACATTCCGCTTAAAGCACTTCTAATAAGTAGATTGAAAAAAATTTTAGAATAATTATTCCAAAATCAACAACTGTATTTTAGAATGATCGTTCTAATAACCAGTTTTCACCACTAAATCAATACATATCATGGGAAATTTAACTGGAAAAGTAGCCGTAGTGACCGGCGGTAATAGCGGAATTGGATATGCCACTGCTCAACGATTTGTTAATGACGGGGCACAGGTCATCATTATCGGCCGTTCGGCTGAAAAAGTTGAGCAAGCCTCAAAGGAACTCGGGGTACAAGGTTTTGTCGCGGACGTAAGCGATTTATCGGCATTAAACCGGCTGGTTGAACAAGTACAAGTCACAGTAAATAAAGTAGACGTTTTATTCGTGAATGCCGGAGTCTTCTTCCCTACTCCGGTAGGTCAAATTTCGGAAGAGCTTTTTGATACTCAGATGAACATCAACTTTAAAGGGGCAGTCTTCACGGTAGAAAAGTTTTTACCCATTCTGAACGAGGGAGCATCCATCATCAACCTCTCATCGGTGAATGCCTACACCGGAATGCCCAATACAGCCGTGTATGCCGCTTCCAAAGCCGCTATGAACTCCTTCACTCGTACTGCGGCTACCGAACTAGCTCCGCGCAAAATCCGGGTAAATGTTGTGAATCCGGGTCCGGTAGAAACACCCATCTTCAGCAAAACAGGCTTATCCGAAGAACAGCTAAATGGGTTTGCTCAGAACATTCAGGAAAAAGTGCTACTCAACCGCTTTGGCAAGCCCGAAGAAGTTGCCAATTTGGTGAGTTTTCTAGCTTCGGATGAAGCACAATTTATTACCGGAGGAGAATACAATGTTGATGGGGGAATCGCTATTCTAAAATAGTTATATACAAAATTGTCAGTCAGTGGGGAATAAATATCTCGCAGTGAACATTATATAAGGGATGGTCGTTATACGACTGTCCTTTTTTTACTATGGCACGCCCAAGAAATTTTGAAGAAAACGAGGTACTGGACCGAGCCCTGGAGGTTTTCTGGGAACAGGGATACCACGCCACTTCCTACCAAGACCTGGTAGATCGAATGGGAATTAACCGGGCCAGTATGTATAACACTTTTGGAGATAAACATCAATTATTTACCCGTTCGCTACAGCGCTACCGAGAAAGGAGCCGCGAACAATTTGTCCACTGGAAAGATGATAACCGCAGTATTCAACAAACCATTCGGATGATATTGGAGGGCGCGGTGGAGGAAAGTATGAGTGACCCGCAGCGGAAAGGTTGTATGGTTGTAAACACTGCCACCGAATTAGGTAATTGTGATCAGAAATTAGCAGCAATCATCCAAGAAAATCAAAATCAGGTAGAATCTATTTTGACCGAGCTCTTTGAAGTAGCCAAAACCAAAGGCGAGATTCGTGGCGATCTTGATCCTCAGGCCCTAGCTCGATTTTACTTTAATACCTTCAGCGGCCTTCGGGTGATGGCCCGGGCCAACCCGAATGCCGAAACCTATCGGGATGTGGTAGATGTTGCCTTACAGGTTATCCGTTAAAACTTTTATTGTTTTCATTGGTAATAATGTCGGTTATCTTTTACTTTTTGGCCACTATTTACCCTACATACTTTTGACTGATGACAAAGATACTCGTTTCTTATACCCTGCCTGAGGAAGGGTTAAAACCACTGAAGGAAAAATTCGAACTGATTTACCCTACCGATAAAAAGAAGTTTAGCCGGGAAGAGATTCTAAAATATATTCCGCAAGTGGATGGCTACCTGGCAGTAAATGTTGCGGTTGACTCCGAGATTATGGATGCAGCCCCCAACCTGAAAATTATTGCCAACTACGGCGTAGGCTACGATAGCATCGATGTTGACTATGCTTCTCAAAAAGGCATTATTGTCACCAACACCCCCACCGCCGTCACCGAAGCTACTGCCGAAACTGCCTTTGGGTTGATGCTTTCCCTCTTGAGAAACATTACCTACTGCGACCGTAAGCTACGTACCGGTGACGATGATTTCGTGTGGGGGATGTTGCAAAAACATACCGGCCATTCACTTTATGGCAAAACACTGGGAATTATTGGTTTAGGCCGTATTGGCCGGGCGGTAGCACGCCGAGCTGTCACTTTTGGTATGAGAACGCTGTATTACCAGCGAAATCGTTTGTTCGATTTCTTTGAGCAGGAAGTGAGTGCTACTTACGTTTCGTTAGATGAACTACTTACTCAATCTGATATAGTGAGTTTGCATGTTCCGTTGAACGAAAGCACCCGGCAACTACTGGGTGCTAACGAATTGGCGAAAATGAAATCTTCCGCCTATCTGATCAATACCGCCCGAGGCCCAGTGGTTGACGAACAAGCACTGATTCGGCAATTACAACAGGGTAAACTGGCCGGAGCTGGTTTGGATGTATTTGAAGAAGAGCCCCATATTCCGGAAGAGTTCTTTACTATGGAAAATGTAGTACTTACTCCCCACATAGGTACGGAAACCATTGAAGCCCGCATTGCCATGGCTCTGGAAGCGGGAATGAATTTGACGACCTACTTTCATGGAAAAACGCCTCCCCATATGGTAAACAAGCCTAGTGGCTAAGCGAACGACTTCTTTGCGGCCTTTGAAAAAGATCCCTCCAATTCCAGTTACTTTGTCACTTTTAGCCATAGTTGATAGAGTTGTGGGGTAGTTGTCAAGATATCCAATCGAGTAAAAAAAGCCCACTCATTGCTGAACAGGCTTATTAAATTTTTTGGAACGGCTAGCTACATGGAAGGTTTTTCCTCGGGAAACTTCTCTAAATACTCTTTGACTAATGCAGGAGGCTCTTCCCCGTTGGCAACGAAAAGTAGAGAAGCTCCATTCATACAGTACCGCAGCCCGGTAGGTTTAGGACCATCGGGAAAAACGTGCCCTAAATGCGATCCACTGCTACTATCTACTACCTCAATCCGGGTCATACCGTAGCGATTATCCTCTTTCAATACAACAGCATCTTCACTAATAGGCTTATAAAAACTTGGCCATCCGGTGCCCGACTCAAACTTAGTATTGGAATGAAACAATGGCTGACCGGTTGCTGCCGAATAAAAGATTCCTTCTTTCTTCACATTATTCAGTGGACTAGTAAACGCTCGTTCAGTACCTTCTTCCCTCAGTATGTTATATTCCTTTTCAGAAAGCATCTCCTTCCACTCGGTTTCACTACGCTGAATGGGATACTGATAGTTTTCATCAGCCCAAATACCAATATACTTCTCATCGTAATTAGCTGGTGCTGAATCCATAGTGGCATTCTTAGCACTGTTCTGAGCGTTACTAGGCTGTTGAGAACAAGCAGCCAAAAGCACCATTATGGCGAACGATATTGTCAATAATATTGATTTTGTATTACTCATAATTCTGGTTTTGTTCTTTAGAAATACAACAGATTAACCCTATTGATAGTTTGAATGTTGCCTCACACCTGCTCTCATGTAAGCAAGCCGACATTAGTAGTTCTACCTAATTCAGCCCATGCCATCCCTTTTGATTATTGAATATAGTCAACGATCAAAACTGAGAATGAGCTGGTAGATATGATTCTGGACCTATGAACATAGTTTTACTATAGGTACAAAATTTGTCTAAAATAGACCATTTTACTACCAAAATATACCACAATTGATTGTATTACCAGCCGTATAATACAATAGCAGGTCTTTAAAACTTTTACCAAAATATTTTAAGGCAGTAAATACGAAGAGTAAAAAAGAAAAACATAGGTGAATGTTGTTTGTACCTCCTCAGGGGTTTCCTCTGGGGCGGTATCGTTCGATTTCTACCTAACCCAATATTCTACTTGGAAGAAGATGATAACCTATTTCTACTGAATACTCGACATTCGTTATCCACAAGCTGCACTACATAAGCCGTTGGTATCTATTAGACAATGGGACACTTAAAATGTGCATTTCAGAGTAAGTAGTTTTTGCAGTGTAGAGGTAGGTAAAGAAATAAGGCAAAAAAGCCTACCTTTAAATCTGAACGAAAAATATCTCCATGCCTCGTTATAAACCAATTCAAGAGCAAATACCTGTGTATACTTACTGGGATTTTAGTGGTGGAAAACAGGTTTTTGTCCAAGATATTACCGTGCAGATTGAGGAAGACTTGGAGATATTAAGTGCTCACCATCTTGGTTACTATGCGCTTCGCTATGTATATTCCGGTTCAGGAACAATTTACGTTGATCACGTTCCTTATAAAATTTCTGAGAATTGGACGATGCTCGCCACTCCCCGGCAAATTACCTGGATGGATATCCCTGCGGGAACCAAACTCAAACTATCTATTATCGCCTTCAGCCAAGACTTTTTTGACCGAATGGGCTTTGCTGATAATCTCGCCGAGATTTTTTCCTTTTCCAACTATAATCTTGTCACAAATCTAGATGAAGAAAGAAGCAAGATATTTCAAGACTATTTTAAATTGATTCGACAAGAGTATCAAGATTCAAAAAGTCAAAGTACAGCTATTTTGGCAGCGTTGGTAAAGGCTTTGTTACATTTTCTATCAAGAGAAAGTCCCTCAATTGAACAATTAAGTAAAAATCAACGCGATTATGTAAACCTTTACCTCAATTATTTGGAACTGCTCAATAAGCATTATCTCAAGAAGCATTACGTAGCCGACTATACGGAGCTGTTGCGCGTATCAGAAAAAACGCTGAATAGAGCTTGTCAAGCTGTTGCAAAAGCATCTGCAAGTCAAATCATTCAACAACGCCTCAACTTTGAAGCAAAACGCTTACTTTTCTCGTCGACCAACACCGTAAAAGAAATTGGCTTTCATCTGGGGTTTAAAGACCCCGCACACTTTAATAAGTTTTTTAAAAGAAGGAATAAGATAACCCCCCGGGAATTTAGGCTAAGAATGTAGCAAATCCAGAGAGGGCTATACGCCGATAGGTAGGCATTCACTAAATCTCTTGAAACTAGCCGATTAATTTCCACCAAAAATGCTTCGAACCAGGTCTTTAAGACCCACTTTTTTCTTTTTCCGTTGGGTTGACTTAGTAACGGGTCGTTGGTTTGGTTCATAAACCCTCTCGGGTTTTCTATCATCCTTATCCTTTTTGGCAAACAAATCCTGTAAGAAGCCCTTTTCTTCTTCCTCGCGGTAGAAATCGCAGGCTAATGTATTTTGTACCCACCTCGAAGGTTGAGGAAACCGAGCATAACGCAGTTCTTTAAAGGTTTCATCCTTATTAAACTCCTGCATAAACTTAGCATATATAGGCAAAGCAGTGTTGGCCCCTTGACCCAAGCTTATGGATCGAAAGCGGACCAAACGGTTATCACCTCCAACCCAAGAACCAGCCACGAGTCGGGGCGTAGCTCCAATAAACCACCCATCAGCATGTGATTGAGTAGTGCCGGTTTTTCCAATGATGTCATTCTTTAATCCGTAGCGGAACCGGAGACGGCGGGCAGTACCACTGTCTACAACCGTTTTCATCATTTCCACCATCAATTCAGCAGTTTGCTGCGAAAGTGCCCGCTGAAACTCCGGCTTTTCGTTAAATTTAGCAATCACGTTGCCTTCCTGATCTTCAATGCCTAAAACATAGATGGGTTTCACGTGCATTCCTCGGTTCACGAATGTACTGTAGACTGAAAGCATCTCAAACAACGAAAGGTCAGCAGTACCCAACGCGATGGCGGGTTCGGTGGGTAGGTTATTACGCACCCCCATTCGTTGGGCCAGATCCACTACCCGATCTACCCCGGTGTTCATCATCAAATCTACCGTTACTGTATTTACTGAATTGGTGAGTGCGCCCTGCATGGAGTAAAAACCGTCGTAATTGCCATCTGAGTTACCCGGTGACCAATCTTTATAGTTCGCGTAAATACGCCGTTCATTAGAAATATACTCACAAGGGTCGGCACCATTTTCCAAGGCCGCAGCGTATACCACTGGTTTAAAGGTAGAACCTACCTGCCGCTGGGCAGTAACGTGATCATACTTAAAATATTTATGGTCAATGCCACCTACCCAGGCTTTAACGTGGCCATTTTCCGGTCGCATAGCCAAAAATCCAGCGTTAAGAAACATTTGGTAGTAACGAATTGAATCCAGGGGGGTCATGGTCTTCTCTTGTTCTCCATCCCAGGTAAACACTGTCATCAGCGTAGGTCGGGTAAATTCAGCATGAATCTCTTCATCCGATTTCCCGGCTAGTTTTCCATGCTTATAGCGATCGGAATTAAGCATAGCTCGTCGGATCATCGTTTCATCTTCACCCCAAGGTTTTCTTCCTTCCCAATGTTTATCAAATGTATGCTGGAGCTCTTGCATATGCTCTTTCACTGCCTGCTCGGCGTGATGTTGTAAACGAGCATCAATGGTGGTATACACCTTTAGTCCATCGGTATAGAGATTATAGACCGTACCATCGTCCTTGGGATGGTCATTTAGCCACTGTTGTACTTCGTGGCGTAACTTTTCCCGAAAGTAAGGAGCCAATCCAGTATTATGGGTGATGAAATTATAATCTAGTTCCAGATTCAGAGCTTGCAAGGAATCCTTTTGGTTTGAGGGCAAATACCCATACTTTTCCATCTGGCTGAGTACCACATTTCGTCGTTGTTTCGCCCGTTCCGGGTGCAGTCGAGGACTGTAAGAGGTAGTTGCCTTAAGCATACCTACCAGCACCGCTGACTCTTCGGTTAGTAAATTGCTGGCTGATTTATTGAAGAAGCGCTGTGAGGCCGCCTCAATACCGTACACATTACCTCCGAAGGGTACTGTGTTCAGGTAAAGCATCAGAATTTCTTCCTTTGGGTAGAGATTCTCGATCCGGCGGGCGATAATCGCTTCCCTGATTTTATTGACCGGCATGGTCAGCAAGCCATGCCGTTGCCGGGGATAAAGGTTTTTAGCCAGCTGTTGGGTAAGGGTACTCCCACCTCCTGAACTTTCATTCTGCAATAGTATGCTTTTTACCAATACTCTTATGAGACTTCGATAGTCAATCCCCTCATGTTCGTAAAACCGGGCATCTTCAGTAGCCACCAACGCATTCAGGAGCGAGGCGGGCACTTTGTCAATGCTGGTGACTGTTCGGTTTTCTATGTAGTAGCGTCCGAGCAGTACACCATCAAAAGAGTAAACCTCTGAGGCGGTATGGTTACGAACGTTTTTTAGCTCAGCATAGGTGGGGAGGTCTCCAAACCATCCCGAGTGCACCGAATATAGTAATCCCAGACTGAACAAAAAGCCCAATAAGCCAATTAAGACCAGTCGGAAGGCAATGAACCGGACAGGATGACTAGTAAACCGACGCTGCTCCTGCCGGAAAAATAATCGAAAGAAACGAATCACCTTTGTTATGTTTTAGCCTAATTCTAGCAATACTACGAAGGAATGCTTACAACATTGCCATTCGGGCAATAAATGTGCAATTCCCGTATTTGGTTCAAAAGAAAATTGCAAGATTTTTTTACTGTTCAATAATTAGCCCGCTGAGCTGTTGAAATATTCCCCATAATGATCGTTTGCACCTCAGCAACCAGAAACAATTCGAACATAAAACTTTGGTAATCAAACACATACGTATTTGGCACTAAATTTCACTTTTTTAATTCAAAGAAATAAATCAATGAAAAGATTAGCCACAATTACCAGTTTTTTACTTTGCTATACTATGGGCCAGGCTCAGGATTGGGCTAGTGCACCTATTCATCAAGAAGTAGCTGTTTACCAGCTCGAAGAAGATCCTAACGAAGGCAAGATCCCTATAAGCGAGCAGGAGATTCCGGAAGAGGTAATGGAAGCCTTTAAAACCAGTGTATTCCAACACATGGACATCGTCCAGGTATTTCGACTCCAAGATCAAGCCCTCGTTGAGATCATTGACGAGGATGAAGTAGCACAACCCTTCTATCTTTACGAGTTTCGTCTAACCTACGAAGGAAAATCATTCTGCCAGTACTTTACCCCGAACGGAGATCTGTACGAGCGACTTCAACCAGTATAATTTTTTTAAGTTCCTCGCATATTTTTACGGATTCCACGTCGTTATAGTAAAAATTTTATTCACCCTCATAATTTTTTTCGTATGCGCCATTGGATTAGTGGATTGTTATTGTCAACCAGCATTTGCGTGGGTATGACGGTTAAGAATATGAACAACGAGACTATCGGAACCGTTGAAAAAACGATTATCGAGGCTCATACTGGTCGCCTGACCGGCCTATTAATCCATGTTTCTAACCACTGGTTGCCCCAGCAACAAAATGCTCGCAGGCAGGTAGTATCTCCCATTGCCTCAGTCCTTATGAGCCACGATGAGCCACAGACTCTTTTCTGGGATATGACCAAAGATCAACTACAGGCAACTCTTTGCCCTCCAATGAGTTAGTCTCTTTTCTTAGGGGTGATTTAAGCACTAGGAAGGCCGAAGGCTAAAAAAGTCACTCAACATCATGATTGGTTTATAACAGTTGCGTAGTTTTTTACTCAGCTCAGACTTTTTACAGCTATTATTCAAACTTCATAGTTAGAACTTTGTAGGATAATTATCGTATTCTATACTATTTTCTATTTCTATGAAGTATGTTATCCATATTGGTTTTTTGCTTCTAAGCGGCCCTCCGCTACTAGCCCAGGAAATTCCTGTTTTGTCTTTTGAAGAATTGAATGAGCGAATTCGATCCAACAAAACGTCAGAAGTACTGGTCGTAAATTTCTGGGCCACCTGGTGTAAGCCCTGTATTAAGGAGCTACCTTACTTTGATTCACTTCAGTCTTCTTATTCAATAGATAAGGTCAAGGTCATGCTGGTAAGTCTGGATATGAATGTAGAGACCGCCGAAAAGTACCGTACCCGAAAAACAATCAAATCCGAAGTGGCTTTTCTTGATGAAGTCGACCATAACGCCTGGATTGACAAAATCTCCCCGGAATGGAGCGGCGCTATTCCGGCAACCTTGTTTGTAGTAAATTCCGGGCAAGAATATTTTCACGAAGGAGAGCTCTCGGGCGAAACCCTTTTTTCTCAAGTAAATCAATTATTAAACCCTAAATGAAGTCTCATGAAACTCTACACCTTTATCTTACTTTTCGCAATGACACTCAGTCTGGGAAGTTTTGTACCGCAGGCTGATGGTTATAAAGTTGGTGATTACGCTACTAATTTTAACCTGAAAAATGTAGACGGAGCAATGGTATCTTTGAGTGATTACGGGGATGCTCAGGGATTCATTGTTGTATTTACCTGCAACGAATGTCCCTACGCTAAACTTTATCAGGATCGGATTAATGATTTGAACCGAAAATACGAAAGTAAAGGATTCCCGGTGATCGCTATTAATCCTAACGATCCGCAACGCTCACCCGCGGATAGCTACGAAAAGATGCAAGCCCGAGCCCAGGAAAAAGATTACACATTCCCATATTTAGTAGATGAAACTCAAGAGATAACCCGCACTTACGGAGCAACCAATACTCCTCACGTCTACATACTGGACAAGGAAGACGAAGATAAGTTTCGAGTAGCCTATATCGGTACGATTGACAATAATTATAAAGATGCCGAGAAGGCTGATAAACACTACGTACAGGATGCAGTGGATGCCTTATTACAAGGTCAGGAAGTAACTACCACCAATACCAAGGCGATTGGCTGCACTATAAAGTGGAGCAACGTTTAGAGCCGGATCAGTTTCGTTGGCTGAACTTTCAACCAAATAATCACTCATTCTTAAGAAGATGAATATCAGCAATCAATTGCTTGGTTTCTAGGGGAAGAGGGCCATTATAGCTATCCCGGATACTTTTTGCTTTGGTCTACAAAATATAGTACTCAGCATACAGAAACTCAGTGCTATCCTTGGTGTATTCATGATCCTCTTGTTCATATCCCAAGGATGACACTCCAGTAATTAAGTTATTACCATCGTTGGAGCTTCCCCTATTACCAGTATTTCCATCGGGCGCACCTGATGTTAGTGGAGCTCTGTTTTCAGGGTTAATGGGCTCTTTCTCCTGAGCACAAGAGGTACCAACCAGACATACGACCGCTAAAAGTATGATGAATCTGCTCATATAATTATGTTTTCAACTGTGCTTTTTAGATATGATAATACCCAAAGTCATAGCTATCAAGATCGTATCTCCTAAGCTCTGGCATTGACTTTATTATATCACCTTGTGTAATTAATAGCCGGGTAAAGCCTCAGAATGTCAATCTGGCATTCAATTTGAGTTTACTCCTATGAACAACAACCTGTCCTATCTATGAAAGCTTTTTCAGTACTTTTTTCCTTCGTTTTGTTATTTACTCTCTTCTCTTCCTGTACCAAGCCCAAGGCCGGGTTCTTCACTGCCGATAGCTACGTTAAGCCTCACTTTGAACAATTAGACGAGCCCCTGACAATTATCTTGGATAACAGTATTGAAAACGAATTTTCAGTGGGCCGAATGGATGTATCCAATTTCCGCCACTCATTAAGACTATCAATGTATTACACTTTTGAGGCCAGTGTTTCCAGCATTGAATTTTCGGACAGTATTGCAAAAGAAGGAATTACGCTCCACTTGCTTCGCATACGACCTGACTGGGTTGTTAAAGATCGATACAGTAGCATGGTGGTTATTGAAGGGTACGGCGGATCTACTACTCAGACCGAGGTCGCCAGCCTAATTCGCTACGATGGAATAGTATACCGCGATGGGGAAAAGTGGCTTTCGCTGGATAATGAGGTAAACAGTGAGAGGACTACTTTCAACAGACGAAAAGCCCCTCAGGTGTTTGAAGATGGTATCCGAGAATTCTGTGAAGATATTTATCGCATAATTACTACTCAATATCCAAATAATTCCTGAATTTTAAGTCATTCGTTACGTAATAGTACCAATAAGGTTACTTTTGGTATAACCTTTTTGTTTAAAAATGCGTATAATTACTTAGACACCTTTTTTAAACTAAAACTGATTTTTAAAACTATGAAGTATAGCGAGACTTTTTTTAAGCGATTTACCACCTACTTTCTGAGCTTTGGAATTTTGATCTTTGTTGCTGCCTGCGGGTCTTCATCATCAGAAGAACAAACTAGCCAAGCTGACATGAATGAACCTGAAGCAGTTGAGCAAACTACAACCGCCGAAAGTGACCAATCATCTACAAGTACAACTTCGGAGCAACCGGAACAAACTGAAGTAGAAGATGTAGAAACAGAACGAGTAGTCAACACCAAACCCGCTATCACTCGTGACTCGGAAGAATATAGAAAGATGAAAGAAATGCGCGAGCGAAACCGTAATAATGAGGTATTAGCTGGTATTGCTGTAAATTACGGCGATTGGGATACTGATGGTGATAATGCTCTAAACGAAAATGAGTTCTATAATGGTTTTTATAATGTGTGGGACTTCGACAATAGCGGAGCCGTAAATGAAGAAGAGTTCAATAAAGCAGCCGAAAACCTGTTCGTTAACTACGAATTTGTTGAATACGGTCAGTTTTCTGACTGGGACGGTGACGGAAACGGTGAAATTTCAACTAACGAGTTCATGGACGGCATGAGTCAGGTAATAGAATCTGATGCCGGTCAAGAATCAGCTAACCGATTAATGACCATTTGGGACTTAGATAATGACGAAAAGATTGAGCGCATCGAACTAAGTAATATTACCGTATTACTTGATGCTGATGATAACTAATCATTCAATAATCCTTATTCAATGAGCAACATCCCCGAGGGTGTTGCTTTTTTTATACCTAAAATATCAAATTCGTACTTGCCTAGCCAACCTTGGTGGTTATATTTAAAAACTAACCGATAACAATCGCAATGTACGTACGCCGAAACATTCGCTGGAATATCATTTGGAAGTTTGCTTGGCGAAACCTTCTTTTCTTTACGTTATGGGCCTTTTTTGTCACCTCACTCTATTTGGGCCTTTCAAAACAGGGTACGGATATCAGTATTCCATTCTTACCACTAAGTACTATTGGTATTGCAGTAGCTTTCTACATTGGCTTTAAGAATAGCCAGTCGTACGACCGTTTTTGGGAGGGAAGGAAGATCTGGGGAGGAATTGTAAATTACAGCCGAACCTGGGCCAATCAGGTACTGAACTATACAGAGGATACAACCATGACTGACCCCAACGTACCAAAAGTAGTATTCTCGCTTCACTGTGAGCTTATTTATCGGCACATTGCCTGGATTAACGCGCTTCGCATTCAGTTACGGCGAACGACCATCCTTGATCGTAAAAATTTAAGCTATGTACCGGACCTTAAACTGAAAAATGATCGGGAATGTCAGGATTTTATTAAAAGCTTTTTGAGTGAAAAAGAATATCTTGAAGTAATGCAAAAGGCCAATACAGCCACCCACCTAGTTCGTAAGCAAGGAAACTCGTTAAGACAACTTGTGGAAGTGCAGCAATTAGACACTTTTCGTCAGGTTAACATGATGCAGACCCTGGAAGAACTATACAATCTTCAGGGCAAATGTGAGCGAATCAAGAACACACCCTTTCCCCGACAGTATGCTTTCTTCAGTACTGTTTTCGTATGGATTTTTGTTATCCTTCTTCCCTTCGGATTGGTAAGTGAATTTAATGAAATGAGCAATCGGGCCATTGTATGGCTTACCGTTCCATTTTCGGTACTCATCTCGTGGATATTTGTCACCATAGAGTCGGTAGGTGATAACAGTGAAGATCCATTCGAGAACTATATTAACGATGTGCCTATGACTGCCTTATGCCGAACGATTGAAATAGATTTACGTGAACTTCTAGGCGAAACTGATCTACCTCCTAAAGTAGAACCAGTTGATGATATATTACTATAAAAAAATAGCTGTAAGTTTTTAAAAATGAGTATGTTATCAATGAAAACGAAGCAAAGCTAGCACTACCGGAATTATTCTGTCTTTTGACCCAACAGATTGGTTGCTGTGAGGTTGTAAGAGTGTTTAGTAAATTTTTTTAACCTTTAACTATTTTTTTATTATGAACACCAAGAATGTTATTGAAGAACTAAATGATCTGGTTGAGAAGAACCACGATGCCGTAGACGGATTCCAGAACGCTGCAGAAAAAGTAAAAAATCACGACCTGAAGAATTTTTTAATGGAACACGCTCAGCAGCGTAACCAGTTTAACTCCGAACTTCGTCAGGAAATTACTGCCTTGGGAGGCAATCCTAAGGAAAGTAAAGAAGGATCGGCCAGTTTGCACCAAACCTGGATGGACATTAAAACTGCCCTTAGCAGCGATAAGGAAGAGGCGGTATTGGAGGAATGTATCCGAGGCGATAAGAATGCGTTGGATGAATACCGTGATGTATTAGAAGAACGGGATGTGCCGGACAATGTAAAGTCAACTGTTCGGAAACAAATGGAGCAGATCGAAAGCTCTCTGAGAGAATTAGAACGTCTGGAAGAGCAATACGACTAATCCATTGTTAGCTTAACTTTTAAAAACCCTCGTTTCAACAGCGAGGGTTTTTCATTTAATAGATATTTTACAAAAACTCACTCATACTACAGCCAGTACTGATAAAGGCTTTCCCTGAAAAGTAGTACTCCCTTCCGAATATAAATCAATGAGTATCCGGCCAATGGGGGCCGTTGCTGAGATACAAGAAATTGTTTGATCATCCACCCTAACCTGCCCAATTCCCACTGAGATATAAAATATCCCTCGATCCGTCTTTACTAAACTTCCCACCCGCACTCGCTCATGAACGGATGTCGGCGTTAACGCTAAAACAGCACTGTAAGACTTCTGAGCTTGCGCCAGCTGTCCCTCCAGTCGTTCACGGGTCAGGTGCAGCATGGCCCGTCCCGTTTCGTATTTATCCCCCATAGAGCTTTTGGTCTCTTCCGAGGCAGCTTGCCGAGTTTGTCTAATCTCCTCATCCAATGTAGTTACTTTCTCAGCTAGTATCTCTTTACAAGCAGTAAATACCCGTTCCTTAAACGCTAAATCCATGATCTCTGGCTTTTAAAACTCACTAAATTATTGAAGTCTTACCACTTCGGGCCGTTCAGTTTACTGTTAGCTTATTTACCAACTCGAGACCGATTCCACTGATAAAAAGCCTCTGTTTACGATTTGAAAGCAGCTTTTGTGTCCAATCAACCAAACCACCGTCGGCCAAATCTATCAACTGTCCCTGAGATCTGAGGTAAATCTTAAACTGTACTTGCTGATAATACTCATTAGGATTTTCTTCTTCTATCCATTGTACCGTTCGGTCACTCATCCCTTGGCTAAGTTTTTCCGCTAAAGTTGATTTGAAGTCTGAATCTCTGTTCTTTAAGAAAATTTTGGTTGTTAGCAGCTCATCTGAAAAATGCTCTGATAAAAGCTGATAATGAAGGATTAGGTGATTCCGTAATTGTTTCGATTCAAACTTAAAATTTCCAGTATCTTGTCCACCGGTAACCAAGCAGAAAACGCTAAAGTGAGCGCTAAAAGCCGGATTGTCGAATGCTTGTCCTCTTACATGGCGATGAACAGTAGCATATTGAATAAGATTTGACTTCTTTCCGCTTTTCTTCATATCCTCGGCTACTTGTAATGCTAACACATTAGTTGCATCCGATACCACTTCAGTGCCTCTTAGTGCTGAAACGATGTTGTTTTGATCTACTTTACCTACGACCGAACAACTGCCGAGCGGCGCTAATGGTGATAAAACCACCGCAGTAAATCCAGACTGCTCAGCCAGTTGCAAGCATTTCAACTCCAGCGATTTCATTGGTATTGCATCTACAGTAGCAAGCTGGACAAAGCGATTGGTACCAAACTGTTTCAATAGTTTTTGAGGAGTGATTTGTTTGATCCGCCGTCTAAATACCTCCAGTAACAATGAATTTAGCTCCGAGCCAGTCAAATAGTCTGAGATAGCCGAAATTGAAGGCAATTGAGCCAGCTTTTTATCTATTTTTTTCAGTATCGGATGCATTTTGTAAAAATAGTTATTTAGTGGTGAATAGAACATCGGTGACTCAGGAACTAACAAAAAGCTGGCTGGGGTTATTAGCTATCTATGAATGATTTGATTACCGAGTTGCACCAGCAAATTCAGTTGCTTCGGTTAGAGAAAGAGGCTGATTTAGAATACTACCGTCAGAAGGTGTTACTAGCTAGTTTAGAAGATCGCAAGAAAGATGGAGTTTGCTGGTATCCGGTGGTGCTGGAAAGTCAACGCTTCAGTCTGGGAGAGAAGCTGATTATCCGGATACGGCGCACGGATGACTCTTCCCGCTCCCACGTGTTCCAGTCCGGAAAAATCGTAAGTTTCTTCTCAAACACCTTCAATAACAAACCCTCGATTTCCGGAGTAGTGAATGATGTGCGAAAAAACAGCATGACCATTACCCTGAATACTTCAGAACTGCCCGACTGGGTTAGAAAAGGCAATCTAGGGGTTGACTTACTCTTCGATGAGCTGGCCTACCGGGAAATGGAAAAAGCATTAAAAAAAATAATAGATACCAAAGCACCTCGTCAAGTAGAACTTCGGTCAATTCTGCTTGGTCAGCAACCAGCTGCCTTCGTTAGAGATACACTGGGAGGCTATGTGGAAGAATTGAATTCCAGTCAGAATCAGGCTTTACAGAAAATTCGTCAGGCTCAAGACGTAGCCGTGGTGCACGGACCACCGGGCACCGGTAAAACCACCACCCTGGTTCAAGCGATTGTGCAAACCATACAACTTGAACAACAGGTACTGGTATGCGCTCCCAGCAATGCTGCAGTTGATCTACTGGTTGAGAAACTTAGCGAACAGGATTTACAGGTGGTTAGGCTGGGTCATCCCGCCCGGGTTACCGAAAACAACCTCAACCGCACCATCGACGCTCAAATTGCCAACCACGGCTACTATAAAGATCTAAAATCGCTTCGCCACCGCTCGGAAGAAATGCGATCTATGGCCTACAAGTATAAACGAAACTACGGTGCTTCCGAACGTCAGCAACGCAAACGTTTACTTCGGGAGGCGGGTCAACTAAAAGAAGAAGCGGAGCAGTTGGAGTTTTACATTGTCAGTGATATTCTCTCAAAAGCCCAGGTTATCGCCTGCACGCTGGTGGGTGCTTCCAGTAATTTACTAAAAGGGTTTCGTTGCGAAACTGTGTTTATTGATGAAGCCGCTCAGGCTCTGGAGGCAGCAAGCTGGATTCCAATTCTAAAAGCTAAACGGGTGGTGTTTGCCGGAGACCATTATCAACTTCCTCCGACTATCAAATCGTATGATGCGGCACGACAGGGGCTTAGCACCACGTTATTTGAAAAGTGCATCGTGCGTCAGCAAAAGCTAAGAAGTCCGGTTGACTCGCTATTGCAAACGCAGTACCGTATGCACCAGCACATCATGCAGTTTTCCAGTCAGTATTTTTATGATAATCAGTTGCTTGCTGACGACAGTGTGCGGGATGCTACGCTGACGGATGATCAGCCCCCACTCACTTTTATTGATACTGCCGGTAGTGGCTTCCAGGAAAAGACTGACCCGGAAACACTAAGTACCTATAATGAAGAAGAAGCACTGCTACTACTGCGGCACCTAAATGACCTAATTGAAAACTTAACTCCCAGCTATTTTCTGGAAAACAAGTTGAACGTAGGCATCATCACCCCCTATAAAGCTCAGGTTAAGCTACTTACCGAAAACTATCTCGATTTTCCCTATATTGCTGAACTTCAATCATTGATTACAATTGATACGGTAGATGCCTTTCAGGGCCGGGAGCGAGAAGTGATTTATATTAGCCTGGTTCGATCTAACTCCAAGGGAGAAATCGGGTTTTTAAGCGATATTCGTCGTACTAACGTGGCAATGACCCGCGCCAAAAAGAAGTTGGTGATTTTAGGAGATAGCGCCACGCTGGGCAATCACCCATTCTACAGCAAGTTGTTGGATTATGTTCAAGATATTGGTGCCTACCGTAGTGCTTTTGAATTTATTTATCAATCCTAAAGTATGCCAGCCTTCAATGTAGGTGTAGTACAGGCCACCCCTGTATTCTTTGACCTTTCAGCAACACTTGACCGAGTTGACCACTGGCTTCGGCAAGCGAAATCATCCGGATGTCGGTTAGTGCTTTTTCCCGAATCATTCATTCCCGGCTACCCCAGGGGATTTACGTTTGGATCGACTATCGGAAGACGCAGTGATGAAGGCAGGGCATTGTATCAGCAATACTGGGAGAACAGTGTTTCGGTACCCAGTGAAGTCTGCGATCAACTAGCCGCCATGGCCCGGGATTATGATGTTTATCTGGCCATTGGAGTTACTGAGCGTGATCCCCAAAACGGCACACTTTATTGCAGTTTGCTTTATTTTTCACCCCGAGTGGGTCTAATGGGCAAACACCGCAAGCTGAAACCTACTGGTGTAGAACGCTTGGTGTGGGGAGAAGGACAGGCTGATACACTGATAAGTCTGGAAACCGACATTGGGCGGTTAGGCGGCCTGATCTGTTGGGAAAATTATATGCCGTTGGCCAGAATGAGCCTATACGAAGCCGGGGTACAAATTTATCTGGCTCCTACCGCCGATGCGCGGCAAAGTTGGACCGCCACCATGCAGCACATCGCCCTGGAGGGCCGGTGCTTTGTACTGGGTTGTAACCAGTTTTTCCGCCAACAAGACTATCCCGAGCAGTACCGTAACTACGTTATATCTGAACCGGATAATTTCTGTAGGGGTGGTAGCGTAATTGTTGGCCCGGATGGAAACCTCATGGAAGGCCCCCTTTACGACCGGGAAGGATTACTGGTTACCCGGATTGATCTGGCACAGACAGTAAAGCATAAGCTAGACTTTGACGTTACCGGACATTATTCCCGCCCCGAGGTTTTTCACTTCTCGGTAAACCCTCACCCACCGGTAATTAGAGAAAATGATCTGCTGGATAACCTTTCCACCAGCAGATAGCTAGTCTTTCGTTACAAAATACTTAGCAATTGGTAATCATTTGGTGACAGTTTGGTTCAAACGTACACCAAACAAAGAAAGGAACGGTTGTAATCTAAGCGACAATTCCATATATTTTCTATACCAACCAAACCTATTACTACTATGTTAAGACGAATTTTGAAATTCGCCCTGTTGGGTATTACCTCCATTTTGCTCATTGTCGCATTGTTTTACGCCTTCGTCCACTTCTCGGTAAACAAAAGATTGGATCGTGAGTACGCCATTCAACCCAAATCCATTTCTATCCCAACCGATTCGGCCTCGCTGGCGCTGGGTCACCATCTCTCGCTGGTTCAGGGCTGCCAGGACTGCCACGGAGCCGACTTATCGGGACAGGTGATGATTGATGATCCGGCCATCGGGCTGGTATCAGCCACCAATCTGACCACGGGCAAAGGTGGCATCGGCAGTCACTATACCGATGAAGACTGGTTGCTGGCAATGCGCCACGGACTCAATCAGAAACATCAGTCGTTACTGCTGATGCCCTCTACCGAATTTTGTAAACTAAGCGACCGCGACCTGGGCGCCCTGATTGCCTACTGTAAGCAGGTACCCCCGGTCGACCAAGAACTGCCCGAGAACGAATTGCGCCCACTGGGCCGTATGTTGGTTAACTTTGACCAGATGAAAATACTCACCGCCGAACTGATTGACCACGAATACCAGCCTCCGGTTGAAGTGGTTCCGGCAGCTTCCGCCGCGTACGGACAATACCTGGCTGCGTCTTGCGCGGGTTGTCACGGGCAGACTTTTAAAGGATTACCTGGCAAGGAACCGGGCTCACCGGACGCCTCCGATATTACCAAGACCGGCAACATCGGCAAATGGACCGAAGTACAATTCCGACAAGTGCTACGCACCGGAAACACCCCCGAAGGAAAAAGTATGGATCCGAAACTGATGCCTTGGGAGGCTTTCCGCCATTTCTCCGATGATGAGATAAAAGCTTTATATCTGTACTTACACAATCTGGAGTAAGCAGCTCTGTTAAATTCTAGAGGGTGGTTTTCCCACCCTTCTTTTGTTGCTCAATTCTACTGTGATATTCCGGTTTGATAGATTACATTTGATCAAAATTATTACGATGAAAATTGAACATCTGGCTATTTGGACGAATCAATTAGAAGAATTGAAAAATTTCTACTGTAACTACTTCAAGGCTGAAAGTAGCGATAAATATCATAATCCTAATAAAGAGTTTAGCTCCTACTTTTTGACGTTTAAATCCGGTTCTCGACTTGAGTTAATGCATCGCCCTAAGCTTAAAAATAACGACACAAAGCCCTCGGTGGGGCTGGCTCATTTTGCGTTCTCGGTAGGTAGCGAGGCGGAAGTAGATCGTTTGACCAAGATGCTCAAAAATGAGGGTTACCCTCCGATTGATGGCCCTCGCCGAACCGGCGATGGATACTACGAAAGCACCTTTCACGATCCCGACGGCAATATTGTAGAGCTGACTGTTTGATTGCCAGATAATTTTATCTAATCCTACCTTTTTCAACTTTGCGAGATAAGAAAATACCCCCAAGCTTAATTAAGGCCCGCCGGGCCGTGGCGCTGATATTTTTTGTGAATGGGGCCGGATTTGCCAGTTGGGTGCCCCATATCCCCTGGTTCCAGCGGCGGTACAATCTGAATGAAAGTGAACTGGGTTTAACCCTGCTCATTATTGCCATTGGTGCCATTTTGGCCATGCCAATTGCCGGTGGCTTGGTGGAGAAAATTGGAAGTAAGCGAGTTGTCGTTTTTACCTCAGTAGGCTTTTGTATATTACTGGCCCTATTACCGCTGATGCCCAATTACTGGACAACAGCCATCGTTCTGTTTCTGTTTGGAATGGTGAACGGTTCAATGGATGTTTCCATGAATGCCCACGGGGTATTGGTAGAACAAAAATACCGAACGGCCATTATGTCCTCATTTCATGGGTTGTTTAGCCTGGGAGGACTGGTTGGAGCCGGAGTAGCCAGTGGATTACTAGCATTAGGATTCAGTCCTCCCCAGCATATGCTATTAGTATTAGCTTTACTCTTTATTACGGTTTTACTGATACTCCAGCACCTCTTACCGCCGGAGATCAAACCCCGGTCATTGGAAGATAACAAGCCTCTGCTTGTCATTCCATCTCAACCAATCGTTTGGTTTCTCGCCTTCCTGGCGTTTTTCATTCTGATGGTAGAGGGGGCTATGGCTGATTGGACTGCAATTCACATCAGCGGCCTTCCAGCCGCTACCCCTGCACTGGCCGCCTTGGGGTTCGCAGCATTTTCATTGACGATGGCTAGTGGTCGGTTATTAGGCGACCGAATTATCCGGGCAATAGGTCGTCCCGTAGTGGTGCAGTGGGGCAGTCTGATTGCAGCGGCTGGTCTTTTGATCGTGGTATTGTTTCAATTGCCGGCCGGAGCTATTATCGGCTTCGGTCTGGTGGGTATTGGGCTTTCCAATGTAATACCTATTATCTTCAGTTCGGCAGGATACGCTAATCCCGACGAGCCCGGACGGGGTATTGCAGCGGTTACCACAATGGGGTACTTTGGTTTTTTAGTAGGCCCGCCCTTAATTGGTTTTATTGCTGATGGATTTTCTCTGAATAGTGCCTGGGTAATGCTTACGGTAGCATTAGGATTGGTCGTAGCTATTGCCCCACGGATTATCAGAAAAATTCCGACAGTGAAAGTTTCTTGAAACTGAAAAAAATTTTTCCTGCCAGTAAAATCTGGACTTATAATTGCGCGTTATTACAGTAACTAAAACAGTGGGTGTATGAATTGATAAGGCCTTATTTTTTACCTAATCAATTCACCAATGAACACTCTTTCTTCCCGTTGGCTCGTTTTCCGATTACTGTCGCTGGTAGTTCCCGTTGGGCTTTGCGCAGTATTGCTCTCTCAATGCACCGATAAGGTGACATCAACCGTTCGCTTTCACCGAATGATTCCGGTATACACTACTACTCAGGAAATTCGTAGTGCTGTCTCAGTATTGCCCCCCCAACCGGTCACTGGTACCGGAAAGATCTTTTCTCATGAAAATTTTCTTTTCCTCAACCAACCAGGCACCGGAGTACACGTAATTGACAACTCTGATCCAGCAAACCCTAGCACCATTAGCTTCATTAATATTCCAGGAAACTACGATCTGGCGGTTCAGGATGATATTATGTACGCTGATAGCTACATTGATCTGTTGGCTATCGATATCAGTAATCCTCAGTCGGTAGAAGTACTCCACCGGGAAGAAAATGTGTTTCCCCAGTTTAATAGCTTTGGTTTTTATCCTGATGCACAACGGGGAGTTGTTACGCAGTGGAACGAAATGGATGTTACCGAAACCTTTGAGGGCGAGATTAGTGGCACCCAGTGGCAACCGGGAGTGTATCAGTACATTGATCATCTGGATATCGCCCAGCACGCCCGTCAGGAATTTGTCAACCAGTCCAATATTCCGGTACAGGAATTTAACCGTACTGAACCTACTATAGTAGGCCGGGGCGGCTCTATGTCCCGCTTTTCAGTCTCGGGTGAATACCTCTACACCATAGACGATGAAAACCTTCAGGTATTTGATCTTTCCTCGCCAACCACTCCTACCTCGGTGAATGAAATGTCAGTTACGTTCATGATTGAAACAATCTATTCTCACCAGGAGCATTTGTTTATCGGAGCACAAAACGGAATGTTTATCTACAGTACAGTGATACCCGAATCTCCCACCCAGCTAGCTGCTTACTGGCATGCTACCAGTTGCGACCCGGTAATCGCTAATGATACCCTGGCCTATGTGACCCTTCGCACCGGGGATGTTTGTGAGGGGAATGAAAATATACTGGAGCTAGTTGATATTAAACAGGCTTCCAATCCGCATGAAGTAGCCCGCTACCAGATGGATAATCCCCACGGCTTAGGATTAGACGGTTCTACCCTTTTTGTCTGTGAAGGAGCCTCTGGAGTTAAAGTGTTTAATGCGAACTTCCCCTTCCAATTGCAGGATAATCTGATTACAACCATTGACGACATGTTTGCTTATGACGTCATTGCGGAGAATAACCGGTTGATTGTCATCGGTGAAGACGGAGTATACCAATACGACTACACTGATCCTCAGAATATTAGATTCCTAAGTAAGATTACCCGTTTGGCACTTTAGTGTTATCCTTCTAAGGCTCCAGTGAATAGTCGCTGGAGCCTAGGTTTACGATCATATGAGAAAGTTTATTTTTTTCGCGCAATTATTTTTTTTTGGGAGCACTCTGATGGTCTACGGACAAACCGATACAATTCCGGATCAGGAAATAACTATTTATCTAAAAAATGGCAAGTTTGTTCACGGCTACCAGACCTTCTCTCCTTTTAAAGGTTACCTGACGATAGAGATTGACGAGTTTACCCAGAAGCATATTCCTTACCGGAAAATCAGGTACATTCTCAACGGACCACCGATGGTGAAACCTCCCCCGGTTTATGAGCCGCTGAACAACACCTTTTTCCTGAGCATCTTGGTAGGCATACAATACGGTGCAGCCGCAGCGGGGAATAATCGGGCTACCATCAGTTTTGCTGCAGGCTACGTGTTTCATCCCTTACTTCAAACCAGTGTAGGGCTGGGATTTATGCAGTACGATCCAGTTTCTACCACTTCGCTATTTGCCCGGATTCACGGAAATTTGTCCGAGCGTAAGTGGAGCCCGTTTTATTTTGCCGAAGCTGGGAGCAGTCGGGTACACTCCAGCTACTACAACGTTGGGATGCAACTATCAGATGCCCAAGGTGGCCTGATGCTACACCCCGGATTAGGTATTCAGCGGCGCTTCCGCTCCGGAGCGGTATTCTTTCAACTGGGCTACCGAATACAACGGGCTCAACTTGAATACGAAGTACTGGATTTCTGGGGCGGAATGCTACAGGTACAAGAACGTCTGACCTTCCGTCGTGTCACGGCTCATTTGGGAATCAGTTTTTAAGGAGAGAAAAATATTTTTGCTGTTTCCAACGTGAAACTCATCCGCAGTGTCTTAGCAGTACAACAATTAGATCATACTGCTATGAAACACCTACGGATTTTTCGCTCAAGAGCTTATCTAAACTATGCCTTGTTTCACTTTGGGGCGTTAGCGTACTTGCTGTTACTTACCCAATGTTCAGACAAGGTAGAAGTAACTCGCACCCTCCGTTACCTGGAACCGGTCTTCATGACTACTGACGAAGTTCGGAGTTCATTCACCATTGCTCCTCCCGAGGTGCTAAGCACTACCGGAAAGATTTACTACCTGGCACCATACCTGTTCATTAATAAACCGGGAGAGGGCATTCATGTAATTGATAATACTGACCCGTCCAATCCGGTCAACCATAGCTTCATCTCCATACCCGGGAACTACGATATGGCCGCCAAGGGCAACATTCTGTACGCCGATAGTTTCATTGACCTGCTAGCCATTGACATCAGCGATCTGGATAATGTCAAGATTACCAAACGCCTGGAAAATGTTTTCCCCCGTTTCAATAGTTGGTCTACTTCTGCAAGCGGAGAGCAAACATTTTTGACTCGTTGGGAGGAGAAAGAAGTAGTTGAGGTGTTAGAAGGTAACTTAGATGAGTTTGCCCCCGGATTGTACCGCTATCAAGGTGGAGTAGTGGCCGAGCGCTGGGTGAATGATGCTACTGCATTTTCTCTAGCCTCGGCTGACTTTTCCAGCCGCTCGGGAGGAGGAACGTCCCAACCTCAGGCGGGTATCGGAGGGTCTATGGCCCGATTTGCGATTAGTTTCGAGAGGCTGTATGCCGTAGATGATAACAATCTTCAGGTATTTGACATCACGCAGTTGGACGATCCAATTGAAGGTACCGAAATTAACGTGGGCTTTGGAATTGAAACTCTGTTCCCGTTCAAAGACAAACTCTTCATTGGCTCTCAGAATGGGATGTTCATTTACAGCAATGCTAACCCTGATCAACCTGAATTTGAATCGGAATTTACCCACGCCCGTAGTTGCGACCCGGTAGTGGCGAACGATACGGTTGCCTACGTAACTCTCCGAGATGGCACCGCTTGTTGGGGTGGAGAAAACCAGTTGGATGTCCTCAACATTGAAACGGTAAGTAACCCTCAGCTAATTCGAAGTTATTCTTTGGATCACCCGCACGGATTGGCCATTGATGGCACTACGTTGTTTATTTGCGAAGGCGAATTCGGACTAAAAGTGTTTGATGCCAGCAATTCCCGACAGATTGTTCAGAACCAATTAGCTCACATTGATAACATTCATGCTTTTGATGTAATTCCGCTGAACGGAGTACTAATGGTCATTGGTGACGACGGCTTGTACCAGTACGATTACTCCGACCCAGCAAATCTACAGTTACTTAGTAAAATGACTCTGGCAGCACTATAATTTCTGACTCGTTGAGATTGAGATAGGCAACATGAAGTTGGTTTGCCCTCAATCTCAACAAATCCTTTTTCCTCCATGAAAATTGTTATACTTGTTTATTTCAGTTTGATGCTGAGCATACCCACGCTTCTCCAAGCGCAGAGTTCAGAACCTTTGGTCACCGTTTTCCTCAAGAATGGTCAACAAATTTCGGGACGTATGCAGATGTCTATTCACGAAAATTATCTGACGCTCGCGCATGACTCCTTATCACAGACCCATCTGGCCTACCATACCATCAAAAAAATATACTTTGGGTCTGTGCCCGAAAATGAGCCTCTCCCCTACTTCTCACAAGATACCGGTTACTTTCATATGTCCGAATTGGGAATTCAGGTTGGGAATAATGACTACGATGCTAATGCCACTTTTACTATCCATACTATAAATGGATACGCCTTTTCACCCCACCTGATGGCTGGTTTGGGCCTAGGATACGATGCCTACGGTAGTATAGCTACCTTACCTGTCTACGCGCATATTCGGGGAATCATTGTAGATCGGAAAGTAAGCCCGTTTTACTTCGGAGGAATTGGAAGGAGCTGGGCCTGGGCCACCGATAATGTGTCTAATATTGACTATAAACGGACGCAAGGTGGATTATTTGTGCACGCTGGACTTGGATACCAGATCAACCTGGCCCGATCGGCCATTCACTTTGCGGGGGGCTATAAACTGCAAAAAACTGACTTTGCGTATAGTTTTGAAGGATGGCAAAGTGAAACGGAAATTGAGGAAAAGCGTACCATCCGCCGGGTCACCGTTACCTTCGGCTATTCGTTTTAGATTACCTGGTTTTCTGAGAAACTTGGTCAATTGTTGCTTCCCATCCCACCAGAGTATCCAGCAATATATTCGTCATTTGCGGTTGTTGTTCGGCCAGATTATACCGTTCTTGCCTATCTTCCGCCAGATTGAAAAGATACGTGCTATCTTCCCTGATTAGTAATTTCCAGTCACCCTGGCGAGCCACTTTCTGATTACGATAGCGCCAAAAGGTTGTCCGTTCGGGCATTGGTTGTTGATCAATCAATAAAGGGCTCTGATCTACACCAGTATTTTGAAATTCATGCGGTAGTTCCGAGCCTACTAGTGACAGCAGGGTGGGAAGAACGTCCATACTCAACATAGTTGCCTTCGTTTCACCTGGGAAAATGGTACCTGGCCAATAGGCTATGGCCGGAACTCGGTGCCCGCCTTCCCATAACTGGGTTTTATGTCCCCGAAGGTTCCCGTTGTTTCCGAGAGAATCTACCCCGCCGTTATCGGAGCAAAAGAAAACGAATGTGTTTTCGGTCAGATTCAGGCTATCGAGCGTGGCTAATACAGTACCTACACTTTCGTCCATCACCTCCACCATTTCCCGATAAGCTCCCTGACGATCTTCCCTTGAACCCAAGTGGCTAAACTCAACATCCGGGAAGCGATCAGGCGGATCATTTCGCCCCTGATAAGGCCAATGGGGGGCTTCGTGAGCAACATAGAGACAGAATGGTTTTTGCTGGTTCGATTCAATAAATTCGGTAGCGTGGCGGGTAATCAAGTCAGTAACGTAGCCCTTTTCATTCACCGAATCCAGCCCATTCCACCAATCATAAATACCGGCATTGTCGTAGTGAGAGTGATAATCAATATTCCCACTGACATACCCCCGAAAAAAATCAAACCCCTGGTGAACCGGGTTGTATTCCTTACGATAGCCTAAATGCCATTTTCCTACCATGCCCGTCTGATATCCAGCTGATTTCAGCAATTCGGCCAATGTGACTTCAGCCGTGTCCAATCCCGTCTGGCGAGTTTCGCCCCGAACGTAGATAACTCCCTCCATACCGACTAATTGCTGATACTTACCGGTTAGCAGGGCCGCCCGGGTGGGCGTACAAACTGCACCGTTACTATGGAAATCGGTAAATTTCAGCCCATTGGTGGCCATCCGATCCAGATTGGGCGTTTGATAAGTAGGATGCCCGTAACAGCCTAAATCACCGTAGCCCAGGTCATCGGCCATGATAATGACAATATTAGGCCTTGACGAAACGGGTTCCTGCTCTGTATTTGACTGACAGGCTAATAATAGACTGCTCAGAAGCAGAATTAACAACAGGCTAGCAATTGTTGAGGAAAGAATAGGTACATCTATACGCATTCGGGAAAATAAGCACTGATCAAAAAAAAAGCTACTTCTAGGAGAAATAGCTTTGTCAGGTAGTGAAGTGAGAGCAACTATTGCTTAATTAACCGGTGTTGCTGTAGTCCGGCAGAAGTCTGTATTTGTACTACGTAGGTTCCCGATCGATACTCGGTCAGATCAATGGTAGTTTGAGCATTGGAAAGCGCACCTTGCTTAACCCTAGAACCAGTAAGGTCAAAAACCTGAAAGTGAAGTTCCTTTTCGGTGATTGGAAATTCTATCTGAAATAGTCCGGCACTCGGATTAGGGTACATTTTAATCTGCGGCAAGCCAGCTTCCTCCCCGATTGAAGTTATTATTTCCACTTCCAGTACTCGGCTGACCGGTTCGGCGGCAACGAAGTTTTCGTTTCCTTCTTGGTTAGCTACTACGATTACACTTCCTGATTCAAGCACCGTAAGCTTGTCCCCTTCAATAGTACCTACCCCTTCGGTCACTTCCAGGGCAACTGGTAAGTCAGCGTCACTAGTCGCTCTAATTTGGTAGGTATTACTGCCCAAAGGGATAATCTCGAGCGTGATTGTCTGAGGTGCCTTCTCCACCATGAAGCTCATCACCACTGTATCGCTAGGGGCAAAATCCTGGTTTCCAGCCTGATGAGCCTGAACCGTTACCACACCTGCTCCGGTTACCGTTACTATTCCATTTTGTATCTGGGCCGGACCTTCTACCTGATAGGTAACCGGTAGTTCGGATGAACTATTAACTCCGAGTGAGAATGGCTCTACGCCGTAAACCAGATCTGTAACCGGGTCAATACTTAGCGTCTGCTCGGTAGTCCCCAATGGTGTTTCCACCACTGCAGTATTGATCACTGTGAATGTATGAGAGAAAGACGGAGCTGGGTTATACTGATCGTTACCCGGTTGAGAAACTGTCAATGTAACCTCACCCGCCTGATTAAAGATCAATTTCTGCTCTTCTCGTACTACCTGGCCGTTCAAATCAATAACGGGGTTAAGCCCGCTGCTTAAAGTAATATCCAGATCAATTTCATCGCCAACATTCACGGTATCCGGCAGACTGGCAACACTTAGGGTTTGAGTAAGTTTATCGGGCTCAGCTACAACAAATGACTGCTGAGCTGCTACTGCCTCATAATTTTCGTTGCCCTCGTTGTAAGCTTCCACCACTACTTCACCGCTCCCAGTAATGGCCAATACACTTCCGTTCAAGGTGGCATTTCCACTAACAACTCTATATTCCATCGGAATTCCGGCACTGGAATTAGCCTCTAAAGAGAATGGATCGTCAGATGGGCTTTTGGTATCAATTTCAGCAAATGTCACTACCTGCGAAGCTTTAGTAATCTCAAATGATCGCACTACCGGACTAGCCGCCAATATGTTATCATTACCTGCCTGCAGGGCTTCAATTGTAACTTCACCAGCACCCTGAATTGTAAGTGTTGCACCATCAAGCACCACTTTTCCGGACTTTACCGAAAACGAAACGGGAAGCTCCTGGTCAGATTGAGCGGTCAGAGTAATTTTTTTGCCTGCTTCGTAGACCTCATCTTCCAGTGGGGCAAAGGTGATGGATTGTGAAGCTTTTCTTACCTCAAATTCCTGAGAAGTTTTAGCCGAAAGGTAGTTTTCATTTCCGATTACCGATGCTTCAATTTCTACCCTCCCCGCTCTCTGAAGGGAAAGGGTTGCATTACGCAACGTTGCCTCACCACTAAGCACTTTAAAAGTGATTGGTAAGTTCGGGGTAGCGCTCGCTTTTAAATCAAATGGTTCATCTCCGTAGGTTTTGTCTCCAATCTCCTCAAAGGATAATACTGGTTTCGCTTTATTAATGGTGAAAGACACTTCCTTTTCGGAAGCTGCGTACTGGCTAGTCTCCGATACTTTTACTTTCACTTTGGCTTCCCCTGCCCCACTAATACTAACTTTAGTGCCATTAATTGATATAAGACCGGATACCTTCTCTATATTGATAGCTCCCTCACCCGCTCGAGATACCTTTATTTCAAAGGGTGCATCACCGTAAGTTTTATCAGCCACTGCATCTACCTTAAGTTGAGGATCAGCTTTTTGGGTTTCTACGGACAATTTCCAGGTAAGCGGTAGGGCTTTTGGCTGACTGTCAACGAATTTGATTTTTAGGGCATCGCCCTTATCCAGCCACTCGGTAGTTAATTTTCCATCCTTTGAGGAAACCAAAGCGTCATCATCGCAGTTGCGATAAATTGCTGCATTGGCACCCGTCACTACTAAACGGCCTGCTTCGGGCATGGTAAAAGAATACCAGTAGTCAGTTTTCGGGAGTGTATTATCTCCCTCTTTCGCGGCAACCGCCTGGTCACACTCAGTACCCTTATCGTCGGGCTTGTTGTAGTCAAATGTAATGGTGGTTCCGCTTAATTTGATATTGGCAATGGAAATTTTACTACCTTTCCCTTTGCCTAGATCGTCGTAGAGATCGGAATTAGGATCAGAAGTCGCGTCAAAAATTATTCTGTTTTTTGATCCGGGGAACAAATCGCCGGCATCACCCCGGTTTCTTTTCCTGTCAAGATCGTCGTTCCCGTCGGCTTCTTCCAAATCTACTCCTTTGCGGTCTTTTCGGTTATTTACGTGGATACTCTCGGGGTAGCGCTCGGTTTTTTCAGTATTAATGTGCCAGATCGCTAATCCTTTTCCGTTGAGGAATCTATCAAAACCACTTTGCTGCCGATTTTCTAACAGAAAATACTCGTTAGAATTTGGGGTTTTAATCATGTATATTTTGCCGTCACTATGGGCGGGCTTGAGTTCGTAACTCCCTCCTTGGTTGGTAATATCTTCTACGTTTCCCCAGCCCAGCATTGCCTTGGAAAAAGCACTCATGCCTGCCGGGTACTCCTCATCTCCAATCCATCCTCCTAATCCCATTAAGCCCCACTCACCAATACCATGATGATCATCGTCTGAAGTATCAGTATCGTACAGGTCAGGTAACCCTAGCAAGTGGCCAAACTCGTGGCAAAATATCCCTAACCTGACCAGTTCAGGTCCTCCGTACCTCACTCGCACTTCGGGTTGGATAGTGTAATCTCTTACAAACGCTCCATCGGCAAATTTAGGTGAGATCGTCCAACGGTGAGACCAAATGTACTCTTTCTGGCTAGCTTCTTCCGCTCCTTGCCCAGCATGTATTACAATGATTCCGTCTACGTATGAATCTCCATTATTATTGTAGCGAGAGAAGTCAACTCCGTCGGCATCCGCCGCAGCAATAGCCTCAGATACCAGTTCACGGGCGCGAGCCTTGCCGTGTTCTTCTCCGTAGTAATCAAAGTTATTTTTTGCCTGGTACCAACCCACTACCTCTACGTTTGGGATGAACTTACCGTGACTGTTTTCCTTAAAATAACTTTTGAAGGTAGGCTTGTTGGAAGGGCCATTGAAAAACTTTTCAAACTCTTCTTTTTCGTAACTATGCTTTAGGTCGGGATACTCAATCAGAATAGCCAGCACTTTTACATCCCCCGATGCAGGCATAACCCCTGCTGCCCCTAATCGGGCAGCAGTGTTGGATCGAAAAGGTTGTAGAAAAGGATCTTTAACGGTTTTGGTACTAGAGGTAGGAGCTAAACCCTTTTTAATCTGGCTCAGTTGGCCAATCTGGATAGAATTTCTTGATCCTGGGTTTTGGGCAATAATTCCGCTGCCCATCAATTTACCCTGTTTCTTAACTGCATATTCAAAAGTACCTCGACTCGTTTTCACCACTGAATATCCATCAGTTGTTTCCATCCAGTTACGATTTTCATCACCACGGGCAATAACTTCCAGTTGGCTACCATCGGGTTGGGTGACCTTAATGGCATACGGAGCCGGTGGAGTAGCATGGGGATGATTGTGCTGTGCCAGGGAAAAGCTAGACAATGCCAGCAGAAAGACTAATAAAGTAACGCACAAACGATTCATAGGCCTGAGTGAGAGCATCAATGGTGAAAAAGGCACTTTCTCATAATTCCGTACTAAGAACAGAAAATTTGAAAGAACTAACTAAGACCACCTTGATAAAACATAAAAAATACTAGGAATAGTACGTAATAAAAGCAATTACTTCAGGATGATAACCACAGCTTTTGTAGGTATTATATAGTTAAACTTCTTCACTTTGCATCAGCTAAGTCAATAAAATCAATAAGATTAGGTAAAATTCCCCCAAAAAGTGATATAATCTTACATAAGTTGCTTGAAATGCAAGTGGCAAGACTCGATGTAAGTTTTAAGTGAACTTTACATCAAAGCAAAAAAATACTGAAAAAGCCCAATTTTTCTGCCGATGTAGCCTAAGGAAGGGAAGCTTTAGAACAAGTGTGGGGTTAAATACAAAAAACCAGCCTGAACAGACTGGTCTTTTGCTTCTACCATATAAACTACTACCTAAATTATACTTTTCCAACGCACTCTTCTTTAAGAAAGTTAGAGAGCAATTGAATTTCAGGTATTTATCACTAAGTATTTAGGTATACCTGACCGTTTATTTAGGAATAAGTCTATGGTAAAAGCATCTTTTTATGTCGGCAAATTATTCTGACCCACCAATTCTGCAACCAATTTTGTCACTTTTTTCTTAGCGTCTTCAAAACGAGGCATAAGTTCATAATATTCCCGATTCAATAATAGTTGCTGGGTTGCGTCCAGATACTCCTGAATAAACACCGAAAACAGAGCTGCCCGGCGAGGGTTATCCGCATTTTGAGCATAATATTGACGCAAGTTCTGCCCAATACGGTAAAAACTCTTATTGTCATTCAGCAAATAGCGATTAAAAGCATAATGAAAATTATCACAGTTCAGTGCAAAGTTGAACCCAGCTAATAAACTGCTGTCCGGCATCACACCTTTATATTCGTTAAAAAATTGCTCCGCACATTCAGGTCGGCGAATTAATTCAGGGTATTTTTCAGTAGTTTCCATTCCTCAGTAGTTTAAATGCTAACGTACAATCAAATATAAGTCATATATGTAATAAATAAAATAATTTTTATAAATATTTTTATATAAAATAACTAATACGGCAATTCTGGTCCATTTAACTTCTTTTTCTCGAAAATTAGCAGAGAAGTATCTAGTACTATTTAGTCTGCTAAAGATACTTTTTTGAAAAAAACAGGGTAAATGCAAGTGAACCTTTACATGGCGGTCAGAATATTTCTATTTTAGAAGAAAGTCTTAGGCACCCATTCTTACCATGGATAGCTCCTCAGAAAAGCTTTTGTTCCGAAAAATTACAAGGCTGCAAGAGTATTTAAACCATACCCGCTCGCTGAAGAACTGTACAATACAGCAAGTGGATTTCACCAGTCGCCCCATTAACTGGACCGAGATTATCATAGAAAATACTGTTTTTCTTGGATGCAGCTTTCGAGCTATCGATAAAAACTATTTGTTGGAGCAAGGGGCTATTATCTTTCCCAAAGTAAAGCATTTGCCTTACGAGCCCTACCGTAGTAGCTTGTATACCTGGCAGGAACTGATGAAGGGGTATCATCCAAAAAGGAATCAAAGTTTGGATATTTCCATCTACCGCTACTTTTCGCAGTACAAAGTAAACCCGCCGGTTAATGAAGCATTATATCAACGAATCCACGATCACGCCATCGATGATGCCCTGCGTGATTTTCTGAATTTTCAGCCCGACGGATTAACTCAAAAACGTTGCATAGGTGTCATGGGTGGCCACAGTACGTTAAGAACCGACCGGTTCTTTCATCTGGTAGCCCGAACCGCTAAACTACTTACTGAAAAAGGCTATACTATTGTTTCTGGTGGCGGACCTGGTATTATGGAAGCGGCTAACCTGGGAGCTTACTTTGCATTTCAATCCGACATTGATCTCCAGGAATCAATTACACTATTGGAGGCCGCTCCCCACTACACCGACCCTTCATACGTTAGGCAAGCCCAGAAAGTAATTGATAAGTTTCCAACAGGACACACAAGTCTGGCGATACCCACCTGGTTCTATGGTCACGAGCCTAGTAACCTCTTTGCTTCTCACATTGCTAAATATTTTTCTAATAGCATCCGCGAAGACACCCTGCTGGCAATATGTTTACACGGAGTTATTTTCGCTCCGGGTAGCGCAGGCACCATCCAGGAAATTTTCATGGATGCCGCCCAGAACCATTACGGGTCATTCAATTACGTAAGCCCTATGATTTTTCTGGGCAAAAAATGGTACGAAATTGAATCAATGATATTTCCTCTGGTGAAAAAACTCTCCTACGGTAAGCGCTACCATGATTTATTATTCATTTCCGATGACCCAAAACGGATAGTGCAGTTTATTCTTAATCATCAGCCGGTACCAAATACTGAAAGCTAGTAAACTTATTTTTAGACCGGTTACGTTAATACTGAAGGAGCTTTTTCCTTCGGTTTAGGGAGCTATATAAAGTAGATCGTTTTTCAAACACATCCTAGCTATTCTAGATAATATGACCCTGTTTTATAGGATTTCCGTCTTAGTATTTTGTAGTGCCAGTGGCGTTCTTGCCCAGGATTTAGCAATTGATACTACTTCGCAAGCCTCGGTAGCAACCTTGGCTGAACGGTCGAGAAACGTTCAGTCCAAACGGCATTATCAGCAGGCTACTCAATTAGAATCCGAAAATCGCTATCAGGAAGCTATATTGGAACTAGATCAGGCGTTGGCGCTTAAACACAACTTTCAGGATGCACTGTGGCTGAGGGCAAGGTTACATCGGTACGAAGGAAACTTTTCTGATGCGCTGACTGATTATCAATCGTTACTCTATTTGGCGCCTGAGCAAGTGGAAGCCCGTTTCGAGCGAGCCCAATTGTTCTACCGTTTAGATCGATACCAGGATGCATTGGATGATTATATCTACTTGTTACAGAATGACTTAGGAGAGACTAGTACTGTTTACTTTCGCGGGACTCAGCAACATACAGCGGGAGGAACTGAGTTTGTAGCGCAATCGGTAGCTACGGTTCAGTCGGGTATTAAAGCTGATATCTGGAATATGATGGGATTGAGCTATTTGAAGCTCAAAAATTATCCAAAAGCCCAATTACACTTCGAGTTAGCCCTCTCTCAAAATTCTCAGGATCCAAACATATACAGTAATCTAGGCCAAATCGCTGAGCAAAATGGAGATACTACTGCCGCTATTGACTACTATCGGCAGGCATTGGAATTGCGGCCAGATCATCCCGAAGCCTTGAGTAATTTTTCCTACCTCACTCGCAAAACCAATCAATTGGACCTGGCCCAAGCCACCTTAACTGAAGTGAATAACGAAGAAAATTCATCCCCGTATAGTTTACTTCACCGGGGCATGGTACTACATCAGCTTGGCCAATATCAAAAGGCAGTGGAGCAGTTCACCCAGGCCATAACTTATCTACCTCGTGAGGCTGATTTTTACCTACAACGAGCTTTCTCGCTAGAAAAATTAAGCCACTTAGACCGTGCGCTTCATGATTATTCTAAAGCAATTGAGCTTAGCCCTACCCTGGAAAAAGCCTACGTAAACCGCGGGAATGTATATTACAAGCAGAAAAAGTTTCCGTTAGCAGTTCAGGATTACCAGCGAGCGTTAAGCTTAAATAATCAAAATGCTAAGACGTACTTTAATTTAGCACTCGTTTATCACCGGTTACACCAATTAGATGAAGCCTGTCTGTATTTAAACCGCGCACTTGATTTGGGATACCAACCTGCCCAGCGAATCGCTACTGAACTCTGCCAGTAATCAAAAGAAAAAAAAACAG
This sequence comes from uncultured Roseivirgaceae bacterium, assembly GCA_964551335.1. Lineage (GTDB taxonomy): Bacteria > Bacteroidota > Bacteroidia > Cytophagales > Cyclobacteriaceae > Tunicatimonas. The sequence continues at coordinate 46,767 of CAZKCO010000030.1, forward strand.
CCCTTCCGGGCTGTTAACTCACTAGATACTATAGCGATAACAATTAGGCGTTGGCAAACTTACCGAAAAGTTCGTCTTCAATTCGCTTTAAATAGTCTTTAGCCTGTTTCAGAGAATTTTTATCCTTACGCTGAATGGCTTTATTAATGGCTGAGATGATTCGGCCTTTGTGCATTTGTAGGCGTTCTTCCTTGGAAGAAAATACCGGATCTTTCAGCTTAAGCTCATCGGATGCTTCCTGAATTCGGGCATCTTCCCGTAACATAGCCTGCTTATCTTTGTGCGCCTGCTTAGCTCTTCGAATGGCTTGAGCTTTATTGTATAAATCGGCAGCATTCTTGATTTTACCTACTTTCCGAGCATCCTTCTCTTGGGCAATAAGCTGTACATCACCTTTCTTCACCTTCACATTACCCGAAAGTATATCGTGCTTCAACTCCGGATTAGTACGTCCAATTAACTCCAAACCTTTGGCGAATTCTGCATCTCGTAATATGGTACGATCACTCACATTGAACTCTCTCGCCAAAATTTCAGAAGTTTTATCTCCACTTTGGCCACTTGAAAGTACTTTGTCGTATCCACCTCGTTTTTTCTTCATTCGCTCGTATTTCAGTCCCCGAAAATAGCTGAGCTGATCAGGGTTGAGGTTACGGCGGCCCAACTGATGATTAAGCATCCAGTCTTTTGCCTGCTCCTTACTAGTGAAGTGATGAAGCCGTACTTTAAACGGAATATTATTTCGCTGACAAATGTCAAGACGGTTATGACCATCAATCAAGACCAATTCTCCGTTTTCTTTTTTCCAGACCGTTAAGGGGTCCAAACAGCCGTTCAGCTTAATATTTTGTTCCAGCTGTTGTTTAGAATCAGCAGTAAGTGGGGGAATAAAACGTTGTAACTCACTTTTGACTTGAATGTCATCAACGGTTACTGTTCCTTGTTCAGCGCCATTTTCGGCAATGATTACAGCCTGCTGCATAGCGGTGTCTTCCATAAATCAGAAATTAATGCGTGAAATGAAAATTTGACTAATAGATATTAATAAGAAATTTTTGTACATGTTTTTGTTTTCCTTCGTATTACGCCTCTGTGCCTGGTTGTCAATAAACCAATCCAATTAAACTATCTATTCGACTGCTCCAGACCATACAGACTCGGGTATGATTGAAGAAAAAGAAATCAAAATGGTCAGCTTAGCAGAAAATTACATTTTTAGCTCACTCAGTCAAATAACGAGTTTTTTTTTTAAAAGTTCACCATTATTAGGTATAAATTATGTAAAATAGACACTAGTTGACAATTTTTTTTATTCAATTTCACAATATTATTATACTTGGTAAGCTTCATTAAGGGTTAATACTTAAAAATTTAACTAGCCTGAGTTGGTATTTAGTGATAACGTAAATCATAGACTTGCTCGAAATCCTTGAACTCGATTAAAAACTACTTTTTCACTACTATTTCTAATTCATACTGCCGAAATGGCAAATCATAGTTTTACAAAACCAATAGATCTTCCTGACATTGAGATGATTATGCGAGAATACTCTCCATTAAATCTCTAATTTAAGTTAAAGGATTGGCTGATCTTCAGTATCAGTATCTTTAGCAATATCATGTTTATCTAGCCATTCTTCCCAAGAAGGTATTTTTCGAGCAGCGGGATGCAGGGAGGGATCAAACAGCACTTCCTTATACTCTCCGTAAGAACGCCTTAATAATTTTTGAAAACCTTCGGGCAACTCCGACCACTTTAGTTTTTCTTTTGGATTTTCAATTCCGGTCATAGATAAACATTTGTAAAGTAAATAGCTCTGAAGCCCAGATGTTTTAACATTACGATTTTTTTAAAGAAAAGATTTGTATTTCTACCTTAACCGAAGAGCAAAATTGTATAGCCCATAATTTTACACGAATAACGGACCCTAGACTATATGGGGCACAGCAGCACAATTTATTTCAGCAAGCGCAAGATTCGTAGTTTTCTGGTATCAGAACTGGTTATATTTCGGTGAAAGGTATGTTGGGGGTTATTCTGAATTTTTCGAAATAGTTGCTCTGCTTCTTCGTAGTTATGAACACCTAACCAAGCCAGGGCTAGATAAAATTCAGCCTCCTCCTGAAAGAGCGAATCTTTCATAGTTTGATTAGTTTCCAGAACTTTACTAAGCATTTGGGTCGCTTCATTGTATTTTTCAAGTTGTAATAAGCTCACAGATGTAAGAAACATATCCTGTACCTTAGGTGAAGATAGCGTCTGGTATCTCTCAACAACTTCCGGATATTGTTCGGCTACATACAGGGAATCAATTAGCGAACTTTCTTCGCTTTGGGCACGAGTAATAGGTAGCTGGTAGGAAATAAAATTCTCATCATAGAGTGCTTCAGGTGTCATCGTGGCATATTCAATTAATACGTATCCGGCAACTCCGAATAATAAGACAGCTGCAATTCTACCCATGTTACGCCAGATCGTTCGTATTTTTGAATCTTCTTTCTCAAGTTGATAATTTGTTATCTCATTACTGAAAGCGTGCTGTTGGTGCCAGTCGGCAACGCGCTTTCGCATTCCCTGGGCACGTACCGCATCTTGAGAAAGCTTCAGAATCTCTAGTTCTTCTGCCAGCTCAGGATCAGTCTGGATAAGTTGCTCTAGTTGCTTTTGCTCCTCTTTACTTAGCTCTCCCAGCAGGTAGCGGTCAAGGGTTTCCAATCGTTTTATTTCATTGTCATTTAACATGGCGCGACATTGTTTTTAGATTTTCACGAAGCACAGGGGAGTTTTTCACTCGGAGGGATATTTCTTTTAGGCACTTATATTTTTTATTTCGCACAACCTGTTCATTCTGATAGCGAGGCATTTTGGCTAAAATCTCTTTTAGCGATAGATTTTCGTAGTAAAATAGACGTAAAATCTCTCTACAAGTATCGCTCAGTTCATTAAGTAGCGAAATAATCATAGTTTGATGTTCCTTATACACTAAATATTCAGAAACGTCAGATTCCATCGTTGTTTGGTCTCCTTGAAACTGCTCGTGACGTCGGAAAGCACTATTTCGTTTTCTGAGTTCAGTGATCCACAGGTTTCTAGTCAGCGTATACAAAAAAGACTTAATACTAGCCTGTCCCCGAAATTTTTCCTGCTTTACCAATTCAATAAAACCTAACAACACTTCCTGAAAAATATCCGCAGCATCATCTGAAGTACCGCTATTCTTTCTTACGTAGCTTTCTAGCAAACCATAATATTCCCTGTAAATAAACTCTATTGCTTCGTCTATATTTTTTTCCTCCTTTATGGCTTTTACTAGTTCAGCATCGCTGAAACTGCTCTTTTTCTGCATAAATTATCGTATTAATGTCGTAGCTGGTAGTTTAGGTGTAACCGTATTATTCAAAGTTTTTTTAGTTTTTCCATTTAGTCTAAATTTAGTACTTAATTCAAATAATATTGAATAATCTTCATTTCTCTCAACGCAAGATTTATAGAGGTGCTTTGTTCCTCAATTGCTGTACTGTTTTAATCATTTTACAGCCCTATCGGTTACAAACTAATATTCGGCCTCGACCTTAGGAAAATAATTCAAGAAACAATGAAATTACACTTGGCAAAATTGGGGTCTATACTCCTAATCTCCACTACTTTTTTATTCTCGCTAGTCAGTTGTAGTGAAGACGATGGTACTATTCGAGATGCTAACGTTAATGGATCGGGTGACACCGTAAATCTAACTTCTTCCTCAGCCTCTTCTACTACCGATTGTTCGTTATTCGGCTATCCTGATACAATATTTTTTATTCAGGAGGCGCCCACGAACCTGGTCAGTCCTAACTCTACCTTAACCGGGACTTATAGCTCCTTCCCGTTAGGACTCTCCATTAACCCAACTACGGGAGTAATTGATGTAAATGCTAGTGAAACCGGGTTGAAATATGAGGTCCGCTACGTGCCTACCGGCACTACCGATACCTGCCGAACGTTTATGACTATCTCGGGGGTAAATTATCTGGATAGTATTTACGTGCTTAGCGAAGGGGACAGCTTGGCTTTCCCCATTTACAATGCAGAGCCTACCGCTCTACTTCCTTGCGATGATGATGACGACGATGATGATGATGACGACGACGATGGTGATGATGACGACGACGACGATGATGATGACGATGGCGATGATGACGATGACTGCGAGTTTGACGATGGTGCTGATGATGATGACGGAGACGGCACTGCTGATGAGCCAGCTCCTGGTCAGGAAGTGATCCCTCTGGGTGTGGCTATCAGTAAGTCTGATGGATCTATCAACCTCCAACAAACCCTTAATAACGGCACCTTTGGCTCAACTACCCCTGTCAATGGTACTTTTAGAGACTTTACTATCTTCTACCGCCTCAACGATGCCAGCAACGGTGCCTTAAACTCCATTGACGTCCGTTTTTACTATTATGAAACCGAAGAGGACGTGCCTCAAACAATAATAGATGAGATTAGGGGGCGCGAAGATTTAATCTTATCCAATGGACGCTTTCTAAAGAATGCCAAAATGATGGACAGGAATGGTCGTCCACCTTACTTAGTTATTGTTAGTCGGCCCCGTAGATAGTCCCGTAAAATAGTAAAATTCAGACGAGGTCTCGTGCCTTTGTGGTTTTTTCCTAATTTAGGATTCACAAAGGTATGAGACTTTTTCGTTGGCTTACTTACATTTTTTGGCTGACCAGCATAAATGCTTTCGGTTACGCCCAGATTGATACTTCATTTGCCTATCAGCAGGCCGAGAGCTATTACAATACCGAGGTTCCTACTGCCCAAACCGACAGTCTGGCTCTGATCAACTACTTGAAAGCTATTGATGAATTTTCGGTAGATAAAAGTTTAAAAAGAGCTCCACTTCTATTGGATAGTTACGAAAAAGCTGGGATTATTCACCAGATTTACGGGCGAAACGAGCCGGCAGTGAGGATGTACCAAAACGCTATCCACACCGCTAAAAAATTCTTCCTAAGTGATTCACTATTGTATCGCCCTTATCTCTATATCGGCAATGCTTACTATTACCTTCATAATTTCGACTCTTCTTTAACTTATTTAAAAAAGGCAGAAATATTATTAAATCAATATTCTCCGGCAGAAGCTGATCGGCTGTACAATGCATTAGGAATAATATACTACGAAGCTGGTAATTTTGAGCAAAGCATAAATTATTTTTCACTGGCTTTAGAGATATTAGATAGTTTGGGAATCAGCGATCAGCAAGCAATTTATAGCTTCACTAGTAATATTGCTTCATCACTAAGTATTTTGAGAGAATACGATTCAGCTGCCGTGACATACAAAAGTTTAGTTCCACTGGGTATAGAGTTAAATACAGTATACCTCAACCTTGGGTCTTTGTATATAAATCAAAATCTACCCGATAGCGCCTTGTACTACCTTCAAAAGGTAAAAGACTCTACCTATGTAGAGAGAATACGTTTACTCAATAGTAAGGGTAGCGCATACTTAAAAACTGGTAAATATCAACAAGCTATTAACCAATTAAAAAGAGTCTTAGATTCCACCAAGGATAGCACATTAGTAAGGCGCAACCAAGATATTGGAACAACCTACATGCTTATGGGAGATGCTTCCATTAAGCAAAACCAACTGTCGGAAGCACTGCGGTACTACCAGCGGGCCATTATTCAGTTTGACTATGACTTTAGCGATACTACAGTCTTCAGCAATCCTCACGATTTTGCTTCGGCCTTTAGCAGCTTTGCGCTATTCGGCAGCCTTACGGCTAAAGCCTATTGTCTGGAGCTACTTTATAAGCAAAAAAAACAACCCCAATACCTGCTAGCCGCCATTGATACCTACCAAGCCGCCTTCGAAATGGCTGATTACGTGAATAAATGGTTTGATAATGAAGATGCCCGGCTGTTTTTGGCCGAGGAGGTGCTACCCTCTTTTCAGCATGCGGTTGATTTTGCAGTAGTGGCTTACGAGCAAACCGAGGATGTCCAGTACCTAGAAACAGCCTTTCGGTGGGCCGAGAAAAGTAAAGCTAACGCACTGGCAGCAGCTATTCGAGAGGATGCGGTCCGTAGCTATTCCGGGCTACCCGATTCGCTGCTGAATCAGGAGTCTCTCCTTCAACAAAACCTCTCCCGTCTCTTTCTGAAAATTGATCAGGCCGAAGGTGCAGAAGCGATCAGTAGTCTAGAGACTGAAATTAGAAACACTGAATTAGCTCTCTCCCGGTTACAAGACCGCCTAAACGAATACCCCACGTATCGCCAGAAAAAGTTTCAGTACGACAGTTTGAATATTGACTTCTTGCAACAAGAGGTCCTAGATTCTCACTCGGCGTTGCTCTCTTATTTTCTCAGTGACAGTACAGTCTATTTATTTTCACTTCAGACAAACCGCCTCAGTTACCGGGCGGTGCCCCGTGATTCGGCTTACACCCAAAATTTGCAACAGTTACAAGACGAGCTACGTAACATTCAAGCCGGGCAAACCTACCAAGGAATACAACCCGCCCGTTACCTTTATGATCAGTTGTTGTTGCCCTCTCAATCGGTGCTCAACAATGCCAAAGCGCTTATCATTATTCCTCACCAGGAACTAAACTATTTGCCGTTTGAGGTATTGCTAAACGCTAATGATGAATATTTGCTCCGCAGTCATCAAATTAGCTACCAGTATACTGCTTCCTTTCTTAAGTTGAGTCCGGTTGCGGTAAATGACCTAGGAAGCGCTTTGGCGCTGGCTCCTTTTTCAGCAAATGAAACGTATGAACCTTCTGGATTAGAACCGCTTCCTTCTTCCGTCTCCGAAATCTCCCGATTGAGCGGGGTGATGTTGGAGCATAGCGAGGCTACTAAAGATAATTTTTTACGCTACAGCAAAGATGTTTCTATCATCCACTTAGCCACTCATGCTATTGCCGATAGCGAAGACCCAACGCGATCGTATATTGCATTCTATCCCTACCAAGAGGCTGATAGTTCGTACAAGTTGTTTGCCCATGAGCTGTATAATTTACCGCTTCAACAAACCCAACTAGCGTTTCTCAGCGCCTGTGAAACTGCTAGCGGAATGATGGTCAACGGAGAAGGTATTATGAGTCTGTCGCGAGCTTTTGCCTACGCTGGATGCCCCAATCTTATTACTTCTCAATGGAAAGCCGAAGACCACACAACTGCTTACCTTAGTGAGCGGTTCTACGGATATTTAAACCAGGGCAGCAATGTTGCCGAGGCCCTGCGCCTAGCAAAGTTAGATTTACTGGACGATGAAAAATTTGCCCAATTTCAGGCCCCACCCTACTGGGCACACTTAATTTTTATTGGCAATCCCCATTCTCCAACATCATCCTATGCTTTTCTCTGGGTTTTGGGCTTACTGTTTCTGGGAATTCTCCTAATCACCTTTGGATGGATTAGATGTAAAAAAATAATATATTCATTCTTGGCATCAATAAACTGAGAAAGACTAACTCTATCTCAAACGACAGCTTTATCTGGTGCTCTGACCGCTGTTGCATCAGAGGTTTTCTTTGAGTATATCTTTTCCTCCTCATCAAGGTACAGACTGATTTTGTTGAGTGAAAGCATTCCGCGCCGTACTACTCCTGGAACTTTGAAGAGCCGACGTAAGGGTGAAATGACCGAAGTCAATACTAACAAATATACCAGTAGTTCTCCTCCACTAATCTGTAATTCGGGGCGAACAGCTACCTGCCATAACAATATTCCAGTGAGCACGTGCCCCATCAAAGGGGCCAGCACCTGCCGTACATTTTCCGAGACATGGTAGGCCCGATTTGCTGCCAGTAGCTTACGTGTCTTACGCCGAAACTTCCGGATGACCTCCTTTTCACCTCTAATTGCTTTGGTCTCAGTATGAAGTGAAAATTGACCAGCTACGTAGGAAAGCATGAAGCTTTTGCGGTCTCGTTTTTCTTTGATCAGTGGTTTCTGATACCGGTCAAGCCAAATCATCAGGGGAATGTACAATACCAATGATAGCAGCAGAATAGTGCTCAATATAGCGTTCAGCACAAAGAGAATACCGAAGCCTGACAGTAAAAACAACAAGTCTTTTATTCCACCGTGCAGGCCTCGTACCAATAAGTTCTTTACACTGTTCATGTCTCCGCTGTAGCGCAGTAGGTAACGCCCGTAAGGTTTATGCTGAAATGTTTCGGCTGACCAATTAATTTGGGCAGTAAACAGCCGCCGGGTAATTTTATGGATAAACTGCTCAGCCTCCCAAGTGATCCAGTACTTCTCGGAATAAGTAAATACTGCTTTTAAAACCAGTATCCCGATAAAGAAGGTAAAGAAAGCTTCCATATTTTGTAACTGCACCCCAAACAGCTTTAGCAGTTTGGTACGGTTGGTGATAGATTGAAAATGAATATCAAAAAAAGCCCCCAGCGATACCGGAACCATAAACGTACAGACACTACCCAGCCATCCTAATCCTAAAATCAGGAGCAAGTATATCCGACGAGCGCACCAAAAATCGGCTAATAAAGGAAGAGACATAATTTATGCGAAGACCAAAAACCGGAGTTTGAAATCCGATTTCCGAATAATTTTAGGTACTTATTCAATTGATTATCCTGTTTTTGTTGTAATCGATTTGCCGGGTGCAATAAGTTATGTCCACTTTCACCTGATTGCCTACTAAAGGAGACCCAATAAAGCACTCTGCTCCCGGCGAGAATCAATCTATCTTCCGTTCCTTTATTGGGCAATACGAAGTAAAGAACGAGAAACGATCTGCTCGGCTCCGTCCCCGATGAGACCTTCCAGGTCATAGATTGGCAGTTGGGTGTGTTCTTTTACCTCGCTTACCAGCAGCGGGCTGGCGGTGAACATCCCGCAGAGTGCCACCGGGACAATGCCCCAGCTCTTTAGGATTTGAATTCCCTGAAGGGCTGCCAGACTATCTCCGGCTGAGAAGATTACATCATCAATTGTGTTCATAAATCGGTGGTTAGTCATCAGTAACTTGGTCTCCCGTTGAATAACTCCGTCAGCAATTTCAATAATCACATAGTCGGGATGTTTCTCTAAGGTCAGACGCAGTAGCGACTCGTACAGATCGAGTAATTCATCTTCCGAGCATAAGTAAGTTGAAGGATAGCCAAAGTAGCTAAAGTCGGTAGAAAAGTCAGCTCCCAAATCATGCGCCAGGTCAGCATCTTTGGTGTAGACCGTTCCAGTAAGTTTGATGTAAGCGACGGTTTTGCCCTGCTTTTTCAAGCCGTGCACCAGAAATGCTGCCGAGGTGGTCTTACCACTATCCATTGAAGATCCTACCGAAAGAATCACTTTGGTGAGTGAAGCACTCGCACCAGAGAAAGTATGCATCTGGTCAGCCTTTAGCTTTTTAGTATTAATCACCTCACCCGTTTCATTAGTGGCATAGCCAACAATGCGTAGCCAGGTGGGCCCAATCTCGTCAAACTTAGCGTGCATACTGTGCACCCGTCCTACCGTTCCACCACCACCCAGAATATGAAACTCCTGTTGTACAGTGTCAGGTATATATCCCTCGAACTGGCCAGTCGCATAGCGCGTACCAAAAGCTGCCATCATGTGGTCGCCGGGCATTAGAGTAACGCTACGTCGGTCGGCTGACTGAATTTTTTCATGTTTACCGATGGCTAATACCTCAAAAATAGCCACATCACCGGCTTGCGGGATGTAGTATTGTGTACGTGATTGATCTAGCTGATAAGAATTTACATCAGCGCAAATAATTGATTTTTTTACACGAGTGTTCATAGTGCGTGGATTTTAGAATTTTAAGAGATGGTTACATCCGGTTGATTTTTGTGCCTCACTGTCGATACTGACATTCGGGATGTAATCGTTATTGTTTATTTATTTTTAACAAAATTTCAAACAGGCTAGTATCAATCAAGTATCTCGCTCACCTGAAATCACTTGATCCATGAAGCGTTGCTCTCCGGCCACCTGCGGCATGTGGCATACTTCTTTTCTTCCGAACCACTGGTAGCGATGACGAGCTACCCACCCGTACACTGTATCGCGGATGGGTACCGGTATCAGGATGAATGCGTACAGCAGCGGCCAGAGTCCGCTTAGGTGGCGGGTAATTCTGAGTGCAGCACTACTACGAAGATAAAAGCGATCATTTTCAATCAGGACAATTGTGGACAAATTAGAAGGTGCCGCGTATTGATTAAGTAACTGCTGACCTATCCTGGATTGCAGGGAGGCAAACTGAAAACGACCGGCCGGGTCCCGGTCTAGCACAAAGCTAACCGAGGCATCGCAAAAATTACAAACCCCGTCAAATAGAACCACAGCCGGTTCGGATGCCTGAGCAGCAGGCACTGCTTCGTTAACTTGGCCACGTTTTACCAATCGCTGTAGCCAGGGCCCAAGTTTTTCTACCTCAAAAAACGGGAGAAAGATTAGACCCGTCATGTGGTAACGGAAACGAATGCCCATGATAAAGAAGATACCCCAGTGCATCAGCCAGGTAAGCACTGCCCACACCATTCCAACACGCCGACCAGCCAGGGCGAAAGGGGCACCTAGCTCAATGATCATTGTTCCTAAGCCCATAATCAGGAAAATTTCGGTATGGGGATAAAGCCACTCGAACAAAGGTTCCGCTTCACCGCCTAATAGTACTTTCCGTAAGGCATCTACTGCCACCTGCGAACGCATCGCCTCACCGCTTACCCACTCCCAGGCTAAATCCCCAAATACCTTCGCTACCCCTGAGAGGAAATAGGTAAGTACCGTTCCGGCACAGATAAGCTTAATTGGCCAGCCGTAGCGCCAATGGGCTGCCGCTTTCTTGGCCCCTGCCTTAGCTTTCTCCCAGGCATCAACGGATAAGGCATCAGCGGAAGCAACTAGTCCAATAATGAAAACATGCAACACTAACGCAATGCGGTTATGGTAGATCATGGTCCAGGAATTGCGGTAGCTCAGTAAAAAAAGCAATAGCAAGGCAAAGGCGGGGCCGCTCCACTTAAATTTCCAGCCCACAACGTAGGCCACATTGAATAAAATAGTCACCAGTAGCAGTAGCGTGAATAGTCCCGGTGCCATTGGTTCGTACAGGATGTTGGCCAGTCCCACCGGCTCAAACATAGTCACATCAGAGCGCGATAGCTTCTGAAGCATCTCATAGCGAGAGAGAAGGTACCATAGGGCAAATCCGCCCGTGGCGATCCGTAAAATGGCAATACGTTCGGCTGGCGCCGGTTGAAACCAAAATTGTTGAAGTTTATGCGTTAGGCTATTCATGGATTTGTCAGGTTTCGGGTGCTGAGTAATTTTTCAGAAATGGGTTCACGCTGATCATGTAAAAAGAAATCCTCGAAGTGGTACTTTCCTTTGACCAGTTCAATCCGTTGTAGCTTATCAAAGGGGGCATGCTTACTGTCTTCCAACCGTTTGACTACCCGGTCAATTAGCTCCTCGTGGCGGTCTTCCCTCACCATCTGCCGCATTTGGCGACGAACCTGGTTAAACCCACCGGTGCCGGCGTACTTGTAAGGAATAAAGTAACGATTCTGAAGGGAGTCGTACCCCACCACGTATGGCATAGAGTAAGTAGCTTTACGCTTGTGCGAAAACATGGGATAGTAGGACAAGGGAAAATCGTCGTTGGGTCTTTTTTCAAAGTTTTCATGTACAGGCCACATCAGGGTAACCAACACCAGGATACTAAAGGCAGTGGCAAAAGACTGGGATGAAATCATAACGAGCTAGGTTAAGGGGTAAAAAAACTATTTGCCCTTATGTCGTAAGCCGCTCGCTAATTGTAATTATGTGGGCCGAAATTTTTTCTAATAAAGTGTCAGAAGTACTAAGGTCTGGTCATAAGTGAAGCACTAAGCTGTACTCCAAAAAGGCGCGGCGGACCAGCGATAAAGGTTGGAATGCCAAAAGCTAATCCGGTATTTCCTGCATCAATCAGGTATTGCTCATCCAAAGCATTATTGGCAAAAAAGGCAACCTCAAGTTGCTGACTACGATTTCTAAATCCAGTACGTACGTTTAATAATCCGTACCCAGCCTGTTCAATTCCTGTTTGGTTTTCTTCTTCAAAAAATACCGAAGACTGAAAGGTGTAGGTGGGACGAACAAACCAAGTTCCCCAATTCAAAAAAGAAAATGTTAAATTGGCTCCCACCGAACCGGAATGACGGGGTGTTAACCGGAAAGTATTTCCCGCCAACGTCTGCTCGCGCCCGTCTACGTCGGTATCATTAAAAGAAGCATGAATGAAGGCATAATTACCGAAAACTTGTAACGTTTTACTAACCCAGCCCTGCAATGAGGTTTCCAGACCTAAAGCACGAGCGTTGCCTACATCACGGGTTTCAAAGACTAAACCATCGGATGAAAGGGAAGCTACCTGAGTTTGAAAGTCCCGATAATCATAGTAATAGGCATTGGCATCCCATTGCCAGCGGACCTGGCTTGCCAATAACTTGGTACCTAATTCGTAGCTCCAAACAATTTCATCGTTTAGCACGCTTACCTCTTGGCCTAGCACCTGAATCACGTTCGGACGGCGTCCACGGGAAATACTCCCAAAAATATTCCAGTATTCTCTCAACTGATAGCTGAGAGCAGTTCGGCCTACCAGTGAGAGAAACGATTGTTGGTGAGAAACTCGTCCTCGAGAGGGGGGGAAAAGATTGTTTGGTGGGTTCCGAAGCACAAAACTGAGAGTACCAAAAGTTTCTGAGTCTTGTGATTCAATGGCTCCGGTGATATTTTCGTAGGTTCCTCTTAAGCCTAGAGTCACATCAAGTTTTTCATTGACCGGATAGGTTCCGTCAGCGAATAGTTCTAAAGCATAGTTTCTTCCGAAGTTAGTTTGGCCCTCGCTATGTAAAGAATTGAGGGGCAAGCCGGCAAAGATGCTGAAAACTTGGGGAACATCCGGGATATTCGAGACCAGATTAGCTTCACCTTCGGGTGAAACGAGCGACACCTCTGGCACCTGGGCTAGTAGTTCCTCAATATTCTCCGCCCCCGAAGATTCAATAGAACCACGAATAGCTGGGGTGAACAAAGTGTATAGACTTCGTTCGTCGGTTTCTAACCTAAATTGCTGGGAGCCGTCTTCCCAAAAGAAGTTAACACCTCCAAAGCCCGTGAATCCTGACGCATGTCGATAATTTCCTCTAATCTCTTGACTAAATTGTTTACCCAATGCTCGTTCGGAAAACCAAAGGGCAGGCGCTACCGTACCATCAGCGTCCAGTGATTCGTAAGCATCAAACTCCCGGTAAGCAGTTATTGATGTGATATCCACAGAGTTGCTCGCTGAATGATTTACCAGTAGGGTCGTTCCCCATACTGTCCGGTCAATATACAACCCCTCTCCCCGCTCCATATCTGCAAAGGTAAACGGGCTGGTACCTCCACCGGTGGGTGCGTAGGTACCACTTTTGAAAGAAGTACCCGAAGGGGTATCTCTTTGGAAATTCACTATTAGATCCACTACGGTTTTATCACCCGGAATATAACGAAAGGAAGTACGTATCGCCTTGGTATCCTTCCCGTTCAGATTTCCGCCCGAGAGATTAGGAATATAGCCATTCCGTTGGTTTAGAATACCCGCGACGCGAACCATAAACGTATCAGGCATGACCGGTACATTTACGTAGCCCGAAACCAGCCGCTGATCCAAATTGCCGTAGCCTAGCCGTAATTCTGCATCCACTTGGCGTTGGGGCTTATTCTGAATAAGGTGAATAGCCCCAATCTGAGCCCCTCTTCCGAAGAGAGTGCCCTGAGGACCTTTTAATACCTCCACCCGCTCTAAGTCGTACAACTCTACCGCTGAGCCCCGAGACTTACTGATGGAAACCCCATCCTGAAAAACGGATACCCGGGGTTCTAAGCGAGAATCACCGTCGTCGCTGGTAATGCCTCGTACGACAAAGCTCGGATTGTTAGGGCTTTGGAGTTGAACCTGCAAGCCCGGAATGTAGTCAGATAATGCGTTAAACTCATAAATATTGGTTTGCTTAAGAAAATCACCCTCTCGGGTAGTAAGAGCGATAGGTACCTCCTGAGCCAATTGGTCCCGCTTTTGCGCCGTGACTACCAAACCCTGCAGGGCCAAAGTATTCTCGGAGAGCACTGCTAAAATTTCGGTTATTTTATTTGGTGTAACCTCAACCTCCAACACCTGAGACACAAAGCCCACAAAGCTGATTTTGAGTTGATAGCTGCCAACCGGAATGTCTTGAAGCAGGAACCGTCCGGACGAATTGGTAGCCGTACCAAAGCGGGTATTTAGCAATTGCACACTCGCCCCTGGCACGCTTTCACCATTTTCGGCACTGACCAAGCCACTGAGTCCGCCCGAAGATGGCTGCCCCCAGCCAGGAACAATACTGCTTAAACCGTAAACAAGAATCAGAGCCCACCGCATATAGTATTGATTAGCGCTATAAGTTATCGCTTTTTAGGTAGTCTTAATGAATCAGTGCGCATTTTTCTCAACCCAGCACAACTTAGTGGTGTGTAGTAGCAAAGGAGAAGATGCGAAGGTTGGATTCCTAAAATAATCTGACTCACTACAATAAATATGAGCTATTAAATTTTTATTCAGTAACAAATTAGCGGTTAAAAAATTATATTTCATGCTGGTAGACTAAATCCAAGATTTACGAATTAGTAGGTAGACACAACACAATATGAGAGTAGTTAACTTTGAAGAAATTATTAAGAGCGCCTGGAAAAACTATGATGCTTCCCGAGAGGTAGTTTCTGTAACCGACATCAGCGCCAAAGTTTCCACCAATCACGTGTTTCGGGTAAAACTGGAAAACGATGATATGGTCATCGGCAAGCTTTCCTACTTTGGGCAGTACGAACATTTTGTAGAGGATCATACACTGATCAACGCCCTAGCCAACAACCTGAATGAGCCCTACGATCGCTTTTTGGCGCGCTCACTGATGAAAGGAAACAACCTCTACACATACAAATACACAAAAGGGAAATTAAGCGCCTGGGTAGTATTTTATAATCCCATTGGAGTAAAAAAGAAATTACCCCGGATCCTCAACGAATTTCAAATCCGACGACTAGGGCAAGAAATTGCTAAGTTTCATAAAGCTTGTTTTAAGCTGAAAAATATTTTACCCCAGTGGTCAAAAACGATAGCTATTGATATTAACCATCTACTAAAAATCCTGGATTCTGAGGATGGCCGTTTTGAGCATCGCATGCATACCGATGACATTCGTAAACAGTGTGAACTGCTATTTCAAAATATGGAAACGCTGGGAGCCAGTTCACTACCCGCCATTCCGGTGTTTGTAGACTGGAATATTGGCAATTTCTCGGTGGATGAAGATTTCAATTTCTATTCACGCTGGGACTACGACTGGTTTCGTATGAGTTCCCGGGTAATGGACTTTTATTTCTTCACTCGGGTTTGCTCCTCCATCGGTGACCGTACCAGCTTCAGCTACTTGATTGACCCGGTAATGGAAGAACGTTTTCTCTGGTTTTTAGAGGAATACCATAGTATTTATCCTCTTTCCCGAGTTGAAATATTGTTCATTAAAGAAGCGTACCGGTTTTTTATTCTGAACTACGTAATCAAAAACGGAAGATACTTCTTTCACGAAATATACGCTTCACGTCTGCAGCACGAAGCCCACAGCACGTACTTTCCTGAGCTGGATAAAAAGTTTAACGCTGATAAGATCCTGGACAGATTGAATATTTCGTAGTTAAAGGCCTGTATATCAACGCACTACGTTTATTTAAAAACTTCTGTTTCCTTTTATTTCTTTACAGTTTACCTTTGGCATGTTGCCTCAACTACTTCTAACTTCTTAATTTATCCAATGAACGTTCAACAATTTAAGTCCATAGCCGACCGGTATAAAGTCATATTTTTCGATGCTTTTGGAGTATTAAAAAATTACGAAGGCCTTATTGAGGGAGTTGAACAAACTATGAATTATCTCCACGAACGAGGTACTGGTTTTTACGTATTGACTAACGATGCCTCTCGTAGTCCAGCTGAGTTGGCCGAAAACTTCCAGCGCTATGGATTAACCGATATTACTCCTAAAAAAATTATTTCATCGGGCATGTTGGCCCGGGAATATTTAAGTTATAAAGTAAAACGAGGTACCGTAGCCTATTTAGGCACTCCCGAGTCGGCTCACTACTTAGAAAGCTTAGAACTTAGAACAATTCCAATCAACAAGCTGGAGCTTTCGAGGGCCGAAGAAGTTGAAGCGCTAGTGTTTATGGATGACGAAGGGTTTACTTGGCATTCTGATCTTAATAAGGTGGTAAATCTGCTGCGCCGACGTAACATTCCGGTAGTGATTGCTAACTCCGATCACACCTATCCGGTCTCGAAAAACCAGGTAGCAATTGCAATTGGAGCGATAGCAGATATGATTGAAGATCTGACGGGTAAGCAGTTTTTGCGGTTTGGCAAGCCAGATGCCCAAATGTTTATCTTTGCTTACGAGCATGTTCAGCCATTTCACCCGGTAGACAAAAGTGAAATTCTGATGGTAGGAGATACTCTAGAAACCGACATCATTGGGGGAAATAAATTTGGCTTGGATACGGTTTTGGTACTTTCTGGAAATACTGCCCCTCACTTGGCCGAACAAGCTATGCTTTCTACCGGCATTACTCCCACCTACGTTTGCGAATCCATTGCCATTACCTAGTTAAAACTGCTTACATTATCCGTGAAAAACTATGATTGGTAATATTAGGAAATTAGCTTTTCTAAAAAGTCTCCTACCCAGTATGCTAGAAAAGCAGCCGAGGCTCCTAACACTAACGTTTCCAGTACCCCTTTCCAACGATTAGTCTGGGTTACAACCGCTTTTAGCCAGCCAATACTGATAAATGCCAAAGAAGTAAGGAAGCAGGCAATAGCAAATTCGTTTTCAACTGAATTTTCGGATAAATAATTGTATACGTAGATCAAAAGAGGAACAAAGCCGACCACAATAAACGAGATGAACGTGACTAATCCCATCGCGAAGGGAGACTTCTGTTCTTCGATCATCTCCAGTTCTTCCTTCATCATAATGTCGACCCAACGATCGCGATCTTCGGTAATTTTAGCAACTACCTGTTCCAACAACTCTCCCTCAAAACCCTTGGCCCGGTAAATCTCCCGGATCTCCTCCCGCTCGACTTCGGGCATATTATCTACTTCCCAATATTCTACTTTTCGGTGTTTAAGATAATTATCCCGCACGGATTTGGTAGATAGGTAGCTGCCAATAGACATGGAGAAACCATCGGCAAATAGGTTAGCATAGCCCAGGATTATCACCACAGCTGGGCTAAGTTCAGCTCCGGCCGCTCCGGCTACTACAGCAAAGGTGGTAACACTACCATCAATGCCGCCGTAGACAAACTCCCCCAGATAATCCTGAAATTTGCTCCAGGTGGTTTGGGCTCCGTGCAACTCGTTTTCGTCTCGGTGTATTACATCAGGCATTTTGTTATCTGCTTATGCCCGAAAATAGACAATAATTGACAGTCTCCCAGCCCAATGAGAAATTTGTAATTATTCTAAGTTGAATCGGTTTGGGTAAAATACGAGCTTTAGTTGGAGCTATAACCCAGCTATTCTATTAAAATGCTTTCTTGAACTGTTTAGTGTAGCTCTTCCTTTAAGAAATCGATGCATAGGGCAGCCGACCAGGAGAAGCGGTGACTACCGTAGCCCTGCTTTTCTTTTCCGACAACATCTTTGATCGGGTCAAAGTACTCGTAGAATCCGTAGTGGCTAATGAGTTCCAATGATTCCTGCTTTAGCTGCTCCGCCAATTCATTATAGCCGTAGTGCTTCAGCCCGTGGTGCAGCATCCAGTTCATATTGATCCACACGGGTCCGCGCCAGTATTTTTTAGGATTAAACTTCTCACTGGTCGGATTGTAGGAAGGACATAAATAAACTTCCTGGTCTCCATTACCACTGAAGGAAGCGCTATGAAGCCGGTCTACTAATTGCTCTACTTGTGCTGCTGAAGGAATATGGGCAAAAACCGGAATTAAGCCGGAAGAGGCTTCCATCTCAATTCGCTCGTCATTTACCAGGTCGTAAGCATCATAAATGCCAGTTTTAGCATTCCACAGTTTGTCGTTCATTGAGGCAATACTGAGCTCGTTCCAGGCATGCAGTTGGTCGGTTTTTTCGCCAATCAATTCGGCTAGCTCAATTAACGCCTGATTTGATTTGATGAGAATACAGTTGAATAAGGGATCTTGAATTACAAACGGACAGCGATCAAAGATTGCTTCTTCATTATAGTCGCACTTGCGGTAAATATCAATTAGGTGGATGTAGCGGTTATAGTCATAATCGGTAGGCCGATGCTCGGCATGACCGTTGTCCAGATCTTTGCGTTTGTAAGGTGGGATTTTTATTCTTTCGAAAGTAATCTTTTCCATTGGCTCATCCCAGGTGGGCGAGTTATCAGTACCCGACTCCCAGGGATGCCGGATGTAGACCAGCCCTTCGTTAAACGGATCGCGATTATCGTAGAAGTAGCGATGCATCTTCAAAATTTTCGGATACATCTCCTTGACAAAATTCAGGGCACGCACTTTATCCTGAGCATTGTTATAAATATGTTGGAGCACGAAACCGTGTACCGGAGGCATGGTAATCCCGGAAGTCCTTTTGTTTTCGGGTGCATCAAATGAGCGCCAGGTTTCCCAAAAGTCCGAGCTCGGGAAATAGTTATAGTCAAATTCAGGGTTGAAGATGATCTGAGGTACCATCCCGTTAGCCCATTGTCCGCTAAACAACGAACGCAGTTCGGACTCCGCCCGATCCATATTGTAATGCGAGTATCCAATCGCAATGAACCCAGCGTCCCAGTTCCATTGGTGCGGGTACAGGTTGGGAGCTGGTTTGGTGAATTGACCGGTCCAGTTGCCGGCGAGTATTTCCTGGGCTTCCGCTACGAGCGTTTTGGCATCAACTAACTCAGTAGTATACATGTTGCTTTGTCGTTTGAGTAATCTGATAGTAGTTTGTTAATAGACGCTACTATCAAATAATTGTTCGTAAATTGTTGATAAATAGGTGTCTATCAGACAGTTTTATTAGTTAATGAAACAACAAACCATAAATTATACCAGTCTAATAATAACATTTTGTTTTCTTCACCTTGAACTGACCCAAATAATATTTGTAGATTTATCAGACTGTAATTCATACTCAACCTTAACACTATGCCAGTCTTTGATTTGTCGGGAAAAACTGCGGTAGTCACCGGAGGAGGAAGCGGAATTGGGAAAAGTATCGCCCAGGTATTTGCCCAACAGGGAGCTAACGTTCATATCTTAGAAATAGATCAAGCCAGTGGTCAAAGTACCCTGAATGAAATTAAAGAAGCGGGCGGCAGCTGCTTCGTTCACACCGCCGATATCTCCCAGCAGCAAGAAGTCAGCTCGCTGGCCGAACAGATTTACCAACAGCAAGGCTCACTGGACATTTGGGTAAACAATGCCGGAATTGCCCATATTGGTAACGTTGAAACTACCACCGAGGAAGATTTTGATCGGATTTACAACGTCAATATCAAGGGAGTTTATAACGGTATGCACGCCTGTGTACCGCTCATGAAAAAGAACGGCGGGGGTGTCATACTCAACCTGGCTTCGGTTGCCTCCGTATTAGGTATTTCCGATCGCTTTGCGTATTCGGCCAGCAAGGGGGCGGTGTTTACCATGACATTATCGGTGGCGAGAGACTATTTAGCAGATAACATCCGCTGCAATTGCATCGGTCCCGGAAGGGTTCACACCCCGTTTGTGGATGGTTTTCTGAGGAAGAACTACCCCGGTCAGGAACAGCAGATGTTTGAAAAGCTATCCAAAACCCAGCCGATTGGCCGCATGGGAAAGCCCGAAGAGATCGCTTACCTGGCGCTATACCTCTGCTCGCAGGAAGCCGGTTTTGTCACCGGAAGCTTTTATCCTATTGACGGTGGTTTTATCACATTAAACAGCTAGGTTTAACCGAGTTAGACCATAAAAGTACGAAATGAGCAAATACGGACTACACAGAAAACTTACTGCATCGGAGGGTAACCGAGATACTTTAGCCTCTATCTTACTGGAAGCTACTAAGCTAGTTTCTTCAGCTCCTGGCTGCCAAATATACCTGATTAGTACCGATGAATCTGATGACAATTCTGTGTGGGTAACTGAGGTTTGGGATAGCCAGGCCGATCACGATAATTCTCTGAAAGATCCGAAAGTGAGAGCGCTCATCACCCAGGCAGTGCCCCTATTGGTCGGAAACCCCGAAAAAGGTCAAACGCTTACGGTACTGGGAGGTGCCGGTATCCAATAACACTTAATAAATACTACAATTAACTAACCAACTTCATTATGAAATTATTCCGATTTGGTGCTCCCGTTTCCGAACAGCCTGGCGTGTTGTATCAGAACAAAATGCTTGACGTTCATGCTTTTGGTGAAGACTATACCCCCGGCTTCTTTGCTAATGATGGAATTTCACGGCTGCAAAGCTGGCTAAAAGACCATGCCGACGATTGCCTGGAAGTACCGGACTCCGAACGATTGGCTGCCCCTCTCGCACATGCTGGTAAAATCATTTGTATCGGTCTGAATTATAAAGACCATGCGGCCGAGAGCAATATGGATCTACCCAAAGAACCCATTATCTTCTTTAAAGCCACCTCGGCCATCGTCGGGCCTAACGACGATCTGATTATCCCAAAAGGCAGCGAGAAAACCGACTGGGAGGTGGAATTGGCCGTGGTTATTGGCAAAAAAGCCAGCTATGTATCAGAGGCTGAGGCTATGGATTACGTAGCCGGTTATACCCTGCACAATGATTATAGCGAGCGGGCGTATCAACTGGAACGCTCCGGACAGTGGGTAAAAGGAAAAAGCTGTGACACCTTCGCCCCCATTGGACCCTATCTGGTGACTAAGGATGAGATTGAGGACGTGCATAACCTGGATCTTTGGCTTAAAGTGAATGGCGAAAGCAAACAGCAAGGCACTACGGCTAACCTTATTTTCAAGATTCCTCATCTGGTGAGCTACCTGAGCCAGTTTATGAGTCTGCACCCTGGCGATATTATCTCTACCGGTACTCCCGCCGGAGTTGGTTTGGGATTTGACCCTCCCCAATTCCTGAAAGCCGGTGACGTGGTTGAACTAGGCATTCAAGGCTTAGGCAGCTCCCGACAAGAAGCAAAAGCCTATTCCGGATAGATTTTTCAAGCGGGAAGATGGAAGAACGAAGTCAGGAGTTCAGAGTTCAAATCACTGATGAAAATAAACTTGAACACTATAAAACCATAACACCCCAGCACTATAGCACCAAGTCCCCTCCCGATGAAAGACTACGCCCTTACCGTTAACCTTAAAGACGATCCGGAAGTCATCCGTCAGTACGAAGAATACCACGCCAATATCTGGCCTGAAGTGCTGGCTTCACTAAAAGAAGTTGGAATCCACGATATGAAAATTTATCGGCTGGGTCGTAGGCTGTTTATGTTTATGCTGGCTGAGGACGACTTTAATCCGGACGTAGATTTTCCTCGCTATCTGACTCTTCACCCCCGTTGCCAAGAGTGGGAAGATTTGATGGGTACCTTCCAGGAGAAAGTGCGGGAGGCTCAACCCGATGAGAAATGGGCCCGAATGAAAAAGGTGTTTGAGTTCTAATTTTTTATAAAATGCGAAAGATCGATTCCCACCAGCACTTCTGGCACTACCGCCCCGAAACCCACGGTTGGATAAACCAAGAGATGGGCGTGCTGAAACGGGATTTTTTACCTTCCGACCTGGCCCCGGAGTTAGCCGCAAACGGTGTTTCTGGTTGCGTGGCGGTGCAGGCCAGTCAAACCCTGCGGGAAACTGAGTGGCTGCTTAGCCTGGCCGATCAGCACCCATTTATTCTGGGAGTAGTAGGCTGGGCCGAGTTGAAAAACCCTGACCTGCCCCATACGCTCGAGCATCTGTCTCAAAACCCCAAGTTGAAAGGCATCCGACACATTATTCAGGATGAACCTGATGACTGCTTTATGCTTGACCCGGCCTTTATCCGCGGAGTTAATCAGCTTCCGCAGTTTAAGCTGACCTATGACTTATTAATCTACGAGCATCATCTACCTGTCGCTCTGGAATTTATTGACAAGCTCACCGAGGTTGCTGTGGTAGTTGACCATATTGCCAAACCAAAAATTGCAAAAGCTAAGTACCAACCCTGGAAGAAAAATATTAAGGCCTTAGCTCACCAAAGTGCCGCATATTGTAAAATTTCAGGTATGGTGACTGAGGCAGATTGGAGCCACTGGCAGTACGATAATCTGGTACCTTACCTGGATGCGGTGGTAGAAGCCTTTGGTCCGGCTCGGCTGATGATTGGCTCAGACTGGCCGGTTTGTTTGCTAGCAGCCCAATACGAAGGAGTTATGAAAATCGTTGATCGCTACTTTGAAAATTTTTCAATGAGTGAGCGAGAACAGATTTTTTTTCAAAATGCCCGGGAGTTTTATCAACTTTCGGTACCTTCCGAATAACTAATCGACCTATGGATTTACATTTAACCAACAAAGTAGTATTCGTCACCGGTGGGGCTAGTGGCATTGGGAAGGCCATTGTCCAAGGAGCGGCCCAGGAGGGGGCCATTCCGGTGATTGTAAACCGAAGCCGAGAACGAGGAGAAAAGCTCCACAATGAGCTTCAGCAAGACGGCAAAAAGAGCTTATTCGTTCAGGCTGATCTAAGCGAAGTATCTCAGTGCGAACGAGCTATCCGAGAAACGATTGACCAACTAGGCCAGTTGGATGTATTGGTTAATAACGCAGGCATAAACGACAATGTAGAGCTGGAAAACGGGTCGCCTGATGCTTTTATGCAATCGTTGCAGAATAATTTGCTACACTATTATTCTTTGGCCCATTTTGCCCTGCCGCACCTGAAAAAAACGAAAGGAAATATCATCAATGTAAGCTCCAAAACCGCCGTAACCGGCCAGGGGGGCACTTCGGGTTATATCGCATCCAAGGGAGCTCAATTAGCTCTTACCCGGGAGTGGGCAGTAGAACTATTACCCTATGGCATCCGGGTAAATGCGGTGCTACCCGCTGAGGTGCTGACCCCTATGTACAAAAACTGGTTAAAGAAATTTGATGACCCCAAGCGGCAAAAGACTGAAATTGAGCGGCGAATTCCTCTAGAGCAGCGGATGACCACTCCTCAAGAAATTGCCGATACCGTTTTATTCCTCGCCTCCGACCGGGCGTCTCACACCACAGGTCAATATCTCTTTCCCGACGGAGGCTATACTCACCTTGACCGAGCAATACACTCCTAAATACTTTGGAATAATTACTGCCTTAGATCCAATCTATACTAGTATCATTTCTGGCTCTACCATTTCACTCAACTGCTGCTGATTGAGTTCACAATTGATCCAGTTAGGATCAAGATCGGCTTCTGATCGCTCGTAGAAACGAATAGCTCCTTCATTATCTTCCGCCACTTGCCACTTCATTTTCTGGGCCCCGTTATTCACAGCCTCGTTGGCCAGTGCTTGCATAAAAAGTTGTCCAATACCTCTACCGCGATGAGAGCCAGTTATGATCAGATCTTCCAGATACAAGCTTTTCCCTTTCCAAGTAGAATAAGTATAGTAATAAATGGCCGCTCCAACAACTTTACCCTCTTCTTCAGCCACAAAAAAGCTAAAGGCTGGTCGATGACCAAAGGCATCTTTTTCCATTCGTTCAGCAGAATTACTAATATGGTCGGGGGCTACATCGTGGTGCACCGCCAACTCTTCTACTAACCGGAAAACCGGTTGGATATCAGCCAGAACCCCTTCTCGTATTGTTATTGCCTGATTTTTCTGCATAAATCAATTTAGTATAATATAGTTTTATGAGTAGATAACTTGATGTTCGAGTCTAACTAACGATGTGCAAAGTACTATGGTTCGGCAGAGGCTGGATTGTTTCCTTGAGGTGAAGGTAATAATCTATTTCAACGGCTGGGTATTTGTTACGGACTATTGCATGGGTTTAGCCCAGTAGCTATCTTAGAATCTTTTATATTAATACCGAATAGCCAACTTTATTTATGCTACGCCACCTTCTTACCTACCCCCTGATTGTTCTGTTGCTATTACTCATTACTACCGATCCAGGACAGGCCCAACGTAAAAAGAAAAATCAGGATCAGGATGTAACTATCGGTTTCGAAGATTCATTATACAATGCGATTCAATATCGACTTGTAGGTCCCTTTCGGGGAGGACGTTCGGCAACCGTTACGGGTATTCCAGGTGGCCGGCACCCCGGAGATCGGGATACGTACTATTTTGGCTCCGTAGGGGGTGGGGTTTGGAAAACCGATGATGGTGGATCAACATGGAAAAACATCTCCGACGGCTTTTTTGGTGGCTCAGTGGGTTCGGTAGCTGTTTCGGAGTCTGATCCGAACGTCATTTACGTCGGCTTGGGCGAAAAAACCATCCGAGGTAATGTATCTTCTAATTTTGGAGTCTGGAAATCGACCGATGCAGGGAATAACTGGGAATTCATTGGATTGAAAGACACTCGCCATATTGGCCGTATCCGTATTCATCCTGAAAACCCGGATATTGTCTACGTAGCGGCTATGGGTGACCTGTGGCAGTCTAGCGAAGCTCGAGGTGTGTACAAAAGTACTGACGGGGGCCAAAGCTGGGATAAGATCTTGTTTGCCAATGAAGATGCCGGTGCAGTGGATTTAGTACTGGATCCCAACAACCCCCGCATTCTCTACGCCAGTACCTGGAATGTACATCGCACTCCCTACAGCCTCTCCAGCGGCGGACCGGGCTCCGATCTTTGGAAAAGTACTGATTCAGGGAAAAACTGGGAGAAACTCACCGAAAAAGAAAATATGCCCGCTGCTCCCCGTGGAATTATTGGGGTGACCGTTTCTCCGGTCAATTCTGATCGAGTTTGGGCACTTATTGAGGCGGAAGACGGAGGGGTATTCCGTTCGGATGATGCCGGTAAGACCTGGGAAAAGATTAACAGCGACCGGGCACTACGCTCCCGAGCCTGGTACTACACCCGGATTATTGCCGATTCTGAAGATGAAAATAAGGTGTACGTGATGAATGTCTCCTACGCTAAGTCTACCGACGGGGGAAAAACCTTTACCCTACACCGGGCACCGCACGGCGATCATCATGATCTGTGGATTGATCCGGATGACAATACCCGAATGGCTATTGTGGATGATGGTGGAGCGCAGGTTTCTACTGATGGTGGCCAAAACTGGACCACCTACCATAACCAACCTACGGCCCAATTTTACCGGATTGCTACCGACGATCATTTTCCCTACCGCATCTACGGAGCACAGCAAGATAATACCTCCATCCGTATTTTACACCGCTCGGATGGCCCAGCCATTACGGAAGATGACTGGGAAGTTACGGCCGGGGGCGAAAGCGCCTACCACGCCATCGACCCCGATAACAATGATATTGTGTACGGCGGAAACTATAAGGGCTACCTATACCGCTTCAATCATGAAAACAACCAACGACGATCCATCAACGTCTGGCCACTGAATCCGGCCGGCTCGGGGGTGGAAGTAATGAAGTACCGCTTTAACTGGAATTTCCCGACTTTCTTTTCCCATCACGATTCCGATAAACTCTATGCTTTCTCGCACCGGGTACACGTAAGCACCACCGAAGGTGAAAGCTGGGAGACTATTAGTCCTGACCTAACCCGGGCGATACCCGAAACGATGGTTTCATCGGGTGGGCCGATTACGCAGGATAATACCGGGGTTGAATTCTACGCAACTATTCTCACCGCCAATGAAAGTCCTTATCAGGAAGGCGAGCTATGGACCGGCTCCGACGATGGGCTGCTTTACTTAACCCGCGACAGTGGCGAGAGTTGGGAAGATGTTACCCCCGAAGACGCTCCGGATAATATCATGTGGAATTCCATAGACATTCATCCTGCCATCCGAGGAGGAGCTTACGTGGCGGGAACCCTCTATAAAACCGGTGACTTTGCGCCTTATCTTTATAAAACGACTGACTATGGCCAAACCTGGACGAAAATTACCAGTGGTATTGATGATTTACACTTTACCCGGGTAGTACGGGCTGACCCGCAACGAGATGGTTTACTCTACGCCGGAACCGAATACGGTATGTACGTTTCGTTTGATGACGGAGCTAACTGGAAACCCTTCCAACTCAACCTGCCCGAAGTACCCATCACCGATTTGCAGGTACGGGACAACAACCTGATTGTAGCCACCCAGGGTCGTAGTTTTTGGATTATTGATGACCTCACTCCGATCCATCAACTGAACGAAGAAATCGCTCAAGCTAATTTTTACCTCTTCCAGCCTAAACCCAGTTACCGTATAAAGCAGGAGGGACGAGAGCGATATAACGCGTTGTTGCACGGCAAAAATCATCCGGAGGGCGTCATGATCTACTATCATCTGCAGGATAAACCAGATAGTACCGATATTGTAACTCTGGACATTTTAGAAGATAATGGTGAGATCATTAAATCATTTAGTACCAGTGCCAAGAAGGCTAAGGAGAAGCTTTGGGCGAAAAAAGGCAGCAACTTGTTTGTATGGGACATGCGCTATCCCGATGCCGTTTCCTTCGAGGGCTTGATTCTCTACTCTTCCGATACCGAAGGCCCTCAGGCTGTACCGGGCAAGTACCGAGCTAGGTTAACCGTGAACGAAGAGAGTCAGGAGCAATCTTTTGAGATACTGAAAGATCCCCGGGTTAAAAGTTCCCAAGAGGATCTTCAGGCCCAGTTTGACTTTCTGATGGATGTGCGAAATAAACTATCTGAAGCCCACCAAGCGGTAATTGATATTCGGAATCTTCGGAAAGACCTCGAGTATGTAAAAGAAAAGCTAAAAGACAACCCAACTGCCCAGCCAATCATTGAAGCAACCGAAGAGCTTGATCAGGAAATGACGGTGATTGAAAACAATATTCATGAGACGCGTAACGAGGCTTACCAGGACCCACTCAACTTCGGCATAAAGCTCAATAACCGGCTAGCCTATCTGGCTACGCACGAATCAGCCGGCGACTTTCGGCCTACCGAGCAGGCCATCGCCTACAAAAATGAAGTATCTGCCCAAATCGATGATGAAATTGAAGCCTTACAGGAATTATTAAATCAGAAGCTACCGGAGATAAATCAGCTAATGGAAGAGCAGGATATTGAGGTGCTTACTCGGCCCAAATCTGAGAAAAACGAAGTAGGGATGAAGTGATCTATTGTTAAAATTTAATGCTTGAGTGCTTAGGGCATTACTCAATACCGGTGAGTTGATCTTTTCTATTTGTCGGTGCTTGAAGTGATACTTTCGGTAAATTCAATCGGCCAACTGATAAAAAAATGAAAAAGGGTGAAAGAAAAACCCTCACCCAAATTCATTAACTTAATCCAAACAAACCTTACTGCCCTGAACCTGATGGTTTAGCATCGGCATCATCGGTAGCCGCTCCTTCTTCCGGCAACAAAACCACGCGCACGTAGCTATCAAAGTTGAAGTACTTGTTAGCTACTTCTTTCAACCCTTCGGCGGTTAGGCTTTCAATTGATTCTTCGTAATCTAGTACCTTCGTTGGGTCTTGATCCAGAAAATATGCTTGCTGCAACGTTCGTAGCCAGTAGCGATTTTCTTTTAAATTGGTTTCCATATCCCGCCGCTGAGTCTCCTTCACTTTTTTTAAATCCTCCTCAGTAGGTCCGTTCTCCTTCATCTTCTTTACTTCAGCAAAAACCGCTTCGGTCAGGTCTTCTACGTTCTCCGGAGCACAAGGAAAGCCAATTCGGATAGAATAGTGCTCATATGGGTACTTCGATGGGTTGGCACTAGCCCCAATACTATAAACCCCACTTTTCTTCTCCCGAATCTCTTCAATCAGCTTGATATTGAGCGCTTGCACCAGTGCGTTTAATTCGTAAGCCTCCTTACGGTCGTACTCAAACTCTCCGTTGAAGATAATATTTACCATACTTTTGGGGTCGGTACCTTTGTAAACCTTTTCATCCACTACCCCTGAAGGCGGGCGGATACCCAAATCTTGCCAACTTTCTTCCCGATCAATATCCGGCAAACTTCCCAGATACTGGGCGGTCACTGTCTTCATCTCCTCTACATCGAAGTTTCCGACGAAGAAGAAAGTAAAATCGCTGGCGTCGGCAAAGCGGTCGTTATAAGCCGCAAAGGCTTCCTCAAAATCAACCTTTTCCCAATCTTCCTGAGTAGGATAACCTCCTCCCCGAGGATGGTCCTGCGACAAAATTCGGGAAAGTTTATCCTGGTAGTAGTATTGGGGATTGGAAAGCAGGTTCGCATATATAGCCTTGTTCTTGGAAATATACGACTGGAAAGCCTCCTGATCCTGACGAGGCGCAGTGAAATAAAGGTGAGTGAGCTGAAGCATCGTCTCTACATCTTTAGGAGTGCTACTACCCGAGAAGCCTTCGGTTAAACTTCCGATGTAAGGACTTACACTGGCGTTTTTATCGGCAAGATATTTATCCAATACAGTTACCGAGAAGTCTTTCACTCCGCTTTGAGCTACTATACCATCGGAGTTGGATGCAGAATAATACATATCCATATCGTACAGTGAGTGTCCACCCGGACTAGATGCCGACATCAAAATCTCATCGGCTTTAAAGTCGGTCGGCTTTAACACTACTTTTACTCCGTTTTCCAAGGTAAATTCAGTTACTCCAATATCTTCCAGCACCTGTTCGTTCGTGATTTCTGACACTTGAGGTAATGATGCCATCAGAGCATCAGGCACTGCTTCGTCTTCATAGGCAGTAACCTCCACATTTTTCATCTCCTCCAAAATAGCCCGGACTTCATCTTCTGAAGGCACTTCTACCCCTTCTTTTTCGGGAGCCATCACGACTACTACCCGGTTCTCATCTTTTATCCATTCGTCGGTCAACTCATTAACTTCTTCCAGCGTGATTCCTGGTAAGTACTCCTTCATAAATTCGTATTCGAAAGCAATGCCGGGAATAGCTTCTTCCTCTAAAAAGTTGCGAATATATTCGGCTGCGTATACTTCTGATTCAGTTTTTTCCCGCTCATTAAAAGACTGCTCGTATTGAGTAAGCATCTGTTTTTTGTAGCGATCTAATTCAGCTTGGGTAAAACCATACTGCCTTACTTTCTCATTTTGTTCTAATAGTGTTCGCATTCCGCGCTTAATCCCGTTTTCGGGCACAACTGCCGATTGACTAAATGCCTCTATAGCTCGAAATACGGTACCATAGCTTCCCCCAGCGTACATAAAAGGAGGGTCAGCCTTTTGAGTGAGCTCCGCCAAACGCTCATTTAGCATTCCAGTAAACAAACTATGAATTATTGATTCGCGATAATCTTTTAACGTTTTAATAGCTTCGGGGCGACCTTGTTGTTTATAAAAAAGTATAAACTGATTATAGGTAGCCTCTGGATCAGTTACGATTGACACTTTTGTGTCTTCGTGGTAAGGAATATCAAATAAATCGCGATTTTTTACATTCTCTGGAGCTTTTAAATCACTAAACCTTTCTTTTATCTCCTGCTCCACCTCGGCAGGCTCAACATCTCCCACCACTACTATTGCCATTAAATCAGGGCGATACCAGTCTTCGTAGAATCGCTCAAGAGTAGCATACTCAAAATTTTCCAATATCTCTTTCTTACCAATTGGTATACGTTCAGAGTATCGCGAGCCATATAACAACTTGGGTAGATATTCCTCCTGCATGCGCTGCTGGGCACCTTGTCCTCTTCGCCACTCTTCAATCACAACCCCTCGTTCATTGTCAATTTCCTCTTCCTCTAAGGTTAGGCCCCCGGCCCAGTCTTCAAGAATCTGGAAACCCTTCTCCAAAGTAGTGTCTTCGGTAGGCATCCGCAGCATATACACGGTTTCGTCGAAGCTGGTATAGGCATTGAGGTGAGCTCCAAAGCGCACTCCGGCCGACTGCAAAATGCTTACCAACTCGTTTTTCTCGAAGTTTTCGGTACCGTTAAAGGCCATGTGCTCCAGAAAGTGAGCTAAGCCCAGTTGGTCATCATCTTCCAGGATAGAACCGGCGTTGACTGCTAATCGTAGCTCCACCCGATTCTCCGGTCGGCTATTTTGCCGTATATAGTAAGTTAAGCCGTTATCTAGTTTTCCTTTCAGTACTCTGTCAGTGGTAGGAATCTCGTTACTAAGTTCCAGATCACTGCTAATCTCCATTTCCTGCCCGACAACCGGCCCGAGGCCAATTAGCAAGAGGATCGCACTGATAGTTAGTGTTAGTTTGTGCAACATGTGTTTCTATTTTTAGTCAATAATAGCATTCAAGATACAAAGCATTACGCTGAATGAACGATTTACCGCCCAATAAATTCTGATTTAACAAAAGTTAACGCAAACAGGGTGAAGGGTAAAGGGTTGAAGATATAAGGTAGAGGGTAAGAAATGGGGGCTTAGATAAGTAAATAGATGCCTTTAACCCGTATCCATCTACCTTCAACCTCGTACCCTGTACTCTTTACCGTTTTACTCTTCCCGAAAGGTTGCCCTCAGCAACTTCCAAAATTTCATCTTCACTCGAGATATTAACGTCACCAGGGATGGTGTGTTTAATTGCTGAAGCTGCAGTCGCAAACTCAACGGTCTTTTGTCCATCCCAAGCCTGACTTAGGCCATGAATAACCCCAGCCATAAAAGCATCGCCCCCTCCTACCCGGTCGATGATTTTCAGACAATACTTACGGCTCTCGTAGCGGTTAGTGCCATCGAATAAGATCCCTGCCCAGTCATTATCGGTAGCAGAATGATGCTCTCGAATGGTAAGAGCTACCCATTTAAATTGTCGGTACTCCATCAGTTTTTCGGCAGTTTCCCAGGTAGATGCTACCAAGCCTTCCCAACTTTCACCTCGGTCGGCCGGGTAAATATTCAGAACATCCCCCGCCGACCCGACATTGCTAAAAAGCACATCTACGTCTTCCAACATTGGCTGAAGGGTAGCCCTACCTTCTTCTAGCGTCCATAAACTACGGCGAAAATTCAGATCAAAGGCCGTACGTGCCCCAATTTTTTTGGCCGTACGTAAAGCTTCAGCACAGGCCTGGGCACAATTCTTGGATAAGGCAGGAGTGATACCCGTCGTGACAAACCAATCCTGACTATTTAATAGACCAGACCAATCGAACTCTTCGGGTCGGGAATTAGCAATGGCCGAATGCTCCCGATCATAAATGATCCGAGCCGGGCGAAGAGAAGTGCCATGCTCCAGATAGTAGGTGCCGACCCGCTTCCCATCTCTGATAACACCGTCCGTTTTGATTCCGTATTCTCGGATTGCCCGAATGGCAGCATCCCCGAGACCGTGGGCCGGTAGCTTGGTAATAAACTGCACTTGATGACCAAATAATGATAACGAAGCCGCCACGTTGGATTCGGCCCCGGCATACTCCATCTTCAACTCATTAGTTTGGGAGATGCGTTCGTACCCATTAAGCGGAGAAAGGCGAAGCAGAATTTCGCCAAAACAGGTAATTCGACTCATTTACTTCAAATGTTCAGCTTGCAATGTACAATGAATAGTTAAAAGTGGACAGCGGACTGTGGATATTGAAAATTTTTACAGGACAAACGTAGGGTGGCCACTAGTGACGAATAACAAAAGGGAGAATATACATTGTCATCTCCCTGTTCTTTGTTCACCAGTGCACGCAAACTGTCCGATTTCGAACACCCAATTAGAATGAAAAAGGCGATTAGAGCCATTTGACGCTATTTTTGGGTTTGGCACAGCAGTTGAAATGTTTATTACCAAAGACGTTAAGTTAAGCGTCTCAACATTAACCCAAAATTCTAATTATCATGACAACTCAAGTAAATACTTCCGCTTCTTTATTTATTGACACCGAATTTACTTCTATCCCTTATTCAGGAGCTACGCTACGATTAAACGAAAGACTGGGAATAAGCAGAAACACCACTCCATTTTCCGGAATGGAAACTGGTAAGTTCCGTAAATTATTTGATCGCCATAGAACTGCTTTCCGACGTCGTTAATAGCATCATCATTTAATGGATGACTTATAGGCAAGGTTGCCAGTCGGTAAAATTACTGTTGAGCCTTGTCTTTTTCTTTTTCTTGCTCAATTTCATTCAGAGCAGAAGCCTTAATAAACCCCTTTTCTACGGCATGGCGTGCCGCCGCCGCAGTATCGGGGCAACGTAGCATCTCTACTCCTGCTCCGGTCAATTCTTCTTGAATTATATCCACTTCTGCATCACGAATGTTTTTAGTTACATCCCGGATGTAAATGGCCAAGATGCGACTTGGATACTCCTTCACTACCTGCCGGTAAATTTCCGGATCGTGCTGACCACTGTCACCAATCAAGATGAATTTCAAATGGGGGTAGGTATCCAGAACACTTCGTATTTTTACTGGCTTATGTTCGTGATGCGACTCTTTAATAAACTTGGTAGGGTCAATCCCAATATCGCGTAACAAGATGGGGCCCTTGGGAATATCATTGATCTCAAAAAAATCTTTTAGCACATCGTAGAGATTCCAGGGGCTACTAGAAACAAAGAAAAATGGGTTATGAAAGCTTCCGTGGCTACCTTTAGCCAGAGCGCGGTAAAAAGCTGCCGCCCCCTCAAAAGGGGTTCGGGTAAAGGCATTTTCCATTAATGAAAGCTTGATGACCCTGAACAGTTGATTGACTTCAGAAACCAGAATGGTATCATCCACATCGGATATAATTCCGAATTCGGTTTTATTATCGGGTATCAATACCTCTCCTACCGCTTCTACTTCCTCCTGTCCCGCTACGATTTTATCTATAAGTTCTAATTGAATCGGGTGCCAGAGCACATTATGATCTAGCTTGTCGACGTCAACCTTAAAGTCCAGATGAAAGTAACCTTCATTATCGGCTTGTATCTCCTGTACCTCATTTTGAAAAGATGCTTTCAACCGAGCGTGAGGAATCTCATCGCTATTAAAGCGTTTTATCATGGACTTTAAATTCCGCCACTTGGATGCAGTCTTAATCGGTTCATTAATACCCTCATCCTCCAGAATTCTACCGCTGAGTGCAATTCTATCCAGATTACCAAACCCTAAGTACGGTAATATTACCACCGGATCTACCAAATTAAAGCGTTTTTTAAAAGCAAACTTTTTTCGGTCTAGGGCATCATCGGCTTTGCTGAGGAGTTTGAGAAACTGATTATTATCGTCTTGGTTGTTGTCCATTAATAATTGTGTTTTGGTATTAGGGTGTTTTAGTTTTTGTAGTGTTGAGGTATTATAGTCCTTAGTCGACAGTCCAAGCTCCAGCGCTTTTTGCTTCTCTCCTCCGTTTTTCAACTCTTCGCCCCTGCCCTTGGCAATTAACTATTCTTCTCGTTGGTGGTCCTCGTCTCGGCCTTGTACTACTTTACTTAGGGCATCGCCAGGTATGTAGCCTTTCTGGATAGCATGATGGGCAGCATCTTCGGTATCCTGGCAAAGCAGCATATCTATGCCGTGAATTTTTACCGTTTGAGCAATCTTTTTTACTTTACCATCCCGTCCGGTTTTCTCTTCAGGGCTCACGTCGCGAATATAGATGGCCAGCACTTTATCGGGGTAATCGTTGACGACCTTCTGATAAATCTCGGCATCTTTTTGGCCGCTGTCGCCAACTAATATGAAGGATAAGTCGGGATACATTCTGAAGATACGTTCTACCTTCTCCACCTTGTGGTTCATATGGCCCGACTTAATGAACTTATCTTTGGTAAGTCCCATATCTCGCAATAAAAAAGGGCCTTTGGGAATATCGTTGTTTTCGCAGAAGCGAACCAGCAGATCGTATAAATTCCAGGGGCTGCTGGAAACATAGAAGATGGGGTTAAAGCGATTACCATCGCTCCCTTTTTGCAGAGCCCGGTAAAAAGCGGCAACACCTTCAAAAGGCATACGGGTCTTAGCGTT
This sequence comes from uncultured Roseivirgaceae bacterium, assembly GCA_964551335.1. Taxonomy (GTDB): domain Bacteria; phylum Bacteroidota; class Bacteroidia; order Cytophagales; family Cyclobacteriaceae; genus Tunicatimonas. Next base: position 80,849 of record CAZKCO010000030.1, read on the forward strand.
TTTCAGAAAAGTGAGTTTTCCTTTCTGAATTAAGTCGGAGGATTTGGAAACCAGAATGGTGTCATCTACATCGGAAATTACTCCGAACTGAGCCCGTTCACCGGGAACCATAACCTCACCCGTTGACTTTACTTCTCCCTGATCTTCAATAATCTGATCGAGCAGTTCAAAGTCAATGGAGTGCCATATTTGGTTTTCGGGTAGTTTTTCGTTGGTATTAAACACTACTTCAAAGTAGCCCTCTGAATCCGTTGTGATCTCTTTGGTCTGCCCTTGGAAGCTGGCACGTAAGCGAGCGTTAGTTATCTCATCGCTTTCGTATCGCTTAAACATGGTGTATAGATTCTTCCAAACCGGATCATCTTCTTCAGGCTGATCCAGACCTTCGTCTTCCAGCAGCCGCCCCATAATATGTACTGTTTCGTGATTGCCATACCCGTAGTAGGGCAATATGGCAAAAGGGCCAAGAGCACCTAAGTTACGTTTTAGCAAGAACCTAGCCTTATCAAATTTGTCTTCTACTCCGCTCAGAGCATTCAATAAAAAGTCTTTAGAACTGGACATTAAATTAGTGGTTAGTTCAAAAAAAGGTCGCGTAGTAAAAAGAGCGATATGTCAAAAAATGTTTTAACCGCTGCTCAACACGTTTGCATTCAGGCAACGACGATGCCGAGGACCTTGGCAATTTCCTGCTGCGATTGCTTTAGCACCTGAAAGTCTTTCAGTATCTGAAATTGATCTACTTCGTCGGTAGTTTCTTTCAACTTCTGCCTTTGTTCGTCCATTATTTGACTTAAATAAGCAAATTTTAGCTCGAGTATGCTTCGTTGGATAACCTGGTGCAGTATATCTTGCTCACGGGTTACGTAAATGTCGTGCAACAGTTCCCAATTTTCGCTTAGTACGTAATGATCTACTACTAGATCGATCACTTCCTGCTTTATTTCTTCAGCGCCGTGTTCAGCGAGCCAGGCTTCGGTGACCGTTACTCCTTTCATGGACTGCTCCCGGTACAACTGGAATATTTGCTGATACACTGGGGTTTGGATTGTAATATCCTCCAATTCGTGGTAGATATAATCGTACACTTTGACTGGCTCAGTGGCATCAACCGAGGGTTCTTCCGGTAGAGTAGCACTGTTTTCCTTTTCCGGTTGCACCTGAATAGGCTGTTGGCCGTACAGTACTAGCACTCTTATCACTTCCCGCTCTTTGAAAAAGATACTCGGCTGTACATTGGATAGTTCTTCACCTTTATCGGGCGGAGCTAATTCAGGAGCGGGTTGGGCTTCCTCTTCCATAATCATCCCCCGGCGCTGCGTAGCCCGCTGCTCCTTTAGATGAATCTTATTCATCTCCGTCACTAGTACCTGCTCATCAATCTCCAGTTGGGAGCTGGTGGCCTTAATGTAAACCTGTCGCTGTATCGGATCAGGCACTTTAGCAATGCTACCCACTACTTCCCTGATCAGCTCGGCCCTACGAATAGGGTCTGATGAGGCTTCTTTCTGATAAATTTGCGTTTTGAAGCCAATAAAGTCAGTGCGGTGTTCCTTCAAGTAGGATCGCAGCTCGGAAGCATCCAGTCGGCGGGCGAGGCTATCGGGGTCTTCTCCCTCGGGCAGCATCACCGCTTTTACCTGTAAGCCTCCTTCCAGCAGCATATCAATTCCCCGGAAAGAGGCTTTGAGTCCGGCAGGATCGCTATCGAAGAGGACAGTCACGTTCTGAGTGTAGCGGCCAATGAGGCGAATTTGCTCCTGGGTCAGCGACGTGCCCGACGAAGCCACAGCATTTTTTACCCCGGCCTGGTAGAGTGAGATTACATCGGTATAGCCCTCAACCAGATAACAATTATCTTCCTGCCGAATGGCTTGCTTGGCTTGATACAGTCCGTACAGCACATCCGATTTATGGTAAATGAGCGTTTCGGGTGAGTTGAGGTATTTGGGTTGGGCGGCAACCCGCTGTCCCTTCCCTAAAATTCTCGCCCCAAAGGCCAGCACCCTGCCAGAAATATTATGCACCGGAAACATTACTCTGCCCCGGAATCGATCATATTCCCGATTGCCTTCCTCCTTCTGAATGATCAAACCGGCTTTCGCCAGGTATTCTTTCTGATAGCCTTTCTTCAGAGCAGCCTGCATCAATCCGTCCCACTGGTCGAGGCTGTATCCCAAGGAAAAGGTTTGAATGGTTTCGTCGCTGAAGCCTCGCTCCCGCAGGTAAGTAAGCCCAATACTCTTTCCTTCCTCCTGCTTCCACAAATTGTTCTGGTAGTACTCGGCGGCGAACTTCATCACAATGAATACACTATCCCGCTCATTGCGGGCTTCCAGTTCTTCATCGGTAGCCTCTTCTTCGGGAATATCTACCCCGTAGCGTTTGGCCAGGTGCTTTAGTGCTTCCACGTAGCTCATGCCCTCGGCATCCATCAGAAAAGTAATGGCATCACCGGCCTTACCCGAGCTAAAGTCCTTAAAAAAGCCTTTGGAAGGCACCACGTAGAAGGAAGGAGTGCGTTCATTATTGAATGGGCTATAACCCCGGAAATTACTCCCGTTCTTCTTCAGGTTCACAAAGTCACCAATCACCTCCAGCACATCGGTGCGCGACTTAATTTCATCAACAATCTCCTTCGGAATCATACAACGTCGATTTGCCGACCCAATTTAATCTATTCTTCCGAAGTTGCCTTGATGAATTATTAAAAATAGGTGGCTACTCCGCAGGATTACAAAAATTTATCCTGCTTCATTAAAATCACTTACGGGTTGTGGCTAATTTATTATATTACTGCCCTACATACATTAACAACCTATTTTATAGCTATGAAAATTCTTCCTTCTACTCATCCCAAACAATCCTCCCGTCGTTCGTTTATGTCCAAAGCCGCCCTGGGTATCAGCGGGGCGATGCTGGCCACATCCTACAACGGCCTGGCCAATTCTCTGGAAAAAACGGTAAAATCCTCGGCTCCCTCGGACCTTAAGATCACCGCTGTGAAGTGCGGCTTTATCCGGGGTGAGCATAGTCTCTTTGTGAAGATCTACACCAACCAAGACCTGGTAGGGCACGGTCAGGCAGTTGATGGCGTGTACGGTACCTACTACGTGGTGAATCACCTGGCCGAAAGACATCTAATTGGACAGAACCCCTTGAACATTCATCGGCTCCAGGAAGAGATGCGTAGAGGCGGTCTGTTTAAAGGGGCGCAGGCCGGCATGTATGTGTGCGTGATGACTGCCCTGGAAACCGCCCTGTGGGACTTGGTAGGTAAGGCTCTGCAGCTACCGGTGTATCAGCTGTTGGGAGGCAAATTCCGAGACAAAATCCGGGTCTACTGCGATACTGCGGGTAGTCGGCTAGCCCCGGATGAAATGGGCCGAAGAGCGAAAGAAGATGTAGATAAATATGGTTTTACCGCCGTGAAATTTGACATTGATGATCGCAATGATCCCAATAAACTGGATCCTTACAATTGGAGCGTGAGTATTCCCGAGCTGAGGCGTATGGAAGACCAGATTGCGGCCGTACGAGAGGCCGTAGGGACTGATATTGATATATGTGTAGACTGTCACGGGCGCTTTGATGAAGCCTCGGGCATGAAAATAGCTAAGGCATTGGAACCTTATAACCTAATGTGGTTAGAGGAGCCGGTGCCGGCGGAAGTTCCCGAGTCTTATGCTCGCATTCGGGCCTCGACCACCACACCGATTTGTGGGGGCGAAAACTGGTACCTTACCTACGGCTTCCGGCATCCGTTCGAGATTGGAGCGGTAGATGTAATTATGCCGGACTTGCAGAAGTGCGGCGGTTTGGGCGAGGCACAGCGCATCGCTAACATGGCTAATACTTACAACATCCCGTTTGCTCCCCACATGGTGGCCTCCTATCTGGGCGCGGTATCTTCAGCGCACGTATGTGCGGCGGTGCCGAATTTCCTTATTCTGGAGTGGCAGATCTACTTCCACGAAAATGATATGTACAAAGAAATTGTGTCGTTCGAGGGCGAATTTCTGACCGAAGATGGCTACATCCCTCTGCCGGAAAAGCCCGGCATTGGCGTGGAGATCAATGAGGAAGGCATGCGCAAGTACGCCACTCCCGGCATCCCATTTTTTGAGTAAAATCGTTAGTTTGGGATGATTTGCTAACGGTTAGTGTAGGCGCTGGTGCGAGGCATCAGCCGAAGCATAGCGCTTACACCATGTTAGCCCTCGTTTTGCCTCTCTTGATCTAATATGTTTTCTAATTGGATCTTATTTTCGATCAAATGATCTTCGGCGATCTCCCATAAAATCTGAGGATCAATCCGATGATAATCATGGGCTGCAAAATTTCTCAGTCCGTACATTTGTCGCCATGGCAGTTCCGGATATTTGTCTTTAATCGCTTTCGGTATTTGATTGGCTGCTTCGCCAATAATTTCATAATTCCTGGTGACCGCATCGATGACCATCTCACTTTGTAAAAATTCTTTTAATCCATCAACTGTATCCAGATACCGCAGAATCTTATCAATCGCTTCAATCATATCTTCTACAAAAGTCAGGTAATCTTGGTTGTTCATATGTACCTAACTTGTTGCAAAATCACTTGCTTCCATTGCTTCCTTAAGGATCGTTCCGTCACTAGATCTACTTTTCTATCCAACACCGATTCCAGGTAGTATTTCAAATCAAAAAATTTCCAGCCAATCTTTTTGTTAAACGCGACTAGAACGTCTACATCAGAATCCTGACGGTAATCCCCATTGGCAAATGATCCAAAATAGCCGATCTGGTCTACCCCAAACTCATTGGCTAAATAGGGTTTGATTGCCCTGATTTTATTTTCTATTTCCTGAGGCGTTTCCATATCTAAAAATAGGATTTTCTCTTTATTAATTCAATGAGGGCTAACGGCCTGCGCGAGCCACTGGCCGGACATATATGCGTTTTGCTTTTAACTATCA
>CAZKCO010000031.1:0-85655 GCA_964551335.1 uncultured Roseivirgaceae bacterium
TTCATAACCCTGAGGTCACGGGTTCAATTCCCGTCCTCGCTACTCAAACCGCTTTCTGTTTAACGGGAAGCGGTTTTTTATTTTCAGAAAATACTACTTCTTACGCAATTTCCAAACTTCCTCAAGATTAAAGTCTATTAGTCAAGCAGTTGACTTTCTCACGTTATCCATAATTCGTACATTCCCGTATGAGTCTATAACTGCGAACTAAAGTTCTATTACTCTATCATGTCAACTGTAATTACTTTTCCCAACGCCGATGGCCACCAACTAGCAGCCCGGTTGGAGATGCCCGCTGATAACAACCCTCACGCCTTTGCTATATTTGCGCATTGTTTCACTTGCAGTAAAAACCTTAACGCCGTAACTCACATTAGCCGAGCACTTACTCAAACTGGTATGGCTGTTCTTCGCTTCGACTTTACTGGTCTTGGCGAGAGCGAAGGAGATTTTTCTGATACTAACTTCTCCACCAATATTCAAGATCTTGAGGCGGCAGCTTCTTTTTTAGAAAACAACTACTCAGCCCCTAACCTTCTGATTGGCCATTCTTTAGGCGGAGCTGCCGTGCTGATTGCTAGTACCAGAATTGAGACGGTAGAAGCGGTAGTAACCATTGGTGCCCCGGCCGACCCGGAGCATGTTCAGCGATTGATTCAACCCAATATTGAAACTATTGATACTGAAGGGGAAGCCAGCGTTTCGTTAGGAGGGCGAAGTTTCATAATAAAAAAACAGTTTTTGGATGATCTCAAAGATGCTGAGCATAACCACCAAATTGAAAAGATTCACAAACCCCTACTTATTCTACATTCACCCAACGACCAGAGCGTTGGCATTGAAAATGCTGCTAAAATTTATCAGCAGGCTCATCATCCCAAGTCGTTTATTTCACTAGATAAAGCCGACCATTTGCTAAGCCGCAAGGAGGACTCACTTTATGTAAGCAGTATAATCTCTACTTGGGTAGAACGATTCATTGTTCCACGTACCCCTACCCCACTCTCAACCGACCTACAAGTGGTAACTCGCACTCAGCAAAGCTATACTACTGAAATTATGGCCGGTCAACATTCCCTAACTGCCGATGAACCTGAGTCAGTAGGTGGGTTAGACTTAGGCCCTTCACCCTATGACCTACTTGCTGCCAGCCTGGGAGCCTGTACTGGCATGACCCTCCGGATGTACGCTAACCGCAAGGAATGGCCTCTAGAGGAAATTATAGTCCACGTTAAACACCAAAAAATTTACGACCAAGACTGTCAGAACTGCGATGATCCAGCCAAGAAGATTGACCACATGGAAAGAGTGATTGAGGTCAAGGGAGATTTAAGTTCCGAACAAAGACAGCGACTCAGTGAGATTGCCGATAAATGCCCGGTGCACAAAACTCTTCATGCCTCAATACAGGTCACCACATCAGTTAAAGAACTTGTCTAACCTTTCTTCTTTCCCTTGTAATTACGTTTACGATTATGACCGCTCTTAAAAGACCGCCGTTTATCCGGTTCATAAGCCGGGGCTTCGCCTAGGTACTCGGGGACTTTTGCTTTGGTGATTGAGGAGCCGATTAGTTTTTCAATGCGGGAGAAAGCACTTTGCTCGTCGGGCGTAATAAAGGTAAATGCAGCCCCGCGGGCTTCAGCGCGAGCCGTACGACCGATTCGGTGAACGTAGTCTTCCGCATCATGCGGCACATCGTAGTTAACCACCAATTCAATCCCTTCTACATCAATACCTCTGGACAAAATGTCGGTAGCAACTAAAATATTCAATTGCTTATTCTTAAATCTTCGAAGGATATCTTCTCGTTCAGGTTGTTCCAAATCGGAATGAATAGCTGCTACTTCGTAATCAAGCTTTTGAATAATTTTACTTACCTCTTTTACTGTTGTTTTTCGAGCACAAAACACAATCAGGCTATTTACTTTCTTGGCTTTCAGTAAGTGTTCCAATAAACCTAACTTCTGACGAGCGTGCAAACTAAAAGCGGCCTGGATTATCCTTTCCGCTGGCTTAGAAAGGGCAATATTTACTTCTGCCGGCTCATTCATTAGGTCTTTTGCCAAATCTCTAATCTTAGGGGGCATGGTAGCCGAAAACATCAGCGTTTGCCGCTTTTTGGGCACGTAGTGGGCAATACGCATAATGTCCTCGTAGAAGCCCATGTCTAACATCCGATCAGCCTCATCCAAAATAAAAAACTTGAGATGCTCCAGATTGACGTAGCCTAGGTTGAGATGGGTAAGTAACTTACCGGGGGTAGCAATCACAATTTCAGTTCCTTGTTTAAGCGCCGCTTTTTGCTTGTCAAAAGAGGATGCATCTTGCCCTCCATAAACAGTAGTTGAACTGATGGGGGTAAAATAAGAAAACCCTTCGAGTTGTTGATCAATCTGGGCGGCCAGTTCGCGGGTAGGAGCAATAATTAAGGCTTGAATTCCTTCAGCCTTACGTTGCAGAATGTGATGAATGGTAGGCAAAAGATAAGCGGCCGTTTTACCGGTGCCGGTTTGAGCGCAGCCAATAATATCACTTCCCGATAAAATAGGCGGAATAGTTTGCTGTTGAACTGGGGTCGGTACCTCAAAACCCATAGAATCCAACCCCGAAAGCAGATCCTGGTGAAGTTTAAACTCTTTAAATGTCAATGTGGCTAGTATTAGGTAGCTGGAATAATTCTTGCATAATTACAAAAAAAAATGGTCGATTGTTTAATTAACAACCGACCAAAGGTTTGGGAAAATAAAATTCTACGCAAAATATTAGTTTATTTTCGTTCTTGAGCCATTCTCAGCAACCGGGCGATTACTACATCACTGGGTAGCTCTTGCTCTCTTGATTCAGGAATAGCTATTACCATATCATCAACAAATTCGGGCCGAAGATTGAGTCGCTGAGCGTATTTTTTACAGATTTCCAGCTCTTTATCGTGAATTACCCCATCCATCATCATCATGTTCACTAGCTGATACAAATGTTCAAAGCGTTGCTGATCTCGATGAGGAGCTTCATAGTCGATTGACTCAGGATTATCTTTAATAGATTTTAATTCGGCCTCGGATATTTTAAACCTTCCTGCCAGCGATAATAGATAATCTACTTCTAAGGTGTCAAATTCCCCATCAGAATAGGCCACCTCAATTAGATTTCTGATGTGGCCTTTGGCTAATTTCTTTTTCCGTCCGGTAAATAGATCTAACAGCTCCATGAAAATAAATTAACTAACAATTATATTTTTCTAAGATAAACTTAGTAAAAGAATTAGCATCTTCATAATATATATGAGATATCCAAGGCAGGTTAAGAACTGCTTTTACGTAAGTTTTTCCTGCTAATAAGAAAAATAGCTAACCATTTCATGATCAAAAGTCTACTAAGCCAGGTAATACAAGGAAAGAGTTGCGACCATTTAAGAAATCTAACGATTTACTAGATATTAATTGATTATCAACAAATTACGCAAAAATGATTTTGTAGTGGTAAAGATATTATCTTAGAATATTATACTAAAACTGATAGTTTACACAGATTTGCTTACACGGCAGACAATACCAGGTTAATAAAATTTTCCTCCAGACGATTCCGTTTATTAGATATGTACTATATCTGTATTATTCTAATAAACTTTTTTACCCATTTAGTACTTTTCACATACTGCAGCTTCGGTACTAAACAATCCCTTGTAGTTCAGTATTACTTCTACAATAGATTAATTACCTTTGGCAGTTTATTGCTAGTCACCAAGAAAGTTTTTTAATAGTTCAAATCTATGTTTGATAATTTAAGTACGCGCCTGGATCAGGCCTTTAAAACGCTGAAAGGTCAGGGACAAATTACCGAAATCAACGTTGCTACCACTGTTAAGGAGATTCGTCGCGCCCTGATTGATGCCGACGTTAATTATAAAGTTGCCAAGCAGGTCACTGATAAAATAAAAGAAGAAGCGCTAGGGCGCGATGTACTAATTGCTGTTTCGCCAGGACAGTTACTTACCAAAATTGTAGAAGAGGAGCTAGCCGAACTCATGGGTGGAAGTAAGGTCGGCGTAAATATTTCGGGTGAGCCAGCCGTAGTTCTCATTGCTGGATTACAAGGTTCGGGTAAGACTACCTTCTCCGGAAAGTTTGCTAATTACCTAAAAAAGCAGGGTCGAAATGTGCTGCTTACTGCCTGTGACGTATACCGCCCCGCAGCTATTGACCAGTTAAAAGTCTTGGGTGAGCAGGTGGGTGTAGACGTGTATGCTGAACCTGAAAATAAAAACCCACTTGAAATTGCTAAAAATGCTATTAAACACGCCCAGCAGCAGAACCATAAAATTGTAATTGTTGACACTGCTGGACGTTTAGCCATCGACGAAGCAATGATGGTTGAAATTTCGTCGCTTAAGGAGACTCTTAATCCTAGCGAAACATTATTTGTTGTTGATGCCATGACCGGGCAAGACGCAGTGAATACCGCCAAGGCTTTCAATGAACGGTTGAATTTTGATGGAGTAGTTCTCACCAAACTAGACGGTGATACCCGCGGAGGGGCCGCCCTTTCTATTAAAACGGTTGTTGAAAAGCCCATCAAATTTGTGAGTAACGGTGAAAAGATGGATGCCCTAGATGTATTCTATCCTGACCGCATGGCTCGCCGGATTTTGGATATGGGTGACGTTACCACTTTAGTAGAGAAAGCCCAACAAGTCTTTGATGAGGAAGAAGCTGCCCGACTAAGTAAGAAAATTCGAAAAAACCAATTCGATTTTAACGACTTCCTATCTCAGCTTCAGCAAATTAAGAAAATGGGTAATATAAAGGACCTATTAGGTATGCTTCCCGGGATGGGGAAAGCTATCAAGGATCTTGACGTGGACGACGATTCGTTCAAGCCTATTGAGGCCATTATCCGATCGATGACCCCTCAAGAACGTGAAACTCCTGACGTTATTAATGGCAGCCGAAAACGTCGGATTGCCAAAGGAAGCGGAACAAATGTTCAAGAAGTAAACAACCTGCTGAAGCAGTTTTCAGAAATGCGAAAGATGATGAAGAAAATGAATAAGATGACGGGAAAGCGAGGTATGGCCAACATTAATCCCTTTGCATAGGTGTTAATGATTGATTGGTAGAGTGAGTGAATGACTTCCAAAATTGATATTCTTTCATTCACTCATTCTCTTTCTCTGCGTTCTATCATTCATTAGCTCACATAAAGTACGTCTTTACAAGCTTGCAGCGTCTTTTGTGTATTGGGTAGAATAGCTTCTATTAGCGTAGGAGCATAGTGCAGCGAGGTATCCCAGTTGTTAATTCTGCGGATAGGCGCATCAAGATAATCAAAAGCGTGGCGTTGAATGTGGTAGGTAAGCTCAGTAGAAATATTTCCTAGCGGCCAAGCCTCCTCAACAATTACTAAACGATTGGTCTTTTTCACCGAGTTAACTACCGCTTCGTAGTCAATGGGGCGAATGGTACGAAGGTCGATCACTTCAGCTGAATAATTATCTTTCTGAAGTTCATCTGCCGTTTCCAGCGCAATTTTCATCATCTTGCCGAAGGATACGATGGTTACATCACTACCTTCCCGCACCAGGTCGGCCTTCCCAATTGGTATCAGTAAATCGTCATCTTCCGGCACTTCGCCCTTATCGCTATACATTAATTCAGATTCCATGAAAATCACCGGATCTTCATCCCGAACCGAAGATTTTAGTAAACCTTTAGCATCTTTTGGGTTACTAGGGACTACTACTTTCAGACCGGGAGTATTGGCGTACCAATTATCGAAATTCTGTGAATGCTGCTGCCCGAGCTGCCCAGCATTTCCGGTAGGACCCCGGAAAACAATTGGGGCGTGGTATTGACCACCCGACATTGAAAGAATTTTAGCAGCACCATTGATAATTTGATCAATAGCAACTAATGAAAAGTTGAAGGTCATAAACTCTACAATAGGCCGTAGGCCATTCATCGCGGCTCCAATTCCAATTCCGGTAAAAGCTAACTCAGAAATAGGAGTATCTATTACTCGTTTGGCTCCAAACTCATCCAGCATACCCTGACTTACTTTGTAAGCACCGTTATATTCAGCTACCTCTTCACCAATTAAAAATACGTTTTCATCACGACGCATCTCTTCGCTCATTGCCTCATTTAGGGCTTCACGAAACTGAATTTCTCTCATAGCTACAAGTTATCTATTTATTTAGGCTAGTTGGTGTAAAAAAAAGCCCTCCTCGAGGGAGGAAGGCTTATATCGTAATCAAATTCAAAATTATTGCAATGCGCTTCGGAAAGCTTCTGACTCTTGGTAATTGTCAAAAACCAAGTCGCTCAATGCTCGCTCACGAAGGCTAGGATCATCTTGCACAGCGGCGCTAAGAGCTTCGTTCATAGCACTCTCATTTTGCAAGTATGCGTTAGCAATAGCAACTCCGTAGTGAGCCTTAGCCATTCCATCTTCCATACCTAGGGCTTCCTCAAAGCTGGTAATGGCGTTTTCGTAATTATCGGTAAGCACTTGTGCCAGTCCGAGATTAAATAGATTCTGAGCGCTCTCATCCGCATTAGAAAGCGATGAAACTGCTTCCTGGTATTCTCCATTCATAATTTGAATGGCTCCCTGAATACCACTCATGCCAGCGCGAGAGTTAGGATCAGAAGGCTGCATACCCGTGGCGGCCTCAATTTCTTGCTTAGCCCGATCGGAATCTCCGCGTACTGCGTAGATAATTGCCATATTCGCGTGAGCTTCGGCGTTATCTTGCATACGAGCTGATTGTTCTAAGTTAGATAAAGCATCATCCAACATGCTGTTCATTTCAGATTCACTAGCGTCCATTGCCTTGGCAATCTGAACGGCAGCTAAGTTGTTACGAGCTTGCCAGCTATCGTAATTTTCAACAGCAGCTTCGTAGATACTCTCTTTTTCATCCAAACTAGGAGTTAGAGTGGCAGCATACAACAGTTCTTCTTGGGAAAGAGAATCAGCGCTATAGTTACCATTAGCAATCTCCCGGGCAAAGCTGGACATTTGAGAATCAGTTTTCTTATCTAAAACCGTAAGAATCTCGGTTTGAGCAGTACGTAAACCAGGGTAAACGTCGGCAAATACCTGTCGGTAAGTAGGTAGTTGCTGAAGACGATCTTCCTTCTCTTCAAAAGAACCAGGTCCATTAATAATATTAACATACTCCTGCTTTTCGCTGGATGAAATACCATCGTAGTTCTGTAGTGAATCGCGGAACTGTCCCCAATCTTCAACCACCGGCTTTAAGATGAACTCAATTTCTTCAGCCGCGCCTTGGTAATCATAGCGATCCATTTGCTCCTGATAGTACTCTTCAATACGAGCAGCACGATCTTCAGAAAGATTGGCATTGACTCTTTCAGGACCTTCAGGTGAGTGGGTACCGGTAATCGTAACCGAACGAGTTACATTCTTTTCAGCAATGAAGTTGCTGAAACGATCACCACGATCACTGCGTATTTCAGAACGGCGTAGCACTGAGCTTCCCTGAGGAAAGAAGAAATTAATGTTGGTTGGTATTAGCTCTTCCTGGTTATTGTAGCCATGGTCTCCGTAGGCAACAAATCGGGGAGCCTCTACCAGCTTTTGAGTTACCACCAATCCTTCGGCCACTTGCATTTCAGGAGTTTCAGCGGTTTTATCAGAAGTAGGTTCAGAAGCAACTCCCTGTACCATCAACATGCCGTTATCCATAGCCTCGCCAGTGTAATCAAAAGAAAACTCCTGGCTTTGCTCAGGCTGTTGTTCGGCACCGTTAGGGAAATCAGCCGCCCGGAACTCAATGCTGCCAACATCTACCCGCTCATCACCATATTGGTAAAAAGTATTAACGGTGTAAATTTTGTCTTTCTTCAGCATTTTGACCGGCAACTGGGCGCTCATAGTGAAACTTACGGTATTCCCTTGCAATTCAAGGGGAGATGGCTCAACGGTAAGCTGTTGCTCTTCGGCCATCTTGACCATTTTTTTCAGTGAGTTACATCCTGTGAAAATTAGGAAGTTGAAAAGTATGGTACTCAGTAGTAGTGTCTTGAGTTTATTCATGAGATAAAAATTTGGTTAGTCGACGTCGCGAAAATAGAATGATATTAACAATATTACAATTATGATGAAAAAATAGTTAATTTCTGCCTTTATGAACCGATTTAGAACAATATTTGTTCGGTCCGAGTTTAAAAGAATATGAGAAAAATACAGTATTTTTTGGAAAAACAGGCCTTTGGGGTCTGTACTAAAATTGGTAGCAAGATGGATATTCCCACGGCTACTATTCGCATGTATTTTATTTATGCCTCATTTTTAACCTTTGGTTCTCCTATCCTTTTGTATCTAGGTATTGCTTTTTGGATGAACCTTCGTCATCATCTGAGGAAAAGTCGAAATCCCATTTGGTACTACTAAATCGGCCAGCAAAGGATAATTCCCGGAAATGCTTCTTACCTCTGAAGTATCGTTCCCAAACCAACAGTCTTTTCATTACCACAAACGAAACTGAAAAATTAGCTCTCAGTTTACGGCTATCAGACCGCTTCCAGTGGCCGATCTTGCTCAGAAAATCAATGGTCGCTTTCCAAACTGCCCGTCTATCTTGCGATTTACCTTTGATTTGAAAATAAAGCATTGCCAGTAGATCGATGCCTAACTTAGCGGGTAGCTTCCAAAGCAGTCCTGAAAGCGGCTCATTCTTGTATAACATAACACTGCTATTGCGAAAATTCAAGTAGGTTTTACGGGGATTGGTGGCGGGCATAGTACCTCCACCTACATGATACACAACACTCTGGGGCTGGCAATAAAGTTTATAACCGGTACGCTGTAGACGCCAACATAGATCAATTTCCTCCATATGGGCAAAAAAGCTAGCATCAAAACCACCCATTGACCGGTATACCTGCGTTCGAACAAAGAAACAAGCTCCGGTAGCCCAAAAAATAGGAACAATGTTATCATACTGCCCTCGATCTTCCTCAGTAATGTCGATAATCCTTCCTCTACAGAATGGATACCCCAGCTGATCGATGTAGCCACCAGCAGCACCAGCATGCTCAAAATAACTTTTTTGCTGGTAGGCCTTTACTTTGGGCTGACAAGCGGCAATAGTTACATCCCGATCCATCAGGTTGATCACCGGTTCAATCCATCCGGAAGTTACTTCCACGTCAGAATTGAGAAGAATACTATAGGTGTTTTCTACTCGATTCAGCGCCTGATTGTAACCTTCCGCAAAACCGTAATTTTCTTCAAAGGCAAAAATCTCTACGGAAGGATAGTTTTCTCGCAAAAATTCTAATGAGGAATCGGTTGATGCATTATCGGCAACAATTAGTCGATGACCAACACTGTGGGCTACGACGCTAGGCAAAAACTGCTCAAGAAAATGGACTCCGTTAAAGTTAAGAATAACAATGGCCGCAGATTCCATCTAGGTAAAATTGCCTAAATCGAAGCCGGGAATATTAGGAATAAAGCCTTCGGTAGACTGCTTCATGGTTTCTTTGGCTTTGACCTCCACTTCTTCCAGTGCTTTGTTTATGGCGGCAATCACCAGGTCCTGCATTACTTCCTTGTCTTCGGGCTTTATCAGGTCGTTATCTATTTCCAGATTGATGATTTTCTTTTTTCCGTTAACAGTAGCCTTTACCATACCGGCTCCTGATTCTCCGGTAGCCGTAACGTTGGCCAGTTCTTCCTGAGCTTGTTTCATTTTTTCCTGCACCTCCTTCACCTTCTCCATCATCTTATTCATGTCAAACATATGCGTAAAATTAGTTGGGTTTACAATACTGCATAAACGAGGAAGTCACTTCCGGTGTTCATTCTTGCTACGCTAACTGAAAAGGGTTAGTTAAGTAGTACTACTTTTCCCTGCTGGGTAAACCGATTTCCGAGTTGATCGGTTACATCAATTTTGTAAATATAAGTGCCTTGGCTGGCCAGTGCTCCATTGTAGGTTCCATCCCATCCTACATCAAGTTGATTCGTATGGAAAACAAGTTCTCCCCAGCGGTTATATACCTCAAAAGTGACCGACTCCACTAATGCGGCTTTATACAAGAACACGTCATTCAACCCATCGCCGTTAGGAGTAAAAGCATTGGGAAAAAAGACTTGCGCCTGGGAGGGCACCCGCAGGCAAACTTCGTTACTTACCGCAGATTCATTGTCACAATCGCCCAGGTAGGTTATCTGGTAACAATACTCCTGGCCTATTTCTACATCAGTATCATTATACTCTAACTCGTTGACAGTATTAGAAACCGAATCATACAAAACGTAAGTACTATCGCTCAGTGCACGGTATACGTAATACTGCTGAGCTTCATCAACCTCGGGCCACTCTAGCGTGATGCTAAGGTCACGCAGTCCGATGGTTAATGCTGTGATAGAGTCGGGCACCTCGGTGCTAACAGCGGTAAGCGTAATTGTTTCGGAAAGGCTTACCGCATTTCCATCGCTAGCCTGAATCTGATACTGGTAAGTCTCCTGACATACCACATCGGTATCCTCGTAGTTATCTATCTCGGAAATAACTAGTTGTTCACCGTCTCTGATCACTTGGTATTGATCATAAAGGTTAGGTTCCGATTCCCAGCTCAGGGTATTTTGTAAGTTCTCGGCTTGGGCATCCAGCCTAATGGTGCATAGCTCATTCGATGGAAATGTTGCACCAGCGCAGGGATCAACCGCCGCCACTGTCACACAGTAATAGTTGGATCGGGTATCCCATTCATCCTGCTCCACCACCGTTTCAGTTGAGCCAGGTGCAACCGGATAGCTACGGCTGCTATTGCCTCCGTTTTCGGCTACTAACACCTGGTAGTTGATATTGTCATCAGGGAGACTGTATTCTACCCGTATCTGTTGCTCATTGAGCACTTCTACTCCCGAAAGAGTGGCTTCGGGAAAGGTGCCTCCGTCGAAGGTATTAAACTGCACAACGCTATCGTCACAGCCGGTGTTATCGGCATCATTAAATAAGCCCCGCACCGTAACCCGATAAGTGCCCGCAGCCGCATACGGATGAACAACAGAGGGACGGGTGGTAGGCAACCTTTCTTCTGTACCGTCGCCAAAATCGATCAACAGCTCGTCGTAGTAATCGTCCTGAATATCCACGAAAACCCGGTTGTTGGTGCAGTTAATCAATTGAAATTGCGGGGTACGTGGTTCCAATGCCTCTATACGTATACTGTCTATTTCAGAGCCAACCACTTGAATGATTAAATATGATCCTGGAATGGCGTAAGTAGTATCCTGAATGGTAGTGGGGTTTACTGGTATTCTTTCTCCCGGATTATAGTCAAAGTTGTAGACGCGTGGATCATTCGGTGGATTATCGCTGAGATCGGTCACCGAGACAGTTAAGGGGGTACATCCTCTTATTTGATTTACACTGAAATTTCCCTCGGGACCACTCGGATAAGGCTGAGCACAGGCTAAACCAGTAGCTATCCAACTGAGAAAGAGAAATATGTAAAACCTGCTAATTAGCAAACCGAGACATTTAGGATATTAACTGTAAACTGTACCTTCTTATTGCCCTGCCAGACTTAGGTAAGCTGGGTAATAACGGCTTCCAGCGCCAACGCTTGTTGGTCTCCGGTTTTCAGATTTTTCAAACTATACTGCCTGCTTTCTAACTCGTCAGGTCCAATTACCAGGGCGTAGGGAATGTTTTTCTTATCGGCGTAGCTAAATTGCTTCTTTAGCTTAACCGCATCCGGGTACATTTCGGCCCGAATTTCATTTTTCCTAAGTTCGCTTAAAATGGGCAGTAACTGGGATTGTAACTGTTGGTTGAAGTTGATCAATAGAACCTGAGTGCCCAGGGTACTTTCTTCAGGAAACAGGTTAAGGTCATCCATTACATCGTAAATACGATCCACCCCAAAGGAAATTCCTACTCCTGATACATCCGGTAAGCCGAATACTCCGGTCAGGTTATCGTAACGGCCACCACCGCTAATACTACTGCTAATGACAGTGTCCTGGGCTTTCACCTCAAAGATGGTTCCGGTGTAGTAGGATAAGCCCCGGGCTAAGGTCAGATCAAAACTAACGCGTTCTAAGGTAGAACCCAGAATTCGGGCCCGGTCTAGTACCTCATGCAATTCGTTTACCCCTTTCTGTCCCACATCGGATTTACCTACGATGTTCTGAGCTACCTCTAGCTTCTGAGAATTGCTCCCGTGCATACTGAAAATGGGCGATAGTTGTTGAATAGCATTCTCCGAGAAGCCTCGTTCTAGCAGTTCTTCCACTACTTTCTCCTGTCCTATTTTATCCAGTTTATCAATAGCTACCAGCAGATCGCTTTCCTTTCCTTCGGCTCCAACAACTTCTACCAGCCCGTTTAAAATTTGCCGATGATTGATACTGATCGTGTATTTTTGAATACCCAAATTCGTAAAAACTTCCTCCAGCATTCGGATAATCTCGGCTTCACACAGTAGCGAGTCAGTGCCCACCACATCGGCATCGCACTGATAAAATTCCCGGTAACGTCCTTTTTGAGGACGATCAGCCCGCCACACCGGCTGAATCTGGTAGCGTTTAAACGGAAAAGTAATCTCGTGCTGGTTCATCACCACGTAGCGGGCGAAGGGTACGGTAAGATCGTACCGAAGTCCTTTCTCAGCGATTAAGGGAGTTATTCGGCTTTCTCCCTGTTCTAGATCTTCAGGATGCACAATTCTCTCCCCGCGTTTTGAGAGGTACTCCCCGGAATTTAAAATTTTAAACAACAGTTGATCGCCTTCGTCGCCGTACTTACCGGTGAGCACAGATAGGTTCTCCATACTGGGAGTTTCCAGTGGCTGGAAGCCAAATTTCTGAAATACGGTTCGGACGGAATCTAGTATATAAGTACGTTTGGCCATCTGTTCCGGGCCAAAATCGCGGGTTCCTTTGGGCAACGTTGGTTTATTACTCATTGATATAGGGAGACCGATCGGGGTCGGGATTATAGTCAGAAAAAGTGTCTTTAATATTCTTATCGCTAGCTTTGCGGGGGTTGTTCCAGGATGGATCTAACTCCAGTTTGGTTACTTTATCCAGGTTCAGTAACAAAATAAGTTTCCGCAAATCTTCGCCAAAGCCATTGTCACGACGATTGAGGGATAGCGCATACTTACCCGCAAACAGGTTGCCCTGAGTTTGCAATTCATTTAGCTTCTGATTGATGTAACTCAGATTTTCGTAGATGTCACTGGCATCCTTACCAATCACGTTACTAGCCTCTAAACTACCGATGGTCATGGAGGTGGTCCCACCAATGCCTGACACGTACTGCTGTGTTTGGGTGTCGTTTAAAACTACCGGGGATAATCCGGTGATAGCTCCCAAGGAGGCCGTGGTGATAGCTCGGCTTTTTTTACCTTTCCTGGCTTTTTTATACTCTTTTTGGAGTTCTTTCTGTCGCTTTTCTAACTGGTCAATTAGGTTCATTACCCGAACTAATCCCGTACGGTACTGGCCATAGAGTAGTTGATCCTTTTCCAACAGATTTTCGGCATCCTGCACCTTAACTTTGACCCGGCGTTCCTGCCGCTGGTTAGATTTATCCATCACGAAGAAGGTAAGCTGAACGGTACTGGTATCGCCGGGTTCAAGCACAAAATCGTAGCCTGGTTCCCATCTGAACTCCCACTGGGTCGGGTGGTTACTAATTATTGCCGAGCGAGGTATATTACCATCTGATGCTACAAAATCAAAGTTTTCGATATCATCGTCGCCATTAGGATCTGAGAGGTAAAACTTCAACTGAAGCTCTTCATCCTCGCTAATTTCGTAGTAATCCTGGTTGGGAACCATCGTAATTTCAGGCGGTAAATCCTCCTGGGTTACCTGAATACGCAACGTTCCCTGGGTTTGCGCTTCGTAGGGTTGGTCTTCTACGATAAAAGGTAACAGTAGTGGCTCACGCTGTAAGCGGTTATACTGACTCATGGATGGCGACCAACGAATTTCACCTTCAGCAGAGAGCGTCATACCCTGCGGCATTTTGGCCAAAACCGGCTTATAAACTACCGGATCATCATCTGGGTCAGAAATAGAGTTACTTGCGCTCAGAGAGTACATATTTTCTTTGCCAAAGCTTACGTAAAAGTTGCGCAGATCGCTGACTTCGGGAGCCCGGTTCACGTGATTTACGAGTATTCTGGCAACCTCCTGTTTGGTTTCACCTTCAGCGTTACTCACCTCAAAAATAACCTGGGCTGGCCGGGTATCTGTCAGGCGATCTACGAAATCATAAGTGGGTCTCCAGTAAACATTCCCCAGGCTATCGTACTGAATACCAAATTCATCGGCATTCACCACCCTGAAAGAGTAATCGTTATTTGCCCCTCCCTTAGCTGCTAATTTAAACGATAGTACTTTGCCTTCGTCCACCACATTCCAGAATGAGGTTCGAGGGAAAGATAATTGCAGCGGAACTTGAACTGGCGCAGATTTCTCCTGCGCAGTAGTTGAGGCCGGCAGTAGCTTTACTTCACCAATGGCCCGATCGTTAAATTGACGGTCTTGCACCTCAAAGCGAGCCATACTCGTTTCTTGCCGAAGATTGGCAAACTGTTCGCGACTCGGTTGCCAGTTTAGTTGCCACTTTCCATCACTAGTAGTATTTGCCGTCATTCCTTCCGGCAGGCTACTTGCGGCCTCCGATATGGTAAACTGCTCCGCCTCAATTGGCAAGGTATACGAGTTTTTAGTATCGGGCTGAATAAAGAAGGGTTGTAGACCCGTAAGGGGAGGTATGCGAATTGTATTCTGAACTATAAACTCAACATCCTGGACAACCTCATTTCCCTGGGCGTCACTCGCCAAAAACTGTATAGTTACTGTCTTATGCTTTTCTTGCTGACGAACAATGTCGTACTTGGGAGTCCAGGAAAAAACGGAGCTATCAGTAAGCTCTGCGCCGATTGATCCACTGCTTCGGTAATGAAAGCTATAAGGCGGGCCTGAGCCACCCGTAGCCTCCAGGGTGAACTGGAGAACTTCGCCTTCTTTCACAGTTTGCCAGTTGCTTCCTTCAGGTAATTTCAGCGAAAGATCAGTTTGCGCTAAGGCCGGTATAGTACCGATAATGGCCAGATAAAGAATCAGGTATCGTTGCATAAGGTCAATTAGTTCGTCTAATTATCGGTAGCCGATTAAACAATTTCTGCCAAAAATCATTCCTTTGGGGTAACAGTTCCTACGGTTCAACTATTTTCTACCTTATGATTAACTACATTCATCGTGCCGATGCGCGCAAATTACTGCAAAAAAAGCGATATATACACTTTTTTAGTACTACGTAGTTGAGGTTACGCCACTAAAAATGAATTAGAGAAGAATTGAGGAACTCTTTTATGTATCAATCGTTTTTAGTAAATTCGCACCTCATTTTGAGAACCAAGAAATACTATCGATATGGCAGTTACCCGTTTAGAACGAAAAGGATTACGAAACAAAGCTCGAGCCAAAGCCCGTAAGGAGCGTATTAAAAAACTCACCAAGCAACCTCCCATGAAAAATGTGGACATAGAAGCCATTAAGGAGGAGTTTGCTAAAAAGTCTGGTAAGCCAACCGCGAAGAAAGCTCCTAAGAAAGAGGAAACTCCCAAAGCTGAAGCAACTGAAACTACTCAGGAAGAAGCAAAAGCAGAAGCTACCGTCGAGACGAAGGCTGATGATCCTCAGGCCGACAAGCCCCAAGCTGAACTAAAGGAGCCGGCTAAAGCTCCACGTGAAGATGCCGAGGCAGTAGAAGAAAAAACTGAGGAAGAAGATTCCAAAGAAAAAGAGTAAGCACCTTTCTACTATTTTTGTTAGATGCACACCATAGCGTGTGCTTTTTTATTTTCCTCTACCCTGTCCCTGTCAATCCGAGCAAATAACTAGCTACCGGATTGTAGTCCCCTCGAACGGTTGGCCTTGAAAGAAAGCCTCCATATTAGCTATTTTTCTGCCATTCAAGATAACTACGTTTAGCTCAAGGGATTCGGCTCGTTTACTAGCAATGGGGTCAAAGGGGGCCGATAAACCGGGCGACCACTCATCTCCTACTATTTCTCGAAGCTGAGCCCAGCTAAGCTGGTCGTAGCGTTGGGCATCCGGATTTTCTCGAGGGTCTTGGGCGTATACGTAATCAATGTTTGACAGATTCAGTACTGAGCGGGCCTGATAGCGTTCGGCCAGCAGCACCGCAATATAATCGGTACTCCATCCCGGTTTCCATCCAGCTCCAACTAAGATTGGCTCAGAGAAATCTGGTAGTGGTTCATCAAAATCTTTGGCAATGAGCGGATGAGCTTTTCCCTTAAAAATTGTTCTTAACAAATGAGCATTGAGGCGGGTAGCGTGAATGCCCAGCCAGTCGCGCTCCTCATCGTCTACACCACTTATCCGTTCGGCGGCTGCTTGGTAGTTTCGGGCGGTTTTTCCCCCACCCACCGTCAGAATGAAGCGATCTCCCTGATCAGTTCTCCGTTCAATAAACTGTTTGAACTCTTTCAGATATTCAGTGTCAATTGCTTCGGGAACCACAACGGATCCTCCCAGCGAAAGTACATAAAGTGCCATGTTTGGTTAGTTTGACTTAGTGCCTAGTTCAATGGCTTCTAACTGACTAACGAGACCGTTGTTTAGTTGAAACCTCAGCACGGTCCGTACCCGGTGAAAACCCTGTCGACCCGCCGCCCCCGGATTTAGACAAAGCATATTGCTGCGCTGATCATCTTTTATCACTTTCAAAATATGGGAATGCCCGCAAACGAACAAGTCCACCGAGCGTTCAGAAAGAATTTTTCGTACCCGAGAGTTGTATTTGGGTGGATAGCCACCGATATGGGTCATCCAGATTGATAATCCTTCCCGTTCTATCCAGCAGTCCAGCGGCAGCATTTTTCGTAATTCTTCACCATCAATATTTCCGAATACTGCCTGGGTGGGTTTAAAAGTTTGTAGCTCGGTCAATAGTCCTACCGAGCCAATATCGCCAGCATGCCATAGTTCATCACAATCAGCTAAATAATCAAATAACTGAGGATCGAGGAAATTATGGGTATCTGAAAGTAAACCTATTTTCATATAATCAATTGTTTCAACAACCTGGTGATTGCCTATGTGCAGTAATTTTCTTTTTTTACTAGTGCAGCAACCTATTTCACCCAAACATGGCAAAACTGATAACTAAAGTCCTAATTCTGGAGCTTTGTTTACTGCTAAGCGGTCAACTTCAGGCTCAAAATTCATCCGAGTATCCGGAAAGACTCCGGCGTTCGGAAAGTTTCTTTGGTTTGCACTTTGATTTTCACGCTCGGGCTACCGACCAAAATGTCGGAGAAACCCTTACGGAAGGGATGATCGACAGTATGCTGCTAGCCGTTCAACCTGATTTTATTCAGGTTGATTGCAAAGGTCATCCGGGTATCACTAGCTATCCGACTAAAACTGAAATAGGCACTTCTGTAGCCAGCTTCGCTCAAGATCCGCTAATGCTAATTCGGGAGGTTACGGCTCGCCGGGGAGTGGGACTATACGTTCACTACTCGGGGGTTATTGATCGACAGGTAGTTTCTACTCATCCGCAGTGGGCCAGTTTGGATACTGCCGGTCAGCCCAATAGCCGGGGTGGCCTTTCGGTATATAGTCCTTACGTAGATGAATTACTTATTCCGCAACTGAAGGAGTTAAGTAGCAAGTACAATATTGACGGAGCTTGGGTAGACGGTGAGTGCTGGGGCCTGCAACCGGACTATAACCCTTTACTTACCAAATCTTTTCTGGCAGAATCTGGCCTATCGGAAGTACCACACTCACCCGCAGACCCGCACTATCCGACTTTTCTGGAATTTAATCGGCAAGGCTTTCTGAAGTACCTGGCGCACTACGTAGACGCTATCCACGCTTATGATCCTGACTTTCAAGTAACCAGCAATTGGGCCTACTCCTCCTTTATGCCCGAGGCCGTGAATACTAACGTAGATTATCTCTCGGGAGATCTTACCCCTTCCAATGCGGTATACCGGGCTGCTTTTGAAGCTCGTTGCTTAGCTCCGCAAGGCAAACCCTGGGACATTATGGCCTGGAGTTTTGCCTGGGGGCGCGAACTCGGCAACTCTACTAAAACCGCTTTGCAGTTGCAGCAGGAAGCAGCCCAGGTGCTGGCGATGGGCGGCGGATTTCAGGTGTATTTCAAACAGAACCGCGATGCATCTATTCAACCCTGGACTGTTCCAATTATGCAAGAAGTGGCTGAATTCTGCCGGACCAGACAGGAATATACGCATAGAGCCCAACCGGTACCTCAGATTGCATTGCTGTACTCCAATGCCGGATACAAAGCCAAGACCCATAACATTTATAGCCCCTGGAATGATGAGCTAGTACCTACTCAGGGGATTCTGTACGCCCTGTTAGATGGGCAGCATTGCATAGAGGTTCTCCGGGAGCATCACCTGCAAGGAAGCATGGATCAATACCCATTGATTGTAATTCCCGAATGGGAATACCTGGAACCCCCATTTATCAAGGAACTAGAGCAGTACGTACTCGATGGCGGCAAATTGCTGGTGATTGGGGCTAAAGCCGTTGATAATTTCCAGGATATACTAAAAGTAAATCTGGCCGATACCGTAGTGGACCAGGTACGACAGTTAGGTTACCAAAATCATCTGGCCGGACTACGAACTCATTATCGCCCCGTTACTTTGCAGGGCAGTGCACAAGCGTTCGGCACTTTATATACTTTGATGGATGATCGTTTCGAAGATGAATCTGCTATTGCTACCGTAGCCGATTATGGACAAGGGAAAATAGCCGGAGTGTACGCTGATTTGGGTGAAGTTTATTTGAATCGGAAAACCCCAGTGTATCGCGACTTCCTAAGCGGATTGGTTGAGGAATTATTCACTGAACCTATGGTTTCGGTAGAAGGAAGCCAACAAGTACACGTAGCGGCTAACCGACTGAACAATCAACTGCTGATCAATCTGGTGAACACCTCGGGAGAACATGCCAACGAAAATGTATACGTACTGGATGAAATTCCTCCGATTGGGCCTTTAACAGTTTCTATCCGTACCTCACAGCGTCCTGCGAAGATGACATTGCAGCCCGAAAATCGACCACTAAATTTTATTTATGAAGATGGCAGTTGCCGGGTAATCATACCGGAATTAAAGATTCACTCGATCATCGCAATTGAGTAAGTGATAAAACGATCAAGCCCTGTTTCTCTCCTGAAAAACTTTTCTTTGCTTAACCCATTAGGTTACAACTTTCTGATGTAAAAGACGGTCTTAGAAAAAACCTATCGATCGAATGAAGCAAAGGTTATTGAAGTCTCTCGTACTCCTGATACTTGCAGGTGCTTGCTCCGATAACGAAGAAATTGTGATGATGAGAGTTATCAATGTAAATGATAAAACCATTGATAAGGCCGAGTTACTTCTGCAGAAGGGTGAGTTGCTATTTACCTCCCTAGCATCAGGAGATACCAGTGATTATTGGAGCTACTCCAATGAGACTCCTGGTATTCCCCCCTTTTTCTTAGTAGTAGATAGGGATACTATATATTCCTTCGGCTATGTGTTCGGTCCGGTAATCTACACCACCCCTCCATCGCCACTGCCCACTGGAAAATATACCTATAAAGTAACCCTTGACACTAGTAGTAGTACTTCACTCAATTACTATCGTCTACTACCAACCAAATAAAATACTATGAAAAAGCTATTTTTCCTATTTTTAGTATTGATTGCCTGCCAGGAAGAAGAATTTAACCCGAACAGCCCATCAGTAGATCAATTTGTTCAACTATTGCGAAACGGAAACTACGACCGAAACCAGCCTATCCCCAATTTCAGTCCTGAACAAATACCCGAACTGCTGCGGTATGCTACTAGCCTAGAAGAAATTCCGGCCTTTCCGGTTAATCGGATTTCCTCCCTCTATCAGGGTAATTTTCGGTTAGGTGAATGTATGCTGTGGACAATTGAAAGCATTCGGCTAAGTTACGATCAAAGCCTGGAGCTAAGATCCCCTGAGCGTTATCCTTCGCTAAACCCCATGCTGATTAATGCCACGGCTTTAAAAAGTGAAGCACAAGTAGCTAGTGATGAAGAAGTACTGGAAGCGGTACAAGCTTACACTGATTGGTGGAATAACCCGGCTTCTTTTGAGCAGAAACGCGGTATTAATCCTTTAGAGAATACTTCGCTCACTTGGTACTAGAAAAGTATCAGCATACTTTTACTAAAGCTCCAGCATACTTTTTTCAAAGTACCTGCATACTTTCACGAAAGTAGTTGACCACTTTTTTGCAGGCGATAACTTCGGTTGAACTTCGGCTATTATTATAGGCTAAAAAACTGCTACTTTTCTTGACTGGGAATAACTGGGTTGTACCTTTGTCGGGGTTCAAGCCGTACTGTTGTGAACGCACTTTCTTCTATTCAACGGCTTTTTTTGTTAGCGATCGGCCTGATGATTTTTTATCTGGTACTGACGCGTGTCCCCGTTCTTTCCTCCTGGCTTCCTGAAGCCAAGTGGTGGAAAGCCGCCCTCGGTTTACTCTTCGGAACAATTACGCTAATCTGGTATCTTCGCGCTCAACGCTCCCGGCATGATTGACGTTGAATTTCTCTCCCGCCTACAGTTTGCCTTTACCATCATGTTTCACTACATCTTCCCTCCCTTTAGCATTGGGATGGGACTGCTGCTGGTGATCTACGAGTCGTTTTATTTTTTCACGCGAAAAAAGGTGTACGAATCCATTACTCGCTTCTGGATTAAAATTTTTGCGGCTAATTTTTCTATCGGAGTGGCTACGGGCATTGTTATGGAATTTGAGTTTGGTACCAACTGGGCCCGGTATTCCCGCTTTGTAGGGGATATCTTCGGCTCCCCGCTGGCTGCTGAAGGTGTTTTCGCGTTCTTTTTAGAGTCTGGCTTTTTGGCAGTGCTATTGTTCGGCTGGAATAAAGTGAAACCGGGCTTCCACCTGTTTTCTACCGGTATGGTGGCTCTAGGCTCTATCATGTCGGCCTTCTGGATTGTGGTAGCCAATTCTTGGCAGCAAACCCCGGTAGCCTACGAACTGGCAGTTACGGCCGATGGCTACACCCGGGCGGTGATCACCGATTTTTGGGAAGTAGTGTTCAATCCATCATCGATGGTGCGGTTTTCTCATTCAGTGGTTGGAGCTTTTGTGCAAGGAGCTTTTTTAGTGCTCAGTGTCTCGGCCTACTTCATCATCAAGAAAAGAAATCTGGAGTTTGCCTACCGTTCCTTCACTATTGCCCTAATTGTAGCCGCGGCAGCTTCCCTGGCTCAACCGCTTATTGGTCACTATCATGCTCAGGTAGTGGGAGAATACCAACCGGCTAAGCTAGCGGCCTTTGAAGGTTTGTATGAGACCCAAACCCACGCCCCACTCTCTCTTATAGGTTTCACTGATCCTGAGGAGCGTAAAACAGTAGGCATTGAGATTCCGGGGTTACTCAGCTTTCTGTTATACGAAGATTTTGGTGCTGAAGTAACTGGTCTGGATCAGTTTCCGGAAGAAGATTGGCCGCCCGTAGCCCAGGTGTTTCAATCGTACCACTTGATGGTGAGCTTAGGCATGGTTTTCATCGGAGTTACGCTGCTTAGCCTGTTTCTGCTCTGGCGAAAGTCGCTGTTCAACCAAACCTGGCTGATGCGACTGTACATCCCAATGGTTGCCTTACCGGTGCTAGCCAACCAGGCCGGTTGGTTTTCCGCCGAAAGGGGGCGGCAACCCTGGATTGTTTATGGATTGCTTCGTACCGAAGATGGCTTATCCGAATCGGTACAGGCGGTTGAAGTACTGATTTCGCTAGTGCTATTTGCTATCGTTTATGCGCTACTTTTTTTTGTGTGGATATACGTACTCAACCGGGAAATTAAGCACGGCCCGGAAGATTATACCCATGCACCGGAAGCTGGCTATTCGCATAAGGGTGAACGAGCAGACGCGGTGAAGCATATTATTTCATCATCTGAGAAAACTAGTTAGCCCTATGGACTACAACGTTATCTGGTACATCATCATCGGGTTTCTGCTGATTGGCTACGCTATTCTGGATGGGTTTGACTTGGGGGTAGGCGCCTTACATTTGCTGAGTAAAGGAGATACGAATCGGCGCATTATGCTGAACTCCATCGGCCCGGTTTGGGACGGAAACGAAGTATGGCTGATTACTGCCGGAGGCGCTCTATTCGCTGCTTTTCCGGAAGTTTACGCTACCGCTTTCTCGGGTTTTTACTTACCGTTCATGCTGTTGTTGATTGCGTTAATCTTCCGGGCGGTGTCTATTGAGTTTAGAAGTAAAGAACCCAGCAAAAAATGGCGAAGCACCTGGGATGTCTGCTTTAGTATTGGCTCCATTGTCGCCGCTATTTTATTCGGAATCGCTATTGGGAATGTAGTGATCGGTTTCCCAATCGGCTCCAATAAAGTCTTTCAGGGAAACGTCGGGGATTTGATTCAACCCTACACTATTCTGACGGGTCTATTTAACCTGTCCATGTTCACTATGCATGGCACTATCTATCTAAATCTAAAAACCCAGGATAAGCTACAGCAGCAGGTGCAACGATGGTTTAAGACCTCGTTTGTTGTCTTTCTGATATTATTCGCGATCACCACAGCCGCTACCCTCTATCTACAACCCACCATGATTGCGAATTTTTCCTTTGGCCTAGTAGATGTACCGGGTGAAGCTCACGAGTTGGTTCGTCAAAACCAGACCTTGGTTTCGGTGGTCGCCTGGCTGATTGTGCTATTGAACGTTTTATCTATCGCTAATATTCCTCGGACAATGTCCAAAGACAAACCCATTCAGGCGTTTGTTTCTTCAGCCTGCTCCATCGCCGCTATTGTGCTATTGTTTGCTCTGGGAATTTTTCCCAATATGCTAGTGTCTAACATTGCTCCCGATTATAGCATCGATATCTACAATGGCTCATCCACTGCTTATACCTTGCGCACCATGTTTTGGGTAGCCATTTGGGGCCTTCCTTTTGTGCTGGGATATACTTCATTGATCTACTGGACGTACCGGGGGAAAACTGAATTAAACGAAAGCAGTTACTAGTCTCATTTGAAAGTTGACAATGGATAAGGGACAGTTGATAGTTGTCTATTTTCAACTGTGCCGCGGTCCCTATCACTTTTAAATTATTAACTATCAATTTTTCAACTAGTCTCCTTCTTTTTCCAATAACGCATAAGTCCGGCTACGCTCATCCAGGAGGGGTTCGCAGCTTCGTACTGTTTAATAGTCTTTTCATCTGCCCCTTTTTCGCGAAGCTGACCCGCCACGTATTCCTGAAACCGGGGAAGCATCTCCTCCGCTGACTCCCCTTTGCCCATGCTTTTCTTAATCCAATCAGCCCAATTCGTTAATTGCTCTTCCAGACGGTCTAGATGAGTGTCTACATCCTCTATCCGACCAAAATGAGTTAAGTAGAGCGCTTGTGGTTTTAGGCTACGTAGCAACCTGATGGACTGCTGCCAGTCCTCCACGTTAATATCCGGGGGTGGACAGGGTGGCTCTACCAAGCCTCCTTTAATCCGAACCCCGCCTACATCGCCGGTAAAAATCACATCGTTTAACTGATAGGCAATATGGTGGACTGCATGTCCTGGGGTATGGTGAGCGACGATGTTGGTATCCCCAAAATTGAGTTTTGTACCGTGTTCTAACTGCTGCAAATTACTTTCGGGAATGGATTGCATTTTACCCCACAACCGATCCATTTCATCCTGATAAATTCGCTTGGCAGATTCCCACAGTTTCTGCGGATTGGCCAGATGCCTGAACCCAAAAGGGTGTACGTATACTGTGGCTCCCTGCTCCGCTAGCGCCCAGGCTGCTCCGGCATGATCAAAATGAATATGGGTAAGCAGTACATGCTGAATATCAGAAAGTTGAAACCCGACATCCTCAACGGCTTTTTGGAGTGTTTCGTAGGTTGAATATGGGCCGGTTTCAATCAGGATTGGGCCTTCTGACGTTTCAATCAAGAAACTAGCAATAGCTTGGGGAATGTTCAAAAAATGTAAATCGAGGGTATGTATCATCGTTATTTCGGGTTAGCTTTCAAATTACCGGTAATAACCGCCAATAGCAACGGTTAAATATAACCGACCACCCAATAGGCTACCATTCCCACGCATTCCCGAACTACAATTTCAAAGCTACCGATGGCCGCCGAGGTAGGGATAATTAACCAATCAGGAGTAAATTTGGGAGTGTCGCTGCGCATACTCACCGGAAAAGGATCAACAGCTAGGCCTACTTTCTCAAAACAAGCCTCAGCCCGTCGCATATGATAAGCCGAGGTAATCAATAAAACTGGTCCGGAAATATTTTGATCAGTTAGGAAACCTTTACTATTTAGCGCGTTTTCGTAGGTGTTGCGAGAAGTTGGTTCTACCAAAATATCGGAATCAGGGATTTGGGCGTGGTCTAAGATCCGTTTTAGGGAAATAGCTTCGGGCACACTGTCGGTGAGTAATTTACCGGAGCCTCCGCTCAGCAGAATTTTTTCAATCTTACCTTCCCGGTACAGCTGAATAGCGTGAAGAATCCGGTCAGCATCGCCTACTACGTGGCTGCGGTCGCGCGGTTCTTTATCCGCAGTAATCCCTCCCAATACAATTCCCACTGGATACTCCGATAAGGAGGAAATGGGCTGGGGCTGCACCTCCCACGCTA
The DNA here is from genome assembly GCA_964551335.1 of uncultured Roseivirgaceae bacterium. Classification (GTDB taxonomy): domain Bacteria; phylum Bacteroidota; class Bacteroidia; order Cytophagales; family Cyclobacteriaceae; genus Tunicatimonas. The sequence continues at coordinate 24,756 of CAZKCO010000031.1, forward strand.
ACAGCAATAAATTGCCAATAAATAAATTGGTGAACAGTAACAACAGCCCAAAGCCAGCAATGAAAAATTGCTTGCGGAACCTCTTCCAGAAAACGCACAGTAGGAAAGCCATCACCACGAGGGTGATGGGCATCACCAGAAAATATAGCGTTTTAGAAAGTATGAAAAACATAGGTGGCTAACGAAAAATCAGCCACAAGATAAGGAAGGTCAACGCAAATACCAGAATAGCGATTATGTCTTTATGCAGTTTTACTTTCAAATAAAATACCGATTAAAGTGAATGCTAAGACTCAATGGTAGTAGTAAATACATTTTCATTACCCACCATATCGCGCACCCGCAGCTTCACTTCTCCCTGTAATGGGGAGCTTTCATTCAGGCGATCCGACCAGATCAGGTCGCGTTTGTAGTCGTAGTGCATAAGCAGCCACTCTCCGTCCACATAAACCTCATACTCGCGAATACCTGAGGTTACATCTTCAATCTTAAACCGTAGGTGGCTGGGGCTAATGCTGAGCGGAGTTACAACTGGGGCAATGGTATCTACCTCCAAGATGAAGTCACCGAAAGTACTGGTACGGAAGCTGATATTATCACCCTTCCAGGTACCACCCTCGTAGCCTAAGTCTCCTTTACTATCAATGCGGTATACTGACATCTTATCTCGCGGTCCTTCGGGAAACTGTCGGGGTTTAAGCAGCACCTGCATACTTTGCCGCAAAGGCACATTATCCTGGTGAATGCGGAATAGCTCCCGCCCGGCTTCCTGCTCGTAGTTCATCTGCAGAAAGAGCGTGTCAAACAATGCTGACTTTGGGAATGTTACGTTCATGCGAGGCTGATAAAAGCTAAACGCACTCTGGGAAGGCACCCGTACTTTAATTCCCAATGTACTAACATCTCCGCAAACGTCTACCGAATCGGGAATGCCCCGATTAAGGTTCCAGAGATATACTGCTACATCGTTTACGACATAAGCGGGTGGTTCTTCTAGCGTACTGCGTTCTGCGTAGAATTTGGCTAGCTTTCGCTCATATACCCCCTCCGGGCTTTTTTTCATGGGGGTAAACACTTGCAGTATATTTCCCCGTACATGAAAATTCTGGTTCGAATAAGGCTTATTGAAGTAGCGTACCTTGAACAGCTCATTGCTTTCGGGCTCACCCTGCAACGTAAACTCAACCAGGCTGGTATTACCGTTTATATCGCTCAGCCTAATCTGGGCCAGATGCGACTGATCGTCGTTAATGGTGATTTTACCTTGTTGAGTATTAGTACTGTAAAAAGGCAAAGTGTTGCCATCGGCTATGTATAGCTTATAGAATGTGCGGTTCTGCCGATAGCGCTCCTCATAATTGGCGTGAACGTGAATATTCTTGGCCTGCGAAAACGAAAATTTATCCATCTTGCACCGGAACTGTTGCTCTCCATCCAAACTGAATTCAGTTTCTTTGACTCCGTATACGTTCCGCACTCCAGTGGCTTTATCGAAGGCAGCAACTTCTACTCCGACAGTCCCTCGTACATCGATTGGTTCGGACACTATATACTTACCGTTTTGCTCCTGCAAACTGAATTCAAACCTACCGAATTGCCCGTTAATACGAGCGTCTTCGTCCATGGTGGTGAGCGCTATTCTTCGGACGTAGGGAGGAACCTGATCCACAATCTCTTTAAACCCAAACTGAAGCGGGTCCATCGGACGCTGGTTAGCATCCCGGATCTCGAAGTGCAAATGAGGGCCTCCCGAAGAACCGGAGTTTCCGGCTTTTCCAATCACCTCACCTCGCTTTACCGCTAGTTCATTTTTTTGCGGAAACAGTTCAATGGTAAAAGATTTGTTTTGGTACTGAGCCTTCTTGACGTATTCCTGAATCTTGTCGTTAAAATTGTTGAGGTGGGCGTAGGTACTGATGGTACCGTTGCGATGCTGAATGTACAGCGCATTACCATAGCCGCCGTATGAGATTTTTATCCGGTTGATGTAGCCATCGGCAGTAGCGTGCACCGGTGCTCCCATCACTCCGCCAACTTTGATATCTATCCCGGCGTGTAAATGCGAACTGCGCAGCTCGCAAAAATTTCCCGAAAGGTAGTTTCGCTCTCCCGGTTTGATCGGAAACAGATAGTAGCTATCGTTCTCGAAACCCACCGAAGCGAACAAAACCGGAATCACCAATAATACAAGTACCCTACTTAATTTCACAAGTCAATAGTTTTTGATCTTCAATATAGGCCACCAGCGTATTTCCTCGCTGTATAGGCCCCACACCCTTAGGCGTTCCGGTAAACAAAATATCTCCTTTCTTCAGGGTAATAAATTGTGAAACGTACGCAATCAGATGGTCTATGGAAAAAAGCATCAGGCTGGTATTGCCCTTCTGCTTCAACTCACCATCTACCTCCAACCGAAAATTCAGATTCTGTAAATCCGGAAACTGCCCTTTGTCAATAAAGTCAGAAATTGGGGCTGAACCATTAAACCCCTTGGCTAGTAACCAGGGCAACCCTTTCTCCTTCGCCTTCTGTTGCAAATCCCTTGCCGTAAAATCTATCCCAATTCCAATAGAATCGTAATATTTGGGCGCAAACTTCTCCTGAATGTACTTACCCTCCTTGCTAATCTTCACCAGGATTTCTACTTCGTAATGAATGTCCTTTGAGTATTCCGGATAATAAAACGGGTCATTGTTCTTGAGTATCGCGGTGTCGGGCTTCATAAACACTACTGGCTCACTGGGCCTTTCGTTCTTTAACTCTTCAATATGTTCAGCGTAATTACGCCCAATCGCAATTATTTTCATGGTATTAGGTAGTTTTTTGTGATAATACTAAGGGAATTTGCGAATCGCAATTTGTTAGCAACAATTTAGTTTTAGCAATAATGTCGGATAGTTGGCACAGCAAGAATGTAGCTATCAGCCTAACGTTCGCAATAAACCGAAAGTATTTCTTACCTGCGTAAGATAGCCAGTGTAAAAATGGTTAATTACAGTGATAACCTACTTTTCGTTTGAATTTACCCCTACCTTCGCTATAATGCGCCCTCAAAAATTCTCAACCACTTGTTGGACTGAATATTAAGCATGTAGACTATGAGCAAACATACTTACGAATACGGTGTCATCGGTAATTGTGCCTTTCTGGCTCACATCGGAAAAGATACTAACGTCGGTTGGCTCTGCTGGCCACGGTTTGACAGCAGTTTCGTTTTTGGCGGCATTTTGGATGAGGATAAAGGGGGTGAATTTAGTATTAAGCCCAGTGCCGAGCATTTCGAGTCTCAACAATATTATTGGGAAAATACTAATGTGCTCTGTACTGAGATTACCACTCCGGAAGGCAAATACAAAATTACCGATTTCGCTCCCCGCTTCGTACAGTATGACCGCTACTTTAAGCCTCTCATGCTGATCAGAAAAGTTGAGCCTTTGTCGGGGACGCCTTTAATTAAAGTCACCTGTAACCCTAAGGGAGAATATGGTAGTGTTGATTTATCGCATAATCAAGCTAGCAACCACATAAAGTTTTTGGGGCTCGGAAATGAGATTCGCTTAACCACGGATATATCTCTCACCCATATTCAGGAAAATAACTACTTTGTTTTAAATGACGCTAAATATCTAGTACTGACCTACGGGGCGCCTTTAGAGGCTCCGGTAAGTAGCACCTCAGATACTTTTCTGCATAACACCGTGAACTACTGGCGTAATTGGGTAAAAAGTACTAGTATCAAAAATTTCGGCCAAAGGGAAGTATTACGGTCGGCTTTGGTTCTGAAAATTCATCAGTACGAAGACACTGGTGGTATTATTGCCGCCGCCACCACCAGTTTACCTGAATCACCGGGCAGCGGACGCAACTGGGATTACCGCTACTGCTGGCTACGCGATACTTACTATACTCTCAATGCTTTTAACAACATTGGTCACTTCGAGGAGTTAGAACGCTATTTCCACTACATCGCCAATATTTCGGCTACCCAGGAAGAAAGATACCAGCCCCTGTACGCCATCAGTGGTCGCGATCAACTCGTGGAGCGGATTATTGATCTGGATGGTTATAAAGGAAATACTCCGGTACGAATCGGGAATCAAGCCTACGAACACATTCAGAACGATGTTTACGGACAGGTACTGCTTTCATTGCTACCGCTGTACGTGGATTTTCGCTTTAATCAGGACGAGCGGGCTGGTTCGGATAAATTAGCTGCTGACGTTCTGGACCGTATTGAAAAGTTCATTCAGGAACCGGATGCCGGACTATGGGAGTTTCGGGACTTTAAGCAGTTGCACTGTTACACCTATTTGTTTCACTGGGCGGGTAGTTCCGCGGCCATCAAAATCGCCAATTTCCTGAAGGACGAACCACTTAAGAAAAAAGCCATTCACCTGCGGGATTTGGCAGCGAACAAAATTGAAGCCTGTTACGATCCGTCTCGTAAGGTGTATACCCAGGCCATTGGCGTTAACAACTTGGATGCCAGCACCCTACAGCTCATCATGATGAACTACCTGGATAGCAACTCGGATCGGGCCAAGCAGCATTTAATTAACCTCGAAAAAGGGCTTCGTACTGAAGGGGGTTTATTCTTCCGTTACAAGCACGCGGATGACTTCGGCACTCCCGAGACTACATTCCTGATTTGTGCTTTCTGGTACGTAGAAGCGCTGGCTTGCGTGGGTCGTCTCGACGAAGCCATTGAGACCTTTGAGAATATTATGAAGTACAGCAACCACGTAGGGCTATTTAGCGAAGACGTGGATGCCAGCAACGGTAGCCAGTGGGGTAACTTTCCGCAGGCGTACAGTCACGTAGGCTTGGTGAATGCTGCCTTCCGCATTGCTACTCGCCTTGATCAACCCACCTTTTTAGGAGAGGCTTGATCAGCCCTCTTCAATCATTGCTTGCAACAGAGAACGCACGGCCGTATGAGAATTTACATTAAAGCGAGCGGCAGAGGTTTTGCTACCCACTTTAATAGTATAAGCATCCTTGGGCATAGCCCGAAAAGTATCTTCATCGGTAGCATCATCGCCGATGGCCATTACAAAATCATGCGAAGTCTGCTCCAGCCACTGTAAAGCCGTACGGCCTTTATTCACTTCTCGATCTTTAATTTCCACCACATGATCACCCTCCAGCACCTGGAGGTTGCTGTTAGAAGAGATGTATTTCAGGTGACTGGCTAGTTCCCGGGTCCGAAGTTCGCCTAGCCCGGTTTCTACCTTGCGATAGTGCCATACCAGCGAAAAGTCTTTTTCTTCTATGAATGACCCGGGCGTACGCTGAACGTACATTTCCAGGATTGGCATAATTTCATTCTTCCAGTCGCCCTTCATGGCTACTACCGTACGCCAGTCTTTTCCTCTTTCCCGAAGCCAGACTCCGTGCTCCGCAATCAGAGTTACGTCAAATTCGCCTACCCACTCTCCTAGTGTATCTTTATCTCGACCACTAATCACCACAACCTTGTTCTTCTCTTCCTTCACTAAATTCCTCAAAATTGCTTTCAACTCATCGTCGGGCTTAGCATCACGAGGGTCGCTGTGAAAACCGGTAAGTGTCCCGTCGTAATCCAAAAAAATCAGCCGTTCTTTGGCTTTACTGAATTCTTTCAGCATTTTTTCCTGCGACAATTCGTCCAAATTGCGCGTCTGCATGCTGTGTTGTCTTTCCTTAATCGTGGTTAAACTTTCCATAAATAGATTTACCCAGTGAGATATATTATAACGTTTAAGTGAATTTTGCATGTTAGTGTTATGCTGAATCTGCTCCTCTTCGGGCATAGTCAGCGCCTGATCAATGGCTTCCACTAACTGGTTAGTATCATTGGGATTAATAAGTATAGCGTCAGATAGCTCCTTAGAAGCTCCGCACATTTCACTTAAGATCAGTACTCCTTTTTTATTTATTTTGCTGGCAATAAATTCTTTACAAACCAGGTTCATTCCATCCCGCATGGGAGTTACCAGGGCCACATCAGCCATACGGTAGAATGCCGATAGTTCTTCTAGCGGGAAGGATCGGTAGAAGAAATGCACCGGGGTCCAATTAATTTTTCCGTACTTTCCATTGATACGGCCAACTAAACGATCTACTTCCTCTTTTAGTTCTTTGTATTTCCCTACCGAATCGCGAGAAGGCACCACCACCATAATGAGCGATACTTTATTGCGGTACTGGGGATAGCGGTCGAAGAACATCTCGAAAGCCTCCAGCCTTTGGGGAATCCCTTTGGAATAATCCAACCGGTCAATGGACAGAATCAGCTTCTGATCACCTAATGAAATACGGTAGTGAACTTCCCGTTCTAAAGCTTCGGGCGAAGCCGCCGCCTGGGCGTATTTATCGTAGTCGATACCCATAGGAAACGAATCCACCATTACCTGCCGATTCTTAACCGTTACCTGACCCTGAGAGCTACTAAGACCTGCCAGACGGCTTACGGAGCTCAGAAAGTGGCGCATATCGTCGTAAGTATGAAACCCTATCAGGTCGGAGCCAAGCACTCCATTAAGCAGTTCACGCCGCCAGGGCAACAGACGGAAAATCTCGTAAGAAGGAAATGGGATATGCAGAAAGAATCCGATACTTAGATCAGGTTGGGCTTCCCGCAGCATGCCGGGCACCAACATCAGTTGGTAGTCATGAATCCAAAGCGTATCGTCCGGTTCGGCCTTCTTCAGAATTTCGTCTACAAACTTACGGTTTACGCGTTTGTAGGCTTCCCAAAGCTTAGGCTCGTAGATGGCGTATTGAGTAAAGTAATGGAAATTAGGCCAAAGCGTTTCGTTGCTAAACCCTTCGTAAAAATCTTTAATATCGTCCTCAGTAAGAAAAACCGGGAACATGCTTTCCTTACCAATGGACTCGGTAATTTCCGCTTTCTCGTCTTTCTTACTCGTTACCAGGCCTGGCCAGCCAATCCAAAGGTTATTGCCCTCCTTGTAGATGGAACCCAAACCGGTGGCTAATCCTCCGGCACTGGTTTGATACTCCAGTTGCTTTTTTTCGTTGCGGGAAATTTTGATGGGCAGGCGGTTAGAAACAATGATGGTCTTAGCCATAAATTAGCAGGTTGTAAGCTAGTTTAGCGTTTGTAAAAGTTTAAAAAAGTACCGCTCCTAAGTTACTATAAAAAGTAGGGAAAAACCGAAGGAATTGGGCTAAAATCTTGATTTGAGGCTTCGCAACTTGATTTCGGTAAGTTTTCGTTTGGTATCCAACGGAAAATCTCCCTTCATCATCCAATCATAAAACGCTGGTTCTGATGCCAGCACCTCCTCCACCGGCTTATTCCTATGCTTGCCAAAATTGATAATCTCGATTCCGTCTTCATTGAAAGTCATCCGCCCCGCCAAATCTACCATTTTTGTGGTTGATACCTGGTGAAGCGATTCCACATCATTGCGAATCACTCCCACCTCATTTCCCTGTAAATCCGTCACGGATTTTTCATCATAGCGCTCAATCTGTGCTAATAGCACTTCCAAAGTAGCTTTGGTATCCGCTTCAGCACTATGGGCATTTTCCAACGTTTTATCGCAATAAAATTCGTAAGCAGCCGAAAGAGTCCGTTTTTCCATCAGATGAAAAATCTTTTGAGCGTCCACCAGTTTTCGGCGACTGATATCAAATTCAATGTTTTCTCTTAGAAAGGCTTCTACCAAAATGGGTACATCAAATTTGATGATATTAAAACCGGCTAAATCGCAGCCTTCCAGAAACTTATGCAGGTTGCGGGCAATCTCTTTAAAAGTAGGGGCGTCTTTCACGTCCTCATCGTAAATTCCGTGGATCAGGCTGGTTTCGGTCGGAATAGGAACCTGGGGATTTAATCGTTGGGTGTAGGTCTCCGTCTCCAGGCTGGGCATTACCTTGATGAAGGATAGCTCCACAATCCGGTCCTTGGTAACGTTCACACCGGTGGTCTCGAGATCAAAAAATACTAATGGGTTCTTTAGTTTAAGGTTTATCATTTATACCGATGGTTCGATTGTTCAATTGCTGATTGTTACTAGTTAATAGTTGACGGTCCACCGTCATTAGTGAGCTGCAGTCTTCTATCTTCTGACTTCGCGCATCCAACTTTCAACTTTCATTTTGGGTCATTTAACTTTTTACTACCTCTTTCCCTAGTTCTACCAGATCAAGTCCGCCGAAAGTACCGGAACTCATCATGAGCAGGTTTTTATTTTTCCATTCCTGGCTAGTCAGGTATTTTCTAAGCTCTTCGGTCTGAGTGAAAATTAAAATATTGTCTTGGTCAAAGGCCTGCTTTAGTTGATCATCCGTCAAGGGCTCCAGCTTCTTATGCTTTGACACTTCCGGATTGTGGTAAACTACTGCTACGTCAGCATCCTTCAAAGTTTCACGGTATTGGCTGATAAACTCGGGGTTTAGGCTGCTGTACGTATGCAGTTCTACACAGGCAACCAATGTTCGGTCCGGGAATTGATTTTTCACTGCTTTGGTAGTGGCCAACAGCTTAGAAGGTGCGTGGGCAAAATCTTTGTAAAGCCTGGTATAATCATTTTGAGCTACCAGTTCCAGCCGCATATTGGCTCCTTTAAACGAACCCACTGCCGAATAGAACTGAGCCTCGGTGACGCCAATTCGCTTGCAGACTTCCAAAGCACCGCTAACATTTTGCATGTTATGCGCTCCAAAAAGTTCTACTGGTACTTCACCATCAGCGGTGGTCAGGTACGATTTGCCCTCTCGTACCACATGAGGGTGAGTTTTGTACTCAATACGCGTTACATCCTGTCGCTCCTTACGCCCAATAACGGTGGCCATATCATCCTCCTCACAAAATATCAGCACCCCGGCTTTGGGAGAGGCGTCAGCAAAGAGATCGAATTGATGAACGTATTCTTCTTCCGTTCTAAATACATTATAATGATCCCAGGCGATACCACTGATCAAACCGATATGATGGTGGTATTTAAGAATTTTGGGACTACGGTCAATAGGAGAAGAAAGGTATTCATCTCCTTCAATAATGATGACCGGAGCATCTGTTAACTTTACTCTTCCTGGTAAAGCATCAATCTTGGCACCGATTACATAATCAAACTGCCGGCCTATTTGGCTCAACACATGCAGGATAATGGAAGTAATAGTCGTTTTTCCGTGGCTACCAGCGATGACTATCCGCTGCTTATCGCGGCTGTTCTCATAAATAAAATCGGGATAGGATAGAATGGGAATTTCAAGCTCTTGGGCACGTTTAAGTTCCGGATTATCAGGCTGGGCGTGCATACCCAAAATTACCGCATCCAATTCCTTGGTAACCTTTTCAGGAAACCAGCCCATCGCTTTCGGTAGCAATCCTGCTTCCGCTAATGCCGTTCGGGCCGGATCGTAAATTTCATCATCAGAACCAGTGACCTGTACTCCTCGTTTTGCAATGTGCAGGGCTAAATCATGCATTACGCTACCGCCAATGGCGATAAAATGCACTCGTTTCAGTAGATTCGGCATATAAATATGTTGTTGACTTTGTTATTTGAGCAAAGTTAGGACAAAAAGCATCACGGGCAAATGCTGGGAAGTGGGAAGTCCGAAGACGGTAGTCCGGAGATTGGAGAATGAAGTGGAAAGACAAAAGTTCGTGACTTGAGGTTTGAAGCTTAAAAACACCGTGGACTGACGACCGTGGTCCGATAGCCAGCATCTTGAACACCAGAACACTCTAAAACCCAAACACCATAACATTCAGAAATTTATACCACTGAAGCGCAACATACTTTGTGGATAAACCTTAGCTTTTCTATTACCGGATCTGAAATCACAAAGGGATACATATCGGGTTGACCCATACTACGGTTAATGCTGTTCATCGCGATTGTAAGGGGAAACCAAAGCTCTAGAATCCGATCAAATTTTTTGATCAGATAGGGATCGCGATCAATTCCAGCCGTTAGATTCTCCTCTTCAGTAACCAGAGGCTCAATCTGAAGACCAAAGGCATAAGCAGTAGCCAAGGTATCCACCATATGCAGATAATGCGCCCAGGTTTCGGCCCAGTCTTCCCAGGAATGGGTACTGGCGTAGGAGCTGATAAACTGCTTTCTCCAATCTGAGCTAGGACCCTGCTCGTAATGCTTCTTCAGAGCTTCTCCGTAATCCTCCCGTTCATCACCAAACAATCGGCGGTATTCAGCAAGATATCCACTATCAGCAATTAGCACCTGCCAGTAATAGTGTCCCACTTCGTGACGGAAGTGCCCCAACAGCGTTCGGTACCGCTCGCCCATATCCTGCCGCATCTTGGCTCGTTGGGCGTCATCCGCTTCCTTAATATTAATGGTTATCAGTCCTTCTGCGTGCCCAGTAAGTACAGATTGTTGTTTACCCCAGGAGGTGGGTGGGTCAGCCAGGAAATCAAAGGCCAAGCCAGTATCTGGGTTTTCTCTTTGAGATACCATCGGCAACTTTAACCGTAGCAGGGAGTAGATCAGCCGATGCTTTGCCACCTCCAATTTTTGCCATAGCTGCCGATTGTTCTGGTCGCTTAAGTCCGGAATAGTACGATTAAATTCACAAGCTACACAGAGTTTACTAACACTATCAGTGGGCACCAGCCAATTACAGGCTTGATATTGCGCATTAGAGCAATAACGAAACTGTCCGACACCTTGATCAAACGGCTCATATAGCCCTTCACCTAACAAGGTCAGGGTTAGTAACTTCATATCTTGAGGAGAAAAACCTAGCCGGCTACCACAGCGTTCGCAGCGGACATTCTCAAAGTGTAGTAACTGACCGCATTTCTGACAAGCAAATAGTTTCATAATGGGTGCCAATAGATAAGTGGCACATCCAATACACAAAAACCATTGGGATGGTTTGGACTACTCGTTTTTTCCTGATTAATATTCCTGAAACTTTACCGACATAAGTCGAGCAAAAGTAGATAGTAAACAAGTCAGTAAAATAGACCAATGTGCCAAAGCACTCCGGAAGGGTCGTGCATAAAAAACTCCCTGCCCCAATCATTCTCCTGAATATCAGTTATCCTAACGGATTCATATTTTTCGGATAGCCCGAGTTGGCGAAGCTCCCGCTGATAACGATGCACATCGTCTACCTCCAGAAATATCATAGAATTTTCTACCCAGTCTTTTACGTAAAAATCCTGTAAATAGAAGCCTAGTTGACCCACAGCAAAAAAAGATAATTTTTCAGAAATGGATACTTCCTTAAAACCTAATTCCTGATAGAAGATTCTGGATTCTGTAAAGTCTTTTGCTCCGATAAAGGTCCGGATAGAAATTGCTGAATGTTTCACTTTATTCTTAGTTGTAAATACGCTAACAATTGCAGTGAAATTAGTTTTTATTCTATTATCAAACCTCCCCCACCGATGGTGATTTTTCTTGCCAGTCAAGGTCAGCCTTGTTTCAACCGAGCAACTGATTGCTACTCGGTCGTTTGAATAGTTATTTTTCGCCCTATCGCCTTTTCCAGCACTTTTTTGTTACGGGCAGAGGCCCAGAGTTCAATGTCTAGTGAGGATGAGCTGATCGGAATAATCGTAATTTCTTTTTTGGAAATCTGGCAGTTCACCTCCCTAACCAATTGGTTCTTTGTCGTATTCAAGCCAACGGCTACGCGAAGTATACCGGATAGCAACTCCACGATCTTTTGTTGGCGTTTGCTAAGCTTGCGAAACTTCTTCTGCTTCTTAGAGGGCTTCGCCTTACGATGGTAGCGAGCCACGTGCCTGACCAGCAAGATTTCTTCGTTAGTAAAACCTCTCAGTCGAGCGTGTTTGATAATATAACGGGAGTTTTTATGATAGCGCTTAAAACTAATATACTGTCCTATTTCGTATAATAATGCTGCATATTCCAGAATTTGCTGCTCATATATTTCTAAGGAGTGTACGGATGACAGTTGCTTAAATAATTGCTTGGCTAAAACCGCTACGTGGGAGGACTGCTCCAGATCGACGTCAAACTTAAGGGCTAGCTGCGCCGCACTTCGGTAGCGTAAGTCCTCGTGTTCGGGTAAGCTGGCTCCTTTTTTTGCGTACTGTTGAATGTAATCAATAATCAGTCCTTCACGCAGAGAAGCATCGCACAGGGTAATTTCGTCAGCATCGGCCAGTTGAAGGAGTTGCGTAAGCAGCAATCCACCCAAATGAATAGCATCGGCTCGCTTGGAGCTAATTCCTTTGATCTCAGTTCGATCTTCCGCCTCGGATTTGATTAATTTGTTAGTGAGTTTTTCCAGCTCTTCTCGCTTCACTTTTTCGGCATTCACCGACGGGACGCTCCCATTCCCGTTCTCTAGTAAAACTGCTTCGCCCAGCGTACGAATGGTTCCGGAAGTACCGATCACCTGGCTGAAGCCCTCCCTTTTGGCTTCGTTCATAACCTCTCGCGCCAGTTGCTTAATGTGGGCCTCTAGTACCTTCAGCGCCTCTTTACCCACGGGTCCCTGATGGTCAAACATATCCAACAATCGCCGGACACCCAGCTTGATGCTACTTCGGAACAGCACTTCTCGTTCGTTACCCACTACAGCTTCGGTGCTTCCGCCCCCAATATCCAGTACTAAAGCATTCTCTCCTTGCAAGGCAACAGCCTGGCGAACGGCCAGAAAAATCAGGCGGGCTTCTTCTTTTCCGGAGATTACCTGAGGAGCAATTCCGGTTTCCTGAACAATATCATCCAGAAAGGCCCCACCGTTGCGGGCTTCCCGGGTAGCACTGGTGGCGGCGGTAATAATTTCATCCACTCCCAACTGGTCGGCCAGTTGCACGTAACGCCGAATTACTTCCAATCCTTCCTGGTAGGCCCGGTCGCAAAGTTCATTGGTGGCAAATACGCCCTCGCCTAGCTTCACCATCTCCTTCTCCCGTTCAATCACCTCAAAAGTGTTATTGCGGTTTACCTGTACAATAATCATGTGAATGGAGTTGGTACCGATGTCAATGGCGGCTAGTTTCATAGGTCAAGCTTTAGGTTTTATGAACCAGAGGTTAAAATTAGTAGAAATCCGAAACTAACAGAAACTAGAGTACTGGATTCCGGAGACGGGAGACCGAAAACCGGAAATCAGAAAGTAAGAGTAGGTGATGAGTATGTGTATCTTGACATCAAACAGCAATGAGCACTAAAAACAATAACATAGATTAGTGTAATATTTTCCGGTCTCCAGATTACCCTCTCCGGTTTCCGTCAATACGTGCTACTCAATTCAAAGTCTTCCCGCTGGGAATCGAGGAGGCGGCCGTGTTCGCACTTGAGTACCCGGGCGGGATAGCTGCGGACAAATTCGTGGCTGTGGGTAGCCATCAGCACGGTGGTGCCCCGCTCGTTAATTTCCTGGAAAAGCCTCAGAATACCTTCGGATACGCTGGGGTCCAGGTTACCGGTAGGCTCATCGGCTACCAGCAGTATGGGTTCGTTGATCAGTGAACGGGCAATGGCTACCCGCTGCTGCTCCCCACCCGATAGTTGGTGGGGTAGTTTGGTACCGGCTGAACCTAGCCCCACTTGCATCAGCACTTCAGCCAAACGCTTTTTCATCTTGGCCCGGTCTTTCCAACCCGTAGCCCGCATCACAAAGTTGAGGTTCTCGTCTACCGTACGGTCGGCAAAAAGCTGAAAGTCCTGAAAGATGATGCCCAGGCGACGGCGCAGGTAGGGCACATCGGAGCGACTGATGTTTTTGATAGAATAACCGGCTACGTCCATTTCGCCAATTCGTAGGGGAAGGTCGGCGTAGAGGGTACGCATCAGCGAGCTTTTACCACTGCCGGTGCGGCCCACTAAATACACAAACTCTCCTTTAGCAACGGAAAAATGTACATCTTCCAGCACTACCTGATGCTCCTGAAAGATACAGGCGTTCCGCACATCTACGACGGGTTTATCCAGGAAAGGATTTTCTTCCATTATATCTCCAGTTTTTGAATCTTACCGAAGGGCAATCCGGCTATTACCTTGCCCAGTGCTTCTTCCTTCCCTTCCAGTCCGTACTTATGCAGGTTTTTCAGCTCCCGGTCGGCCCGGAAGTAGGCAATAAGCACAAAGTTATCGTCTCGCAACTGAATATAGTCGGGTATTTTTGCCTTACCCTTCACTTTAATAATGTACATAGCTACAACCCACAATGTTTATTTGCGAAGGTAGCAAAGGAAAGATGAAATATGAAAGGGCGTATGGCAATACGCTCGAACAGAAAAGAAAAATGCGGGTATCGCACCGCTACGACCGCCTACCCTTGCTCCATTCCTGGCCTGGGGGAGTTCAGCAGGAGCTGGTCGTACCCGCAGTACAAAGGTATAACAATCAGTGGACAATTAAAAATGATAGCGGCCGTTGCACGGTGGATAATTCAGACTACTCCTCGATGAACTAAAAATCGAGAACAGGTTGGAAAGAAGCAGAGCAACCCACAGTTTCGTCTACCCCACCCTTTACATCATCCCGGATAAGACCTTTCACTACGTTGCAGGTATTTCCAGGATGACGTGACGGTGGCACATTGCACGGGATGCTCCATTCACTGCACATTGCTCACTGCACACTGCTAGTTGCACATTGCTCATTGCTATTTGACGACGATGCCGAACGTCTCCAGTTGCTGGGGAGTGTCGGCGAAGGCGTAGCGGGCGGCGCGGACGAACTTCTTCATCCAGGCATCCAGCTCCTCGTAGGCTTGCTCGCGTTGAGTGCGGGCTTGCTGAGCGGCTCCTTTAGCGGTAAACTGCTTAACGCGGGCGGCTACTACCGCCTCAATCATGGCTTGCGCCTGAGCAACATCTTCCGGCATCACTCCGTAAGAAGCCAGTTGAGCTTCAATTTTATCGATGTTATCGTAGAACCTACGGACCTGATCTAGCCAGGCTGAGCGCTTAACTTTACGGGTACCGCTCAACTCTAATGATTGATAAATACCTCGATCATAAGGCACCGCAATACGGGCTAAAGTCAGATGATGCTGATACAGCTGACGAAGTTGCCGTTCAGCTTTACGTAGCTCATCAGTACTGGCCAGCTTTTGGCTGTTCTTCTCTCGCTGGTCGTCCAAAGCTCCGTACGCGGCTTGGTACAGATTCCAGCCCTGGGTGGTGTCCTGGGTAGTCCAACCCACCTGCTTTAGGGTTTTGGCGGCGTCAGGATTACTGCGCACGTTCTCAATGCTGATGTAGGTGCGTTCCAAAAATTCTTCTCGGGTCATTTTTACCATGTTTAGTTTTACAATGGCACAAAGCTCAGAAAAAGTAGATGTATTCGAAGGGACAAATAAACTGTACTGGTACACAAGTAGTGTTTTAGCCCGGATTGTCCTTTTGTCAGTCAAGAAGCAGCCCTACGTGTCTTTCCATAGGTCATGCATGACGGTTTCTGAGTAACAACTTAACGATAAGTTGACACTACTCGGCTATCTAGAAGACACGTATGAACGATTAGTCGACACTACTCGACTATCTAGAAGACACGTATGGCCGGTTAGTCGACACTACTTAGCTATCAGGGAGACACATATGAACGATTAGTCGACACTACTTGGCCATCTAGAAGACACATATGAACGATTAGTCGACACTACTTGACCATCTAGGAGACACTGATGGGCAGTGAGTTGACACTACTTAGCCATCTACCAGACCCATTTGGGCAGCGAGTTGTCACTACTTCACGTTTAATAAGGCAGGTTTGCCCAGACAGATGTTATTACTTCACCACTCATAAGACACGTTTGCCCGGCCAGATGACACTTAATTTGGCATCAGAAATTACATTTAAGCCATGAATTGGTATACCTGGCAATGAAAAGCTGTGGTTAGATTAACCGATGAGTGCAGTACCGAGAGGATTAAGGAAAAGTAGGTTCTAAAGCGGTAGATAACACTTCCTTTTCCCCGAGGTTCGTTGTTTAACGATACTTCACTATATTAATATTATCCCCTAGAATATCGTCCGATGCTCAGTAAATAGTGAGTATCGAGTACAAATGACAATAAACATTTATATAAATTACATCAATCATCCAGTGATCTATAAACTTAATACAACTAACAATCGCTTTCATCTTATTTTTACCATCAAATCCAACGAAAACAAGGTAGGTATATGACAAATAAACGCACCGATGCGTTTATACAGTTATTAGGTGCCATGTAGGCGAGATGAAAACCAGATATTTACTACTTCTTATTTTAGTCTTCATGAATTTTTATTCATCGGGACAACTATTGAATATCTCAGGAAAGGTAATTGATGAGGATTTAGTGGGACTACCTGGAGTTAACATCTATGATCAGGACACAACTCTTCTAGCAACCTCAAATCTAGATGGAACTTTTGAACTAGAGAATTCGCCAACCAATTTATTGTTCGGGGCTGTTGGTATGGAATGGTTGAACATTTCACTGACAACCAACTGCCATAACCCTGAAATCATAATGTTGGTCGACGTCCTTTACCACTATAAATCACATCGGAAGATTGATAGGCTTAGAAAGAAACGATTTGACAACAGGATCAACATTCATGAACAGGCATTTGAACGAGGCATTTTTCAGAACGAAGCGCCTTGCTTCGATTATGTTTTTACCCCTATCAAATCTGAACTGGATGAGATTCGAACTTGGATGAATAAAAAGAAAATTGATATTCGAGAGGATTTCAAACAATTAAGTATTGGTGATACGGTTTACGTTCCTTATAGTGGACCAAGCACGAACTCAGTTCACAGTGGCTATTCTAACTACGTAGATTATGATTGCCTAATTAAAGGAACTGTACTAAAAAAAGACAGGAAAAAAAGAGGATTTAATATTTTTTACAGAGTCATTAACATGGATGACTGCATCTATGAAAGACTTACAAACAATGACGAGATTGTGAACATTGGAGACACTATCCAATACGATATGAGGCATTTTCGCTTAATAACGACATCCAAGATGCACTATGAGTGAATGGGTTTTCATCATTCAGGATATTTTCGTGGAGATTGGAAAGTCCTTCAAGAACTGTAAAATTATTATTTGGTGTGGGTGCGGGATGTAGATATAAGTGCATTCTAATCCCCACTTATTATTGCTAAACACTAAAGAAAGCCCATCAGAATAATAAAACCGTCTTCCTAGTAGGAACATCCCATTAATCTTAAGTTGTACCAATCCTGAGGAAAAGAAGAAATCAGGGAAGAAAAGGTTACCAAAGTAGCTAACACATCTTCAGTTGTATTGGGCAACGTACAGGATGCTGGTTATCCTCTGATTGGTTGTACCAAAGCCTGCGCGCCTAAGATTATTACCAACCTGGGATTGGTTGGAAACCTGACTAACCAAAAAGTGAGAACTCTAGTAATACCTTCCCATTAGTTCGTGTTCTACAATGGTTTGGCGAAGGGCGAGCGGATCGATGGTACCCTGCCGGCTGTAGATACGCTGGCCGCCCGGTTCCACCAGAATGGTGTAGGGCAAGGCTCCTTCCCACTCGGGGTCAATGGCTTCAATGAGAGCATACTTATCGTCTTTAGCAAAGAGATAGTTCTTCATAGATGAGTTCTGCTTCTCCAGAAATTGCAGCACCTTTTCCTCTTGCTCGGGGCGGTCGGCACTGATAGAGATAAACTCAAACGGACGGTCGTCGTACATGCGATGCATTACCACAAACTCGGGATACTCCAGCACGCAGGGGCCGCACCAGGTAGCCCATACGTTAATCAGCCGTAGCTTATCCGAGTCGTTCTTTAAAAGATCGGCAATACCGGCTTCGTCAATCATTTCCAGGTTTACCGGTAGTTCCTCCCACTCGGCGTACACTTTGTCTTTCCATTCGTCTTTCCAGGCCCACTTCACCGAGCAGCCGAAGGTTTTGGTTTTCGGATTCGCCACTTCCTCTCCGGCTAGTACGGCATCCAGAGCTGCCCGTACATCTTCAGCCTGGGCGGTACCCGGTTTTTCCGAATCATCTAATCGGCCTACGTACTGTAAAGTTCGTTCCTGATCAAACACAAACATGTGGGGAGTAGCTACCGGTCCGTATTGCAGGGATACGGCGTGGTCGTCGCCATCGTAGAGGTAAGGAAAATTGTATTCTTTATCCGCTGCCCTGATCTGCATATCCTCGTAGGTATCGCCCAAGTCGGAGTAACCTAGCTCATCGTATAATAATGATATCGGACTATTCGGCGAGATGGCCACTAGCGCCACTCCTTTATCCTGGTAATCATTTACCAAATCTATAATGCGTTGCTCGTAGGCCTGGGCCGTAGGGCAATGGTTACAGGTAAACACAATCGCCAGCACCTCGGCATCATCAAAATCGGCCAGTTCGTAGTACTTACCGTCTACCCCCGGTAGCCGAAAGTCAGGAGCCTTGGCGCCAATCTCCAGGGTATTTACCTCCACCTCTTCCACCGGCTGAGGTGAAGCTTCAAAGGCTACGGATTGTACCGGAATTTCAGGGTCCTCCTCAGTAGCTTCAGCAGCATTTTCTTGCTTCGACTGACAGGAGGCTACTACTAGCGATAGAATAATAATCAGGGTAAACGTAGAGGAGATCAGGTATCGGTTCATAGGTAATATCAAATTGGTTGCAGTGAAGGTAAAAAGATAGTACTTCGGATTATCGAAAGCAAATAAGTAATCCGCTACTGACAACAGTAGAGTTGAATATTTAGTCAAAATCGACAGCTATTATGCCACAATGACATTAATTCTTCATGATATTTCTCATATGCAGCCATAATGGCAGCAAAAAAGGGCCTTTTCTAGCATTGGTACTCAGTTTGATAATTAGTAAGCGTAACCAAAAAAATTAATTAACTCAAACATATAACTATTATGAAACTGATACGCTATAACACCCCATTTCCCCGGTTCTTTGATGACTTTGTAACTAAAGAATTGGACCAGTTATTTGACACCGGTGGATTCCAAGGCCGTCGTCTGCCCGCCACCAACGTGAAGGAAACTGAAGATCACTTTGCTCTAGAAATGGCAGTACCCGGTTTTGCTAAGGAAGACTTTAACGTGCAGTTAGACCAGGATGTACTGACTGTTTCGGTAGAGAAAGAAGATAATCAGGAAGAGAAGAGTGATGAGTTTGTGAAACGGGAGTTCCGTTACCACAACTTTAGCCGTAGCTTCCGCCTGCCGGAGAATGCAGTAGACGGTGACAAGATCGCCGCTAAATACGACAACGGTATCTTAACACTGACCCTGCCCAAGCGGGAAGAAGTGAAGCCTAAGCCCGCTCGCACGATCGAGATTGGCTAAGCAGATGGAGCTAGTAGATGAAAGAGGCGGGCACTGACCCGCCTTTTTTTTGCCTCAACCAAATCCACCTTTTTTTCGTGATAATTAGCACGCGCGAGCTTGGCTCAACGCGGCAGAAACTGAACGACATATGGAATACAAAGACTACTATAAAGTGCTGGGGGTGAGCAAAACGGCTTCGCAGGATGAGATCAAGAAGAAGTACCGCAAGCTGGCTGTAAAGTACCACCCCGACAAAAATAAAGGCGATAAAGCCAAAGAGGAAAAGTTTAAAGAAATTACCGAGGCTTACGAAGTATTGAAAGACCCGGAGAAGCGCAAGCAGTACGACGAACTGGGGGAGAACTGGAAGTACTACCAGCAGCAGGGTGCTAACGGTGGCTACCGGGGCGGCAGTCCGTTCGGAGGACGAGGTGGTAGAACCACCCAATTTGACGGTGATTTTTCGGACCTCTTCGGCGACGGCGGCGGATTTTCCGACTTTTTTGAAAGCTTTTTTGGCGGAGGTGCAACTGCCGGACGTACCCGGGCCGGAGGTGCGGGAGCTATGAGAGGAGTGGATATTCAGGCGAGCGTTTCTATCTCGCTGGAAGATGCCTACGAAGGCGGTACCCGACTGATCAACCTGAATGGTACCCGGCTACGTCTAAAACTGAAACCTGGTATTGAAAACGGACAAACCCTGAAAATTAAAGGGAAGGGCCAGCCCAGCATCCACGGTGGACCAGCCGGCGATCTGTACCTGACGGTAGAAGTTAACAAACACCCTCGTTTTGAACGCAAAGGCAACGACTTGCATGTCACCCAACCGGTAGATATGTACACGGCTACCCTGGGAGGCAAAGTAGGTATTAAAACCATGAAAGGAACCACGGTGAACGTCACCATTCCTGAGGGTACCGACAGTGGTAAGACCCTAAGGTTAAAAGGTTTGGGCATGCCCAACTACGATAAGCCCGGCCAAGCCGGTAACCTGTTTGTGCAAGTAAAAATCGTAACTCCCAAAAACCTATCGGCTGAAGAAGAGAAACTGCTTAAAAAGCTTCAGGCGATGCGCAGCGGTTCCTTTAGCTACGCCTAGTAGCCACTACTTGTGCGGGTGTTGCTCATAATGCTGGCGCAGTAAATCTTTTCCGTAATCATTGCCGTTTGGGGTACGCACTACGGCGTGGATATGCTGAGGGTGAGGGTCAGTGCCGTACAACTGCCGCGTAGCCACCGGTTTTTGATGATCAAACTCTATAAGTAGTACCGGGCTATGAATCCGGTAGTAGTACACCGAATTTTCTTGACTGCCACCAATCCAGGCAAACCAGGTATCATCGAGATGCTGAGCAACCTCATCCATTTTTATTTGGGCATGTCCCTCATCCAGGTTATTGATATAGAGTTGGATTAGTGAAATTAGCTGATCCTTCTGTTCCGAGGAGAAAGAAGATACCGGTACCCCGGCGTAGTCCAGCACCACATTGTCTTTAAAAGCTTCAGTGAGGTTGTCATTGCCATCTTTGGACACCCGGATAACGGCTTTACGCTTTTGGGTATCATCCAGCGATTGAAGCAATTTTAGTCCGGCATTCTGTTCATCCTGCAAAATAGAAATTCCCTCATATTTTCCGGTCTCGGCAATCACCGGTTCTGACCCGACAAAAAATGGACTCATTACTACCTGATCTCCCAGAACGAAGTAATTAATGATCAGGTGATGACCATCAATTTGCCAGCCCCAGGGTTCTGTAGCAGACGGCTCTCCCATCACGGTAATCCAATACAGCCACTCCCCGTACTCTTCAAAATTGTTGTTGATCTCTCCCAATGTATGGTTGAGTTTCATGATATCTTTACTCAGTTGTAAACCTTTAGCACTTAAGGAGGCATCCATCAGCGCAAAAGAGGCCTGACGCTGCCCCTCCGACATTTCCTCGAAACTCACCCCCTGCCGGATGTAGAAGTGCTGGTTCATCCACTTTCGCCACTCATCGTCGTCAACCGCAAAACTGGCTTCTTCTCGCTGTTTTTCGTCCAATGCTTGCAGAAAAGCCGTAGCTGCTTCTTGCACCGGTTTGGTACTCACTCCGGTAGAACGGATCTCAAATAGTCCTTTCTGTACTCCCCCATCGGTGGTGATACCCACAAAGGGTGCGGCTAATCCTTTTTTCTCATTTTCGGCGGACATTTGTTTAAATCGCTCGAAGCGTTCCTGATCGGTGACTTGTGCAAAAAGTGGTAGGGTGATAGTGAGCAGAAGTAATCCGGTTAAACTAAAGCTCGCCAGTACGGTAAGCCCAGAGCTGGTAGTCGGTTGCTTTTTCATTTTGCCTTAGGATTTTAGTTTTTCGTTGAAGAACTCAATCGTTCTTTCCCAGGCTAGTTTAGCCGCTTCGGGATCGTAGCGGGGAGTGGTATCGTTATGAAAGCCGTGGTTTGCATCTTCGTACATATAGGCTTGGTATTCCTTATCGTTTTCCTTTAAAGCTTTCTCGTACTCCGGCCAACCCTCGTTTACTCGCTTATCAAGCTCCCCAAAGTGAAGCAATAACGGAGCCTGAATCTGAGGCACCATATCCGAGGATGGTTGCCCCCCGTAAAAGGGAACAGCTGCGTCCAGTTCCGGTATGCGTACCGCCATCATATTAGAAATCCAGCCTCCAAAGCAAAAACCTACTACACCTACCTTTCCGGTGCAGTCGGGGTGCTCGTTCAGGTAATCATGGGCAGCGATAAAGTCTTCCAGCATTTCGTCCCGGTCACGCTGTCTTTGCAATTCTCTTCCTTCGTCATCCGTACCCGGATAGCCGCCCAGCGGGGTTAGTGCATCGGGAGCCAAGGAGATAAATCCGGCCAAGGCCGCCCGGCGGGCTACGTCTTCAATGTGAGGGTTTAAGCCCCGGTTTTCGTGCACCACCACGATTCCCGGAAGTTTCCCACTGGCATCGGCTGGTTTGGAAAGTAACCCCTTAATGGCTCCACCCCCTTTGGGCGACTCGTACTCAATAAACTCAGACTTGAGTCGGGGGTCGTCCTGCCTTACCTGAATCTTATTCTGGTAGTCGGGCATAATGAAACTAAGCAGTGAAGTAACGGTGATTCCTCCTACGGCGTACTTGGATAGCCGGTCCAGAAACTGTCGGCGCTCCAGGCGGTTGTGGGCGTAATCATCGTAGAGGTCAAATACCTCTTGGCTAATGTCTTCTTTTCTGATTTCTTGCATCT
Source organism: uncultured Roseivirgaceae bacterium (assembly GCA_964551335.1). Taxonomy (GTDB): domain Bacteria; phylum Bacteroidota; class Bacteroidia; order Cytophagales; family Cyclobacteriaceae; genus Tunicatimonas. Next base: position 47,233 of record CAZKCO010000031.1, read on the forward strand.
TGTATTTTAGTTAGGTTGGTGAAAGGGTCAATGATAGTTGATCAAAAAAAAGCTCAACTTCCCTGTTTGCGCTGCGCGGCTAACCACTCCATAATGGTGGTGGGCTGTCCGTCCAGTGTTACCAGCGAGCCGTCGACGTCTCGTCGGCACTCATTGGCGTGGCAATAGATCCACGACCAGTGTCCGGGGTAATGAAAATCCTCTCCGCCATAAAAACCAGTAATATCTACTACGTGATCGTACAAAGAAAGATAGACATTTTCAGCACCAGCCGCTTTTAATCGCTCGTAAACCGGAATTACTGTATTCTTGGCTACCGTGGTAGAATCGTCCTTCGAGTGAACGAACCACATTGGTATATCTTTAATACTCGCAATCTGCTCATCGGTAATGTACTCCGAATGGTAGGCTAGCGCACTGGGGAAAGCAGCCGCGAAGTAATCTGGGTGCTCCAAAAGAAGTTTTAAAGTCATATAGCCTCCGTTAGAGCAGCCCCCAATGTATATTCGGTCCTGATCAATATTCGGATTAGCCTCCACGTATTCCTTTATCAGCGCCATCAGGGCTTCGTTATAAATATCGTTCGTATTACCACGTGTGCTATTTCCTTGACCAGCATCCATCCAACGGGTAGGAGTTTGAGGCACCAATACATAAGCACCGCCAAAAAGGGCTTGAATCTCATCGGAAGCATAGTTGGCTGCCCGATTAGCAATCAGCGGAATGGATGGGTCCGTACCTCCTTCTCCCCCACCGTGAAGCCAGATTAATAGGGGCGATTTTTGGTTGTTGGTTTCCGGTACGTAGGAAGCATAAGACATAGTCGGCATGTCTTGAAAGTTGAACTTTCCGCTCAAATCAAAACGATCAATGAGTGGTAGGATACGATTTGCTTCCTCATTCCAGGTTTGGTTAGTGGAAGTCTTAGTAATAGTCAGGTTATAATCCAGCCAGTTATTCCCACTGCAACGGTCGTTGCGACTATACTGGATAGGAGAACTTAGCGGCAGATTCGGGGCTACTTCCAGCACCAGTGTCACGTGTTTACCTCCGGCAGTCACATTACCCTCCTCGTCTGAGGCGTAAGCGTACACCACCCGCCGCTTACCCGATGCCTGATTAGCCGGTAGATCAGCACACTCTGTCTTCCTTTCTACCAAGACTTCATAATCCTGGTAGTTGGGAGAAGAAACTTTCTCGCCCATGGGAAGGACGACTTTATTGACGGCGGGTCCCCAATCAAAGCCTTCAATAATTACTGTGTATTCCGGGCTAGCTAGCGGGGATTTAGCAATTTCAGCATCACTGAAAGCGTGAAGTTCAGAGCAGAAGTAGCTTCCGAGCAGCATAAGTGCAATAAAAAGTTGTTTCATCATGCGGATTGTTGTTTTACTATTTTTAGGATAAAAATTTGGAAGTAAAGTTATCTTTAAACGCCCGGCCAATTGGTACTATAGTCTGGTCAGCCATGTAAATCTGATTACCGACTACTTTCACAATGTTAGCTACATTCACAATATAGGATTTATGCACCCGGACAAACTGATCAGCGTCTAGTGTCTCCAGCCAGTTCCGGAGAGGTTCGGAAGAGAGCAGCTTCTTGCCCGAAGTAAAGAGCTCGGTATAATCCGCATCGGATTTGATGTAGTTTATGTCATCCACTGACACTTTTATGTATTCATAACCTGATTTGATGAATATCTCTCGTTGGCCAGACGGTTGGTCGGGTGCTGAGGTCGCTCTTTGCTCAGAAGGGTTATGAGTAGGCACTTTAGAAACTGCTTTTACAAAGCGTTGAAAGGAAAAAGGCTTGAGTAAGTAATCAACTACATTAAACTCGTAACTCTCCAGTGCATAATCCGAAAAAGCGGTAGTCAGGATGACCGGTGGCAGGTTCGGTACCGATTTTAACAAGTCAATACCGGAAATCTTGGGCAAATGAATATCCAGAAATATCAAGTCTACCTTCTCCGATTTCAGGTATTCCATAGCCTGGATAGCATCCGAAAAAGTAGCCCTTAGTTGCAACGACCCAACATCTTCAATAAACTTTTTTAGAATACGCTGAGCGGGGGGCTGATCTTCAATGATAATACAGTTCATGCCGGACTTTCTGGGTTAACTGCATGCTAAGGTATACTTCGTATTGATTCTCTTTCTCCTCTATAATCAGTTTGTGGGCATTTGGATAGAGAAGCTGAAGGCGCTTTCTTACATTCTCCAGTCCTATGCCGTGGGCCAGGTTTTCGGTATTGGCCTCCGCGTGGAAGTTGTTTTTGCAGGTAAAGTTAAGTTCTCCCGCTTCCGAAAGCTCAATAGCAATATCAATCCGAATATGATCGGATTGCCCCGACTGACTGTGCTTAAAAGCGTTCTCGATAAATACAATCAGTATGAGAGGCGCAATCTGGTAGTCGGGTTGATTAACCTCCACCGAAAAGTTGACCTCTCCCCGTTCCTCAATCTGCATTTCGTACAGTTGGGTGAAGTTTTCCAGTTGCTCCATTTCCTTAGTCAACGGGACGTATTTCTCCTTGCACTCGTACAGCATATAGCGTAATACTGAACTTAATTTTAGAATGATCTCAGGGGTTTTGGGAGAGAATTCTATGGCGTAGGAATACAGGTTATTAAGGTTATTGAACAGAAAGTGAGGATTGATTTGGGACCGTAGAAACTTTAGCTCACTTTCTTTGATCGTACTTTTCAGTAACTCCACTTCCTGCTGTTTTCGTAGGGCATCCCAGGCAAACTTAAAACCCGATAATACGGTAATCACGGGCAGTACACCCCACAAACTAAAGAAGACTCCCAGAAAGCGTTGCCCCCGGGTATCGGGAAAATATATTTGCTCGATGACAGCTTCTTCCAAAAATATCACCACTGCAATAACACCAATTGTCCAACCTACGAAGGGCAGTGGCTTATTGCGGTACAAAAAACGAGGTAACAGAAAATAATTAATAATAAAGGCTGCCATCGCGTAGGTTAGGAAAAATACTACCTGATATGATTCTATCTGCGGATTTTGCCTATCGTAGGAGTAAAAGATAAACACAACGCCATGCAGTAATAACTGAAATAGAATTTCTTTATAGGGCAGTGATTGCGCAGCAGCCCGAATGGAGGTTACCGGCTGGGTGGATCCTCTAGCCGAGCCAGGGACAGACTCTTGTCGGGCAGCACTTTCACTGCTTTGACTGTTCGACTCTGTTAGGTCCGGAACAATTCGTGAAACAAAACTTTTTGACGCCATATCTTCCAAAGATAAGCAATCTGGTGGATCAAGATAGCCCTAGAAGACAAACTACATATTTATTACCCCCAACCGCAAAAACACCCAGGAGAACAACAATTGTACGGGTTACCGGATAAGTTCAGTCGTTCACAGATTTTATTCCTACTAACCAGATTGTTCCCCGTACCTTGTACTAACAAGTCGCTGAACTCGATATTATATCATTATGACTAACTATTCCAGATTTATCTTCTTTCTGCTGAGCACATTTTTAAGTGCGAATATAGCTTTAGCCCAAAACGGAACAGTAACCGTAACCGGAATTATTCAGGACGAAGCCACTCAGCATCCAGTTGAATTTGCTACGGTGATGATAGCCGATAAAGAAACCGGAGAAGCTATTACGGGAGCTACCTCAACCGCCGAAGGTACTTTCAGTATCACCGTCAATTCTTCCGATATCTACGTAGAAGTAAGCTTCATTGGCTATAAACCCCAAACTTTTAGAGATATTACTTTTGCCGATGGGTTTGCTGATCTGGGGACCATTAACCTCATTGAAGATAGCCAGGCACTGGATGAGGTAGTCGTTCGGGGCGAACGATCGCGTACTGAATTTAAGCTGGATAAACGTGTATTCAATGTTGGTCAGGATTTAACCAGTGCCGGAGCCAGTGCCCTGGAGGTGCTCAACAATGTACCATCCGTAAATGTGAGCATCGAGGGAGTGATCAGCCTGAGAGGTAGCGCCGGAGTGCAGATACTGGTAGACGGCAAACCATCGGTTCTGGCCGACCAGCAGAGTAATGCGCTGGGAACCATCACCGCCGATATGATAGAGAGCATTGAGGTCATCACCAATCCTTCGGCTAAATACGATGCCGAAGGCACCTCGGGAATTCTGAACATCATTCTGAAGAAGGAAGAGAAACGAGGGCTGAACGGATCAATATCGCTCAACACTGGCGTTCCGGACAACCACAGTATCGGAGTCAGCCTGAACCGTAGAACCGAGAAGTTCAATCTGTTTACCCAACTTGGAGTGGGCTACCGCTCGCTCCCTGAGTTTTCTGAAACCATTAACCGCGACCTAACCAACAATACTACCGTATCCAGTGATGGTATTGAGTACCGGAATGAAACCTTCTACAATGTCATACTCGGTACCGATTATCATATCAATCAATACAATGTGATTACCCTTTCCGGTAATTTTGCCTACGAAGTAGAAAGTCAGCCTTCTCAATACGACTTTAGTAGATTTATCAATTCTGATTTGGTTTCACAGTGGCAACGTAGAGAAACTACTGAGGCTGGTAACCCCAAGTATCAGTACGAATTGCAGTACGCCAAAGAATTTGAAGATAATGAGGATCATAAATTACTACTGAGCGCCACGGGAAGGTTCTTTGGTAAAGACCAAGAGTCAGAATTTATCAACGTTCCAATATTAGGTGAAAACCAGTTCAACGACCAGCAAACCGAAACCGAATTTCAGCAGGCTGAATACACTTATAAGCTGGATTACACCAAGCCCTTTACCGATAAAATAACCCTGGAAACCGGGGGGCAGTACCTGATTAACAGCGTAGGGAATAACTTTACGGTGCGTGATCAGGTAGAAGGTGAATGGGTAACCATCGATAGCCTCACCAACAACTTTGAGTACAGCCAAGGAGTGCTGGGCGTCTACGGCACCGGGGCTTACGAAGATGATAAATGGGGAGTGAAAGTAGGTTTACGGGTGGAAAACACCGACTTAAGCACGCTGCTCACCAACACCAACGAGTCCAACAATCAAAACTTCACCGACTTCTTCCCTACACTGCACACTTCTTATAAGCTAGCGGAAAACATATCGATGCAAGCCGGTTATTCCCGCCGGATCTATCGCCCGCGTCTGTGGGATTTGAACCCATTTTTCAACATTCGGAACAACTTCAACATCCGAACCGGTAACCCCAACCTGCTACCCGAGTACACCGATTCTTACGAAGTTACGAGTATTCTCAATCTGGAAAAAGCTTCAATCAACGCCAGTGTTTATTACCGTTACACCACCGACGTGGTTGAACGGGTATCTACTTTTGAGGATAACGTAAATATCACCATGCCGTTGAACATCGGTACCAATCAAACTACCGGGTTCGAGGTAAACGGCGAGTATAGTCCTACCCCGTGGCTAAAACTAAACGGTGATTTTAATCTCAACTACTTTAACCGCGAGGGTGAGTTTGAGGAACAGGTTTTTGATTTTACCGGTGAACAGTGGTCCTCCCGGCTAACCTCCAAAATTGCCCTACCCGCCAACTTTGATTTTGAAATAATTGGCAACTATCAGTCGGGCTACCAAACGGTACAGAGCGACATCTCCGGCTTCGCCTTTGCTGATTTGGGTTTGCGCAAAAAGATGCTTGACGGCAAAGCAGTTATCAACCTCGGGGTACGGGATCTGTTTGCCTCCCGGATCAGGGAAAGCGTGATTGATCAGCCAAACTTTTACTTGTACAGCTTCGAGCAACGCGGTCGCTTCGTAACGCTAGGCTTTAGCTACGGTTTCGGTAAGGGAGAGGCTATGACTTACTCCGGAAGCCGTAGAAGATAGATGATCACTTGTATGCTGGCGAAATGCTTATACATACTTGTTAGGGTTAGAAAATTCGGAGCAGTTTGCTCCGGGTTTTCTTTATTGCATTCGGCAGGGTTCAACCTATTGGTACCATCATCTGCTGATCATCGGTATGCATCGCATCTCCTTCAGATCGAAAGCTTACTCCAAACTTCATTTCATCTACTGACTAACAACGAAAATGTAAAATATGAGTCTACTTAGAATAGAACTACCAACCCGCTTTTATCATTACGGACTGTTAGTGTTACGACTTGCTTTTGGTTTTTCCATGATTTACGGGCACGGCTGGGGTAAGCTGACCCGCCTCTTTGGTGCGGAGGAGATCAAGTTTGCCGATCCTTTCGGCTTGGGCCCGGTAGTTTCACTCGCTTTAGCCGCATTTGCCGAAGTCATCTGCTCACTACTGGTGATGGCTGGGCTTTTTACCCGCGCCGCCGTCATCCCGCTGATCATTACTATGGCAACCGCTTTTTTCACCGTCCACCTTCAGGATGATTTTGGTCGACAGGAAAAAGTAATACTTTTCGGGTTTGCCTTTCTGGCTTTGTTTTTTACCGGACCAGGTAGAATATCACTGGACTCTTATTTAGAAAGAAAAAAATTTTAGCTACCCGAGCGATTTTTTTAAGCTTATTTCAACAACATAAATAATCATCTTTTTTGGTAATTTCGGTCATGCAATTATTTTCAAAAGCCGCCCCTGTTTTTTTCAGTATCTTCATTGTTAGCTTCTACCCTCTCCTAGCCCAGGATACACCTATTCCCATCTCTGGAAAGGTAGTGGAAAGCACTAGCCGTCAGCCGGTAGAGTACGCAACTGTGGTGGTAAAAAAGCTTTTAGATGACGAATTAGTTGATGGTACCACTACGGCCGAAGATGGTACCTTTAACCTTTCTACCCCAACGGCTGAAGTCTACCTGGAAGTAAGCTTTATCGGTTTTGAGACCCAGATCATCTCCGACCTAAAAATCAAGAACGGAAAAGCCGATCTTGGAACAATAACCGTTAGTGAAGACGAGCAAACGCTGGATGAAGTAGTAGTAAGGGCCGAAAAGTCCCAAACCGAGTTTAAACTGGATAAACGGGTTTTTAACGTAGGGCAGGATTTGAGCAGCACCGGGGCTAGTGCCCTGGAAGTACTGAACAACGTACCTTCGGTTACGGTGAATATCGAGGGTCAGATTCGGCTACGGGGTAGCGGAGGCGTACAGATACTCATCAACGGCAAGCCATCCGTATTGACCAGTGAAGGCGGCAACGCCCTGGGAACCCTCACTGCGGACATGATTGAACGCATTGAAGTCATCACCAATCCATCGGCCAAGTACGAAGCCGCCGGAACATCGGGTATCATCAATATCGTCATTAAAAAAGAAGAGAAGCGAGGCTTTAACGGCTCAGTTACCCTGAACACCGGAGTACCGAACAATCATAGTCTGGGACTGAGCGTAAACAACCGTACCGAGAAGTTTAATCTCTTCAGCCAGCTTGGGGTAGGCCATCGAACCTTCCCCGAGCAATCCCGAACGATCAACCGCGATCTACAGAGAAATATCACCGTTAGCAGCGAGGGAGAAAGCGATAAAAACGAAACCTTCTTTAACATCATCCTCGGTACCGACTACCACATCAACTCCTACAACGTAGTTTCGCTTACCGGGCATTTTGCCTATGAGCTAGAGACTGAGTTCTCCGATACCGATTTTACTTTTTTAGACAGCAATAATTCCGTAACCTCTATCCAAAATCGGGATGAAGAGACGGAAGCGGTCAACCCCAAGTACCAGTACGAACTTCAGTATAAAAAAGACTTTCCCGATAATGAGGAACACACGCTGCTGTTCAGTGCCTTAGGCAGCTTTTTCGGCAAGGATCAATCATCCGAATTCGTGAATACCACCCTGTTGGGCAGCGAAGCTTTTGACCAGCAGCGGACCCGCACTGATTTTCTAGAAGGCGAATACACCTTTAAACTAGATTATACCCAACCATTTAACGAGCAGCTTACACTGGAGACCGGCGCTCAGTACGTCATTACCGACGTCACCAACGATTTTGCCGTCAGCAACCTGGAAAATAACGAGTGGGTGGAAGACCCTAGCCTGACCAATGTTTTCGACTACGATCAGAAAGTACTGGGTGTGTACGGTACCGGAGCCTACGAAGGTGAGCGATTTGGCGTAAAGCTAGGTTTACGCTTAGAGAATACCGATTTGCGAACGCTACTGGTTAACACCGACGAAGGCAACATTCAGCAGTTCACAAATTTGTTTCCCAGTGGCCACACCTCCTACAAAGTATCGGATAATTTCTCCATGCAGGCCGGATACTCCCGGCGCATTTATCGGCCCAACTTATGGGATTTGAATCCCTTTACTAACATTCGTAATAATTTCAGTATCAGCACTGGTAACCCCCTGCTATTGCCGGAGTTTACCGATTCTTACGAAGTCACCAGCGTTTATGACCGGGATATGTTCTCTTTTAACGTAGCGGTGTATCATCGCTATACGACCGACGTCATCGAGGAAGTCGCCACCTTCAACGATGACGGGGTAAGTTTAACTCGTCCTGAAAATATTGGTACCAATAACAGCACTGGTGTGGAGCTAAACGCGAAGTACAACCCCGTGGAATGGTGGACGTTAAACGCTGACCTCAACTATAATTATTTCAGCCGGGATGGAGAGTTTGAATCGGTTTCATTTGACTTTACCGGAGATCAGTGGTCGGGTAGGGTAACCAACAAATTTAAGTTACCTGCCGATATTGATTTTGAATTTATTGGCAACTACCAATCCAGCTACCTAACCGTTCAGGGCGAAGTATCCGGTTTTGCGTTCGCTGATTTAGGATTACGAAAGAAGATGATGAAAGGAAAAACCATTCTCAACCTCAGCGTCCGCGATATTTTTGCTTCTCGCATTTTTGAGTCCGAAACCCGCCAACCCAACTTCTATCTCTACGACTACCGCTTACGTGGGCGGTTCATCACCGTTGGCGTCAGTTTTGGCTTCGGTAAAGGCGAAGCTATGGAATTTAGCGGTCAAAAGCGGTTTTAAAATATCCAATACTGCTCTCAAAGTATGGAGTTTTTTTTGCTGAAACTTTAAGTTTATAGTCTACTAAGAAGTACTATATCGCTGAATAAGGTTTTGCCACACTTTGGAAAGAAATAACGCCTTTCTATCCAGCCGACTACATGGTTGGCAAGTCGTGTTGTTAACTTGTTCATTTCACTAACCGCAACCAGCGGGCATTATGCGCCGGTAATTCAATGGCCGAGCCTAATTCCCACGTTTCACCGGTGATGGCATCTTGAATAGATTGATACTTGAAGTCTTTAACATCCAGTTGCACCTGGCTCTTGGGACCATCGTTAACCAGTACGTAGTGATCAGCATTGGGAGCCGCCAGGCGATAGACGATGGCTCCGTCGCAGGCGAAAGGGGAAAAATAGTCACCCAGCGTATAGTCGAGCAGCATCTCCTCGGCCAATGTATTACCGGGAGTGAAGGTCATTAAAGATGCATCATAGCCAACGACAACGGCCGTACCCTCTCCAAGTTGATTTTCAGTGATAGCTGGCTTGCCATGATCAAAATAGTTCTTCACCTGAGCCGTCGTCGGGGTCATGTGTACGAAGGAACCGTAAATATCAAGACTATCTAGCTTGAAGCTACGGTTGTACCCGGAGAATTGGTAATCATCCAGCGTTACCCCAAATATCTGTTCTAATCTGGAATTTTTACCGCTGGGCATCACTTTTGAGTAAGCATCGTACCAGGCCGAAGGCATGTCCATCACTAAGCGTCCGCCCTGCTGCACATACTCATACAGAATGTCTAGTAAATCAAGGTTAATGGCCAGCTGGGCGGGTAAATAAATGATCGGGTAGCGAGGTGCCAGTCCGTTGCGTAAGTCGCTGGCTGTAACGTATTCGTAAGGAACATTGGCATTAATCAGCGTACGACTGATACCTACCCGGGCTTCAATCGGGCGCATGCGAAAGGCATCGCGGCCTCGCACCGACATAGCCGCCCAGATACCTTCATTATCCCAGTTATACAACACACCAACTAATGGTTCTTTTCTCGCTTCCCAAAGCTCATCCCGGTAATGATCCAAAGCTTTGCCAATCTGTCCCAGCTTTCGGGCACGGGGCGTCACCTGATTATTACGATCCAGTAAACTGTATTCTCCCCCTTCTTTTCCGGCACTTCTGGCACTCCAGCACCAGATGCCAAAGCCTCTAAAGCCTGAAGCCAGTTGGCTCAAGTAAAACTGAGTGATAGTTCCTTCATCCACGTAAAAGCCTTTGTCGGCTCCGAATTTCTCACCGTCAAACTGTTGAGGCCCTCCAGTGCTTTCCCAGGCGGCAGACCAGCCGCCTTTAAACAAATCGGCCATAAAAGAAGCTTGCATATAGAACGGCCGTACCAGTTCATTATCTACCTGGTCGTAGTGCCAAGAAAAGTGCATGGATGGATACAGCGTTCCGCCGTCTTTCATCACTTCAGCAATACCCTCTAAATCCACCCCATACCAAGACTGAGGCAAAAACAAACCTAACTCCCCACCAGCCCTGAAGGGAGCATGCGGGTAAAACTCCTGATACTTTTTAGTTACCTGCTGGATGTTATGCAAGGCATGATCTGCTTTGAAACGCATAATATCCCTTTTTACACGGTATTCCCGGTGATTGGACTGCTCCCAGCGTTGGGCAAAGTCATCCCAAGATTGAAAAATTGTACCTCCCGCAGGACGTAAGTTGGCATGATGCACGTTATAAGCTTCGTTCAATTGCTCAATGGTTCCGTACTGCTCCTCAGCCCACTGTAAAAACAGCTTTTTTCCTTCTTCGGTTAAATCCAGCCCCCGTGCTCCAATAGTGGGGTCATGTGCCCGAAAGCTGCTTTGCAATGCCTGTTGCTCTCCAGTTTCTTCCAGATAAGAAATAGTTCGCTCCACGCGGTCTTTGAGCAAGTTCTGTTGGTAATCTACCATTCTGGGATGTTCACGTATTTCACTTATTGGTAGCGCGGGATCAATATTCAGCGTAAACAGAAGTTCTTTGGTTATTTTTTCCCAGCCACCCTGCCCGTACCACCAGGGAATGATTCCTTCCTCCAGTGCTAGTAGTTGTATTTGTTCAACCGTCCAGCCGGTTACCGGGTATATCCCCTTTAGTGAGTTATAGCCTAACTCCTTCATGGTACGGAAGTGCCAACGGATTTCCTCCTCGCCTTCCCCCGGGTGTTGGATATAGACCACTCCCGCAGGCATGGGGGCAATCGTTCTGAATTTCTCCTGGGTAGGCGAAGCATGAAGCTGGTTATATTTCTCAGTCAGAAAATCATGGTCAGGTAGCCACTGAGCTGGTAGCGGGAGATAACCATGTGTCAGAAAAAAAACAGTGCTAATAAGCAGGCGATAATACATTGGATTCAGTTAGGTGTTTGCAGCGGCAAAATATAAGGAAATCTGAAATTGTGGTAGGTTCAGATTACTTTCTACAGCTAAGCTTAAACAAATCTGCGGATGTTTTCTTCTAAGGGTATGCCTACGAAATTTGATATCCATACTGCAATAAAGCGACTACAGGCGGTAGTTAAAGACTTGCCCAAAGCAGCGTTGTTTGATCTTTACGATCAAGGCTACACTTCGCTGTTTGAGCAATTGATTGCCTGTATTATCTCCATTCGCACCTACGATGAGGTTACGGTGCCTACTTCTATCCGACTATTTGCCAAGGCTCGCACCGCTGCCGATATGGCTAAACTTTCGTCCGATGAAATAAATGACCTAATTGCCGACTCTACGTACCATGAGAACAAATCGCATCAAATTAAGGCCATTGCCGAGCGTATTGAAACTGAATTCCGGGGAAACTTACCAGCCAATTTTGAGATGCTCACTTCATTTAAAGGAGTGGGGCCTAAATGCGCCAATCTGGCACTGGGAATTGCTACAGGTCAGGCCCGGATTGGAGTAGATATTCACGTCCATCGGGTCACCAACCGTTGGGGTTATGTATCAGCCAAAACTCCTGAAAAGACGATGGAAGCTCTCGAGAATAATCTTCCTAAAGAATATTGGGTAGAGATTAACCGTCTGCTGGTTCCATTCGGAAAGCATATTTGTCGTGGCAGCTACCCCCGCTGTGCTGACTGCATCTTGCGCGAAATGTGTCCAAAAATTGGAATTTAGTAGTTTCATTTATTATCTCCATCATAAAAATCTTAAGAAGTTATTTGTTTTTTCTACTCCCCTAAATCGGGGGATTAGTTCTATCATTATCTGTTGACAATAGCGTATAACATACTAAGTTCCCTCTTCTTAACCAGGACCCTTCGCTCTAAAACCCACCAATAGCAGAATTTTTAATGGTAAGCAGGAAATTATAAAATCCCCATAATCAGGGGATTACCTTACTGATTTAACTCTCCTACCTTTAGGAATTTGAGAATTTAACTTTCGCCATCCGTATTTTTTCGATGGCCTACCGGAAAGTAATTCATTGTTTCACCATCATATTCCTATCGTTATGAAAAAACGTTTACTAATCTACTGTAGCTGGGCACTCTGCTTTTTAGCGACATCCGGTTACGCCCAGCAGATCGTCTCCGGTCAGGTTACTTCGGCCGAAGATCAAACCCCCTTACCCGGGGTGAACGTGTTAGAAGAAGGCACAACTAATGGTACTATTACTGACCTGAATGGCGAATATCGAGTCACGCTCACTACCGACAACCCAACGCTGGTATTCAGCTTTATTGGCTTTGCCCAGGCAACCGAGCCAGTAAACGGACGCTCTACTATTGATATTGCTATGGAATCGGATACTCGCCAACTTTCGGAAGTGGTAGTAACCGCCGCCGGAATAGAGGCAAACAAAAGAGAGTTGGGCTATTCTATTCAGAATGTAGATGCTGAAGAAATTGTGCAGGCTCGGGAGACGAATTTTGTCAGTGCTCTCAGTGGCAAAGTAGCTGGGGTACAGGTGACAAGCTCCGCCGGAACCCCAGGGGCAGCGGCTCAAATCAGGATTCGAGGTAACAAATCCGTGCAGGGTAGCAACGGCCCACTCTTTGTGATCGATGGAGTCCCTATTGATAATTCTACCTACAATACGGCCGATTCGCCGGAAGACGCGGTTTCTAATTTGGGTTCCGGCGGAGTTACTAACTCTAACCGGGCTATTGACATTAATCCGGAAGATGTAGAATCACTCACCGTTCTAAAAGGCCCGGCCGCCACCGTTCTGTACGGAATACGGGCGGCCAATGGCGCAGTGGTGATCACCACCAAAAAAGGGGAACGAAATACCAGGCCAAAGATTTCTTACGACTTTGGCTATACCATCGATCAGGTAAATAAATTACCCGATCTGCAATTGGAGTACGCTCAGGGAGCCTTGGTCGATGGTGTTCCGACATTTCAGGCGGCTATGAACGGATTTACTACCAGCACCAGTTGGGGGCCTCGTATCGCTGACCTTCGCTACGCCGATGTAGAAACCCCTTGGGACCCGTTTGGTCTGATTGTGCCGACTAGTGACCCCCGCGCGACTAATCGGGTGCCCAGGGCTTACAATAATGCCGAGGATTTCTTTCAGACCGGAAGCAATGCTACGCACAATATTAGTGTTTCGGGTGGCACGGCGGCTACGAACTATTTCTTTTCTATTGGCCGGCTAGATCAAACCGGAATCATGCCCAATAGCTTTTTTGACCGCACCAGCTTTCGGGCTACTACCTCCACCGAGGTTTTCAAGAACTTTAACGTTACTTTCTCGGCCAATTACATCAACTCGGGAGGCAAGCGAGTACAAAATGGATCAAACACCTCGGGGGTGATGCTCGGTTTGCTACGTACTGCACCCACCTTCGATAACAGTGCCGGATTCTTATTTGAAGACGGCAGCCAGCGGGCATATCGGGGCGGAAGCATCTACGATAATCCCTACTTCACGGTTAACAAGAACTTTACGACCGACGATGTGAACCGGATTATTGGGTACAGCCAGTTAACATACGACGTATTGCCCTGGCTGAATTTCACCTACCGGCTTGGAATTGATACTTACAGCGACGAACGTCTGTTCCGAAATGATGTCAACTCTTCCAGCGTACAGGCCGGACAGGCCATCAATCAGACGATAAATAGTAAAGACATCAACTCCGACTTCCTGATGACTATTAACAAGGATGTCAGCGAAACTATCGGGTTAAATTTTACTTTGGGTCATAATTTCTATAGTAAAGATGTAGCCATTAATCGTATTGACGGCCAGGGGCTGGCTTCACCCGGTTTTTTCAATATGGCCAGTGCCACTGCGGTGAACGTGTCGGAAGGAGTAACCCGACGTAAACTATACGGTTTATTCGGGACGCTTACTTTAAATGTGGCGGAGCAACTGTTTATTAACCTCAGCGGACGAAACGACTGGTCGTCTACTTTACCCGAAGCAAACAACTCTTTCTTCTACCCGGCAGCCAGCCTGGGTTGGGACTTTACCAATACCTTTGATATTGACAACCCTATTTTCTCATACGGAAAACTACGGGCTTCTTGGGGGCAAGTGGGTAACGATGCCCCTTTTGCCGTGACTAATAATGGTTTCTCCCAATCAAGGGTGCGCGACGGATGGACAACCCCGCAGGGAGTAATATTTCCCGCATTGGGCTTGAACGCCTTTAACCCTAACTTTCTGTTGGGAAATGATCAGTTAAAAGCGGAAACCACTACCACTTTTGAAATAGGGGCTGACCTGCAGTTTCTCAATGGGAGCATTGGCCTGGATGTCACCTACTTTGATGCTACTACAACCGACGCCATCTTGAATATTGATATTCCGAGTGCCAGCGGTTGGCAACAGCGAGCCGTTAACTCCGCTGAGTTAAGAAATTACGGTATTGAAGCCGCATTAACGGCCAATATCATCAGCAGCGGATCATTTAACTACGATGCTACGGTCAACTTCACCCGAATTCGAAATAAAGTAGAAAAATTAGCGGAGGGAATTCCTTTCATTACCATTGATCCATTTGGAACCCAACGGATTGCTGAGGGTGAACCCTACGGTATTTTTTACGGAACCCGCTTTTTGCGCGACGATCAAGGGAGGGTAGTGATTGATCCTGATAGTGGCATTCCCTTTGAAGATCCAAACGAAGGAATTGTGGGTGACCCTAACCCTGATTTTCTGTTAGGTTTCCGAAATACCTTTAGCTGGAAAGGCTTCCGACTATCCTTCCTGCTTGATATTCGTCAGGGTGGTGATGTATACAATGGTACCAAAGGCGTGCTTAATAACTTTGGGGTAGGAGCAGAAACTCTGGACCGGAACGAGCAGGTAGTTTTTGATGGCGTGCTTGGCCAGGTGCAGGATGATGGATCGGTAGTTCCGACTGAGCAAGTAAATACGATAGAGGTCGTAAAAAGCGGAATTGGTAATCCTGAAGGCACAAACTTCTACCAAAACTATGGATTCGTCAACCTGACCGAACTTACCATTGAAGACGGGTCGTGGATTCGTCTTCGTGACTTAAGTCTGAACTATGACCTTCCCAGCCAGTGGTTGGAAAGCAGTCCGTTTCGGGGTATTAGCGTAGGCTTTATTGCCCGAAACCTGTTCCTGATCACCGACTATACCGGGATTGATCCGGAAACAAACTTAACCGGTGCTTCCAGCAACGTAATCGGCTACGATTACTTTAATAATCCCAATACCAAGAGTTACGGGGTAAGTGTTGGCCTTACTTTCTAATTTCACCTTCAGTTGAATCATAAACTTAACCAAAATGAATAAGTATATTATAAAAATAAGCGTACTGGCACTATCACTGACCGTAGTGGTTAGCTCCTGCGAGTTTGGGGATACTAATGTTGACCCAGCTCTTCCTACCGATGTTTCCATGAGTGCATTGTTGCCTTCGGGGCAAACTGCGGTTTCCTGGGTAATTGGTGGTGAAATTGTTCGTTTCAGCGGCTTGCTGACTCAGCAGTTCCGGGGTATTAATGCCCAGCAACAAGACAACTGGCGTTACCTAATACGAGAGGCTGACACGGACGGTATGTGGCAACGGATGTATCATAACTCCTTGAATACCATTAATACTGTTGTTGAAAAAGGAGAAGAACAAAATGCCCCCCACTATCTGGGAGTAGCCGAAGTACTGATGGCCACCGGAATCGGCACCTTTGCTGATGCTTTTGGTAGTGTGCCCTATTCAACTGCTTTTGGGGGCGATGATGGAAACTTTACCCCAAGCTACGATGAGCAGCAGGAGCTATATACTTCCACCCTGCCGCAATTACTGGACGACGCTGTTACCAACTTGAGTACTGAAACCAGTCCGGGTGGTAGCCCTGGAGCCGATGATTTGATTTTTGGCGGTAATCTGGATTTATGGATTAAAGCGGCTAATTCACTAAAACTTCGTTACACTTTTCAGCAAGGCAAACAAGATCCAGCGGCCTACGATGAGGCGTTAACGCTTATTCCATCAGCTATTTCTTCCAACCTGGAAGACTACGAAATGATGTTTGGCTCTTCGGCTAATGAGCCTAATCCACAGTATCAGTTTACCCAAAGCCGCTCTGGCAATATGCGTATGGATGATTACTTTGTAAATGCATTTTCGGAAAATGACACCCGTAAGCCATTCTTCGTTGATGGTGAGAATGAATTTGAGTTTAGCGGCTATTATACTAGCATCAATTCGCCAGTAGTGTTAATGAGCTACGCTGAAGTAAAATTCATTGAGGCGGAGTCGCACTTGATGAAATCCAGTCCGGATGTTGCTGCGGCCAAAGCTGCCCTGGATGAAGCCGTGCGAGCATCTTTCTTAAAGATTACCAGCGCCCCGGTACCGGCTGCTTACCAGGCCGAACTGGATACCAACTGGGCATCCGCCAGTGATAAACTGGAAGTGTTAATTAACGAGAAATATATTGCCATGTATTCCCAAAGTCTCATTCCCTGGAACGACTATCGTCGCACCGGTTATCCTGACCTTACGGTTGTACCCAACGGAGTGAATGCCTTTAATACCAACGGCGAGATTCCCCGTCGCCTTCCCTATCCTCAGGAAGAACGACTGCTGAATCCTGGAAATATCCCGACCAGCACGCCCAACCTACAGGACCGTTTCTGGTGGGATCAGTAATGTAAATTTGCTTATTATTTCTTAGAGAGTCGTGCTACGCTTCAGTACGGCTCTTTTTTTCGCTTTCAACCTACTGCTGATTCTTCCTTCTTTTCACTCTTCCAAAAACTCCTCTCTACCGATTGCCAAAGTTTAGTCGTTAACTTTATCGGCGAATCCAAGGGAAAAGTTCAAATTCTTTTCTATACTTAGGAACAGCAAGCAGCAACCTACCATGAAACGAAAAGAGTTTTTAAAAACATCTTCCGCCTTAGTAGCCGGTAGTTTTCTTCCTCCCCTCTCTTATCAACAAATGCACCCCGACGAAGCCAACCGAAAAAACTGGGCTGGTAACTACACCTATCAAGCTGAGCACCTGCACGAACCCCAGAGTGTATCAGAAATTCCGGATCTGGTAAAAAAGCTGGAGCGGCAAAAGCCCTTGGGTTCTCGCCACTGCTTCAATAATATTGCCGACAGTCCGCTGAACCAGATTTCTACCCGCCACTTGAACAAGGTAGTTGCTATTAATAAAAAGGATAAAACCATTACCGTAGAGGCGGGCATACGCTACGGCGATTTTGCTCCTGAGCTTCACCAGCAAGGACTGGCACTGCATAACCTTGCTTCCTTACCACACATTTCGGTAGCAGGCGCCTGTGTTACGGGCACCCACGGCTCCGGCGTCACCAACGGCAATCTCTCTACCGCAGTTCGCGCACTGGAAATTGTTACTCCGCAAGGGGAAATAGTTACCTTAAGCCGGGACAAAAACCCTGAAAAATTTTACGGGGCAGTGGTCAATTTGGGAAGCATTGGCCTGATTACTCAAATGACATTAGACGTGCAGAATACCTTTGAGGTACGTCAGGATTTATTTCAGCAGCTACCTACCGCTTCACTGGAAAAGCATTTTGATGAGATCATGTCCAGCGGTTACAGCGTTAGCTTATTTACGGACTGGCAAAATAAACAAGTCAGTCAGATTTGGATAAAGCGGAAGGTGGAAGATGGCACTGATGATTTACCGGCTGATTTTTATGGAGCTAAAGCGGCTACCCGAAACTTGCATCCGATTACCCGACTATCTGCCGAACATTGCACTCAACAGATGGGAGTGCCCGGTCCGTGGTACGAACGACTTCCCCACTTCAAGATGGGTTTCACGCCCAGTAGCGGTGAAGAATTACAGTCCGAATATTTTGTACCCCGTCAGAATGCGATAGATGCTATATTGGCCTTAGAGAACATGGGCGATCAAATTTATCCTCAGCTCCTAATATCCGAAATCAGGACTATTGCCTCTGATGATTTTTGGATGAGTCCCTGTTATCAGCAGGATTCAGTAGCCATACACTTTACCTGGAAACAACATTGGGATGAAGTAAAAAAGCTACTTCCTAAAATTGAAGCTGAACTTTCACCTTATGGTGTTCGACCGCACTGGGGGAAGCTGTTCACTATTGATCCGGATGTGCTCCAGTCCCGCTACGAGGAACTTTCGAGCTTTTTGCAATTAGTAAGGGGATTTGATCCTCAGGGCAAGCTCCGCAACGACTATCTGGACAATACTGTTTTCGCTACCTAATCTTTTCAATACTACATTCTGCTTAAACTTTAATAAATTCACCAACCATGAAAGACATTGTACCTACCCGAAAATCTCGTCGCCATTTTTTAGAAACTACGGCCTCAATACTCACCGGAGTTACAGTAGCCCCCTCATTGATAGCGGCTCCCAACATTCTTAAGCATTATAACCAGCCGAACTCACTCATTAACGGAGTTCAAATAGGAGTAATCACTTATTCTTTCCGCAGCATGCCCGATCAGAGTGCCGAAGCCACCCTTCAGTATGTACTTGATTCAGGAATTAGTGCTATTGAACTAATGGGTGACCCCGCCGAATCATTTGCCGGAAAACCGGAAAGCTCTATAGACCGTAGGGCATTCTTCCGGTTGGCCCGAGCTCAGCGAAACGGGGAGGAATTAACCCAACAACAGCAAGCAGAGTTAGCCGATATGCAGGCCCAGATGAAATCCTACAATCAAGAAGTAGCCAAATGGCGATCTAATGTTTCTTTGGATAAGTTTACTCAGCTTAGAAAAATGTACAGCGATGCCGGAGTTAGCATTTACGCCTTTAAGCCGAATGCTTTTGGTAAAGACAATACTGATGCTGAAATTAACTACGGCATGCAAGCTGCTAAAGCACTGGGGGCCAGCCATATTACGCTGGAGCACCCGAGTGATGATGCCCATACCCAACGTTTGGGTAAACTCGCCAAGAAACACAAAATGTACGTTGCCTACCACGGCCATGAGCAGCAAACTCCTACCTTTTGGGATACAGCACTGGAGCAATCAAAGTATAATGCTTTGAATTTAGATATTGGCCACTACGTAGCGGCGGGCAATCCTAAGCCCCTTGAAATTGTAGAAGCCAAACATGACAGGATAATGAGTATGCACATAAAAGACCGGGAGACCCCCGCCCAAGGTAAAGAGAACCTGCCCTGGGGCGAAGGAGACACTCCCATTACTGAGGTGCTGCAACTGATGCATAATAATAAATATGCCTTTCCGGCTACCATTGAACTGGAGTACCAAATTCCCGATGGGTCGGATGCAGTTAAGGAGGTGGCTAAATGCCTGGAATACTGTCGTACAGCCCTAACTTAACCAATAAACTTTCATGCGGTAAAAGATAGGATTTCGATTCGGAAGCAGATATTGATTAGCAGGCTAACTAGAGCTTTTCTAATTGAATCTTTTTCTTCCTTTTCCGGGAAAACTCCCCTTTCAAGTCTAAGTGAATTCGCCGATTATTGTCATATTTATACACCAGAACGAACTCCATATCGGTGATATTGATGAACGATGAGTAGAGTGTTCCCCCTTCTCTACCCTGATCATCCTTAGCAGCAGTTTGCACGGCTTTTGCCCCGATGTTACCCACTGCTCTTAGATCGATAGCCTCACCACTTTCTTCTAAACGAGCTATCTCGGCCTGCATGGCTTCGTAGCGGGGGCAATAAGTGGGCTTCGCTAACGTGAAGTTAGTCATCATCAAGTGCTTGTCCTTGATTCGGATTAATTGTTGCTCACCGTCCACCCATTCCACCACCACGGCGTTCCCAGTGCTATCGCCAAACATCAGATGGCTATCCGGATAGGCAATCTTTTCTTTTTTCAAGTAAGCCAATGCATCTTCTACCGTTTTACAGCTAGCCAGTATCCGGTCACCCAAATTATACTTCGCTGGTTGGCAGCCCTTTACCTCACTTCCCGTTGGAACTACAGCCCCATCAAAAAACAATCCCGCTTCGTTTACTCCTCCCTGCGCAAAATCATCCCAACCGTACCACAAACGAGCTAAGTCGCCTTTCTTTCCCGGATCTACCACCAGGTAGGGTTTTACATCGTACCAGTAGTCTTCATTATTGACTACGTAGATTTTTCCACTCGAGCTATCTACATAATAAAGTACCGAACAGGCTGAAGAAGAAAAAGGCTTGATCAATAGAATGAACAGTATCAGATAAATTATACGCATATTAAGTGAACCGTCTCGTTGTTAAATCGTATCTATAAGAAGCTTGGTGTGCTCACTAAACAATAGACAACACTTTTTAGTCTTTTGGTTGTATTTTTTAACCTACTTTCTTTATGGCCATCCTGGGAAATATTATCAAAACTGCTATTGAAATCTCTGATCGTCTGGTTCCCGACAGCGAGGGGGTATCAGCTCAAGAACTGCAACTGCGGAAGCTGCTCAAGACGGCCAAAAACACCGAATTCGGAAAGCGTTATTCTTTTGATAAGCTACTGCGTGCACCCGATATTTTTCGAGCATATGCGGAGAACGTTCCCATTCACGACTACCAAAAAATTTACGATGAATGGTGGTATCGCTTAGTAGATAACGAATCGGATATTACCTGGCCCGGTCGGCCTCGTTACTTTGCCCTCAGTTCGGGCACTACCGGAAGCAGCAGCAAACGCATTCCGGTTACCGACGAGATGCTGGCTGCTATTCGCAATACCGGTATTCAGCAGGTTAGAGGTCTGGCTAATTTTGACTTACCAGCCGAATTCTTCGAAAAAGAGATTATGATGCTGGGTAGTAGTACGGATCTTAAGCAGCGGGGTAATTATCTGGAAGGAGAAATTAGCGGTATCAGCGCCAGTAATATTCCGTTCTGGTTTAAAGGGTTCTACAAACCGGGAGATGATATAGCGCAGATTGATGATTGGGACGAACGAGTACAAAAAATTGCTGAAAAGGCTGAGGAATGGGATATTGGAGCGCTCTCCGGCATTCCCTCCTGGATTGAACTGATGCTCAAAAAGGTCATCGACTATCATAAGCTAAACAATATTCACGATATCTGGCCTAACCTGATGGTTTACACCCCGGGCGGAGTGGCTTTTGAACCTTACCGAAAGAGCTTCGAGAAGTTGCTAGCGCATCCCCTGGTTTATCTGGACACTTACCTGGCTTCCGAAGGCTTCCTGGCTTATCAGAACCGGCCTGATACTACTTCTATGGCATTATCGGTGGATAACGGTATCTTCTTTGAGTTTGTCCCTTTTGAAGAGGGTAATCTTACCGAAACGGGATCAGTTAAGGATGGGGCTAAAGTTTTAACCCTGGCTGAGGTAGAAGAGCATAAGGATTATGTACTCATCATTTCTACTGTAGCCGGAGCCTGGCGCTATATGATTGGAGACACGGTGATGTTTACGGATAAATCCCGAAACGAAATCAGGATTACCGGACGTACCAAGCACTTTTTAAACGTGGTAGGTTCTCAGCTTTCTGTACATAAGATGAACGAGGCTATGCGAAAGCTAGAAGAAGAGTTCAATATCACTATTCCTGAGTTTACTGTGGCAGCAGTGCGCCGTGAGTCGGATCAAGAATATATTCATAAGTGGTATTTAGGTACTGAGGGCACGCTAGATGCGGATAAAGCGGCTCAAAGTCTGGATGAAATTTTAAGCAGCATGAACAAAAACTACCGGGTTGCTCGCAGCAAAGCACTAAAAGACATTAAAGTAGAAACGGTACCAGTAGATATATTCTATCAATGGAGTGAACGAAACAAAAAAAAGGGTGGCCAAATGAAAACACCCCGGGTAATGGATGAAGAAAAGTTTGCTGAGTGGGAAGCTTTTACCCAGGAAGCCCAGGTCTAGTCTATTCCGCCGCCTCGCTCAGTAGCTCGGAAAATTCCTGGGGCGACATATAAAGAGCTTTCATACGCTGCTTATACCAATCCGGAATTCCTTCGTGGTTGAGCACGTAGTTCTTGGTTTTCATAATTTTGTCGCCTAAGCCGTGCCTTAATGCGTACATATCAGCTCGCCGCTCGGCTTTCTTCAGAAAGTTTTCCGAAAGCCAGTATTTCGCGCCAAAGCCGATCATCGCCAGACCGCTGCGATCTTTATAATCCATAATATGACCTAGCTCGTGCGCAATCCACCCTACTAATACCTCGAATGGTAAAGTTGAAATATCTAAATTGTCGTAGTTTAGCTTTAAGTATCGGCTGATTTTGATAACGTACACCCGCTTGGCCTTACCTCTGAAAAGACTGCTCACCTTGGGCTGAGCCTGCATCACTGACTTGCGGATATCTTCCTTGTAAATAAATTCAATACGAGTATCAGCCAATTCGGGGTAGCAAGCAAGGGCAGCTACGATCACCTCCTGCATTTCGCTCGGAATGGTTTTGTTTTTCGTAAAGCTTTCTGCATCCGCTAGCGGATAAGCATCTGCCAGACCGTACTGTACCGAAATTGATAGAAATGTGAAGAGAATGATAGTAGTTCGCAAAACAAAGAGGTAATTCACTAATAATATAACAACAGACTTTTATAATGATAACAGCTAAGTGTATGCCATTTACTAGTAGTATACACTTAATTTCATATTATCACCAAGTCAATTGCAATTTACAAAATATCTGACCGGTATGTTTTGGGTTTGAGTTGTATACAGTACATAAGTGCCTTTTGTGAAAATTAATTCGGGCACGCCAGAAAATAGGATAATTTTCACGAAAAGAGAAACACTTATTCGGCAGCCGACAGAGTAGCCTTCTTTTTTCGGCGGGCAATACGGCCGTAGAATGCCACCACCACAAAACATAGGAGCGGTACAATGTAAGCCAGATGAATACTTTGAGTAGCATCCGATACCTGACCTTGGATGGAAGTAAGCACGGCTCCTCCCAAAATGGCCATAATGAGACCCGAACCACCGATTTTAGTGTCGTCACCCAGCCCCCGTACTGCCAGACCGTAAATAGTAGGAAACATTAATGACATGCAACCGGAAATTGCCACTAGAGCGTATACCCCTACGTATCCGCTTCCCACAATCACCACGAAGGTGCAAATAATTGCCAATACCGAAAGTCCGGCCAACAGATTGCCGGGAGAGATATATTTCATCAAAGCAGTGCAAACGAAGCGAGATACCATAAATAGAATCAGTGCGGCTAGATAGTAAGAGGCCGCCTCGTCTTCATTCACGTTCAGCTCCTGCATTACGTAGCGAATGGTATAAGACCATACTCCGATCTGGGCCCCCACGTAAAAGAACTGGGCTACTACCCCCCAAACGTAGTTAGAATTCTTGATCAAACGCCCCACGGTAGCTCCGATATTGAGAGAGTCATCGGCATCAGAAGCTTTGGGCATTTTCGTTACTGCAATAGCAATCCAGATAATCAGCAGCACACCGGCTACCCCCACATAAGGTCCCATCACCGCCGCTAGTTCACCCGATTGTATGGCCTGTAACTCTTCCGGGCTCATAGCGGCCCGGGCTTCGGCACTGGCTTGATTTAACTGGGAAAGAATAAATAGTTTACTGAGCAGTACTCCAATAATAGAACCGATGGGGTTAAATGATTGGGCTAGATTGAGCCGTTGGGTACCGTTTTCTTCCGGGCCCATCGCAATAATGTAAGGATTAGCCGCAGTCTCCAGAATGGATAAACCTCCGGCCAGAATAAACAGGGCGGCTAAAAAATGACCGTAGACCATCGTTTGACTGGCCGGGTAAAATAAGAGCGAACCAGAAATAAATAACCCCAGCCCAAGCAGTACGCCGCTTTTATAGGTGAATTTTTTGATGATGATTGCCGCCGGGAGCGCCAGACAGAAATACGAGCCGTAAAATGCCACCTGAATCCAGGACGTCTGAAAGTCCGACATGCTCATAATCCGCTTAAATGCTGCCAAAAGCGTGTCAGTCATATTATTAGCCAGACCCCACATTAAAAAGAGACTGGTAATCAGAATAAATGGTAGGATGGGAGTTTTCCTTGGCTGGCTCATAGTTATAGGCTAGGTAGTATTAGTAATTGAAAAGCGTTCAATAAAATAAATTAAAGAACAACTGCATCGCCAAAATACAACGAGCCAGTAAATATTCCACACTCATATCTCGCCAAAACTATTTTTTTCACAAGAATGCCTTTACCGTAAGCATAATGTACTAATGCAAATTGTGCTGGTCTCACTGGAGGGTTGACATTTTGAAAAGAGTAAAGCCTACCTTTCGTCCTAGAACTTTTAATAGAACAGTAGTAAATTACTCTAAAACTGCAAATACCTATACTTTACAATCCGAAGATGCAGACAACTTCAGGCGGGATAAAGACAACCAGATGATTACACAGCTTCAAGGAAATCTTTTGCTGTGGAATGCAGGAGTAACTTCGGAGACGAAATGTGGCTCTGGAAGGGATTGAACAAGCCTCTGGAAAGTTGTAAATACGTTGAAAAGCATTAAAATTTTTTTGCGTACTTATACTCATTTAGTAATTTAAGCGGGAGTCTCATCGCTACTGTAGCTTTTGAGTCTAATTATTCATCCTACTACAACCTAATGCTACTTTTTCAACAACTTGCTCATTTTTCTTCCTATCGATCGCTAACCATTTTTGTCGTGAGCACTATGCTCTTTTGGGGAGGCTGTACTTCCGCCTCACAGCCCCCGCAGGAGGAAGAAACCACCGCAACATCAGCTTTACCGGTAAAGGATTTCATCTTCGGTGATGAACAGCCCTTTCCCCAGTGCCACGCTTCTACCCTACTTCGCCGCCCCGATGGGCAGTTTTTGGTAGCCTGGTTTGGGGGTACCGAGGAAAAAGACGATGATGTAGGCATCTGGCTGTCCCGGGGAAGGCCCGACAATTGGTCTAAACCTCAGGAGATCGCTAAACTACGGGATGACCCGCACTGGAATCCGGTGTTATTCCAAGCCCCCGATCAGACAATCTACTTGTATTTTAAGGTCGGAAAAGAGATTGACCACTGGGAAACCTGGGTAAAAACCTCATCCGACGGCGGCGAAACCTGGAGTGAAGCTACCGAACTAGTGGCTGGTGACCGGGGCGGCCGGGGTCCGGTTCGCAACAAACCCATTATACTGTCGGATGGAAGCTGGCTAGCCGGAGCCTCCCACGAAGACAACCGGGTCTGGGATGCCTTTGCCGACCGTAGTACCGATCAGGGTGAAAGTTGGGTGATGACCGACTATCTGGAAATAAACCGGGATTCGTTGGAAGGAGAAGGTATCATCCAGCCAACCCTCTGGGAGTCGGAGCCGGGGAAAGTGCATATGCTGCTCCGCAGCTCCGAAGGCTACATCTACCGCAGTGATTCGGAGGACTACGGTAAAAGCTGGTCGGCGGTGTACCGAACTGAGCTTCCCAACCCCAATAGTGGTATTGATGTCACGCAACTGCCCGACGGTACGCTGGCCTTAGCCTACAACCGGGATAACGAAAACTGGGGTGCCCGAGCGCCGTTATCTATCGCCCTTTCTACCGACAACGGTGAAACCTGGCCGCGAGTACTGGATATTGAAGAGGGCGATCCGGACGATGAATTTTCCTACCCGGCTATTATTTCCTTCGGCGACACCATTGCGGTTACTTACACCTGGCAGCGGGAGAAAATTGCGTTTTGGATGGGCTTAAAAGATCAAATTCCCGAAAGTCCACTGGCGTTTCAGTCTCGCTAACCTATGCCTTTTTTCAGGTCAAATTGGATTAGATTACTAACGGTAGCTATCGCGTTAGGAACGGCCTGGGCCGTCCGAGGGCAGTTTGGCCACGAGCACGGAGCAGCCTGGGCCGGAGCGATCGGAGTGCTGACCGTATTGCTACTGGCAAACCGGCCCGATTGGTGGCAACGCATACCGACCATCGTGGCATTGGGTGCCATCGGTTGGGGAGTAGGCGGAATGATGAGCTACGGAGTGGTAGTCGGCTACGGTCGCGGAATAGACTGGGTAAACGTAAGTTACGGTCTGTGCATGCTCTTCGTTATCGGAGGACTCTACGGGTTTATCGGCGGTGGATTAACCGGACTTACTTTAGACTCTTCCGAAAAAAATAAGCCAGCCTGGGCGTCACTGATCACTCAAATGGTGGCAGGGGCCTACCTGATCTGGGGAATACTGATCTATCAACTGGAGTGGTTTATGACCCCGCCCCGCTCCGAACTCTGGGCGGCCTGCCTGGGAGCAGCCCTGGCATTGGGTTGGTATCAGTACCGGAATGGTTTTCTCCGAAGTTTTACCACCGCACTATACACTGCTTTAGGCGCTGGTTTCGGGTTTGCCTTCGGTAATTTTCTACAGGTGCTAGGTTCTACTTCCGGTATTGTCTTTAACTGGTGGAACGTGATGGAGTATTCACTGGGCTTCTTCGGGGGTCTGGGAATGGCTTACGCCGTATTCGCCCAGGACTGGCCCGAAAGCCGATTACCCGATAAAGTGGCCAACACCTGGGGTTGGATATTCCTTATTGCGATCTTACCCGCTACCAATCTAGTGCAACAGTTCAACCCCGAGAAGTTTCTGGCGATGGCCGAACGCTTTGAAGTAGCCAACTCCGAGCTGTTTGTTACCCTGGAAATGGGATTAGCCTGGGGAATCAGTCTATTAGCCGGAGTGCTTTTAACCATATTTTTTTGGTCGAGAATTTCGGGGACTACGAAATGGAGAACTCTGCATGTCCGCTGGCTGCTGATGGTGTATCTGGCCTGGTATATCTGTCTGAGCAATCTTTTGACCGCCGCCTGGTGGGGCTTGGGTTCACTCCGCGACGGACTGTACTGGCTCAATTGGCTGGGAATTTTACTATTAGCGAGATACGCCGTTTTCAACAAGACCGAATTCCAAACCTCTACACTAACTACACCTAAAGTAGTACGGTTGATGATCACTTCATTGCTGCTGCTACTGCTGCTGAGTTGGATTCTTATCAATAGCCACGATGGCATGTCGGGCTCCCAAATTCGGTTCAGCCTATGGAAGTAGCCCTCTCCCCCATTGATCTGCTGACCTTAGGGTTGTACCTGCTGGGCATGGTAGCCTTAGGGTTTTACTTCGCCCGCCGAAATAATAGTACTGAAGAATATTTTCTGGGTAATCGGGCATTCAAGGGTTGGGTAATCGGCCTTTCGATGCTCTCGACATCAATCAGCTCCATTACCTTTCTGGCCTTTCCGGCCGCAGCATTTACGCTCGACTGGCGGCAATTCGTTTCCAATTTGATGCTGCCCCTGGCCGCGGTGTTGGCGATCCTCTTTTTTATTCCGTTTTTCCGAAGAGGACAGTTGACTTCAGCTTTTGAGTATCTGGGCGAGCGCTTCGGACCGGTTGCTCGACTGTACGGCACACTTAGTTTTTTGATTCTCCAAGTTCTTAGAATTGGGCAGATATTATTTCTGGTGGCTATTCCGGTTAATCTCTTTACCGGTATTCCCATTGTCTGGACGATTGGGTTGCTGGGGTTGTTCATCGGATTTTACACTGTCATCGGAGGTATTGAAGCGGTAATCTGGACCGACGTCATTCAAGCCATTGTACTGTGGCTAGGGGGCATTTTATGTCTGGTACTGATGATCTATCAACTCCCGGATGGTTTCTCTCAGGTGTTTAGCGTGGCCGTTGAATATGAGAAGTTTAGTGTGGGTAGTACGGACTGGAATCTGGGGGAACGTACATTCTGGACGGTAGCCTTGCTAGGGATTTTTCACTTTCTGGCCATGTACTCCAGCGACCAGAACATCATTCAACGCTATGTTGCATCCCGGAGCACTCGTGAGGCTAAAAAAGCAACTATTATTTACTCGGTGGTGGCTTTGCCCACCTGGGCGCTATTCTTCTTTATTGGCACCACGCTGTTCGTCTTTTACACTGTATTTCCCGACATTACGATCAACCGGTTGGAAGCCGATCAGGTATTTCCTTACTTTATTCTGACTAACTTACCTACCGGAGTAGCCGGATTAATTTTAGCCGCCGTACTAGCCGCCGGTATGTCTACGCTCGATTCTAGCATCAATGCCATCGCCACGGTTTCGGTGGTAGATATTTTAAAGCCCTACTGGCTAAAGAACCGTAGCGATCGTACTTACCTGCGAGCAGCTCGCTTCATCGCTATCGGTGTTTCGTTGTTGATGGTGGGCGGAGCCGTGTTCTTCTCGGCTATTGAAAAAGAGAGTGTCAATGATCTGAGCTGGATTGTCGCTTCAGTGTTCGGGGGCTGTCTGGTTGGGTTATTTCTATTAGGGTTCTTCACCACCCGGGTGGGCTACCGCGCGGCTCTCATCGCCTTACTTCTTTCAATCGCAGTAAATATCTACTTAGGCTTAGGTTTAGCCGGATGGCTACCGGAGTCCTGGACGCCGAACGTACAGTCCTACTGGGTGGGAGTAATTGTGAATTTACTCTTTATCGGGTTGGCTTATTTGCTTAGTTTTATCTTCAAGAACCAGCAGGGCCTCACCGGATTGACAGTCTGGACTATGCCCGCTAAAAACCAACATACTTCCGAACAAAATGTCCAATAAAACCATAACAACACTCCACGGCATCGTTCCCCCGTTGGTCACTCCACTTACCGACCAGTACGAATTAGATGAGGAGGCCTTCTCTAAATTGCTCACCCACCTGATTGACGGAGGCGTGCACGGCCTGTTCGTGCTAGGCACTACCGGTGAAGCCCCCAGCCTAAGCGACAGCGTCAAAATGAAGCTGTTAGAGCAAATGGCCGATGAAGTAGGTACTAAGATTCCCTGGCTGGTAGGTATTACGGATACTTCATTAGGCCGAGCGATAGATTGGGCTCATAAAGCGGAACGCATGGGAGCCAACGCGGTCGTTGCGGCACCGCCCTATTATTTTCCCGCTAGCCAGACAGCCCTATATCAATTCTTCGAGCAACTGGCCAATGAAAGTCCGCTGCCGCTATTTCTGTACAACATTCCCAGCCATACCCGCAACCGGCTCGACCGGGATACCATCGTTTCATTACTTCAACTGCCCAACTTTGCTGGTTACAAAGACAGTACAGGCGATATTATGCACTTCCACTGGCTATATCAGCAAATCGCCGAAATGGATCAGCCCTACCCGTATTTCCTCGGACCGGAGGAGCTGTTGCTGGAAACCACCCTGCTGGGCGCCAGCGGTGGCGTAAACGGCGGGGCTAATATCTTTCCTGAGCTGTATGTCCGAATATACGAAGCAGTAAAGCAAGGAGAGATTGAAAAAGCAAAATTGCTACACCGGCAGGTGATGCAGGTAAGTCGGTTTCTGTATCAGTCAGGAACCGCCGTTACTGCGGGAATTAAGTTTGCCCTGGCAGAAATTGGCATTGGAAACGGGTTGGTTGCTCCGCCTCAACTCAATTTAAGCAAGGAAGAAAAGGAACGACTACGCGCATTTCTCCAGGAATTTACCCAGACACTGTAAGGCGAATGAATGATACTATGTCCACTGACTTAAGAAATCTTCTGAAACAATTAAATGAAGAACGAAAGCGTGGTAAAAAGATCGTTTTTACCAACGGCTGCTTTGACATTTTGCACCGGGGTCACGTCACCTACCTCCGAGCCGCTCGCGACCTGGGCGACTTACTGGTTGTCGGAGTGAATACCGATGCCTCGGTCAAACGACTGAAGGGTGAAAGTCGCCCTATCAATAACGAAGACGACCGGGCCTATCTGTTGGAAAGTCTGGCTTGTGTAGATTACGTCATCAAATTCGGCGAGGATACCCCTCACGAGTTGCTCTCTCATATCCGACCCGATATTCTGGTGAAGGGGGGCGATTATAAAGTGGAAGAGGTGGTTGGGCAAGAGTTTGCCGGAGAAGTAATCCTGATTGACTTTGTGGATGGCTACTCTACTACCAAAACCATTCAACAAATGAAGGAAACCGAAAAATAAATACTATGGAGACTCTCCTACCGGAACTGTTTGAACGGATTGCTTCCCTCAAGGTGGGAGTCATCGGTGATTTTGCGGTAGATGCCTACTACCCAATCGAGAAAGATACCGGGGAACTTTCACTGGAAACCGGAAAGACGGTTCACCGCGGCGGAAAAATCCGTACTTCGCTGGGTGCGGCCGGAAACGTGGTGAATAACTTCCGGGCATTGGGAGTTTCGGACATAAGTGTTTTCGGAATTAGAAATGAAGACCTCTGGGGCCGGGAGCTACTACACCTGCTGCACCAGCAAGGCGTTAATACAGACGGGCTACTCGTTCAAGATAAAAATTGGCAGAGCTGCGCTTACGTGAAACCGATGATGGGTAAGGAGGAGGACCATCGTCTGGACTTTGGGTCTTACAACGAGGCAAACCCTACCCTGCTTAACCAGGTCATTGACGGATTATCGAACGCATTACCCAATTTAGATATCCTGCTGATTAACCAGCAATTTGTCAAGCCGCTGCTCAATACCGAAGCGGTTGAGCGGCTTAATCAACTATGCCAAAAGTTTCCCCACTGCCTGTTCCTGGCCGATTTACGCAATCTGGGACAGCATGTTCGCCACATCACTTTGAAGGCCAACACCACGGAAACCGCCAAAATACTAAGAACCACTGATTTTGACGAAAGGCATACCGAACAGTGTATTGAGTTAGCCCGGGCACTGTACCAAAAGCAAAATACGCCGGTCTTGCTCACCCGAGGGGCTTACGGCATGATTTATTGTGACGAGGAAGAAACTGCATCGGTGGCAGGTATCTGGCACGATGGCGAGATTGACTCAGTAGGTGCGGGTGATACCGCGGTAAGCGCTTTTGCCAGTTGCCAAGCAGCCCAAACACCCATTGCTGATTGTCTGACTATCGCGAATGCAGCCTCCGCGGTAACCGTAAGAAAATTGTACCAAACCGGAACGGCTAGCCCTCAGGAAATTCAATCGCTACTGGATGATTGCAGCTACGTACATCACCCCCACCTGGCGGAGCACCCTGAAAGTGCTAAATACCATCCTAATACCAGCATTGAGGTTGTAGAAGGCTACCAACCAAAGCTTGCCGCCAAATACGTAATGATGGACCACGACGGCACCATTTCTGTATTACGCGAAGGCTGGGAATCCCTGATGCAGCCGTTAATGCTGCGGAGTATTACGGGGGAATCTTTGCTCAAACTAAGCCGGGAGGCTAAAAAAGAACTTCGAGAAAAAATAGATCAACTGATTAGTCAGACCACGGGTGCCCCCACCATCGTGCAAATGGAAGGGCTAGTTGAGCTGGTTCAGCGGGAGGGGTACGTATCTCCATCCGACGTTAAATCTCCTGAAGACTATAAACATCAGTTTTTACAACTGCTCAACGAAAAAGTGGCGGAGCGCACCGACCGCTTTCAGCGCGAAGAACTAAACACCGACGATCTGACGATCAAGGGGGTGCTTCCATTTCTAAAGAAATTAAAACAGGCTTCCGTTGAACTGTATCTGGCCAGCGGTACGGATGAGGCTAATGTGATTGAAGAAGCAAATACGCTGGACTACGCTTCCTGGTTTGATGGCGGAATTCACGGAGCCCGTCCTGGAAGTGAAAGTGCCAAACGGAAAGTGCTGCGCTATCTGCTGGATGAACGGGGAGTTCAGCCCGAAGAGATCGTTGTCATCGGCGACGGACCCTCCGAGATTAGGGAAGGACGGAAAGTGGGAGCTTTGTGTATCGGAATTGCTTCCGACGAGGTGCATCGCTACGGAATTAATCTTGGCAAACGCGAGCGGCTGATCCGGGCAGGTGCTCACCTCATTATTCCTGATTTCGCTCAATTCGAGCAATTACTTGATATTATTCTATCTAATCAGCCATCAACAACTTAATTCAATCACTTATGAATAAAAGTTTCGCTTACATATTCCTTCTGCTTTTTTCTTTTCCCATAGCAGGTTTCGGTCAGACCTACGCCGAACGGCTGGGCTGGGAACCCGACGACCGGGTCATCATTATGCATATTGACGATGCAGGCATGTCGTATGACTCCAACCAGGGTGCTATAAAAGCGATGGAGGGCATAGCCAACTCCGTAAGTGTGATGATGCCCTGCCCCTGGGCCGCCAGTTTTATCCGCTACGCCAAGGAAAATCCCGAAGTTGACGCCGGCTTGCACCTCACCCTGACTTCCGAATGGCAAGACTACCGCTGGGAGCCGCTGATGGGAGTGGAAGCAGTACCGGGATTGATTGACCCCGAAGGAGCGATGTGGCACCGGGTAGATCAGGTAGCCAGCAACGCTACCCCCGATGAGGTAGAAGCCGAAATCCGAGCGCAGGTGGAACGCACCCTGAATATGGGCTACCGCCCTACTCACCTCGATTCCCATATGGGTACCCTGTTTGCCACCGAAGGCTTTCTGGAGCGATATATCAAAGTAGGAGCCGAGTACGGCATTCCGGTAATGCTGCCGGGTGGACACAATACGATGCTGCGGCAACAGTACCGCGATGAAGCCATCCGGGCATTAAAGAAAGCCGGAAAATACCAGGAGGGCATGGACGTACCTTTGCCCAAAGTGCTGGATCGAGCCGAGTCCGTAGGCAAAAAAGTCTGGGAAGCAGGCTTACCGGTTTTAGATGATCTGCACAATACCAGTGGTGGCTGGGGAGTGCCGGAAGGACAAGAAAAAACTGCTGAGAACATTACGGAGGTCAAAGTACAGGAGTTCCTGAAAGCCTTTGAGCAACTTAAGCCCGGAGTTACCATGTTTATCGTCCACTGTACCGACCCCACCGAAGTATTCTCCCACATCTCCGGTTCGGGCTTATCCCGGGAAGGTGATATGCTCGCCATGCTGGATCCTCGCTTGAAGCAGTACATCCAGGACCATGATATAAAAATGACCACCTGGCGCGAACTAAAGCAACGCCGAGACAAAGTTGCGGCTCAAAAATAATCTAGTCATGAAACCGCTTTTTTTCCTATTGTTCGCTTTACCCAGCTTTGCCCAGGTTACCGAACCCGATACGACTTTTTATCAACCTGTATCGCTGAAATATACTACCGCTGACGCTTCAGAAGATCGGCTTTTCCGAAAAGTAGTGGTGAATTACGATGATATCGTCTACGTGCTAGCCAACGATGGCTTGTACCGGGTTCTGGATGACCAATTGATTCGTGATATTAGTTACCGGCCATTAGCCGATAAAATTCCGGTGGATATATGCATTCAGGAAGAAACCGGCTATCTGTACTATCTCTATTCGGATCAGTTTCTGACCAACGCGTATGCGGGGAAGCCCTACGCAGCTTTGCCTGACGGAAACTACTCCAAGATAGCAGTAAATCGAGATGGCCTGGTGCTAGTAGCGGGTAAAGAACATACGACGCTCTACCGTGATAGTAGTTGGACAAAATTATTGAACCCTATCGGCGAGCTTCAATCCATTCACTGCCACCAAGGGTTGTTTTATGCCTTAACCAGTCGGGGAGTTTTTCGATTAGAAAATGAACAGTGGGTCCAAATCCATACTGTTCCTTCTGCCAACTGTCTGGTTTTTCGTGATGATGAAATATTGCTGGGAACCGAGACGGGTTACTACAGTATCTCAGTTGATGAAGGGAAGGTTTCCACTCCCATGGTGAGCCGGGTACCAGTCCCCCAAATTGAGCAACTGCTACCTACTTCCACTGGCTTGTGGGCCGCTACTTCGCAAGGCGCGTTCTTGCACCAACCGGATAGCTCTTTTCGCTATTTTGCATCCCGCCGCTGGCTGGACCAAGATCAGGTAATTGATCTGTCTACTGATAGCGAAGGGAACATTTTTCTGCTAACCCCCAGCGGACTAAACCAAGTAGCTTTCAAGCCGATTACTTTGGCCGAGAAAGCCCGATTCTTCGAGAAAAAGATCCGACAGCGGCATATTCGCTACGGCTTTATTGCCGAGTTACGCTTGGCCGAACCCGGTGATATTACCACAGCGGAAATGATCGATACCGACAACGATGGCCTCTGGTCGGCTTTCTACCTGGGTAGTCAGGCCTACCGCTATGCAGTTACCCAGGAGGCCAAAGCCAAGCGCAATGCCTGGGAAGCTTTTGAAGCCTACGAACGGCTGCTTTCGGTCAATCAGCTAGACGGGTTCCCTTCCCGAACTTTTGAGCGTAAGGGTTATAAAGTTGCCAATCCTGACCGCTGGCGTGATTCTCCCGATCCGGCCTGGGAGTGGAAAGGCCATACCAGCAGCGATGAGTTTGTGGCCTACATCTACGTAGCTTCACTTATGAACGAATTCCTGGCCGAAAACGCCGAAGAAAAACAACGGGTAACCGATTTTATTGATGCTATCGTCAGCCACATCATTGATAACGACTACTACTTCGTAGATATTGACGGCCAGCCCACCACTTGGGGCCGCTGGAATCCGGAGTATATCAACTGGTATCCGCCCACCATTCGCGATAGGCGGCTGGGCAGCCTCACGCTGATTGCCGGACTACAGTTGGCGTACGACCTCACCGGCAAAGAGCGGTTCAAAACCGAGGCCTACCGGATGATGGATGAGCATGGTTACCTGGAAAATTTACTGATTGATATGAATACGATTGCCCCCACTCCGGGCTACGTGCACGAGGGGCACGATATGGGCAGCGGAGGCTGGAACCATTCCGATGACGAGATGGCTTTTCTGACCTACTGGGTCATCCATCGCCACGCCTTTAATGACGAATTACGGCAGAAGTACGAACAAGCCATCCGGAACCACTGGGAGATTGAACGGCCGGAGAAAAACCCGGTCTGGAACTTGATCACCTACGCCACTGAGGGCTCCTTCGATGGGGAAGCTACCGTGTGGGCCTTACGGGACTTTCCCCTGGATCTGGTTCGCTACGATACCCAAAACAGCCACCGACAGGATTTGACTCAGTTAGCTCCTAATTTTCGAATGCAAGAAACAGCCGAGCTGATACCAGCGTCTGAACGGCAGATCATGCGCTACAATGCTAATCCTTTCCAGCTGGATGGCGGCTACGGTGGCCGCTACGAACTCACCGGCGCCGAATACCTGCTCCCCTACTGGATGACCCGCTACCTCAACGTAATCAACAGCCCCCAAGACCTATGAAGCTTTTAACCTTTGCCATCTTTCTATTTTTACTTTGCTACGTAAGCGCTAGTGCTCAATCAACATCTGAGAAGGCGGAGCAGCTTATTTTTCCTTATCAGCCGGAACACGTGCATAGTCCGACGGTAGTTAAGCTTACTAACGGTGATCTGCTGGCCGCCTGGTTTCAGGGGTCGGGAGAGCGCTGGGCGGATGATGTGCGGATTATGGGGGCTCGCCTGCCATCCGGTGCATCAGCGTGGTCGGAGCCCTTTTTGATGGCGGATGCTCCTGGCTTTCCCGATGTGAACCCGGTGCTGTTTGTGGATAATGAGCAGCGGCTGTGGCTGGTCTGGTACACGGTGCTGGCCAACCAGTGGGAAACTTCCTTACCTACCTACCGGTTGAGTGAAGACTACCTGAACCCCGGGCCGCCCAAGTGGAATTGGCAGGCTAACCTGTTGGTGAAACCGGGCGACAAAACCGAACGGGGCATACAGCCGGGGGATAGCTTTGTGGCTAGCGTAAAGCAGCAAATGGATGCGTACGAAGATTACTGGCAGCAGGAGTTACTTCCTCAGCTACCTGAAGAGGAAGCCGCCCAGCAGCAACAGCTCTGGCCACCTTTCCGGCGTTATGTCGACAGTCTGGCCAACGGGGAAAATATGCTACGAAGTGGACGGCTACTCAGTGATGATCCTCCCACCGATACCACGCTGGGCTACCCCATTTCCCGGCGGATCGGCTGGCAAACCAAAAACAAACCCTTCATGCTGAATGAGCGCATTATTTTACCGCTCTATTCGGATGGGCTGGAAGCTTCTTTATTTGCCATTACGGACGACGGAGGAGAGCACTGGGACTTTAGCAACCCGGTAGTAGGCGGTATTGGTATTCAGCCCACGATTGCGGTGAAGCAGGACGGTACGCTGGTGGCCTATCTGCGGGATAACGGCCCCGCCCCCCAGCGGATGCAGCGAACTACGTCTAGCGACCGGGGGAAGACCTGGACTATCGCTCGCGATGCCACTCTGCCTAACCCTGGGGCGGGCTTTGATATGGTGACGCTGGCCTCGGGCGAATGGCTGATCGTGTATAACGATACCGAAGATGGGCGGCACCGGCTGGCGGTATCCATCAGCGATGATGAAGGCGAAAGCTGGGCGTGGACCCGCCACCTGGAACTAGACGAACGGGGCGAACAGGCCAGCAGTAGCCACTACCCTTCGGTGATTCAGGATGAAGCGGGGCAGATACACGTAGTGTACAGCTACCACCGTAAGGATCAGGTTGATGCCGCTAAGACCATTAAGTACGCTAGCTTCGCTCCCGAATGGGTAAAGCAAGCGGCGGGCAGATAAATGGGAGGGAAAGTACACCCATGATTGAGCAACTCAGCCAATTTACACTGTTCTCAGATGAAAACCACTGCTTGGTCATCAGCGGATTCAACGGCCAGCCATGAATACCTTCATTTTGCACTTAGCCAAGAAATCGCCTTTTTCTTAACTATGCTATTCCTGTGCTCTACCCGTGCTTAAGCTGTGCTCAAGGCGTGTCTCAAGAAAATTGTATATTTTGAAGAATAATCCTAGGCAAACTGTGTCAGGTTTACCGACCTAAAGCGAACGTAGCAGAGACGTAGCTTTGGTTGATATTGCGGTTGCGTAGAACGTCAGCTACCTAATAAAATAGTTTGGCAAAAGCTAACCCTTATTTTACCATCGTTCCTAAAGCGTAAAATATCCGGTTTCTAAAGTAAAAAGCCGGTTGATTAAAGGTTATTCTGATTTATTATTAAGCCATTTGCCTTTGGAGGCGGGTGGCTGGAGGCCGTTGGCCCCACCGCCTCCAGCCACCCGTATACTTTCTCTTCATTGCACCTAGCTAACTGCAAAACAGATACTATTGAAAATTTTCAGAATAATCTTTATTTACTATCAGAGACTAATTGCCCAAGCTTAATCCGTTTGATTTTCAGTTTTGAGCTGAGCCAGCTTATTTACTTCGGGAGGAAAAAGGCAGGTTGATCCGGTTCCCATACTCACCACCGTACGCATGGCTTTCTCGGTACCAACATCCAGAAACCGAATGCATTCCTTAGGTACATGATAGATGTTACCGTTGGTAGGGTTGGGAGCGGTAGGCACAAATACCGTGAATATATCTTCGGTAACTTCTTCCGTCACAAAGCCGGTCATCAGTACGCCGGTCTTAAAAGGATCTATCAGTACTACCTGGCTGAAAGGCATTTTTTTGAGTCCGCTAAACTGTTGTACGGTATCTTTTACGGTAGTGTATAAGGGAATATGGCTAAGATAATTTCTTTCAAAATAGGTATAGTAAAACTTCCCGGAACGATTGCGGGTCAGAAGCCCCACACCAAAAAGAAAAATGAGCAGTACGATCAGTGAGATAATATTGACTGACCAGTGCGGTTCTGCGTTCCCTGAAGATAAAATAGCGCTGATTGGTACCAGCAGGTTAAAGACAAACCTGAAAAGTAAATATAGCGCAAAGAGAATAATTGCCAGAGGAAGTACGAGCAAAGATCCATCTATCAGTGTTCTAAAAATATATGCCCGGTTCCATGTTACTTTCGGTTGGTGAGCGTAAACTTTCCTGGCGACAGACTTATTTGTATTGCCAGCATCGGATCGTTGAGATTCATACTTTTTGGATTCGCCCTCATCAGTAGGTTGCATGTTTGCTAAAGTTAAGAGGATGCATATTAGTGTAAAAAATTAACGTTCAATTCCTGAAATAGTAGTGCCTTAGGATGTATCGCTACCATGCCAGGAAATAAAAAATAGCCGAAGTAAAAGTACATAAAATCAGCATGTCTTTTCAAGCTATTTATAGCATGTATTTATTTGAATTTTAGGTGATGGTAAAGGGTGTACGACAAAAATGCATTTTGCCCTGCCGGATGAGGCTCTGCGCCCGGCGCCTGGCGAATTCCGGCCACCGTGAATTCTAAGGTTAATACAAGCTTTCTGTGTATAAT
>CAZKCO010000032.1:0-79132 GCA_964551335.1 uncultured Roseivirgaceae bacterium
ATGCTACACCATCTTAATTTTAAACACCTTGTTTTACTTTTGTCCTGTACTTAGTTTTCACTGATAACACTACACCCATGAAACAGCTTATTTTTCTCACAATGTTAGCAGTAGGATGCTTAACCCACGCCGGGCACACCCAGAGCAAGAATAATGAAGTCTTTATTGATCAGGTAGGAGAGAACGACATTATAGTAGAGCAAGGCATTAATGGCTACGCCAAAAACAATACTGCCACAGTTCAAGTGGAGGGAGGTGGAAATAGTGCTCTTATAAAACAGGGGACGAGTGATGGAACAGCTATAAACAACCAAGCTGTCTTAAAACAGATAGGAGAGCAAAACGAAGGATACGTTCTACAGGGAGTTGGTGGTACAGCTATCGGTAAAAGAAATTTTGGTGAATTGAAGCAAGAGGGAAGTTATAATATAGGCTATATTCGTCAAGGTAGTAATAATAGTATAGGGGTGAATAATACGGCTAGTCTAACTCAAATGGGTAATTCTAATAATGGAGAAATCAAACAAGGGGGATTCTTCCTAGGAAATTCAGTAAAAAATACAGCAGTTCTGATTCAAAATGGAAATAATAATACCTATCAAATCACTCAAGGAGTAAATCTAGTAGAAGAGGGAGAATTGGCAATATCCAAGGAAAATATAGCTAAGGTAGTGATAGAGGGCAACTTTAATGATGGCGATATCATTCAGGGTAGTGGTGAAGTTAGATCTCTAAGAAATACTGCATTAGTTACCGTAGTAGGTAATCAAAACTCGGCAGCTATTGCTCAAGGGGCTTTTGGGAATAGTAAGAAAAATATTGCCTCTATTGTACAAGAAGGTGACAAAAACACGGGAGGAATATTGCAAGGCTTTAGCGGAGAAGCCAGCGGCAATGAGGCTGCAGTGACTCAGCAAGGCAAAGATAATCGATTCAATGTGAGACAAGGCACTAACGATGGAATAGCGAAGAACAATTCTGCTACCTTAAAACAAACCGGCAATGAAAACTTTCATGAAATTAGCCAAGGTAATATAGAAGCTATATCGAGAAACAATATTGCTGAGATGATGATAATAGGCAATTCTAATAGTGGTTATTTGCAACAGGGCGTTGATATAGCTACTTCTACGGGTAATAAGGGAGTAATTGATGTTACTGGCGACTTAAATTTTGTGAGAATTCATCAAGGTCAGTTCGGTGTCAGTAAAAGTAATATAGCGAGTATTGATCTAGAGGGAAATAGTAACATAGGCTGGATTTATCAAGGGTTTACTACGGGTTTTGGTTCGGCTAGTGCCAGGAGCAATAAAGCTACGTTGGAATATAACGGTAATGATAACTTTAGTGTAATAAACCAAGCATTTACCCAAGGCGATGATGCTTTTACGATACACAATAGTGTTTCTCAAGTTTATGTAGAAGGCAATAGTAATCTAACAGAAACTAATCAGATTGGTAGGAATAATAAGTCCATAGCTACTATATATGGTAATAATAATGAAACCTCTATTGCTCAACACACAAAGAATAATACAGCCGATGTAGTTCAGAAAGGCGACAGAAATAGAGCAGGCATTCGCTCAGGAGATTTTGCGGTTAATAATACTACTGATATAGCCCAGTTAGGGAATCGAAATGAAGCTTTTATCAATATAGATGGAGGTGGAGCCGATATAGATAAGAATAACCAAACTAGTGTGGTTCAGGAGGGGGATGATAATTATATTGAACATCAACAACGTAGTGGAGTATTTAGAAACAACCAACATATCTACAATCAGATTGGTAATAGAAACCAAGGAAGACTAAACTTAACGGTTTCGGGCGAAGTCATAAACAATGTGGTTGACATCACTCAGCAAGGAGAGGATAACCAGTTTACCGTAAACCAGGGGTTAAACGATGGTATCGCCAAAGACAATCTGCTATCTATCTATCAGGAGGGAAATGAGAACATTTCAACGATCTCTCAGGGCACCATGGGCGGAAAAGCTCGGGGTAACGAGGCCGGAATAAAGCAGGTTGGTATGAGCAATATGGCAACCATCCAGCAGGGCAATACTGCTAATACGCTTTTCAGCGAAGCCTACATTTTGCAGCAGGGGAATAACCATTCGGCTGAAATTATGCAAATTGGTAAAAACAACGATATAAACCTTATACAAGACGGAACCGGGCACTCGCTGATGAGTACGGTGAACGGTCGCTCTAACCAAGTGGACATCCAGCAATACGGGGAGAACAATAGTATTGTGCAGAATTTAGTAGGCAACAATATGAATTACCAAATCCTTCAGGATGGTATCAACCTGAAACTGCACCAGATAGAGCATAACACGATGGCTCCGGCGTATGAAGTAACACAAACCGGCGAAAATATGAGTCTGCGGATTGAACAAGGGTGGGCGCAACCACAGCCTTAGGTGTTCAAAAATTTAGCGTAAAATTGTATAAAAGGTATGACAACAAGGAGGATGTACGGGTGGATCATGGTGATTCTGTTTGCCTGCCAGGAGAATACAGTGGAACCTCAGACTTTCGGAACAATTAACGGTTCGGTGACCAATGAGGATTTTAGTCCGCTGGCAAATGTGCAAATCACTACGGTGCCACCCACCTCAGTCGTACTCACCGATAGTGGAGGAGTTTTTGTTGTTGAAGGAGTAGTACCGGGCGAATACTCAGTGTTTGCCGAAAAGGCAGATTATCAGCGTACTTCGCTTAAAGTAAGTATTACTGTTGACCAAACATCGCAAGCTACTTTCACTTTAGCACCCGAGCCTCTTACATTCGGCCAACTATCAGGGCAGGTAGTAGACGCGATAAGCAACCAACCAATATCCAATGTGAGTATTACCACCCGTCCTCCCACCTCGGCTCTATTAACCGACGGACAAGGTAGGGTGGTCATTGACTCAGTGCCAGAAGCCATATACACTATTATTGCTAAAAAGGTGGGTTATCAAACCGATAGTGTAACTATCTCTTTGACAGTAGGAAAAGGTAACCCTTTTGCTCTTCCCTTATCGCCAACTGACGATTCTTAGCTATTGCTGAGCATCAGTTAAGACAGTTACTGCATTGCGTAAGATTATGTGGGAGTTATCTGGACAATATACCAACGCTGAATATTATTGAGCATGAACCCACCAGCGATTTTTACTTTGCCGACTACCATCACACTCACGCCGACGATATGGAGATTATTGCCCGAGAAACCCTAGAGGCCGTAGGTGAAACGGTGATGTATGTGGTATATCAGGAATAAAAAAACGCATTCTGCATCAAACCTATACAACTCAATGAAATCACTTACAACCGCCTTTCTTATACTCATCAGCCTCGCCTCGGGTGCAACGGCTCAAAACCAATCCAGCCAATCTCCCAATATCATCCTGATACTAGCGGATGATTTGGGTTACAACGACGTGTCTGCTTATCGTAATGCCCACGATGGTCAGGGTGAACGACCTCCTACCAGTCAGACTCCTAACATAGACCAGCTAGCCAAGCAGGGAATGAGGTTTACTGATTTTTACGCGGGAGCCGCCGTTTGCTCTCCCTCGCGAGCCGCCCTGATGACGGGGCGAAATGCCAGCCGCGTAGGCATCTATAACTGGATACCGGAAGAATCGCCTATGCACTTACGCTCGGAAGAAATAACGATTGCCGAGATGCTAAAAGATGAAGGCTATGCGGCCGGTCACTTCGGCAAGTGGCATTTAACTTCGCAAGGAACCGGCCAGCCTCATCCCAACGATCAGGGCTT
The DNA here is from genome assembly GCA_964551335.1 of uncultured Roseivirgaceae bacterium. GTDB lineage: Bacteria > Bacteroidota > Bacteroidia > Cytophagales > Cyclobacteriaceae > Tunicatimonas. Next base: position 3,773 of record CAZKCO010000032.1, read on the forward strand.
TGATTACAGCTTTTACGCTTACAATAACGCCCAGCCCTCGCACCATAATCCCGAGAATTATTACCGAAACGGGGAAGCAGTGGGCAAGCTAGAGGGCTACGCCTGTCAATTAGTGATGGATGAAGCCCTGGCGTGGCTGGAAAGAGGAAAGTTTAGCAAGAGCAGCGATCAACCATTCTACCTGAACGTATGGTTCAACGAGCCTCACATGAAAGTGGCGGCGCCCGAAGAGCTAACTCAGCGGCATACCTATAACCAGGAGTATTACGGAGCCATAGAAAACATGGACCTGGCTATTGGAAGGTTGCTGTCTTATCTGGAGGAGAATAACCTGGCGGAAAACACCTTGATTATTTTTACCTCCGATAACGGTTCGCAGTGGGATTACTCTAATGATCCGTTGCGGGGAGAGAAGTGCTTTAATTTTGAGGGCGGAATACGCGTTCCGTTTGTCATCCGATATCCCGGGATTGTCCCGGAAGGACGAGTAAGCCCATTTCCGGGAAGCTTCACGGACGTACTACCTTCCTTAGCTGAACTTGTTGGCGCTTCACTTTCCACTGACCGCACGATTGACGGAATCAGCCTGCTTCCGGTATTTAAAGGTACTTCGGATGATCCGGTAAGAGAAGATCCCATTTTCTTCTACCGCTATTTTCACGATCCTATCTGTATGCTGAGGGAAGGCGACTGGTGTTTGTTAGGTTACCAAAATTTGATTCCCTACGCGGAAAGCCTGAACGAAGGCCAACTGGCCAATATTCGCCCCTGGCATTTTCAGGAAAACCATATGGATTATCTGGCAGACCTGGAGCCGGTGCACTTCGAACTCTATAATTTACGCGACGACAAAGAGCAGAAAAATGACTTGGCCAGCCTACACCCGGAGCGAGTTGCGCAAATGAAAGAAAAGATGCTTCAGCTTCGAGATGAAATGGTTGAGGATGGCGGGAATTGGTATGAGTAGTTGTATGCCAAAAAGTGGTACTATCAGAATGGGTTTACTTTATTAGCCTATCGTATTCGCTGTGGGAGCCAATCCATACCCAGATAAAATCGCTTTCGTCTTCAATAGCCAATGCACGGTAATAAAGTCCTACTCGGGCGGACCAAAACTTACCAATCTTTTTGAAATGAAGAGAAGGGTGACGTGGGTTTTCTTTGAGTAACTCAAAATTCTTGCTTGCCAATTCCTGAATTTGCTGCGGAAGATTATTGTAGCACTGCCAAAAGCGTGAGGTGGTTTTGTGCATCCTAAAGCTCACTCAGTTTTTTCGCTTTTTTCTCATCCGCTGCTTCCTCTAGAAGAAAGTTTAACTTTCCAGCTTCAGAGTCAGATGCTATTTGATCATCCCATTCTCTCCAATCCCGCTCGGCAAACCATTTTCTTAGTTGAGCATAATCTTCGGGTGAAAGATTTTCTATTCCCTGCTGTATCCGTTCTATTGTATTCATTTTTTCGATAATACTTTATTCCATTAACGATGCCGATTTATGAAAAGTTAATCCTCCAAATAAGGACTAAGCCACTTTCGGCAAACCTCTAGCGGCATACCTTTACGTTGGGCGTAGTCCTGTAACTGGTCTTCGTCGATGCGGGAGATGCCGAAGTAGCGGGACTGCGGATGAGAGAAGTACCACCCGCTCACCGAGGCCGCTGGAAACATGGCAAAGTTTTCGGTGAGGTAGATGCCGGTATTTTCGGTAACATCTAACAGTGAAAATAGTGTCTCTTTTTCAGTATGGTCGGGGCAGGCCGGATAGCCGGGAGCCGGACGGATACCGGTGTATTTCTCGCGGATCAGGGCTTCGTTATCCAGGTCTTCGTCGGGGGCGTAACCCCAGAACTCACGGCGGACACGCTGGTGCATGAGTTCGGCCAAGGCTTCAGCCAGGCGGTCGGCCAGGGCTTTTACCATAATGGAGTTGTAATCGTCGTGGTCGGCTTCAAACCGCTTAGCAATTTCTTCGGAACCCACCCCGGCGGTTACGGCAAAACCACCTACGTAGTCGGCTACTTCCGTTTCTTTAGGAGCTACGAAATCGGCTAAGCTAAAGTATTCCTTACCTTCCGCTTTTTTAGTTTGCTGGCGCAGGTGGTGCAGGGTAGCTAGCTGCTGATTACGATCTTCTTCGTTTTCGGTGAAGCGGTATAGTTCAATATCATCATCCTGAACGGTGTTAGCCGGGAAGAAACCAATCACGGCGTTAGCGGTAATCCACTTTTCCTGAATAATTTTTTCCAGCATATCCTGGGCATCTTGAAATAACGATCTTGCCTGCGTGCCAACTACTTCATCATCCAGAATTTTCGGATATTTTCCGGCCAGCTCCCAGGTCATAAAGAAGGGAGTCCAATCAATGTAGCGGGCAATTTCTTCCAGTGGATATTCCTTGAAGACTTTCGTTCCCAGAAACTGGGGCTTTACCACTTCCCGAGCCGACCAATCGGTCTTAAATTTATTTTCCCGGGTTTTAGCTAACGAAGTAAAGGATTTACGGACCTTCTTCCCAGCGTGACGGTCGCGCATCTGCTGATACTCATCCTGAATTTTCTGCTGGAAACCGCTACGTGCCTCTTCGTTGAGCAAATTACTGGCAACGGGCACCGAACGGGAAGCGTCCAGCACGTGGATTACTGAGCCCCGGTAGTTTGGTTCAATCTTTACCGCCGTATGAATTTTGGAAGTAGTTGCTCCGCCAATCAGTAGGGGAGTGGTAAAGCCCTGCTCATCCATCAGCTTGGCTACGTTCACCATCTCGTCTAGTGAGGGGGTGATTAAGCCACTAAGGCCAATAATATCTACGTTTTCTTCGCGGGCTTTATCCAGAATCTTTTGAGCGGGTACCATCACTCCCATGTCAATCACGTCGTAGTTGTTGCAGCCTAAAACCACAGCCACGATGTTCTTACCAATATCGTGCACGTCGCCCTTGACCGTGGCGAGCAGAATTTTACCCTTGCTGCTGGGAGCGCCGTTATCACCCGAAGCCTGTTTTTCGGCTTCGATAAAGGGGATCAAGTAAGCTACGGCTTTTTTCATCACCCGGGCACTTTTTACTACCTGGGGCAAAAACATCTTTCCTTCGCCAAACAAATCGCCCACTACGTTCATGCCGTCCATGAGCGGGCCTTCGATTACCTGGATGGGCCGCTCAAACTGCTGACGGGCCTCTTCTACGTCTTCCACTGCAAATTCGGCTATCCCCTTCACCAGGGCGTGTTCCAGTCGTTTCGCTACGGGTTCTTTTCGCCAGGAATCATCTTCTTTCTTCTTCGCTTTTCCGTTGCCTTTCACCTGCTCGGCAAATTCAATGAGACGTTCGGTGGCATCGTCGCGGCGGTCGAGCAATACGTCTTCAATGCGTTCTAGCAAATCTTTCGGAATATCGTCGTATATCTCTAGCATGGTAGGGTTCACAATACCCATATCCATACCCGCCCGCTTGGCGTGGTACAAAAATGCCGAATGCATAGCTTCGCGAACGGTATTGTTGCCCCGGAAAGAAAACGAAACATTACTCACTCCCCCGCTTACGTGAACTCCGGGAAGGTTCTCCCGCACCCACTTGGTCGCCATAAAGAAGTCCAGCGCATTGCGGCGGTGCTCCTCCATACCAGTGGCTACCGGAAAGATATTCAGATCGAGGATGATGTCCTGCGGCGGAAAATTGACCTTATTGACCAAAACATCGTAAGAACGTTGGGCAATTTCAATTCGGCGATCGTAGTTGTCAGCCTGGCCATTTTCGTCAAAGGCCATAACAATTACCGCCGCCCCGTATCTTCGAATAAGTTTAGCCTGGCGGATAAATTCTTCTTCTCCTTCCTTCAGGCTAATAGAGTTTACCACCGATTTTCCCTGTACTACCTTCAGCCCGGCTTCAATAATAGGCCACTTAGAAGAGTCGATCATAAAGGGCACGCGGGCGATGTCGGGCTCGGAGGATATCAGGTTAACGAACTTCACCATGCAGGCTTCACCGTCCAGCATTCCATCATCCATGTTGATATCGATAATCTGGGCGCCGTTTTCCACCTGTTCGCGAGCCACCTCAATGGCTTCCTCGAATTTTTCTTCGGCTATCAAACGAGCAAACTTGCGCGAACCAGTTACGTTGGTGCGCTCGCCAATATTTACGAATCCGGTGTACTCATTAACAACTAGCGGTTCAAGTCCGCTGAGTCGCATAGGAGGTATGGTATCATTGGTAAGCACTTGGGCTACCAAGGTGTCTTCTGGCGAAGTAATCGACATAGTGGATTAAATTGATTTATCCGACAGCTAAAGCTTTTTGATTAGCTACTGGTCGGGGAGTGTAGCGTGCCGCCATTTGAGTGATCGCCTGAATATGTTCGGGAGTAGTGCCGCAGCAACCACCCACTACATTCAAATATCCTTTCTTAGCAAATTCTTCCAGTTCGGCTGCCATTTCCTGGGGCGTTTGATCGTACTCACCAAATTCGTTAGGTAAACCAGCGTTGGGGTGAGCGGTTACCAGGCAATGGGCGTGACGGGATAATTCTCGCAGGTAGGGTTGAAGGTCTTTAGCTCCCAAAGCACAATTCAAACCAACACTTAGCAGGTTCCCGTGCATAATAGAGTTCCAGAACGCCTCGGTAGTTTGCCCCGATAGGGTACGACCGCTGGCATCGGTGATGGTACCCGATACCATAATAGGCAGTAAGAGCTGATGTTCTTCAAAGTAGGTATTGATGGCAAACAAGGCGGCTTTGGCATTGAGCGTATCAAACACCGTTTCTACCAGCAACATATCTACCCCACCTTCAATTAGTCCGGTAATTTGCTCAGTATACGCTTCTACCAGTTCGTCGAAAGTGACAGCTCGATACCCTGGGTCGTTTACGTCAGGAGATAATGAAGCGGTTTTATTAGTAGGCCCCAGGGAGCCAGCCACAAAACGAGGTTTATGCGGCTCAATAGCCGTAAACTCATCGGCCACCTCACGGGCAATGCGGGCTGATTGATAGTTAATGTCGTATACCAGACTTTCCAGTCCGTAGTCAGCCTGAGCGATAGACGTACCACTGAACGTATTGGTTTCGGCAATATCAGCTCCGGCTTTAAAGTAGGCCTCATGAATGGCGCGGATTACATCGGGACGAGTAACCGATAGCAGATCATTATTCCCCTTTAAAGCGTGCGGGTGGTTCTTCAATGATTCATTGCGGAAGTCTGCTTCTTCCAAAGCATACCGCTGGATCATAGTTCCCATTGCGCCATCCAGAATCAAAATGCGCTCCTGTGCTAATGCTAATAATTGTTCTTCCCGCGGGTTCATATTAAATTGCTATTATTCAAATTGCCAAGTTACTGTAAATTTGCTAAATTATTACAGTGGTGTTTATAACCTATCCTATCTACGATCAAATTTTATTAAAGAATCAAAAAATGGGTATACGTTAGGGAGTTGTGGTAGTTACAACCCCTACTTGGTTGATTTGATTCGCTTAGGTATAATTTTTTGTCGGTAAGAAGTAAATTTTACTGACCGATTTTACGTTCAAAGATAGCTATGGAGGGAAGCAAGCCATTACAAGTACCGTTTCGGCTGTTATACTGGACCAAGGGGTTTGCCAAGCTCACCCGGGTGCACAACCTGTTGTTCCTGGCCCTTACGCAGTATTTTACCGCCTACTTTTTGGTAGACGTGCACCACGGACAGCGAGCCTACCTAACCGATATTCGCCTGTTTCTGCTAGTGCTTTCTACGGTTTGTATTGCCGCCGCAGGCTACATGATTAACGATTATTACGATGTAAAGATTGATCTGATTAACAAACCTCGGCGGGTGGTAGTGGGTACTACCCTGAAAAGGCGTTACGTGATGGCCGGGCATGTGGTACTCTCTTTATTTGGCATTTTAGTGGGCTTTCTGCTTTCGTGGAAGGTGGGTATCATTCATTGCGGAAGTGTTTTTTTACTCTGGTTATACTCTAACCAACTGAAAAGACTGCCGTTTGTAGGAAATCTGGTTATTGCTGCTCTCTCAGGACTATCAGTAGCTATTGTAGGTATTTACTACCGCGAACACGAGTTTTTGGTGTTTACCTACGCCATATTTGCCTTCGCTATCTCCTTAGTACGAGAAATTATTAAGGATATGGAAGACGTACCCGGTGACCAGACCTTCGGTTGCCGTACGCTGCCTGTAGTCTGGGGAATTTATCGCACCAAAACTTTTCTCTACATTTTATCAGCCATATTTATCTTTTTGATGTTTTTCTTTTCCGGAAAGCTGGGCAACCAAACCCTGATTAACTATTTTTTAATTCTGGTAGTACCAATTGCTTTCTTCATTGGTCGATTGGTGTACGCCGATACTCGTCGGGATTTTGCTCTTCTGAATAACTTCTGCAAACTACTCATGCTAAGCGGTATCGTGAGTATGGTGTTTTTCTAAATTAGGGTGTTCATGTTTTAATGTGTCCATGTGTTCGTGTAGCTTTGAACACTTGAACATCGTTTCACGACTACTTGAACACTTGGCCACCGTCGTAATTACAATTTTGTATATTTGCCCGCATGAAAAACCTGGCGGTATTTGCCTCGGGCAACGGTACTAATGCGGAAAAAATCTTTGAGCGATTTCACGAGCATCCCTTGGTTCAAGTGGCATTGCTATTAACTAACAATCCCTCGGCAGGAGTGATCGCCCGGGCGGCCCGGTTTAAAGTTCCGGTAGAGGTTTTTGATAAATCTATCCTCGTCAAAACGGATGATGTTGTAAAGACTTTGCAGTCCCGTCAGGTAGACTGGATTGCCCTGGCGGGCTTTATGCTGATGGTTCCGCAGAACCTGATCGATGCCTTTCCAAACCGGATCGTGAATATTCACCCGGCTTTGCTGCCTGCTTACGGGGGTAAGGGAATGTACGGGATGCACGTACACCGCGCCGTCATTGAAGCCGAAGAAAAAGTCAGTGGAATTACCATTCATTATGTGAACGAGCGCTACGACGAGGGGGGCATTATCTTTCAAGCCAGTTGCCCGGTTCAATCCGAGGATACGGCTGAGACGCTGGCGGAGAAAGTCCATCAACTGGAACACCAATACTATCCTCAAATTATTGAAGAACTGATGACTGGAGATGGAAGCTAGAAGATGGAAGTCGGAGGTTGTAAGTTAGAAATTACGACTTGTAGGAGGGGCAAGAAATTGACGGTTCGCCGGGGCGGCCCAGCATCGGCTCCGCGTCCACGGTGGATCCGACGCCGCGCGATAGAAATTAAGAAATGTGACTACGCGGTGGCCGCCACGCGGTGGCCGCCAGTGACCAATAACAATTGAACAATCGAACCCTTGAACCGTAGAGCCATTAGAATATAAAAACCATTCAATTACATGAAGCTATGAACCGAACTATTCAATCCGCACTTATTTCCGTTTATCATAAAGATCAACTGGCACCTATTGTAAAGCAGTTGCAACAGTTGGGGGTTACGATCTACTCTACCGGGGGTACGCAAAAGTTTATCGAGGAACAGGGCGTACCGGTGACTGCCGTCGAAGATCTGACGAGTTATCCCTCTATTCTGGGTGGAAGAGTAAAAACGCTGCACCCTAAAGTGTTCGGTGGCATTCTGTACCGCCGTGAGCATAACGGCGACCAAAGCCAGGTACAAGAATATGAAATTCCGGCGCTGGATTTGGTTATTGTAGATTTATATCCTTTTGAAGATACAGTAGCTTCCGGAGCATCGGAAGCGGATATTATTGAGAAGATTGATATTGGCGGTATTTCGTTGATTCGGGCCGCAGCTAAAAACTATCGCGATGTACTGGTGATCTCTTCCCGAAGTCAGTACCAACCACTACTGGATTTGCTCACCGAAAAGAAGGGGGCTACGGATGTAGCGGATCGGAAACAATTTGCCCTTCAGGCTTTCCAGACTTCTGCCCACTACGATTCGGCTATTGCTAACTACTTCTCCGGCAGCTCTGAAGTTTCATTCAAGAAAGAAGGGGTGCCGAGAAAAGCATTGCGCTACGGTGAGAATCCCCACCAGGCAGCTGAGTTTTACGGTAACCTGAGCGATATTCTGGAGCAGTTGCACGGAAAAGAGCTATCCTACAATAATCTGGTAGACATTGACGCCGCCGTGGCACTGATTCAGGAATTTGAAGACGATACCGCTTTCGCTATTCTGAAGCATACCAACGCTTGTGGAGTGGCTACTGGCTCTACCGTGAAGGAGGCTTACGAAAAAGCTTTCGCGGCGGATACCGTATCGGCCTTTGGCGGAATTCTGGTGACCAATGCTGAGGTTGATCAGGCAGCGGCCGAAGCTATGCACGATTTGTTTTTTGAAGTACTCATTGCCCCTTCTTTCTCAGACGAAGCCCTGGAAGTGCTTACCAAAAAGAAAAAACGGATACTGCTACAGCAAAAGCAGCCGTTAGAGCAGCCCCGGCAATTTAAAACCCTACTGAACGGAGTAGTAGAGCAGGACCGGGATCGTAAAACCGATACACGAGATGATCTTACCACGGTCACTAAAAAAGCTCCTTCGGAAGCAGAAGTTGCAGCGCTGTTGTTTGCCAGCAAGGTATGTAAGCACACCAAGTCTAACACCATTGTGTTAGCTAATAACGGACAGCTATTAGCCAGCGGAGTAGGACAGACCTCTCGGGTGGATGCGTTAAAGCAAGCTATTGATAAGGCGGGGCGATTTGGGTTTGATTTAAACGGAGCAGTGATGGCCTCCGATGCTTTCTTTCCTTTCCCCGACTGTGTAGAGATTGCTAATGAGGCGGGCATTGTCGCAGTTATTCAGCCCGGGGGCTCAATTCGCGATCAGGATTCTATTGATTTCTGCAACCAACACGGGATGGCGATGGTAACTACCGGAGTGCGGCACTTTAAGCACTAGCTGGCGGCACTGGCTGACTGAGGCCGGGTAAATTTTTGGGTAGTTACCGTAGTTGTAGTATTTGCCGGAGTAATACGTTTTTGAACGTACATTTTTGATTTGCCTACTAAGAAGCGTCTGCGTACTATCAGGGCATAAATAACGAAAGCTAACAGCACTCCGATCAGTGAGTAGGCGATAGACGACTGACGAACAAAGGTGAAGCACAAACCAATAGCTACAACACTAATGGCCGAAAGCCACAGTGAAGTTTTTCCGTGGCTAAGACCACGCTCTACCAATAAATGATGGATATGGTTACGATCAGCACTGAATGGACTAATTCCTCTAACTAAGCGATGGCCAAAGACACGCAAAGTGTCAAATAGTGGAATCCCTAAAATTGCGATGGCAATGGTAGGAGCATTGTGAATGTACAGTACGTTATGGCCTTCATTAAATTGGATAAACTTAATGGATAATACCGCGAGGATAAATCCTACTACCAGCGAACCACTATCTCCCATGAAAATTTTTTGGGTTCTAGAAAAATTAAACCATAAAAATCCACTAAGTGCCCCTACTAGTGTAGCACACAGTATTGCCATCCATACTACATCGGCTAATGCGTAGTAGAAACCATAGATAGTAGTGGCTACAATTCCAAGACATCCCGCCAAGCCATCAATACCATCAATCAGGTTGTAAGCATTGGTAATTACCACGAAGATAAATAACGTAAGACCAAAGCTAATGCCGTAGGGTAGTTCAAAAATTCCAAGTACTCCGTGTAAGTCGCTAATGCGAATGTCAGTCAGGAAAATGAACATACCGCTAGCTATGAGTTGAGCGATTAGTTTCTTAACCGGGTCAATAACTAAGATATCATCCTTCAGTCCGATAAAAAATAAGATAACGATGGAAGGTAGCACCTGAAATAGTGCAGTATTGGTAGGGGAGGCCCACTGAGCAATTACGGTGAATACTATAGCTACCGCGGCAAAAATAGCTACTCCACCCAAGCTGGGTGTTTTCTGCCAGTGCGAACTTCGGCCGTTGGGTTCCTCCATGAGGTGCTTCTCCCGAGCTACGCGAACAACAACAGGGATAACAACAGCAGTGATAAGTAGGGATAATAATAGTGCAATGGACAGCATCAAGCCTGGATGCTCAAGCAGTAGTATAGGCATAAAAAAATAGGATGTTTAATAGCGGATCGTTGTTTTTACAAACCGACAAAAATCTCATCGTATCAACTAAAAATTTCTATCGTTTGGTCGGCCGCTAAGGTAATTAGATTATCGCATTATCATAATAAAATGTAAGATTGATGTGACAAAACACGTCTAGTTCGTACAAAAAACAGCAAACTTGTTAAAATTCAGTAAGTCTATATCCTGCTTCTCAATTCCTAAAAGAATTTTAGATAAGAACGAAAAAACATGACCAAAAAAACTACTCTGCCCCAACTTCATTGGTCAACTCTAAGGAAGGAAGGTCAACCTGCTGAATCAGTTTTTCTTCCAGTAAATCAGCCCAAGCGTTCATATACTTTACCACATCTTCCCGACGGTTGTGCCGTAGATGGCGGGTATCCTCAGGAAGTAAGGCCAGCACTTCTTTATCAGAGAGACGCTCTAAATGCTTGAAATCAGCTAACTCCATCCCGGCGTCCAGCATAATCGAGATTACCTGATCCATTAGGTAACCACTAGTTGGGCAAAAATCCATCGCCTGCTCGCTCCAGTCGCCTCCTCGGGTTCGCATAGCGTATTCATGAATCTGGGTCCGAGATAAATGGGTAACTTCCTGTACCAGATGACCACAGTTACAACTACCCATGTGCCCCCACTGATACTGGGGAGAATCAGCTAACTTCTTCGCCGTTTTTCGAATTGCCTGGATGAGGGCTGGTTTAGGTGAAGCCATAATATATGCTATTTGAATTGTTCGTATACTATGCTAAACTAACTTCTAAAAGTTTGGTTTACTCAGAAATTTCTTATTTTGGAGTAAAAAATACTATTTTCTTAACACAATTCAATAATAATCAACTTCAGCTTATGGGCAAAGGAGACAAAAAAACAAAAAAAGGAAAGATTAGTAAGGGGACTTTTGGCGTAAGTCGCCCCAAGAAAAAGAAGCAAAAGAAAGAAAAATCGGAAAAAGAGGGCTAGCGGTTAGTTAGAGGCTGACACTGGTCCCGCTACACTGACGGGAAACTCCCTAAACATTTTGTCTACCATCTTGAAGGAAGTTTCAAACCGCTGTTCGGGGTCATTAACCGGACCAGTACCAATCCCTCTCCATACTAATTCCCGCTTCTGATTATCGTACAAATCAATGACCATAGTGCCGGTTTTCTCTATTTGTACTTCTTTGTAGCGATACTGATCCTGCGGGAACCAGCCCGGACCGTAAGGCGAATAATATGGCCACATCCGCCGACCATAGGCTCCGTAGGGATCGGATGATCGGGTCACCTCCTTGCGTTGTTCGTCGGTAAGAATATTAAACATAATTAGAAGCTCGGGATCTTCTGTATTCGGGCGGTAGTCCTTTTCGCGCAACTGATTGGTAATATCCTTGCGGATTTCTTCGTATAGTACGCGGCTTCCGTGGTCCATTTCCGATTCATCTACCGCGACAAACGCAAACGTTTTAAAGTGACTGACCGATTGCTCGTTGGGGGCTTCGGTATAAGTTTTAATGGATGAGCAGGCTAGATTTAGGCTGCCTATCACCAGTATCCAGATGATCAGATCGTATCTCATAGTAATTTTCCTCTAACAGTAGAACGTAGAAAGTAACGTCCTTGGTGTGAATTCTATTTTAGGAATCACTAATTTTTAAGACAATTTTTCCGGTGTTTTGGTTGGATTCCATCCGCTGGTGAGCTGCTTTTACTTCCTGCCAGTCTAGGATCTGGTCAATTACCGGACGCAAGCGTCCTTCCTGAATGCGGGACATTGCAAATTCGGAAAAGGCTTGGGTCAGTTGAATTTGGTAGTCGCGGCTACGGGAGCGTAGGGTAGAGGCCAGTATTTGAATGCGTTTGCGCAGCAGATTGCCCAGATTAAACTGCTCCAAATGCGTTCCGCCTAGTAGCGCCAGCATAATTAATCGTCCGTCGGTGCGCAGTACCGAGATGTTGCGCTCGAAATAAGGGGCTGCGATAAAATCAATAATCACATCAACGCCTTCTCCGTCCGTAATCTTCTTGATCTCATCCCGAAAGTCCTGATTTTTATAGTCAATAGTGTAGTGAGCTCCTAAATCCCGACAGATATCGTGTTTGGATCGAGAAGCAGTAACAATAATATCTCCGGCCTGCATCTCCCGGGCTAACTGAATAGCCGCCGTACCTACCCCGCTAGCCCCGGCGTGAATCAGAATTCGCTCGCTGGGCTGTAGTTTTCCCAGCCAGTGTACCGCCTGAAAAGCGGTCATAAATACCTCAGGAATGGCCGCGGCTTCTTCCATCGACAGATTTTCGGGTACGGCCATTGCCATATCCTGATGAATCACGGTGTACTCGGCGTAGCCACCCCCGGGCAGTAATCCGAATACTTTGTCGCCAACGTTCCATTTCTCTACTTCGTCTCCCACTTTTACTACCTCACCGCTCATCTCTAATCCCAGAATGGGTGAAGCACCTTCGGGCGGAGGGTACTTACCTTCCCGTTGTAAAATATCCGCCCGGTTCAACGCGGTAGCCTGCACTTTTACCAATACTTCATCGGGAGCTGGCCTCGGGGTTTCGTATTCGCCTAAGTAGAGTTGATTGGCCCCACCGGGGGATTTTATCAGAATGGCTTTCATAGGTTGTGATGTTTCTGTGGATGGAGACCCCGGAATTCGCAGAGCCTCATCCGGGGATAGGTCTTTTATTTTTTGTCTTTTGCTTGCTGAAATTCGGCTATTTTTTGCTCGATGACTTCTTTATGCTTTTTTATTTCACTTCGGATTAATTTATCCATTTCTTCTTCAGTAAGTTGTTCGCCGTAAGCTTTTTCTATTTTAGAACCAGTTCTAGTAGTAAATAAAAAGGTATTTGAATCACTTTTATTAATAGATATCCCAGAAACGTGCTTGAAATCTTCGAGTCCGATTCGGTCTATTTTACGGTACTCATAGTACATGGCGAAGCGACTTGTGTTCCTCGTGATTTTTTTACGTATGCTGTTAATGCTACGCTGTTCGCCTAAGTCACTACTCCCATTACCATCTATATGTAGCGAGAAGCGACTTTTTTCGTAGAACTTATCAAACTTTTTACAGAAAGCTATAAACTTGCGAAATAAAGGGACTACAGATTTCTCGAACAGAGCCACTATCGTATTCTCGTCAAGCTCGATTTTCTTATCAAACGATTCAATTCGCTTTTCTAAGATGGCTAACTCTTTATCCAAACCATCCGGTTCTTCAATGTCTTCGCCTTTAGCACCCTTAATCATAATTTCTAGTGAGCGGATTAAATTGTCGGTAATGTATTCAACAAAGGGTTCACGGATTCCGGCATCAGCTTGGCGAAGAGCCGCTATGTAGTTGGTTTTATCCTGGGTTTTTATGATTACCGGCGGGTAACCAAATTGCATTAAAATAAAATTCATCAGAATACGAGCAGTACGGCCATTTCCATCATCAAATGGATGAATACGGATAAATTGGTAGTGAAATTCTGAGGCTAACAGAATTGGGTTTGCTTCGCTTTTGTTCTCTCGGTACCATTCCATCAGATCATCCATCTTCGCAGGTGTTTCTTCAGGAGTAGCAAAATAAAATATTTCGCCGGTGACGGTCCTTACGTGATTGGGTTCGGTTTTGTACTTCCCAACTCGTACCCATTTCTTAGTTGGTTCGCCGTCGGGAGTGATAGCATCTGTTTGGTAATCTTCCTTTAGAATAAGCTCGTGAAGTTGACGAATGAAATTCTCGGTGAGCGGACGATCTTCTTTCAGTACTTCCTCCACCCATTTGATAGCTTCGTCGTGTCCGGTAACTTCCAAATGGTCTTTTAGTGGTTTGCCCTGAGCGGTAATGCCAAATAAAATCAACGCTTTGGTTTCTCCGAAAGTGAGCGAATTACCCTCTAGGTTATTAGAGTGGAAATTCCAGTCGAGGCGAAACTTCTGCATAATCCGCAACTCGTCAGCCTTACTGATAGGCCGCAGTGTGTCCAGCTCTTTCTTAAGGGCTACGGCGGTCGTAATATTGGTCATAACTTAATATACGACTATTTACCGGAGAAGATAAAGTAGCTACGAACTAGGATAGCAGAGGTCAATAGTTACTACTCGCTAATTGCCCACTCAAGCGCATGAGTTCTATTTCGGCAATTTTGGTAGAGTAAACCGCATCCAGTAGGCGACCGGCAGCGGCAACGGCAATTCGTTGAGCCTCCCGCAACTCCAGTGAATTTGAGTTGCCTAGGCGATAACGCTCCAGGGCGATTTCGGCTCGTTCTCGAGCTATTTCTCTGCTTTCCGTTTCCAACTCAATCAACTGAATGCTATTAATGTAGTTGATATAGGTCTTTTCCAGGTTGGCGTTGAGGGATACCTTTAAGTCTTCCGTAGCATACTCCTGGGTTTCCTGGGCTATCTGCGCATTTTGAATAAGTCGGGTTTTGTTGAGCCCGTTGAATATATTCCAACTAGCCGAAATACCGTAGGCAAAGCCGTTGGATCGGCGGCCAAGCACAAATCCGGCTTGGGCTACGGAGGTGGCGTAATTATATCCGGCATTTAGATTAACCCGCGGCCAGCGGTCAGCTTGCAGTTCCCGCATACTGAGATAGGCCACGTTTTGCTCGCGCCGGGCGCGAAGTAGTTGTGGATTACTGGCCAACGCCTTTTCCCGTAGGTTGTCTATTTTTAGCTCTAAGTTCGCATCAATTTGGTCGGGTACATTAAAATCGGTATCCGGTGTTCGGGCTAGCAGCGTATTGACATCTACTTTGGCATTATACAGGATTTCGCGTTGGCGAATCAAAGCGGAGGTATCGGCATTATAGTCAGCCTGGGCCGCCAGGTACTCCAACTTAGAAGTGCGCCCAACTTCGTACTGGGTTTTTGCCAAAGCGAGCCGCACGTCCGAAAGCTCTACCGTATTTTGAATTACACGCAATAATTCTTTTTCCAGAATAACGGTGTAGTACGCCGATGCAATATCAGCGACCAGGTTTTCAATCGTTACTTGAGCATCCAGCGCAGAGGCCTCCTGAATTTCCCGAAGCTTATCATACGTAATAAACATTCGGGTTCCATCAAAGATCGTCCAGCTAAGTAGTGCTGAAGCGGTAGTTGCGTTAGAACGAGCCCCATTTACGGTCTGGTCGTCGCCGCTGGCAAAATTTAACTCCGAATCCTGAATATCGTAATCACGGGCAACAATAACGTCTAAATCAGGAAGGAAGCCGGCATTTCCGCGAGTATAGTTGTTAATGGCTACTTCCTGGTCATTGCGGGCGATCTTCGCTAGGAAGTTATTTTCCAAGCCAATCCGAATAGCTTCTTCTAAGGTAAAGATATCATCTTGAGCGATAACCGCAGTAGAAAAGAAACCGGCAAGCAGGCAGCCTAATACAATCTTCTTGGTATATATCATTAAGTTAGGTATCAAGAAATAAAACTCTTACATACGAGCCATACGTGTTTCCCGACTGCTCGAGATGTAGGTGTATATGGAAGGTATTACGTACAGCGTAAGGATAGTCGAGAATATGAGGCCACCAATAACCGCAATGCCCATAGAAACCCGACTTTCTGAGCCAGCCCCCAGGGCTAAAGCGATTGGCAGAATTCCCAGTATAGTCGATAGACTAGTCATCAGAATTGGACGGAAGCGAGATTCGGCGGCTTCAATAATTGACTCCTCAATACTCTTACCTTGAGCCTTACGCTGATTAGCAAACTCTACAATCAGGATACCATTCTTGGTTACTAATCCGATGAGCATGATAATCCCAATCTGGCTAAAGATATTGAGGGTCTCATTGAAGTACCAGATAGCCAACAAAGCCCCGGCTAGCGCCATAGGAACGGTAAACATAATAGTACCCGGATCGCGAAAGCTTTCAAACTGGGCAGAAAGCACTAAGTAGATCAGCAGAATGGCAAACATAAAAGCAAAGAGCAAGCTGCCCGAACTTTCCCGGAATTCCGCCGATTGCCCGTCTAGATCGGTAGCAAAAGATTCGTCCAACACCTGACTAGAGATGCGGTTCATAGCCTCAATTCCCTCGTCAATGGTATAACCAGGTGCCAGGTCTGCCGATACGGTAGCGGAACTGTAGCGATTAAAACGGAAGAGTTGGGGCGGAGTGCTTTGTTCCTGAAGAAACACCAGGTTATCTAACTGAATGAGTTGCCCGGTCTCGTTTTTTACGTACAGTGAGCGCAAATCCAACGGATCATCCCGATCGCTTCGTTTCACCTGACCGATTACCTGATATTGCTTTCCGTTCATGATAAAATAATCAAAGCGAGAGCCGCTGAGTCCTAGCTGTAGCGTTTGGGCTATATCCTGTACCGATACCCCTAAATTTCTTGCTTTGGCCCGATCGATGGTTACCTCTACCTCGGGTTTATTAAATTTAAGATTCAAATCTACAAATGAGAAAGCGGGCTCTTGGTTGGCCAAATCCATGAATTCGGGTAATACTGCTTCTAACTCCTGCAAAGTAGGCGCCTGAATAACATACTGCACGGGTAATCCCTGACGGCGGTTGTTGATAGTTGGCTCCTGAGTAACGTTCGTTCGTGCCTGGGTTAATTGAGATGCTTTGGGAGCTAGTACGTTAACGATTTCTTGTTGGCTACGCTCCCGCTTTTCCCGGTCAACCAGCGACATACGCAAATATCCGGAATTGACCGAAGAGGTAGAGCCAAAACCGGGTGAGGTGATTGTAATAAGTGAGCGTACTTCCCCTTCGCCCATCTCATCATCTACCATGGCGTGCAACTTATCCATGTAGGCATCCATGTACTCGAAGGTGGCTCCTTCCGGGCCGGTGATACTCATCCGAACCATACCCCGATCTTCCAGTGGTGCTAATTCAGAAGGCACGTTTTTCATTAGCAGCCAGATGATTCCCGCCGAAAAAGCTACTACTACAAAAGCTAGCCACCGATACTGCATAAAGCCGGCTAAAGAGCGATTGTAACCTTTATTAAGCCAGATGAAAAACGGTTCGGTTTTCCGATACAACCAGTTGTGTCGTTCTCGGCGCTTCAATATCTTAGAACAGAGCATAGGGGCTAATGAAAGCGCGACAAAGGAAGAGATAACGACGGCGGCAGCAATGACTAAACCAAATTCACGAAAGAGTCGACCGGTAAGACCTTGCAAAAACACTACGGGTAGAAACACTGCAATCAAGGCAACCGTAGTGGAGATGACAGCAAAGAAAATCTCCTGAGCACCAGTTAAACTGGCCTTAACAGGGTCGATGCCCCGTTCAATTTTAGCGTAGATATTCTCCAGTACCACGATAGTGTCGTCTACCACCAAACCAATGGCCAGTACAATGCCCAGCAGGGTTAATACATTGATGGAGAATCCTAGAATATACATCAAAAAGAAGGTGCCAATCAGCGAAATTGGAATGGTGATGACCGGAATAAGCGTAGTACGCCAGTCGCGGAGGAATAAGAAGATAATAGTGGCAACTAGGGCAAACGCCAGAATGATCGTGTCGCGAACCTCTTTGATAGATTTTCGAATGTATTCGCTGTCGTCAAAAAACTCCCCAATAACAATATCTTCGGGTAAGTCTTTCTTAATGAATTCCAGCCGTTCGTAAAAGTTATCGGCAATATCAATATAGTTAGCGCCGGGCTGAGGACGAACCACCAATCCTACCATCGGAATACCATCGCGTTTTAGAACAGTACGTTCGTTAGCGGCTCCTAACTGGGCAGTACCAATGTCGCTAAACCTCACCACATCATTCCCGGAACGCTTGATGACCAGGTTGTTAAAATCCTCCGGGGTGGTAAGTCGGCCCATCGTCCGGACGGTAAGTTCAGTATTAAGCCCTTCTACTCGGCCAGAAGGAAGTTCGACGTTTTCTTCCCGGATAGCATTTTGTACCTCGAGAGGGGTGATAGAATAAGCGGCAAGTTTCTCAGCGTCCATCCATAGCCGCATCGAGTACATTTTTTCGCCCCAAATCGTCACTTCACTCACATCAGGAATTGTCTGTAATCGCTCTTTAAAGGTGGTCAGGGCAATATTAGATACTTCTAATAACGGACGTTGGTCGCTAGAGACCGTAATTCCGACAATCGGACTACGGTCAGCATCGGCTTTCTGAACCGAAGGTGGATCGGCATCCTGCGGCAGATTGTCTACGGCTCCTGATACTTTATCTCGCACATCGTTAGCCGCGGTCTCTAAGTTTATGTCCAAATCAAATTCAGCGGTAATGGTGCTGCGCCCATCGCGGCTGACCGAAGTTAGGGACTTAATCCCGGCTACCGCATTGATCGCTTCCTCCAACGGCTCGGTAATTTGCGATTCTATGATGTCGGCATTGGCACCAGGATATTCGGTAGAAACCGAAATAACCGGCGGGTCAACGCTGGGATATTCACGTACGCCCAGAAAAGAAAATCCGATAACACCAAACACGACAATAAGAATCGACATCACGATGGCTAAGACCGGACGCTGAACGCTGAGGGATGATAAGCTGGCCATGTTCCTTTAATATATTATTAGGTATATAGTTCGTGGTTACCTAGATAAAAGAGTCCGAACGAACCGGAATTGTTGAATCGACAGGATTTATTCAGGTAGTGTTACATCTACTTGACTACCCGATTTGATTTGCAAGATGCCAGAAGTAACCACCGTATCTTTTTGACTAAGTCCCTGCTGAATCTCTACATCTTTGTTGGTGCGAATGCCTACCTGTACTTTGCGTTCTTCTACTTTACCCTGCCGGGCTATAAATACTTTGTGGCCATCCAACTCAGGAATCACCGCTTCGGTGGGGACGAGTAGCGCATCATCTTCCCGGTTTAATATCAAATTAATATTGGTGAATTGGCCGGGAAGTAATTGTCGGTTAGGATTCGGACTGACGGCCCGCATTCTAAGCGTGCGGGTGTTCGGGTCGATCATAGGATCAATGGCGTAGATCTTTCCCTCGAAAATATCATTGGAGGCTTCGGTACGGAACTCAATAACGTCCCCAATCTTTACATCGTTACTGTACCGGCCGGGAATAGAAAATTCTACTTTGGCGGGATCTACATTAGAGAAAGTAGCGATCACTGTCTGGGGTGAGATATAACTTCCTTCACTAACGTAGCGTAAGCCTATGACTC
Organism: uncultured Roseivirgaceae bacterium; assembly: GCA_964551335.1. Classification (GTDB taxonomy): domain Bacteria; phylum Bacteroidota; class Bacteroidia; order Cytophagales; family Cyclobacteriaceae; genus Tunicatimonas. The sequence goes on from CAZKCO010000032.1 coordinate 22,985, forward strand.
CATCAAAGGGGGCTCGAATTTGAGACTTGGCAATCTGGGCTTCCAGTACCTTAATATCTGCGGTGGAAGTGTTCAGTTCGGTAAGAGCCTGATCGTATTCCTCCTGGCTAATGGCCTCCTTTTCTAATAGTAAACGCTGGCGATACTCCATATCTTCCCGCAACTTGCGGGTAAACTTCAGCTTTTCAAGCTGGGCTCGCAACTCTTCGTCATTAATAGTAACTAGCAGAGCACCACGCTTCATCTCTTGTCCTTCCTGAAAATAGATGCCAGTGACTTTACCGGAAATCTCACTGCGGATCTCTAGAGACTCGTTGGCTAAGATAGCACCGGTTACCTGAAGCTTATTACTGAGTCGTTGCGGCTCTACAACCACTGCATTAACCGGAATAGCTCGACTAACGGTTGGCCCAACGGCCGTGGCATCCGGTTCGTCTTGCTCGGTAAATAAATCTAACTTTGGTAAAGCGACTAAAAACAAAATCACTAGAATAATAACCCCCGTGAGGATTCTCCTGACCGTTTTATTCATGAATTAAAAAAACAAGTGTATGTAGTATGTTCCAACGAAGTTCGTAATCGGGCTGTTGCTATTTTGATCGGATATATCAATCTAACGCAGTTTCCTACCAAATGTCTACCAGTAGATAGATAGTACGTCTAATATTTTGAGTGGTTGGTCGATTATTGTGCATTGGAAGCTAAAGCGTGTTGGTTAATAAATTGCAGGGCTTCGCGATTGAAAATTTCCGGATGCTCTACGTTCACTACGTGCCCACTATTCTCAATAACCCGCAGTATCGCCTGTTTATGAAGTTGCACGATTCGCTTTACGGGCGGAAGAAACATATAATCGTGCTCACCCATCACGTAGAGGGTAGGCACATTAATATCTTTTTCTTTGAAGTATTTCAGCAGCGGATTTACCTCGTAGGTAAGCTTATACCAGCGCAAAAACTCTTTCTTGTACAGTCGTTTGGCTTCCCGGATAAACAGGTTACGCGAAACCCGGTCGCGTTTGCTGGGCATAATGATCCAGGCAAACAGCCGGTACAGCCACATATAGGGCACAAACCGCTTCAGGGCGTGGCCCATAAACACTAAAAAACGGGAACGAATATTAAGCCGGGTAATCGCTCCGCAGAGCACTATGGATCGTAACCGCTGGGGAGCCAACTCCCCGATGGTGCGGATGATAATAGAACCCAAGGATACGCCCACAAAATGAGCCTGCTTTATTTTTAGGTGCTCCACTACCTCCAGTATATCCCGGCTCACATCGTGAAAGGAGTATTTATTCTCTACGTACTCTTTCAGTAAATCCTTGGAGCGGCCGTGCCCTCGCAGGTCTACTAACAATACATTAAATTGTTGTTTAAACGCTTTAATCTGTTTGTACCAGATAGACGAACTACCCCCAGCACCGTGTACGAAAACTACCCAGTCTTTCTTTTCGTCTAAACGATATTCCCGGTAAAACAACATAAGCGAAATAAGCGTACTTCGATAAACTACATTTCTGCCAATATAGTTGGGAAAAACTAATTTAAATGGTATTAGAGTGTTTTAGTGCTAGGGTATTCCGGTATCAGTATATCTATGTGTTTAAAGTTACGTTAGTGCTCTAAAACCCTTTCAATATAAATCCACCAATCGGTAGTAATCCATCATGGTTTTGCGGAAGGCTTCCCGTTCCTTTCGTTGAGCTAGTATCGGTATCTTTTCTCCTTCGGGGCTCATCACGTACAGTCGCTGCTTGTCTTGTAGGCTATTGTATACTTTGCTGGCAAACTGATAGTGCTTGTCTTTATTGCCTGGTAGGTACTTATGAACGCCTTGCTGTTGTTGCACCGTATCCTGCCAGTAAATTTTCAGGGTATCCTGCTGCTGAAGATAGGTGTTCGGCTCGGTGAGCACGTAGGCTTCATCGTAGCGCCAGTTAATGACAATAGCCAGATTAAGTACCGGTTGGTCTTCAGCCTGATTACGCTCACTAATCCGATAGATATCCAGTTTGGCCGCGTCCATTGTTTCCTTATCGTAGTAGCCCTGCCGCACATTTTTAAAGAACAGCTCCGAAGCATCGGAGGTAGTGAATTTGGCTTCAGTATCGTTTACCTTTCGCTCTTTATCGGGGTTGCAAGCTACCATCCCAATCGAAAAAATAATAAGCAGTTTTTTCATGGCATTCATCTAACTTACTAGTCTGATAATGGTTTGACATCAGGGCGCAATGCTGCTATATTAGCTGGTCTGGTGATAATGCTTATGAAATACCGAATTAACTTCTGGTCAGGAATAATAAGCAACGGTCGTAGTAATCTTCTGGGGCTGATTGGCGGGTGTATCCTGGCCGCCTGTTCTTCCGATCCTCAGTACGATAGTTTCGGTGGTTATACCGGAATTCAACGGGAGGCCACGGGCTGGTTTCGGGTAGAGAAAGTAGATGACCGTTGGATGTTTATTACTCCTGAAGGTCACGGTTATATTGCGTTGGGAGCCAACCATACCGGCCGCTACCTCAACGAGCGGGAGCAGTCGGCGGGCTTATACGAGCGGGTAGGAGATGACCGTCAGCAGGCCGAAGCGGCCATGTATCAGGCTTACCAACAATCAGGGTTAAATGCCGGGGAGGCTTACGCTCCGTTGAACCCCTACCTGCAGCAAAAGCTGCCCTACATCGCTCATCTTAATTATCCCGGTAGCAAATTTGAGTTTGATATTTTTGATGATTCGGTGCAAACTGCCTTTCGCGAACACCTCATTCCGGCCTGCCGTAGTTATGCTTCCGATTCTATGGCGCTGGGTATAGCCTATGTAGACCTCCCCGTTTGGAACGCCCGTCGGGTTGATTTTTATCGATCCTTGCCCGCTTCCGCTCCCGGCAAGCAGCGTTACCAAAAATTCCTGATGGATCGCTACAACACTATTGAAGAATTGAATGATAGTTACGGCACGTCGCTAACTTCTTTCGATGAACTGCTAGAAACCACCGAGTGGGAGTTGGATACCGAGCAACCTGCCGTACAACAAGATGATGACGCTTTCATGGGTGAAATTGCGGAAGCGCTGTATAAATTACTAAGAGAAATAACCCGGGAAGGAGCTCCCAATCATCTGTTTTTAGGCGAACGCTACGTGCTACGGATGGTACCCGAGCCGGTGTTACAATCACTGGCGAAGCACGTAGATGTATTCTGTACCCAAGCTTTGATTCTGAGCCCGCAACGGCCGCCTGAGTGGCAGGTCTTCCAGTCGGAAGGTTACGATAGCACTTTTGCCATCGTTCAAAAACCTATGATTATCGTTGATTGGGCTACGCCCTTTAGTCTGGACGAAACCTACACTAATGACCGAGGCACGATCAAGGCTGAAGCCGAAGCGGCTGAAGATGTTGCCCGGTGGGTGAAAGACGCTTTGCAGCAACCGTATATCGTCGGGGTTTTTAAGTGCCAGTTTATCGGTACCCACGGCAACGATCGCTGGTTTCCCGAAGGCCGCATGAAGCGCACTTTGTGGAAGGACGACGGCACTGCCTTTCCGGTGATGACCGAACGAGTTTCCCAGGCGCACCGCGAAGCATTGGATGAAGTATATGAATCAGTTAAATAATATGTGTTAAAGTGTTTAGGTATTATTGCGGTCGCCTGGTCGGCCAGGGTGGCCCCGCCACGCCGCGCGATGTTAATGTAACTTGAGTACTTTAACACCCTAACACAAAAACACCCTAACACTCAGATAACTATGAACAATCCTTTCCACTTAGCTTTTCCGGTTTCCAGTTTAATTGATACCCGTAAGTTTTACGAAGATTTGCTGGGTTGCTCGGTAGGGCGTACCTCCGAGCGTTGGATCGACTTTAACTTTTATGGGCATCAAATTTCAGCCCACCTGAAACCAGAAGAAGTAAAAGCAGCCCAGACCAATGAGGTTGATGGCGATCAGGTGCCGGTGCGCCACTTTGGGGCAATACTGGATATGGAAACCTGGGAAAATCTGGCCGACCGGTTAAAAGAAGCAAACATTGATTTTATTATTGAACCCCACGTTCGCTTTAAAGGCCAGGCCGGTGAGCAGGCTACGATGTTTTTTCTAGACCCTAGCGGCAACGCACTGGAGTTTAAAGCCTTTAAGGATAAAAGCCAGATATTCGCTACGGAATAAAAATATCATCGCGTATCACATATCCTGGACAATTGCTTTCTCAGGGATATAGATACTCCACATACCTAAGAAGGTTTCGGTAGTGTCACCGGAAACGGAAAGCATGTTTTGCAGTGAGTCATTTAGCGTAACCGGATGCGTATACAGTAGCGTATCTTCCCCGATTCGCTGCACATTGCCAATCAGTTCTTCGCGATGCTGTTGACTGTAGCGGTAAGCTTTCATAATCTGCCGCTCCTTTTCTCGCATATTATCCATAAGGGTGGATACTGGAACCCAGTGAACTACTGCATCTTCTGAAAAAGTATGCACCGACTGGTTTTGTAGATACGTAACAAAGTCCGTGTCAGATCCTTCTTCCCGGTATTGTTCCACTAGTACGGCAAACATTTTTTGCGCTAAAGGTTCGCCTTTAAGGTACGCACCTTCTACAATCTCTTCGGGCATCACCCGTTTTGGCTCCCGTTGAGCCATTTCCTCATGTACTGCTTCAGTATTAACTTGCTGATTACTCGAACCATCGCAGGAGTTTAGTAAGATGATAAGTCCTAGATAACCGCAAAAGCGTAATATATTCATAGCTAAAAAGTTTTAGGTTATACATATTGATAACCGATAAACTAATAATTAGTTAACCTGAATCAGCTTATCTTTCAGCTCGGTGGTTTCACCGAAGGCTTCTAAAGATAACCCAATAGATTGGGCGTACTGAAGGAAGCTGGCTTCGTACTCCTTATCTACCGCCAACAGTAGACCGCCACTGGTTTGCGGATCGCAGAGCAATGCTTTTTGCTCGTCGGTGACCGAACTTACCTTGTCGCCGTAACTGTCCCAGTTGCGATGGGTACCTCCCGGAATGCTACCCTGAGCAATATAATCATCAACTACATCGAAGCGGGGCACCCGATCAGTATTGATAATAGCACTTACCTGATTGGCTTCACACATCTCTCCCAAGTGGCCTAGTAACCCGAATCCGGTTACGTCGGTCATGGCCTTCACGTAGGAAAGGCGACCAAACTGCCAACCCGCGTTGTTCAACTTCAGCATACTCTCCAATGCCAGTTGAAAGTCCTCCTCCTTCACTATTCCCTTTTTCTGGGCGGTAGTCAGGATTCCCACCCCCAGAGGTTTGGTTAAAAAGAGCTTGCAGCCCGGAGTTGCCAGATCGTTTCGTTTCAGATGTTCTATCAGAATTTGCCCGGTCACGGCTAACCCGAAAATAGGTTCGGGAGCGTCTATGCTGTGCCCGCCCGCTAAAGGAATATTCGCCCGTCGGCAGGCATTCCTCGCTCCGGCCATTACCTGCTGGGCAGCCTCTACCGGAATTTTATCTACCGGCCAGCCCAGAATAGCAATGGCCATCGTAGGCTTACCTCCCATAGCGTAAACGTCGCTAATAGCATTCACCGAAGCAATCTGCCCGAAATCAAAGGGATCATCTACAATAGGCATGAAAAAGTCGGTGGTGCTGATAATTGCCTGGCCGTTTCCCACATCATATACCGCAGCATCATCTTTCGTAGAGTTACCGACAATCAGGTTGGGGTCGGTAAATCCTCCGTTATCGGAAGCCAGAATGCTTTCCAGAATTTTGGGAGAAATTTTACAGCCACAGCCGGCCCCGTGGCTGTACTGGGTAAGTCGGATAGGAGTATTTTTTTCCATAGTTACGTAGAGGTTAGGTCAGGTTGAAGGTTTAGATCGGCGGCAAACTGCCGTGCTCGCTGAGCATTAGTAGCCGGATCATCAGTAGGGCAAGCTAACGTAAAGCGAAGATCGCCGGACTTACGCTCCAGGTTTCGCTGGTAGCTACGGTCATAATACGCTAAAAGCAGGTCGGCTACCTCGGCCAGCCTTTTTTCTTCTAGTGCTTTCAAAGCCTGTTGAGTGCGTAGCCCTCCCAGTCTTTTTTCTATCGTTTGAATGGCCCGTGTGAGTCTTACTGGATTGAGGTGGCCATACTCGCGCACCAGCCTTTTTACCCGCAGAGGGCGAGGCATGTCAATCACAATGACTGGAGCTTGCTTCATATGTTCCCAGAATTCGTGCGAGAGCTGTACACTGCCGATACTAAAAGATTCATCCTCCAGCCAGATGCGCTGCGATAGATCCAGCGACCACCAGACTTCGTATAAATTATTATGGAATTGCTCGGTAGTCGGTTGTGCTTCCTGTCCAATTCCGCCAAAGGCTGAGCCTCGGTGGTTGGCTAGTCGTTCCAAATCAATTACCTGCTCACCCTGTCGTTTCAGCTCCCGCAAAATCTCGGTTTTCCCGCTTCCGGTAGCTCCGCCTAAAATCAGTAGGGGTAGGGGTTTTTGGTATATTTCTCTTGCGGTCTGTCGATAGGCTTTGTACCCGCCCGCTAATGTATGCACTTTCAGGCCCGCTGTCTTCAGTAACCAGGCTACGCTTTCGCTGCGCATACCACCCTGCCAGCAGTGCACCAGCACCTTGCTATCCACTGCTAACTCGTAGGCGGTTTCTACCAGATGGCGCATTTTAGGCCCTACCAAATCTAAGCCCCTGAGAAGTGCTTCGTAGCGGCTGGCCTGTTTGTATAGCGTACCTACCTGGGCACGTTCCTCATTGGAAAATAATGGTAGATTAAAGGCGTGTGGAATATGGCCTACCTGATATTCCGCCGGGGAGCGAACATCCAGCACGGGTAGATGTGCCGCTTGACCAAGGAAGTCGTAGGCAGATAATTGGGCCATATTGCTGCAAACTACTTTTTCAAATCGGCCATGATGGATGCTTCGTAGTCGGTATAGTGCTGGTAGTGTTTCACGTTCATCCACAGAACGCGCAAATTGTGCTCGGGTTTATAGTTTCGGACTACGAACGGTCGAACGTTATCCAATTCCGAGTCTTGAGTGATAGCTTCGCTAGTCCAGCTTTGTCCACGGTCGGGGGTCGTCCATCGTTCTATTTCAAACACGCCGTTCTTTTCTCGCGAGAGATACACCGTAGAAGGGGCCTGATGATCTAAAACCACTCCGCCTGAGTAGTTGGGCTCCCGCTCTTCGGCTCCTTCGAGAGTCTGGGGAAACCAGCCGCCGCCTTCGGTAATTTTATGATTCTGCCACGTTTCACCATCCCAGGCAGCGTAGTAGTACACGTGGGTGCTATCATCGGGGAAGCGGACGTAGGAAATAATCGGATGACCTCCTTCGTCTTCGGCTACATCCCATACCCAGGCTTTCTCCTGAGTTTCGGTAGCGTCGTATACCATGTCTGATGCCGTAGGTGTCACTGGAATATCGCTGAAGTCAGCTACTTTCTCACCATTAGCTTTGAAGAAAGCACCATTGTGGTATCGGAGATAATAAATACTATTGGTAGGTTCTTTGTTCGGATGACCATCGGTAAAGGCAAAATGAATTTGATCCTGATCGTTGGAAGATGCCTTCAGGTAGGGTCTACGGTTGCGGTAAACCCGCTCCGGCAATATCAGAATTTTGCCCTTGCTCCAGGTGTTGCCTCCGTCGTCGGAAGTGGCTACGTTGGGCTTAAAATCAGCTCCGCGCCAGAACAGGTACAGGCGGTTCTCTTCCTCGCTAAGCTGAAAGATGTTTACGTAGGTGTAGGTATTGGAGAATTCGGCATAGGCTACCGTATCGTTCAGCACTAGTTCCTGTCGGGGCTCCCACTCGCTAATGCTTTCGGCCTGCTGAGCTCGCATCAGATAGATAGGTTCGTGGCGGGCGTGCTTGGAATAAAAGACCATCAGCTTGCCGTCATCATCGATCAGTAAGCTGGGATTGTCATGGTCATCTACTTCTAACTCTTCGTGCAGTACGTGCTGCTGTATTTCCTGAGTATCGTGGTCGTAGTAGCCCACCGTCACATTACCAAACTGATCAATCCAACCGGCGTAGGTTCGGGCGTGCTCGCCTTGGTAGAATACCGCTCGGGGATCAGAAAACCAGCACCAGGCACCATCCTCGGTAAAGGAAGCAAATCCGCTAACGCTGTCGTCACTTGCCGCTTCGGGCGAAGTATCGGCGGGAGAGGTACAGGAGTAACCCAGCCCGGTTATCAGAGAAATTGTAACTACGGCAAATAGGCAGTTTCGCATACACTGAAAAGTCTAATTAGACGTATTGAGTACTGTTTCCCGAATCTGTTCATCGGGTAGCCCTCCCTCCGTTCCAGCTACCACCATCGATACGGAAGCATCACCGGTAACGTTTACCACCGTACGACACATATCAATAATTCGGTCGGGGGCGAGAATCAGGGCTAATCCGGCCGCGGGTACGCCAATGGCTTCCAGCACAATTACCAGCATCACCACTCCGGCCCCGGGTACGGCAGCTGTTCCGATGGAAGCCAGTGTAGCGGTAAGCACAATCATCAGTTGGCTCGTGAGCGATAAACCTAATCCTAACGCCTGGGCAATGAATACCGCCGCTACGCCCTGATACAGACTGGTACCATCCATATTGATGGTGGCTCCCAGTGGCAGTACAAAGCTGGCTACTTCTTCCGATACCTTTAGGTCGTTTTGCACTACTTCCATGGTTACCGGCAAAGTGGCCGCGCTGGAGCTGGTACTAAAGGCCAGTAGCTGGGCCGGACGCATAGCCCGGAAAAACTTTTTGTACTTTACTTTCACAAAAATCTTGAAGATTGCCGGATAGACCACGGCTATCATAATCAGCAGACCGGCAATTACTGTGAGCGAATACCATAGCAGGGCGTACAGTAGCGTAAAGGCCTCGTCCGGATTCTCACCGCCAATTTCTACAATTAAGGCGGCAATCAGCGCAAATACCCCGTAGGGTGCCAGCAGCATGATGAATTCTACAATCTTGATAATCACATCATTCAGCCCGTCGAAAAAGGCAATCACTGGCTGACCTTTGTCGCGGGGCACTTGCAGTAGGGCAATACCGACAATTAGCGCCACAAATACCACCTGCAGCATGGCTCCGTTGTTGGCGAAGGCCTCAAACACGTTTTGGGGCACGATATCTACCAGCGGTTGTAGCGGACCCGCATCGCGTACATCCTCGGCTACTCCCTGCCGGGTTTCCACATCGCCACTGTACAGAGCCATTAGGTTCTCCCGAGTAGACTCGGGTAGCTTTTTGCCCGGTTGCACAATGTTCACCAGAATCAGCCCGATGGTGATGGCAATAGTAGTAGTAGCCAGGTATGTGATGATAGTTTTGCCGCCCATGCGGGATAGTTTGGAAACATCGCCCAGGTTGGCTACGCCTACGATCAGCGATGCCAGCACCAGCGGCACGGCAATCATCTTCAATGAATTGACGAAGATGGTTCCGAAGGGTTTGATGTACTTGGCAGTGAGCGTAGGGTCCCAGCCAAATTGAATGCTGGCCAGGCCGAAGAGTAGTCCTAGTACCAGACCAATGATAATTTGCGTGTGTAGCGGTAATCTTCTCATGCAGTGTAGTTCAGTGAATTAGCCCCGAAAAGGGAATGGTAAAAATGCAAAATACCAAAGGGAAATGCTAATGCTAAATACGGAAGACTAACAATAAAGCGTTTTTATCTGTAATGGTTATTACCTTATTTAATAAAACGATGTTCGGCAGTTCGTATCTATATTAGAATAATATTCTTTCTGACTTCCTGTAGCTGAAAACGGTAAGTCTCTTTTCATGCTACTTGATTTTAGTGCTTGTATCCATTGCGTACATTTTTTACCTTGAAGAAATAACAAACCGCAGCGAATGGAACGAGCAGCTACCAAACTACTTTCATTAGAAGAATATAACCAACTGGAAGAACAGACCAACAGTCGGTACGAATACCACGAAGGTGAAGTATTCGCTATGGCTGGTGGATCTCCTAAACATAGTATTATCGCGGGCAATACTATTAGATTACTTGGTAACTCTTTACGAGAAGGCTGTCAGGTGGGCAGTAGCGATCTAAAGTTTCATATTGAATCTATCAATAAATCGCTTTACCCATATATTTCGGTGATCTGCCAACCTTACCAAGTATCCGAGCGTGACCGTAATGCATTGACTAATCCGGTATTACTGGTAGAAGTTCTTTCTGAAAGTACCGCAAACTATGATCGAGGTTCGAAGTTTCATTATTACAGCGAATTGCCTTCCCTACGCGAGTATATACTAATAGAACAGGATATATGGAAAGTAGAAACCCGGTACCGGAATGCTGCTGATGATGAGTGGAAAATGAACTGGTTTGAAGGGAAAGAGGCAGCAGTAATGTTACATTCCATGAATGTTACTATTCCTTTGGCGGAGATTTATCAGGGCACAGAGGGGCTATAAATGAAGGAAACTTCTTCTATTTCTTATCTCTTAGATACTCATCGGTAAAGTGCGCCCGTCGTTTTGGTTGGGAAAACTTAGCATCGTTGTAGGTTGTAGAACCGCCTTTCGGAACGGATAGATTTTTCCAGTCGCCCCCTCTACTCATTTTGCCCAGGTACACAATCTGCCCTACGTGATAGGCGTAGTGCGCTAACTGGCGATTGATAGCTTCTACCACAGTGTGCCCCATATTGCGGATGTAAACTATCTGCTCAAAATTATCAGCGTTTACCGAATCCAGCGCCCGGAAGAGGCAGTCCCAACCCTGGTTCCATTTTTTCAGCAACTCCTCCTTGGTTTTAATCCGGTCTTCAAATTCCTCATCCCGGTTGCGCCATTCCTTTTCACCGTCGGTGGTGAGAAAATCGGTCCAGCGAGATAGCATATTGCCCGCCAGATGGTTGACGATAATCGCGATGGAGTTATTATCCTCGTTAGGTTCCCAGAAAAGCTCAGCCTCGGTAAGCTGGGCAAAGGTTTTATCGCCTAGCGAACGGTAGTAGGCAAACTGCTTCTTCACGCTTTCTAAATAATTTTCTACCATAGCCGTATTCATTGAGTAAAACTGAGGATGAATTTTAGTTTAGAAGTTCTGCTACGCGTTTCAAACGCGCAGCAGAGATTCAATTTACTAAATTTGGCGTTTTTCCTTCAGTTTTGGTACACCTCTACCCCAAACCAAAGGATATTTGGCATCTTGGAAAAAAGCTGCCTGTATGTCCCCAACGGAACGCTTGTTTTTCCGGGGATATTCGGAGATCACTGTCACTTTATACTTATCCCCCGCGGGATAACCTTTGAGCGACGTAACTTTGTGCTCATCCCGGCCGGGACAAGCGTCCAGCGACGTAACTTTGCGTTTGTCCCGCGCGGGATAACCAATGATCAACATCACTTTGCCTTTCTCGTACCCAAATTAAACGTTCCGCACTGTAGATCTATGCTTCCCTCAGTGCAAATAACCGTTCCGTTTAGGCGCTGAGTAGCTGATTTTTTAACCGAAAGAATAAAATGGTACAAACTTGACTATACCCCACGTAGCTTTTGGGCTGAAAACGCCAAAACTGAAAAAAGGCTTTGGTTTATCTTGCAATTATAGTAGGGATAACTAGATACAAATGCCATCCCTTTATCAGCAGTGAAAATTAATGAACTTTATGAGGCAGGTGCTACTATTGCTTTTTCTGAGCGTCACACTTATATCAAAAGCGCAGGATACTACGTTTGTGAATGGCCAAAAAGGATTTGGAAAAAAAGTTGATGGCTTAAAACAAGAATATTGGCAATTCTTTCATTCAAATGGTAAACTTCAATCTGATGGATACTACATGAATGATACGCTAGACGGGATTTGGAAAAGCTATGACGAGGCAGGTACTTTACTTTCGGAAGGCAAATATGATATGGGAAAGCCTAGTGGTTGCTGGACTGTCTACCTTCCCAATGGGCATCCATTACCAGAGCAGCACTACACGATGTTAGGGAGTAGATACAATGAGTTAGGGGAATATATTGCTTCAATAGGTTTTTTAAATACAGCAGTAAATTTTGATAAGACAAACATACAAGCCAGATACTTGAGAGCAGAAGCCTATCATAAGATCGGTGAAATTGATATGGCTATAGAGGATATTTCGGTAATAGTCGAACAAGATAGCAGTATAAAAAATCTGAAGTATTTGACCCAGCTAAAGATAGAAGGCAATAGATTAGAAAGTGCTTTAGAGACAGCTAATACAATCTTAGCAATAGATCCAAAAGATAAAGAGGCCATATTTATTCGTGGAAAGATAAATTATAAGCTTAAAGAAGAAAAAAACGCATGCAAAGATTTCATATTAGCTCATAAGAGAGGCTATAGAAGTGACGAACTATCAGAGCTATTGTATGAATGCTCTCACTAATGAAAAAGAGGGACTTAGTTCAGGAAATACAGTCTAGGTTACCCCCGCTAATGGTAGTGTTCTGAAAGGTCACTACCATTTAGCTAATGGAAAAGAGGAACTGCGTTCCGACTTTCTGGGCATAGATAAGCATTTTGGTATTAATCATGAAAGTAAAGCACAGGTTATCAAAACGTGCAGTTCAGTGCATACACGCCGGGACTAAGTCCCTATTTTCATAAGGAATTGGCAGTGTCCCTTCGGAACACTACCAATAGCAGAGAGAAGGTTTTTACAGCTAGAGATTTTTATAGAAAGATTGTGCATATAAATATGGTCCTTTCATCTAGATTTCTCAGATAATGACTATGGACACAAAACGAACATATGAAATAACTCTAAAAGCTAATCTGAGAATGCTCATATTCACGGCTTTTACAATAGTTATTATGGTCGTTTTGTGGCCGGTAATTGCTTGGGTTAAGGGAGCGAGCGGAGTAGTATACGATCTAGAGGCGATCAAGATATTATCTTTAGTTTTTTTGGTCATGCTTCTTCCAGCAATCTATCTGCATATTGAATATTTTGTTGAGAATCTTCATACCAAATTGACTATAGACTATAATAGCAGAAAGCTAAGTATCGAGAAAGGTAAGGTCGCATATGATTATTCGTTTGAGGATGTTCTAGAATCCATATTGTATAGGTCAATCTATTTCAGTAACGAAATTGATAATGTTACGAGATGGAAATCAGTTTTTTCAGACTATGGATATTGGTTCGTAAGGTTCAGTGATGGTGAAACTTTTTTCTTTACGTCACTAATGATTGATACATCTGAAGAACCTCTTATTAAGGGTACCGAGATTCGGTATTCATTTTTCACCAATATCAAGGAAGAAAATATAAAGTAGCTACGCCTGCTAATGGTAGTGTTCTGCAAGGTCACTGCTGGGTCCACCGAGCGTCGGTCGCCGTGGACGCGGGGCACTCCGCCATTTAGTAATGAAAAAGAGGAACTGTGTTCTGGACACATATCGTAGGACGTACAATGTTAGAGACTAGAAAATTAGTGAGGGCTATTATTGAAAAATAAGATTTAGTAAGTTTCGTATATTGTGATAGATTAATATAGACATAATGAAAAAAGCACAATTGTTAGAGACTATTCAGGATATGCCCGAAGAATTCTCGGTAGATGAACTGATGGAAAGGCTCTTGATTTTACAGAAGATAGAAGAAGGCCAGCAGCAAATACAGGCAGGACAGTTTTATACTGAAGAAGAGGCTAAAAAGAAACTGGAAAAATGGTTAAAGTGATATGGGCTGAGCGAGCTATTGACGATTTGACTAACATAGCAGATTATGCCAGCCGATATTCAGATAAGTATGCATCATCCATTATATCTAAACTCTTCAATAAAGTTAATGTCTTGAAAAAGATGCCTAGAATGGGTAGAGTAGTGCCTGAGAAAAATGATGAGAATATTCGGGAGCTAATAGAAGGCAACTATAGGATTATTTACGAAGTTAAAGGCGACGATAGAATTGAAGTACTGATGGTTCACCATTCCGCCCAACCACTAAGAAATATTTAGGCAGAGGCAACTATCATTGTTAGTAAACAATTCTCCGGTATTAATTCTAAAACAAGCTCAGCACGCCGTGGGCGATGCGTTTTTCGTGATCCAATAACCACTTTTTGCGCCATAGGCCGCCGCCGTAGCCGGTGAGGTTGCCGCTGGCCCCGATAATGCGGTGGCAGGGCACAATGATATTGATCTTATTTTTCCCATTGGCCAGGCCCACCGCCCGGCTGCTTTTGGTACTACCAATCTGCCGGGCCAGTTCGGTGTAGGTGCTGGTCTGCCCAAACGGAATCTTCAGTAGTCCCTGCCAAACCTTCTGCTGAAAAGCAGTGCCTTCCTGCTGAAAGGTAAGCCCAAAGGTGCGGCGCCAGCCGGCAAAGTACTCATCCAGGTGGGTGGCGCAGCGCCGGAGCAAAGCCGGAGCATCAAAAGGGTCTATCGCCTCATCTACCAGCGATTTGTTAAGATCGGCGTATAGGATGGCGGTAATAAACTTCTCGTTGCCGCTAATTAGCAGGTCGCCCAGGGGAGAAGGGTGCGCAATGGTGAAGGTACGCATGGCATCAGACGTGCTTTCGGTAGGCTTCTACAATCTGTTTGAGAAACTCTCCCTGATCCATGCTCCAGTAACGGTTAGAAAAAATCTCTACTTCCATAAAGCCGTCAAAGCCCGCTTCTTCTACCCACTCCCGAATCTGGGGTACGTCAATACAGCCCTCGCCCATCAGTCCACGGTCGAGCAGAAAGTCTTCGGTAGGCACCCGCCAGTCGCACACGTGGAAGGCCGAGAGGTTGCCGTTACGTCCGCAGCGCGCAATTTCCGACTGAAGCTGATCGTCCCACCACAGGTGATACACATCTACTGCAATGCCTACCCAGGGGGAGTCAATCATTTCGGCCATATCGTTGGCTTGCCCCAGCGTGTTCACTGCCGAGCGGGTGTCGGCGTACATAGGGTGTAGCGGTTCAATGGTTACTTTTACTTGGTTGGCTTCCGCGTGGGGCAGTACGGCTTCAATGCCCTCCCGAATCTGCTCCCGCGAAGTAGCTAACGACTGACTGGGTTCGGCTCCGCAAACCAGTACCACCATGGGAGCGCCTAATGCAGCGGCCTCGTCTATCGCTCGTTTATTATCATCAATCGCGGCTTGTCGCTTTTCGGCACTGCTGGCGGGGAAGAACCCACCCCGGCACAGCGATACTACACTTAATCCGTGATTGCGCAGGCGGTCGCCGGTTTGAGCAATGTCGCGGCCTTCCAGCGCATCGCGCCAGACGGTAATGCCCTGCACACCCGCCTCGGCAAAGCGTTCGGATGACTCTTCAATGCTCCAGGGCTTGGTAGTAATAGTATGAATACAGAGTTGGGAAAGATCTTCCAAAGCAATAAAGGTTTAGTCGGTAAATAGCGACTAAAATTACGAAAGGAAATTGCTTACTCCAGTATTCCGCTGGGTTTTATCACACTAGCCGGAGATAGAATAGGCGTGAGCCGGAATCTCACCCAGATTTTTCATCATCTTTACGTGAGAAGCTAGCGCATCGCGGAAGCGGGTTTTCTCATGATAGGGCAATTGAAACTCCTTAGCCGTTTGTTCTACAATGGGAGAAATATCTTCGTAGTGGATGTGGCAGATGTTCGGAAACAAATGATGCTCTACCTGAAAGTTAAGTCCGCCTACATACCAGTTTAATAAGCGATTATTGCGGGCAAAGTTCGCCGTGGTTTCCAGTTGATGAATGGCCCAGGCGTTCTCAATATTGCCTTCTTCGTTAGGTAGGGGCTGTTCTACTTCTTCGACGATATGTGCCAATTGAAATACCAAGGTCAGGATATATCCGGCAGTGAAGTGCATGGCCAGTACCCCGATCAACACTTGCCACCATAACAACGGAGTGACGATCATCGGAAGCGCTACGGTAAAGAAGACATACAGCGCCTTGGTGAAGATGAGTTTCACGAGTTCAACGTTGAACTTTGTCTTCTGCCGTTGAACCATCCCAGTTCGGTTGTAATTGAACAACTTTATAAAGTCACCAACAATAAAAAACAGCGTATTAAAGCCGTAAAAAAAGAATACATATAGGTATTGATAGCGATGTACTGCTTCTAGCGGCGCATGCTTTGATAACCGGATGATTAGCTTGGTGCGGATGTCGTCATCCAGCCCGTGGATGTTGGTATAGGTATGATGAAGAACATTGTGCTGTATTTTCCAAACCGTAGGATTGGCTCCGATAAAGTAGGTAATATACCCCACCCAACGATTAACAGTGGCACTGCGCGAATAAGAACCGTGCAGTGCGTCATGCATGACCGACATACCGATGCCGGCCATAGCTACTCCCATGAGGATAGCAAATGGTAGTAGCCACCAGGGATTTACGGATAGCGTAAGTATGGCGGCGTAAGAACCTAGATACAAAGCTAGTAGCACAAAGGTTTTGACGACCATCTTTCGATTGCCATAGTGAGAAATGCCCTGTTCTTTAAAGTGCTGATTTACGCGTTTGCGTAATGTAGGGAAGAATGCTGAACGGTTAGCGTCAACAAACCGAGTTTGGTGGTTCATAAGGTAAAAAATTTCTAAGCAGAGATTTACGAGCTCATTCAAGAAAGATGGGATTACACCATCCGGTGCGGCTAACGATCCTTAGTGTCTGTATACTTCGTTAACACGATGCCCCTCTATTACATATTGTTTTATGGGAATGTTCACGGATGTGGTAAATTAAGACAAATATTTAAATTATTACCTACTTTGAACCGATAACTGTGAAATACCGAATGCCGCTCGCGGAGTTAAAATTGTAGATAAAAATCCTAACTGAGGTGAGCTAGGTGGCGATTCTATAATTCTAGACAATAGAATTTCCGGGCAAACACCTGATACACTGGTGACAAACTATCTTTATTTAGTACTAATGCTAAACAACAACCTTATGAACAAAATATATCTACTTGCGCTACTAGTATGGTGCCTGGCCGCCTGTCATCCCGAAGAATTTGTAGTTAATCCGTCCACCGAATTACCCGACCCATTAACGGTGAACGAGATTGATCACATTATTCAGAATATACTACATGAAGAGGGAGGCTTTGATTGGAGCCAGGTATCGGATGACGTGTTGTGGAGTGCTTTAATTAATAGCGACTCGGTACTAATGATTGGTTACCGGCCCGCTTCGCAAGCGGAGGAAGCTATTCCTGATTTATCTACTATCAATATTGCCGAGCCGGCCTGGCAATCAGCCAAAGAGCAATTGATCAGTGTGATAGATGAGAAATCTGAGTATGCCTCGGCACTGCTGGCGCAAGACGAAACCCTACCTTACTTTGAAGTGAAAACAGCTTCGTTGGCGGCGGTTCAATATTTACGTTCTTCACCGCTGGTGCGCTACGTAGAACCCGCCAGCTACTACCTGCAAGGCGAAACCCCATCACCCAACCAGCGGGCGGCTAGCAAGCTCAGTTGTTCGTATACTGATAATGCTTCCGTGCCCGTTGCCGATTACCAAAGCATCAGCCCCAACGTAAAAGCCTCCTGGAATTTATATCCCCTGGGAATAGCGCAGGCCTGGAACCGCAGCAGCGGGGCAGGCATTACCGTAGGACTTATCGATACCGGAACGTCGCCTAATCAGCCTAGACTAGGTAGCGAGTTTAACGATGGCTTATCGCAGAATCGTTTTATTCGCAAGTACGGTACTTTCCGGGGCGATGGTTCGGCCGATGGTTGCGGACACGGCACCCGTATGGCGGGAATTATTGCGGCTCCCCGAGGCGACGATGGTACCGCTGTAGGAGTAGCCTATAATGCCAATCTGGTGGCGGTTCGAGGTGCCTCCGATGTGATTATTGATAGCCGTTCCGAGAAACGGGGGGTGGCCGATGCCCTGAAACTACTAGCCGATCGTTCCGACGTCCGCATCATTAGCATGTCCATCGGTAGTTTGTTTAGCAGTGGAGTAGTGAAGGATGCCATTCGCTACGCCTACGGAAAGCAGAAGCTGATCTTCTGCGCGGCAGGCACTTCTACTAACTTTACTACCTGGGTGGGTGTAGTATTTCCGGCCCGAATGAGCGAGACAGTAGCCGTAACCGGAGTGCGGGAAGGTAGTTCGTATCAGCGTTGCAACACCTGTCACACCGGCAGTAGCGTAGATTTTACCATGACTATGCAACGAAGCGACTCTGATCGTAATACCTTGACTTTAGCTGAGGCGGGCACCGGACTTTCTACCGTTGGCGGTTCTTCGGCGGCCACGGCATTGGCGGCGGGCGTAGCGGCACTGGTCTGGTCTACCGACCCATCTATGAGCCGCGGCGAAGTACTCCAAAGACTGAAAGAAGCGTCTGACCTGTATCCTAGCCGCAACCGAAAGTACGGTTGGGGAAATATCAACGCGTACCAGGCCGTAACCGGCGGCGGAGCTGTAGCTCAAGCATTTGATGAATAATGGATAAGATGAATGAGTGATCATTATTACTCGCCTTCACATTAATCATTATCTGTCAACTTTTAACAATTAGTGCCACGGCGTGGGTAGCTACTCCTTCTTTCCGACCCACAAAGCCCATCTTCTCGGAAGTGGTTGCTTTAATGGAGATGGCGGATTCGTCTACCTGCATTACTTCGGCCATCATAGTTTTCATGGCCGGAATGTGAGGGTTCACTTTAGGTGCTTCCAGGCATACGGTTGCGTCGATATTGCCTAATTCGTAGCCTTCTTTACGCAGTAGCTGCATTACCTCGCTCAGCAATTTTTTACTGTCAATTCCTTTGTACTGCGGGTCGGTATCGGGAAAGTGAAAGCCAATATCGCGCAGATTGGCCGCTCCCAGTAGGGCATCGCAGATGGCGTGAATCAGCACGTCGGCGTCGGAGTGGCCTTGAGCTCCGTGGCTGTGCTCCAGGCGGATACCGCCTAACCAAAATTCCCGCCCTTCTTCCAGTTGATGTACATCGTATCCGTAGCCAATGCGAATGTTCATAGGTTAATGTGATTTGTAAAAGTAATGATACGAAAAGTCGTTCAGGATGAAAATCATTACCGGGAATGATCGGTAGCTGATTAAGAAAATAAGTACGGCAAATAAAACAGTAAACGCAGTATTCACTAAAAAACCAGGAAAAAATACCTAAAAATAGGTATTGTAATTCATAAAAATTTATTACATTTTTGTTGAAAAACATACATATATATTACAAGGTCGGTAAAAAATTTAAATAGTATCTCTGGATATTATTATTCTGTGTGACCCTCGCTATACCATTAACCTATGTCTCTTGGTCGCTTCAATCTAATTCTAGTCATCATTCTAGTTAGCAATCTAGCTTATGGCCAGTGTATTATTCCCCCTTCACCCGCGCCTTACGAAGAGACGCTGCCCGACGGAAGTAAAATCACACTGTACACTAAAGGCTCGCCCTTCAACCACTGGCAGGAAACAGCCGACGGATATACGGTGGTGAAAAACCCGCAAGGCTACTACGAGTACGCCATGGAAATGAACGGGCAACTGCTGCGCAGTGGGTTTCAGGTTAGGCCATCCAATGCTCGCATGAGTTCGTTTATGCCCGGAGGTATTAGCCCGCACTTGCAACCAAAAGTTGATGAGGCGGAATTGCAGGCTTTTATGGCTGAAGTTGCTACTGCCGTATCGCCCCTCTATTCTTCACGAAGCAGGGGTAAAATTACCAGTCTTAACTTTCTGGTCTGCTTAGTAGAATATCCCGACTTACGAAGCCGCTTCACTCCAGCCGAATTTGAAGAGTACTTCAATGGCATAGGTGGTGAGTTTCCTTCGGTGAAGGAATACTACTTAGAAGTAAGCAACGGCGAACTAGAAATTAATTTCGTGCTAAGCGACTGGGTAATGGCCCAGAATGGTTTTGAGTACTACGGCCGACAAAACGGTTACGAAAGAGCCAGAGAACTTGCCCGAGAGGGAATTAACGGAGCAACTGCCCAAGGCATTGATTTCACACAATTTGATGCCAACGGTGATCAAGTCATTGACGGCTTACTAATGCTGCATGCCGGCCCGGGCGCTGAGGAGGGAAGCAGAAGCCAGTACATCTGGTCGCATCGTTGGTCGGGAATTAACATGCGGATATCCGGAATATACATTGATTCCTACGCTGCCGTACCGGAAACACGAAACTGGCACGGTCGCAGTAACGGTATGTTAGGTATTGGGGTAACCTGCCACGAAATTGGGCATATGCTGGGATTACCAGATTTGTACGATACCAGAGGTGATGGACACGGAATAGGCCGGTGGGGACTGATGGCAGGAGGAGGTTGGGAAGGACGAGAAAATTTTCCTAATCATTTATGTGCCTGGAGCAAGGAGCAAATGGGGTGGGTAGATGTGGTGGATATTTCAGAGAGCCGTGGTTCGCAACGGCTCTTACCGGTGGTTGATGACAATACGGTCTATCGAGTAAACACAGCTAATAGCGAGGAGTACTTTTTACTGGAAAATAAGCGAACAACAGCAGCCGGGTTTGAAAGCTATATGCCCGGAAACGGCTTAGCTATCTGGCATATTGACAAGCGGAAAGCTAAGACGCTCATTGAGAGTCCCTCTAATATCGTCAACGCCTACGGTGAACGGGGGGTTGATCTGGAAGAAGCCGATAACTCTAATGTCGATATAAGTTATTATACATCTCTGTTTCATCTGTATCGCTTAAACCAGCATTTTAATCTGGACTCTCAACCTAATAGCAATTACGCAAATATTGATACCTCATTGGGCGACTATTCCGGAGTGCGGATAGAAAACGTACGGTTGGAAGGAGATACAGTCGTTTTTGACTACGAAAGAAGGCTACCGGGTGAGGGAGAAAATTGTGAGGATGCCCTGCTGGCGGTAGAAGGTCAGAACAAAACCGTGTTTGATACTACCTGGTACACCTTCGATATGCTGTTTGATGGCTTAGCCTATATCACGGCTGAGGCCAGCGATGCTGAGTTTGAGGTAGAGATATATCAGCAATGCCAAGGTGAGCTTATCGCTAGTGGAAAAACCAATACAACCGATCCGCTGGAAGTTCAACTGCCGACTATGGAAGCGGGTGATAGTTTCGTCATCAAGTGGATAGATGCCAAGGAGGGAGAAGAACAAGCGCCAATCATCTGGAATCTCGGCGTAGAAACCGGTGAAGTGATGATCGAAGATTCCTTGGCGCTGGTCGCCTACTATAACGCCATGCAGGGAGCCGACTGGCCCGAAGATCAGAAAGAAAACTGGCTAACTTCTCCGGTATATGCCTGGTCGGGCGTTACGGTCCGGAATAACCGGGTCATCAGCGTTGATCTGCCCGCTCCCGGCGGAACGGTGCCCGAAGCTTTCTTCGATTTAACAGCGCTGAGATCGCTACGATTAACTGGCGGCGAAGATGAAGCTACCGCTCTGTTTTCCGGTGGTATTAACAAACTAACCCAGCTTGAGGTAATTGATGTTAGCCATGCGCAGATGGAGCTGGATTTTTTGGATCAGATTACGTCGCTTAGCAGCCTGAAAGAGGTGCGGATTACGGTTCAATCCATTAACCATCCGCTTCCGCAAGATATTGACAAACTATCCGAACTAAGGGTGTTATCGATTATATGCCCCGACTGGTCTACTCAACTACCCTCTTCTCTGGTCGAGATAAGAAATTTACAGGAACTGACGGTAGTATCCGATCAGCTATCGGGAGCTTTGCTGGATATTTCCAGCCTTGAATCTTTAGTACTGCTTCGGATAGAGGGGCCGGTAAGCGGTAATCTGCCGGAAGCTATTGCTAACCTCACTCGGTTAGAGGAACTTACTATCAGCCGTTCCGCCTTAAGCGGGCCGTTGGTAGCCGGAGTCTTTGACCTACCCCGGTTGCGTTATCTGGATCTTTCTTACAATCAATTCGAGAGTGTTCCGGAGAATTTTCTGCAATCGCCTACTTTGTCTGCTTACTATCTGAACCATAATAATATTCAGGGAACGCTTCCCGCAGAAGTGAACTTCCCGGATGGGTCCATAAGCCTGGATCTTTCTCACAACCAGTTCTCGGGTACGCTGCCCGACTGGGTAGCTAGTACATCCTGGTCTTCGTTTAATGTTGGCTACAATCAATTAGAAGGAGCTATTCCCCAGATTACCGACGATCCGCTCGTGTCGCTGGTAAACGTAGAATATAACCGCTTTACCGCCATGGTAACCTACGATTTTGGGGGAGAGTCGCTTCCCCCGGAATTTGCGGTGATGTGTGCCGGTAACCAGTTGAGCTTCGACGATCTGGTTCCTAATGCGGAAATTCTGGATAATAATGATGGATCTTACGAGGCTTTTCTCCCGCAGGATACCGTTCATCTGAATATGAGCACGTCGGTAGCCTTCGGTAACACCTATCGTATTGAGCTTCGGCGAGATTCGGCACTGCAGAATGTAGTTTATTACTGGTTTAACGACGGTGAACCTATCGATACTACCACCGCTAATTTTCTGGAAATAGAAAACTTTATGCCGAGCGATACTGGCCAGTATCGAGCGGAGGCGGTTTACCGACCGGAGGGTGGCAGCCTGTTTGATAGCCTAACGTTGTACTACGATGGTATTGAACTACAGGCGGAAGGTAAGCTCGATCAGCAGATAACCTACGTAGTGCCTGCCAGTATTACCTACGGTGATGGTCCTTTTCGGCTACAGGCTAGTGCTCCGGCCGAAGGTGACCTGGAGTTCAGCGTAGTCGAGGGCCAGAATCAGGTAATCTTAGAAGAGGATGAAGTGACCATTGTGGGGGCGGGAGATGTGAAGATCCGGGCGTTCCACCCCGGTGATGATCTGTATAATCCTGCCGATACGATGATTGCCTTCACCATTGAACGGGCCGAGCAAACCATACGATTTGCCGCGGTTGATGATAAAACCTTTGGTGACGCTGATTTTACCCTGGATGTAGAAGCCAGCAGTGGGCTGCCAGTAGACTTGGTAGTAGAAGAAGAGCAGCCTAAGATAGAGATAGAAGGAAGAACAGTAAGCATCATCGGGGCCGGCGAGGTGACTATCACAGCGCGGCAGGGCGGCAACGATAACTACTACCCGGCCTCCGCCGTAACCGTAGGGTTTACTATTAAAAAACAGGATCAACTTATTACGTTTGCTTTGATAGAAGACCGCACCTTTGGTGATCCTGATATCGTGCTCGATATAGAATCCAACCGTGGCCTGCCGGTTACGATCACCACCTTAACCGACAATATTGAGCTGGTAGACGGTAAACTAAAAATTTTGGCGGCCGGAACTGCCGAAGTAGAAGCCAGCCAGCCCGGAACCGATAACTATCAGGAAGCGGCAAGTGTACAGCGCACCTTCCTTATCGATAAGCGAAGCCAGCTAATCTATCTCGATTCCATTAGCGATAAAACGCTGGAAGAGGGAGCATTTGAAGTAACGGCCAATTCCAACGCTGGCCTGAAGGTAAGCCTAACAGCAGTAAAAGGTAGCGATTTAGTAAAGATTGAGCAAAATGATGAGAAATTCACAATAACTCCGCTGGCCGTAGGTAATGTAGTACTACAAGCCACTCAACCCGGCGACGAAAACCACTACGCGGCTGAACCGGTACAGGAAGATTTCTATATCTACGATGAGCTAGTTGAAAAGCAGTATCAGTTTATTACCCTGGCTGAAGTACCCCAAACGCTGGAAGTTGGTGATGAGTTAACCCTCAAGGCTAAAGTCAGTAGTGGTTTGCCCGTTGAAATTAGCGTAGATGGTCCCGCTCAACTGATACGGGATAGCGTAGTTCAGGTAACCGGCCCCGGAATCATTGTTATCCGAGTGTCGCAAAACGGTAACGAAGAGTACTATCCGGCTGATATTGTAGAGCGGCGGATCACGGTGCTCAAGGGTACGCAGCAAATCACTTTTGAACCTATACCCGACACCGTATCGCTGGATCAGACTATTGAGTTGAAAGCAGTTAGTAGCCGGAACAATACCGTACTATTCCGGGTGTTATCCGGACCCGCCAATATTCAAGCCAATGTAGCCAGCTTCTTCGGCGTCGGCGATGTGTCCATTGAGGCCTACCTGTTAGGTGATGAGCTTTACGAGCCAAACCAGGTTACCCAAACATTCTACGTGAAAGATGGCTTGGCTCCGCTGGGGGGTAAAACTCAGACAATTGATTATCCACAAATTGCCGATAACCAGTTTGCTTACGGCGACGGTCCGGTAGATTTTCCCGTAAGTAGCAGTAGTCGTCTGCCCGTAACAGTAGAGGTTAGCGGAGCAGATTATGTCGATGGCCAACTACTGATTACTCAGCCGGGATTGGTTACCCTAACCCTTTCTCAGGCTGGCGACGATGAGTTTGAAGCGGTGGAGGTAACGGTATCATTTACGGTAAGTAAAGGGGTTCAAACCATTGAGTTCACCAGCGAGCATATTGAATTGCTGAATGACTCTACCTATCTGTTAGAGGCCATCGCCAGTTCGGAACTACCGGTACAGTACCGTATTGTGGAAGGCGAAGCTCGCATGGATGGCAACCGGCTTATTGCCCAGGCTAGTGGCAATGTTAAGGTAGAAGCCTACCAGGAAGGAGATGATTTTTACCAACCAACTGCCGGGTATTTCCAGACGATCACCGTAGACCTGATCACCTCTCTGGGTGGGGAGCAACCTGACGATTGGCTGCTTTATCCTAATCCGGTTCGGCACACGCTGCAGCTAAGACTGCCGCCATCCGCTCATTATGTAAAATACCAATTGCTCAATCAGCAGGGGCAGCAAGTGGCCACCGGAGTAATTGATGGCAAGGAACTGGACGTTCGCGAGTTTTCTAAGGGCACCTACTTGTTAGGGCTTTATCTTCAGAATAGGTGGGTGTTCAATAAAATTATTAAGGTTGACTAGCACTAGTTGAAACCGCGTCCACGGTGGTCGGCACCCCGATGGATTGACAGCGGCTGCCGCGCAGTGGATAATTGATAGTTATGCTAAATAAACGTGAACTATGGATTAAAATAGGCTCTATCTACTGTTTATGGGGGAAAACTTGGTGTCTGAGCGAAGCGACAGGGCCGCCTGGCGGTTTCAAGGTTTCCTAGATTTTTGTTTACTTTTCATCGATGGAAAAGTGAAAGCCCGCCCGGCTCAAGGGCAGAGCATTGAAGGTCAAGCACTTACAACACTCCATCGATAAATTGTAATCCATAGTTCACGTTAAATTAATTCTGGAATTGCATATCGTGTTCAATTTAACATGTTAATCTTCAGCAACTTATCCACTATTCATTTTCCATTCTCGATTAGGCTGATCCCAATGAATTCGGGCTACGTAAACACTTCCGTCGCTGCCATACTGTTCAACCCATTCGGGCTGCATCCATTCCGAAACGGTTACCCAGGTTTCGTTAGGGCTAACCTCGGTCACCCCGAAGTTGCCCAATCGGGCACCTCGCTCCGGCACCAGTACGCGCTCCGTTTCCCGAATCACGCATAACCTATCCGGGTCTACCTCAGCCATAAACAATGGGGCGCGGTGCCGGAACACATGATCGTTGTCAGCTCCCCGGCGGGTGTAGACCAGAAACAGAGCATCGCTATGAGTGACCCAGTGTTGCTGGGTGTTGTAGTTGCCTAACTCGGTTCCATCGTCAAAGGTCCAGGGACGGATCGGATCAAAATGCAGCCCATCCTGACTTCTGCTTACAAATCCGAGTTTATCATTGCGGATCGTCAGAAAATACTCATCATTGAAGCGGGTAATGGAGGGTTCGTGTAGGCCGCGGGTATCGTCGTCAATACTCAATTCGTTGCCTTGTTCCTGGTAGTGGAGTGTATCACCATCAAAAGTACAGCGAAGTACCGTTACGTGGGAGTTCTGTTGCGGCGGATGAAAAGAGATAGGTAACCGAATGGTTCCGTCGGCCTGGTCGAGGCGCTGTACACAACCGGCTCCGGCACTCGCAAATTTAGCCAGGTCAGGCATCCGGAGTTTTTTCCAATTCGCCCACTCATTCTTTTGAACATCGTACACCGAATACGCCGTGTGGCGGGGTCGCGGATGCTCGACTCTCCAATCGGGAGTGTATACGATGGTATGTCCGATGCCCAACAAGGTTTGAGTAGCACGATGGTACTTTGGCCAGAAATCACTGGCAGCTACCGGACGTTCAACTCCATTGATAGTTTCGTAACGGGGGGCTAGCGTGGCGAGGGAGCGGGGTTCCGTCCACGATTTTCCCAAATCGTCCGTATGCAGATCAAACATGCCCTTAAAAACATCGCTACCCGATAGCTGAAGCGTATTCATCGTCATTACTACCCGGGGTAGTCCGGTCTGCCCCGCCGCCGGAACGATGCCCGCCCGCGGGTGTACCCAACACTGCTGCCCGTCAAATAGCTTGGTAGGAACGTCCAGCGTAAGACGATAACCCACTCCCGGCACATAATCTGAATGGTAGGAAGGGGCCGCTCCCATTGAGGCCCATGGTAGGCTAACTATTGAAATACTCCCTATCAGGGAGTTTTTTATAAAGCTTCGTCGGTTGCGCATAGTAGATACTTCTCTGGTAATTTGGGATATGCTAATAATAATCAATTTCCGTATTGGAACAAATAACCTCAGGTTCCTACTCCGCCGTAGGTTGTATTCCATAATAAGCTGAATTATCTTCGCTCTTCATGGCGAACTCAATCCAGTACCAGTACGATCCAACTCACTTGAGCCAATCCGAGCCTACAAAGTACCAGGCTGATGATCTGACTCCCGAGCAGATGGTGATCAACATCGGGCCCCAGCACCCTTCCACGCATGGCGTGCTGCGACTGGAAGTGGTGACCGAAGGGGAAATTATTGTAGATGTGGTGCCGCACTTGGGTTACCTACATCGTTGTTTTGAAAAACACGCCGAGTCGCTGCCCTACAACCAGGTTATTCCCTACGTAGACCGGATGGATTATCTGGCTTCAATGAATTCCGAGCACGCTTATGCCATGGGCGTGGAACGGATGCTGGGTATTCAGGATCAGATTCCGCCGCGGGTAGAATACATCCGGGTGCTGGTAGCCGAGCTCAACCGGCTGGCTTCCCACTTTGTGGCCATTGGCACCTACGCCATGGATATTGGCGCCTACACTCCTTTTCTGTGGATGATGCGCGACCGCGAGCACATTCTGCGATTGATGGAGTGGGTCTGCGGGGCCCGAATGCTCTACAACTACATCTGGATCGGTGGGCTGTTCTACGATATTCCGGTAGGGTTTGAAGGGCGCTGCCAGGAATTTGTTGCCTATCTGAAGCCAAAACTCAATGAACTGGAAAGGTTAGTTGTGGACAACAAAATCTTCGTAGAGCGTACTGCTAACGTAGGAGTGCTGCCACTGGATTTAGCCATTAACTACGGCATTTCCGGCCCTATGCTACGGGCATCGGGGCTGCGCTACGACCTGCGCCGGGTAGATGGCTACTCGGTGTATCCCGAACTGGACTTCGATATTCCTATCGGGGAAGGCAAGATGGGAGCGGTGGGCGACTGCTGGGATCGTACCTACGTGCGGGTACGCGAATGTTACGAGTCGCTACGGATCATTGAACAGTGCATTATTCAACTGACTACTGATCACAAACGTACCCGTGAGTTTGATCCCCGGGCAGTAGTTCCTAAAAAAATCCGGCCTAAAGCGCAAGACTTTTATATTCGCGCCGAAAACCCCCGGGGGGAACTCGGCTTCTACTTCCGGGCCGATGGCCGCAGTGACGTTCCTTTTCGCTGCAAAGCCCGTAGCTCCTGCTTTGTGAATCTCTCCGTATTGGCTGATCTCAGCCGGGGTGGTATGATTGCCGACTTGGTAGCCATTCTGGGTTCAATAGACATCGTGTTAGGCGAGGTAGACCGCTAACAACCCACTTCCTGCTTCGATTATAGCATTATTATTTCGAGTGTAATATAGTACGAGTTATCGTATATTTTATTTTCTGCATAAGCTATAGTTTTGAGATACTTTTCTTATAAGAAAATCTATCTAGCAAACGGCAGACTTAATGACATTCACTCGTATACTAGACGCTGGTATTCTAGAAAATCACCCTTCTCACTTACAAAAGAAAATACGGATTGCTAACAGTGTAGCCCTTATCATTGGTCTCGGGGTGGCTATTCCTTTTGTAATCATCTCTTGGGTCTATTTCCCTCCTCTAATTCCCGTTCCAGCTTTAGGAATGATAGTATGTTTTGGAATTATCGGTCTGAATGCACTCGGTTCTACTAAACTGGCGCGGGTCATTATATCTTTATTGCCTTTAATACTAGCTGCCATCTACAACGCTGGACTGGCTTCAGCCGGAGAACCTCCGGTACTAGGAGTTTACATGGTGGAACTTAGCTTTTCAATTACTGTATTTCTAGTCTTTGACTTGCGAGAAAAAGGATATCTGATTCCTCTAGTTGGTTTGACTTTACTGATCATTTTCTCCTTTTCGTATACCCAACATTGGTGGGAACCTGCGCTAGACACTACCATTATTCGTGAGGGATATGTAGGGACTATCGCAGTACTAACTGCTGTCTTATATGCTTTTGGCAGCGTTTTCGTATTGGTACAACAAAATCAATATTCCGAAAATCAAGCAACTCAACTACTGATTGAAGCAGAAGAAACCAGTAAAAAGGCGAGACAGTCCGAACAGGAACTAAAAGCTAGCTTAAAAGAACTTGAAACCGCTCAAGAAGAGGAAAGAAAGCGACAGTGGATGTCGGAAGGTTTGGCTCAAACCGTAAATATTTTTCGTGAGTATGATGATCTGCAAGCGATGGGCGACCGAATTATTGCTCATATCGTTCACTATCTAAGCGCCAATCAGGGTGGATTATTTGTAGTGGGTAAGAAAGAAGATAAGGAGTGTTTGCGGCTACTAGCCTGTTATGCTTATGAGCGTAAAAAATACGAGGAGAAGACCATTGCTATTGGACAAGGATTATTAGGGCAGACCTACCTAGAAAAGAAGCACACTTACCTCACTAATATTCCCGAAAACTATGTCAATATTACTTCAGGACTGGGTGAGGCTACGCCTGGTGCTTTACTTATTGTACCCCTCATTATTAATGAAGAAGTAGAAGGAATATTAGAGCTAGCTTCTTTCCAAGAATTCAAGCCACATGAGATCGAATTTATTCAAATGCTGAGTGAAAATATTGCTGCTACACTAAGAAATGGTAGAGTAAGTGCTCAAACGAAGGTTCTGCTAGAAGAAACACAGCAGCAAGCCGAGGAGATGCGGGCACAGGAGGAAGAGATGCGTCAGAATATGGAAGAACTACAAGCCATGCAGGAGCAATCGGAGAGGCTGAGGACTGAGCTAGAAGAAAGTCAAAATATCCTAAAGGAAAAGTTGCAGGAGCTCGAAGTAGCCCAGCGTGAGACTGAGGAAGTTCGTCGTATCGAGAAACAACGAGCGGATGATCAGATTCAGGCTCGTACTAAAATGATGGAAAAAGCGATGCAGAAGTTTAAGCAAAGAGAACAGGAGTTAACAGCCCAACTAGAAGCCGCCAAAAAGTAAATTGTATTTATTCATCTATTTAAATTTTGATAAGCTATGGAAAAAATAAGCGAAACTTTTTTTGAAGCAGAGTACGATCAATCTCTCAATACCATTGTATCAAATTGGTTGACTCTTCCCTCATCTCAGGAGTTCAGAACGGGTATGAATCATCTTATTACCATGTTACAAGAACACCCGACGGGTACCCTATTGACTGACACCACTAACTTAGGTGCAATTAACGAAGAAGACCAGGTATGGTCTTATACTGAATGGCTAGAACAAGCCCTAGTAGCCGGATACGATACTTTAGTGCTAATCATGTCTTCTGATATTTTTGCCCAAATGGCGGTAGAAGATATCATGGAACAGGCCAATGCCGCTACCAAAGGGAGAGTTGTTAATCAATATTTCGATAATGAACAGGATGCTCGTGCTTGGATAAAGCAACGATCAGAAACAGTTAGTCAATAAGCGTAGAAACTACATTCTAATTATAGGGGCACTACCAGCCCCTTTTTCTCTCGAAGAAAAATACTGTCTGTCTCTAACGAGAAAACTTTTTCATCTACCGATAAATAGATAACTTATGCAATCGACTGAGCCGTACCGATATGCGTTATCTATTATATACTTACTTCACTTTGTTATTTGCTGCCATTGGTGCTAGTAGCTGCACGAATCAAACCTCCGACCAACCACCAACTTCCCAATCCGAAACTCTCGCGCTTTCGGTAGAAGCGACCGATAAAGCAATTTCGGTTTATCGTCAGGGAGAGAACAAGCCTATTCTGGTTCAGAATGCTAAGCCTGATTTTCGTCCCTACATACATCCTGTCGTCGCCCCCGATGGTAAGGGCGAATTAACTGAATACAGCCCCGGTCATCACAAACACCAGACTGGCCTCTACTGGGGCTTTACCCGTGTCAACGGAACCGGCGCTGAGGAAGATGAACTCGCTAAATGGTTTTATAATCCTGAAAAGCCAGAAGACATCAAGCAAAAGATCGGGCGAGACTACTTTCATCATCCCGAGGGCGATTACTGGGAGAAAGTATCCTCCTCGGTCATCAGTCCGGAAGGAGAAACGGTGGAGTGGCAAACGGTCTACAACCTGTTGGATTCGGCCGGTACCCCGGTGCTCACCGAAACTCAGAACTGGACCATGCAACTTGATTCCGGAAAGTACATTCTTGACTTGGAATGGAGAGGACAGGCCGAAACAGACGTTACCATCAATGAATTTGATTACGGCGGTCTGTTTTTACGAATGCCCTGGCACGAAGGTATTAAAGGTGAGGTAGTGAACGCGGCTCGCCAACGTAACGAAAAAGCTGAAGGCCAGCGGGCCATGTGGGTAGATGTAGGTATGCAAGTGGAAGGCCGCGACGACCTGGCGCATATTGCCATCTTTGATCATCCGGATAATGCCGGGTTTCCCCAGCCCTGGCGCGTAGATGGGCAGCTAGGCATTGGCCCGGTGCGCGCTCGGATGGGCGACTGGACTATTGCGGAAGGGGAAACCGAAGTGATTCGTCATCGGCTCATTGTATATACTGGCGAGTTGGATGACGTGGAAATGAAAGCGTCCTGGGAAGAATATACCGGAGAAGGAGCGATGTACTCCACCGCCGCACTCTGGGAAATTGCCCAGCAGGAGGCCCGCGAAGCCAAGTTCCTGACCCCGGAAGCCGCCGTAGAATCTATGACGGTAATGGATGGATATCAGGTAAATGCCTGGGCGGCCGAACCTATGCTTACTCAGCCGATGGCCTTTTGCTGGGACGACCGTGGTCGCCTGTGGGTAGCCGAAAATCTGGATTACGAATCGAGAGGGCACGGGTTTTCTAATGATGGTAACAGCCGCATTCTGATTCTGGAAGATACCGACCGGGACGGAGAAGCGGATAGCCGAAAAGTTTTTCTGGAGGGCATTCCCTTTCCGGCAGCCATTGCGGTAGGTATGGGCGGGTTGTTTCTGGGCGCCCCACCGAATCTGCTGTTTGTGCCCGATCGTAACGGCGACGATAAGGCCGATGAAGAGGATATTGAAATCCGGCTGACGGGCTGGGGCATTCGCGACCGGCACGAAACGCTGAACAGTTTGCACTGGGGGCCGGACGGCTGGCTCTACGGCTGCCAGGGCTTTGCCACCCCTTCCAAAGTAGGTGAGCCCGGTAAAGATGCACGTATCTATCGCGCCAATGAACCCTTCCCGGAGAATATTCTCGAGGGTGACGGAGTGGATTTTAACGGAGGCGTTTGGCGCTACCATCCTACCAAAGAGCGCTTTGAGGTAGTAGCCCACGGTTTTAGTAATCCCTGGGGTATTGACTACGACGCTAAAGGCCAACTGTTTATCAGTGCCTGCGTGATTCCGCACATGTGGCACGTCATTCCCGGTGGCATCTACCATCGGCAGGGCGGTCAGCATTTTAATCCCTACGTCTACGACGATATTAAAACCATTGCCGACCATCGCCACCGTTCAGCCCACGGAGGAGCACGTATTTATCAGTCCGATGCGTTTCCGGCCGAGCAGCGGGGGCGAATCTTCATGGCCAATATTCACGAGCACGCAGTACTTACCGATGTGCTGGAGCCGCAGGGTTCAGGTTTCGTTGCTCACCACGGCGACGATTTTCTGATGGCCAACAATGCCCAGTGGGTAGGCTTTAGTATGGAAATTGGTCCCGATGGCGGAGTGTACGTACTCGACTGGCACGACGCCGACATTTGCGGCAAGGAAGTACTGCATAAAGAAACCGGCCGTATTTTCCGAATTACGGCGAAAGAATCGTCGGCTGAGAACTGGGAAGGACGATACGCTGATCTGAATCAGATGACTGACCAGCAACTGGTCAATTTACAGACCAGTCCTAGCGACTGGCACGCCCGCCGGGCCCGAATTATCCTACAGCACCGGGCAGCGGAGGGTACACTGAAAAGTAATACCCATCAGCAATTACGCCAGATCTATCAGTCGGCTTCTAATGTTGACCATCGGTTGCGAGCTATGTGGGCGCTACACGTAACCCAGGGCTTTTCTACCCAACAGCTTCGGCAAGCATTGTCTGATCAGAATCAGTACGTACGGGCCTGGGCTATTCAGCTATCGTGCGAAGATCAATCGCCTTCATCGGCTATTCTTGGTAAGTTTACCGACATGGCCGAGAATGATCCTTCGCCGGTAGTGCGGTTGTATCTGGCCGCCGCCTTACAGCGCGTTAGCCAAGATGCCCGCTGGGATATTGCTCAGGCACTGATGGCTCACGAAGAAGATGCCGAGGATCATAATCTGCCCAAGATGATTTGGTACGGCTTTGAGCCATTAGTCGAGGATGATCCGGAGCGGGCTCTGGCGATAGCTTCCGAGAGTCGTATACCCCTGCTGGCTGAGTTCACTGCTCGCCGGGCTATTGATGCTGACGTACCCGAAATGATCGTAGAGCAACTGGGTGAAAAGCCCGCTGCTTTAACCAGTATGCTGAAAGGTACCCGGGCCGGTTTAGAAGGTCGTTCCGATCTGACTGCCCCGAATAACTGGTCGGCTATCTACGACCGGCTGAAGCAATCCAGAGACAAAGAAGTCACGCAGTTAGCCTTGGAAATAGCTCAGCAGTTCGGGGATACCGAAGCCGCTCAGCAGTATCTGGCAACGCTCAAAGACTCCGACGCACCGGTTGAGCAGCGCCGCCAGGCAATGCAAAGCCTAGCTGCTCAACAACGTTCTGAGTTAGAGAGTGAACTTCCAATATTGTTGAAAGACGAAGAACTTCGCACCGAAGCCATCCGGGCCGTGGCGGCCTATGATAAAAAGTCGTTGGGCGAGCAATTACTCGAGCAATATGCTTCATTTAATGCTGGCGACAGGCTGGAAGCCGTACAGACATTGGCCTCACGGCCGGATTACGGATGGATGCTGGCACAGGCTATTAAAAACGAAAGAATTCCTAAGCAGGAAGTTCCGGCTTACGTAGCCCGGCAATTGCGGCGAGTAGTGGGCAGCGGCTTTGTAGAGATTTGGGGACCCATCGACGAACTCAGCAGCGATCTGAGTGCCGAATATGCCAAGTATCGCGAGCTGCTCACCGAAAATGCTCTGGCTACGGCTGATCCGGTGCACGGTCGAACATTGTTTACTCGTACTTGCGGCCCCTGCCATCAGATGTTCGGTGAAGGGGGCAACGTGGGGCCGGACATCACCGGCTCTAATCGGCGAAACGTGGAATATATTCTTAGCAATGTGCTGGAACCCAGCAGCGAGATTCAGGATGACTACAAAATGACGGTAGTGACCACCCGCGACGGACGGACCTACAGCGGCAACGTTACTGCCGAAACCGATCGCCAGATCACATTGCGAATTGTAGGGCAGGAAGCAGTGGTGATT
Source organism: uncultured Roseivirgaceae bacterium (assembly GCA_964551335.1). Taxonomy (GTDB): domain Bacteria; phylum Bacteroidota; class Bacteroidia; order Cytophagales; family Cyclobacteriaceae; genus Tunicatimonas. The sequence goes on from CAZKCO010000032.1 coordinate 56,886, forward strand.
AATAAATCAGAAGTACAGTCACGAGAAGAAACTCCTAACTCCATGATGCCCGCCGGGCTGTTTAGTACCCTTTCCGACGAAGAAGTGCTGGATTTGATGGCCTATCTGCGAATAGATCAACCGGTAGATTCACCTCAAAGTGATTAACTATCATAAGTTCAAATTTTTCTGTTGTCCTTGTGTATTCCTCTCAGGTTACCCATCTTTACAGTTGTAATTGAAAAGTGATAATTGAAAGTTGAAAACTTTTGAAGCTATACCTGCGCGGCGTCCGCTTCACTACCAATTATCCATTTTCCACTGTCAATTTTCAATTAATAATTATGCAGCAGTATCTTGATTTGATGCGTCATATTCTGGATCACGGAGTGAAGAAAGAGGACCGTACCGGTACGGGGACCCTGAGTGTTTTTGGCCACCAGATGCGGTTCGATTTGCAGGAAGGCTTTCCGGTGACTACTACCAAAAAATTGCACCTCCGCTCCATTATTCATGAGTTACTCTGGTTTTTGCAGGGCGATACCAACATTCGCTACCTGAAAGAAAATAAGGTTCGTATTTGGGATGAGTGGGCCGACGAGAATGGCGACCTCGGTCCGGTATACGGCCACCAGTGGCGAAGCTGGCCTACCCCTGACGGTGGCTCGGTAGACCAGATTAAACAGGTATTGCACCAAATCAAAAACAACCCCGATTCGCGTCGTATCATGGTATCGGCCTGGAACGTGGCTGATGTGGAGAAGATGGCTCTACCGCCCTGCCACGCGCTTTTTCAGTTTTACGTAGCCGAAGGTAAACTGTCCTGCCAGTTATATCAGCGGAGTGCCGATGTGTTTCTGGGCGTCCCGTTCAATATTGCTTCCTACGCATTGCTAACCATGATGATTGCCCAAGTTTGTGATCTGGAGCCCGGTGAGTTTATTCATACTTTCGGAGATGCCCATCTCTATATCAATCACCTGGAACAAGCTGGTATCCAACTCAGCCGCAATCCTCGTCCCTTACCTACCATGAAGATCAATCCGGAGGTGAAGGACTTATTTGCTTTCAAGTACGAAGATTTTGAGCTGATTAATTACGACCCTCATCCCCATATTAAAGCTCAAGTAGCCGTGTAGTGCAAAATTTTCCGACTGTACTATATTTCTGCCTATTCGCGAAATATACCGAGCGCTAAAGTACAAGTGTACGATAATTCGTTTGGTAATGTAAATGTTTATAATATATAGTGATATATTTAAATAGTACAAGTTTCAGATAGCTTTACGGCCTATAGTGAGCCAATTTTTCTTAGGCACAGCAGGCTTGGTCTAAAACATTACTTGGCTACGTTTAGGGAACTAACTGCGCTCAAAGACTAGAAGAAAGGTGTCATGTTTGATGCTATCAGAATGAATAAAGTCTGATACTCAAACCACATGAAGTACATCTATCTGCTATTTTTTTGTTTTGTTACCCAGTTCACTATGGCTGGGGCCCCAACAGATGTTGCCCCAACGGATGTTGCCGCAATGGACATTGGCTTCCCTCAGGCCGGATTTTGGTGTACTGGCCGGGTAACTCTGGAGAACGATATAGTGCTGGAAGGCGATATCAGCTATAATCTTAAGTTTGAAGCACTTCAGGTAAAGACCGGAAACGTAACCCGAACGTTTACCGCCGAAAATATTGCAGTTTTTGAAATATTTGATCCCATCAAATATCGGCATCGTAAGTATATTGCGGTTGATCATCCACTAACCGAAGGATATCAGCGTAAAACCTTTTTCGAGGTATTAGCTGATGGAGAAATCACTATTTTACGAAAGAGTCGCTATTTGCGCAGACCTCGTATTACTGAGGATTTTCGGGCTCCCCACGTGTATTTAAATTCCGTTTGCCGACATACCTATTATCTATTTCAGGCCGGGAAGTTTACTGAAATTGAAGACTTCCATAGTCAGGTACTACCACTTATGCAGGTTCACCGTCGTAAAGTAGACGACTATATTCGGCGCTGTGACCTAAAATTGCGCGAGATTGGCGAGCAGATGCGGGTGGTAAGTTTATACAATCAGCTAGCGTTAGGCGAACAGAACGATAATTTCATCAGCGAGTCGTTTGGAGACGAGTAGTCTCAAAGTTCACCTTTCCAGCATCGGTAGCTAGCCCCCAGGCTATCCAGCTCTGGTTCATGATTAAACAAGCCGTAGACCGTAGAGCCGGAGCCGCTCATGCTGGCGTAGTAAGCTCCGGCTTGGTAGAGTTGATTTTTGATTTCGGCCAATTCGGGATTCTTCTTAAATACCGAAGCTTCAAAATCATTTACTATTGTATCCTTCCACTCGTCGGGGCGATGGTTTTGCAACAACTCAGCTAAAGAAGTACTTGGAGCTTTAGCTTTTTGGCGGGGCAGAATTCCTGCGTAAGCCTCGGCGGTAGCCACGGCAATTTCCGGAAAAACCAAAGCAATATAATGACCAGCCAAGTCTATTGCGACCTCCTGAAACTGATTACCAGTGCCAGTAGCTAGCACCGGATGATTGCGGATGAAGAACGGACAATCGCTCCCCAATTCACTGGCATAGTTTTCTAGTGCTTGATTATCTAATTTCAACTCAAATATCTCATTCAGGCAACTGAGCACAAAGGAGGCATCGGACGAACCACCACCCAGTCCGCCACCCATTGGAATTATTTTGTGCAGGTGCATTTGCACCGGAGGAAGGTCAAACTCAGTCTGAAGTAACTGATAAGCCTTCACACACAAATTGTCTTTTGTTTTCCCCGGAATATCTAACCCCGACATTGTAAACCGGAAATCACCTTCAGAACCCTGATTGCGGGGGCTTGAGTTGGTCTTGATAATTTCCAGAATATCGCGTAGCGGAACCGGGACAAAGCAGGTTTCAATATTGTGGTAGCCATCTGCCCGCTTGCTTACAATGTGTAAGCCCAGATTGATTTTGGCATTAGGGAAAACGACCATATCGGGGGACTGAAAACCGGAGACGGGAGATCGAAAACCGGACTCCCGTCTCCGGCCTCTGTTTTTATTTGCTTAGCGCTTCAATAATATCCTCACTAATACCGGAGGAAGAAAACCCACCATCGTGCATTAGGTTCTGCATGGTCACCATGCGGGTAAAATCTGAGAAGAGCGATACAATGTAGTTGGCACAATCTTCGGATGAAGCATTGCCCAACGGCGACATTTTATCGGCATAGTCAAAGAACACATCGAAGCCGGAAATACCGGTACCAGCCGTAGTCTTGGTAGGCGATTGAGATATGGTGTTTACTCTTACCTTCTTCAGGCGGGCGAAACGGGCTCCGTAGCTACGGGCGATAGATTCTAACACCGCTTTGGCCTGGGCCATATCACCGTAGTCGGGGAAGGTGCGCTGAGCGGCAATATAAGTAAGCGCTACGATAGAGCCCCACTCATTCATCACATCCATTTTCTCCGCTACCTGCATTACCTTATGAAACGAAAGACCGGAGATATCCAGCGTCTTTAAAAACCAATCGTAGTTGAGGTTGCCATACTCCCGTCCCTTACGCACGTTAGGGCTCATACCGATAGAGTGCAGCACGAAATCCAGGTTACCCTCCAGTACTTCAATCGATTCTTGAAATAAGCTTTCCAGATCTTCTAGCGAAGTGGCATCCGCCGGAATCACTTTAGCATCGCACTGTTCGGCCAGTTCGTTGATCTTACCCATCCGAAGGGCAACGGGTGCGTTGGTCAATGTAAACGATGCACCCTCTTCTCGAGCTTTCAGTGCTACTTTCCAGGCAATAGAGTTTTCGTCCAGAGCTCCGAAAATAATACCTCGCTTGCCCGCTAATAAATTGTAACCCATAATTTATGAATTTTGATAGTCTAGTATATTTTCTGGTCGGCAAAACTAATACAATACAAATTGAAAATGAACAATGGATAATGGATAATGGGTAAACATTTGTTAATCAGCAAGTTGTGCAATCTACGATTGATAATAGATTTTTTCTTCTTGGCAGGTATCGTTCCAACTTACGGACCAGCCGGAATAACCACATGCGGAATACTAGATAGATCCCAGTCGATGACTAATCCTTGTGCTAAGTTTTCAGCAATATCTTTCCCGTAGAGGTACTCACAGAGATAAAGTGCTGCTTCAAATGATTTAGCCCCGCCAGCGGAGGTGATAAACTTACCGTCGTGCACAAAGAGCACCTCCTCGTATATTTCCAATTGGGGAAACATTTTCCGGTAGGTATCAATATCACTTGGGAAAGTAGTGGAAGCATGACCATCTAGAACTCCTGTTTTGGCGAGCACAAACGCCCCGTCGCAATGAGAGGTTACGAACATGGCGTCTTCGGCTGTCTTGCGCACGAATTCCAGCATAGCCTCATCTTCTAAATCGGTATCCAGGTGGTGTTCGGCACTAGGCACTACCAGAATATCAATCGCCGGAAGCTCGTGTTGAAGATAATTATAGTCCGGTAGTATTCGCATTCCTTCAAAGGTAGTAATGGGTTCGATGGTGTTGGCAACCGTAAATACCCGCATAGGCTTGATACCCTCACGAAAGATAGTGTGCTGGAAAATATCGTAGGGAGCGGTGAGTTCGGTGTTGTACACCCCATCCATAATCAGAAAGGCTACATTGTAGGCTTTTTTTGCATCTTCTAGCGTTTGAGTTTCTTCAGTGCTTGCCGAGGAGGAGGTATTACAACTGCTCTGATGCAGCAAGAATAAAAAGAATAACAGTTTAGGCAAAAAGTTGTGTAGCATAGGCTGGAGAACAATTGGAACAGCCCAAGGTAGCTAAAAATTAGTGGAAGCGTGTCTTGATGCAGCTCACTCTTTCTGAATCTCAGTAATTGCCCGAACGATCTGGGAAGCTAACTGACGTTGATTGTCTTCCGATACCAAAAATGCCGCATCTTGTGAATTGGATAAGAAGCCCAAGTTGAGTAGTAGAGAGGGGCAAGAAGCTTCTCGCAAAACCAAGAAATCAGCGGTTTTCACCGAGACATTTCCATTGCCAGTCAGTGATACGTTCTGTGCCAATTGCTGGCCATATTCTCGCGATAAGCTAGATTGAGAATTCTTTTCCGAATAATAAACTTCTACTCCTCGCTGATTCTGGTCATCGTGCTGATTAATATGCAGTGAAAGAAACAGATTGGCCTGGCTTTGGGCCGCAATTTCTATTCGCTCCTTCAGTGTCAATCCACGATCTTTTTCCCGGGTAAAGACAAGCCGAATGGTTGGGTCATCCATTTGGTCATCTACTGCCTGGACAATTGCCAGCACCAATGCTTTTTCCTGGTATCCTTTTTCCGTATTGGTAACTCCCGCATCGGAGCCGCCGTGCCCTGCATCAAGCACTACGGTAAAAAACGAATCATCGAGCAAAGGTGGGCTGGAAGACAAATTTGTGAATGAAGTTACGCTAAGTATACAGCCCACTAACATTAGCGTAAGCAGTACTTTGTTGGCAAAAGCGAAGGTAGTGGAAGCAGAGCGTTGCATCATGAGAATTCGGTGTTTGGTTAATGAGTACTGAAAGCCACTTCCCAGGTATGGGTGCGAACGGTGCTGCATAAAGTCTAGCAGGACATGACTGTAGGAAGAAATATCAGCGTTGCCCCGGATGGCAAAATCATCTGCACAAAACTCGTGGTTGGCAGTCAGGGCTTGACGGTACATCCATACTAGAGGGTGAAACCAGAAAAAAATCAGGATAAATTCAATAAGTAAGATGTCTAGGGTATGCCAGTGGCGAATATGAAGCGTTTCGTGCCGGATAATTTCTTCGTGGACTTTTCCTGTTAAGTACTTTTGCTTATTCACCACTACGTAGCGGCTAAAGCTAAATGGGGCAACAGGTTCTTCTGTTAAGCGAAGTGGTACCGGGCTATTGGAGCAAGACTCACAATTAGCCAACAGTTGGTGCATAGCCCAAAGGTGTTTTGCGTAACGAAAAGCCATAGCCAATACTACTGCCCCGTAGATAAAATACAGCAGATGAGCAGGCTTGATTCTCGTCTGAGAAATCAGCGCCGTAGCATCGGACTTGGTGTTAGAAGAAATTTCCAATAGCTGAGTTGAGAACGAAAGATGGCTGTCATCAAAATAAGCCGTATCAAATACCGGGGGGAGAGAGATGAACGGGATAGCCAAAGAAAACAGAAGCGATGACAGCAGATAAAAACGGTTGAACAAAAACCACTTGTCTTTTCTAAATAAAAGGTAGTAGCATCCCAGCAGTAGCGCCAGGCTTAAGCTTAGTTTGAGGAGGTAGGGGATCATTGCTTCTTTTTTTCTTCTATTTGTCCCTGAATGATGCTTCGTAATTCTTCCAATTCCTCGAGCGACAAATCGGCTCTGGCCGTAAAGAAAGAGGCAAATTGAGCGGGAGAGTTGTTAAAAAAGTCTTGGATAATTTGGTTGAAGTGGTTCTTCACGTATTCTCCCTTCTTCAGCTTGGGAAAATACTCTCGCACTTTTCCTCGCTGAACAAAACCTACCAATCCCTTTTCAATCATGCGAGTGAGTAAGGTGGCAATAGTCGTATAGGCTGGTTTAGGTTCAGGAAATGCATCTACCAAATCCTTCATGTACCCCCTTTCCAATTTCCAGAGATAGTTCATGAGTTTTTCCTCCGCTTTGGTAAGTTTATTCATCTATTTCGAGATTAAGTATTCACTTTGCCGTGCACTATTAGCGAAATGAACTATACGTTAGCCTTCGCCAAAGCTTTTCCAGTGGCCCCTGGCCAAATCTATGTATCCAGAACCAGCTTAAAGCTAATTGAAAAACCCAAATGGCAGCCACAATAAGTAATAGTTCAGTACGAGCATACTGATTAAATTTTCCTAGCCCGTAGCCGTAGAAAATTAAGCCGAAAATAACACTTTGCATAATGTAGTTGGTCAAAGCCATTCGCCCGGCACTGGAAATAGGATTGTTACTCCAGTTGCGCCAATACTTCTGATACAACCCGTTAAACAGTAGAATATAAGCAAAGCCTAGTAAGTGCTTCTCCATAGTAAACAGCCAACTTTGCCATACAATTTTCACCGGCTCGAAGTACGTATAGGTCCATTGGTAATAACGAAAATAGTTGATTGTTAAGGCAGCTACTAAAATCAGTAAGGTGATTGGCCAGTAATACTTTACCACGCTACAATCCCGAAATACCCCTAGCTTGTACAGCATTATTCCGAGCATCATCATAATCAGGGTTCGGAACAGCAGGCCCTGGTTGAATATACCGCCTTTGCGCACCGTACTGGGCTCGATATTAGCAACCCAACTTTGGTAAATGGTGGAGCGAGGCACATCTATTTCGGAGCGGTCTGGTTCACCAGGCTGCGTTCTTCGTTCCCAGGTGGCAATGGCATGCTGCTCTTCTTCGGTTCGTTCTTCCTCACTTCGCTCAATCGCTTGGGTATATTCGTCAAATTGATTACGAAGGCGGTCGGTGCGCTCGTAATCATTATACAGCAGCACTCCGGCTAGTAGCAGTACTACCGCTGCTGTTTGCTTCACCGAGAAAGAGCGAAAGGCAAAAAGAAAAAAACCGCAAGCGGCCTAGTGATAAAGAATATCGCCGTTCCAGATGAAGAAGGCATGGATAAGGCCAAATACAAATAACCATAATAAGCGGCGAGCAAAGATGTCCATCGCTCTCAACCCTATCCCTTTTTGCTCTAGTCTCTCCAGAAAAATATAGAAACCTACCCCGAACAGCAACGCAAACATGCTAAAGAACTTACCCTGAGCCAGAAAGTAAACCCAGAAGCGAGTAGTACGGTCAGCATCACTAGCAAAACCATATTGATAAGGACTCCACGGATTCGGATAAGAAAAGGACTCTACATTGATAATTAGAATACCCAGTACCGCTATGCCGCGCAGAAAATCTAAGGAACCGATTCTCTCTGATTGCCGGGTGGGTTGAAGTGCGCTTGACAACTACGTAAAGTTATAAAGTAGCAAATATCTACATTTATAGTAATATTACTATAAATGTAGTAATTAATTTGTTCCTGAAAAGATTCGGAGTAATTTTTTTAAGTGAGGGCGAGAAATTTCCTGCTAGTTAGAAATACAACGCGCGCAAGCGCAGGCCATCCACCCGGTTGTATTCCAGGGTGGGAGCCGGAATTTTAATGTAGTTGAGAACCCAGAGAAAGCTTCGGAGATAAGGATTGGAAACCTTGAGCTTCGTCAGATCAACATCCACCGAAAGGAAATACTGCCGATAACGAACCAGGTCGGGCATGCGAATGCCTCGTGATACTTCGGGATTGCGAAACTCCGCCAACATACCATTGCCGCTGTAGCCCACTGCCAGATTGAGCCAGGGCGGAAGAGAGGATGAGCGAAAAACGGACTTCAGGTTGGTGGATAGCCAGTAGGTATGTCCGTTATAGTCTTGAAAGAAACGCTCGCCGTGGGTGTTGCCGAGTACCCAGGGGCGATACTGAGCGTAATTGGAAGGAGAATAGGAGAATTTCATCCGTACTACCTGGTCGTGCAGCCACGCTTGCTGCGAGATAAACAGCAGGGTGCCCATCGCATTGGCCGCCATATCTCCCCAGGAGAAGCCATAACCTTCGTACAGCCCATCAAAAATTTCAATCGGGGTTTGCAGCACCATACCCAAGGTGCCTCCGTACAGCAGCGACTTTTTGTGCGATACTCCCGCCCAGCGCAGAGCGTGGTAGCCTACGCTGCTTTGAAAATAAGCGGCGTACATGTGCCCGGCTTTGTCTAACTGTAGCCAACCGGCGTTATCGTTATACCAATGAAAAGGCACCGATTCGTGATCGCGATACCACACAAATTGCAAGTACGATAGACCCGCCACGTAAAATACTGACTCAGCTAGTATCACCGTGCGAAGACGACCCCGATGAAGCGTGTCGGGGTAGGAAGAAGATTGAGCAAACGAGGAACAGGAGATTATCCACATCATAAACGGTATCCCTCGGTGACGGATTGCCTTCCCAAGTTTCATATAGGCTGAATGCTAATTTGCTAACTAAGTTTCTCTAAAATACGAATGTGGCTAAACGTCGCAAAAAACCTTTCAGTGCAGGTCTGTGTAATATTCAAATAAACGCTACCCAAATCCCGGCAGGTTTTCTTCAAGCCAAGCCTTTGCCGAAGGCTGTAGCCTAAGTTAGTGATAGAGTAACCGCGTGGTACCCACCGTCGTGCGGTGCTTAGATATTTTCAAACAAACTCTTAAAATAAGCTACTGGATCGCCTTCGCAGAAACTCCTAACCAGTTGTTTTATCGCAACCTATCATTGTAGCGTACTATAGTCTGGTTAACTTGCTGCTATGCAATTATTTATGGACCTGATCCGGTTCGCCTTTCTGCATGCTGAATACCGTCGCCGGGCCGAACCTCAGCAGATAATTGAAGTGCTTCAATCTTTTCATCAGCAAGAAAGGTAAGCTCCTGTAAAGCTACGACACAAGTTCTACAATTTGTCAGTCAGCTTACTTTTGTCTTGCGGCCCCTCCTATATCTTTCAGGAAAAAAGTAACAATGCTGAAAATACTTCAGGTTTTTAGCTGGCCGGTACTGGCGGCTTTGCTGGTTCAGTGTATTGGTACCGATGTAGTAGATGATGCAAATGATCTATTTACAGTCACTATTCAGGCACCATCACAAAATTCTTTACTCGTTGGCGAGACGCTGTCCTTAACCGCTGAGCGCCAGACTATGAGCGGGGATGTAGTACCTACTGAGATGTTTACCTGGATCAGCTCTAGTCCCGAAGTGGCCGAAGTGAGTCCGCAAGGAGTGGTACAAGCTATTGCGGCTGGTCAAACTCGGATTACCGCTGCCGCCAATGGGTCTACCAGCGATCCAGTTCTACTTACCGTAGTTGCTAGCGAAGATCAGGTGGCGGAGATTGTACTGAGTGCCGAAAGTATGAGTCTGTCCGTAGGAGACATGCTATCGATAATGGCAATGGCAAAAAACATATTGGGTGATAATGTTCCCGATCAAATGTATACCTGGGCTAGTTCGGACGAAAGCGTAGCTACCGTAGATGCTTCCGGCCTGGTAACTGCCGTAGGCAATGGGTCAAGTCAGATTAAGGCCCAAATTGGAGAGATAGAAAGCGAGCCTTTTGATATCATTGTTGGGGCTACAGCCCGCAGCGGTACCTTTGAGGGAAGTGGTAGCTACAATGCCAAGGGAACCGCTACGCTGAGTCTTGATGATGCAGGAGATGTAATTCTTACTACCAGTGAAGACTTTGAGGCCGATTTGGCGCTGGGCACTTTTCTCTATCTTTCTAACAGCACCTCCGGCACGGTAACCTCCAGCGAGGGTATTGAGATTTCGGATATATCCGATAATCCGCGGGGATCCAAAACCTTCAACGTTAGTGAAATCAACGATAACGTAGATTTAAATACCTATCGCTACGTCGTCATTCTTTGCAAACCCGCTCGCATCACCTTCGGCTTCGCTGACCTAAACGAATGATCTTTATGAAACTTACGCGTGTTTTTCTTCTTATTATTTTAGCGGTAGCTCCCGCAGCTTACAGTTTTGCGGGGGGTGGTTGGACTTATCCCAAACGATCCGGTTATTTCAAACTGGGACAGAATTTTATTATCGCCAGCCAATACTTTCAGCCGGACGGTGAGATTGTCGATATTACTACCATTAGCTTATATACCACTAGCGCCTATTTGGAATATGGGCTGACGGACCGGTTGACTGGTATACTGTACCTTCCTTTCTTCGTTCGTAGTACGCTGAATGAAGTAGAGTTTACCTCAGGGCGCCCATCCATTCCCGGTGATTTTGTGAACAGCATTGGCGATACGGATATTGGACTGAAGTACGGACTTTGGCAAGATGGGCCGATAGTAGTAGCGGTAGGTCTTACGTTGGGCTTACCCCTCGGTGAAACTGCGGGGGGAGAAACCCAGATTTTACAAACAGGTGATGGAGAGTTCAATCAAATGATCACCCTAGAAGCTAGCCGTTCATTGGGGAGTGTTTACGCCACGGCGCTGCTGGGATTTAACAATCGTACCCAGGATTTTTCGGATGAATTTCGTTATGGTTTTGAAATTGGTCGCTCCTGGAACAACCGTTGGATCACCCAATTGCGATTTTATGGAGTAGAATCATTCATGAATGGTGATGCCGAAGGTGGTGCGGGCAACAGCATTTTTGCCAATAATATGGAGTTCTTGGCGATCACGCCGGAGGTGGCTTACAACATTCGCGATAATTTTGGAGTTACTGTCAATGCCGGGTTTGCCGCTTTCGGGCGAAAAATACTGGCTGCTCCCAACTACGGACTAGGTTTATTCTACACTTTTTAGCTTATCGCATGAAAATTTTACCATTCCTTTTCTCCTTTATTATTCTTTCCCAAGCTGTTTGGGCGCAAGAAGGCATCACTGTTTGCGGCTTGACTAGCACTGATAATACCGAGCTATTCGCCTCCTTAGCCGATGATCCGGTCTTTCGAGCTAAGCATGACCTGGTTTCTTATACTCATGAAAATGCGAAGGGCGAAGAAATAACCTTTGATACTCCCGACGGACAGCAAGGTACGGCCTACTACCTCGCGGCTAAGGGAAATTCCAATCAATATTTATTCGTCATCCACGAGTGGTGGGGACTCAACGACCAGATTAAGCGGGAAGCCGACAAACTGCACCAAGACCTGGATAATGTGCACGTGATGGCGCTGGATTTATACGACGGCAAAGTAGCCAACAACCGAGAGCAGGCTCAGCAGTATATGCAGTCAGCCTCCACCGACCGATCTCAGGCTATTATCAACGGAGCCATCCAGCACGCCGGCGATGATGCCGAAATTGCTACTATAGGCTGGTGTTTTGGCGGGGGTTGGTCGTTACGGGCGACTATTTTAGCCGACGATCAGGCCGCTGGCTGTGTGATGTACTACGGCATGCCGGTGCAGGAAATGGAAGAGATTAAGGAGATTGAAGCGGATGTACTGGGTATTTTTGCTGAGCAGGATGGCTACATTACCCCGCAGGTAGTGGAAGAGTTTGAGCAGAAAATGCGGGAGGCTAATAAAGACATCACCGTGCATATGTACGATGCCGACCACGCTTTTGCTAACCCCAGCGGTGCCCGCTACGACGAAGAAGCTGCTAAAGACGCTTACGACAAAACGCTAGCCTTTTTGAAGGCGCACTTAGATTAATAAAGATTATTGTGAAAAATTTCTATAGTATCCGTCTTGCGGTTAGCTTGGTGCAATGAAGGGAAAGTATACGGTGGGCGGGTGGCTGGAGGCGGTGGGGCCAACGGCCTCCAGCCACCCGCCTCCAAAGGCAAATGGCTTAATAATAAATCAGAATAACCTTTAATATCAGAGAAGAGTACATTAACGCTTCACTTTGCCGCTTTCGATCTGGGGTTTTCGAGATAGTAAAGACGTCCGTCTTCGGCACCAATAAGCAAGTCGGGAATATTATCACTGTTCCAGTCGACCGTCGTAGGGGAGGTGGTATGTCCGGCCAAAACCTTCTCTCCTAAAGCTCCTCGGTTTATAAATGTAGTTATTCCCTCGGTGTCGGTTCCTGTATTTTCCCAGAAGTCAACATTTTTCGAGTTGGCCAAAAGGTCCCAATCACCATCACCGTCCCAATCAGTAAAAGATAGCTTACGCCGCCCCGAGCCACCTGCTTCTCGGTCATTTAATCGTAACGTCGTTGATTTGGTCGGCTCATTGTCATTGGTTGCCTGTTCAGGATTGGGGGTTCCATCGCGGAAAATACGTTTACCCGGCAATAGTATAAGATCATCAGCCTGCTTATCTCGCTCAAAAAAAGCTAAGTAGCCTTCGTGATCCAACATAATCAAATCATTGAGACCATCTTTGTTCCAGTCAATGACAAGGGGAGTAGTGCGCCATTGGGTGGCTAATTCTTTTTCTTGAGGGTTCCACCAGTTCCAGGCTGGCTTCGGAGCTGGGCCAGTCCACGCTACAGTTACCGGTTGGGCTTTAGCTAGTTTGGGTTGTTTTTCTGAGCCGATGTTTTCGTACCAAATCACTTTACCCCAGATATTATTGGCAATAATGTCCGGCAAGCCATCCTGATTCCAGTCAGCTACGTCCAGTACGGTATACCCCCACTTTGCTTCGGCTGGTCCCTGGATAGAGCCATTATAGCCCGCTTGAATGCGAATAGGCATTCCTTCGGATTCTAACAAGACCGGTTTGTCCCACATTGGCCGATTACCACCGTTTCGATTCTCGATAAAAGCTATATTTCCTGAGGTGTTTCCGGCAATGATATCTTCATCGCCATCGGCATCCCAATCTACCCCTACCGGAGTAACTAGCGCACCGAATTTAACTTCATCGGCCTGTTGCTGAAAGTATACGGGAGGTTCAAACTGAGGAATTCCGTTGTTGAACTTACCACTATTTTCCACCAAAGCCACCCGGCCATCTTCATCACCGGAAATGATGTCAATATCACCGTCTTTATCCCAGTCTATCGTTACCGGGGTGATCATTTGTACGTGCATCGTCAGTTTTTTTCCATCTTTTTTAAGATAAATTCCCTGATCATAGATGGGATCGGTTCTAGTGCCCACGTTCCTGAAGTAGGTGAACCCATCCAGAAATTCTCCGCAGATGATATCGAGGTCGCCATCACTGTCGAGATCTTCAAAATTCGGCGATGGCATACCGAAAACATCCAAATCTTTACCGCCCGCCTGAAGACGGAAGGCCTCGTCGTAATCAGGCTCGGCATTAGTCCCTCGGTTAAGAAATACATATACGTATCCATGAAGGGGGCCTCGTTGCCATTCTCCCTGATCGTTAAAGGCATTATCCCACCCGTAATCTCCCCAATAACCGGCACCATGAACGAGGTCAAGGATGCTATCGCCGTCAAAATCTACGTACTTCCACTGGTTGGCTCGAATCCGGCCTTCGCCTACATTTACGGAGGGATACTCCAGTTCTTTGGTTTGGCTGAAATCTCTACCCAAAAAGTCTAGATATTCCAGAGCGGGTTCATCGGTCTGTCCTCTCAAGACGCGAGGCTTCCCGTTTACGTAGGATACTTGTACGTTTTGCAGCGCATCGGCTACACGTACTGCTTTGTTGAAGGTGGGAGTTTTAGGATCGTCACCGGTATTTTCAAAAAAATAGGTTCCCCGGTAGGGTTTATCCGGGCAAGATACTATCAGATCGAGGTCTCCATCGCTATCCCAGTCCATAGGCATGGGCCAGGCCCACAATCCCACGCCCAGATCAGTAACTAGCCCGCTATGGTTGTATTTTATGGCTTCTTGGGCATAATTGAGGGTTGAGGTCCAAAAGAGAATAAGCACGGTTGCGATCTCTGAAATTGCTTTCTTCATAAACACTGCTAGCAAAGGGGAAGAAGTGGAAACTTTACATTTCCACCTCTTCTTTCTGGAATTCTACATAGTTACCAAGGTTTAGTGGTTCCCTGTAATAACCACATCTTCGACCAAGGACTATCGGCTCCAACGGCTCCTGAATAGGGCGTAACCTCTAATCGGTCGATCGCTGAATTAGCGTTGGAAGTATTGTTATTGAGTTCATCGTTGCCGTAGGGATAACGTAACGCTACTACCGGCTGATCTGATGCGGGACCCACCTGTAAAGATGGTAAGCCGGTTCTTCTGTAGTCCATCCACGCCTCAGTAGCGGTGGTCCAGCTAGCAACCCATTTTTGGGCCATTACCTGCTCAATAGTACCATCAAAGGCTACCCCTGGCTGCGAAATAAAGGTGTCGTATTCATCGCCCCGGTTCCAGGTTTCCAGCGATTGTAAAATGGCGTTATTGTAGTGCTCTTCGGCATTCCCTACATTCCAGCCTTTAAGGGCCGCTTCGGCCAGAATAAAGCTGACTTCGGCGGCTGAAATAATCCTGGCCTGCAAAATATCCCCGGCTGAACCCGCGGTAGCGTAAACGGGGGCTAGTTGAGAAACATGCTGGTTGCGGGTGCCCTGCCCCGGATCTGGATTCCCGTTGTAAGATTCAGGAATAATTAGGCCGGGAGGTAGCCCTACGTACATTCCGGTATCAAAAGATTCGTCATTGGGATTGAAACGGCGGGTAAAGTCAGTATCACTCATTTCCTGAAATTCCAGATACGAAAAAGTAACAGCTCCGCTCTCCAGCAATTCTCCGTCTACTCTGAGTACCGTATCCACTGGCATAGATAAGGTTGGATCAGCCACCCACTGTACGGCTACCGGAGCAAACCAAACCGATAACCTGGGGTCATTGGTACTAACGAGCTGGTCTATTAATGTTTGGCAGGCTTGCCACCGGGTAAAATCGTCAACATCCGTATACAGCGATGGCCAGACATCATCAGCGCCGCCAGTATAATCCAGGGTCACATCCTGATCAGCCGATTTCAAGTACATGCCCCGGCTGTAAACAGCCTCGATACCTGCCTGAGCTACGTCCGGCATCTTTTCCGAAATCCTCATATAGTACCTTAGCAGTAGTGCGTTAGCAAATCGCTGCCACTGTTCGGTATCACCGCCAAAATAAAGATCAGCGGCACTGTTCACTACTTCAGTTTCGGCGGATTCAAAGATCGTTGCCGCGCGCTCCAGGTCACTAATAATTCCTTCGTAAATAATTTCCTGGCTATCAAAAGCCGGATATTCGTTAGCATCACCTCCTTCATTGCCTTGCACCGCATTGGTGTAGGGAGCATCTCCCCAGATATCGGTGATATTGCCGAAAATAAACGATTTCATGGTGAGCGCTACTCCTTCAAAAAACGGAAAGCCCAACTCAACTGCCCGTTCTTCGAGTAAATCATTGGTTCTCAACATACTGTACCAACCGCTCCAGTCCTCGGCACTCCAGTCGTAATGGTTATGGGCCGAGTACCAGCCATTTTTCTGCGTATGCTGTACCGCCCCGGCCATATTGCCAAAACCTAGTTCCAGATATCGCTGAGCTGCCGGAGCCAATACCGCGGGCATCATCAAATTAGGGTTAGCAGTAGAAGGATCAATCCCGTTAGGGTTTATGTTCATTTCGGTCAGCCGATCATCGCAAGCCGAGGCGATTAGCAGTGCCATTAAAACGAACAAGGGCTTTTTTATATCAATTATGTTTTTCATCACGAATGATTTGTATGTTCTTGGATCGTTAATTAAAAATTAAAATTCAGCTTAAAGCCTACCGGAACGCTCCAGGGCATTACGTTCTGCCGCTCCATGCCCTGACGAAACTGGCTTCGGGTATCACCCTGCGTACCGTTATGGGCTTGAAAAGCTCTCTCCGGATCAATCCCAATATCAGCGGCAGTCCACAGCATAATGTTTCGGGAGTAAATAGCGATAGAAGCGTTTTTGATACTTCCGATATCAGGTAGTTGGTAAGCCAGGGATATCTCCCTCAGCTTAATGAAGGAAGCATCAAAAGTAACTTGCTCGTTGAAGTCCCAGGGATACGTATTGGTGATAGGATATACATTCGTGCCGGGTCCCCCTAAATGTTCAACGTATTCATCATCGCTAAAATCATCTGGGGTATCGGTACCCGCCGTTTGGATTACCCCCGGAACAAAGGCCCCATCATTTCCGTCGGCATCTACCGGGAAGCCTCCGGTTTCGGCGGTATGTCCACCTACTCGTGGGTAGTTTCCAGCTCGAGGAATGATATACGTTTCCGGGTCGGATTTCAGTAGGTCAATTAGCTCATCGGCCGAGTACAAGCCACCGGGAATTAGGTTATCTAGCTGGCGCTGCGACTTCCAATCCGATTCACCGTAGCGATAGGTGAACGACATGAACTCTCCTCCACTTCTCCAGTCTAGACTGGCACCGAGTGTAAATCGCTTAAAGCTGAGTGAAGTCTGCATACCCATCAGGAAGTCCGGGTTGAAGTTTCCGACATAGCGCATATTCTCTCTTCCCGATACCTCTATCCATCCTCCGTTTTCGGATAAAACGGGCCAGCGATAGTAGGGTGAATTTTCGTCTTGGACGTAAGCATACCCGGCGCTGTACATATTGCCAATCTCTTCGCCTACACTGGTAATCGCTCCACCACCATTTTCACCCCACAAGGTGATAAACTCCAAATTATCGCTTAGCTCCTCCACAGTAGTGGTATTCGTGCTCCAGTTCAGATCTACATTCCAGGTCAATCCGTCTTTCTGAACGGGTGTAGCTCCCAGAGTAATCTCCCAACCTTTACTTCGGATCAGGCCCGCGTTGATGAATTTGCTACTAAAGCCGGAAGACTGGGGCAGGTTGATCGCGAATATCTGATTTTCATTGTCTATGTTGTAGTACGTACCGCTGAAACGTAGCCGGTTTCCAAACATGTTTAAGTCAATTCCACCCTCTACAGAAGTTGCCTGCTCAGGCAGTAGGTTAGGATTAAGCAAACCCGACGGTACGCTTACCGTGGTTACTGCATTGTAGTTTCCGGTACTTAACGAGGGTTCCAGGCGATAAGGGTCGGTATCATTTCCTACCTGGGCCCAACCCGCCCGAATTTTGAGCATATCAACAATGGCTGGTAAGTCAAACGTGTAGTTGGCCAACCAACTTAATGAGGCTGATGGATAAAAGTACGATCGATTACTTTCCGGTAAAGTACTAGACCAGTCATTTCTTCCGGTAATATCCAGGTACAATTGGTTTTTGAAACCTACTGAAGCTAATGCATACAAGCTGTAAATAGCCCTTTCGCTGATCGAGCTACCCACGCTTATATTATCCAAAGGAATGTTGCTGACATTGTAGACTCCTGGAATAACCAGTCCATTGTTCCGGTTACCTCCCGACCCAATATTAGAACCAAAATACTCCCGATGCATGATGTTTCCTCCCAAGGAAACATTGACATCAAATAGGCCAATATCCGATTGGTAGGAGGCTAGAAAATCGGTGTTAGACTCCTGGGAGCTTATGTCCGATAGGTAGTAGCCGCCCCGGGCCATTCGGCTGTAGCTGAACGGAATCCTAGTTTCTCTGTTTTCATTAATCCGATCCAGCGAGTAACGTGCCTGCAACGATAACTTATCAGTGAAGTTGTATCGTAGCGACAGGTTACCGTAGATTCTATCGCGTACAAACGCATTTTCAATACCGTAGGCCACAAAGTAGGGGTTATCACCGGCATCGGTTCTTATTTGTTGAATTCCTTCTTGCCCTTCTACCCAAATATCGCGCATCTGCTCGTAGTCTACGTACGATGAAGCGTATACCGCTTCCAGGGGATTGGCTCTTCTATCTCCAGTACTGGGACGGTCGTTGGAATGGGTGCGGCCCACATTGACATTGGCCGAAAAGCTAAGCTTATCCGTAACATCAAAATCCACATCGGTAGAAAGGTTGTTTCGGAAGAGATCGGAGTTGGGAATCATTCCCTCGTGAATCATATTAGCATAAGAAACCCGAAAGCTTCCCCGGTCATTTCCACCGCTAACGGCGATATTATTATTGGAGGTAATGCCAGTCTGCAGAAAATCTTTCATGGCGTTCGGATAGGAACGTAACTCGGTTGGAGTAGCAACACCATTTTCATCTACCGGGCTGTTCCACTGTACGGCTGTAATGCCCTCGTCTAAATTAGGTCCACCCCAATAGGCTGAGCCTTCGTTTAAAACCCCGTTGCGTTGCCCGTTGGCGTACCGATAGTGGAAATCTAACAGTCGCGTCGGGCGCTCAAATACATTGGAAGTAGAAAAAGAAACTCGGGTCGGTTGGTTTTTAGCACCAGATTTCGTGGTGATAATGATCACTCCGTTACCGGCACGGGTACCGTACAGAGCCGCTGCACTAGGGCCCTTCAGTACGTTGATGCTCTCAATATCGTCGGGGTTAATATCGGAAATAGCATTCCCGTAGTCTACCTGGTTGCCACTCCCGTTTTCTGAGATATTGTTGAGGCTGTTATTCATGGGCACGCCATCTACCACAAAGAGTGGCTGATTATCGGTAGTCAGGGAGGTAGCTCCCCGAATAATAACACTAATTGATGAGCCGGGGCCACTGGTCTGATTAATCTGTACTCCCGGTACGCGGGCAGATAGAGAGCTTAGCACACTTTCCTGAGATACCTGTCTGAGCTCTTCGCCTTCCACATTCGCCACGTCGTAGCCTAGCGAGCGTTCCTCACGCTCAATACCTAAGGCGGTGACAACAACCTCCGACAGTTCACGGGTATCAGTTTGCAGACTGATGTTAAAAGTCTGCTGATCGCCTACGGGTACTTCCCGGGTTTGGTACCCGATAGAGCTAAATACCAGTACCGAAGAGCTGCCCGCTACCTCGAGACTGAAGTTACCACTGACATCCGTGATGGTGCCATTGGAAGTTCCTTTTTCCAATACATTGACTCCCGGTAAGCCTTCACCAGCTTCATCGGTTACTTGTCCGCTTACACCAATCAAGGTTGGTTCATTTACTAGTCCGGCCGGAACTGCTTTCCCGGCTAGGTTTTCACTCATCGAAGGGCTCAAAACACTGAGCACTAAAAGACAAGTGAGGCAACAAGGCAAATAGAATGGTTTCATACGTTGTATAGTTTAGGTTGAAAATATTAGGTTCGATGAGACATTACGGAATATCGTTTTCCTGCTCCGGAATCTGCTGATGGACTCGGGGCACTTGAAAAAGGTCTATAGAGAGACTTCTAAATAGAATAGATAAATCGTGCGTTGGGAAGAAACCGATGAAGCTAGGTTCATGAGTATGCTTGAGTCTACTCCTCATACGATCCCAGGCAAAACTATCGGATAATATGTTGAGTGACACCTTATTCATGAACTGAAGAGGTTGTTTTATCAATGTACTAAAATTATAGAAGAGTCTGGAATAATATTCTTATTAAATATTACCAATTTATTAAGCTTCTATAGAACACAGGCAGCTTAGACAATGAGGCATATATTGGCCTTTTACCAAGAGAAGACTGGCAACTGAAGAATTGAGAGCCGCTACCTGAAAGAGGTTATCGAGCAAGACTTGTAAAAAAGAAAAAAGTAGCGAAGAGTACTGATTTTTAGCGGAAGATGTGACTATTTGTCTATCATACATAGAGAAAGAGATGTATCTCAAAGTATCACTAAATCTACTGGGAGAGTACATATTCTCGGTTGGCCTGTTTGCTGCTTTACTTTACCAGATAATATTAAGTAGGTGGACAAAAGTTTTTCGCACTCTCCCCGGATGAGCTTTGCGCCCGGCGCCTTTAGATTAGTACTATAGATCAAGCATTTGAAAAGTGCTATCTTAACAGAGGGTTCAGGTGAACTACGCCCGGCGCTGAAATTCACAGGTTCATACCGGGTGCCGGCCACCGGGAATTAGTCCTGAAGTCCTCTTTTTGGAAGCCGTACCAATTATAATATTAAGTTCGGACTTAGTAAAGGTATTAGTAGCTGCTTCCTATGGTTTTTCTTTTGATCATGTAAACGTAAATTGTTATGAAAGTCTCTTCATTCATCGGCGTAGATGTTTCTAAGAATACATTAGATATAGCTATTTGCCAGGAAGCAGTCCCAGAAAAGTTCTTGCACCAACAATTTCCTAACACCCTGACAGGTTGCAAAAAAATGCTTACCTGGCTGAAAAAGCAGCAGGTTGATCTTAGAGAGAGTTTCTTCATCATGGAGCATACCGGTTGGTACACACTTTTGCTATGCTGTTACTTGCAAGAGGCAGACTTACTATTTGGCTTATATTCTCCATTGCATCTAAAAAGATCACTAGGACTCACACGAGGTAAGACCGATAAAGTAGATGCTCAGCGGTTGGCCTATTACGCTTTTCTACATCGCCATGCGCTTAAGCCAACTCCGTTGCCTTCGGCTAGCTTGCTGAAGTTAAAAAACTTATTTGCCTTTCGGGACCGGTTGGTCAAAACCCAAGCGAGTCTGAAAGTAACGATGAATGATCTGAAAGCAACCGATTTCTATGGATTAAGCAAGCGTTGGTGTATAGTTTTTTTCATATTTTGTACCTCGTTCAACAACGGCAAAAATGCGTTTGATAAGCTTATTCCGCACCGCATTAATTACCGCCATCTTGTTCTTACCCTCCGAGACTTTGCGCTGATAATACTTAGCTAGTTCATTCTGCATATTGATAGCCGACAGTGCTGCCATATGCAGTAGCTTTTTAGTGTCCTTATTCGCATAAGGCGACACATGACTCTTTCCCCGTATACTAGTCCCTGAACTATTCTCAAAGGGGGCTGTACCCGCATAGCAGGCAAATTTCTTAGGGCAAGTAAAGTTCCTAAACTCATTAGTAACGACAAGCAAATGTCCGGCAGTAACCGGACCTATGGCCTCCACCGAAGTAACTAGTTCAAAAAGGTAGTTAAGGTGCTCATCCGTTCTAATCACTTCCTCAATCTGCTTCTCGACGCGTTTAATCTGCTTTTTTAGGGTGGTAGCTATCGGATCAGTTAGCGTTCTTTCTTCGCGAAAAGCTTTATTTCCCAGAAACTGCTTAGTTTCTGCTAGTGGCTGTAGTAAAGCTACTTTAGTTTTCACTAAACGTTTTCTCAACATAGTCAATCGGGCCAGTTGTTGAATAATGTCTCTTCGGGGTATCCAAAGCTGAGCACTATCTTGATGTAAGTAGGCATATCTGGCTATACGATATGAGTCTACTTTATCATTCTTACCCCTAGTAAAACCTAGCGATTCTTTAATTCGCAGTGCCGCTTCTAGCCATATAGCACAATTACTTTGATAAAGGGCTTGTAGGATATGGGCATTGTATACTCCCGTATGTTCCATACAAAATACGGTCTCAGTCAAGGTAATCCCTTGTTTTTTCAGCTGTTGTAGATAGACCTTTACGGCTTTTGGTGTGTTAGCAATACGTTGATAGTTCTGTTTTTTGCCTTCTTGAAGTACTGTACAGTCTAAAGTAGACTTGGCTACATCAATACCCACTTGATAAGTAAATTTTTTCATAACTTTAAATGATTAAGCGAAGAGTTACATCGCTTGCTCTGTCTCAGCACCTTGATAAAAGACCTGGAAGTCTAAATTTCTATTCGAGACCAGACAAGCTATCTAGCGGGGCGCAAAATCGGCCGATAGGTCTTTCCTAGGCCACGGGAATGCCCATTCCCCGCTAGAATAACTTTTCTAGTGTGGAAATATGGATAACTCTTATCGAGTTACCCACATTACCACACTTTAGCAATAGTAGCATTTCTTACAATAATTATATCTCACTAATCTAAAGG
>CAZKCO010000033.1:0-77022 GCA_964551335.1 uncultured Roseivirgaceae bacterium
AATACCTTAACTAGCACATCTGTTTCTTTTATCTCTTTACCCTTGATTCGCATAATATTTCTATTGCTAAAGAGAATCCATAATGTTTCTTAATCTATCTCCGCTAGGATCTCGGTGCTTTGTTTTTGGTAGGGGCTTTCCCGGTTAGCCAGGTCTTGCAGTAAGGCTTTCGCTGATTCTTCCTGATCAGTTTCCAGGTAGGCTAGTGCCAGGTACCACTGGGCAGATGTACTAAAAGCTGATGGCTCACTGCTCGCTACGCTTTTCAAGTAATTAATGGCTGCATCCGGCTGCTCGTCGGCCAGAAAAGCAACTCCGGTGTAGTAGTTCAGGGTATCATTCGTCGGGTCAGCTTCTAGTAGTGGTTCCCAGTAGGTGCGGGCTTCCGCGTACTCCTCCAGTTTATACGATACCATCCCTTCGGCAAAGGCAGTATTGGTGCTGTAACCTAGCGTGGTTGGCAAACCGGGGTCGGGAGAGAAGTAGGTAGCGTAGTAGGAAGGCTGAGATAAGCCTCCGAAGAAAGCCCACCAGCCGGCCAGCACCAACAAAGCGACCGACGCGGCAATAGCCAAAGGAAAGTAAGTGCGGCGGCTCGACATTGAGATGACTGGCGTATCACGCTCAAAGTTTTCTTGGTGGATTTTCTCCAGCAACTGCCGCACCGACTCGGTTTCTACCGAGCTAATCAACTGTTGGTGCAGTTCTACTTCTTCGCGAAGCTGCTCGTCGGCAGTCATTTCGGCTTCAAACTGTTCCCGTTCGGCAGTAGAGAGGTTGCCGTGAATATAGTCTTCCATTTTTTCAAAAAGTTTTTCGTCCATGATTAAGCCTGCTTCAGTACAATTTTTTTGAGCCGCTGCATGCAACGGTATTTCTCGTTTTTGGCGGTAGCTTCACCGATGCCCATCGCGGCGGCAATTTCCTGCATGCTTTCTTTCAGGAAGTAAAACCGCTTCAGTAAATCCTGACAGCGTTCGCCTAAGCGGGCAAACTGCTGCTGAAACTGCGTCTGGTTCTCCCGGTCTATCCACTCAACCATCACTGTGGCCTCTTCGCTGGGCTCAGCGTACGTTTCCTGTTTCACTTCGTAGCGCTGGCTGGCCTTTTTCATTTTGTCCATCCAGCGCAGCTTGCATATCTGAACCAGGTAGGTGCTCATTTTCACCCCTTCCCGCAGTTGGTAGCTTCCCGACCGGATATTTTTCCAAAGGGCAATCATGCCTTCCTGAAAAATGTCCTTAGCGTCGTCTTCACTGCCGCCGTACTGTTGTACCTGCTGGCGAACTGCCGGGAAGTTCTTAATATAAATGTGTTCAAATGCATCAGCTTCGTTGTTAAGTAACCCCTGGTAAAGCGACTGATCAGTGTACGTTGATGGTGAAGCAGTTCGTGCGGCCATATTCACGGTAGGTAGTTCGTCAAACCATGAAATATACGCATTAATAGCCTCAATTCAACGCTCCGGGTTATTGTCAATTGATATACTGACCCTTGCTT
Organism: uncultured Roseivirgaceae bacterium; assembly: GCA_964551335.1. Taxonomy (GTDB): domain Bacteria; phylum Bacteroidota; class Bacteroidia; order Cytophagales; family Cyclobacteriaceae; genus Tunicatimonas. Next base: position 1,501 of record CAZKCO010000033.1, read on the forward strand.
TGTCTTCTAGTAGTGAATAGAATTGGAGAGGGAAAGGTCATCAGAGAGTCTGATAAAAAAACTTGAAGACTGAAGTTTCTAAATAAGCTTTAGTAATTACCATCGGTAAAAAAGCTGATGCCGTACAGCACAATCTCGTAAACCGACAGTGCGATGGTAGCAACTCCCACCCCTATCTCTACAATTATGGCAAACAATGTAGCGTAAGCGGCGATTACTGATTTTCTTGATTGTTTCACTGGTTTGAGTTTTTGTTCAGGATAAATTCTGAAAAGCCCCTTGGGAAAAGCTCTCTGTTCTGGCAGCTAATCTCAGGAGCTTGTCCAACTAGTAGTTGGGGTTAGCAGCAGGAGCAGTTTGCCAGGTGTTGGGCTCGGTATTCTGACTATCCCACGAGCTGTTCGCGTCAGGGTAGTTCTCTGGCTCGTAGTACCGATAGTTCTGAACAGGATATTCTCCGCCTGACTGGTTGGGTTGAGTAGCGTAGTCTTGGTAGCCTGACTGAGGTTGGTTAGGGTTATTGCCGTACCCACCCATCATTCGCTGCTGAATCTGCTGAAGACGTTGCTGGTACTGAGGGTTGGGTTGAAAGCTATTAGCAACCTGCTCGCCAATACTTATGGTTTGCTGCAGCCGGTTGGCCGGACAAATGGTGAAGCTGATTTGCAATGTTCCCATATTGGGCATGTTAGCCGGAGAAAGATGAACCATAGACACCATGCCCTGGTAGGGTTGTCCGTTACGGTTACCAGATATGGGCACTTCCAGGCACTCCAGTTTAAAGCCCTGGCTAGCAGCAGTTTGAGCGTATTGCTGTATCGTGGGGTTTTGTTGCATGCGGGCACTGGTAGTGGGATTGCCCAGGCTAACCTGGTTGAGTTCGCCTTGCAAACCGTTCATAGCAGTTTGTTTCCAGCATTGCTCAAAGTTAGTTCCCATCATAGCGGCGTACTGAGTCATTCCCAGTGACCGGAGTAATTCACCCTGCGGCCCGACGATATCCAGCTTCTGTTTCAGGGGCTGACCGGTATTGGGATCGGTAGCGTAATCCTGCACGATTTGCCAACCGGCGGGCACTGTATACGAACCCGTTGACATCTGTAGGCCCTGATCGTGGACCTCTACCTTTTGTCCTGAGCCGGTATTCTGGCCTACTCCGGCAGTAGAATACTGATTGGTAGGGTTTACATTACCGTAACCCGATTGCCCGCGGGTGGGGTTGATCAGTAGGGCGGTGATGGCTGTAATAAGAATGGCTATGAGTTGAAGTTGAATAGATTTCATGATCAATAAGTTTGGTTAGTTTAGTTATTTACTTGTCTATCGAGTAAATCCCGGCGGGGTCATCACCAGTAGGTGAAATTTTACGCATAAAAAAGAAAAAGCTGGCTGCATTTAGGTACAACCAGCTTAATCAATGCAGAAAGTGAATACGATATCAGGGGGGCTGCCTGCTAAAAGATCTAATGGCTTGGTGTCAACTCACTCCAGTCCTGATGCTTCTCCCAACCTTCCATAGGTTCCCACCGGTAGGCAGAGTCGGGGTGCCAGCCGGGCGGTTCGGGTAAATGGTTTCTAATCTGATCCAGGTATCGCTCGTGGGGATTGGTTCGGTCTACCCAGTACTGCTCGAAAGTGGAGTTAGAACGATAACTAAACGCAATCTGATTTTCAATCTCCATTACTTCCTTCAGTTTGCCAACGGGACTAAGGATTACCGATACGCTGACCACATTTACGTAATCGGTAACCGGATTAGGATATAGCACTCGGACGATGCCTTCGCGGGTCTGCCCGTTCAGCTCTCCGGTAAACGAAGCTTCTAAGTATTGATATACACTATCAATTTTCACGTAGTTGGCAAGATACCGGGCCTGGGTAGGGTTATTGGCTGAAAAACTCCCTAGCGCTAGATTATCCAGATGACTTAACAGCCCGATCCGAATAAGCGAGTCTACCTCCGGTTGGAACTTGCTAAAATCGGCTGCTTTTCCCCACGGGTAGCTTCCCCAGTGCTCCCGGCAGCGGATGATTTCGCCCGTAGGACCATTAAAGCTAATCATAAAGCGGTATTCACCACCATTATTATAATTGTGATAACCGTACGTCTGCGGGGCAGTGTACACATCCTGCTGTAGTAACCAGTTGGCGGGGATAGTGTAGGCACCTCGCATCATTTTTAGCCCCTGATCGTACACTGATACCTGCTTAGTAGAAGAGTCGGATGTATGAAGACTTTCAGTAGTTGGTAGACTGGCTGATACTACTTGCTGATCAGCAGAACTGATGGTCGGCTTTTCCATAAAACCAACGATCATTACCACAAAACAGGTAAAGAAGATGGCTTTAAATACCGAAGGAGAATATTGAGAAGAATTCATTATATAGAGTGTTAAAGGTTCATTAGTAGATAGAAACCGTAGGGCGGAGGTCATCTTCGATGGATATGTTTTTTGTGATGATGTAGTCATGTGTTTAGGTGTTCGTGCGGCCGCCCCGGCAACCGCCCGAACACCCGCCTTAGGCGGACGGCCCGAACCCAAAAAAGCCCACAGCTTATCGGCCGCAGGCTTTGTTAGTTGGTTAGCAAATGGTTGATTTAGTACGGATACTGAGGTTCAATCTGTTGCCAGTCACCTTGCAAAGAGTTAGGGTCAAAGCTAGGATCGTCAGTACGGTAGTAGTCTCCCAGGCCATTAGTGTAGTTGTAGTCGTACTGCCCATCCAGGTTCATCTCCTGTCCGGAGTAAGGGTCGTTGAAGGTGCTGCGCTCGTGCATTTGATCAATGAAGGCATCGTGGCTGCTGTAGTTGCTTCCAGTACTGTTGTAAGAACCGCTGTTTCGTAATCCGTTCATGTAGCTGTTGTACGAAGCATCCTGGGCTTGGCTCATGGATTGCATATTCTGCTGATGAGCGTTGAAGGCCGCTTGATTGTTGGCCATTCGCTGTCGGTGAGCGGCGGCTGCTTGAGCACTTCTCTGCTGATTCTGAACCTGCATCTGCTGCATCACTCGCTGGTTAATCTGGTCCATACGCTGCTCGTATGCGGGGTTTGATACAGTATTTCTCCCTATTTCTCTTACCACATTCAAAGCCTGTTCGTATTGATTGGCCGGGGCTACGAAGATAGTCGCCGGTAGTAGCATTCCCATTTCGCCCATAGCACTATTCTGGGTTCCTTGCACAAAACCAAGTAACCCTCTGTACGGTTGGCCGTTTCGCTGACCACTGATTTCAATTTCTAAAGCATTAATTCTCATGCCCTGGCGACCTAGCTTTTGTGCCATCTTCTGGAATTGGGGTAGGGCTTCGGCTTCGGGGCTGGGCTTAATATTTCCTACGGAAACCTGGGTTAACTCATTACCAATCATCTTGGGGATAGCTTCCCGGTAAGCTTGCTCAAAACTCTTTCCGTTTATTGCTCCGTAAGGACTGATTTCTGCAAAGCCACGGGAAAATTCGCCATTGGGGCCAGTGTACTCTAACTTATAGCGAACCGGACGAGCGGTGTTCGGATCAAACGCAATATCCTGATCAATTCTCCAGCCGTCGGGAAGGATTACGGTAGAGACGGGCATCTGTAGCCCTTTATCGTAGATCACTACTTTCTGACCGTCGCCAGGGTTGCTCTGCGTAGTTGAGTTCATTGGGTTGGTGGTTTGAGTTTCGGAGGTATTTACAAAATTGGCTTCCTGGGAGTAGGCCGGATACTCGGCGGCAGCATAATCGTCGGAGCTTCCGAATAGCCGATCGGCGAATAGGCAGCCCACAGTGATAAAGGCACTAGCAAGGATGATATTTTTTTGTCGGCGGGTTAGTTTTTTGAAGGAGTTCATAGTGCTAAGATTTAGGATTTTCTGTTTTATTTACTCATGTATAGAGCTACCTAAACCAAGGTCATCATACCAACTTAAAAAAACTTAATATTTTTTGGAGGGACTAAAATTCAGTGTTATGGTGTTTGAGTGTTATGGCGGCCGCCATAACACTTGTCTACTTCCGCTTCCGCCAGAACACAAACCCTCCGGCTAGCAGCAGGAGCGTCAGGCCGGATGCTATAATCCAGGGCATGCTTTTGCCGGAAGAGATTTTAACCGTCTGATTATCGCCGGTAAGCACCAGCCCACCCCAGTAGTAGGGCGATTGTAGTGCGCCTTGGGCTTCGTCCATGAAGCTGAGCTTGGCCGCTCGTAGCGCTTGGGCAACGCTCATATCGGCCTTCAGGTTTTCGTAGAATTTGGTAGCAATAGCGTTCGACTGTTGATCGTCAATGCTCCACAGGCTGTACACTACGCTGGGGCAGCCGGCGTAGCGAAAGGCGTGGGCTAAGGACAGTACCCCTTCCCCGCGGCGGTAGCGGCCCAGCCCGGTTTCGCAGGCGGTGAGCACGGCCAGTTGGGCATTCAGGGGTTCGCTGTATAATTCGTAGGTGTATAAGTAGCCGTCCTGTTCGGTAGCAGGCTCAGGGGCCAGTGCCAGGAAGCTGTACAATGGACGGTCATTTTCCAGACGGGCGTGGGTGCCGAAGTGCAGCACGCTGGCTTGCGGAGCCTGCTCCAGTAACTTTTTTTCCGTGGCTGATTGGGCCGTGAGCGAAGCTCCCCAGCCTTCTTCCTCAATCCGTTCTACAAACGCCTGCGACCAGGGGGTTCGGAGCCAAGTGAGGAACACCGAGTCGGGCGGCTGGTTTTGGGGTAGTTTTTCTAAGTAATCGTTTTTCAGATCGGCGGTAAAACCGGGGGCCACGCCTAGTACTCTACCGCCAGAACTGGCACGGGTGGTTTCTGTGAGCGTATGAGCGTAGTACACACAATAATCACGAATGAGCCAGGGCCAGGCTCTTTCACTTTTAGCCTCGCTCACTTCCTGGGTGAGCAGTGTCTCGAAATTAAAGTAGAATAATGGGCCGTCGGCTAAGATCTTTACCGGAAGTTGCGATGACAACTCCAGTGGCTGCCACAATTGCTCATAAAGGAAATACCCCAGTTGTGCCTGGTGATTTATATCCTGCTGAGTCTGCAACAGGCTCTGGTAGGTTTGTAGGGAATCTTGCCAGCCCGGAGTCATCGTTAACCAGTAAGAACGGAGTCCTTCCGTATCAATTTGAACGGCCAGCAAAGCCGTATCCAGATGAAAGTAGGCTAGCACCGAATAAGCCTGTTTGCTCAGGGTTTGCTGAAGCTGTTGGAGATCTAGCGACTGCGACTCGAAGCGGGCTTGGTAGTACTGAGGGTACTGCGTTCGAAGCTGCTGCTGGTACTCCTGCCAGCGTTGCAGAATAGCCTGCCGCTGCTCGTTCATTTGGGTAGACAGTTCTTCCTCATTCTCGTTTTGCTCCCGGGCCAGGGCAAACTGGAGCTGCTGCTTTAGTTCGTTGCCCAGCGCAACGGTTGAATCGGGCACGCCGGCAAACCTCACGGCCTCTCGGTCTTTGAAAGCGGCTCGGATAGTAGTGCCCCGGCTGGCCTGAATGCAGTTGAGCAACTGGTTTTGCCAGAAAGTTTGATCGGTTTTGGGTTGCTGTAGAGCCCGATGCGTGAGAACGGCTCCCTGCTGATACACTTCCCGAAGCTGGTCGGCTACTCCTTCCCAGAGCGAGGCATCGTTGAACAGCGACTGAAAGGTAGGCAGCCAGACCTGTACCGCCGTCAGAATACCAGCCAACTGGTTTAGTTCATCGGGGGTGAGGGTTGGTCTTTGTAAGAAATCATTCAACTGAAAGTTGATCAAGTTCAGCACAAAGGGATGGTACTGCTGAATACTTAGCGAATCAAAGCTAAGGCTATCGGGAGCTTGCCCGCTGGCACTAGCCCAGGCCCGGTTCAGGTAATGGTCGGCACTATCGGGCTGATGGCGGGTAGTGAAGGCTTCGGCTAGTTGTAAAAGGTTTTCCAGGCTATGATGGTGGGACAGGCCCAGCGAGAGTTCATAGATAGTCTGGGATTCTCGCCAGTACGCCAGCGCCTGAGCCGAATCCTGACTTTCCCAGGCAATGCTTCCTAGCTCGAATAGCGCATCGGCCCGCTTGGGGTGGGTACTGCCCAATGTCTGTGCCCGCATTCGTTCAGCCTGACGGAAATAGGCTTGGGCCTGCGGTAATTCCTGCTGTTTGTGGGCAATCAGTCCCAGGTTGTAAATGCTCTGAGCTACCTCGGCACTTTGCTCGTCGTATACGTCCCGCTTTTCGGCCAGGCTGCGCCGGAAGATAGAGTCGGCCGGGGCAAGCTGATCTTCGTAGTAGTACACCGCCCCCAACGCATCCAGAATGTAGGCCCGCTGGTAGTGGGGGTAGGCCAGCAAAGTGTCGGCAATCTCCCAGGCCTGCCGGTAGTACGACTCGGCGGTTTTATTCTCGCCCAGGTTGAGGTACAGCATACCCAGGTTCACGTAGTTTCCTACCAGGGGCACGTATCGCTCGCCGCTCCGGTTGGAGGCAATGGCTGTAAGCAGGTAGTTTTTAGCCTGCTGAGGCTCACCCATCTCCAGCAGGTGGGTGCTGTAGTTATTGGCGATAATGGCGATGTGCGGATGATCTTCGGGAAGGTGCTGATTTAGAATGTTCCAGGCTTCGGCAATGGCGGTATCCGCGGCAGGGAGGTTACCCAAAGCGTCCATCACGATGTACAGGGTGTTGGCGCTGTAGCCTAGCTCTTTATTAGTGGGCTCCAGAATCTGTTTGCGCAGCCGATGGGCTTGTTTTACTCTCCGTTCGGCCTCATCATACTGCCCCGACTGCATCATGAGAAAGCCCCGAAACTCAAAGTATTTGGCGAGCTGAAAGGTATCGGCTTTGGCTCGCCCCTGCTCAGCCGCGATGCTTTTTTCCGAAAAACGCAGGGCCTGATCAATATCGCTCTCGCCCAGATAGGTATAACCGGTTTCGTGGTATACCTTGCTGAGCAGGCTGTTGTCGGTGGTGGTATCGGTTTGGGCCAGGATGCCTTCCAGCAGTTGCCGGGCCGGACCGTACTCATACTGCTGAATGTAGCTTTTAGCCTGCCAGTACTGGTAGTAGTGTACACTGTCGAGTCGGTTCTTTGCTTGCCAGTGTTGTGCCAGTTGTTGATAGGCTTCGGTGGCTTCCGAATAATACCCCTGCTGGTATAAACTATCTGCCTCTTGCTTTGGCGAATGATCTTGAGAAAAGGTTGGTTTGCTTACTAAGAATAAAGTGCTGGTAACAATTACAACTAAGATTAGAGGGCACCGGAGGAAATTAATCACTTTATTGAGAATAGGTAGCAAAACAATAGGAGGTGGCTACTGCAATAAAGGAAATTTCGCCGAGATTTGCTAAGTTATAATGTTAAAGTGCAATAACACCCCCGTGGTCACTCATCTTTTTACTACACCAGTCATCTTAATCTCATGCAAACTAAGATTTGCTATTGTCGGTTAGGGTCATCCGGAGCACGATCAAATGGGTCGGGAACACCATCGCCATCGCGGTCGGGATGTTCTGTGCCGCGGTCAGTAAAGAGCATTTGCCACTCTATGGCCAGAAAAGTATCAAAGACCAGCTGATCGTACTCCGCAGTAGGGCCTACTGACATACGAACATTCACGTTGGAAGTAGGTAGTCCTTCTACCAGCGTTACCTGAGCGGCCGCCTGTATGGTAAAGCCTCCGGCACGGACTAAAGCGGTTGAACTGCGTACCGCAATATTGGCTACCGGGTTGGTTTGCCCCTCGTTCAGACAAACCAGTTCAATATTATTAGCATTTACTCCCAGCGACTGTAAAACCTGCTGTATTTCGGCCTGCCGGATTTCCCGGGCACTAGGGAAGCCATTAGCCGGGGCAGAAAGCCAGCGCCAAAGTACCCGACCATCCTGGCGCGTTAAATTAACGCCTACCGTTTGGGGAGCGCGGATGGTCTGCGGGCTATATCCTTCGGGATAGATAAAACCCAACACGGGTGAATCTGGATGAGAGAATGACCCACCCACCCGGTCAACGGTAGGCGGTATGCCACCGGGCATATCACCGCGTGGAATACCATTGTGAAGATCCCAGTAAATAGCCTGAGCGCCAGTGACGTTCGGGCAAATCTGCGAGGTAGCCGCATTAATAGTAGGACCTACTGCATCTTCACCGTTATTGCAAGCTGTGGCCGATAGGAAGCACACTACGGGAACGAGTAGCTTCTTCAGGTTGGTCCCCCACCCACTCAGTAGAGAATTTATTCCTTTACGTCTGCTACGTTTGGTAGAGTAGACAATGGATAGGGTCAGGAAAAGAGTGATACAGGCGAAATGCGGTAGTACGAAAAATAGTAAAGAGGATTCCATGATTAGATAAGTAGAATGGTTAGTAATCTACTTATCTATAGACTCCCTCCCAGCAAGGTCATCAATACTTCTGAAAAATATTTGTGCATTTCTCAGAAAGGATAACCAGCGAGAGATACAACCTCGGTTACTCTATTATTTTGCTACTGGTTGTTTGGCTGAATTAATCCTCGAAAAAGCTACCCAAGATGGAGCTTTCGCCTTTATCCCGATTTTTACCGTAGGGGGCAATAGCCGCTACCAGCTTTCGGAAAGGCATCGATTGCAACCATACCCGACCGCTGCCTGACAATGTAGCCAGAAACATTCCTTCACCCCCAAACAGCATAGATTTTAGGCCCCCCGAGCTTTGAATGTCGAAATTAATAGAAGACTCGAAGGCTACCACGCAGCCAGTATCAATCCTTAGCGTTTCATTATTTAGTTGTTTCTCAATAATTGTCCCCCCGGCGTGAATAAAAGCGAGTCCGTCGCCTTCCAGCCGTTGTAAAATAAATCCTTCGCCACCCACCAAACCGGAACCCAGTCGGCGGTTAAGCTGAATACTTACTTTGGTACCCAAAGCGGCACACAGAAAGGAATCTTTTTGCACCGTCAGGCTTCGGCCTTGCATCTGAGATAAATCTACCGGCTTGATAGTTCCCGGATAGGGAGCAGCAAAAGCTACTTTCGCTTTACCGTAACCCTGGTGGGTGAAGTGGGTCATAAAAGCCGACTCGCCAGTCAGCATACGGCTACCGGCCGACACCAGCTTACCGAAAAAGCTCTGATTAGGATTGGAGCCATCGCCCATCTTAGTTTCAAAGTTGATGCCGTCTTCCATATAAACCATGGCTCCGGCTTCAGCAATTACCGTTTCGTTGGAATCTAGTTCTACTTCTACTACCTGAATTCCTTCGCCGTGAATCTGGTAATCAATTTCGTGAGATCGTTTCATAGGTCGTTTCTGTATAAGTCGTTGAGAAAAATGATACTTTTGAGTCAAAACCCAAATTCGCAAAATTCTTAAGAATAATGAAATCACTACTATTTCAACCTTCCTTCTTTCCAGTTCTTTTCCTGTTCCATTTTTTGGGTTCTTACGTCAACGCTCAACCCAATATCTTACTCATCATCACCGACGACCAGGGCTACCACGATGTGTCGTACTACGGCACCGAAGACATCCGTACTCCACATATTGACTCACTGGCTGCTGACGGTATGCAGTTTGATCGCTTCTACGCCAACTGCCCGGTTTGCTCGCCTACCCGGGCCGCGCTGCTTACTGGACGCTACCAGGACTATGTGGGAGTGCCCGGAGTAATCCGCACCCATGCTAACAACAGTTGGGGCTACCTTGATCCTAGCGCTACGCTACTACCTACTCCTTTAAACAAGGCCGGCTACCATACCGCTATTATTGGCAAGTGGCACCTGGGGCTTGAGTCTCCCAATACCCCAAATGAGCGGGGCTTCGACGAATTCCGGGGTTGGCTGGGCGATATGATGGACGATTACTGGACGCATCGCCGCCACGATATCAACTACATGCGTCATAACGAAAAAACCATTGATCCCGAAGGCCACGCCACCGACTTATTTACGCAGTGGTCGGTAGAATATATTCACCAGCAGGCCGAAAATTCTCAGCCCTTCTTTCTGTATCTGGCGTACAATGCCCCTCACTTTCCGGTGCAACCCCCCGAGGACTGGCTGCAAAAAGTGAAGGAACGGGAACCGAATATTTCGGAAACCCGGGCTAAGTTAGTCGCCTTTATTGAGCATATGGACGATGGTATCGGTCAGGTGATTAATGCACTGAAAGAATCCGGTCAGTACGAGAATACCCTCATTGTTTTTACTAGCGATAATGGCGGACACCTACCCAGTGAGGCCAACAACGGTCCGGTGCGCGATGGTAAGCAAAGCATGTACGAAGGCGGATTACTGGTTCCTACTGCCATAACTTGGCCGGGTAAAATTCAACCCGGAACCGTAACTGATCAGATTAATCTCTCTATGGATTTGTACCCTACGCTTCTGGATGCGTCGGGGGCTTCGTCGGAGAAATCAATTGAGGGACGCAGTTTTCTACCTACGCTATTGGGAGAAAACTTTACCGAAGAAGACAGACCGTTGTTCTTCACTCGGCGGGAGGGAGGAACCCGCTACGGTGGTCAGTCAATCTATGCCGTACGGTTAGGCGACTGGAAACTGCTACAAAACAGCCCCTGGCAACCTTTGGAATTGTATAATCTGGCTAACGACCCGAAAGAGCAGCGCGATTTGGCTGAAAAGGAACCAGAAAAATACCAGGAACTGCTTAAATTCCTGATGAAACACATTCAACGAGGTGGTCAGGTACCCTGGCAACCACCTTACTCGGAAAATTAGTTTTTATAATTATTATATTATTTTCTTTATCACACAGGTAATATTTCTTTCAAAATTTGATTTTTATCTCAAAATTGTTCATTTTTATGAGAAAATTACCGCCTAATGAAACCCCGAACGCTGTTTGTTTTTTTTATTTGCATTCAATTCTCCGCTTTTGCGCAAAAAGTAGACTATTCCTTACCTAAAACTCACCAAAAATTTCTGAAGAAAAAAGAGTACCAACAGTTGCTTGAGTATACCCTTCGGCAATTGGAGGGATACGATGTAGTGGGAGTTAACGGAGGAGAAGTGAGTATAAAATTAGGCGAGTACCCTCATACCTTCTCAATACTGCCGTTCATTCAGCAGGGAGCTACGCTTAATCGGCAAGAGCAACAAACGTTTATCCAGGATTACATCTCTTCGCTTATCAGCTCCTACCACGACCAGCAACTGCTAACCAATGCCGATTTCTCTACCGTAAAAAAGTACTTAACCCTGCGACTCTTTCCCGAAACAGCTATTGATCAAGATGACCGCGACCGCTGGATAGTACGCTCCGAGATTGAAGGGATTGCCGTTTGCGTAGCGCTGGATTTGCCCGATGGTTTTGCCACAGTAGAAAGAAAGCAATTGCTTCGTTGGAAAATAAGTGAAGCAGAAATTTTTCGGGTTGCAAAAGAGAATAGCCGGAAGCGCCCCTATGAGGTGCATCAACAATCGCTGGAGGGCTCAACCGAACTGATAGCTTTGGGTGGAGGGGACTATGCGGCTAATGCCACTTTTGTGCTGGATGAGGTCGTGCCCGAACACATTGGGCAGCACGGAGCCGTTGTAGCGGTTCCGCACCAGGATATGGTATTGTTACAGAATTTAGGAGAAGAGGAGATAGCCGACTATCAGACATTTATCCGGCAACTACACGGGTTTGTTCTGGATCAGTACCATCAGCACGCCGCCCCGGTGTCGCCCTATTTTTACTGGTATTATCAAGGCAAGTTTACTCGCATTCGATTAGGAAAAGACCCGGAAGGCAACCTTCATATCATTCCACCCAGCATTCTAAGCTGGCGAATAGAGCAGTAGGTTAGATTATTCTTTGCTAGAATCTTCTTCCTTTTCCTTAGCATCTTGCTGCTCCTCTTCATCGTCTGCATCGCGGCCTTCAATATCATCGCGGTCGCGCAGTTTCTTATCGTCCACGTGTCTGTTCAGAAACTTGTTGATTTTATCAACGTCGTAGTTCGTTTGTATCTCGCCAAACGTATCTATCTTGATATCAAACCCATCTAATTCAGGGTTCACCTTCGGTTTCTCTCGTTTACTCAATCGTTTTCTTCCCATGGTTTTTGTTATAAAAAGTTTAGTTCGTTTTTATTGTAGCCGCTAGCGTATCTACCGCCTGCCGAATACGCTTTACTACTTCATCTCTTCCTAGTACTTCCATCGTACACATTAAATCGGGGCCACCGCCCTGCCCAGTCATTGCCAGCCGTAGTGCAGGCATTACCTTACCGAACTTAGCCCCTCTGGTTTCCATCACTTGCTGCAGTTGCTCCTTGGCCTGCTCGCCCGATAGTGGATCAGTTGATTGCGATAGGTCGTCAGCGTAGGCTGAAAGAGCCGCCGAAGCCTCCTCATTCCACTTCTTTTTCACGATTTTTTCGTCGTAATGTTCGGGCGAACGATAGAAATACTGAGCCGTACTCCACAGCTCATGCGGAAACGTAACCCGCTCTTTCATCAGTTCACACACCTGTTCCGCTTTATCCGGGCTACTCGCTATTCCGACTTCTTCCAGGTCTTTCAGCAGATAGTCTGCCAGTGCAGCGTTAGGCATTTCTTTTAGATACTGTTGATTGAACCACTTAGCCTTTTCAATATCAAACTTCGCCCCCGCCTTATGAATACGCTCCAAACTGAACGCTTTGATCAGTTCATCTTTACTAAACAGCTCCTGATCGCTTCCGGGGTGCCAGCCGAGCAGCGCCAGAAAATTGATTGTAGCTTCCGGCAAATATCCCGATTCCCGAAAACCGGGCGACATCTCACCTGACTGCGGATCTTTCCAGTTGAAGGGATAGACCGGAAACCCGAAGCGGTCGCCGCTGCGCTTGCTTAGCTTGCCTTTGCCATCGGGATTCATTAGCAGAGGCAAGTGGGCAAACTCCGGCATGCTATCTTCCCAACCCAGGTAGCGGTACAATAGTACGTGCAAGGGAGCCGAGGGCAACCACTCTTCCCCCCGAATGACGTGGGTGATTTTCATTAAACGATCGTCTACCACATTCGCTAAATGGTAGGTAGGCAGTCCGTCCGATTTAACCAGCACCTTATCATCCAGCGTAGAAGAATCAACCTTTACTTCGCCTCGTACCAGATCGTTCAGTTGCACTTCTTCGTTTTCAGGAATTTTTATCCGCACTACGTAAGGTTCGCCGCTGTTCAGTTTTGCTTGAGTTTTTTCCTCCGACAGTGTCAGCGAATTGTTCATACTCATCCGGCTGGCGGCATCGTACTGTGGATTTTTTCCTTCCTCTTGCAGTCGATCCCGCATGGTATTCAGTTCCTCAGACGTATCAAAAGCGTAGTAGGCGTAACCTGCGTCTAATAGCTGCTGAGCGTACTGCTGGTACGTATCTTTCCGTTCCGACTGCCGATAGGGAGCGTAGTCACCTCCTTGTTCAACTCCTTCATCGGGAGGAATACCGCACCAGTCCAGCGCTTCCCGAATGTACTCTTCGGCACCGGGCACAAAGCGGTTCTGGTCGGTATCTTCAATCCTCAGAATGAACGTTCCCTGATGCTGTCGCGCAAACAGATAGTTATAAAGGGCGGTACGCACCCCGCCAATATGCAGTGGCCCCGTCGGACTGGGGGCAAATCGAACCCGTACTGTTTCCATCGTTACTACAACCGATTGATTGATTCAAAAGTTATGTAAAGTTATGAGTCTGCCCCGGCGATACCAAATTACTTACACCTCCAACGTTTGCTTGATCAGCCAGCTACTGATTTTGACCTGTTTGCGGAAGTTGAGTAGAGCAATGGTGTAGTTGGCAATACCAATGGCGAGGGCGAGGGCCCCGTAACTGTAGAGCTTCTCGTAGAGAAAGAAATAGAGCGCAATGAGCAAGGTTAGCACCGACCAAAAGCCAATAAACAGCAGCGTAGACGAAAACAGCCGATACGACAAAAATACGATACAGCCTTGGGAAGTAGGCGCCACCTTCCCGGTGATGACGGGCAGAAAACTGTTGGGTCGGGTGATCTTGCGCGATATACGAAACTCGCCTCCCTCCACCACGCCGTTGAAGCGAAATTTTTCTTCCTGCACCGAAAGTGGAAGGTAGGGTTCTAACGGGCGGGTAGCCCGACGAATACGCTGAAAGGCTTCTTCGCCGGAGTAGGGCAGTACTAATGTTTCGTTTTCGGCGGGCAGCCCTAACATGCTACTTTGCCGCAATACACGAAATCTCTACATTCACATCTTTGGGCAACCGGCTTACCTCCACGGTTTCGCGGGCGGGCGGATCTACGGCAAAATACTGTCCGTAAGCTTCGTTTACCGTGGCAAACTGACCCATATCACGGATAAAGATACTACACTTCACCACGTCGGTAAAACTCATTCCTGCTGCCCGGAGGATGGCTTCCAGATTTTTCATTACCTGATGGGTTTCCTGAGTGATATTGTCGGTAAGCAACTCGCCCGAAGCTACGTCAATAGCAATCTGCCCCGAAACGTAGAGCGTATCGCCCACCATAATTGCTTGGTTATACGGCCCAATAGGGGCCGGGGCTTCCGAAGTTTGAATAATTTTTTTAGGCATATGATCGATTGTTCAATAGTTCGATTGTTCGATTGTTCGATTGTTTATTGTCCTTCCTCTGGAAAGTTAAAAGTGAACGTCGCGCGGTTTAAAGAACTTGGAACCTGTAACCTTCTAAACTTTTAACTTTCTAACCTGCAACTCTCGCTTCCAACTTCGAGCTTCCAGCCTCCCAATAATAAACTTTCTCTTACAATATCAGTCTTTCTAAAAAAGTGAATATCTTAAATAGGATCCCGAAAACCTAATACGCCCGCATAAATGAAAATACTAACTGCCGCCCAGACTCGCGAAGCCGACGCCAAAACAATTCAGAACGAACCAATTGCTTCTATTGATCTGATGGAGCGAGCTTCCCGCCGATTTACCCATCGATTTGTGCAGCAATTTCCCGAACACAACTGTCCGGTTTATATCTTCTGTGGGCTGGGCAACAACGGAGGCGACGGGCTGGCAATCGCTCGCATGCTGCTGGCCCAACGCTACGAAGTGTCGGTATTTATTATCGGAGAAGGACAGGGCTCAGAAGATTTTGAGGTAAACCTAAAGCGCCTGGCCGATCACCCATCTATCAAGCGAATAAAAGACGCTTCGCAACTGCCAACCTTACCGGCTTCGGGAATTATTATTGATGCCATGTTTGGCTCGGGACTCAACCGACCATTAGAAGGACTATATGCTGACGCGGTGCGGTTTATCAACGAGACTAATTACACCGTTGTAGCGGTCGATATTCCCTCCGGACTTTTCGCGGACCAAAGTATTGGGGAAAACGATCACGTAGTGCAGGCTGACTTTACGTATACTTTTCAGTTACCTAAACTTGCTTTCCTGCTGCCGCAAAACGAGCCGTTCATAGGCGATTGGGCTACGCTAGATATTGGCCTGGATGCTCACTTCCTCCTCGAAGTAGAAACTCAGTATCATTACCTCACCCACGACTGGATGAAGAAGCTGCGCCATAAACGTAAGTGGCATTCTCATAAAGGCGACTACGGCAAAACGATTATAGTGAGTGGCAGCTACGGAAAAATGGGAGCGGCCGTACTCTGCACCCACGCCTGCGCTAAAAGCGGAGCTGGATTACTTACGGTACACGTACCCCGCTGCGGCTACGAGATCATGCAAATCTCAGTACCCGAAGCTATGACTACCGTAGACCAGAACGAACATCACTTTACCCATCTACAGCAGGATGGGCCGACCAGCTTAGATAATTATGATGTAGTTGGAATTGGACCAGGTTTAGGCACTGAAGAGGCTACTGTTCGGGCAATGCATTCCTTATTGGAACAGGCTAGTACTCGAAATATGAGAATGGTGCTGGACGCCGACGCGCTAAATATTTGTGGGAAGCATCGGGAGCTACTGACTTTGATTCCTAAAGAATCTATTCTTACCCCTCACCCTAAAGAATTTGAGCGGCTGACGGAGAAAGCCCAAAATGATTTCCATCGGTTGGAGTTACTCCGTGAATTCTGTCAGAAGTACGAAGTGTACGTCACCCTTAAAGGATCACATACGGCTATTGGCACACCTGATGGAGCCATTTACTTTAACAGTACCGGAAACCCCGGTATGGCTACGGGTGGTAGCGGGGATGTACTCACTGGTGTGCTTACCGCGATGATTTCGCAAAAATACGATTCTCTTTCTGCTTCACTACTCGGCGTGTACCTGCACGGCTTAGCGGGTAATCTAGCTGCGGAAAAGCTTAGTCAGGAATCGCTGATCGCTTCCGACGTGATTAGCCATCTGGGCGGCGCCTTTAAGTCGCTGTACTAGAAAAACCCACCCGCTTTCATTACAATTCTGCCGGAAAATGAATAATTTATCCGGTCTATTGAACTGATTGATAGTCATCTACTTTATCTAAGTAATGAGAAGCATTTTTTGGCTTATAGCGTTTTCCTCTATTTTACTACTGCAACGCTGCGGTATTGACAAGCCAGAAGGAGTACTTCAGGCAGAAAGCTCTCTGCCCGATGAGATTGACTTTAACCTGCACGTAAAGCCGATCTTATCCGATAAATGTTTCTTTTGCCACGGCCCTGATCTTTCTAAACAGGAGGCTGGTCTACGATTGGATACTCGGGAAGGGGCTTACTCTAAGTTAGTTGATACCGGCAATCGGGCGGTAGTGCCGGGCAAAGTTGCTAAAAGTGAACTAGTACACCGGATCATTTCCGATGATGAGGAAGTGCAGATGCCCCCGCCTGAATCTAACCTCACACTTACCGACCGCGAAAAGGCCGTACTTATCCGCTGGATTGAGGAAGGGGCGGAGTACAAAAAGCATTGGGCGTTCATTAAACCCGAAAAAGTTGAGCCACCGCAAACTAAGTACGTCGCCCAGGCCAATAACGAAATCGACCACTTTGTCTTTCGGAAGCTGGAGCAAAACGGGTTAGGACCTCAGCCCGAAGCCGACCGGGAAACGCTAATTCGCCGCGTAAGCTTCGACCTGACCGGGCTTCCGCCTACCCTAGAAGAAATTGATGCTTTTCTCGCCGATAAATCAGATAATGCCTACGAAAAGGTAGTAGACCGATTACTGGCTTCGCCCCACTACGGCGAGCGGATGGCTACCGACTGGATGGACGTTTCACGCTATGCCGATACCCACGGTTATTCGGTAGATCGCTACCGCCCTATGTGGCCCTGGCGCGATTGGGTGATTGAGGCCTTTAACGATAATGTTCCTTACGACCAGTTTGTTACCTGGCAACTAGCCGGCGACTTGCTGCCTAACCCTACCCGGGAGCAACGCCTCGCCACGGGCTTCAATCGCAACCACGCCCAAAACATGGAGGGCGGTATTGTGAACGAGGAGTTTAGAGTAGAGTACGTAGCTGATCGCACGAATACGCTGGGAGCTGCCTTTTTAGGTCTGACACTGGAGTGCGCTCGCTGCCACGATCATAAGTACGATCCCATCTCCCAGAAGGAGTATTTTCAGATGTTCAGCTTCTTCAATAATGTGGATGAAGCCGGCCAGATTTCCTGGGACGACGCCATGCCCGTACCCACCATGCTGCTGACCGACGAAGATCAGGATAGCGTAATCCAGTCGCTCGACCAACAGATTAAAGTAAAGAAAGGAGAAATCGAGGCGCTGCTTGCTCAGAACGAATCACCGGAGAAAGGTCCTGCTACTGAGCAATGGTTGTCTACCGGCTTGGTAGCTCACTTTGATTTTGAAAAGACTGTTCAGGATGAGTTCGTAAACCGGGTAAATCTGCAGCAGCGAGCGAAAGTTACTTTAGCCGAAGCTCACAACAACCCTCCTACCCTAACACCTACACTTGATGCAGGAAAATCTGGTCAAGGCTTGTTAACCAATGGCGATGATCCATTGACCTTGGGCACTATCGGAGGTTTTGATCGGGCGCAGCCATTTACCATCGGGGCTTGGTTTAAAGTCCCCGAGAAGCTGAAGACGGGCACCTTTTTTCACAAGGGGCAGGGAAGCATTATTTACAATTTCCGGGGCTATTACCTATCGCTGAAGGAAGATAAGCTAGAGATACTGATGGCCCACACTTGGCCGTATAACTGTATTATCAAGCGAGCATCTTCGGGTATACCTAAAGATGAATGGTTTCATCTGGCGCTCACGTACGACGGCTCCAGTGAGGCCGACGGATTGCGGGTATACGTAAACGGTGAGGCCGTAGCCATGACCGCTGAAAAGGATAATCTCTATAAAGATATTGTACTATCAAATCTGGAAACCGAACCAGGACTGAAGTTCGGTGCGGTATGGCGGGGTACCGGTATCCGCAACTCGGTAATCGACGACATAAAAGTATACAACCGCGAACTGGCCCCGACCGAGGTTCAGGCTTTAGCCGGAATAAGCGGCGAGTTAGACAAGCAGCAGGTAGCAGGAGTTTATCAAATACACAGCCCTGATTATTTGGCTTTGTTAAACGAGCTACAATCACTCCGAACCAGGCAAAATGATTTGGTTGAATCCTTGCCGGAAGTGATGGTGATGGAAGAGCAGGCCGAAAAGCGGAAGACGTACATACTTGATCGCGGCTCCTATGACGCTCCCACTGAGGAAGTAGAACCTACTACGCCGCAAAGTATTCTCACCTTCGCCGACAGCCTGCCGAAGAATCGTTTAGGATTAGCCAGATGGATGTTCTCCCCTGATAATCCGATCACTGCCCGGGTGATTGTAAACCGATACTGGCAGGCCTACTTCGGGCGGGGTATTGTGGCTTCTGCGGCTGATTTTGGCAATCAGGGCGATCTGCCTACTCATCCGGAATTGCTCGACTGGTTAGCGATTCAATTTATGGAATCGGGCTGGGACATAAAGGCCATGCAAAAACTCATCGTGATGTCGGCGGCCTATCGGCAGTCATCGCAAGTCAGTGATTTTGCTTTAGAGAAAGATTACGATAACGCCTTAATCTCCCGTGGGCCTTCGGTGCGCCTCACCGCCGAAATGCTGCGGGATAACGCCTTATTCACCAGCGATCTGTTAGTGAAAAAGATTGGTGGTGAAAGCGTAAAGCCCTACCAACCAGAAGGGCTATGGAAAATCAGCGGCAGCACCTACGTGCCTGATTCCGGAGAGAAACTGTACCGGCGCAGCCTTTACACGCTGTGGAAACGGACGGTGCCGCCTCCCACGATGAACACGCTGGATGCTCCTACCCGTAGCTACTGCGTAGTAACCCGGCAGAAGACCAACACTCCGCTACAATCACTGGTATTGCTCAACGATCCGCAGTTTGTAGAAGCCAGCCGCGCACTAGCCGCTAGGATATTAACTACTTACCCGGAAAATCATAGCACTCGACTTACCAATATCTACCGAACGCTTACTTCCCGGACTCCAAGCGAAGCCGAACTGAAGCTGATTGATGAGTTCTTTGGCAAGCAGCGGGAAGATTTTAACCAGCACCCCGAGAAACTAACGGGTTGGCTCAACACCGGCGAATTTCAGGCGAAAGCCAGCCTTGATCCACCGCAGTTCGCGGCTTACGCCGTAGTGGCCAGCATGGTGATGAACTCCGATGCCGCGATTATGAAACGATAACCTACATGAACCAATTAGATACACTTTCCGACCATTTAAACCGCCGTGAATTTCTCCGAAAATCCGGTATGGGGCTGGGAGCGATTGCTCTGGGTGCAATGGTAAATCCTACTAACGGGATTGCTGCTCCTTTTTCGGGCGGAACTCTCGGGGCTCCTCACTTTGCTCCCCGGGCGAAGCGGGTGATTTATCTGTTTCAAAGTGGCGGCCCCTCTCAGCTCGAGACCTTTGATTACAAGCCTCGCCTCGAGCAAATGAACGGTGAAGAACTGCCTGATTCGGTACGAGGTGGACAGCGGCTCACGGGCATGAGTGCCGGTCAGTCTTCCTTTCCGCTGGCGGGTTCGCAGTTTAGTTTCGCCCGCTACGGGCAGAGCCAGACCTGGGTAAGTGAGCTACTACCGCATACCGCTAAGATGGTCGACGAGCTCTGCTTCATAAAGTCGCTACATACTGATGCAATCAATCACGATCCGGCTATCACATTTTTCCAAACTGGTTCCCAGCAGGCTGGTCGCCCGAGTATTGGCGCTTGGCTTAGCTATGGCTTAGGGTCGGATAATGAGAATTTGCCCTCGTTTATCGTGCTGGTTTCTAAAAATGCCGGGGGTCAACCGCTGTACGCTCGTTTGTGGGGCAACGCCTTTCTTCCCTCCAAACATCAGGGAGTACAGTTCCGCTCGGGCAAAGACCCGGTGCTATTTTTAAACGATCCAAACGGCTACCACCGGCAGGACCGGGCGCAGATGCTGGATTATCTTCAACAGCTAAATCAACTCCAGTACGAAGCCCACGGCGACTCCGAAGTGCTGAACCGAATTGCCCAGTACGAGATGGCCTTCCGAATGCAAACCTCGGTACCGGAAGTAACCGACCTCAGTAATGAACCCGACTGGGTGTTTGATATGTACGGCCCCGACTCCCGTAATCCGGGCACCTACGCCGCTAACTGTCTGCTGGCTCGCCGACTTATTGAGAACGATGTGAAATTTGTGCAGCTTTACCACCAGGGTTGGGATCAGCACGGTAACCTACCGGGGGGTATTAAAAATCAGTGTCAGGCTACCGATCAGGCCTCAGCCGCCTTAGTGAAAGATCTAAAACAGCGCGGGTTACTGGAAGATACACTGGTAATTTGGGGCGGTGAATTTGGCCGAACGAACTATTCGCAAGGCAAGCTGACCAAGACCAACTACGGCCGCGACCATCATCCCCGTTGTTTTACTATCTGGATGGCCGGCGGCGGAGTAAAACCTGGTTTCAGCTTAGGTGAAACCGATGAGTTCGGCTATAACATCACTAAAGATCCGGTCCACGTCCACGACTTTCAGGCCACCCTACTGCATTTGCTGGGCATTGACCACGAACGGCTTACCTTCAAGCATCAGGGCCGCCGCTACCGCCTTACCGATGTGCACGGGCACGTAGTGAAAAGTGTGTTGGCGTAGAAAGCCTAGACTGTGGAAGATTGCTATCGCACCCTGAATGGCTCTTCAGAAGGCTCTTACCGGGAAAAGGGGAGTAAGTTTTATGCTTTTGCCTACCCAGTGGTTTCAGAGGAAGAAGTGCAGGCTCGTTTGGATGAACTTCGGAAAAAATTTTACGATGCCCGCCATCATTGCTACGCATTCATACTAAAGCCCCGGGAAGGACAGGAAGAAATCTACCGGGCCAGTGACGACGGCGAACCATCCCACTCGGCCGGAGATCCTATTCTGGGACAAATCCGTTCTCATCAACTGCTGGATGTATTGATTGCAGTAGTTCGCTACTTTGGCGGAACTAAACTGGGAGTAGCGGGGCTCATCCATGCCTATAAAACGGCTGCCGCTGATGCTATCTCGAATAATAACATCGTTGAAAAGTACGTGGAGCGCAGTATCAGTGTTGAGTTTGAGTACGCTGCAACTGCTGGCGTTACTCGAATTATTGACCAGTACTCACTCACCATTGTGAACCAGTCCTTCAGCGCAACCTGCCAGTATCAGCTATCGGTACGATTACGCGACTACCCGGCTGTGCTTTCCCATTTATTCGAGTTGGATATGGTGACTATTAAACATTGATTTTTGCAGCGGGTTATCTTACCCTATGGAGTCAGAAACCACCCGACCAATTTTTTTAACGGCCCGCTGGAAGTACCTGCTGATGGCGAACTACGCAGTTGATCCGGCAATATTAGCTCCTTATGTGCCGCGAGGTACCGAGTTGGATTACTTTGAGGGGCAAACCTACGCCAGCATTGTTGGCTTTCGCTTTCTGGATACCAGACTGCTGGGTATTCCCGTCCCTTTTCACCGTAACTTCACGGAGGTGAATCTTCGTTTTTATGTGCGCTACCGGGCGGCTGACGGATGGCGGCGGGGCACCTCCTTTATTAGTGAAATAGTACCCAAACCAGCTATTGCCTGGACTGCCAATCTAGTTTATCGTGAGCACTACGCTTACGCTCCCACCCACTATATGATAGACCCCGGACTTAAAAATTTACGGGTAGCCTACGAATGGAAGAAAGGAGGCCGAAACTTTGTCCGGGCCAGAGCCGATCCAGACGCCCAACCATTAAAAAGTGGGTCTATTGAAGAATTTATTGCCCAACACTACTGGGGTTACAATGCTTACAGCGATACCACTACCTTGGAATACGGGGTGGAACATGTGCCCTGGTCGTATTATCTGGTGACTGATTTTCGTTCGCACTATCATACCGAAGTTCTCTACGGAGCCGACTTCGTTCCCTACCTCAGCCAGCAGCCAGCTTCGGTATTTATTGCCAATGGTTCGGATATCATCGTCCGTAGGGGAAGTAAAATATCTGTAAATAACTAAGTCCCCTCTTTAGATTTCTCGCACGTCAATCCCGCTTCTGCTTCTGAGATTCACTTATTGCTTTAGTGTTTAGTCCTTCTGGCCATTTTCCGCTTTACTCTTCATCAGCGCTGATTTAGTGGTAGGGCCGTCGCATATTGAAATAAAAAACTTATCTTCCCTACCAATAAAACCTACATTACCCAACCATGCTCAATTTATCCTCCCTTCTCGAGAGCAGCGCCAAGAAATTTCCCACGAAACCTGCTTTTGTATTTGCCGATCAATCGCTAAGCTTTGCTCAGATTAACGCGGCGGCCAATCAGGTAGCGAATGGGCTCATTAGCCGGGGAATTGGCCCGGGCGATAACGTGGCATTAAGTTGTTTGAACCTTCCTTATTTTCCCATCATTTACTTCGGTATTCTTAAAGTGGGCGCCCGGGTAGTTCCGCTGAGCGTATTACTTAAAAAAGATGAGATTGCCTACCACCTGACTGATAGCCAAGCCAAGGCGTATTTTTGTTTTACCGGAACTGAGCAGTTACCAATGGGCCAAATGGGATACAGTGGTTTCAACGAAGCTCCCAATTGTGAGCACTTTTTTATGGTTATGCCTACGCCTGATATGCCCTCGAGCATTGATGATACTACCACGTTTGGCCAGTTAGTGCATCAACAGGGCCCTAGCTTTGAGACTTACCCGACGGGTGCTGAAGATACTGCGGTTATCATCTATACCTCTGGTACCACCGGTAAACCCAAGGGGGCCGAGCTTACTCACTCTAATTTGTTGCAGAATGCTATTCTCTCATCGGATCTAATACAGCTATCTTCAGAAGATAATATTCTGACTGTTCTTCCGCTCTTTCATATTTTTGCCATGACAGTGTTAATGAATGCGGGTTTATACCGGTCAGCCACCAACGTTTTGCTTCCTCGCTTCGACGCCGAAACGGTACTTGGCCTCATGCAAAAACACGAAATCTCCGTTTTTGCCGGAGTGCCTACCATGTACTGGGGACTCAATCATCATAGCACACGTGACGTTGATTATACTAAAATCGCTAAAAACCTTAAAATTGCTGTCTCGGGCGGGGCCTCCCTACCTATTCAGGTGCTGGAGGACTTTGAACAAAGCTTTAACGTTCCCATTATTGAAGGCTACGGCATGTCCGAAGGCTCTCCGGTTGTAACTTTCAATCAGCTTGATGTTGGCCGGAAGCCAGGGTCAATCGGCACCCCCGTTTGGGGCGTAGATGTGAAGATCGCTGACGAGAATGGACAGGAGGTACCTGTCGGTGAGAAAGGCGAACTTCTGTATCGGGGCCACAACGTAATGAGAGGCTACTTCAACAATTCCGAAGCGTCCGCTGAAGCTTTAAAAGATGGTTGGATGCATTCGGGAGATATTGCCTATCAGGATGACGATGGCTTTTTCTTCATTGTTGACCGTACGAAGGATATGATTATCCGCGGTGGTTTGAATGTTTACCCTCGGGAGGTGGAAGAAGTAATGATTAAACATGAGGCAGTTTCTCTGGTGGCAGTGATTGGAGTTCCCGATGAGGAGTTCGGTGAGGAAGTGAAGGCATTTGTTGTGCTGAAAGAAGGAGCTAATGTTACTGATGGTGAACTCATTACCTGGACGAAAGAGCACATCGCCGATTATAAGTACCCTCGCATGGTTGAGTTTCTTGATAGCCTTCCGATGAGTGCCACCGGCAAAATTCTGAAGAAAGAGCTACGCTAGTTGATTTAAACTAATCTTAATACCAAATTAGCTGCCAATGGAAAATAGAAAAACAGTGGCTTTGGTGGCCCATGATAACAAAAAGCCAGATTTGCTCGATTGGGTTCGCGAACATATGGACCTGATGGTGAATTACCAACTTTACGCTACCGGCACTACGGGTACTTTTCTAATGGATGGAACCAAGGACATCGGCTCTCTGGACATTCACAAGCTTCTTAGTGGGCCGCTGGGCGGTGACCAACAGATTGGAGCCAAGATTGCCGAAGGCGAGATTGATTTTCTGGTTTTCTTCTGGGATCCCCTGGAACCCCAACCTCACGACCCGGATGTAAAAGCATTGCTACGCATTGCGGTTACCTGGGATATCCCTTTTGCCTGCAACCGGGCCTCGGCTAACTTCCTGTTTGCTTCCGCCCAGTTAGCTGATGATTACCAGCGACAAGATCCGGATTTTACCAGCTATCTTCAGCGCCCGGTTAAGTCGAAATAAAAAAGCCCAGCAGTACTGGGCCTCTCGTCATTAGCTCGTGTAGTAATACTTTATACGTTCATGAGCGACTCGCGGCGGCGCATTTTGCCGGCCGGAATACCGAACATCATTTTGAAGCGGCGGCAGAAGTAAGCAGTATCTTTGTAACCGACCTCTTTTCCAATTTCGCGAATACTCTTTTTAGTGGTGCGCAGCAGATTCACCGCATGTTCCATCCGCTGATACTCAATATAATCTTGGGGATTGATGCCGGTCAGCATCTTGAAGTATTGCCCTACGTAGTCTTCCGAAACATTCGCTACGCTGGCTAGTACTTTGTTAGAAAGATCACCTCCAATGTTGTTCTTAATGTAGGCGAAGATATCAATCAGACGAGGATCTTTAAAGTAGGTACTGTTGGTAGCTAATTGCTCCACAAACATACGGGTTTCCAGAATGTGCCGTACAATTTCAATCACCAACCGCTCGGTACTAATCTTAATAATCCGGTCTTTCCCCGGAGTATCCGAGTTGTTTTCGGTGGTGATCTCCTTAATGATATCAACGATTCTCGGATTGTCCTGAATTTCAAACGGAGGAATATCCAGTGAAGCGAAGAAGTTAACCGAATCAAAGACTTTTGCTTCAAAATTGATAAAGCTGAAATTTTCAGCCTCAAGCTTAGTTACGTCGGTAGTTTCTAACGACTGAAAGTACAATTCTTTGTTATTAATAAAGTCGTCGTTAGATAAACTTACCGGATCACCGGAGCCGTAGGTGATCGACATCATCTTGCCACCCGGAATAAACAATATGCTTCCTCCGGTCACTTTATTGTCGTCCTCACCGTAGTGAATTTCGCCTCGGTTCAAGATCAGGATCGAGTTCTCAACATCGTAATAATTCTGAATCTTAACGGGTTGTAAGATTCTGATGTTTTTGGACTTGATAAAGCGAACACTTAGGGACTCAATTATCTTATTATAGTCTTCCATTCGTGTAAATTGCTATTTTTGTGTAGAATAGATAAGTTTCTCTGGTATCTGTTAGATAGTCAAAATTACGAAACTTATGTAACTTTACAAATATTTGTTGTATTCTTATGCACAAAAATGCAAATTTTTTTCACCTTTTACCCAAAACCTTACAGCCAATCTGTTTATCGTAGCAGTTCCCGAGATATTACAATTTTCTGAATTTCGGAAGTGCCCTCATAAATCTGGGTGATTTTAGCATCCCGCATCAGCCGTTCTACGTGATATTCCTTTACATAACCGTACCCCCCGTGAATCTGTACTGCTTCAGTACTAACATCCATCGCTACCTGCGAAGCAAATAGCTTAGCCATCGCACTCTGCTTAGCGTAGGGCAGCCCCTGGTCTTTCAGGTCGGCAGCTTGCAGGCACAGTAGCCGGGCAGCTTCAATCTGCGTAGCCATGTCGGCCAGTTTAAACTGAATTCCCTGGTGCTGCACCAGTTCTTTGCCAAATGCCTTCCGCTCCTGAGCGTACTTGAGCGCAAACTCATGCGCTCCCGAAGCAATTCCTAAAGCCTGAGCGGCAATCCCGATTCGCCCGCCATTCAGTACCGACATGGCAAACTTGAACCCAAACCCATTCTCGCCAATTCGGTTAGCTTTAGGCACCTTTACGTCGGTGAACATTAAAGAGTGGGTGTCAGAAGCCCGAATACCCATTTTATTTTCTTTCTTACCAACCACGAAGCCTTCGGAATCCCTCTCTACGATCAGGGCATTAATTCCTTTATAACCTTTGTCTGGCTCAGTCTGGGCAATCACGATGTAGACCGAAGCGCTGTTTCCGTTGGTGATCCAGTTTTTGGTACCGTTCAGTAAATAGTAGTCGCCCTGATCAATAGCAGTGGTTTTCTGAGAAGTAGCGTCCGATCCGGCTTCCGGTTCAGATAAGCAGAAAGCACCAATAAATTCCCCAGTAGCCAGACGCGTCAGGTACTTTTCTTTCTGCTCTTCAGTACCGTACTGCTCAATGCCCCAGCATACCAGCGAGTTATTTACCGACATGCAGACAGAAGCTGAGGCATCAATCTTGGATATTTCTTCCATAGCCAGTACGTAGGACTTGGTGTCCATTCCCCCACCATTGTATTTGGGATCTACCATCATGCCCATAAATCCCAGTTCGCCCATTTTCTTAATCTGTTCGCTGGGAAACTGCTGCTGCTCGTCCCGTTCAATGACTCCGGGTAAGAGTTCGGTCTGGGCAAAATCGCGGGCCGCCTGTTGTACGGCTAAATGTTCTTCGGTTAATGTAAAGTTCATATTTTCGGATTGTTCAATTGTTATAGATCTTAGTCCACGGATCACAGTCCATAGCGCTCCGTACCCAGTCGGCAGCATTAATTCATTATCCACTATCCATTTTCAATTGATTTAGTATGCATGCCGAGTATTTTGCAATATACGGACAAGCTGAGACAAAAAAAACACCTTCGCTTGCGCAAAGGTGCCTAATGCTTTGTGACGTAGGGGCGATTAATCGCGTCCGCCCAGATAAATTGAAATCCAATAGAGTAAACCTACGATAGAACCTAACGCGGCTACTACATACGTCATGGCCGCCCATTTTAAAGCGTCTTTCGCCATACCGTACTCATTGGGCGAGGCAATATTGCGCGACTGAATCCAGGCCAAGGCTCGCTTACTGGCGTCAAACTCAACCGGCAAAGTTACCAGTGAGAAGAGCGTAATTACCGCATAACAGGCAATGATCACTAATAGTATGGTTTGGATAGAGAAAAATCCTCCACCACTTCCGTAAAGAAATCCACTGCCTATAAACAGGAACAGCACCACGAAATTTAGCAAACGAGCGCTTACATTTTGTACTGGTACCATCGCCGAGCGAAACTCCAAGAAACTGTAGGCGGTGGCATGCTGCACTGCGTGACCACATTCGTGGGCAGCTACTGCTGCTGCGGCCGCTGAACGTCCGTGATAAACTTCTTCACTCAGATTTACCGTTTTGTTCGCTGGATTGTAGTGATCCGTTAACCGACCCGGCACCGATATCACCTGCACATCGTAAATTCGGTTATCGCGCAGCATCTGCTCCGCAATCTCACGCCCGGTTAAGTCCGCATTCCAGCGGATCTGAGAATATTTCCTGAACTTATTCTTTAATCTTCGACTTACGGCGAAGCTCAGAATAGCTACTCCTATAAATAATATGATGTATATTGACATTTTTCTTAATGTATTAAAAACTAGTAACTACTGTACCTTTTTGTTGCATTTCAACGAAAAGGGAACCACAAAGGTTGCTACTATAGAACAGCACTGTCCACTAAAAAATTCTACTTTCCAGAAGCCCTTATTAGGAAGCAGCCTTGGCTTCGGTCGATGGTGTTTTGGCTTTTTGGGAAGACAATACGGATACTATAAAAAATGCCGCTGCCCCCAATAGAATAAACGAAACAGTTTGCATTCCGTGTACTAATGTCGCAAACAGTACTCCATCACTCTTGCTAACACCGTACAGCAGTAGCACTCCACTTACCAGCGCGTGAAACGTTCCGAAGCCACCCTGCACTGGTGCAGCCATGCCTAAGCTTCCCATTACCAATACCGCCAAGCCTGCACTAGCCCCTAACTCTTTGGTTTCAGGGATGGCATAAAATACTACGTAGGACATCAAAAAATACGTAGTCCACATACTGACGGTAGCCAACCAAAATTGTCCTTGTTTCTTAATCTTGCCTAAGCTGGTAGCTCCTCGCAGTACTTCTCGCACCAATGTGCGCGCTTTCTGAAACAGCGCATTATTCTTCAGTTTATGTCGATAAACCCGAGCCAATAGATACAGACCAATGGCTCCTCCCAGCATAATGCCAACAAAAACATAAATAGCAAATACATTTTCTCCGACCCCACTAAGTTTTTCCTGCCAGAACCCGGTAATGAAATCGCTTAGGCGACGAAACTCAATAGTAAACAAAAACGCCATCAACAAAAACAGCGAAAGAAGATCGACCAACCGCTCAGCCACTACCGTACCTAGCGATGTGGTTACCGGCACTTTTTCCAGTTGGCGAAGCACACCACAGCGGGTTACTTCCCCCATTCGCGGAATGAGCAGGTTGGCAAAGTAGCCAACCAGTACTGCTTGCAGGGTGCGGAAAACCGTAAGCTTCTCATAACCTAAAGGAGCCAGCATCAAATTCCAACGGAAAGCTCTTAAAATATGGCTAGTGATAAAGATAACGACGGCCAGAATTACCCACTGGTACTGTACTTCCTTCAGTTTGGCTACAATCGTAGCTGCATCCATATTGCGGAAAACCCAATAGAGCAATCCGCCCGCAATGGCCAAAGAAACAACGTATTTAAGAAGCCCTTTGTAGTTGGGAGAAACTTTCATACAGCTTAGTGAATGAGTCGGTTATCTTGATCGGGAAAAATGATGGTAGGTTGAAACTGTTTAGCTTCTTCCAGAGGCATAGATGCGTACGATATGATAATCACAATGTCGCCAACCTGCACTTTGCGGGCAGCCGGGCCGTTCATACAAACCATGCCGCTTCCCCGCTCGCCCCGAATTACGTAAGTTTCTAACCGCTCACCGTTGTTAATATTGACTATTTGCACTTTTTCGCCCTCAATAAAGTTGGCAGCGTCCATCAAGTCTTCATCAATAGTAATGCTACCTACATAATGTAATTCAGCCTGGCTAATCTTTACCCGGTGAATTTTCGATTTTAAAACCTCTATATTCATACAGTCTACTGCTCGTGTACGAGTGTACTAACGATTTGATGAAGGCAAGTGTTCCTGTTATAAATTTTTACCTACTATGATATTATCAATCAGCCGAACCTTGCCGACGTACGCGGCTACGCAAAAGGCAATAGACTGAGCTTGATCCATTTCCTTAACTGAACGAAAGGTTTGTGGATGTACTGCTTCCAGATACTCCAACCGAATGGTGGGATATTGACCTAATTTCTGTATGGCTTGCTGACGAGCTACTTCGGCGGTTACACCCTCTTCGTATAATTGCTTAGCCAGCAGTAAGGCTTGGTACAGCTGAGCAGCTAGTTGTTTTTCTTTGGTACTGAGCCGCTGGTTACGCGAAGAAAGCGCTAATCCTGAATCCTCCCGAGCGATAGGTACCGGAATAATTTCAACCGGCATGGAAAAGTCTTGCACCAACTGTCGAATTATAGCTAACTGTTGTAAATCTTTTTGCCCGAAGTACGCCCGGTGAGGCTGAACAATATTGAGAAGCTTACTTACTACCAGCCCTACCCCACTGAAGTGGCCCGGACGATACCGACCTTCCAACACTTTATCCAGATATCCGAAATCAAGTTGAATCACCGATGATTTGCCCTGAGGATACATTATCTGATCTGAAGGGCAAAATACTGCATCGCACTCCGTACTCTGGAGCAGTTTCAGATCTTCATTCAGCGTACGTGGATATTTTTCCAGATCAGCCGAATCGTTAAATTGGGTAGGGTTTACGTAGATGCTGCATATAGTCACATCGTTACTTCGCTTAGAAGCCTCTAATAGCGCGCGATGCCCACGGTGCAAAGCACCCATAGTGGGTACTAAACCAATAGACTGCCCGTTTTTTCGCTCAGATACGTAGGTCCTAACCAAATCCAGCTCTTCAAATACTTGCATTATACGTAGTTAAAATAGGCTGCACACGACAAATTGGGCCTCAAAATGGAACGCAAATGGAAATATGATAATAATTTCGTATTTTTGCCCGTGCATTTCACTTACCTTTAAAACCCACGAAGATATGTCGAAACTCCGTATTCTTTATGTAGCTAGCGAGATTAATCCTTTTCTACAAACCTCTGAAGTAGCCGATTTTGTGCGCAAGTTGCCGCAGGGCATGCAGGAACGAGGAATGGAAATCCGGATTCTGGTACCCCGCTTCGGGCTGATCAATGAGCGAAAAAACCGGCTACATGAGGTGGTACGACTGTCAGGAATCAATATTGCCGTAGGAGACGAAGAGAAGCCACTTACTATTAAAGTAGCGTCTATTCCTAACGCCAAGCTCCAGGTATATTTTATTGATAACGAAGACTACTTCCACCGCAAATCCGTATTCTTTGATAAAGAAAATAAGTTTCACGCCGACAATGATGAGCGGGCTATTTTCTTCTGCAAAGGCGTTATTGAAACCGTTAAAAAATTAGGTTGGGCTCCCGATATTGTGCACTGCAATGACTGGATGACCAGCTTAATTCCCATGTATTTGAAGACGACTTATAAAAATGATCCGCTCTTCCATACTACCAAAACAGTATTCACCGTTTACAACAACAAGTTTGAGTACAAGTTTAACACTGATCTCATTGAAAAGGTGAAAATGATGGATATTGAAGATAGTATGTTAGCTAGTCTTCAGTCCGCTGATTACGAAGGCTTTATCAAGATCGGAATGCAATATTCCGATGCAGTAATTAAAGCCGAAGAAGAATACAGCGAAGATCTGGTTCAACTTTTTGATGAGTTTGATAAAGAAAAGAAAATTGATACAATTGAGCAGGGCGACGACTTATTGGACTCGTATTATAACCTCTACAACGAACTCGTTGGCTAAAAAAAATGTGGGGTGGCTCCTATGGCTTACCCCACTCCTTTTTTCCTGCGAAAGCGACGAAATACTAAGCTTACCCCAGGAACCCGGTGACCAAAACCTTAATCTCTATTTCACCGAAATCCCACTTTCTTATTCATTAGTCCAGAGAGATTCAGTATTTACTGGTCGTAGAGCTAATAGTAGCGACTACCATCTTTTAGTAGGCAACTACCGAAACCAAAATTTTGGAAGGATAGAAGCCCAGGCATTTACTGAGTTGAACTTGGATACCCGCACCGAAGTTACGGCTGAAGATGAGTTTGATTCGTTGGTACTGGTGTTAGTAAATGATTATTTCTATGGCGAAGCTGATCAGGTTAGTAGTCAGACTATTGGTATTTACCCTTTGGCTGATACGTTAGCCAGAAAGACCTACTACAGCAGCGATAAAGCAGCATACCTGAATACCCCTTTGGCAGAATTTAGCTTTATACCCGATCCAGAGGTCAACTCCTCAGCTGATACTCTTCGTATTTCGTTGGATGCTACTTTCGGCCAGGAACTTCTTGATTTGGCGAAAGCTGATGCTGCTGCTTTATCTAGTGATAGCGCTTTTCGGGAATATTTCCCGGGAGTAGTCCTTACTTCCCTTAGCGAAAATGATTTTATTACCGGCTTTGATCCGGCTCAAATGAGGCTGGCACTGTATTTCAGCACCACTAGCGAAACCACGTCTACCGCTTATACTTTTGACATAAATCCATCCGTCAACTTTAACAATATCTCAGCCGACCGTTCAGGAACTCCTCTAGCCAGTGTTACTACGGTGAACGAAGCAGCCATGGCCGAAGACGGCAGATTTTATTTACAGTCGGCTACTGGATTAATTCCTACGTTGAGTTTACAACCTGTCGTTGACTTTTTTGCCGCCATTGAAGACAGCACTGATGCTCAACTTCGAATCAACCGCATAGATCTCTACATCGGTACTACCCCGCTAGGAAGTGGACAGGAACTACCCGAAATAATTAGCGCGCTTAATTTTGAGGATGATTTTTCACTTAAGCTGGACACAGTAACGGACAACTTCGGTCGGCCGGTATCTTTAGCACCCAGATCGTTACGGATTGATAACATTCAGCCTCGTGAAGGGGTATCCCCCATCTTAACTTCCGAAGGAAAATACCAGGCGCAAATTACTCAGCATATTCAGGGGCTGCTAGATGAAATACCAACTATTGAACCGGAATTTCTTATCGAACCTATTGACCCAGGTAGTAACAGACCCCTTGCATCGCTAAATCCTATTGTGGCCGAGCCCGACAGTGTATTTGTAAAGATATACTACACGCTGCTAGAATAATTCCGGTAGGGTTATCTGCTGAAGGTGAGGAAGTAAAGCTCGAGAATCTTCCAGCACAATGATATTCTCTACCTGTTCGGTTCCGTAAGCAAAATGAACCTCCACATAGAACTCGTAAATCGCGTACAGCTTTACTTGATACTGTTCAGTAAGCCGGGTGCTGAGTGGCGTACCAGCGGAGTAAAGAAGCGATGACTTACCAGTGAGGGACAATCCCTTAAAAGTTGTGCTTTTCATGATATTAAAGGCAAAAAAATTAGAGCTGCTAGAGATATTTATCCTCAAGAAAAAGCATATCGCCTTTGCCTAATTCATAAAGCTACAAAAAATCCTGCTACATTAGCTGTCCTAAGCCGTAAATAATTTCCCTAATGTCGCCACTACCAGAAAGAATTGAGGCCAAGTTCGGAAACCGTACTCGAGTGCGGGTATGCGCACTATGCTTTCGAGAAGATGATTTGCTGTTGGTCTGGCATCGGGGATTGTCCAAATTGGGTTCTTTCATTGCCCCTCCGGGTGGCGGTGTTCATTTTGGCGAGTCAGCTGAAGAAGCGGTTCAGCGAGAAGTGAGAGAAGAAACTGGATTAGAGGTTGTACCTGATCAGTTTTTGTTTGTGCACGAATACGTAGCTCCTCCTCTGCATGCCATTGAGTTATTCTTTTCGGTGAAGATTAAAAGGGGAACACTGAAGACCGGCAACGACCCCGAAATGCGGGAAGAAGAGCAACTTATTGAGCAAGTACAATTTGTGTCTCCGCAGGACATTACGGCTATTTTAGCCGAAAATACTGCTCAATTTCACCGAATGATCTACCATTGTC
Source organism: uncultured Roseivirgaceae bacterium (assembly GCA_964551335.1). GTDB lineage: Bacteria > Bacteroidota > Bacteroidia > Cytophagales > Cyclobacteriaceae > Tunicatimonas. The sequence continues at coordinate 34,841 of CAZKCO010000033.1, forward strand.
CTCACCCCAAATCGCTACTATCTTTGCGAGGGTATTTCAAATTTGATCAGAAAACCCGAAATTAGCATGCTCGTTACATTTGAGTTACTGTCTAAATCGTTATTTTGCACCAAATTGCTAACCTATGAGCCTAACTAAAATTTTAACCATTGTATTTTTACTAATTGCAGTGGGAATTGCTTATTACCTATTTGATCGTATTAAGTTCAGTATCGAGGAGGATGAGCGAATTGCCCGCATTGAGTCGCTTGTTATTGACAAGCTCAAATTTATTCGTGATGCTGAACTGCTTTATAAAGAAGCCAACGGGCAATACACTAGCGACTGGAATAAGCTGATCAGTTTTCTAGACACCGGAAGGTTATATATCGTACAGCGGCGAGAAGAAACTACTCTTCTAGACTACGGTGCAGAAGAAACTACCATATACATTGATACTTTAGGCAGCATTCCGGCACGCGATACGCTGTACCACGATCCGGTCTACGATAAATTCAAAATCGAAAACATTGCCACCATTCCGGTTTCTAACCGACGGTTTGAGCTCTTTGCCGATAAAATTACCCGCAATAATGTGGAGGTTGATGTGTTTGAAGTTGTAGATACTGCTCCGGTCAATCCCGCCCGCCGCGGAGAAGAAAGTATTAAAGGCCCCCTACGAGTAGGCTCCCGTACCGAAGTAACCACCGGGGGTAACTGGGAGTAGTGACTGATCAACCATAGTTTATTTTGGCGTATTCCGTTGGAAATTACAACCTAGCTAGAAAAATTAAGGACCCCCAGTTCAGCATTGATCGTATTGACCAGTACGACCTGCTACTGCTGGCTGGGCAATACGATTTTCAGTTCGCTGTGGTAGATGCTCAGCAGCATCGATGCCTGTTAGTAGAAGATTATACATTTTCTGGTTCTGAGGCCGATGTGGGTGAAACCTACCGGGCTCTTATTGAAGAGCATCAGCTTCTGATGGCTGGATACTGGAATAGAGTGAAGCTGGCGGTAAAAAGCCAGCACTTCACTTTAGTACCATCTGCTTACTTTTCAGCAGAGAATACTGTCCACTATCTCACCCTGGTTACTGACACCCCAACGAGTAAATACACAGTAAATCATTATCTGGTTAAAGAGCTTGATGCAGTGATGGTATTCGGAGCTGAAAAGCAGTTAGTTGAAAGACTCCGAAATACCTACCCGTCTCAGGATGTTGGAATAATCAGCCAGGGTAGCGCATTTATTAAGGGGGTTCAACAGGCTGATACTGGTTCTTACTACCGGAGTATGTACCTCCTTGTAGACCGGCAACACGTTAGCGTAATTGTAGAAGAAGACCATAAGCTCATACTCTACAACCGTTTTGCTTACCGCACCCCAGATGATATCGTGAAGTATATTCTGACCGTATTTCAGAAATCAGAAATGGATCAGAACGAAACGAGAGTAACCGTCTGGGGAAACATTCCAGCGCAATCTGAGCAATATTTAGCCCTGTACCGTTATATCCGGGAGCTCACCTACGGAACGAAGCCTGACTTTCTGGAATTCTCTCACGTGTTTGACGAAGCTCCGGAGCATCAGTACTTTGATTTGTATAGTATGTACCTCATTGAGTAATTGCTATGGAACGCATAGCCCTTTTTCCCGGCTCATTTGACCCCTTCACCCGGGGGCACGAAGATATTGTACGGCGGGGGCTATCGCTGTTTGACAAAATAATAGTAGGTGTAGGCCACAATAGCCGGAAGAAGCGCTACTTCCCTATTGACACCATGCTGGAATATATCCATCAGACTTTTCAGGATGAAGACCGGATTGAAGTAATTACCTACGATGAGCTTACGGCCGCTTTAGCCAAGCGTTTCAAGGCACAGTATCTACTTCGCGGATTGCGTAATACTACTGATTTTGAATACGAAAATAGTATTGCCCAGGTAAACCGCTACCTGAATACTGAGTTAGAAACTGTTTTTCTAATTACCTCTCCGCCCTACGCCCACATTAATTCATCCATTATTCGAGAAGTACACCGCTACGGTGGTGATGTGAATGAATTTCTTCCCTACAAGCTCTAATTTTCCATTTTTCGGTAGTACTGTCGGAATACATAACGGATGGAAAAATAAGAACCGTAGAGTGCCTGATGAGCCTGATGAGCAGTCATCCAGCGTACTTCAGTAATTCCTTCTTCAGTTTGAGGCTTTAGTCGGCTCTCATCCAGGCAATCCATTGCAAACCAGTAAGTCTGCTTTAAGTATTTCTTTTTGTTACGGGTGTAGGTGTGCCAGGTCTGACAAATCTCGTCAAGAGGGGTTACCCGTACTCCGCATTCTTCTTCTACCTCCCGAACCGCTCCATCTACGGGAGATTCTTTCTTTTCCAGTTTGCCCTTTGGCAGATCCCACTTTCCCAATCGGTGAATCATCAGTACTAAATCACCTTGGCGAACAATGCCACCCCCCGCCTGCACAATCTTGAACTGATCCTTTACCAATTTCACCGTCTCTGCCAGATCGGCCACCGCAAACGTAATGCTGTCCAGGTTCTTTACTTTCTTTTTACTGAAATAGTCTAGCGCAGCCTTGATGTACCGCGGGTTAGCGTAGTTCACCAGCACATCGTCCTTAAGCTTGGCTTGAGCAATATCGGTGGCCAGAGCGTTCACCGTATAATCGTACGGTATATCGGGTAAGGCTTGCACCGAGGCAAAAACGACGGGAGTATCGTTTACGAAAAGTTTCATAGCTTGATAGTCATGGGCTATTGCAGAACGAACGCGAAGTTATAACTTTACGTAGACAACATACAATACCAAACACTCTTTAAACTCCTGACTATTATGGTTGCACATTTTGACAAAGTAAAAAACTTTTTACTCGATCTGGAATTTGAAATACAATCGGAAGACCCGGCTGAGGGGCTACTGGTTATTACCGACGAAGACAAAGGCATTAGCCACCTAATTCTGGATTGCGAAGAAGATATTTTGTTGCTGGAACAGTACGTTTTTCACCTGAAGAGCGACAACGAATCCGCCACGCTTAAACGACTGATGCAGATTAATCGCTATCTGGTACACGGAGCATTGGTGCTAGACGAAGAGAACCGGGTTATTTTCCGGGATACACTAGAGCTGGAAAACCTGGACCGTAACGAACTGGAAAGCTCAATCAACGCTATTGGTCTTATGATGGCCGAATACGCCAACGAGTTTATCGAGTTTGCCTCCTAGACAGGGTGTTATAGTGTTATAGTTCTTAGTGTTATCGTACTTTAAGACAATAACACCGCGCGGCGGCCGCCATAACACTCTAGCACCTTAACACTCTAATACGGCAAACTACAACACTACAAAACTTTTATCCGTAATATTTGATACGCAAAAAATCTTAACTACTGTACTATGAGCATTTTCAGAAGAATATTTAAAGTAGGTGAAGCCCAGGCCCACTCGGCCATTGATAAGATAGAAGACCCGGTAAAAATGAGTGAGCAGGCTATCCGTGATCTAAAAACTGATTTGAATAAAGCCTTAGAAAGCCTGGCGGAAGTGAAAGCCCTGGCTATTCGCACCCGCCGCGATATGAAAAACTACCAGCAGCAATCAACCGACTACGAAAAGAAAGCGATGCTGCTGCTGCAACGAGCCCAGCAGGGGCAACTAGACCCTAACGAAGCTGACCGCCTGGCGAGCGAAGCGCTCAGCCGTAAAGAGCAGGCAGATAAGCAGCTAACTCAAACTCAGGGTGAAGTACAAAAATACGATAATATGACGGCCAACTTGGAGGCCAAAGTGAACGACCTGAAGAGCCAGATTTCTACCTGGGAGAACGAAATAAAAACGTTGAAAGCTCGCGCCAAAGTAAGCACCGCTACCAAAAAGCTTAATAAGCAGCTAGCCGGAATTGATTCTTCCAGCACGGTAGCCATGCTAGAGCGAATGAAAGCCAAAGTGGAAGAAGAGGAGTCTTTAGCCGAATCGTACGGTGAAATTGCGGCGGCCCCCAAGTCTTTAGACGACGAAATTGATAAAGCTATCGGCAGCGGAAGTGGCTCCGATAAGCTAAAAGAATTGAAAGCCCGAATGGGTATTAGTGAGCCTAAGCAGTTAGGTGGGGGTGAATAAGCAGCCTATTAGCCACCGCCTATGGACATGAATGCCGTCATTATTTTCTCTCTGGTACTAATTGGAATAGCTGTGTACTTCTGGCAACGAAATAAGAAAAACAAAAAGTTAGAAAACGGGCAAGACAATGCCCCTCAGGAGTTTCATTTGGAAAACGTACGCCCGGGCGGCCTGATTCATCTGATGAACGTAGGCCCGATGATGGAGGAATACGACGTCAGTATTGTGTCGCGTAGCGTATACCGGGCCGGGCAGAACGACGAATGGTACGAGCTGGAAGGCGAAGCCGCCAAGGGAAAAGTTTGGATTACGCTGGAATACGACGATGGGTTAGACGTTACCTTGGCTACTCGCAAACTCAAATTGCGCGACTTACCGGTGGTCCGTAACGACCTGGATACGATGGACGAGAACGGTAATGGTGAATTTGACTTTGAGGGTAAGACCTTCTACTACGAAGTATCGGGAGAGGCCTCTTACTTTCCCGATGGTCGTATCTCTCCCGATAACGAAGAGTTTTTTTACTATTGGGAGTTTGAATCTGGCGATAGCAGCGAATTCATCAGCATTGAAGAATGGGAAAATGGCCGCTTTGATGTAACCGTAGCTCACCCCATCAAAGAATCGCAAGTGAAAATTTTCAGCTTGGGGCAGTAAATCCATTTACTGATGCGCAGCAATCCGTTTGCGAAAGGCCGGGCGAATTAATAGCCATAATACTGGTGGCAGAAATACACTGGTGAGCAAAGCAATGGTCGGATTAGCGTTTCCGGCGTAGCCGATAGCCGCGTAGGTGAACCCCAGCGGTAGCGATCCGCAGGCCAGGGCGGCGTAAAATAGCTTTCTCGGCATCCGGGTTAGTCCGGCCATGCAGGCAATCACTTCCGGAAAAACCGGCAGCCAGCGCGAAAGCACCACTACCCAACCACCAATCCGCTGATTAATTTGCTGAGCCTTTTCAAAATCTTTTGGCCCCAGCAGCCAACGAGCCGCGTCCTCACCTAACCCGCGACACAGTTCGTAGCCCAAAGCCCCTGCCAGTAACGAGCCAAAAGCACTGAGCAATCCCCCAACTAACCACCCGTACAAAAAGCCTAGGGATGCCATCACTAGGGTAGCGGGCATAGGAAGCAGCAGGTCGGAGAGTAATAGAATGATGCCCGCCAGCCAGCCCCATCCTCCGAAGGTGCGCAGCCAGTTTACGGTACCGCCCTCTGAGAAGAAACCCATCAGCGAATCCCCCCAAATGAAAAAAGGAATTAGCACTAAAACCGCTAAACCCAAAAAAAGCCAGACTAATCGCATACCACAAGTATCGGTAAAATCTCGTACTTTCACGAACAACCTTTCTTCAGATACTTATGCCTAAGCCCGTACCTCAACCCATCAATAAAAGCGATTTACCCCAGCTTGCCCAACAAACCATGCAAGCCGCTAAGTTTCCTATGCTAGCTACGATAGATGAATCTCAACCTCGCGTACGCCCCGTATCGCCCGTTCGCACCGATGGCTTTACGGTCTATATCGCTAATCTGAGAAGCTACCACAAAACGCGGGAGATAGAAGCTAATTCGCGGGTGGAGTTATGTTATCTGGATCAGGATCATAACCAGGTACGTATTACCGGCCAAGCCGAAGTAGTCGCCGACCGAAACCTGCTACAAGAAATCTGGGATTCGTATAAACTATTGCAGCAGTTCCTCGGCTCACTAGACAACCCCGAACTCATCGTCTACCGCATCGTTCCCCAGCGAGTCCGCTACATGCGCGAATGGGCGTTGGAGTATTATGAAGTACCTTTGTAATGATGAATTTCTTGCGTATAGCTCACCGTAGTGTTCTGCAAGGACACTGCTATGCACCGATGAAAAGAGAGGCTTTGTCCAAGACACGTAGTCCCGGCATGATAATTCTTAGCTAGCTTTCATTCAGGTTTGATAAGTAGAGATTCCTCCGCCAAAAAGTACCTCTAAGGAAATGTGGCCGGGACAAAGTCCCTGGTTATCATAAAAGGTTTGGAGTGCCCTTTCAGAACACTCCAAACAGCATAAGACAAATGGGATTTGGAATATTATGAAGCACCAATCTAATGATTAATGAGCGATGATTGATGAACAATGAATGCTATCACTAAAGTATTACAGGTCATTAATCATTCGTCATTATTCATCAATTTTTCTTTCGGGCTTTCTCCAATTGATCCCACATTTCGGAAGGAATAGCATCAAGATGACTGAACTCTCCGGCTCCCTGTAGCCATTCGCCCCCGTCGATGGTAATCACTTCCCCATTGACGAAGCTGCTGTAATCAGACATCAGGTAGGCGGCTAGATTGGCCAGCTCCTGATGTTCACCCACACGCTTGAGCGGGTTCTTTTTCGCGGGATCAAACTTTTTGACCAGATCACCGGGTAGCAGCCGGCTCCAGGCACCTTCGGTGGGGAACGGACCGGGTGCAATGGCGTTGGAACGGATGTTATACTTGCCCCACTCTACGGCTAGGGAACGGGTAAGCGCCAGTACACCCGCTTTTCCGCAGGCCGAGGGAACCACGTAGCCCGAGCCTGTCCAGGCGTAAGTGGTTACAATGTTAAGCATGGTTCCGGGTTGTTTTTGCTCGATCCAGTGCTTACCGAAAGCCAGCGTATAGTTATAGGTTCCCTTCAACACAATGTCCACCACAATATCGAACGCCCGGTGCGATAGCCGTTCGGTAGGACTGATAAAGTTACCCGCCGCATTGTTGATCAGGCCATCCACTCGCCCGAATTTTTCCACGGTTTTTTCTAGTACATTTTCAACTTCTTCGTACTTACGCACGTCGCAGGCAATGGGCAGCACGCTGCCTCCGGTGGCTTCTTCCAATTCTTTGGCCGACTGATCTAGTACTTCCTGCTTACGGCTGGCAATTACTACGTTGGCTCCGAGTTGGAGGAAGTAGGTGGTCATGGATTTTCCTAAGCCGGTGCCTCCCCCGGTAACTACAATGGTTTTGCCGACTAAAGCATTATCGCGCAACATTCCTTCGGTATTCATCATATTTTTGGGTTTTAAATGTGAAGTGACAAAGGTAGCAATACTTGACCTAAAGTGCCTCTACGCGAAGCAGCATACTTTCTAGTGTTAAGCCGGGGCCGAAGGCTAATCCGAGTACCGATTTGTCGTTGTCGGCTACGGTTAAATCTTGCCAGAGGGCTTGTAGCACAAACAGAATGGTGGCCGAAGACATATTCCCGTACTGCTGCAGTACCTGGTAGGCGTAACGATTGTCGTGCTTTTCCATCGAGAGTGCCTGCTCAATTACCTGCAAAATTCGCTTGCCGCCGGGGTGAATAGTATAGAAGTCTGGTTTCTCCTGCACCTCAATATCGGCATTACCAGTGCTCCAACTGAGTTCCTCTAAAAGTCGCTGAGTGAGTTGATGTACGCCTCGCTTAATCACTTCGGGTACGTAGGTAGAGAGCTTCATTTCAAAACCGTGGTTGCCAATCTGCCAGGCCATCTCCTGACTGGCTTCCGGCACCAGGTCGCAGTGAAATCGCTCCATTGAAAGCTGTAACGTGTTTTCGAATTTCTGACCCGTGATAAGTGCGGCCGATGAACCGTCAGCAAAGAGCGCATTTGCCAGCAGGTTATCTTCGTCTTTCCCCTTCTGAAAGTGCAGGGTGCAAAGCTCGGTACATACGATCAGCACATTCGCTTCGGTATTGGCCCGCACGATATTGTCCGCAACCTTCAGCGCGTTGAAAGCCGCGTAACAACCCATAAAGTTGATGGCGGTACGCTGTACCTGATACGACAGCCCCAACTGATGAATAAGCTCAATATCTACCCCGGGCGCGTACATTCCGGTGCAACTCACAAAAATAAGATGGGTAATCTGATTAGTGTCTAACTGCGGAAGTTGATGTAAACACTGCTTGGCAGCTCGGTAGCTTAGGGACAATGCTTCCCGCTCGTACACCTCCATCCGGCGCTTAATGGGGGGAAAAGGCTCTAAGTCAGAGGTGTTGGGATAAAACGAATTACTGTCGTTTCTGTAGTCACTCAGTACCGAATGCCGGTACTGTATACCAGTTGCTCGGTAGAGGGCGTATAATCGTCTCTTCTCTGCTTCGTCTAACTCCAGCACGTTCGCCATAAAATCGGCGATGGTAGATTGTGAGGTGCGATAGTCCGGTACTGCCGTCCCAATAGCAGCGATATAGCTTTTCATTGAGTATATAAGTCAAAAAAAACCGAGTTGTTTAGCGATTTCTGTGATTCTTAATGTTCTTAAAAAAAGAATATTTATATTAGAGAGTTTATCGTTAAAAAACTATCTGTAAGCCTTTATTGGTTAAAGATATAATGCTGCTATGAAGGACGAAGAAATTTTGAGATTAATCGAGCTTTTGAGCGAGGAGGCCCGCCAAACCAAGAGGTTGGCTAATGCTGCTGAAAAAACCGCTTTAGCAGCAGGAAAGACTGCCGATGCCGCCATGAAACGCGCGGATGCTGCCTGGGAGATCGTTATGATTACCCGCAACCAAACTCAGGACACATTGGATAGATTGAACCGCCCTTGGTGGAAGAAGCTACTGGGATAGATATGAAGATAGCCGAAGAACCAAAAGAGCCCGAGTTTTTGCCAGTGCGCTGACAAAGAGCTTTAGCAATCAACGAATTCACAACTCAACCGTTGAGAATGTGTGTGATTTATCAGAAATAGAATTTGAATAAGAGTAACATTTGTCACATGTTCTACAGACGTAAAATAATTTTGGGATTAATAGAACTCTTAGGTGGAGAAGTAGAAAAGCTGCGGTTCCAAAAGCTCCTTTTTTTGTACACCATGAAAAAGCAGCAGCCTGAGTATGATTTTATTCCATACAAGTTCGGTTGCTATTCGTACTCTGCAAAGGCTGATATGAATACAATGGTTAGAAAAGGCTACTTAACCGAAACAGATAACAAGTATCACAAGAGTAGCAATGTCAACTATTGCCAAAGCCTTAAACCAACAGACTGCCAATATTTGCAAGAAGTGGTTTCTAAATACGGTGAAATGAGCAGGGATTCTCTGATTAAACACACCTACTTGAATTTCCCTTTTTACGCCATTAACAGTACCATTGCCAAAGATATATTGCCAGGACAATTATTTGAGCGTGTTGAAAGAGCAACTCCAAAGGACGGAGAAACCGCGTTGTTCACGATTGGATATGAAGGTATTTCCTTAGAAATGTACCTGCAAAAGCTTGTTCGTAATAATGTAAAGCTGTTGGTTGATGTACGAAAAAATCCATTGAGCATGAAATTCGGTTTTAGTAAAACATTACTAAAGAGATACTGCAATAGCTTAGGAATTGACTACTTGCATATCCCCGAAGTGGGTATCAACTCAGACAAGCGGCAGCAATTGGAAACACAAGCCGATTACGACCGATTGTTTGTGGAGTATCGTAATACAACCTTATCTGAAACAGACGAAGCACAACAATACATTATAAGTCTGTTAAAACAATACAACCGCATTTCTCTAACTTGTTTTGAAGCTGAACCTTGTCAATGCCACCGTTCGCATTTGGCCAATTCTATTGAGAAGTACCCAGACTTTAATTCATGTGTAATACATCTATAAAATGCCTCTGACAAAAGTCCTTATCACTGTAAAAACCTATCCGACTATATCAGCAAAATATGATGAACTGGTTTGCACCGCAGGTTTTCGGGAGGATGGGACTTGGGTAAGGATTTATCCTGTGCCTTTTCGAAAGCGCTCTTACACTGAGCAATACAAGAAATATGATTGGATCGAGTTAGACTTGGTTAAGAACATAAGCGATTTCCGCCCTGAAAGCTTTAGGCCAGCAAATTCAGAAACGGAAATAAACGTTGTAGGTCATATTGATACCGCCCGGAATTGGGAAGAAAGAAAAAAATTCTGTTTAGGAAAGATTTATTTTAACCTTTCTGAACTCATTGCAGAAGCAAAGGACAAGAATATTGGTACCTCATTGGCGGTTTTTAAGCCAACGGAAATTTTAGATTTCTATGCTGAACCCGTCAATAGGAATTGGGGTCAGAAAAAGTTGGACGCTCTTTCTCAGTTAAACCTTTTCGAGACCAATAAAAAGGGAGAGTTTGAAGTGGTGAAGAAGTTACCGTACAAATTCAAATTCTATTTTAAGGACAACCAAGGAAAGAAAAGTAATATGATGATTGAAGACTGGGAAACGGGGCAACTATTTTGGAACTGTCTCGCCAGACACGAAGGAAATGAGCAAAAAGCCATAGAAGACGTTCGTAAAAAATACTTTGACGACTTTGCAATGACCAAAGATCTGCATTTCTACTTAGGAACTACTCAAAGATATCACTATGTATCTCAAAACCCGTTCATGATTGTTGGAACATTCCACCCAAAGGTCGAGAACCAAATGAAATTATTCTAGGGCTTAATAAATCATAGGAAGGCTCAACAGCCAAATTGGTTAAAACTTGGTAAAGGTCTTGTCCGAGCAAATGCAGGTAATAAAACACGGAACGGATAGCAGTTTTCGCGAGTTTTGTGTTCTTAATAAACTTAGCATTGGTAGGCATGTATAAGAATACAAAATGCCCTGACTTTTATGTACGAGGCCGACTGAACTACTCATAATGAAAGAATATACTGGGAGGACATGAAGTTTAATCCAAACCCCAGAGCTGAGATACTAAAAAATCTAATTGGTTAGAAAGAAAACGAAAATGGTCTATCCAAAAGGCAGTGCCTCTAACATCTAACGTATGGCTAAATCCAAAACAAAAACCATATACGTCTGTCAGGAATGTGGAACCTCTTCGCCCAAGTGGCAGGGTCGCTGTCCGGCTTGCGGGGCCTGGAATACCTACGTAGAAGAAGTCATTCAGAAGGAGACCCAAACGCCCACTTGGCGCAGTAATAAGCCTAAAGAAAAAGTAGCCACCCGCCCCGTTCCCTTGCAGGAAATTGAATATCAGCAGGAGTTTCGTACTGGCACTCAGGATGCCGAACTGAATCGGGTACTGGGCGGAGGTATTATGCCCGGATCACTAGTGCTGATTGGCGGAGAACCCGGCATTGGAAAATCTACCCTGATGCTACAGATTGCGGTATCGCTCCCGCAAAAGGTGCTCTACGTGTCGGGCGAAGAAAGCAGTCAACAGATTAAAATGCGCGCCGAGCGGCTGACCGCTTCTAAAAACCAGTCCTCCTGCTACATTCTGTGCGAAACATCGCTAGCGGCTATCTTCAAACAGATTGAGCAACTACAGCCGGATATTGTCATCATTGATTCTATTCAGACGCTGCAATCAGCCCATATTGAGTCGGTAGCGGGTAGCGTGTCGCAGGTGCGGGAGTGCACTGGAGAGCTGATGAAATTCGCTAAAGAGAGCAGTACTCCGGTTTTTCTGATCGGGCACATCACCAAAGAAGGTAGTATTGCCGGACCCAAGGTTTTGGAGCATATGGTAGATACGGTACTTCAGTTTGAGGGCGACCGTCACCTATCTTACCGGATTCTACGAACCATCAAGAATCGCTTTGGCTCTACTTCCGAACTGGGCATTTACGAGATGCAGGACACCGGCTTGCGGCAGGTCAGCAACCCCTCCGAAATTCTTATCTCCCAGCGGGAGGGCGAACTAAGTGGTATCACCATTGGAGCTACCATGGAAGGTAATCGTCCGCTATTAATCGAAATACAATCACTGGTAAGTTCAGCCGCTTACGGCACTCCCCAACGCAGTGCTACCGGCTACGATGCCCGTCGGCTGAACATGTTACTGGCAGTGCTGGAAAAACGAGTCGGCTACCGGTTGGGTACGCAGGATGTATTTTTGAATATGGCCGGTGGCTTAAAAGTGGAAGACCCGGCCATTGACCTGGCAATTTGTGCCTCGCTGGTTTCTTCCTTTCTGGATGTTCCCATCTCCAGCCGCATCTGCTTTGCCGCCGAAGTCGGGCTGGGCGGAGAAATTCGGGCAGTGAATCGCATCGAGAGCCGCATCAGTGAAGCCGAAAAGTTGGGGTTTGAAGAAATTTTCATTTCAAAGTTCAATACCAAAGGGCTGGATCAGAAGAAACACAAGATTCAGATTCATAGTATGAGCAAGCTCGAGAGTATGATTGACCATCTAATGAAGTAGTCTATCTGGAAATGTGCTCCTGATTTCTTACCTTTAGAAAGAGACTACCTCCAACCTACTCTTTCTACTATGGCTTTATATACTCCCCCCGCTACCGAGGAAACTACTTATCCACTGCTGGTCTCCACTCACAGTCCGGAAAAACCTGAAGAAGATAAAAAACCCAAACGTCTGCTCTCGATCGATGCTCTGCGAGGGTTCGATATGTTGTTTATCTCCGGAGCCGGCACCTTTCTGTTATTGCTGGAAGGTAAAACCGGATTAGCCTGGGTAGATGCGATTGCCCGGCAGATGGAGCATCCGGCCTGGAATGGCTTTACCTTCTACGATTTCATCTTCCCCCTCTTTCTCTTCATTGCCGGAGTGTCATTACCTTTCTCGCTGAACAAAGGACTTTCATTGGGGATGAGCAAAACCGATCTGTACCGTAAGGCTTTTCGCCGGATGCTGATACTGATTGCTTTGGGCATACTGTACAAGAATGCTCCCATCACGTTTTTTGAACCTTCGCAAATTCGGTTGGGAAGTGTGCTAGGGCGAATAGGGTTTGCCGGGTTTGTCACCACATTGCTTTACTTAAACTATTCGGATAAAGCCCGAATTGGCTGGGTAGCCGGTATTTTGGTGCTCTACTACGCGGCACTTTTCCTCATTCCCGTACCTGGTTATGGCGCGGGTGACCTATCGTTTGAAGGCAATCTGGTAGGCTGGTTTGATCGGACTTTCCTGCCCGGTAGAATGCTTCAGGGCACCTACGACGAGCTTGGGCTATTAACCCAGTTCCCGGCACTTTGCCTGACTGTTTTAGGCGCAGCTGCCGGAGACATTTTAAAGGCTGGCCTAACTGACGCTAAAAAGCTCCAGCGGCTACTCGTAGGCGGAGTGGTTTGCCTAGGATTGGGGTTACTCTGGGGCCTTCACTTTCCGATTAATAAGCATCTGTGGACTAGCTCCTTCATTCTGCTTACTGGCGGTATGGCTTTTCTGTCGTTGGGATTATTTTTCTGGATTATTGATATGCTTCACTTCCGGCGCTGGGCTTTCTTCTTCCAGGTAATCGGTCTGAACTCACTGACCATCTATCTGGCCTATCGCTTCATTAACTTCGGACAAACGGCAGAATTACTGTTTGGTGGCTTGTACGCACCGGCCTCCGAAGCCTGGCACGGAGTTTTTCAGTCGTTAGGTGCCTTAGCCCTGGTATGGCTCTTTCTGTATTTCCTTTATCGGAATAAATTGTTTTTGAAAGTTTAACTACTGAGCCTACTGGATAAAGAAGTTTTTGATCCCTTATTTCGTCATGGTCGAGTACAGAAAATCCAACGCCGCTTCATCGGGTAAAGGTTTAGCCTCTGCCTCTTTCCCAAATACCATAATTTCTTTATCCCGGAGGTTATACTCCGGCCATGTTGGTAAGCTTCGCCCATTTGGATCTCCACTCTTAATAAAGTTAGCCCAGAAAGACGACATAGTGTCGGCTAATTGATGATCAGTTTGTTCCCAAGGGCGGTCTACAAAACTCAGATTATCGTAAGCGTACGGAACTTCCCCGGTGTGAAATGCGCCGTACTTCACGTATTCACCGGTAGCGGGCACTTTGCGGGTGAAGCGGTAAACGTACACCGGTAAGCCCTGCTCGCTCTGTACATTGGCCCAAGTGTAATTCTGCGTCCCAAAGATCATATCTCGCGATACTTTTAACTGAGAATCAGCGGCCACCGAATCATCAGTGGCGGGATAATAGCTCAGAAATTCTTTAGCATCAGCACCATATTGCTCCTCAGCCTGCTGCCGAAAATCCTTTGCATTTTTAATAGGGCCAAAAAGTAGCCCTTCGTCCTCGTTCCAACCAGTCAGTAATGCCACTTTATTTTGTTTTCCTTGGGTGAAAATATCTACGATATGATCCGGTAACACATAACCATCAATCACGGGGCCGCGTAAACTGGAAGAAGCCTTCATCAAGGTATCGGCCGGTAAATCTCTCAAGGCAGTCAGCGAGGAAACACCAAGCGATTCGGTAACTCTTTCCCCTTCTTCTTCGGCCTGTTTTAACATAGCACTTCGTCGGGAGAAACTGGCACCACTGTGAGCAATCGCTTGCTGAAATAACCCCTCGGCTAGCGGAGAAGCCACCAGGCAATTTACACTCATAGAGCCAGCGGATTGTCCCGCAATGGTCACATGATCCGGGTCGCCTCCGAAAGCCGCAATATTTTCCTGCACCCATTCTAAAGCTGCGATCTGATCCATCAGCCCGTAGTTACCGGAAGCATTATGGACTGACTCTTGGGTTAGTGCAGGATGGGCAAAGAAGCCGAAGATACCCACCCGGTAGTTAATGCTAACGAATACTACTCCCTTTTCAGCCATTGCCTCTCCGTCGTAGATAGGCACCCCGCTACCTCCGCTCGTAAAGCCGCCTCCGTAAATCCAGACCAGCACCGGTCGCTTTCCGGCTGTGTCATTGGCTCCCGTCCACACATTCAGGTAGAGACAGTCTTCATCAATAGGTTCTTTGGGAATCAAAAATTCTTCACTCCACATGCTAAAGGGAGCCGGTTCGTTCTGCATTGGGCTAGGACCAAATGTATTTGCCTTACGTACTCCCGACCAGGGTTCAACGGGTTGCGGAGGCTTCCAACGAAGCTCGCCCACGGGTGGGGCTGCAAAAGGAATCCCTCTAAAAACGGTGATATCCCCTGACTGATTTTTGGTGCCGGAAACCAGGCCAGCTTCGGTTTGCACCGTGTCAATAGGTTCGGCATGGATCTTTAAAACAAATAAGCCCATAAAGATGAAGATGGGGAGTCGTAGTGCAGACATGATTAGGTAGTTAAGAGCGTATCAGTATACGTAATAAACCTGATACGCCCTAACAGCAATTCATTAATTGCCTGCGCTTGCGCTGGGACCTGAATCTTCAGAAGTAATCTCCAGCAACACCTGATCGTGATGATTTCTTATTTCGCTCTCATTATCAAAGATCATGGTAGCTCCATTCTCTTCGGTATAAGCGGGCCACTCCGGCAGTCCATCGTGATTAGGGTCACCGTTTCGGGCGAAGTTTACCCAGGCTTGGCTCATTTTTTCGGCTAGTTCGTGCGCTTTCTCTCCGCCGCCCGTCATTTCTTTACAGCGTTCAATATTATCAAACACGAACGGCAACTCCATGCAGTGAATAGACTTGTATACCCCATCCAACACCGGCGATTCCCAGGTAAAAAGATAGGAGTAAACAGGTGCCTCCCCATTCGCTGATTTTTGGTTGGCGTGCTGAACCACTCCGGGCCGGAACCTTATATCGACATCAATATAATCGGACGGTTCATCAGTTTCGGGATAAGCTTCTTTTACGGCAGCCATATAGTTATCGGCCTGCTCGCCGTACTGTTCCTTGATTCTTTTTTCTGCCTCTTCCATAGATATATTTTGATTTTGCGGCTGGAAAGGAACGAATTCGGTTTTAGTAGATCCTACCAACAGTGGAACATCATTAGAGAGTGCCCAGGCTTCATCTTGGGTAGGTTGATAAGGCAAAAACTTTCCATCCAATACCGGCCCCCAACCTAACCCCCGGCCAAGTACTGGCTTGCCTTCGGCTTTTAATTCCTCGTTCACCTTTTGTAATGCTTTGCTGGCCGCAGCATGTAATGTCAGATACGGTACGTTTTGAAGCGAATCTATCTGATTTTCGGGAATGTTCAATTCTTCCAGAACGGCAACTCCTACGCGCCGGGCAGTTTCGGATTCCGTGAACCCACTCAGTAAGCTGCCACTCTGTACGATCGCTTTGTGAAATAATCCTTGAGCTGAAGGAGCGCTCATCATAGAAACTACTTTTCCTCCTCCACCCGACTGCCCAAAGATGGTTACATTGTTCGGATCACCGCCAAATTTTGAGATATTCTCCTTCACCCATTCCAGCGATGCTACCAAGTCCATCAAACCAACATTGGCCGACGACTTATACTGCTCACCAAAAGCTGATAAATCCAGAAAGCCTAAAACATTTAACCGGTGATTTACCGAAACCAACACTACGTCGCCGTTTTTACTGATGTTCTCACCATCGTAAGAAGGCAGCTCGATGGATGATCCAGCACTAAACCCACCGCCGTGAAACCACACCATGACTGGTCGCTGGGCATTGTCGTTAATGCTCTGAGTCCAGACGTTCAGGTTCTGGCAGTCTTCGTTATGGTAACCCCAGTTGTGTTGGAACAGAAATTCGGTTTCATCATTCACCTGCGTGGTGGGGGGAATAGGACATACCGGACCGTAGGTCATGGAGCTACGCACTCCCTCCCAGGGTTCGGGCTTTTCGGGCGGCATAAACCGTTCGGATTGGGCATAGGGTATTCCTTTGAAAATATAAGTGTCGCCCTGGGTGTAGCCCCGAACCTTTCCGCTGTTCGTTTCTACAACGGCAAATTCCTTTCCGGTCTTCAAAGGTGTATCATGTTGGGCCATTACCAAGGCTGGCAGCATAAACAAGAGTAGTAATAGGTGTTGTGTTTTCATAAGTTTAGTAATTAATGCTTTTTATTTAAGTCTTCACTTTATGGTTATTGACCTTGAGCGGTCGCTTGTTCTTCCTGATAAGATTTGTCTAAAAATAGGTACCGGCCATCATCTTCGGCATTTACCGCTTCGGACTCCACGTCAATGACCATTACCGGGGGAGTAGCATCATTGGCCTCGGCAGCGGGCCATTCGGGAAGTCCTTCGCCATTGGGGTCTCCCGTCATAATGAAATTAGCAAAGTAGCCCTGCATGGTTTCCGATACTTGGTAATCCTCCTCCGTCCAGGCGTATTCGTCGGTTAAATCCAGGTTGCCCATCGCATACGGTATCTCGGCGGCGTGCACGGCACCTATGGGTTGCGGTGCTTTCTCAGCCGCATCTTCTTTTTTTACCGTACCTCCGGCTAATCCCGAGGCCAGCGTTTCATCTTTCAATGGTGGACGAATTCTGCTGTACAGATAGCGGTATACCGATTGGTCGCTGTTTTTGCGGTGCAGGTCAAACCACTTCCAGGTGCTATATGAGATAAATCGATCGGAAGCTAATGCCGTAGCGGACATTTCTATCTCCTTTTCCGAACCATGAGGGTACAGCTTCAAAACTTCCTCGTAATCATTGGGATAAACCTCCTTTACTTTCTTGATATAACTTTCTTCCGTATAGGGCTCACCTTGCATAAAAGCCATACCGGGTATTTCGGCTGAGTTCCATCCCAATAACAAAGGCACCTGAGCCTGTTCGCCGGCTTGAAAGATTTCCGGAAGGGTTTTCGGAAGGAAGTAGCCATCAATCACCGAAGGAAAGCCGAATCGCTTGGATTCATTATAGGCCCCAAAAATCTCATCAGTACTCGCGGCTCTCAATTCGGCTAGCGAATGGTAACCGGCTTTTTCGGCAAACTCTTTTCCCGTCTGCTCAGCTTCCGAAAGGGGCACCGGAGCCAGCGTAGGGTGAATGGCGGCTCCACTCTCGCCGATGGCTCCCGCAATCAAACTCTTCGATAGCGGTGAAGCCATCTGGGCACTCACCGAAATAGAACCGGCCGATTCGCCGGCAATAGTCACTTGGTTAGGATCACCCCCAAAAGCCGTGATGTTTTCCTGCACCCACTTCAGGGCTTGATGCTGATCGAGCAAACCGTAGTTACCCGATGCCCCGTACGGCGATTCCTCACTCAGTTCGGGGTGAGCCAAGAAACCAAAGATATTCAGGCGGTAATTGACCGTGACCGCTACCATTCCCTTTTGCGCCATACTTGCTCCGTCGTAGCGAGGCTCAGATCCGCCACCGGCCACAAACCCGCCACCGTAAAAATAAACCAGCACCGGTAGCTCTTCGGCATTTTCATCGGCTGGAGCCCAGACATTCAGATACAGGCAGTCTTCACTGTTGCTCGGAGAGCGAAATTTCATATCACCAAAGACGTTAGCTTGTACCGGAGAGGGACCAAAACTTTTGGTTTCCAGTACCTCGCTCCAGTCATCAGCCGGTTGCGGAGCTTTCCAGCGGAGCTCATCTACTGGTGGCTTGGCAAATGGAATCCCCAAAAAGAGATTTAGTCCTTTTTCAGCATCATGAAACCCCTCAATAGTACCGTTCTCTATTTTGGTCTGTACAGCAGTCTGGTCTTCTTGAGCGATCAGGTAGGTATTCATGCAGCAAATTCCCAAAATCAGGTAAAGTATCTTTTTCATCTTGAATAATTAAAAAAGTCTTTCAGTTGAAATAGTAAAAAGATCTTATTATGTAATTTTTACATAATGATAGAAAATTCTTTTAATATGTCAAAAGTACACAATAGAAAATTTATATTAGAGCATGCTTAAAGAAGAGACATTAGCAAAAACGCCTACTACAGCAGAATCTTTAATTCCTCAGTTAACCCTGGATTGCACCATCTTAGGGTTTCACGAAGGGCAGCTGCGGGTGCTACTGCTTCGCTGGAAAGGTACGCAGGAATGGAGTTTGCCGGGCGGACCTATCTACCAATCCGAAGCGCTGGATGACGCGGCCTACCGGGTACTGAAAGAACGAACCTGTCTGGAGAAAATTTTTTTACAGCAGTTTCATACGTTCGGAGAGCTACCTCGCTACGATCTGGCGGAAATTCAGAAAAAACTTAAGCACATTATTGATCCTGATTTGTGGTACAAGCGGGCAATTTCGGTCGGTTATTATGCTTTGGTAGACTATTCTGAAGTATCGCCCACTTCCGATCAGTTTACCGATGAATGCAGGTGGTGGGACGTTGACGGTATACCTGAGTTACTTTTCGACCACAACCACATCATTGATGAGGCGCTAAAAGCATTGCAAATTGAGATCAGCCTGCAACCTATCGGATATAACCTACTGCCGGAAAAATTCACTATGCCCGAGTTACGCCGCTTATACGAGACGATACTGGGTCGGGAATTGGACCCTCGTAACTTCCACAAGAAGATGAATGGGCTCGGTATTCTGGAACGGCTTAAAGAGCGCAAGCGGGGAGGAGCTCACAAAGCCCCGTATCTCTATCGATTTAACAAAGCTGAGTACGAAGCTAAACTCAAAGAGGGAAATCTCTCCTTCTTATAGATCATCATGATGCATACTCGGCCCGGACTCCATAACTTATTCGGTAATAGCTTGAGAGATTCGCACTTATACCAACTTTGATTCTTGCCAAGAGATTAGAGTTCTCGCAGAGCTCTTACCAGCAAATAGCCCAGATACCCTTCGTCGCGGTTAAGGATACCCAGACGGTTGTTGGTCATGTGTACGTAGCTTTCGTAGACTGTCCACAGTATCTGCTGATTATCCGGAACAGGTAGCGAGGAATCAAAGGAATGATGAGAAGGAGACACCAATCGTTGTTCTCGCTGAGCCTGATCTATTTGCTTTTTAATCTGTTGCATATCATTGATCCACTGCTGAAACCAGAGCTGGCCGAATTGTACCTCCTGCTCTAGCCCTTCCCAAAGCGCACTTACGATGTTCAGTATTTGAGATTTTTGTCGCTCATACGACTGAGCAAAGGCTTTCAGTACTTCATCCTGACGCTGCTGGAGAACTTCCGCACCTACTTCCTCGCCAGACTGATAATAAGCCCGCGGTAGCCAGTGCCGGAATACCAGTTGAAAAAACTCTCCTGCTTCCTTACGGGAAAGGCCTAGCTGGTAAAGCATGGCTAGGTGCAGTTGAATTCCTACACCTAAAGCCCGCTGGTAATTCCATTCCGGACTTTGAGCAATGGCTTTCAGTACTACCTGAGATGAAGAATAAAACAGTTGCTCGGCAATAGTAATTCCCCGCACACCACCGTAGCGATCTACTTCCGGCTCGTACGAAATAAACTGCACCGAATTGTTAAGATACCAGGCTTGATCTTCAGGAAGCTGAGCCAGCCAGGCCGGTTCGGGGCGTTGTGAAGGGTGCTGCTGAAAGTAGCTTCGGAAGTGGCTTATCAGTTTATGTTTCACCGCGCGTTCCAACCGGGAGGCATTACCGTGAAAGCGCAGACGGATGTGCGGGCCTCTTTCCCAGTAGCGAATAAAAAAGAATTGATCCGCCAGTTGTTCTTCCCGCATCTGATTAGCAAAGGGAAGTACCGCCTCGGTTAAGAATTTCTCCCAAGGCTCGGCATAGTATAAATGCGCCGCCAGCCAGGTGTTTTTTTTGTCGGGCATATTCAAAGGTTTGTCGTTGGTTATTAGTCCTTTTTCCTATAAAACTACTTGACTGAAATTCAGTAGAAATTGCTACGCAGAAATCATGAAATTACTACAACAGGTGACTGCATTAATTTCCATCAATTTCTTACCGTCCATGCAAGTCATAATTTCTACTAACTTCTGACTTCTCCCGCCCCCCGCTCTAAGTATACCATTGTACTACGTATTCGCTGACGTATTTCTGCTGATCTATCGTTAACATATCGTCGCCGGAGGGAAGCATTTCGGTAATCACTACCGCAGTTGGTTCTTTCAGCAGTAGCTTCTCCAGCAATCCCACCAGCAGGGGATTAGCAAAGCTGATGTACTGCGGCTTGTAATCATCGCGGCTTAGCTTGGTTTTCTTTTGCTCCGAGGTAGTATCGCCTCCCCGATTGGGGTTCAGCGTGATAAAAATATCTTCGGGCATTTGCTGCTCCTTACGCCAGAGGTTTATCCGGTAATAATAAGCAGCGTCTGACTCCTGGGGTTCTCGCCGGGGAATATGATCGTAGGGAACTACCCAGGTTTTACGCTGCAGCGTGATCTGATCTTCATAATTGATTCTCGGATAAACCCGAATGGTGCTTCCCTCTTCCGTAGCCGGAGAGCTTAACTGGTTGACCACCTGCTGAATAGGGTTGGTGTAGCGGTACTCAGCTTTGGTAAATTTTTCTAACAACTGAAACAGCGGTGACCTTCCCTGTGAGCCCTGGAAGCCTAAATCCATTACATAGGCTCGCTTGTCCGAGGGCTGATGAACGAGCTGCAAATTTTCTTCTTCCGCATTGTAGCGAACCACAAAATCAGTGATCGGGATTTGCTGGGAGGCGGGTAGGCTGTTGTGTCCCCCGGGCATGCGTACCTCCTGCGGTAGCAAGGGCGGGTGAAGATTGGCATTGAAGTAGGAAGCATCACAGTCCTCAATCAACAGGCTGTTTTTATCTTGCAGTTGCTGGTTCCAATCGCGGATATCTTCGGTAACCTGGTAGGGCAAGATGTGCAGAAAGCGGCTCATCATCCGCCCGTAGCCCGGAAATAGCGCGTTGATCACTCCTTTGAGTACTAATCCTTGTTCGGCATCTTCTTCCTGATAGAACTGGACAAACCCTCCGTATGAATTGGACCCTGCCGATGAGGGTTCAAGCTCCAGCGAAGTGTTCACTCCCTCAATATCTTCGTAAGTAATGTTGACCAAGTCCGAAGAAATACTGCCTCTGGTTTTTAGCTGCTCGGCCAAAGCTTGGTTCCACTGCTGTACCTGATTTCGCTTCTTTTCCAGCTCGGGAATAGAGAAGGTTTCACTGGCTTTTTCCGAAGACGCCGAATCATTGGTATCCGCAGAGTCTGCCGAAGTAGCACTTTGTTTTTTTGCTTTCTGTTCGGCTTCTACCTTCTTCACATCGCGGTAGTAATGTTCGTAGAACTGGAGGAGGGGTACTACGGCATCGCTAGCGTAGTGCTCCAGAAAGTAGTGTTTCATAGTGGCGCGCTCGCTATCGTGCCCTCGAAACAGCGGCAGGGCTTGTAGCAGTTTTTCTACTTTCGCCACCCACTGTTGCAAAGGTTGATTGCCCAGGGTAATGGCTACCTGTCGGGTGGTATCCTCGTAGAACATCTGTTCGGGCTTAAAGTAGAAGAACGTAGCATTATGATGCTGAAACGCCACCTTCTCGGGCGGGGCCGGGGGCAACTCCACCGCGACCGCTTCAGAACCATCATTCTTTTGTTCCTGTTGCATCTGCCGGTATCGGGCCAGACGCTCTTCGTAGGTGAGCCGCTCTTCTTCGGGTAAGCCTGCCGCCTCGTGCAGCCGCATACATACCGCCCGAAAGGCATCGTACGATTGGGTTAGTAGTTGCTGCCGCTCATCCACATCCGCTTCAGAGTACAGCTCGGCCCAGGCCCGAATATTCTTCAAGGTTTGAATGAGATCGTCGGTGAGCGGTACGTCCTTCTCCCGCAGGCCTTTCAGTACTCTTACCAGTTGTTCATCCCAGTTGGGGTCAATACCCGACACGGTGAAGTCAAACTCCAGAAACCCGAAATCAGTTAGCTTGCGAACGTACTGCTCAATTGCTTCGATATCCGCCTCTACGTAGTCGGTTATCTCGTTGACCAAATCCTGAAAAGTGATCCCGGCCGGTTCAGCCTTGCACAGTTCTAGTACTAGTTTCACTATGGGTTGCTGCGGCAACCGCTGAAAGGCTTCAATATTGTGGTGATTGGTCAGGTAAAGATACTGCTCTTCGGCATTGGTAATGGTTGGATTAGCCCGAAGCAGCAGATGCCGGTAGATAGCCGGATAGCTGGTAATCAACCCCTTCAAATAGCGGAAAAGCTGATTATTCAGCCGGGTATGCCCTACCACCTTAGACTGGCTATCGGAGCTAACCTGAATAGGAGCAGCGGTGGGCACGATGGTACCCAGGCTCAAATTATTAAAGGTACTGAACGGTGAGTTCTTCGCCTTGATTCGGGTGAGATACTTGAGCAGACTCTGCTCTGTTCGTAACTGCTTTTTTGCTAATGACCCCGGCGAGGCCTTGCGGTAGGACGGCAGCTTCTTCAGAAAGCCCTGACTGGATAGAACCAATCCTTTTCGCAGTGCTTCTTCCTGCGAGAACGTCTGTAACTGAGTTCGCATTTGCGGCAACTGTTGCTCGTATTGCTGGTAAGCCTGCTGCCGCAATTGCTTCCCTTTCTCCGCTCCTTTCAGATAGCGCTGCACTGCGTTTTGCAGCTCTTCGGGCATCCACTGTAGCGCTTTCTTTAGTTTTCCGGCTTTAATTTTCCGGCCATTGTACAGATCGCGCCGAACATTCTGCACCTGATTTTGAGCCTGAGTGTCATCCAGCGTGCGGATAAACTCGAGTAGCTCCTCACACAGGGTTTCTTTCTGGCGGGTCCGTTTTTGCTCAAAACGTATCAGGCCGCTGAGTGTCTCCTCCAGATCAGATTGTTTCAGGGCTTCCAGGGCGTTATAAGAGCTGCCGCCCAGGCGAACTAGTACGTGTGGAAATAGCGAATCCGATGTAGTATTCATAAGTAGTATTGTTTTAAGCTGCCTGGTCAATAAGTTGGCGAAGCTGGTAAAATATGCGTTCTAACAATCGTAGATCACGGGTAACAATACCGGCCGTGCCCTGCATCTCCTGCCGGAACGGAAGTTCTTTGCGGTAGCTGGTGGTTAGCCCCTCGGGCAGCCGCACGGCAATGGTGTACAACTGCTGGTGGGGCACCGCCGAAATAGAGGCCACTTCGCCCCGCACCGTTCCGTACTCGGCGTAGGGATAATTATCAAATTTGATTCGAACGGTTTGTCCAATCTCCACTTTTCCGGAGCCGGCAATCGGCATGCGCACCTGACCGTAGAGCGCGTCAGCCTGAGGCACCACCGTCATGATCTCTTCCCCGGGCCGCACAAAGTGAGCGTTGCTCCAGTAGTTGGTCAACGTAATCTGTCCCGACAGCGGGGCCTTTAGTAAATATTGTTGCTCCCAAGCGGCTAATTCACTTTCTAGCTGCCGCTGGGCATCGCTGATCGCTGCCTGAGCTTCGGCCTGCTGTTGGTCTCGCGCCAGCCGCTGCTCCAGAATCTGAGCCTGTAGCTGGGTAATCTGAATGGCGTTGGTCAGCTTGTTGGCCTGCACGGCCTCGTAGCTTTGCTGTATTTTCAGGAAGGCAACCTGCCGTTGCTCCCAGTCGGCGGCGGCAATGGTTTGCTGTTGGTAGAGCATCTGATCCCGGTCGTACTGTTTTTGAGCCAGGGCTAGTTCTTTTGAGAGTATGTCGGCCTGCTGCTCTAATGACTGGCTCAACTGCTGATACTGCTGCACGCGCTCCTGCAAAGCGGTAATGCGCTGATCGTAAGCCGCCTGCTGCCGCATCAATCGCTCATCGCGTAACGTACTAATAAACCGCAGGTAGGCCGACTGTAGCTCACCCAACTGCATGGCAGTAGAGAAATCTGCGGAACGGTCGGGATGCAGTTTATAATCCGCGAGTTGCTGCTTTAGCTGCATGATGTCTTCCTGCCGGGCGGGATTCTCCAGATACCCCAGTACTTCTCCTTCTTCTACCAGTTGCTTATCCTGCTTGCCGAGGTGCAAACGGCCTCCGGCCCGGGCTACAATGGGGGCGGGAGGCGTATGGGTGGTCAGCACTATCTGGGCGGTGATGGTATCCGGGTAGCGAACCAGCCAGCTCCCGAGCAGCACGAAAGCCAGGATAACGAAAATAAAGGTAATACCCCAACGGAGCGTCCAACCGGGAATATGTCCCAGAATCTCCTGCACGTCTTCGCTACGAGTATCAGCCGGAGCCACTGAGGCGGTACCGTTAAGAGGAGATAGAGGCATAGGTTAGTGGGTTTCTTGAATATTAGTGTGGTATTGCGTAGCAACTGTAACCTGTAACGGGTGCTTAGTAGGGTCAATTAGCAACCCAACCCGGATAGCAGCCTGCATCTGCTTGAGCATCAACTCTTCAATCCTGAGGTTGGTAATTGGGTCAGCTACCTGACTTTTTACGATCTGCATTCCCTCCGCTACTGTCTTCTCATTTATGAAAGCTTCCAGTATCGTTTGCCCAAAGGCATTCAGAGACTGCTCCCGAATGCCCTGGGTAGTAGGAATTAGCAATACGGCGTGATCGCCTTCGTCTTCCTGAAGGTTATTCACCCAGCTTTCGGTAGTATTCTGGCTCCAGTTCCAGGAGGTGGTTTGTAGGGCAACGTCGGGGTCTAACTGTAGTACTTCTCTCATTAATGCCGGTTTGTCTAGCGATAGTAATCGTTCGGCATCCGCAGCTTTTTGACTCTGCTTGAACAATAGTAGTGTATCGCTGCTTATTTGCTCGTCCAGGGCTGCCCGGCTGTCCTCCAGATGCCATACATCGACGATCGCCGCCCGAAAGTTTATGGGTAGTTGGTTAGCTTTTCGCAGGACAAAGTCTTGCCAGTAAAAACGCTGGTATAAAGGCATCGCAGTTGATGAAGTGTCGCTCACCAAATCCTGTCCCTGGTTGAGATGTTGAATGAGATGAACCGTGCGGGGAAAACGGTTTTCTAACAATTGCTCCTGTACTTCGGCTATTGATAAAGCCAAGTGCGGATATTCGCCGGCGTTGGGCAAGCCAGCGTAAGTAGCCGAAAGCCGCGGTGCCAAAACGGAAGGAACCTGCTGAGGTGAAAGCACCCTCAGGTAAAAGTATCCGATTCCAGCAATGCCGTTGAACAGGCTACGGTCTTCCCCTTCGTAGCGGGTACCCGACCGGTACAGTCCCTCCTGCTGCCAGATTTGAAGCGCGCGCCAGGCTACTCCCTGCGCCATCAGTTGGTACTGCGGATTATTCAATACTCGAGAGGCTTCCAGAAAGAGATCAGCGTTGCCTCCCCGTCCGTGACACAGGGTAAAGGTAGCGGGTGCCAGACTGTTCAGGTCGGTGGTTCGGGTTTTTTCGGTTGCCGCCACCGCCTCGTCGAAGTACACCAGTTTTCCGAGTTGTTTGTAGGCCCGCAGGCGGGAATGCCCGATACCGGCAGCCCCGTGGCACCAGGCGTTCATATCGGTTCCTCGGGTGAAAAACTCTAATTCTCCCTGCTGATAGGCTTCCTGGAATTTTTGTTCGTCTTCCTGGGTGAGCAGGCTCATTCTAAAGTCAGGCCAGTTTTTAGCCTCCGGGCTATAGTAAGCCCGTTCGTAGCTGAAAGCCAGTTCGGCCAGCCAGAAGAATGCCGGATTCTGAAAATAGTGTCCTAACTCCAAAAAGGCGTAGCCCACTCCCGACGCTCCGTGCGAAAAGCCACAAAGTCCCCGAACATTCCGGCTAGAGCGATCCCAGTACAACCCGGTTTGATGGCAATGAATGGTGGCCAGTAGTTGGGCTACGTACTGATCTAGGGAGCGAAGTATCTTCTCGTTTTGCGTAACTTGGTGCAGCTGTAGTAGCCCAACTACCGTACCGGAGATTCCGTTGATGTATTCGGCCACGGTGTCTGGCACCTGATCTGGCAGCAGTTGATTGATGTGTTTGTTAGCCTGGCTTAGTGCGTAATCATCTTCCAGAATTTGGTAAGCCCGTAGCCAGGCAAAAGGCAGAGACAACTGTCCGGTAAGAAAAGCCATAGTATCGTTCTCACGGAACTCTTGTTGTTCCACCCAATGTAGTCCTTCCCGAGCTGCGCTCCGGAACCGTTCTTCCTGCGTCTGTTGGTAGAGGGTTAGTAAGAATAGCGCGATACCGCTCACTCCGCTGTATAAACTGGTTTCCGCTTCCCAGTGAATTTCGGTACCCACCTGGTTGACCGTAAGCCAGTATCGCCCGTTACGATCTACTCGAGATTCTTCTAGCAGTTGATCGCCAATACGCACTGCTTCCGCTAGCAATTCCTGGTTCGAAAATTCCATATCACACTCCGAGTTCTAATTGATTCTTCACTAACTGGTAGTAGGCACCCCGCTGAGCGGCTAGTTCCTGATGGTTGCCTTGTTCAATAATTCTTCCCCGGTTCAGCACGATAATCTGGTCGGCATTAGCCACCGTACTAAGCCGGTGGGCCACCACCACGACGGTACGTCCCTGAAAGAAGCGATCCAAGTTCTCAATAATCACCCGTTCGTTGTTGGCATCTAAAGCGTTGGTAGCTTCGTCGAAGAAGAGGTATTTGGGGTTTTTGTACACCGCCCGGGCAATCAGAATGCGTTGCTTTTGTCCCTGGCTCAACCCAATGCCTTCATCCCCGATTTTGGTATGAAAGCCCATCGCCAGCGACTCAATGTAATCCTGAATGTTGGCCGCTTTTACTGCGTAGAGTAGCCGGTCGTGGTCAATATACTCGTCGCTTACGGCAATGTTACGGGCGATGGTATCGGAGAAGATAAACCCGTCCTGCATCACCGCCCCGCACTGCTCTCGCCAGAAGTGATTACTGTAACTAGTCAGACTTCGTTGCCCCAACTGGATAGCCCCCTGGGTAGGTTCGTAGAAGCGGAGTAGTAGTTTCAGTAGCGTAGTTTTTCCGCTGCCGCTAGCGCCCACAATAGCGGTTACTTTTCCTTCCGGAATAGTGAGCGAGACCTGATTTAGTACCTTGGGCGAATGCGGCCCTTCGTACTGAAAGCTTACCTGCTGGAGGGTTAGGGTTTTACTTTCGGGAAGAACGCTGAGCTTATGCAGTTGCGAATCTTCCTCATCTTCTTTCGCGTGAATCTCGCCTAATCGCTCCAGACTGATCTGGGCATCCTGGGCCGTACGGATAAAACCAATCAGCTCCACAATAGGAGCGTTAAGCTGCCCGATGATGTACTGCACGGCCAGCATCATCCCCAAGGTAATATCTCCCGAGATTACTGATTTAGCCGCCAGGAAGGTGATAAAGATGTTCTTTACTTCGTTGATAAATACCGATCCCGCCTGCTGATATTGGTTTAAGGCTAAGGTCTTTAAGCTTACCCGGTACATTTTGGCCTGAATGCGTTCCCACTCCCAGCGTTTTTGGCGCTCGCAGTTGTGTAGCTTTATTTCTTGCATGCCGGTAATGAGTTGGATTAGTCCACTCTGATTCGCCGCCATCTGATCGAAGAGTTTGTAGTCCAGGGTACGCCTTTTCTTCATAAACAGTAGAATCCAGGCAGTGTACAGCGTGCTACCCACCACAAATACCCAGAAAATCTGCATATCGTAATAGGCCAGCACCAGGCCGAAGATGAGTAGGTTCATGGCCGAAAAAACCACCGATAGTACCGATGAGGTCAGGAAGGTTTCAATGCGGCGGTGGTCACCGATGCGCTGTAATAAGTCGCCAACCATCCTAGAATTGAAGAAGGCGATAGGCAGTTTCATGAGCTTGATCAGAAAATCGGAGAGGATGGCGATGTTTAGTCGGGTACCGATGTGCAACAGTATCCAGCTTCGGATAAAATCTACCGCCGTGCGGGAGATGAACAGCACCAGTTGGCCTATCAGGATGAGATGAACGAAGTTGAGATTTTGGTTTTGAATACCTACGTCTACTACTGCCTGCGTCAGGAATGGAAACAGCAGTTGCAGCAAACTACCCACCAGCATGCCCAACATCAGTTGCACTAAGAAACGGCGATAAGGCTTGAGATAATTTAGAATGAACGAGAAACTAGTGCGGTCGGCTTTCTCGTCGCTGGCTTCGTAGAAGGCCGGAGTGGTTTCCAAAAAAAGGGCTACGCCCCGGTTCTGCTCGTCCCGCCCCTCGCCTATCCAACCCGCCAGAAACTCTTCCGTCGTGAAAGTGACCAGTCCGTGGGCGGGGTCGGCCACCTTTACTTTGTTCTTCCGAAAGGCGTAGACTACCACAAAATGGCGCTGCCGCCAGTGAACAACCAGTGGCAGCGGGGCGTCTTTCCGCAACTTCTCGAAGGGTATTTTCGCCATCAGGGTTCGCAGGCCAATGCTTTCGGCGGCCTCGCTGATGGATAGTAGTGATACCCCTTCCCGGGTAAGATGACTGCGTTCGCGCAGGGTACGCGATCCGTAGCTTTTCCCGTAGTGCTTGGCAATCATGCGCAAGCAGGTAGGGCCGCAGTCCATCGCGTCTAGTTGGCGGTAGAAGGGAAACTTTTTCATGATGAGTTGGTCAACGCATCAGATCGGTTTGGTATCAAGTGGGTAGGGTTGAAGGATCGTGCGTATAGGTTAATGGATGCTTTACGGTTTGGCTAAGGTTAATGGTTAGTTGGTTTGTGATATTATTTACGACCGGCGAGACTTTTTAATCCGCTGCTAAAAACTCCCGCCCATCTAAGAGAGCGGGAGTACTCGGGTCCCTGCTCTTAGAAGCCTCTTACCGGATCAATTACCGTCTTCTGCACTATGGTGGTGTCAAATTCACAGCCACTCGGTGCCGAAGGACAGGCATCTACGGCTGAAGTACCCCCGGTCAGGGTTTTAATGGTATCGATCTTGATCGGGTCACACCAGATCATGGCGGATCGACAACCGTCAACCCAAGATGGGTTAATGGCACCACCCTTTACGGTAGCGTCCTGATCAGATTCGAACGAAGTGACGAAGCTTTCTACTTGGAGCTCATCGAGGTTTAACTTACGCTTGTTCATAAGTATTGGGGTTTAGATAAGTGAAAATAATTGATGATTTTAATGATCTAGACCTAAGCCAATGATATGACTTCTTCCTGATTTAAATAGGTCTTTGACTAGATCGTTTCACAAACGGGGACCGGGAATGGGTATTCCAGTTGTGATTTCATGACAGGGAATGTCAACTGATACCACAGGCTTAATTTGAATCGTGGTGTGCTTAACAAAGCACCAGTTTGCTAAGGACTTTTGAATAAATCCACCACCCTTTACGGTAGCATCGTGGTCAGATTCGAAAGAGGTGACGAAGCTCTCTACTTGTAGTTCGTCGAGGTTTAACTTACGCTTGCTCATGGTTGTAGCGTTTAGGTTGAACAAATAATTAACTGTAGGTTAGTGGCTGCCAATTAGAGATAGGTAACCAAAAGGTCATCGTTTTCTCGTAGAAGCTATACTTTTCATTAAACTGATGAACAGAGGTTAAATGGCACACATTTGCTGACCGGACGTAACACAAAAAAGCTCCTACCCTAATAGCAGGAGCTTTTGATGGTCCCGAGCCAGCAGATTTTTTCCCCACTATACTCGAGTATTTCACTTTGGAAGATTCAAGCAGTGAATTACAGCTTGGTTACTACCGGACATGCCAGATCAGTGTGTTGACAACCTCCGGTATCTGCCTCCATAAAAGTAAAACGAGTTTCGGTTAGATTAGGAGTATGCAAATCACCAGATGTGTAAATGGGAGTGTCTGTATTCCGGATAGTAGTCGTAATATCTTCCTTCGGGATTAAAGCACCGCCCTTCACAGTGCCATCGTTTTGAGCATCAAAGGAGGTTACGAAACTTTCTACTTGCAGTTCGTCAAGGTTTAACTTGCGCTTGGTCATGGTTTAATTGTTTAGTTGTACAAAAATTAATCGTTGGTTAGTGTTTGCTACTTGCGAATAAGTAATCCGGCAACGGTAGTTCTCCGAAAGTATGCAATCAAGAGAGATTTAGGTCAAATCCTTTAATTGACGCGAACAGGAGCATTTGATCCCCCATAAACACCGAATATTCACTTAACGAATTACCAGATTTTCCATTTTAGCAGATTCTAGCAACAAGCACTTTAGCTCTATGTGGCAACTACAGATCCTGACAGCCGCCCGTATCCATATCTTTAAATGTTTGGCGAGTAGGAGTGATATCTGGAGTTGACCTACCGGTTGATGTATAAATTGGAGTATCTTTGATCGGAATTGTTGTCACCCGTTCATTAGCAATAAGCCCCCCTCTTACCGTACCTTCCTGGTAGGCATCAAAGGACGTGACAAAACTTTCTACTTGTAGTTCATCGAGGTTTAACTTACGATTTTTCATTGTGGTTGAATTTAGGTTGAGTTAATGCTAAATAGCTTTGCTAAGCTAACTTCATTTCTTTCCACAAAGAAACTACAATTCGTAAGTGGCGGATAAAACCCTTTATCTGGTTGTTTGCACCAGATAAGTGGTAACTGACATGGGTGAACCAAGCTAACCAGTTTCCCTTTATCCCCTAGTTGTCAATTAGCCTACCCCGTCCAGAAAGCTCTGTTAATAGCTACCTCATTTCCTAATAGGAATTGTAATACTCTGACTAATAGTTCTTTATGATTTTTTCTGTTGAATTAACCAACCAGAAGGCAGGACGAAAAGCCTAGCAAAAATTTTTAGCAAATCCTGCGTACATTAGCTCCATCTTCGGTAGTCTATCAGACCAAAATGGAAAATCAATTCAGCTCGAGCCATTCCGCCACTACCTACAATGCCAAGTCCATTGCGGTGCTGCCCTTCGTCAATCTGAGTGCCGACCCGGAAAACGAGTACTTCAGCGATGGTATTACCGAAGAGATTATCAACGCTCTCACCAAAGTAGCGAGCCTTAAAGTGACCGCCCGTACTTCTTCGTTTGCGTTTAAAGGCAAGGATCAGGATATCCGGGAAATTGCCCGGGTGCTGGGCGTAGCCAACATTCTGGAAGGTAGTGTACGGAAGGCGGGTAAGCGGGTGCGGATTACCGCTCAGCTTATTCAGGCTAGTGATGGGTTCCACCTGTGGTCGCGCAATTTCGATCGGGAGCTGGCCGATATTTTTGCGCTACAGGATGAGATCAGCTTACTAATTGCCGACCAGATACGGGAGAACTTCGGGCACTTTGAGCTACAGGAGCACCTGGTAGAACCCCCCACTGCTAATTTAGAAGCTTATAACTGGTACTTGAAGGGACGGTACCATCAGTTAAAATGGAACAATGATGATCTCCACAAATCCGTTGACTGTTTCAAAAGAAGTGTAGACTTGGACCCGACCTACGCTCTAGCCTACTTTGGCTTGGTGCAATCTTACGGAATTATGGCTACCTGGGCATTCACCGAACCAGCATTGGCTATGCAAATGGCCGGAGAGTATTTAGAAAAAGGGATGTACTACCAGCCTGATTTGCCGGAAGGACATTATACCTTAGCTTCGGTAGAGTTCTGGAACTTCTGGAATTTTCAGAAAGGACACGAGCATTATTCTCAGGCATTGAAGTTAAACCCGGCTTACACCGATGCCCACGTTGGTATTGCGGAACTGTACACGGCAGTGGGAGACTTTGATTTAGCATTGATGCATGCCGAAAAGGCATTGGCTCTCAATCCGCTAGCAGCTACCCACCTCTTCACTAAAGGGAACATTTTTTATTACACCGGTCAATACACTGAAGCTATAGCTTACATGTACAAGATTCTGGAAATTGACCCTCAATGGAAATTAACTTTTCCGGTCAGACTAGCTTCTTATATCTTACTAAAAGATAAGCAGTCGCTAAATAGTCTACTGGAATCGTATCCGGATATACCTATTGCTCATCATGTTCGGGCTCTGTATGAGCGATTCCACTACGGTGCTCAGGAGTGGAGCTACGAGAATGATAAAAACACCCCCACATATTATCCCTGGGAACTGTACTCGTATATTTATAGCGGGCGGGAAGAGCAGGCGATACAAAATCTAAAAAAAGGTATTAAGGACCAGAAAGGCCCCTACGTAAACTTTAAGGTTGATCCGTTTCTCCAACCTCTCAGAAAGCGACCCGATTTCCAGCAGTTAGTTCAAGAGCTCTACGGAAACTTGCAACTAACTTCGGTATTTCCTGGCCCAACAACTGATACATCAAAGCTGGCGTCTAACGAACGTTACGCTTATCAGGAAAAATTAGATCGGGCAATGGAAGAAGAAGAGTTATACTTAGACGCTAATCTATCGCTTAAAAAGCTAGCCGATCATATTGATTTACACTCAAATAAGCTATCCTGGCTGTTAAATGAGCATGTTGGTAAGAACTTCAATGAATACGTTAATGGTTATCGTTTAGAAGCCTTTAAAACGAAAGCACTAAGCCCAGATTATCAGCATCTCACGCTGCTGGGTATTGCCTACGAGAGTGGCTTCAATTCCAAATCGGTGTTTAATC
The DNA here is from genome assembly GCA_964551335.1 of uncultured Roseivirgaceae bacterium. Lineage (GTDB taxonomy): Bacteria > Bacteroidota > Bacteroidia > Cytophagales > Cyclobacteriaceae > Tunicatimonas. Next base: position 67,889 of record CAZKCO010000033.1, read on the forward strand.
AATTTTTCAAGCAATCTACCGGAACTACGCCCAAAGCCTGGGTAAAGTCCCACCGAAAAGAAAAATAGAGAATGCAGCGAGATTATTAAATTAGGGAATCAATACTAAGCACGCCCCAGTATGCCCCTCAGCCTCAGCCCTAAACTCCGAAGAAACATCGCCAGAATTATTCCCTTCGGAATCATTTGGCTCGTGATGTCGTGGGTGTTTCTGATCAATGATTTATCGCTAACCCGTAGCCAAAACATCAATCCTGATACCGATATTACGATCACCGTTCCGGTATTTATATTCGCTAGTTTAGCCGTTACCGTTTTTGGATTAATGATCGGGGCTTTTGAAATGGTGGTGCTCGAGAAGCGTTTTAATCGTTTTTCTTTGACGAAGAAGATCGCTTACAAATTCGCAATTTATCTGTTCCTTACGCTGCTGATTATATCCGTCGCTTATCCCATTGCCGCCAGCATCGAGGCCGGCACCCCCATTTATGACCCTGAAATATGGAGAAAAATGGGTAGGTTTTTTATCAGCGCTACTTTCGTCAACACCCTGGTTCAACTCGCTTTTTCACTCCTGCTAAGTGTGCTCTATGCCGTGGTAAGCGAGAATCTGGGCTATAATGTACTGCGTAACTTAGTGACCGGAAAATATCATACTCCTACGGTGGAAGAGCGCATATTCATGTTTCTGGATATGAAAAACTCTACCACTATTGCCGAGCAGTTGGGGCACGTTCGGTACTTTGAACTTCTGAGAGCATACTACGATATGATGTCGGACGCAATCATTGATAGCTGGGGCGAAGTTTACCAGTATATAGGAGACGAAGTGGTAATTACCTGGAAGGCCGATCAGGGCTTTCGGGAAAACAACTGCGTTAATTGCTTTCTGGGCATTAAAGATAGTTTTGAACGCAGCCGGAATGATTTTTTAGTAAAGTACGGAGCAGTGCCGGATTTCAAAGCGGGTATGCACGTGGGCGAGGTAACCACCGGTGAGGTAGGAGCACTAAAGCGTGAAATTGTTTTTACTGGCGACGTGCTAAACACCGCGGCTAGGCTTCAGAGTCTATGCAAAGAGCACTATAAAGATCTTATTATTTCTAGTGAGATATATACGAACCTGGAAGATAAAGACAATCTCGCGACCCAGGCTCTCGGAGCGTTTACACTCAAGGGAAAATCCAAGCGCACCGAATTATACGCGGTTGCGCGAAAGCGCAGATCAAATGTTTCTGATCGTGCCAAAACGTCCGGAGTTTCACCGTAGGTTCGCTTTTATAAATTGGAACGATTCAGGCTAGAGGTTTCGGCATCTTTGTATCGTTGTTTAACTATTAAACCCAAATAAAGATGAAAAACCAAATAATCATTCCCCGCTTTTTACACGAGATTCACGGTGAGCGCAGCAACTGGTTTGACCTAGCTCTTACCCACTTCATTGCATTAGCCACCACCTTAGCGGTGCTTACGCTGATCGATGGATTCAACTTCGCCGGTTGGGAACGCTGGACACTCATTGCCCTTACCTACGATCTGGCCGGAGGCATTATTGCCAACTTCAGTTACGGCACCAGCCATTACTACGCGCAGAGCAACAAAAGGAGGCTGTGGTTTATCAGCCTGCACTTTCTGCAACCGCTGTTCATGAGCATACTGTTTCCGGAATTTGGGATGACGATTGCCATAGTTTCCGGCTACGTGATTGCCGCCTCGCTTACAGTCAATGCTATCAAAGATACAGCCCGACAGGCTACTCTAGGCGCATTGCTGGCCGTTAGCGGAATTGTCGTTTTGCAGATTTTTATCCCGAAAACTAATGCGGTACTGGAGCTACTGCTTACTATGTTCTTGCTGAAGTTGCCGCTAGCCTTCGCCGTACGCTGGCATCATACTAACCAGGCAGAAGTAGCCAGTAAGCGTTTTGCCTAGCCAATTTTCAACTGTCGCTACGGTAAATTTTTCAACTCGGTAGAAAATTGCTCATCAGGAGTAAAAGGGGGTAGTGCTCGTAGCTGCTATCTCCTTTTCCTTTTTTAGAAGTATTACTATATTCAATCCATTGATCCGTTGGGCAATGATGCAAAAACGACGCGAAGCATGAATTACATTTCGGTTAGCCTGTACGAAAAAGTTGCGAATCATGCTATACAAGAGGGGCTAAACCCTGAGGCTATCCCACCAATTCCACCGCTCAATAGCCAATCAAAAGGGCCCCAAGTAGTGCCCGCCGAATTATTCTTTGAACTTCACGAAATAGCGAATAAAGCATTGCCCCCGGGTTGTGCGGTTAGAGTAGGGCAAGCCATGAAGATGGACGATTATGGCGTACTGGGGCTTTCGTGGAAGACCTGTTCCCGGGCCCGGGATCTGTTCGATCGTAGCGTACGCTACTTCATGTTACTGACAAATACTTACGTCTTCGAGATTCAGGATGAGGCAGCGGTTACCAGAATATTTCTGCACCGGGATGCTTATCGGCGAGGCGTAGCATTATCCAACGAAGCTACTTTTTCGGCCACAGTCACTGTGGTACAATTGATTACCGAGAAAGAGCTTTTTCCGGTAGAAGTTGCTTTTCAACACGCTACTCCCACCGACCTGGCAGTGTATACCAACCGCTTTCGGTGCCCTGTGCACTTTGGTCAACCCCAAAATTTTATCTCCTACCGAACTGCTGATCTCAATACCCGAACCGCCAAAGCCGACCTGAGCATTAATCAGTTTTTGAACGAGCGAATAGAGGAAGAGGCCAAAGGGATAGAAGTGAACGGAAACAAGTTAGTAGCCGACATTAAATCCCTCATCATTGACGCTCTCCCTAGCGGTATTCCGGGCATAGATCAGGTGAGCGAACATATTGGTATGAGTAGCCGCACCCTCACCCGAAGACTATCGGAAAGCGGGTTTAGCTTCCGAGAACTGGTGAGCAGTACCCAGCGGGAGATTTCCCTGAACCTCCTCCAAGAATCGGCCTACTCCATCGGTGAAATTGCCTTTCAGACCGGCTTCTCCGAACAGAGTGCCTTCAACCGGGCTTTTAAACGGTGGACCGGCCAACCTCCTATCGCCTTCCGAAAAAATCAGTCATAAATCCATTTTGGCGTAAAGTGTCAAATACTTGGCCGATAGTGTCAAGCTTTTAGTGTGGCTCGCTGCTAGGTTTGTATCATCAAGCAACCACTAATTACCAGTAAGTCATGATCGGATTTATAGCGCTCAGCATCACCCTAGGCTTTCTATTTCTCAGTGAAACTCAAACCACCGATGAACCCCAAGCGGTGGAGCACTTGGCGATACCCGACAACGTAAGTGCCAGAGCCTTGGAAGTACTCCAAACCAAGTGTAATGTCTGCCACGTAAAGCAAAATCCTAGAAAGGTGTTCACCCAAGAGAATATGGACGGCTTCGCCCCCAAGATATATAAGCAGGTATTCATTAAGAAAAGAATGCCGAGAGGAAAGAAAATCAAGCTCACTGATGAAGAATATCAGATTTTATCAACCTGGATAACCTCCACTAAACATCAATAACTATGGAATTTACCCTGAAAACTATCGTACTGACTTCGGGCATCTTGTTTACCGGTCTCACCGCCGGCTTATGCTTCACCTGGTCTAATGCCGTGACCCCCGGAATTGGCCGCTTGGATAATCTCACCTATTTACAATCATTTCAAGCCATGAATAGGGCCATTATCAACCGGAGCTTTCTAATTGTCTTCTTTGGCCCGGTATTACTGCTGTTTCTCAATGCTTTTTTGTACAGAAATGCCCATCCCCAGGTATTTTGGTCATTCCTGGTCGCAGCTATTCTCTTTTTTGTGGGGGTCGGTCTGGTTACCGTCTTCAAAAACGTGCCGCTTAATGAGCTATTGGATAAGATGGTACTGGAATCCCTTTCCGACCTTGAGTTGAAGACGTTAAGAGCCGAGTTTGAGGCTCCCTGGAACCGCTGGCATATACAGCGCACTATTGCTTCCTTTACCTCATTTGCTCTGCTCCTCACCGGACTGATCTACCTGAAATAGTATCTACTGACGCTCTGCCCGAAAGCATAATATCATCAAACTTCAAGCATTCAACCCGTATTAATCACGCTTAAATAAATTAAATTATGAAAACAGAAAACATCTTAGTCATCGGCGGAACCGGAAAAACCGGCCGCAAAGTAGCCCAGCAACTACAAGCATCGGGGCAAAACGTTAGAATCGGATCACGCAGTGCCGAGCCGGCCTTCGACTGGCATAATCCTGGTACCTGGCCAGCCGCCCTGGAAGGTATGGACAAAGTATACGTTACGTTCCAACCCGACCTGGCCGTTCCCGGAGCCCGAGATGCCATTGAGGCGCTGGTACGACAAGCTCAACAAAGTAAAGTAAAGAAGATAGTACTGCTTTCCGGAAAAGGGGAGCGAGAGGCTCAGTTGTGCGAGCAGATTGTGATGAGCTCAGGCTTGGATTATACTATCGTGCGGGCCAGTTGGTTTAACCAGAACTTTAGCGAAAATTTCTTTTTAGATCCCATTCTGGCGGGTCACGTAGCATTACCGCAGGCCGAAGCCAAAGTACCCTACGTAGATACCGACGATATTGCCGCCGTAGTAGTAGAAGTACTGATGAACGACCAGCATAACGGTCAGATTTACGAGCTATCCGGCCCCGATTTGCTGACCTTTCCGGAGGTGATTCGCGAGATTTCTCAGGCTACGGGTCGAACGATTGAATTCACGCCTATCTCGCAAGGGGAATACTCCCAGATGCTGGCAGAACATGATTTGCCGAAAGATTACGTCTGGCTGATTAACTATTTGTTTACCGAAGTGCTCGGTAACCCCAGCATCCATGAAGTAACCAACGACATTGAACGAGTACTAGGAAGAAAACCCAAGAGCTTCGCTCAGTACGTTGAGGAGACGGCGGCTACGGGAGTGTGGCAGCCTGAGGTAGCCACCTTTATTTGATTATTACCGGAGGCTACCTATTCAGTGGGTAGCCTCTCACTTTCTTTTACCACTAAAAATTTTGATAATATGAATACCAAGCGAGCCATTGTTTCTGGGGTTATTACCTGGATATTAGGTGTTATAGTTTACAGCGCACCCTACTTTCTTCCTTTCGTTGAACATTCCGAACGGTATCTTAACGTAGTGTTCCCGCTGGCCATCATTCCGGCGGTCATCATCGGTGCCTATAGTTACTATCGTGCCCGGTACGGCAGTACAGGTTATAAAACGAATGGCTTTAAACTGGGGGCAATTATGGTTTTGGTAGCTATTGTGCTGGATGCACTCATTACCGTACCGCTGTTTATCATCCCCGAGGGCGGAAACCATTTTTCGTTTTTTACTGATCCCGGTTTCTGGCTGATTGCCGCCGAATTTGTCGTAGTAACCGCTATTTACTGGCGCTGGAGAGTACTACCAAATCGCACCGAATCTCAGCCAGCGTAGTCTGTTCCAAATCACTGCTTCCGTGTGAACCGTAGATTTCCTGCTTTTAATATACGAGGCTTTACTGCTGACCAAAAAATAGTTATTCTTAGCCTTTCCCAAACCTGCAAGTACTATGGCCTATCCCGATAAAGATCAAACTTACCCGCTCAAGGGCTACGAACGTTTGTGCTTTTTGAAAAACATCATTCAGAACCCCAATATCGTAGTGGGTGACTACACCTACTACGATGACTTTGAGGATGTCCGCAACTTCGAGAAGAATGTAAAGTACCACTTCGATTTTGTAGGAGACAAACTTATTATCGGGAAGTTCTGTATGATTGCCTCCGGGGCAACTTTCATCATGAATGGGGCTAATCACTTGTCGCAGTCAATCTCTACCTACCCATTTGCCATATTTGCGGGTTGGGAGCACGCCATGGAGGGAAAAAGCTACCCGGTGAAGAAGGATACCGTGATTGGCAACGATGTGTGGATCGGACACCAAGCTACCATCATGCCCGGCGTGCAGGTAGGCGACGGGGCCATCATCGCCACCAACGCTACCGTCACCAAAGATGTGGGACCCTACACCGTTGTGGGCGGTAACCCGGCTCAACTGATCAAAAAACGCTTCGACGATGCTACTATTGAAAAGCTACTAACAATTCGCTGGTGGGACTGGGACATTGAGAAGATCAGCCAGCACGTAGACCAACTCACCGGGTTGGATTTGGATGCGTTGCCAAGCGAATAGTCACGTGGTTTTACGCTATAAGTCTAAAGCAGAATAGTCAAACTTTACAGCAGTTTCTACCTCCTAAATGACCCTCTGAAAGTGTCTAGGATGCTTTCTAAAATTATAAGTCTAATGGCAAGAGCAGTAGCAGAATACGAATCGTTTGCCTCTTCGTCTCTACAAAGTTTATTGAACGCACAGACCTTAATTTCATCACTTTACCCGCTATTTCTCTAATATAATGCTGTAAACCGGTTTATTTTATATGATTTTTTAGGCACTCTGTTTTTCCAACCATTGTAAAATTGCTTGATTAGTTTCTTTTGGCTTTTCTTGTTGTATCCAATGACCACAATCTAAGCTAACCACATCCAGATTTGGTGCGAAGCCTTTTAAACTTTGAGACTTCGGAATCAAATCTCGGTGACCGTATATCATCAGTGTCGGTTGTAGAATCATTGTCTTTACGTCTGCTAATAAATGCCAATTGCGGTCAAGATTTCTGTACCAATTTATACTCCCGGTAAACCCTGATGACTCAAAAGCGGAGACGAAAATGGACAGTTCATTGTCATCCATTAGGGGCTCACCAAGTGGCTTATCTGCTCGGGCAAGACTAATCATAGCCATGCCTGGTTCGGGCGGTGCGGGAGGCACATTCTTGCGAAACAGATTACGAAGAAACTGAGAGGTGTTTTCTTCTAATATAGCATCTGCCACCCCCGGCTGTCTATTGAAGTGAACAAAATAGAAGTCCTCACCAAATACCTCTTCCATAAACTCAACCCAAGGTTTTGCTCCTCTCTCTTGGTACGGCAGAGCCAAATTTATCACTTTATTTACCCGCTCCGGATGCAATAGGGCAAGGTTCCAAACCACATTGGCGCCCCAATCATGACCAACAAATGTAGCATCTTTATATCCGTAATAATCGAGTAGTGCAACCAGGTCACCAGTTAAGTGCTCTATGTCATAATCGGTTACTTCGGTTGGGCAAGAAGAGTTTCCATAACCTCTTTGATTGGGAGCAATGACATGGTATCCAGCCGTGACAAGTGCTGGGATTTGATAACGCCAAGAAAAGGCATGCTCGGGAAAGCCGTGGCAAAGTACGATAGGTTTACCTACATGTTGGGTGCCTGCTTCGAATACTTCGAGTTCTACACCATTTACTGAAATCATGGTGGGCTTGGGAAATTCGATTGCATTAAGACTAGTGTTTATTACGTTTGTCATTCTTTCTATTGTTTAAAACGTCTGGTGTATGGTGCGTAGCTATCTAGAAGGGTAGCTACGCATTGTACACCTTGTCAGCCACAGTTTATTTTACAAAATACATTTCTAATTCCCCTTTTCCCTTTACAGGGATCTTTCCGCGAGAAAGAAATGTAAAGTCATTCTTAACTAGTTCATAAGTGGATGAAGAAATATTTATTTTACCAGCCTCACCAGCGGATTCTGTCCTACTGGCTGTATTTATCGTGTCTCCAAAAAGATCATATGCAAACTTCTTTTTGCCTACCACTCCAGCTACTATAGTTCCTGAATGTATCCCAACCCTCATCCTCCATAATATTTCATGACTCTTATTTCTCTCTTCAAGATAGGACAGCATCTTTTGTGCTGCTGTGATACAATTAACAGCATGATTAGTAATTTCTTCTTCAAAGCCACATGCTGCCATGTATGCATCACCAATTGTTTCAATCTTTTCAACTTCCGTTTCTTCCATAATTTCATCAAATCGCCCGAAAATGTCATTAAGCTCATTGACCAAAGTGATGGCCGAGATTGATGCTACTAGCTCCGTAAAACCTACAAAGTCAGTAAATAGAATAGTTACATTCTTGTGCCTTTTAGGAATTGTCTTACCACTATCTTTCAAGTCTCTTATTATGTTTGCTGGTAGAATATTATGCAGGAGGTCATCTGATCTTTTCTGCTCAGCTTTTAATGAATCTTCTGATCTATCAATTAGCACCGACAAACTCCAAATAAGTGTGAGACAAATTAACCCGGTTATACTGATATTGACCACTTGTGATAAATAGGAATCCATCCCTTCATAGTGAGCATTAATTTGCGATTGAAATACAACGGTAACGATTAAGGTCAAGCAAGCCAATAAACTGAAACTATGGGCAAATCCCCTTGCGTTTCGGGGAAAAGTCATGTAGGGCAAGATGATTATTAAGAAACAAATGGTGGCAACCCCTGACGAATATCCCAACAAATAAAGAAATAAGAGAACAGAAATATGTGCTGAAATAGCGAGCCATATTGAAGCTACTACCCGCCAACCTTTCTTGTTAAGCACTAACACCATGAGAAACATCAACCCCATCAATCCGTTGCTTCCGTAAACTAGTGCTGCTTCTGAAAGGGATAATGTAATCAACATCCAAATTGCATTAAACAAAACCCCTAGAATGGAGGCAATGTTTGTCACCTGCAAATACCTTTTCTCAGTTACAGAAAACTCCTTATTCGCGCCAATATCAATAATTCTTTGAAAGAATTGAGATTCGTTTTTATCATCAATTGACATCTGGTTGTTTGTTTTCTTTAGATTACTGATTGCTTTTAATTGCAGCTGGCGGTCTCGGCTATGAGTAGTTGCGTGGGTTAGCACTTAACTTTGCAAGTACAGACCAAGCTGAAAATCCTCGCGGATTTTCAGAAGTAGGCGAAAACAAGCAATTACTTGTTGCCATTATTGTGTGCCGTTTTAATTTAATTTTACTCGTTGATAGGTCTTACTCCAAAAATTAGTAAATAACCTATCATCCAAAATTCTCCAATGGTTGCGGGTAGAGTAAGAAATCTATTGAAGCTAAAATCAATTCCTGCGTAGCGGATAACGGTGCTAATTAGATAGCCAATACCACCTAAAACAATAATTCTTCCCAACCAGACAGGCATTCTTTTAGATTTGATGACTATATATCCCATAGGAAATAGCC
>CAZKCO010000034.1:0-75083 GCA_964551335.1 uncultured Roseivirgaceae bacterium
CGTTATAGTAGTAGCTTTATTCAAATATTTACATGTTGCTAATCTAAAGGGGAACATAGTCTTCTGAGTTGCCTTCCATACCCAGCGATTTGGCTAACCGTTTCTGATGCTTTACTACGTAGCGGGTGGTATCAGCGGTGTTTACGATTATTTCCATGGTGGAAACATCCTCAAATGTTTTGTTGCTAAAGTAGGCCACTTTGTAGAAGGTACCCTGGTAGTAGTTCTTCAGCTTACCTATCGACCGCATAGGTACGAACTCACCTTCGCTGTTTTTAGTGAGCAGTTTGTACTCAATTACCCCTTCAAAATGCTTCGACTTCGGATGCTGAAGACTGAGTAGTGTACCGGCCAGTAGAGAGATAGTTAGTAGAAAGCGCATACTACTTGGATAACGCCGATAAGAAATAGATATTTAGTTCTAGCTGGTTGAAGATAAACACTACTTCTCTATACCGGGGCAAGCTCTGTCCGGGACTAAGTCCCTGCTTTCATTTAGGTTGGGAGTGACCCTTCGGAACACTCCCAACAGCAGGTGTGGCAGGATAGCTATCGTACACTACTAATCCGGCAAGATACTTCATTAAGCAGTTGGATAGCTTGGCATCACCTGTTTTGTATTCACGCTTGGATCAAACGCTTAGCAAAACTTTAAATCACTTCACAATTTCATACACTACAAACCAAAAGATTAGGCCGGAGTAGGTTAGAAAATGCAACCTCCTTAACCTCACGAAGTCATAAATAAATAATGATATCCAGAGTGTAAGCCAAATAATAGGTGCAACAACTGCAGCATTAGTCCCGGTATTCATGCCTACTCTACTCAATAAAGGTTCCATCATTAACAGCACAGCGACAAATATAGCATGTTTATGAAATTCAGCTTCATTTCTCTTTAAGTAGCCCAGTAAAATAAGTAGCACAAAAACGGGGAAAAATATGCGATTGGCTTTTCCGAAGAATGGCAGTTCTGAGTAGGGTACATCAATGTAATTTAAATAAGCTATGCTTATGATAACCAAAATGGCAGATACAAAACCAAAAATACCAAGTCTTTTATGAGCCTTTACGTTGAATTTTCGAATGTTATTGGTTTGGATAACAATTATGATGTACCACGAAAACATTATCACTCCATGAGTGACTAGCAAAGGGTTGCGATTGCTTTCTTGTTGTACATCGAACAAAAAGTTGTCCGAAAAAGCGATAAGTCCCAAAGTTAAAATGGTAAGGCTCAACACAAAAAAATAGTTTTTTGTGTACAGGTTGTTTCTTTTTGGTTTTCTGGTTTTATTCATAATCGAGTAAATTAATGCCAACTACTTAGCAATAGTAATTTATTCCCACTGGTAATGGGTGGACAGCGAATGCTCATCCCGCTATTTTTACTATGTCCGCTTATGATAGTACAGGACATGTAATTTAGGACGTATAATCCAGTTAAGCTCAACATCATTAACAGAATACAACTTACAAAATACTCAGTTAACCTTCCTAGTACTGTGTCAAGAAAAAATAAGCTTTTTGCAGCCAGCATTGGGGGTGCGCGAAGCTGCGCAGTGCTAATGTCGGCCTACATTGGCACTGTGTCGAACTGATATGTAAGATTGTTGCCCGCATTGGCACTGGGTCGAGTCGACCATGTAAGAATGTTGATCGCATCGGCACTGCGCAACTCGACACAGTCTCGATGTTGGCCTACATCGGTACTGCGTCGAGCTGACGAGCGGTATTGCAATGGATTATTGATAGGGTGTTTTTTACAAAAAATAGAAGGTGTCTCCCCGGACAAACGAAGTGCGTTCCGGGGTCTCCCGCTCAGAATGAGGGAGGCCCCGGAACTCGTTTTACTCGTTCGGGGAGGTGTTGGGGGGAGCTTACATGAGAGTGGGGTCGGAAAAAGTAGGAAAGTAAGATTTGGGCGGAGGTTGCGGATCTGCGGGGGAAAGCTTGCTCTGTTTTTGTTGGGTGGCTAGGGTGAGCGGTATTCGCTCAGGTATTCACTTTAACCCAAACGCATCATGAACTCAAGATCTATTGCCGATCAGTTAGCGCTGATCAACACCATTATCTACAATGTGAAGAACTACCCCGCCATTCGGCAAAAGCTTATCGAGTGGGGCTACCCCCTTCAGAAAGTAGATGAGGCCGAAGCCGTACTAAACAATACCCTGCTGACGCAGCAAGACCAGCAGAAATCTTACCGCGACAAACAAAGCATCAACCGCCGCTGGCGAACAGAAATGGGGGAGGTGCGTACCCGCTACGCCGAACACCGGGCGGTGGCTAAAACCATTTTCCGAAACCAGCCCGACGAGCTGGCCCGCTTGCGGCTTGATCAGCCTCTGCCCCGCCGCCAGTCCAACTGGTTGGAGCAGATGCAAGCTTTTTACCAGGAAGTGGGTGAAAGCAAGGATATGCAGAAACTGGGCGTCAAGCCGGAGGAACTTACTCAAACCAAAGCGATGGTGGCTAGCCTGGTGGAGCTACGCGCTCAGCGCCTGCAGTGCAAGGGATCCTCTGAATCGGCTACCCAGAAGCGCAATCAGGCTTTGGCTGAATTAACCACCTGGAGGAAGGAGTTTAGCCGGGTTGCCAAGATGGCGCTTAAGGACGATCCGCAGTTGCTGGAGGTGTTGGGGATTGTAGTTCCGGCCTGATCAGAATCCTCTTCAGCGATGCTGAGAGAAGCTAATTGGAGAGGGGGTCATGAAAAGGTACAGAAGTAAGATTTAACGAAAGGCTGCCGGGTTTTAGGTAGCCTTTTGCTTTTATTTTAGAGGTGCGTAAACAATCCGTTTACGCTCAACTATTCACCTTAAACAAAAAACCACCATGAACGTAAAATCCCTTGCCAACCAGTTGTCGCTTCTCAGTGCTATTATCCATCGCTCCAAAGACTGCCCCGAAATTCCTCAGCTATCAGATGAATGGGAAGCTTCATCGGAAATGATCATGCAGGCTGCTGCCGTACTGGAGAAAATTCCGCTGGTATTGGACACTAATGTAAGTACCACCGGCATAGTCGCCGATTGCCATCAGTAGCACGGAAAGGCAGGATAGTAATTACTCCCTTTTGCGTAGCCCCTAGAAATGGGATTTCAATCACTACACCTGTCTACACTCGTCTTGGCTACCGACTTCCGTACAGTTCAATGGCCTGCCGGATTTCTTCGTGATCGTCTTGAAGGTCGTGAATGGTCTGTCCCTGCATGGCTCCTTCCCAGGCGATTTGGATGCTACGGACGCCGGCCGCTAGCCCTCCGGGATGCCCGGTAATGCCGCCGCCGCAGAGGTACATCAAATCCACGCTTTGGATCGCCTGGTAGGTATCGTGCGCCTGTTCGGCCCACTGCCCCGACGAGATCACGGGCGTCACCGGATATCCCCCACCCCGGGGGTCAAGGCAAGCTTTGATAGAGCGAATGACGGACTCGTCGGTTTCGCAGAATTTATTACGAATGCCGTTGGTATGTATATGATCGGCCCCGGCCAGCGAGAAGATGGTCTGGTACACCGGAAATTCTAACCCGATGGCTTCGGAACGGGAGTACAGTCCCCAGCCGTTGCGGTGCCCGTGGATGGGTAACTGGCTGTGCTGCCGTAGTTTGGCTATTCCGCTAATGCCCACCCAGTTGAGGCTGGCCATCACGCAGGTGCCGCTTTGCTTCAGTACGTAGTCGTGGCGGCGCAGCATGTCGTCAATATCCCCGCTAAGGTTGAAGGCAAACATCGGCTTCTTGCCGTGCTGATCGGCGTAGCGATTGATCACTGCCATCACTGCATCCACCCGCTGCTCGAAGGGCGAGTGGGGCGAGTCGCCCATCAGCTCGTCATCTTTAATAAAATCCAGCCCAGCTTCAATCAGCGTTTCTACCTGCCGGGCAGTCTGCTCCGGACTAAGTCCTACGCTAGGTTTGATAATCGTTCCGATGATGGGCCGGTCCGGCATTCCAATTAGCTCTCGTGTCCCCTGAGTGCCAAATTGCGTACCCGGATAGGCCTGCCGAAATGCTTCGGGTAGGGTAATATCCAGTAATTTTAGTGCCGAGAATGGAGCCAGCTCGAAGAGGTTGCCCGCTACCGTAGCCATCAGGTTAGAAAGATTAGTACCTACGTTCTCCAGCGGCCAGGAAAGCGTGACTTTGGCCTGCTGGTAAGTAGGACTTACGCCCTTCGGCAACCTGGCTCCCGGCAGCGACGGTTGAGTTACCTCACCTACTACCTCAATATTTTCAATATGAGCCGCGTGCTTCTCTTTCAATTCATCGGTCTCCCCCGGAGTTTTCACAAAGGTGCCGGACGACTGCTCCCCGGCCATAATCTCCGCCGCCTGCTCCAGCGGAAAAGCGGTTTCAATGAAATAGGTAGCGTGGATGGGACGGGAGGCTGACATAGTGTTATGGTGTTAAAGTGTTTGTGTGTTATGGAGACCGTCGCGCGGTGTTAAAGTTACCAACTCTAATAAAGTCCTACGCACTATAACACTGGGCACAATAACACCATAACACTATTTTTAAGAGAATATCGGTTCTTCCAGCGTGATGACCTGCTTCATTTTGGCGGAGCGGTAGCATTCGTAGACTAGCTGTAGTGTTCGGTAATTATCGATGGCGGTGGTTTCGGGTTTAGTGCCGTTTTGCAGGGCGGTCAGAAAGTCCTGATTGATGTTTACCATGCTGGAGTGTACCAGCGCGTAGTCGGGGTTGGCCCAGTCATAATTTTTGGGGGTGGCCACTTTGCGATAGCTGCCCTCCCGGTTGGTTACCGTAATGCGGTAGTTATGATCCAGGCGAACGGAACCTTCACTACCCTCTATCAGCAGCAGCGTGTGGGGAAAAGCTTCTTTTTCCAGAATGGAGGCGTAAGACATCTCCGCGTAACAGTGTACTCCGCTAGCCATCTCCATCAGTACGTTTGCTACATCTTCTCCGGCGATATTTGGGTTTACTCGTTGGGTAATGCAGCGCAGGTTGGCAACTTCCCCAAACAGGAAACGAACAATATCCAGCGTATGAGAACCAATATCAGCCAGAATAAACTGATCCAGCTCGGCCAGATTAGGCTGATTATCAAACACCGGAAAGGCCGAGGTGAAGGTCACTCTTCCTTTAAATACTCGCCCAATCTCACCGTCGTCCAGTATAGCTTTTACCCGCCGTAGTGGGGTTTGCCAGCGGAAATTTTCGTGCACGAATAGCGGAACTCCGGCGGCCCGGTGGGCCATAATCATCTGCCGGGCGGTTTCCATATCGGGGGCAAAGGGCTTCTGGCAAATAGCCGGTAGCTGATAACGGGCGGCCAACTGCGTAAACTCAGCGTGCGATTCTATCGTGGTGATAATATCCACAAAGTCCAGCGACTCCCGCTCTAGCATAGTTCGGGCATCAGTATAGTAATTAGACGCTCCAAACTTTTTCGCCGTTTGTTGGGCTTTATCGGCATCCCGGTCGCAAACTGCTACTAGTTTGGCACCTTGCAGTTCCTGCCAGGCGGCGATCTGATACTGGGCCCAGAATCCGCAGCCAATGACAGCAAATGATAACTCTTTGTTCATGGCTCACAAACATAAAAAAATAAAAAGAGGCGAAGCATATTTTTTGGGTATATTCGATAAAATTGATGAGGAGAAGTCGCAAAATTGAAGGTTTTTGCCTACTTCTTCCATATCTGGCTTTCGGCAGTAATTTCCACGTCCCAGGGTTGAGGCGACAGCGGGAAATAACGCGGGTCACTATCCTGATCGGGAAACGTTTCTGTGACTGAGGCTAACTGCTTGTAGTTCTTCCGGGCTTCTTCTAGTAAGGCAACTATTTTCATTCTTTGTTCAGAAAAGGTTGCATATTTTCGGGGGTGATGGCGAAGGTGCCGGTGTTGACGGAGTGAGGCACATTAGCGATGCCTATCGCCCGGTCGTTTTTGGAGAGCTGGTTGGTTTGGTGTACCATGTCATAGAGGAACTGGGCGCCGTACCAGGTAAACAGTTCACGCTTCTGACAAACCAGTTGTTGAATAGCTCCTTCTTCCATCAGGGTTAGTAGCTCCGGTTCGTAGTTAACCGTGGTGACCTTCACCTCGCCTACCTTTCCGGCTTCCTTCACCGTTTGGGCACAGCCGAAGCCGCTCATGGGAGTGAAGGCACAAAAGGCGGCCAGATCAGGGTTGGCACTCAGTACATCGGCGGCGATTCGGGCGGCTACTTCCGCGTTAGCCTGATCGTCGTACTTGCCAATCAATTCAATATCCGGGTACCGTTCAATAACGTCCATCAGCCCGCGGTAGCCGTTTTCCATGTTGGTCATGCCTAAAATGCCGAGGTAGACAATCTTCCCTTTACCGCCAATAAGCTTTACTACTTCCTCCCCCATCAGCGTACCCATCTCGTACCAATCGGTGCCCAGGAAAGCGTGGCGCTTACTCAGCGGAATATCTGAATCATAAACTACCGTAGGAATCCCGGCTTCCACCGCTTTGTCAATAGCCGAAGCAATCGCCGGATCGGTACCGTTGATTAATAAGCCGGTAGGCTTGGTACCGATGACTTGCTCAATAACCGAGATTTGCGCTTGTATATCCCATTCGGAAGGACCCAGGATAGAAGTTCTCACCCCTCGTTGTTGCCCCCAGCGCTTAAAGGCAACCTGATCGTGATTGACGTACATGGGGTAGTTGACAATGGTAGTAACCATCACGTACTCCTCGTCCGAACTGACTTCTGCCACTTGGTTGGCCGCCTGCTGTTCGCGATACTTCGCTCCCTTTTCCGGGTCGCAGGACAGCAGAAGGAAGCTTAGTAGTAAAAAGCTGATGCCGATTCTGAAGTGAAATAGATGTTTATAGCGGCAATTCATGAATCGATGAACTGATCTACGTTTTCGGGAGTGATGGTAAGCAATCCGGTGTTGACGTGGTAGGGTACATTGGTGATTCCGGCGGCCTGATCGTCACCCGAGAGCTGGTTGGTTTGGTGCACCATATCGTAGAGGAACTGAGCTCCGTACCAGGTAAATAGTTCGCGCTTCTGCCCGACCAGTAGATCAATTACGCCTTCCTGTACCAGCTTGAGGTGCTCGGGTTCCCAGTCTACGGTAGTTACTTTGATCTCACCGGCTTTTCCGGCTTCTTTAATGGCTAGGCCGATGCCGGGGCCGCTGTTAGAGTCAAAGCCGCAAACTCCGGCTAGATCAGGGTTAGCACTGATCAGGTCGGAAGTGATACGGGCCGCTTCCTCCACATTGGCTTTGTCGTCGTACTTGCCCAAGAATTCAATATCCGGGTATTCGGCCAGTACGTCTTGTAATCCTTGAAAACCGGCTTCCATGTTGGTCATCCCCAAAATCCCCATACAGGCTACTTTCCCTTTACCGTTAATTAGCTTCACCATCGCTTCGCCCTGTAAGCGGCCCATCTCGTACCAGTCGGTGCCCAGGAAGGCGTGACGTTTACTCCGCGGAATATCCGAATCGTAGACCACGGTGGGAATCCCGGCTTCCACGGCTTTGTCAATAGCCGAAGCAATTGCGGGATCGGTGCCGTTAATTAGCAAGCCAGTGGGACGAGTACCAACCACTTGTTCAATGGTAGCGATTTGGGCTTGCACATCCCATTCGGAGGGACCGAGAATGGAAGTTTTTACGCCTCGTTGCTGGCCCCAACGTTTGAAGGCAGCCTGATCATGATTGACGTATAGCGGCATATTTACGGCGGTGGTGACCATAACGTACTCTTCGTTCGGGTCAATTTCCGCGGCTTGGTTAGCGGCTTGCTGCTCGCGGTACTTCGCGCCTTTCTCGGGATCACAGGCGATTAGAGTGAGAATACTTATGAGAATAAGATAGTACTTCATATTAGGCTTCTACTTGTTTGGGTGATGCTACCGAGGTAGCCTGTTGAACGTATTTTTTGGGAGTGGTTCCGCTTCGTTTCTTCAGTAAAATGTCAATAGCGACCGCTCCGATCAGAATTAATCCGAGAATAATTTCCTGCCAGTAGCCGGATACTCGGGCCAGAATCATGATGTTACTCACTAAGCCCATGAAGAGCGTACCCAGCAGTGCTCCAATGATCTTTCCTTGTCCGCCCAGCAGACTGGCACCACCCAGAATCACAGCAGTGATTACCCGTAGTTCCATGCCCCGCCCGGAGGTGGCTAGCGCAGCTCCCAAACGAGAAGCTAGCAAAATACCGGCAATACCGGCTAGCGAGGAAATAATGACAAAGCCGATGATCTTTACCCGGTCTACCCGGATACCCGACAGGTTCGCGGCTTTCTCGTTACCACCAATGTAGTAAAACTGACGAAAGAAAACGGTTCGTGCTACCAGAATACTGAAGATCGCCACGATAATCAGCATAAACCAAACTGGCGACTGAATGCCCAGAATCTTGGTCTGGCCAATCGCATTGAAATCTCCCGGCAGGTTCTGAATACCCGCTCCGGCAATCATCAGGGCTAGCCCGCGGACGATGCCCATCATGGCTAGCGTTTGAATGAGCGGATTAATGCCCACCTTGGCCACCAGAAGTCCATTTACCAATCCAATAACGGCCGACAGCCCTAAACCAACCAGAATAGCGACGGGAGTGTACATGCCGTAGTAGTACATCAGGTAAGCGGTGATACTACCGGCGAAAGCCACTACGGAACCCACGGAAAGATCAAACATTCCCGAAATCAACAGCAACATCATGCCTACGGCCACGATAGACTCGATGGATAGATTGAGCAGCACTAGCGAGATATTATCAAAAGTAGGAAACTTGGTCGGCCAGATCAGGCTGCACACCACAAACATTACCACGATGGTGAGGGCGAGGGTAACGACCCTGTCTTGTAATCCCTGAAGTATACTGGCTCGATTCATAGGCTAAGCGTACATGTTTTTAGTGCCCGAGGCATAGTGCATAATTTCTTCTTCGGAGGCCTGTTCGCGGGTGAGTTCGGCGGTAATGATACCGTTCCACATCACCAGAATGCGGTCGCTCAACAGCAGCACTTCTGGCAACTCCGAAGAGATAAGTAAAATGCTGACTCCCTGCCGGGTAAGCTCGTTCAAGATAGCATAAATCTCGGATTTCGCGCCTACATCCACGCCGTGCGTTGGCTCATCGACGATGAATACCTTGGGTTGGCGCATCAGCCACTTGGCCAGCACCACTTTCTGCTGATTACCCCCGCTCAGGTTCAGTACTTTCTGCTGACTGCCGGGAGTGACGATACGAAGTTGCCGGATATATTCCTCGGCTTGTTGTTTAATCTGCTGGGGTTTGAGTACGCCTCGCTCAGCAACTGCTTCCAGGTTGGCGGCCACTACGTTATCGGCTACGCTCATGTCCAGAAACAACCCCTGCGTTTTGCGCGATTCGGGCAAATAACCAATTCCTTGTCGGATAGCATCCTTCGGATGATCGATCTTTACTGGTTTACCTTCCAGCATTACGCTACCTCCAAGAATAGGATCGGCTCCCAGAATAGCCCGGGCTACTTCGGTGCGGCCTGCTCCTACCAATCCGGCCAGGGCCAGAATTTCTCCTTTCTTGAGCTGAAAGCTCACGTTACGAAAGCGCTCTCCTTGTAAATCTTGCACCTCCAATACTACCTGATCGTCAGCGTAGCTTTGGGTGTCTTGCACCTGCAAATCGCGCCCCACCATTCGGCGGATGAGCGTATCTACGGTTACTTCATTAATCTCGAAGGTGCCCTGCGGTTGACCGTCCTTCAGGACGGATACCCGATCGGCAATCTCGAAGATTTCGGCCATGCGGTGGGAGATATAAATGATAGACACACCCTGCTGCTTCAGCCGTCGGATGATGCTAAACAGAATTTTGGTTTCTACCTCGGTGATAGAGGCAGTGGGTTCGTCCAGAATTAATAATTCGGGTTCCTGCGACAGGGCTTTGGCAATTTCTACCATCTGCTGCTTGGCTACAGACAACGAACCTACCAGGCTCTGCGGGCGAATATCGGATAAACCCAGTCGTTTCAGCAGGCTTTTCGTCTGCTGATGCAGCCGGGTAAAGTCGATAAAACCGAAGCGGTTGCGGGGCTTGTTGCGAATAAAAATATTTTCGGCCACACTCAGCGTTTCCACCAAGCTTCGCTCCTGATACACAATAGCGATACCTAGCCGTTGGGCTTCAATCGGATCAGGAATCTGAACCTCCTGCCCTTTCCAGCGGATGCTACCGCCGTTGGGCTGCAAGTTTCCCGAGAGGATGTTCATCAGGGTGCTCTTGCCCGCTCCGTTTTCGCCACACAGCGCGTGTACTTCGCCCGCTCGCACGGTCAGCGACACCTGGTCTAGCGCCTTCACGCCGGGAAACTCTTTGGAAATCTGCTGTAGCTCTAGGTTGTTGTTGGGCACTCTGAATAATTTTTTCTAAAATAGAAAATTTTGGGAATGGGGAAAACTAGCAATTTTTAACCTAGTTTCTCGGCTACGAGTCCTGTTATGTCGTCCCGATCTGCTCGTAACATTCGGACGGCTTCCACTTCATTAGGGTGACGTAAGTAGAAAAAGAGATAATTCTTATCAATGACGAATCGGCGCAAATTGGGGTAGATGTCTGCAGCGCTGGTTCCCATATCCGGGTTATCAGCAACCAGAAAAACCACCGGGCGGCGGCCGCTTCCTCTAGGCGTAAGATCTGGTCGGTTGCACTCTCTTCGCTGCGATGGTTCGCAATGTAATCGTAAATTTCATCTAAATCAGCCGTGAAGCGTGGCCGGTAGGTGAGGTGAGCCATTAGTTACGCTGCTGTTTTCGCTCCTGGCCACGTTTTATAACATCTTGAAATGTCTCGCGAGTAAGCGGTTGAGATTCACCACTATCAATACCCTCTTGAATTAGTCCCTTCAATGCTTCTAGCTTATCTATGTAGCTAGCTATCTTAGGAGCTATGGCCTCTTGGTCGGCAATGGGTAAGGTCTGTAACCGGTGTATAACGTCACTCATCTGTTCGCTCATAGCTCCAAATTAAGTTTCGTCTAATTGCAAAACAACGAATTTTCATCATTAATTCCATGCTAGCGCAAGGTCGGGTGGCCGTATTGACGAACTACTGACCACCCATCGTACCAGGAATTAGAGAAAGCCATTTACCAGCGATCTGCGGATAACACTAAAGCAACTATTTCACAAGGATTTCTTCACAAACCGCATCGTTTTATCATGGTGCTGCCGAACTCTATCCATAGCCTGCTCGCGATAGTTCTGAGCACTCGCAAAGTCTTCGTGTACTTTCATTAGTTGCTGGGCAATGTCGGGGCCTTGGGTTTCTTCAATCTCAAACACCCAGTCATCTACGCCGATGTCGTACCACATTTGCCCCTTGATGGTGTCTTCGGGTTGACGTAAATAAAAAGCCGGAGTGCCGTGGTGAAAGGCCATGATGGGCGAGTGGCACTCAAAACTTAGCAGAGCCAGCGTTTCTTTATAAATGGAACTGGCTTCGTCGGGTAGCCAGTAGGTATCACGCTTTACGATCTGCTTTTTCACATCTTCGGGCAGTGGATCAATCAGCAGTTCGTCCATGATATCCAGTTGGTAGGTCATCTCCGGGCAGATCAGTACTTTATTGCCGGTCTGCCGCACGTACTCAATCATAGCGTAGCGGGCCTTGGCGTGGTCCTTTTCCTTGTGCTGCTCGTTCAGCGCATTCACTTCATCAATTTTCTGTTGGCTCCAATTCACTTCCGGGTGGATTTTGTAATAGGGCGTTTTCCGCAGGCGGGGAATTACGCAGATAAACTTGCGGGGCTCAAGCTGATGCTGCTGCATAAACTGCCGGGCTTTACGGTCATCCAGTAAGTCCATAGCAAAGGTGGAATCGGGGGCGAAACCGATCTTTTCGTCTGCTAGTCCCTGCTCAGCTATGTTTTTCAACGAATGGGTTTCGCGGGTGTAGACGAAGGAAGTGCCTTTCAGTAATTCCGCTAAATCAGTATCAATATGTTGTATAGTGACTCCGTAGATGCCGTAGGGCTTTCCGGTGGTTTCTGACCAACTGACTAACCCCTGCCGACCAACCACCGATGGCCCCGAACCGTGCAGCATGAAATCTGCTTCCCGAAAGGCCGCTTGCAACTCAGCGGTATCCGGCTGACCTTGATCATCCGTTTTACCGTTTACAATCTTCAACTCGGGAAAAGCGGCTCGCAGCATACTTTCCACGCCTCGGTCTAACCGGCTTTTGGGCCAGAGAATAATCCGGGCATCCGGAATATGGTTTTGCAGCAAAGTAATCAGACCAGGAGTATGACCAATGTCGCCGATATTCACCGTCTGCCAACTAGAGTGCAACAGAATGGTTGAGTTAGCCCACGGTTTCAGCTTTTGGGATAGATCAGGAAGAATAAACGAAGTGCTTAGGCCGGCAATAGCCGTGGTTTTCAACCACTCTCGGCGAGAATAGTGCATAGGTTGTAGGTAGACAGTACACTGATAAAAATAGATAATCTTTTGAAATATACCGGAGATTGGATTCATAAATCGAATCTCGAAAGACATCGGCTGAGGCAAAATCATCCACAGTGGTGTACTAACAGTTAACTAGCGGAAAAGAGTAAGGCATTTCGGTACCAATTTTGATACTATCTGGAATAGCAACATAACCTACTCCTATCATGAAATTTTTTCTCTGCTTTTCATTTCTCTTTGCCTATTGTTTTATCGCGTATTCTCAAAGCCAGTCGCTGCGAACCGAAGAATACTGCGAAGTAGAAGTAATTTGGGTATCTACTGCTCGGTGCCATGTTCGAGTAGATTTTGGTCAGCCCGTAGGTAGAGGACTACTCGGATTAGTAGATAAACTACGCGATCCGCTGACGCAGCAACCAATGGAGTTCAATTCACCGGTGAATGCCTTAAATTATATGAATGAACAGGGATGGGAACTGGTACAGGCTTACAGCAGCGATAGCTGTGATACGCGCTACATTATGCGTCGGTTGCTGGTAAGCTCAACCAGTTACGAAACTGTGCCTCGCTAGCTTTTGGGAATATCCTGAAAGAGAGAAGAGATATTGATCTGCTCGTACCAGTGCGAAAGCTGGTGCAGCATAGAGTAGGAACGGATTTCTTTGACCCGGTCGCCCTGCAATCCATCGAAGTATACTTCTACAAACAGCTCACCGTCGTGGTAGAGGCAAACGGCATCTTGTTTGGTGCCTACAGTTTGGATAATGAAATCGAGCAGTCGACAATGGTCGTAGATATACCGCAACTGATTTTTAGGGGCAAGCTGATTGAACTGGAAACAATGCATATCCAAAACAACTACTTATTTTATTTAGCCGGTAACCAGAAATTCCGGATACCTTACAGCGTAGTGTTTCCCCATTTTTTATAGCTACTATTCAGTTTGATTAACAAAACCGGAAGCCAGAATCAGAAGTTAACAACTGCCGAAGTCTCCTTTTGGTGAAGGGTTTTCACGATTCGTCGCGGCTATTCTACCGTTCGGTAAGGTTTATTCGCGGACCGGGCCGCTAATACCCACTTTAGCAGTATCAAAACCGATATTGCTATGCGCTCCAATTGTTTGTTCATTTTACTTTTTGCCTTGATCTTCATCAGCCGTCTGACCTCCGGGCAAACTACCTGGTCAGGAACAGTTACGGAAGGAGCGGAGCCAATAGTAGGGGCTAATGTGTATCTGCGGGATACCTACTTCGGAGCTACCACCGATACTACCGGGGCTTTTTCGTTTGTCGCCAACCCAACTGATACCTCCTACTTGATTATTAGCGCTATTGGCTACCAAACTCAGGAACTAATTATTGCTAACGATCGACCGACTACCGCGCTGCGCATTCGGCTTCAGGAGGCCAGCCATACGTTGCAGGGGGTTACCATCAGTGCCGGAGCCTTTGAGGCGAGCGATAAGCACCAGGCCATCGCGCTGAAGCCGCTGGATATTGTCACCACTGCCGGAGCTTTAGGCGATATTGCCGGTGCCTTGCAAACCTTACCGGGCACTCAAACCGTAGGCGAAGATGGCCGCCTGTTTGTGCGCGGAGGTGAAGGCTACGAAACCAAGATATTCATCGATGGGTTGTTATCCCACAGTCCGTTCAACGCCTCGATTCCGGGTATCCCTACCCGGGGGCGCTTTTCACCCTTCCTATTCAAAGGCACTACCTTCAGCACCGGAGGCTACTCAGCCGAACACGGACAGGCTCTCTCCTCAGTTTTGCTACTAAACACCAACGATCTGCCGACTCAGACCCAAACCGATATCTCGCTGATGACGGTGGGCGGTAGCGTGTCGCATCAGCACCGCTGGGATGAAGCTTCCGTTTGGGTTGAAGGTGGGTACACTAACTTAGCTCCTTACCAGGGAGTAGTTCCGCAGGACGTTCGCTGGGAAGTAGCCCCCCGGGCCTGGAACGGGGCTGCGGCGTTCCGAAAAAAGACCTCAACTACCGGAATGGTTAAGCTGTACGCCCAGGCCAATCGTAGTAAAATTGCCCTACACCAGCCGGATATAAACCAACTGCCAGAAACCAGTTTAGTATCCCTAGAAAATGATAATCTCTATGCTAACGCAACTTTTCAGGAGGCGGTAGGAAAAAAGTGGACCTGGCAGAGCGGAGCATCCTACACCTACGATCATCAAGCTATTGCCCTGGATCAAACTCCCGTTCGTCAGCAACAGCGTAGCCTACACGCCAAATCAGTGCTGACCTATGATGTGAACCCGCATGTGGTGCTCCGAGCCGGTAGCGAGTACTTTCAGGATAACTACGACTGGCAGATACAATCGGTAGAAGACACTGCTGCGTTCAGCCGGACGTTGCTGAGCCACCGGGCCGCTCATTTTATGGAAACCGATGCTTACCTTACTTCTCGCTGGGTAGCCCGATTGGGAGTCCGCTCCGAGTTTTCTAACCTGACCGATACCTGGACGACCTCACCCCGGGTGTCGCTAGCCTACAAAACCGGAAAAGATAGCCAGGTTTCGCTGGCCTACGGAAAGTTTCATCAGGCTCCTTTGGTAGACTACCGCCTGGTTAATACTGGCTTAGCCGATGAGCGGGCTACCCATTACATTGCCAATTATCAGGTCACTCAATCGGGGCGTACCTTCCGGGCGGAGGTGTACCACAAGCAGTACGATCAACTCACTAAGTTTGATGCTGAGCGGCCCTACGAGCCAACTGCTTATAACAACCTGGGTAAAGGCTACGCCCGGGGACTGGATATTTTCTGGCGCGACCGTCGTTCGGTCGATAATCTGGACTACTGGCTCTCGTACTCCCTGCTGGACACTGAGCGCGACTACCGGGATTTTCCTACCCGGGCCGTACCTACGTTGGCCTCCCGCCACAACTTTTCGGCAGTGGGTAAATACTTCCTTACCGCCTGGCGCACGCAGGCGGGGGCTTCCTACACCTTTGCCAGCGGACGACCGTACTTCGACCCTCAGCAGGAGCAGTTTCACGCCGATCGGACTAAAAATTTTCATAGCCTGAGCGTGAACGCCGCCTGGCTGATTAAGCAGCATATCATTTTGTACGCTGCGGCTACCAACGTGCTGGGACGCGATAACGTGTTTGGCTACCAGTACGCTGCTCAGCCTAACGAGTCGGGTAACTACGACCGGCTAGCGGTACGACCGCCCGCATCTCGCTTCTTCTTCGTAGGATTTTTCATCACCCTGAGTAAAGGCAAAATGAAGAACCAGCTAGATACGCTATAAGAACCTAAACCAGTTCAAGTTTAGAATTACGCATTACATATTTCTTAAAAATTTGATATACAGCACTTTACAATTATCCATTGTCAATTTTCAATTAATCACCTACATCATGAAACATTTATTTCTTTCTATTCTCGCTTCCTGGACTATCGCCTTTAGTTTTGCTAGTAATTCCGCTTACGAACAAGCCATGCAGCAGGCACTAAGCCAATTGGCGCAAGCCGATTCTCCCGAAGCCTTTCAGGCAGTAGCCAATCAGTTTCAGCGAATTGCTCAGGTAGAAAAAGACCAATGGCTTCCGTTCTACTACACCAGCTACGCCTACATTATCCATGCGGCCATGAGCGAAAATGGCGAGCAAAAAGATCAGGGCCTGGATCAGGCGCAGCAATACCTGGACGAGGCCCAGCAGTTGGCGCCGGAAGAATCGGAGGTAGTAGCACTTCAGGGCTATCTGCATACCATCCGGGTAGCGATTGATCCGGCCAATCGTGGTCCTGAACTGGCTCCTCAGGCTACCCAAATACTATCGCAGGCCGTACAGATGAATCCGGATAATCCGCGGGCTATGCTGCTATTGGCACAAATGCAGTACGGTACGGCTCAGTTCTTCAACAGCGATACGTCAGAAGTTTGTGCACTGGCTAGTCAGGCCATCGCTAAATTTGAGCAGGCTGAACCGGAGTCGCCGCTGCATCCCACCTGGGGAAAGTGGATTGTGGGATATTTACAACGCGCCTGCGATCAATAGGCTACGGATGAGACGTCGGACTTCTTCGTATATTTACCCCGCTGATCATTATTTAATCCACCGCATGACTCGGAAGTTGAAGAAGATTGGGGCCTATTTGGGAGTGAACTTTATTATTGCCGTAGCCATCGTCTTTTTTCTGGCTCCACAGGATTTTATGTCCTGGGAAGAATTCCGTACGGTAGGCGACGATGTGCTCTATTCGTTCACCCTCTGTATTACGCTGGGGTGGGGCAACGAACGGCTAAATCATTGGCTAAATAAGTACGTATCCTGGATTCAGCACCCTACCAAACGGTTTGTATTGAATACCGTAACGCTACTGACTTACTCGTTCCTGGTTTCATTGCTGGTCGCTTTTATCTTTATCCAGATATTCTTTGTAGATGACCCTTCCGGAATTCCCTTCGGAGTGTACGTGGAGCAGACCTACATTCCGATGATTATCGCGGTGGTGCTCACTGTCTTTCTAACTAGCCGGGGCTTTTTGCTGAGCTGGCGGCAGGCGGCTATTGAGGCCGAAAAGTTAAAAACCGAACGGGTAGCCTCCCAGTACGAAACGCTGAAAAATCAGGTGAATCCTCACTTTCTGTTTAACAGCCTGAACGCGCTTACCTCGCTGGTGTACGAGGATCAAGACCAGGCGGCCAAGTTTATTAAGAGGCTGGCTGATGTGTACCGTTACGTGCTGGATAATCAGCAGAAGGAAGTAGTGCCGTTGAGTGAGGAATTACAATTTCTGGAATCTTATATCTTCTTACAAAAGATGCGGTTTGAGGATAATCTTAGAGTAGAAATTCAGGTCCCGTCGGAGACTGAAGCTATGATCCTGCCTCTCTCGTTACAAATGCTAGCGGAGAATGCCATCAAGCACAATATTATTTCGGATGACCAGCCACTGCACCTCCGAATCTCGGTAGAGCAGGATAAATTCTTGAGAGTAGAGAATAACCTCCAGCCGAAGCGTTCTTACGAATACTCCTCAGGGCTAGGACTGCAGAACATTCGCTCGAGGTACGCTTACCTTTCGGGAAAAGAAGTTGAGGTGCAGGACGGGCCCCAGTATTTCACCGTCAGATTACCGCTGCTAACCCTGCAACCGGCATGAAAATTCTGATCATCGAAGACGAAAAAGCGGCCGCCAAACGGCTGACTGCCCTAATACGGCAGATAAGCCTCGAAGCTAGCGTACTGGCTCAGCTAGATTCGGTAAAACGGTCGGTAAACTGGCTGCAAACTAACCCGTCACCTGATTTAATCTTCATGGATATTCAGTTGGCCGATGGGTTGAGCTTTGAGATTTTTGAGCATACTACGGTTTCGGCCCCGGTTATTTTTACCACCGCCTACGACCAGTACGCTATTCGGGCGTTCAAAGTGAACAGTATTGATTATCTGCTGAAACCCATAGATGCGGAAGAACTGGCAGCGGCTGTTGGTAAGTACCAAAGTTACCACCAGAATCAATCGTCCAAAACTGCTGCACCCGACCTAGGCCAGCTTCAGCAAGCTCTGCAAATGCTTAAGGGGCCGGAGTACAAAACCCGCTTTATGGTAAAGGTAGGTGAGCACCTGAAAGCGATTCCGATAGAGGAGGTGTTCTATTTCTTTAGCCAGGCTAAAGTAACCTATCTGCAAACCGCGAGCGGGAAACACTATATTATTGATTACTCGCTGGAACAGGTAGAGGAGATGGTAGACCCGAAGGTGTATTTCCGGATTAGCCGGAAGTACCTGGTTCGCTTTGTCGCCATTAATGATATCATCACCTACTCCAGCAGTCGGTTGAAACTGCAACTAAAGCATAGTACGGATAAGGACGTGCTGGTAAGCCGCGACCGGGTAGCGGATTTCAAACAGTGGCTCGATCGTTGAAACTGGGGAAAAGTTGGGGAATGTACCCAGTGGTGGGGAAGAATGTCCCCTTCCAGACACTATTTCCGATTCTGGCACAGTAGTGCCTGAGAAACTTTACTAGTGGCATAAAATATTCAAAGCACTGATAGGCAGCAGGTTAGTAAACAATTTAGCCGGTGAATCTAAATTCAGTTGCTTTTTGGCAGTGGGTTTGCAAATAGTATAAGCGAAGTGAGGGTTGGTAGATAGACTCGATTTTTTTATCTGAAACAAACACATTTTATTTTTTAATCTTATCACCGAGTTTATCTTAAATTAACAATTAACAAACGTTAGTTGAAGCGACGCAGATAAAACTGCGTCGCTTTTTTTATTTAATTGCAGAAAATTCATAATATTTGCCCTTATCGGCTAAACACGACTAACAAACCAAATTTATGGATACCAACACTATACTACTTATTGGCTTAGCAGTTGTCTTTATATTATCTGCTGTAGGAGTATGGCTGGGCAACCGAGGTGATTAGCCGACCGGAACGCCCCTTGTCTACCTAAGTTAGGTACACGTTTTCCCTGAGTATTTTCTCCTTTCTTTTTAACTCCTTTTGTCTTAAGGAGATGGTTCCCGTCTATGTAAGATAACCACCTACTTAGCTCGGAAATCTTTACTAATCTCCGTTATTTTTACTCCCAGAATTAGCACCTCAAGAGCGATAACAGAATAGAGAAAGAGTCGCGTTGAACAGTGCCGAAAAAACAGGCTCATAAGTATTGTTTCGAGTAACAGGTTTTTCCCAGCTACGGCTGGGTTTTTTATTGCTATTAGTTGACTAGCCAACGGCTTAAGTAGTTGTGCTTTATTATTCAGGCCAATAGCTCAGTGAAGTGACATTACGTTAAACTGAGTAAGATTCCGTACTTTTAGACCAAAACAACCTATGAACTACGGACGACTTTGGTTTTGGTCAATCACAGTGGCTTTAGGAGGCTTTTTATTTGGCTTTGATACCGCTGTGATCTCCGGAGCAGAACAAACCATTCAGAAAATATGGGATTTAAGCGCTTGGGAGCATGGTTTTACGGTTTCTATTGCGCTTATAGGTACCGTATTCGGTGCGTTGTTCGGTGGTATTCCCTCTGATCGGCTAGGCCGTAAAAAAACCTTATTCTGGATTGCTGCCTTCTATCTGATATCGGCAGTAGGTTCGGCCCTAGCCACTGATTGGTACGTTTTCCTGCTTTTTCGCTTTCTGGGCGGACTGGGAGTGGGAGCCTCTTCGGTGGCAGCACCTATGTACATCTCTGAAATTTCCCCGCCCGAATCAAGAGGAAAGCTGGTAGCGCTGTTTCAGTTTAATATCGTCTTCGGTATTCTCATCGCCTACCTTTCTAACTACTTGATAGAGGGAAGTAGTACTAACGACTGGCGGTGGATGCTAGGCGTAGAGGCATTTCCCGCGCTGATATTTCTGATTTCAATTCTGTTTGTGCCGGAAAGTCCGCGCTGGCTTATCCTGAAACGCAATGATGTGGAGCAGGCCCATAGTGTCTTAGCGATGATCGACCCCGAACGAGCCGACCAGGAGGTGCAGGATATTAAGAATACGACGTTAGAAGCTGATGTTTCTACCGAAAAGCTATTTTCTTCTCGCTATCGTAAGCCAGTTACATTGGCTATCCTATTCGCCGTTTTCAATCAGTTTTCTGGCATCAATGCTATTATCTATTACGCCCCGCGTATCTTGGAAATGACGGGTTTAGGTACGCAAACAGCTTTACTATCTACTGCCGGTATTGGCATCGTAAACTTTCTAGCTACGTTAGTCGCCCTGAGTATGATTGACCGTGTGGGTCGCCAAAAACTAATGCTGATCGGCTCATTTGGACTAATACTTACTCTAGGTCTGGTAGCCCGCGCCTTCTTTGTGGAGGCGTTCGGTATCTGGGTGCCGATCTACCTATTTGTCTACATCGCTTTCTTCGCCTTCTCGCAAGGGGCCGTTATCTGGGTATTTATTTCCGAAATTTTCCCGAACCGGGTACGGGCATCAGGGCAGGCACTGGGTAGCTTCACCCACTGGCTGATGGCAGCACTCATTGCCTTCATCTTCCCGGTGATTGCCGAAGGCTTGGGTGGTGGGCCCACCTTCGCTATCTTCTGCGGGATGATGGTATTACAACTGCTCTTCGTCTGGAAAATGATGCCCGAAACCAAGGGTAAATCGCTGGAAGAGCTTGAACTCAACCTGACTTATGAAAAAGCTAAATAAACGGGCTGTTTGCTTCGGGGAAATGCTGTACGACTATCTGCCCAGCGGTAAGTACCCTGGTGGGGCTCCTATGAATGTGGCCGTGCACATGCAGCAACAGGGAACCGATACCCAGTTTATATCCAGCGTGGGAAAGGATACCGACGGAGAAGCGCTACAGCAGTATCTGAAGGAACGAGGATTGTCTACCGAGCTTATTCAAACAGATGCCGATCATCCTACCGGAAAAGTGATTGCCGACGTGAGCCAGTCGGACAATGTGAAGTATGATATTCTTCAGCCCGTAGCCTGGGATTTTATTCGCCCTACCGAAGAAGCGGTACAAGCAGTGGAGCGAGCCGATCTACTGCTCTACGGAAGTCTGGCCTGCCGCCATGAGGTTACCCGCAATACATTACATTCATTATTATCACAAGCCAAGCAAACCGCCCTTGACGTGAACTTACGTGCCCCCTTCTACTCTCCCGCCCTTATTGAAGAGTTACTAAAACCTGCTAATCTGGTAAAGGTCAACGAAGAAGAATTTGCGTTACTTTCGGAGTGGTATCTGGATGGCAGTACAGCCGAGACCGCCATGCGGAAGTTTATGCAGAAATTTGATGTGAGCACGCTATGCATCACGCAGGGGGCTAAGGGAGCAATGCTGCTGTACGAAGAACAGTTATACTTCCAACCCAGCTTTCCGGTAAACATAGCAGATACGGTGGGCAGCGGCGATTCATTTCTGGCTACTTTGCTTACGGGCTTGCTACAGGAAAAGCCGCCGGAAGATTGTTTACGCTACGCCTGCGCTGTGGGAGCCTACGTAGCTACCCAAACTGGAGCTACTCCGGCGCTGGATACGGCAGCTATTGAAAAAATTCTAGCCCACCCTTCGTAAACTTAGCTCCCGATTTTAAGATTATCAAGTACAGACTACGCTAACGCTATGATCAAATCTATTTACTCTCTGCTAGTAGCAGTTATTGGTTTATTAACCATTATGATGAGCTGCCAGCCTTCTACGACTGAAACGGCAGATGCTACCTCGGCCGATACCGTCGCTACTGGAGAACAGCACCGCCTGGTGTATCACTTTACCCCACCCGAGCAGTGGATGAACGACCCTAACGGAATGTTTTTTTACGACGGCGAGTACCATCTCTTTTACCAGCACTACCCCGACAGCAACGTGTGGGGCCCCATGCACTGGGGGCACGCCGTAAGCGAAGACTTGGTACACTGGGAGCATCTGCCGATTGCCCTGTATCCCGACAGCCTGGGTTATATCTTCTCCGGTAGTGCCGTAGTTGATGTGAACAATACTTCGGGATTAGGTGCAGAAGGCAACCCACCGATGATTGCTATTTTCACCTATCATGACCCTCCCGGAGAAGATGAAGACCAGGATGATTACCTTCAGACCCAGGGCATAGCGTACAGCAACGACCGCGGGCGCTCCTGGACTAAGTACGAAGGCAATCCGGTGATAGAAAACCCCGGCATTAAAGACTTCCGTGATCCTAAAGTGTTCTGGTACGATCCGGGGCAAAATCGGACCGCCGGGCGGTGGGTGATGATACTGGCGGTAGCTGACCGTATACACCTGTATGAATCGCCTAACCTGACGGAATGGAATTTTCTGAGTGAATTTGGCGAAAACAGCGGCTCCCACGGCGGAGTATGGGAATGCCCCGATCTATTTGCGCTGACCACCGATAGCGGCGAGGAACGGTGGGTGCTGCTGCTCAGCATTAATCCGGGCGGGCCTAACGGTGGCTCAGCTACGCAGTACTTCGTCGGAGACTTCGATGGCACCACCTTCACCAATGATAATCCGGAAGATATGTCGCTCTGGCTGGATTACGGCAAAGATAACTACGCCGGGGTTAGCTGGTCGGATATTCCTCCGTCAGACGGGCGACGAATTTTTCTGGGCTGGATGAGCAACTGGCAGTACGGGCAGGAAGTACCTACCTACACTTGGCGTAGTGCCATGACGGTGCCCCGTACCCTGCATTTGGTAGAAACCGAAGCCGGTTTGCGGGTAGCCTCCCGCCCGGTAGAGGAATTAGAAGTGCTACGAACCAATAATGTTGCCCTAGAAGCTATGACCCTGGAGGGCAACCAGAATATGAGCTCTCAGCTCAGCCAGCCTTCTTCTACCTTAGAATTAACCGTTGATTTTGACTTAAGTGAGGCAATCGCCAGTGAAGTAGGCATAAGATTATCTAATAGCCTGGGCGAAGAGCTGATTGTGGGCTACAATCTGGCCGATCAGCAGTATTTTGTTGACCGGAGTAATGCTGGCAAAACTGACTTTTCTGCCGACTTTCCGGGTCGGTTTACGGCCGACCGGGTGGGCGACGGAAGTACGTTGAGCATGCACCTGTTCATTGATGTGGCTTCGGTAGAGCTTTTTGGCGACGATGGCACCACCGTCATGTCCAACGTGTTTTTCCCGAATGAGAATTTCACCCAGGTAGAGTTGTTCGCTGAAGGAGGAGCGGTATCTGTTACCGGCGGGCAGTTGTACAATTTATCGGAGCAGTCGGTGATTACCGCCCGATAAAAGTGAAGAGGCAGCTTATCACCTGATAAGAAATTTTGTGGTAGATTCAGTAGTAGGTCTTCCGGAATCGACAGATCTCTGCTGATAGATTTGATAAAAATCATTAATTTATCTATTCTATCCGATACCAAGGTTCGCGCGCATGAGAGGGCTTTTCAACATTGGTTTGTTTAACGTCAACGTGTTTATAGCAGTATGCCTGGTTGGCCTACTGCTCTGGGGGCCTCTAACTGCCCAGTCGGCAAAATTTTTTAGAGTACAGGCCGGGGAGATTCCGGTGCAGGTGCTTCCTCAGGAGGCCCGGTTTCGCTTTGCTGATTTTAGGTGGGGAAAGGCCTTTTTCCATAATGGCCAGACGGCCAGTGCCAAGGTCAACTACAACATACTGTACGAAGAGATGCAGTTTATTGACCGCCAGCAGGATACGCTGACTATTGCCAACGAACCAACGGTGGAGAAAGTAGTAGTGGACGATACTCATTTCTACCATCACCCGGATTACGGTTATCTGGAAGTGCTAGCCGACTTTACCAGCTGTAAACTGGCTAGCAGCCGAAGGCTTCAAGAAATAAGAGATGAAGACCTGGGTTCCAGCAACTCTCTCGCTGGTCTTTACGAATTACGGTCAACAAACCCTAACCAAATAGTACAGCCAGTGAGCCCCGGGGTCACTGAACAGGAATTTTACAACCAACCGGCTCGTCAATCTCTCACCTTGGTTCTCATGGAAGACTACTACTTTATGGACTTTAACCGGCGTTGGTATCCGGCCCAGAAATCCAATATCAAAAAAGTTTTTCGTGCCCACCAACGGAAGGTTACCCGGTTTATAGATGAGGAGAAAATCAATTTTAACAATGCCCAGGACTTGACTAAACTCCTTCGCTTTTGCAGCGAATTGGAATAGGAAACAGCGGACCAGTTAGCTATTCGGAAAAAAGCCCACTTCGGAAGAGTGAAGTACTTCCGAAGTGGGCAATTAAATTACTGTATAAGGGAAACTTCTAAAGATCAAAGGGGCCAATAGAACCGTACGATCCGTTTCCGGTTACATCTCCGATAATACAATACTCATCACCTACATCATTGAAAAATAGGTAAAATGGAAGCTGGTTACCCCGATAAAAGCCAATGCCGGCTCCTACCTTCTTGGTAGTGAACGGTAACTCAATACCGATGAATTTCTCAGTACTTTCTACTCTTCCGAATTCTTTTGTACTTCTATTATACCTCGAATAGGTAGTTCCGTCTCTATTAAAAGCCCAGCGGACTGGCGGGTCTGTATTTTCAAAAACCAGCGCGCCTATACCATTCAGGGCAAATGGATTATCATTCTCCGTTAAATCAGTGATCGGTCGGGGTTCATCACTCCAGCCTCCACTCGAATTTAAATAAGCATATTGAGTACCCGAACCGTCTACGACCATAATCCAGCCATCGCTCACATTGTTTCCATCGATATTAGTAGCGGCTCCAATAGCATCAAACGGAGGTGGTTCAATCCCCAGTTCTGCAATAGGAAAAGGACCTTCCAGTAAATCTATGTCAGATCGCATAAATTGCTTTCCATCCTGACTGATCAGGATAAATTCGGTGCCCTCACGAGCGTAAGCAGCACCTACTGGGCCCATACGGTCCAGCACCTGCCCTTTCCAATGAGCGGTGAAAGGTGGCTCGCCGCCGGGCGGGGCTGGTTCGCAGTTGGTTACGTCGTACTCAGTGGCTAACTGTACACTCACAATCTGGTTGGTAGCTACGCTGCGTACTACGTAGCTGATGGGCAAACCCGTAGAGATGGTGGTGCTCTCGGCCAGCAGTGTTACCAGCCGGTTTAAATCAGTTTCGCCCACAGTAAGCAAACTAGTGCTGGCTTCGCCCCCGAAGGCCATTACTTTAATTTTTAGGTTTTCTAGCTCAGATAATGAGTTGCCCGATATATCTACGTCGACTGAGTTAACTACTCCGCTAAACGAGGCCTGTATTTGAGTTTCCATTTCGGTATACGACGAAGTAGACTCAATCAGCATGTAGTATATTCTTCCGTAGGTAACGTCTGAGATGTAGGTAGCGGGGTTGCCTTCCTGCACGTAGCGCCGTAAGTCGTCGGGAGTGACGCTGGGGGCAAACAGTCCGTCCAGGCTGGTGGGAATATCAAAGCTCATGGTGTAGAAACTCTGGTTCAGTTCTACCAGAATGCGGTTCAAACTGGAGCCGGAACTGAAGCTGAAGTCGGAGCTAACATCCACAAAGGCTGATTCGTAGTCGATGCCCAACTCCAAAGCTAAGGCCTGCTCGCTCTGCACCTGGCTGTACTTGAATACGAAGTTGGCGGGTAAATCATCGGGCGCACTGGCAATAATCTGGTTCATAGCGTTTTGGATAGAGCTTTTTGCTACTTCGTCTACCGTGAAACTGGAAGCTAGATTACCGTTATTCAGATCGTAAGAAATGGTGCCACCTGCCCGATCCACTGCAATCACATCGGGCGTAGCCTGCTTGAGGGATTTACCCTGCAATAAGCTACCGGGATAGATCACCGAAGCATTAGGGTTAAATAACGGAAAGCCGTTGCTGCCGCCGCCCGGGGCCAGCGCACTGTAAGTAGTAGTGGTGCAGTTCCACACCTCCCCGTCAATAACTTCGTTGCTCTCGGTTTCTTCCACTACCTCTTCTGACTGGGTGACTGGCTCCAGATTGCCTCCAGCGCCAATTACCTGATCAAAATTTTCCTCTTCCGGTTCGGGTACACCCCCGCCGTCTCCTTCTTCTTCACTGCAGGCAGTTAAAAATAGCCATCCGAAAAGAATAATTATAATTAGTTGCGATAATGAGGTGGGTAACCTCCAAATGGTTTGATCTATCATGGTATGGGATAAAATTTAAGTTTGAATATTTTTGTTGGAATTATTAGTACTTCCATTCTAGTCGTAGAGTCATAGAAAAGCTACCGCCGTTCACGGTAATGCTACCGGGAGTGGGATTGGCCGAGCGAGGACCGTAGCTGTTCCAGTTAATAGAAATAGTTTGCATTTTGTCGGTGCCGCCAAACTCGCCGTCTTTATCAATGGTTAGCCCATCGTCAGCGTCGTGAAATTCTAGCTTGAAGGATTGTGACAGGTTGTTTACCTCGTGGGTAATGAGTCTGCCATTTTCCTTTTTCCAATCTTTAGGCAGATCGCTCGACTGTAGGTTGCCGAACTGTTCGTTTTGGTACTCGGCAGTAATTTTGTTGCCCTGCCGAATGGTGAAGAATACATCCGGGCGTTGGGCATTGCCAATTCCGAAATCCCAATCTGAGCTGGTATCGGCCGACTTAAGCGTGAACTTGGTTATATTCACCCCGCGAGGCACGCGCTGGCAATCGGATACGTCGTACTCGGCCGCTCCGCCAATGCGGAACAGGTTGTTACTAGCCAGGTAGCGTACTTTGTACTGTACCGGCACGCCCAGCGACGGGTCGCTTCCCCCGTTTCGGATGAAATCGTAAGCCTTTTGCACAGTAGCCATACCGGCTCCGCCCGAGACGTTATCTGCTTCCTGAGCACTTCCGCCCAGAATGGCTACTTCAAAGGTAGCATTCTCAATTCTTTGGTCATACGAAGCATCAGATTCACCCGTGATCTTGGCTAGTCCTTTGCGTACTTCTACTTCCAGGCTGGCATCGGCCGAAAAATCGGTCCCCCGGTAGGTGTAGCGCCCTACCAGCATTCGGCCGTAGGCTACCTCCGAGATGTAGCCTAATGGATTGTCTTCGGTGGTAGCTTCCGAAAGTTGTTCGGCCCGTACCGAATTTCCGAAGAACTCAGCGGGGCTGGCAGGGTTGGCGATGGAAACTGTATGATAGACTTGATAAAACTGAATGAATACGCTGCGCTCTTCTACGGAGTTCTCTATTTTCAGGTCGCTACGCACCGAGTTACCGAGGTACTTGGCATCAATGCCTAACTGAAGCATGGCTTGCTCCAGCGAGTAGGCTTCGGTGACCTTGAATTTTACGTTGGCGGCAAAGTCGCCCTGATCCTGCTCCATCTCCCGGATAGCTTTATCCACGTTCCCCCGCTGCGAAGGATCATCAACAGTTCGAATGTCGCCTAACGTGCTAGAGACTTCTAGCGGGGCTCGCTCAAACCCACCAATGGTATTGATATCGCCCAAGTCACGCAAATCTTTCAGCTTGATAATGGCTCCCGGGTACAGCCCGGCGGTGTTGGTGGCCGCTAGATCATCAAAAGCTGATAGCGTTAGATTCTCCAGTACGTCTACCCGCTGAATACGGCGCACATCGCAGGTAAATTTTTTGCCATCCGAAGCCGTGGGGTCTTCCCGGTCGGCTTCCGATTCAATCAGCGTATCCTGGGGTACATCAAACTCAAAGCTATTGAGTAAGATGTCGTTAATGGCCGTTTCTTGCAGGTGGCGGCTTAGCTCGCTGGTATCTTCCCGACAGGCGGTTCCGACGCAAAATAGGGTGATGAGAAGTATGATCTTTTTCATGAAATAGTGAATGTAGCGGTGGAAACTTATTGGTAGACGGGGCAGGCCAGCTTGGCCCCTCCGAAGGAAATGCGATAGGAGAGTATGAGATTAAGTTGGATGTTACCTGCCCGTACATCGAGGGGCTCATCAGCACCGGCAAAGTACTCGGCTTGTCCTCGGAAGTAGGTAAATTGAGTATGTAGACCCAGCTTTTTCCAACGATAACTGGCCCCTACTCCGGCCATAAGTCCGGGCCCACTGTCAGCTTCCTGAGGGTTTTCGTTGATGACCTGAGGATTAATTCGTTGGTCGTCTAAATGCGACTGCCAGTAGGTAGCTCCCAGCAGGGCGTAAGCGGAAAATGATTCGGGTACGACGGAGATCAGCGACAAGGCATCAAACTTAATCTGAGCGAACGTATAATCGTTACTCAGTACAAAGCTTTCCAGCTCATAGCGACTTCCTCGGTTAACCCCAACTCCGTAGCTGAAGGGTGAGCCGGTGCTGCCGTATTCTACCAGCAGGTGCAGTGGCATTCCCGACGCCTGCATTTGTGGTTCGTGGGACTGATGCCAGACTCCGAGTCCGGCTCCAATCTCCACAAAGCTTTGCCGCTTCTGATGCTTACCGTAGGTGGGCTTGCGAAGCCGGTATTTGGGAGGCTTGTATTTGCTGATGGTAGTTTCGGTAGCGGATACTCCATCAGTAGGGGTGCCTAAGAGAATGAAAGCGACGAGAAAAAGTAAAATGGCCGGGAAAGGAGATTGTGCTCGGTGCATATTGTTTTTTCTACCAATGACGCAGAAAAAACCCCCTGAAAGCAAATTTAGGGGGTGGACAATCGGTGGACATTTAATTATTTAACTAAAAAATATGATAATTAAATGTAAAAAGCAGTGATTTGTAAAAGATGATCGCGAAAAAGTTTTGAAAGTTACATTTGAAGGATATACTCCTGGATGTTTTCTTCGGAGGCAATATTCAGTTTTTTGCGTAGCCGGTACCGGGCTTTCTTCACTCCTTCGGGAGAGATATTGGCAATGGAGGCAATCTCCTTAGAACTGAGGTTCATCTTCAGCATCATAGCCAGACGAATTTCATTAGGGGTAAGTTCACTGGCTACAGCTGATAACTTCTGACTGAAATCGGGGTGCACCTGCTTGAAGTGCTGGATGAAAGAATCCCAGTCGTTCTCTATCATCTGGTCGCCCCGGAACAGTTGCTTAAGTTGTTTCAGTTCTGTTTTACTACGAGGATTGGCCACGGCCCAAACGTCATTAATTTTGCTTTTTACTTCTTCCAGCAGCTCGGTTTTCTGTCCCAGGTGCAGGGCGTGGGTAGTTAGTTCCCGGTTCTTAAAGTCTAGTTTCTGCTGTAGTTGCTGCTGAGCCAGTTGAGCGCTTTTTATTTTCTCTTGGGCAATAAGCTGATCTTTCTCCAGTAGCTCCCGTTCCTGCTGATGCTTTAATCGCTGACGGTTATACCAAGTGCCCGCTAACGCGGCAATCAATAGAAACCCAACGATCAGCCCCCAACGCTGATAACCGGCAATGGTGTTTTGCTGAGCCAGCAGTTCAATTTCCTGAGCTTGCAAGGCAATCTCCTGTTCTTTTTTATCCAACTGATACTCCGTCTCTAGTTGGGCCATCTGCTCCTCCTTCTCCTGATTGTATACCTCCTGATAGACTTTGAAGTATTTCAGTCGGTAGTCATACGCTTGGGCGTAGTTTCCTTGAGCGGCGTAGGTTTCAGCCAGCGCTTCGTAATGGTTCATGATTACTTGCTGCGGAGCATCAATTTCTTCCGAAAGGGCTACTGCCCGTTGCAAATAGTCTAGTGCGGTGGTATACTGACCGGTCAGGGTGTACACTCTTCCTAGATCGCGATAGTTAAGGGCAATGCCGTCTTGGTTCGCAACGGACTGGTTATAGCGAAGCGCTTGTTGGTAGTAATCAGTAGCGGCAGCATACTGCGCTTGATCCATCTTATTCTGCCCCAAGCCATCCAGTACTTTGGCCAAGTGGTATTCATCGTTTTCCTGTTCGTAGTAATCTAGCGCCAGTTGATAGTAGTAGTACGACGAATCGTACTGCTGTATATCCGGGTAGGTAGCCCCCAGATTTAGCCAGCACTTCACCGAAAGTTGGTCCAGATTCCGTTGGCTGAAGTAATCTTCGCAAGCCAAGTAGTAGTCAAGTGCCTTACGCGGATTATCGTTTAGTACATATACATTGGCAATGTTGAATTTGCTCTTATGAACCGCCAGCGAGTCGCCTAAGCTTTCGTTTAACCGCAACCCCTGTAACAAATACTCCAAAGATTTATCGTATTTACCCTGATTGAAGATCATATAACCCACCCCATTATAAACTGTAGCGATACGGGCGGTATCGTTTAGCAACTGCGCAATAGTCATGGCCTGCTCACCGTAGTGTACGGCCTGAGCGAAATCGCCCTGCACGTAAAAGGAGCGGCCCAGGCCGAATAAAGCATCAAATTCCGATTGAGGTTTGTCAAGTTTCCGAGCCATATCAAGCCAGCGTTCGGTATATTCCCGGGCTTTTTCGGGCTCGGTATGGATAGTGGCCCGGTATAACTGCTGATACAAGCGAAGTTTACTGGTATCAGCGGCGTTGATCAATTCATTCTCCAGACTATCTACCGGATTGGAAGACCAGGCCGGGAGCTGAATAGATAATAAACCGAACAGGAAAAGAGAGAGTCTCATAACAAGAGTTTGTAGACTCGGAAGATACTACAATTTTGCTGTCAGCCCAACACTAAAAATTATAGCAATGGTACAATTAGGGGCTATTTCCCGGTTCATTCATCACCAGAAGTATTGCCGTAAAAAGGAAGATGTAGCAGAAAGTCTGTATGACACGTATATCCATAAAAAAGAAAAAGCCCTAACCAATTCATAGTCAGAGCCTTATATTTCTAAAAAGTGACCTTGTCAGGATTCAAACCTGAAACCTCCTGATCCGTAGTCAGGTGCTCTATTCAGTTGAGCTACAAGGCCATGTATTATTTTGGTTTTTGAAACCTCCTGATCCGTAGCCTGCGCGGCGCGGTCAGGTGCTCTATTCAGCGGTCGCCGCGCGATTGAGCTACAAGGCCATCCGCGTAATCGGAACGCAAAGATAAACAATAAATTCCTTTACAGGCAAGAACAATCTGAGAAAGAAACCAGCGTTTTTCTACGGAATGTTCCGTAATGAGTCTCCATCCCTGCTAAAATTCTTATACCTTTGCGGGCGTATTATGAAAATAGATAGAAGTAAATTAGTTCAACGTGTTACATCACTTTAAATTATATTTCGCATTATTCATAGCCGGATTGGTCATTAGCTTTACCTCTCAGGCACAGGATACCCTCCGCTACGAAGGAGCACAGCCCGACCTGCCTGGTATGCTACAATTAGATTTTGGCTTCAATTTTCTGAGCAACGCCCCCGACTCTATGGACACTCGAGTGTGGGGCTCCCGAGGGTTCAATATCTACTACCTCTACCCAATCGTTCCGATGAAGGATGGTTCAAAAATTTCACTACATACCGGGTTGGGACTGGGGTTTGTTAATTACAGCTTTGAAAACGGAGTTACGCTTAATGATACGCAGGATTCTACTAGTATTATTCCGCTTGATCGGGATGTTTATCCTTCGTTGCAGAAGACCCAACTTTCTACTCATTACCTCGATATTCCGCTGGAGCTTCGCTTCTTTGCTAAAGATAATTATCGAGGGTTCACCTTTGCCTTGGGAGGAAGAGTCGGCCGCCTGATCAATTCCTACACAAAAATCAAATTTGAAGAAGGTGGGTTTGACAAAGAAGATAAATTCAAACGTCGGTATAATCTAAACCCCTGGCGTTACGGGGCTTACGCTAAATTAGGCTTCCGAGGCATTACCCTCACCGGACAATATATGTTCTCCGAACTATTTACTCCCAGCGAAGGCCCCAGGGTCAATAATTATAAGTTGGGCATAACTATCGGCTTGTTCTAGCTACTATCTGAACAAATTGGCGGCGGATGGCTTTCCGCAGTCAGAAGAGGACTGGAATATTGGAAAGCGAACTTTCATCCGGTTCGCTTGGGCTATTTGCGATCGGTTGGTAAAATAAATATTTTACTAACCAATCAACCTAAACCTCATGAAGCCCCCCGTAGCCTTGCTCATTGTACTGATCAGTGCGACAAATCTCAGCTGGGCACAGCAGTCACCAGAACATCCATCTTGGCAGGCTATTGACATTAGCCTATTTTCGGATGCTATTCAGCATGCCCTGATGAAGTTTAAAGATAGGCAGGCGCCCTACGAGCGATACGAACTGCACGAGATTGACAAGATTGCTGATAATATGGTCGTACTTCAAAACCCTGATGGTGGATGGCCTAAGAATATTGACTGGCTGAAGAAACGCGCCGAAGCTGATTCCACCAGAGGAAAATACCGGAAGAGCACGCTCGATAATCGCAATATTTATTCTCAGATCACCTACCTTTCCGAAGCTTACCGACAAACCGGATGGGAAAGATATAAACAAAGTGCCCTGAGGGGGGTAAAGTACATTCTGGGCAACCAGCATACTTCAGGGGGGTGGCGAGGTTCCGATGTAGATGCTATTACCTTCAACGACGACGTGATGACCGGCGTACTTCAGTTACTAAAAGACGTCACTGAGAACCGTAATTTATACGGCTACGTAAGCGACTCTACCCTGGCTCAGGTTCAAGATGCCTACGACCGAGGTATTGAATGTATACTGGCTTGCCAGATCAAGATAGATGGTAAACTGACCGCCTGGTGCCAGCAGCACAGCCACAATGATTATTCACCCATTTGGG
The DNA here is from genome assembly GCA_964551335.1 of uncultured Roseivirgaceae bacterium. GTDB lineage: Bacteria > Bacteroidota > Bacteroidia > Cytophagales > Cyclobacteriaceae > Tunicatimonas. The sequence goes on from CAZKCO010000034.1 coordinate 32,465, forward strand.
CCCGCAGCTTTGAACCACCTTCTATTTGTTCCGCCGAAAGTGTACCGGTTGTTCAGTTACTAATGGACATTGAGAACCCCTCGGATCGTATCGTGCAGGCGGTGATGAGCGCGGTGCAGTGGTTTGATGACGCAAAAATTGAAGGGTTGCGGGTAGAAACCATAACGGCCGAACCTATCATGTTCCCCTATCACTTTTCAGAAACCGATAAAGTTGAAGTGAGAGATGAGCAAGCACCTCCCATCTGGGCCAGGATGTACAGTCTGGAAGATTCAGAACCTATATTCTGTACCCGCGAGCGGAAGATTACCCGGGATTTTACCGAAGTTAGCCGGGAGCGTAGAACCGGCTACGCCTGGCACGGTTACTGGCCGGCCAAACTTTTAGAGGAATATCCGGCCTGGTTAGAAACTATCAACCCTTAGAAATCATCATGCGAAGTAACCTAATGACTATCTCAACCGACACTAATCAACCCAGCATTGAGCGAATCAAGCCCCTGACTGCCCGAGTAGGAGTATTAGGCGTAGGGCACCACACCTACTGGCCTCAGTTTGATGGATTACTGGCTGAAATTCAACAAAAGCAGCGAGTGTTTGAAGAACGAATTAGCAGCCACGGAGTGGAAGTAGTTTCACTAGGTATGTCGGATTGTGCCGAAACGGCTTACGAGTTGATACCCCAGATCAAAGCCGCCAACCTGGATTTACTGTTCATAGACATGCTGACCTACGCTACTTCCAGTAGCATTGCGGCCATCTTCCAGCAGGTTGATCTACCGATGGTGATGGTGGCCTTGCAACCGATGGAAGCCATGGACTACTCGCGGGCTTCTACCTACATGCAATTGCTAAACGACGATATCTGCGCCATTCCGGAGTTTGTCAACGTAGCAATCCGTTTGGGCCGTCCCGTGCCACCGATGGTAATTGGTACACTACACAACGATGAAGCAGCCGAACAAGCGGTAGCCAAATACTGCCAGATAGCCAAGGTGCTGCGTAGTCTGAAAACTGCCCGTATTGGGCAGATGGGCCACGTGCTGGAAGCCATGCTGGATATGCATACCGACCCCACCCAGCTGAGCGCAGCCTTTGGCTGTCACATAGTACAAACTGAGCCCGACGATGTGCTAAAACATTACCAAACCGCTAGTGACAGTGAGGTGGAAGATTACGTTCAGAAAATCCTCAGCTTTTTTGATACGCCTGACCCTAAATCTGATCCTATCACCGAGAAACTTTCTCAGGAGGATTTGTACGAAGCCGCCCGGGTAGGCGTTAGTCTCAACCATTTTATTGATGAAAAAAAGCTGGATGGACTAGCCTACTACTACGAAGGACAACCTGAATCGGACATCAGGAAGGTAGTGACCAACTTTATCGTCGGTAATTCTTTGCTCACTGCGGGAGGCTTTCCAATGTGCGGGGAGATGGATTTAAAGACTTGCATTGCGATGCTAATTATGGATCGACTGGAGATGGGCGGCAGCTTCGCTGAATTTCATCCGGTAGATTTTAAGGAAGGTTTTGTGCTGGTCGGGCACGATGGGCCACACCATATCAATATTTCCCAGGGAAAACCAGTGCTGCGCAGCCTGAAAAAGTACCACGGCAAGCCGGGTAAAGGAGCCAGCGTAGAATTCACCATCAAAGCGGGGCCGATCACGATGCTCGGAATTGCCCAGAAAGCCGATGGTTCATTCAAATTTATCATCGCGGAAGGCGAATCCCGGAACGGTCCCATTCCGCCCACCGGCAACACCAACACCCGCGGATTCTTCGGTCCCGATGTGCGTACTTTCCTGATCCGCTGGTTCCAAGAGGCAGCTACCCACCACTTTGCGCTGGGCATTGGGCACCGGGCTAAAGCTATTCAGCAGGTGGGAGAATTTCTGGGTATTGAGACGGTAATCATTGATCAATCATGACCGCTACCTACGTGTCGGTGGTGATTGCCGCCTATTTCGGTCTGTTGTTTCTCATTGCCAAAATCAGCTCCCGTAAAGCCGATGCGTCTACCTTTTTTCTGGCGAATCGTAATGCGCCCTGGCCGCTGGTCGCCTACGGCATGATTGGGGTGGCTATCTCCGGCATCACCTTTATTTCGGTACCGGGGCAGGTGGGCGATACGCAGTTCAGCTACTTCCAGTTTGTGGTGGGCATCGTCATTGGCCTGCTGGTAGTAGCGCTGGTGTTGCTGCCTATTTTCTACCGGGCCAAAACCATCACCATCTACGGCTTTCTGCGGGAGCGTTTTGGCCCCAAATCACATAAGACCGGGGCCTTATCGTTTATGGTCGCTCAGACGGCTACTGCCGCCTTCAAGCTTTACCTGATGGCCCACGTGCTGCAGCTATTAATTTTTGATGAGTTAGGCTTGCCCTTCGCGCTGACGGTGTTGGTTACCTTGCTACTCATCTGGCTGTACACCTACCGGGGTGGTATTCAGACGGTGATACTGACCGATACCCTGCAAACCACCTTTCTGCTGCTAGCGGTTATCGTCAGCATCTGGTCTATCGGTAGTCAACTGGATTTCTCGGTAGGCGAACTGTATGAGGCGATGCAGCAGCGGCAGGTGAGCCAGGCTTTTTTCTGGTCGTGGGACAGTCAGCAGAATTTTTTTCGCTTGATGCTGACCGGCATTTTACTTACGGTAATGACCAATGGTTTAGACCAGTCGGTGATGCAAAAGCACCTGACCTGCCCCGACCTGCGCTCATCGCAGAAGAATATCATTTCCCTAGCAATCATTCTGATTGGGGTAAACATACTGTTTCTGTTTCTGGGTGGGGCGCTGCAAGTCTATAGCGATATACAAGGTTTAGCCCTTCCCGAACAAACCGATAGTATTTATCCGGTGCTGGCTATTGAGCACCTAGGACTGATTTCCGGTACGGCCTTCCTGCTGGGCATTGCCGCCGCGGCCTACTCATCGGCTGACTCTTCCCTAACCGGACTCACCACTTCGTTCTGTGTGGATATTCTGAATTTCGGGGTAGATGATGATCGGCCGCAACTGCGTACGCTGGTGCATCTGTGCTTTACGCTGCTCATCTTCCTGATAATCCTGCTCTTTGAAGCTATTAATAACGACAGTGTTTTGTACGCCTTCATCCGCACCTCCGGCTTTATCTACGGACCACTGGTGGGCTTGTTTGCCTTTGGTATCTTCAGCCGGCGCAAGGTGCCCGACCGCTGGGTTCCCTGGGTAGTTATTATGGCCCCGCTGCTATCGGTGCTGATTGACTTGACCTCAGAAAGCTGGTTGAATTATACGTTCGGATACGATATTTTACTGGTCAATAGTTTTATCGCGGTGCTGGGACTATACCTATTGTCCTTCTCTAAAAAGAAAAAAATAGATCATACGCTTACTACATGAAATACCTAACCCTAACATTCAGCTTACTTCTTCTTTTTCAGTTAGGACGGGCGCAGCCGTCACTGGAAGAAGTATTTCGTAATCCACCTCCCGAAGCCCGGCCCTGGGGTTACTGGATTTGGTCACACGGCAATTTTGACTACGCCACCATGGACCGAGAGCTAAAAGCCTTCCAAGAAATGGGTTTAGGGGGAGTTGATATTTTTGATATTGGGGTGCGGGATCGGCTAGATGTTATTCCGCCCGGCCCCGCTTTTATGAGCACCGAACAGGTAGACGGTATGGCCTACGCCCTGAACAAAGCCCAGGAGCTGGGTTTAGGCATGGGACTGATTGTTTCCAGTAGCTGGAACGCCGGGGGTAGCTGGACCAAGCCCGAAGATCAGATTAAAAACCTGGTGGTATGGCAGGATACCCTGGAAGGTCCGGTTACACTGGATCGCTTCCCCTTTCCGGAAGTACCCACTGAGTTTGTAAAACCCTACGCCACCCTAAAGCTGTATCCCGAATTGGATAGCGAAGGCAAGCCGCAGTATTACCAGAACGTAGCGCTGATGGCGTACCCACTTTCTGGCGAAGGAGTAATAGCTGACACGGCTTCTCTAAAATTCTTCGATAAAGATTTGCCAGAAAGTAATGGAGGCTCATTGGAGCTTCCTGAAGGTAAGTGGGTGGTAAGCCGGGCCATTGAGACCAATTACGGGCAGAAGTTGTTTGTCCCCAGTGATAGCTCCGATGGCTATACCATTGATCACTTCAGTAAGCAGGCTACCCAGCGGCATTTCAATTACATTATTGAACGGCTGCAAGCCCGGTTGGGCGATCTTTCGAAGACTGCGCTTCAGCGGTTTTACCTGGCTAGTTACGAAGCTACCGCTACCATTATGTGGACCACCGGATTACCCGAGATCTTTCGGGAGCAGAATGGCTACCGCCTGGAACCCTTCTTACCGGCTCTGATGGGTACGACTGTGATTGATGAGAAAACCACCGAACGCTTTCTGTACGATTACCGAAAAACTATCTCCGAACTTTTCATCGAAGGCCACTATCGTGAGGCCCGAAGGATTTCTAATCAGCACGGACTGAAGATTGCTTCGGAATCGGGTGGGCCCGGCCCGCCCTTGCACAATGTGCCGACCGAAGACCTGAAGGCTCTGGGCTCGGTAGACATTATGCGGGGTGAGTTCTGGAATCGGGAGCCCATTCACCGGCACGAAAACGGGCTGGATGTCCTTCAGGTGGTAAAAAATATTGGCAGTGCGGCCCACATCTACGGCCGGAAGATCGTAGAGATGGAGTCGTTCACTAGCATGCAGCACTGGCAGGAGGGGCCTATGATACTGAAAAAACTGGCTGATCAGGCCTTTTGTGAAGGCATGACGAGGGTAGTGTACCATACCATGCCCCACTCGCCTCCCGAAGCCGGACTGCCCGGCTGGAGTTATAGTGCGGGCACCCACATCCATCCCAACATGACCTGGTGGGAGATGTCGAAACCCTTCCACCGCTACCTGACTACCGTTAGCGGTATGCTGATGCAGGGCAACTTTGTGGCCGATGTGGCTTACTACTACGGTAGCAGTATTCCCAATTTCGCTTTGCCCAAACACGTCCGCCCGGGTTTAGGCTTCGGCTACGACTATGACGATCTGAATACGGAAGTACTGCTCACCGCGGATGTTCGTGATGGGCGAGTGGTGCTGCCTAGCGGAATGGAGTACCCACTTCTGGTGCTTCCTGACGATAAGCGGATGGAGTTAGCCGTGCTGGAAAAGATCGCTGAACTGTTGAAGAAAGGAGCGACTGTACTCGGCCCCAAACCTTCGCGGGTTTACGGACTTACCAACTACCGCGAACAGGAAGCAAAATTGAATCAGCTAGCTAATGAAATCTGGGGCTCGGGCAAAGCCAAAAAAGTTAATCGTAAATACGGGGCAGGACGAATCGTTAGTGGAGCTACGGCTCGGGAGGTGCTTAGTGATTTGGGTATTTTCCCGGACTTTCAGTATCAATGGTCTTCATCGGGCGAAGGGTTGGATTATATCCACCGGCGTAGTGATTCAGGCGATATCTATTTCATTCGCAATACTGATTCGGTAGCAGTGCAGGTAGAAGCGAGCTTTCGGGTAACTGGTAAGCAACCCGAATTCTGGGACGCTACGGATCTGTCGATGAAGAAAGTAGGAATCTTTCAGGAAAAAGAGGAGCGTACCTACCTGCCGATTACGTTGCCCGCCTGGGGATCAATGATGGTAGTTTTTCAGGATGATCTCACTGGCAACGACCGGTATATCACGCAGGTAGTTCAGGGGGAAGAAAAGCTGTTTCCTCGAACCGAAGAACGAGAATCCTATCGTCCGTTTATGGCTACTCGAGAAGGGGACAATCCCTGGTCGTTTCAGGCGGCGCAACCCGGTGATTATCAGTTGCAATGGAGCGACGGTACCACCGAAGAGATTACGATAGACGAGTTGCAAACTATTCCCTGGGAAGGGCCTTGGGACGTACGGTTTCCTCTTGGGTGGGGAGTAGAACCATTGCAGACTTTTGAAGAACTGGTATCCTGGACAGAAGCCGAGGAACCGGATATGAAGTATTTCAGTGGAACTGCTACCTACCGTAACCAACTCGAAATCACTCCTGAACAGCTAAGCGGGCAGCCGCAGGTCTGGCTCGATTTGGGTGAAGTACGAGAAGCTGCCAACGTTTATCTGAACGGGGTGCAGGTCAACCGTAGCTGCTTTGCGCCCTATCGCTACGAAGTGACGGATGTGCTTCGGCCCGGAAAGAACTTTTTAGTAGTGGAAGTGGCCAATACCTGGGAAAATCGTATGAAAGGAGATGTGCACGCTGCCCCTGAGGATGCTTTCACCAACACCAACGTGACCAGTGGCAATAGCTGGGCAGATCGCCCCTGGAAAGACAAACCTTTACAACTATCCGGCTTGCTGGGCCCGGTGCGTATCATTCTTCAACCAACCGTTAAACTGTCTACTCCATGACTAAACTCTTCGCTGACGATCTACTGGTATTGGTAATACTGGCATGTTGCTTATCGGCTTGCTCCGGATCGCAAGAACCTACTGAAACCGAACCTCTCTCTCCTCCGAATATCCTGCTAATTTTCACCGATCAGCAGCACGTAAATGCTATGAGCGCTGTGGGTAATCCTCACCTGCGTACTCCCGCAATGGATGAACTGGCGAGCGAAGGCGTGTTGTTCACCCAAGCGTACTGTACTTCCCCGGTTTGTGGTCCGGCCCGAAGCAGCATCATCACCGGATTGATGCCCCACGAAACCGGCGTAGAGTGGAACGGGCAAAGCATTAAGCCGGGTATTCCTAATATCGGTCAGATACTAAGAGAGAAGGGCTACCATACGGTTTGGGGCGGCAAGTGGCATTTGCCGGAGAGCTATCCGCAGCGTACCAAAGCGAAGAATAAGACGGTAGAAGGCTTTGAACTACTACCGTTCTGGAACCCCGATCAGGAGCGCTGGATGCTGGGAGCTGAAACCGATCCGCCCCTAACGAAGGCCGTAGTGGATTATTTGGGGAGTTACGATCAGTCGCAGCCGCTGTTTATGGCGGTGAGCTACCACAACCCCCACGATATTTGCTTTTACGCCCGAAAAGATGGCTGGGTCACCGCCGAAGATTCTCTGCTGGAAATCCGGCACTACGGCTTTGAGCACCAGTTGCCCGAAGTGGTCGGTCGCCACTACAACGAATTTGATGATTTACCCCCGTTGCCCACGAACTTTGCTGTGGGGGAGAACGAACCCTCTTTTGTGCAGGATAAACGAAAGTACCACAACGAGTACGGAGTAGAAACCATGCTGGCTAATCAGGAATTTGACGAAGCTACCTGGAAAGGCTATCTGAATGCCTACTACCGCTTGACGGAAATGGTGGATGCCGAAATCAGTCAGGTGATTCAGGCTTTAAAGGACAACGGTATGTGGGAAAATACCTTGATTGTATTTACCTCTGATCACGGCGACGGAGCTGCCGCCCATCAGTGGGCCGCTAAGCTAAGCTTGTACGAAGAATCCGCTAAAGTACCTATGATCGTAGCCTATCCGGGGCGCACGTCCACCCGCATAGATAGTACCCATTTGGTATCCCAGATTGACATCGTTCCCACCATGCTGGACTACGCCGGAGTTGCGACGGAAACCTCTTTTACCGGTCAAAGCATGAAACCAGTTATCGAGTCACCTTCAGCCGATTGGCGGAACTTTTTGGTGACCGAACTAGCCGATTTTAAACCTGATCCTTCGCGTAAAGGCCGGATGATGCGGACTTCCGATTACAAATATAATCTGTATAGCAACGGAGAAGAGCAACTCTATCGCCTTAGTGATGATCCAGGCGAGATGGTCAACCTGGCGGCCTCGACTGACTTTGATATTGAGATAGAACGGCATCGGCAGTTACTGGAAGAGTGGGCTATCGATACTCAGGATACTTTCGCCCTTACTCAGCTTCGGAAGCAGTAAGCGGTCAGGCGGTTTTGGATTGGATTTCGCCTTGGCGGTAGGCCCGGCGGTACTGGCTGGGAGTACGCGACTTCAGTTGTTTGAACTGTCGGTTAAAGTTGGCTACGTTATTATAGCCGCTGGCGTAGCAGATTTCGGCAATGCTCAAGTTGCTCTCCCGGAGCATTTTGCTGGCGTAGCCTACTTTAATTTCCTTTACATAGTCAAAAAAGGTACGCTGGGTCGTTCTTTTGAAGTAGCGGCAAAAGGCAGCCGGAGAAAGGTGTACCAGGTCAGCTACCTCCTTTAGGTTAATTGACTTGGCGAAGTTGTAGTTGACAAACTCGTATATTTTATTAATCCGCTGATAATTGTCGCGGTTGGCCAGAGGGGTATAGGCAGTGCTAGCTAGCAGTTTTCGGTTCTGGTTCGCATTAATTTTCTCAAAGATTTCCAACAGTAGTAGTATTCGCCTCAATTCGCGGGCGTCGGCCAGCCCTTTCATCATAAAGATTATTTTCTCTAGCGTATCTCCCTTGAGCAGCATACCTCGAACCGACTGCTGAAGCAGCCCATAAAATCCGGAGAATTCGGGGGTTCGGAAGAAATCTTTTCCTAGAAAGTTCTCGGTGAAATGCACCACGATGGCCTTAGGCTTTTTTCCGTTGCTAGATTCGGCAATATGCCAGCAGTGAGGTACCTGAGGGCCCACCAATACAACTTCATCGCCGCTAAACTCTCCTACATGATCGCCAATAAACCGCGTACCTTCCGCGTTTAGAATGGCTACCAGTTCGTAGTCGTCGTGAAAATGAAGAAAAGGGTCGTGGTAAGGCATATACTTCACCTGCACCGAAAAGGAAGCGTCCGTGGGATCGGTAAACTTTTCTGCTAGTAATTGCACCAGTAAGTAGGATTAGGTTTTAGTTGTATCCTTAATATATCAAAATAGTATATATTCTAATAAATATAGTAGTAGAATATTTCGAATATTCCTGTACTATGTCCTTCAGGCCGCATCTAAACTTTCAAAGTCACTGCTAATATGCTTACTAAAACCTTTTCCCTATTCGCGCTGCTGATTGTTACCAGCTCGTACGGAATTACCGATCCCGACTATCAGGTAAGTAAATATAATATTGTCTGGGATAGTCCCTCGGCTAACTCTCTGGGTTCTATGCCCATTGGGAATGGTGATATTGGAGTGAATGCCTGGGTAGAAGACAGCGGTGACCTGGTTTTCTATCTGTCGAAGACTGATGCCTGGAGTGGAAACGGGCGGTTGCTAAAGCTGGGAAAAATAAGAGTAGCCCTCAACCCAAGCTTAGTAAGTGAGGGCTATACATTTCAACAGGAGCTTCAGTTGAATAAAGGTACAATGAACGTAGTTTTTCGGTCTGAAAACCAAGAAGTTACCATCAATCTCTGGGTAGATGCTCACCATCCGGTAGTAAATATTGATATTGAAAATACCAGTGCTACAGATGCCCAGGTTTCTATTGAGCCTTGGCGTTTAACCGATCGGAAAATGGAACGACCGCAGGAAAAGCATTCTGCCTACGGGCTACACGATCTACCGGAAATCACGATTGAAAAGGATTCTATCCTAGATATTTCTGGCGGACTGGCCTGGGTTCATAACAACAATCATTCGTTATGGGAAGGCAATATGGAGCTTCAGGCGCTGGAAGAATGGACAAACTCGCACCAAGATCCACTTTTAAACCGGGTATTTGGGGCGGTAGTCCGCTCAGCGGAGATGAAAAAAACCAACCGAACTACACTGGAAACGGCAGCTCCTGCTAAATCAATCAATTTACAGGTGTTTGCGTTCACGCAAGCAAATACAACCATTGACCAGTGGCAAAAGAGTATTGAATCGGAGATAAGCAAAACAGGCAGTATCCCGACTGAGCAACGATACAATCGGCATCGGCAGTGGTGGCAATCTTTTTGGAACCGGAGCTATATTGAAGTTACTTCAAGTGACTCAGCACAAGCCGAACAAGCCAGCATGGTAACCCGAGGTTACGTTCTTCAGCGCTACATAAATGCCTGTGGCGGCCGAGGCAATTTCCCGATCAAGTTTAACGGCTCTATTTTCACGGTGGATACCGAAAATATCACGGGTAATGAATCAGGGTTTGACGCTGACTACCGCCGCTGGGGTGGCCCCTATTGGTGGCAGAATACCCGACTAGCCTATTGGCCCATGCTGGTGTCCGGTGATTTTGACCTGATGAAACCCTTCTTCCGGCTGTACTTTGAGAAACTTCCTTTGCGTAAATACGCCACCCAGCAATACTATGGGCACGGAGGAGCATTCTACCCCGAAACCATGACCTTCTGGGGAACGTATGCCGGGGCCAATTACGGGAGAGACCGAATCGGAAAACCCGATGGGCTTACGGACAACACCTACATTAGAAGGTACTGGCAGGGCGGACTGGAAATGTCGCTCATGATGCTTGATTACTACCGCTTTACCGGGAATGTAACTTTTGCCCAGGATACGCTAGCTCCCTTTGTATCGGAGATCATCCGGTTCTTTAACGAGCATTGGAATACCGGTTCCGACGGGAAAATTCTTTTTGATCCGGCCCAATCGTTGGAAACCTATCAGCAGGCCGTGAACCCACTACCGGAGATTGTGGGCATTCGGAAAGTAGCCACCGAAGCCTTACAAATTCCTGAAGACGTATTTAGCGCGTCGGAGAAGAAGCTATTCCAAGAAATTCTAAACAAACTACCGGAACTACCTACCGAAAACAAGGAGGGCGAATTGGTGTTGGCACCCGCCCATCAGTACGGCGAACAAAGCAATCAGGAAAACCCTGAATTGTACGCAATTTTTCCCTACCGGCGGTACTTTGTTACCCAACCCGATGTAGATATTGCAATTCGCTCATATAACAACCGTGAGCATAAAGGAACCGGGGGTTGGCAACAGACTGCCATACAGGCTGCTATGCTGGGCTCAACCCAGGATGCTAAATCTTTGGTGGTAGAAAACTTCTCTAACTGGAACGAAAACCACCGATTCCCGGCGATGTGGGGCCCGAACTTTGATTGGACACCCGATCAGGACCACGGTTCGGTGGCGATTAACGCGTTACAGAATATGCTCCTACAGTATGATGGTGATCAAACCCTGTTGTTTCCGGCCTGGCCGAAAGAATGGAACGTTAAGTTTAAACTACGTACGGTAGGAAATAGAACCCTCAGTGGCGAATACCAAGACGAAGAATTAGTACATCTGGAAGTTTCTCCTATCGGCGAGGACGAGAACATAGTGCTACTCAATCCTAAATAATAACGGCTTCTCTGCAACAGAATAATACAAAATCATAGCTGCTTACACCTTACTTTAGGGGTAAATAGTGGGGTGTATATCAAAATAGTATAGATTCCTACAAATATAGTAGTAGAATATTGTTGAGAATATCCATTCATTTGTAGTAGCCCCTTAAGAACTAGGGAAAAAAGCGAGTAAATTTTGCCGGGTTCGCAATAACTACTCTCTAGCCTAAAGCTAACACTTGCTGAAGGCTCCTTTCGTAGCTTAAGGTCAGATCTGACTCTCGATCTCCAATCAACAACCTAATATTTTTTACTATGAAACATTCCTACCTCCGCCGGCAAACCAGCCACGTCGTTTACAGTATTCTACTGTTGCTGCTTCCCGGTTTAGTACTTGCCCAAAACACCGTCTCCGGTACCGTTACCGATGATGAGGCTAATGAACCACTACCGGGGGTCAACGTTGTGGTGAAAGGAACCACTACCGGAACCGTTACTGATATTGATGGCAACTATTCATTTAGCGTACCCGAAGGTGCTGAAACACTGGTATTTTCCTCGGTTGGATATACTTCCTTAGAAGTAGGAATCAATAATCGGGGCACAATCAACGTTGCCCTATCTTCCGATGTACAATCCCTTTCAGAGGTAGTCGTAATTGGCTACGGCACCCAGGAACGAAGGGACTTAACCGGGGCGGTTTCTTCAGTATCATCGGAAGAAATCAACCAGCTGCCTAATGTGAATATCGCTCAAGCTTTGCAGGGCCGGGCCCCGGGAGTAGTGGTTACTGAAAACTCCGGTCGCCCCGGAGCGGCAGCTACGGTGCAGATTAGAGGGGTAGGAACGGTAGGAAACAGTGACCCGCTGTACGTAGTAGACGGTCAGATACTGAATGGAGCTAATGGGCTAGAAAGCCTTAATCCCAATGATATTGAGTCAATGGAGATCCTGAAGGATGCTTCGGCTTCGGCCATCTACGGAGCTCGAGCCGCAAACGGGGTCGTGCTCATCACTACCAAAAGGGGAAAAGCGGGGGAGACTCGGTTGAGCTATAATGGCTACTACGGTATGCAGTCGTTCAACGACCGCCTCGAGTTTATGAACGGTCAGGAGTTTGTACAGGATGCTATTGATCGAGCCAACGCTCAAGGAGAGCGGTCGGTATGGGAAGATGAAGGAGATCCGGCTCAGTTCGGTGAAGGAGTCAACTACTGGGACAAACTGTGGCGTACCGGCTATATCACTGATCATACCCTCTCTCTATCCGGGGGCAACGAAAACTCTCAATTTCTGGTTTCTTTCGGCTACCTCGATAACCAAGGAGTAATGATCGGACAAAGCTTTGAACGCTACTCTTTGCGCCTCAACAGCGATCATCAACTGAATGACTGGCTTAAAATTGGCCAAAGCTTACAGATGACTCGAGCCAACGAGGAGGCTATTGGTGGCACCGGGGGCTTCAACTCAGTATTTGAAGCGGGATGGAGGATGAAACCCACCATCGCGCCGGAAAGATTTCCCGACGGTTCCTGGAATGGCCCTACCCGGCCCGGTGAGCCCTTCAATTTCTCCACTTTCAGCCCTAACCAGTTTGTGGAAGAGTGGGATAATCAACAAAAACAGTGGAGCGCACTCGGGAATATTTATGCTGAGATTGAATTGGTAGAAGGGCTTACCTTTCGTTCTACCGTAAGTGGTTTCTTCGGGTATAACGACCAAACCGACTGGCGGCCTCAGTTGGTGAACGCTGGGGGAGCTGGGAACGCTACGATCCTAAGCCGTGGTACCAATACCACCACTAACTGGCAGTGGGATAATATTTTAACGTACACCAAAAGTTTTGGCGCTCACAATCTGTCGGCATTGGCCGGATATACCGCCCAGGAAAACCGCTTTGAAAACCTCAATGCCAGCATCAATGACTTCTTAGACGAATCCGTGGTGGTAATCAACGGGGGAAATCCAGAAACTTTAACTGGAAGCGGTGGAATTACTGACTGGTCGCTCAACTCCATTATCGGACGACTTACCTACGACTACGATAGTAAGTACCTCTTACAAGCTAATATTCGAGCTGACGGTTCTTCCCGCTTCGGGGAAGGCAACCGCTGGGGATATTTCCCGTCGTTCTCGGCCGGATGGCGCCTTTCCGAAGAGAGCTTCTTCTCGGTTCCATTCATCAGCGACCTGAAGCTAAGAGGTAGTTGGGGACAACTGGGTAACGACCAGATTGGATTGTACGCTTTTGCCGCCGCCGTTAACCTTTCTCAACGCTACACCTTTGGAGAAAGTCAAAATATCCTTCCCGGTGCCGCGCCGCTACAACTAGCTAATTCCGATATTAAGTGGGAAGAGACCACGCAAGTGGACGTAGGAGTTGATATGGGCATGTTTGAAAATAGCGTACTACTTACCCTGGATTACTTTGTGAAGACGACTGACGATATGCTGCTACAAGTTCCGATTCCACTGTCTAGTGGATACAGCCAAGCACCTTTTGTTAACGCTGGTAGCGTAGAGAACCGAGGTTGGGAAATGGCGCTTACGTATCGCGACTACGACGGAAGTTTTACCTGGGATGCTACGCTCAATCTTTCGAGTGTACAGAACGAAGTCACCGCTCTTGGTCAAGGAGAGCGAATTATTACCGGGGCTAATAATGGCGACCAGGTAGCGGATGTTGGGACTGAGGTATTCGCTTTCTTCGGTTATGTAGCGGATGGCCTGTACCAGAATCAGTCGGAATTAGATGCAGTGAATGCCTTAAATCCGGAACGAGAGTACGATCCGGGGGCAGTGCCCGGTGCCGTGCGTTTTAAAGATATTAACGGAGATGGGCTCATTACCGATGAGGATCGTACCATTATAGGATCGCCCTACCCGGATCTATCTTACGGCCTCAACTTCTCCGCTCAATACGCCAACTTCGACCTATCCCTCTTCTTACAGGGAACGCTGGGTAATGAGTTACTGATTGCCAACAATGATAACTTTGCCATTCAGCCCGGTGGTCTGCTTCGCTACAACCTAGATCGCTGGGATGGCGACGGTAGTACTAACGACCCGGTCTTATGGGGAGTAGGTGGTTTTCAGAATGCCAGTGGTGGCCGCGACGGACGGGCCGCCGATTATATGGTGTTCGATGGGTCGTACATGCGGGTGAAGAACCTACAGCTAGGCTATACCATACCTGCCAGCCTTACCGACCGTATCGGCATCAGTCGGCTTCGTTTTTACGTGAGCTCTAAGAATCTGATTACGCTTTGGGATCGCCCCGAGTATAATTTTGTGAATGACCCTGAATTGGGTCGGGAAGGCTCCGGTTTTGGTAAGTTCAATCTGACTACCACCCCCCAAACCACCACCATTTTGTTCGGGGTCAACCTCAGCCTTTAAATGTCAAAGAACAGCAAGCTCAGTAATACTTAATAACTATGAAAAAATTACTAATTATACTTCTGATCGTCCCGGTTTCGCTAGTAACGTATATTTCCTGCAATGATAGCTTTCTGGAAAGAGCGCCGCTGAACGAAGCCTCCGACGTCACCTTCTATCAAACCGAAAGTGATGCTATTGCGGCCACTAACGCTATTTACGATGTAATGCAGTACGACCGGCTGTGGAAATTTGAAATCAGTGTGATCGGGAATCGTTATAATGACGATCTCGGAATCATTCCCCGCCCCACCCAATTCCCCTCTAGTTATCAGGCTACCAATGGTCGTCTCTTGAGTATGTGGGAGAACTTGTACATTGGTATCAATCGAGCCAATATCGTATTGGAACGGGTTCCCTCCATAGAAATGGACGAAGACCTAAAGACCCGTTTGCTGGGCGAGGCTAAGTTTCTGCGCGGGTTCTATTACTTTACCTTAGCTACGTTCTTCGAAGATGTCCCAATCCGGCTCGAGCCCACTAGCCTGGAAAATCTGGAGATGGCTAAGTCACCCAAATCGGAAGTGCTGGACCTAGTACGGCAAGACCTAAGCGAAGCAGCCCAGGTGCTACCCGAGCGCTCGGCGCAGGATCCGGCCGATTTAGGACGGGCTACCAAAGGGGCGGCTAACGCCATGCTGGGCAAGGTGGAATTGTACCAGGATAATTTTGCCGAAGCTGCTCAACTCTTCGAGACGGTGATCTCGTCTGGGGAGTATATGCTGGATGAGGAATACGCCCCACAATTTTTAGCCGGGGGAGACAACACTCCTGAGTCAGTTTTTGAGGTACAGCACGCCGTGGGCGGCGGAGGTTGGGCCAACTCCAACGAAGGTAGCTGGATGAGCGGGTGGAACGCCAGTACCCAGCCCGATGCCATTAACTTCGGCTTTGGGGGTGGGTTTCAGCCGAATGAAGAATTTGTCAATGCCTTTGAAGAAGGTGACGTACGCGAAGATTTTATCATCGTGGAGGATGGAGGCGACTTCTTTGGTGTTCCCTACGACGCTAGCCGGGGAGCGACTCCGTACGGGCTAAGAAAGTACGTATTCCAAAAGCAACTAGAGCAGCAAGCCGCCGACTCAGAAATCAACTTTCATATTATCCGCTACGCCGATGTGCTACTGATGTACGCCGAAACCCTCAATGAGGTGAATGGCGGACCAACCGCTGAAGCTTATGAGGCAATAAACGCCGTACGGAACCGGGCGGGATTAGCTGATCTGCCCGCGGGCTTATCGCAGCAAGAGTTCTTCGACGCTATCGTACAAGAACGGCGCATAGAATTGTTCTTAGAAGCTCATCGTACCTGGGACTTGATTCGTTGGGGAATAGCTCCGGAAGTACTAGGAGAAACCAACGGTTTTGTAGAAGGTCGGCACGAGCGTCTACCCATCCCCCAAACCGAACTGGATACCAATCCGCTCATGGAGCAGCATCCGGCGTACCAGTAGATTGAGTTTTTTCTATTTTGATAACATTGTCTTGCCTCGGCAAGGCAATGTTTTTTATTTACTTGATTTATGTTCCCGCGGAATATTTGGATACCCTCTGCTTTGGCTTTCTTATTCGTTAGCGTAGCAACCTCTTCTATTGGCCAATCCACTCAATTTTTTATTGCTCCCACCGGTAGCGATGAAGCCTACGGAGGTCAATCAGCTCCTTTTGCCTCATTAGAACAGGGTCGAGATGCAGTTAGGCAAGTAAAGCATCGGCAAGGGCACTTAGTTGATACTACGATTGTGTGGCTCAGGGAAGGTATTTACCCAATAGACAGCTCTTTCGTAGCCGATGAGCGAGACGCTGGCTTACCCGGCGCACCGGTAGTATACAGCGCCTATCCGGGCGAGAAAGTGATTTTACGAGGAGGAACCGAGGTTCCTCCTTCGGCCTTTCAACCGGTACAGAACCCATCAATACTGGAGCGTATGACCAAGGCTGCCCGCTCCCATGTATTACAGGCTGATTTGAAGGCCCTCGGTATCACTGATTTTGGAATGATCTTCAGTCGGGGCATGAATATCCCGATTAAGCCCTACCCGATGGAGTTGTTTTATAACGAAACACTCATGACAGTAGCCCGATGGCCTAATGATGGTTATGTAGAATATGACGAAGTAACCGAAGTGGGTTCTATTCCGCGCTACCGCAATATGACAATTGCTCCCGGTGGGGTACCCGTTGACCCCAATAATCCTCCTCCCGAGTATGCTCCCTACCTCAATGACACATCCAACCAACCTGGCTCTTTTCTTTACCTGGGCGAACGCCCGGCCCGATGGACTGAGGCTAAAGACCTATGGATGTTTGGCTACTGGAATAAGCGATGGGCTAGTCAGACACTTAAGGTTGCTAACATCAATATTGAAGAGAAAGAAATTACATTTGAGCAACCGCACCATTACGGGTTAAAGGATAAGGGAGTATACTATGCGTTTAATCTGTTAGAGGAAATTGATCAACCGGGAGAGTATTATATTGACCGCGAGACTGGTATCCTCTATTTCTGGCCTCCTTCGGATATTCAACGGGGACAAGCAGTAGTCTCTCTAATTGATGAGCCTATCATCCACCTCAGAAATACCTCTAATGTGATATTTCGCGATATGGTGCTGGAAGTATCCAGAGGTGATGGTATTGTGATCGAAGGCGGAGCCCATAATCTGATAGACGGTTGTACCGTACGTAACATTGGGTTGACCGGAATAAAGATCACCGGCAATGCCTCAGCCCGAAATTTTGATGGTCAGGCTTACGAACAATCGGAGAGACCAGCTTTCCAACCGAGCCGCAATAATGGTGTGGTCAATTGTGAATTATATAGGATTCGCGAAGGCGGAATTAATCTTCAGGGCGGAAATCGCAAACACCTGATTCCGGGCGGTAACTACGCCCTAAACAATCACCTCCACGATGAGGCTGATATTCAACTATCGGGTTGCGGCAATCGGGTAGCCCATAATTTGATTCACGATAACCCCTTCGGCGGGATCAAATACAGTGGCAATAATCAGTTGATCGAGTACAATGAATTGGATAATTGCCTGACCGATGCTGATGACTGGGGCGCTATTTATACCGGACGCAATCCCTCAGGGCAAGGTAATATCGTGCGGTTCAATTACATCCATCATAATGTAGGAGCTGTAGAAACTGGAACGGGATCTAATGGAATTTATTTAGACGATGGCACTAGTGGACAAATTATTTATGGCAACGTGATCTATAAAACCGGTCGTCCGGCCAGAGCTAAAATGGGTGGGGTATTCGTACACGGCGGAAAAGATAACCTGATTATCAATAATGTTTTCGTGGACTGCGAATTAGCTATTGGTTTCACGCCCTGGAGCCAGGATCGCTGGGATAAGTTTCTGGTGACGGCCGATATGAAAACTCGCCTTTACGAGGAAGTAGACGTTAATACCCCTCTCTATCGGGCACGCTACCCATTGTTAAATCGCTTGTCGGAAGGAGCCGGTATAAATAAAATACTTAATAATCTGGTGGTAAATTGTGAGGAATTTGTGGCTCAAAAAGAGGGGCAAGAGGTCAATCATATCCTGAGCAATAACTTAGTGACCAGCCAAGACCCTGGTTTTGCCGATTGGAAAGAGGAAAATTTTCAGCTACCCGTTAAGGCCAGGGTGTTTGAGGAAATTCCGAATTTTCAGTACATTCCTTTTGACAAGATTGGGCGGTATCCCTGATGCACCCAACGGAGAATAGCAAAACACTTTCGTTAAAGAAAATAAGTTTAATGAGGTTGACTATAGGATCTCTCTTTCAGTTATGAGAAACAGCAAAGCACTTCTGATCGTACTGTTCCTCTGGGTTGCCTCGGCAGCAAAAGCGCAAATTACTGAAGATAGTCTCGGGCAAAAAAGAAGTTTCTACACCACTGTTCGCGACAGCATATCGTTTGAAATTTTCCAGTTTCCGCGAGATCGTATTCCCCGCATTGACGGAAAAACCGATGACTGGGCTATGGTACCTGATCGCTACATCTACGGTTCCGACTTACTCAACGATACCGAAGATGGACAGGGAGTACCTGATCCGGCTGATTTGGATGTACGGGTAAAAGTAGGCTGGGTGAAAGGATTATCGCGGCTGTATTTTCTGTACGAAGCCTACGATGATTTCTGGGATTTTGCGCGCTATAATCCCCAGGGCTACCAGAACGATATCTTTGAAATTGTGGTGGACGGCGATCTTTCCGGTGGCCCGTTTATTTACAACCCGCTAGTACCCGAAGCTCGGCAGTGGGGCAACGGAGAAGCTCATATCAGTAATCACTTCTCTTTTAGTGGCGTTCACGCCCAGAACTACCATATTTATACTCCCCCAGTGCACAATGCCTGGTGCCTGGTGTGGGGTAGCCAGCCCTGGGTAGCCGAGTTTCCCCAGTCTAACTACGCCTACGATTACAATTTCTCCCAGGGCGATAGCGGACGGTTGGTGCTGGAATTTTGGGTTACCCCCTACGATTATGCTCCCTACCGGGGAGTAGCAGATGCAGTTCCTACGGCATTAGAAGAAAACCAGCAAATCGGCCTTTCCTGGTCGGTACTGGACTTTGATGGGGGAAAAAGAAACGGGCACTACAACCTCGCACACAACGTAAAGATGGTTTACGATGCCTCTTACCTGCCCGCTTTCCGGCTGATGCCGCTGGAAAAGGAGTTCGTTGACGACCTGCGGGCCGAATGGTCCTTTCAGGTGGTGGATGCCAATCGGCGGCTGGTGGCTTTTCGGGATGAGACCGTAGGAGAAGTAACCCAGTGGAAGTGGGACTTTGGCGACGGTACCACCTCCGAAGAGCAGCATCCCGTTCATCAGTACCGTGAGCCGGGGGTGCACTACAATGTCACGTTAGAGGTACTGGGACCGGCTGGGTCTTCCAAACGAACCCGATTTTGGGAAGTGATGGTACGTTAGTTAAATTCTGCTCATGCATCAGCCATTAACCCGCTCCAAGAAAATCATCTTCACGCTGCTAACCACGCTGTTGGTATTGGTAGTGCTGGAGTTGGGCGCCCGGGTTACGGAGGCAGTGGTGGAACGGCTGGGCAACGGGCGGGAAGCTTCGCCCTTTGTCTCCTACCAAAATATGCGCGACGTATTTACGGTTAACAACCTCGGGGGCATTGATTACTACGTTCGTACGGACTACCATCCGTATATTTTATCCGACCTGCGCTTTCGGGCCGTAAAGCCCGGAAATACCTTCCGGGTTTTTTGTTTGGGTGGTTCGGCAGCTCTGGGATGGCCTCATCTCCCGGCTCAGAGCTATCCAGCCTTTCTGGCAAAAAAGCTACAACTATTATACCCGGATAAAGAGTTTGAAATAATTAACGTAGCAGCCTCAACCTACGCCAGTTACCGGGTGAAAACGATCTTCGACGAGATCATCCACTACCAGCCCGACCTGATTTTGCTCTACACCGGCAACAATGAATTTCTCGAGCGAATTCTTTACCAACCCACACTGGAAGCGCCCTGGAGCTACTCCGCGCTGGCGCGTACCGTACACCAAGGCTACCAGCACTTCGGCCCGGATAAACAGATAATTGACCTAGAAAACTACCGCCCTACCTTTCTGATTGACGTGGCTTTGGGCAATACTTCCGCCCTGAAAGTATCGGAAGAGCAATTCCACCAAGTAGTTGATCATTATCGTTACAATCTGACCGAGATGATAAACTCCGCTCAACAAAATTCTGTACCCATCATGCTGCTGACGGTGCCGGTCAATGTGCGGGACTGGAGTCCGCACGCTTCGGTGCACCGGGCCGAACTGGATAGTGCCGGGCAACAGCAGTGGCAGCATCGGTTTGCTCCGGGCTTTAGGGCGTTCCACAATCAGCGGTACGAGGCGGCTCTCCTTCATTTTCAGTCAGCACTAGACATTGACGATACTCACGCCGAACTACAGTACCTCACCGGCAAATCTTACGAACATTTGTCGAAGCCGGCACTAAGCCGTACTCATCTCCTGAGCAGCCTGGAAGCCGATGCGTATCCCTTCCGGGCGCTACCCCAGTTCAATCATCTTTTGCGTAATCTAAGTCAGGACTATGGAGTGCCGCTGGCGGATATTGAACAGATGCTGACTAGCAGAGCAGCAATGGGAGTTATTGGAGAAGATTTGTTAGTCGATCACGTTCACCCCACCGTGGCGAGTAATCAACTAATCGCCGACGAAGTACTGAGTACGCTTTGGCAGAAAGAAATTTTACCGGCTAGGGAAGGTATCGATCTTTCATCGGTCCGGCTACCGGTTCCACCGCAGGCGGAAGCCACGTTGCCCCTGATGCAACATCTTTTTCTCATCTACCGGGTGCTGCTACAGTTCGATAAAATGGATAATTTGTACCAACGCTGCACCGAACTGCCCGACTACGAAAAAAATACTTTTCAGTACCGGGAGTTTATGATGCAGTTTGATCGTTACCTGGAGGTAATGCGCCCTTATCAACAGCTACTAATTGCCCAGAAAACCGGGCAGGTGGAAGAAGAATTTGGCCCGGAGGAAATAGCAACCATCGTTGAGGACTACGTAAGTTTGAGCAAGCAAAGCTTAGCCGTGAATATGAGCGAAGCCGAAGTGCGGGCGTTCGTTCCCGTCGAGAAAAGATAATTGGATATGAAAGGGAAACTGATCGGAATCGGACTTATCGTACTGCTGGCGGTGCTGCTTTCGGTGTACTGGAAGAAGGATAAACCGCTTGATCGCTGGCAGGTACACTTGCCGGCTATCTGCTCGTTTTCATCGCCTCGCCCGGTAGATCTGAACCAGGATGGCGTACTGGATATTGTGCTGGGGGCCGGGGCCGATGAATTTCAGGGTTCCGATTCGGCGGTGATTGCCCTGGATGGTAAAAACGGTAATATTCTGTGGCGGGTGTCGGGTCGCGACCAGATGGTAGGTTCTCCGGCTTTTCTAAATATCAATGCGGATGAAGTGCCCGACGTGGTTATTAGCGGGCGAGCCGGGCAACTAATGGCCCTGGATGGGAAAACCGGTTCCCGGCTATGGAGCTACTATTCAGAAGCAGATTTTGCAAGTTCTCCCGACTCGGTATTCCTGAATTTCTACGGCCCCCAACTCATTCCGGATGTTGACGCGGACGGTACGGCTGATCTGCTGGTGTCGAACGGGGGCGATGCTACCATTCCCCATAACGATCCGGATCGCCCGTCCGGTTGGCTGATGGTGGTAAGCGGTGCTTCCGGCAAGCTGATTGCCCGGGCGGCTATGCCCGACAGCGCCGAAACCTATATGACGCCGGTATGTGCCTCCCTGGAAAATAGCGATCAACTAACCATCGTGTTTGGCTCAGGAGGCGAGACTTTCGGAGGCCACCTGTACCGGGTACCGCTCGCTGATTTGCTGGAAAATGACCTGTCGGGAGCGGTAGAGTTGGCTTCGGGAGAACAGCGGGGGTTTATCGCCCCACCGGTAATTATTGATATTAGCGAGGATGGCATCGCGGACATTGTAGCCAATGCAGTTGACGGCAGAATGCTGGCCTTTGATGGGGCTACTAATCGCTTGCTGTGGCAGGTGGAGATACCACGGACCGAGGTATACGGATCGTTGGCGATAGGTAACTTCACCGGAGATGCCACCCCCGACTTTTTTGCCAATATGGGCCGGGGCATCTTTCCGGAAGTGGCTCAGTCCATTCAGATCATGGTTGACGGTAAAACGGGTGAAATCAGCTATCTGGATTCACTGGGGTTCTTGCAAATCGGTAGTCCGCTAGCGGCCGATTTAGATGGAGACGGACGAGACGAAGCTATCATGAGTATCAATTGGTACGATCCGGCTTTGACTCAGGATCACTACTACTCCCTGTACGGTATCACCAATGAGCTACTGGCCTTTGATTTTTCCGAACCGGCAACCTACCGGCTACTCGGCACTTTCCGGGGAGTGAATCCGGCGGCTACTCCCTGGATAGGCGACCTTGATAATGATCAGCAGATAGACGTAATTTATACCTACATCACCGATACTGTTCACTATCGCCCCTTCAACGGTATGAAGGTGCTGAGGCAGGAAGTTGACGCTTCCGTGGAGCGAATTAACTGGGGTAGCTACATGGGCAGTGCTTACGATGGTGTACTTTATCGTCCGAACGATCTGTAGTGTCTCGCACCCAAAAAAGCGTATTCGAAACCTATCCCAAAACTACCTTAGTGCTGGTAGTGCTGATCATTATTCTAATGGTCGATGGTATTGCCGGTAGGTTACTGATTCCTACCAACGATCACGACTTCCGCTCGGCTCACCCTTACTATCACCACGGGTTACTGCCCAACCGAACGCAGACCACCCACTGGGGGCCAATTGCTTATCCTATCGCAACCAACTCGTTGGGCTTCCGGGATGAAGAAGTCCGGTCAATCCCTCTAACGTCGGATAAGTACCGCGTACTGCTGATGGGCGACTCCCACACCGAAGCAGTAGGGGTGCCGTTTGAAGCGAGCTTTACAGGGCAATTACTAACCAAACTGGATACCAGCCGAATCGAACTGCTGAATGCCGCTGCTGTAAGCTACAGTCCTAAGTTGTATTACTACAAAGCCCGGTATCTGTTGGAAGAAATTGGGTTAGATTTTGATGAGATGTACGTGTTCATCGACATCTCGGATATCCAGAATGAATACGCCTACCAGGAATTTGAACCCAGCACTTCGCCCACTGCTCAGTTGCTTCCGCGGATAAAAAATGCCCTGAAAAATCACTCATTTATCTACTACGCCACCCGGCGCCTCTACCTGGAACGACAGCGGGAGAAATTTTACCGTAATATCAGCCAGAACCTGATTGACCGTAACAACACGGTAGATCTCTACCGCACATTCTTCTCCCATTTTAACAACGATGTGCTGTTAAACAACCCTCAGTTTCATACCACCATTTCGGAGTGGTACTCAGACGAAAGTTTATATCAGCGCTGGGGTAAGCAGGGTATTGAGTTGATGACAGTTTATATGCAAAAGCTGGTAGCGCTTTGTCAGCAACACCAGGTTCCGCTGACCATTACGGTACATCCCTGGCGTACCCAGGTAAAAAAAGGGGAAGCTGAAGATCGACATACCCAGTACTGGCGAAGCTTTGCTCGGGAAAATGATATTGGGTTTATCAATCTCTATCCGGTCTTTATTAACGAGCTACCTGCCGAGGAGGTGATCCAGAACCACTTTATTGCGGATGATAATCACTGGACGGCTTCCGGCCACCGGCTAGTAGCCGATAAGCTCAGCAGTTTTCTGCTTTCTTCAGTAGCCGAGAACGAATTAGTGAATTTATCCGAAGAAGATTTTTACTATCATCGGGGCATCGTGCTTGGGGAGCAGGGCAAAATTGACAGCGCGATTGCTTCTTTAACCCGAGCCATTAAAATCAACCCTGAACGGCCAGACTTTTACTACCAGCGGGGAAGTATACAGCTACAACAGCACGCGTTTCAATCCGCCGCCGATGATTTTCAGCGAGTGATCGACGTAGATTCTACTCACCGGAAAGCAGAATTAAGTGCTAAGATTCTACCAGCCCATCAGGTTGTTTACGAAACCACTTTGTTACTTGACCAGCAGCTATCGGATAGTTTGTACCTTGAGCGAGGGAAAGCCTGGCTGGAGATGGGGCGTTACCTGCGGGCGTACGATGATTTTGATCAGGCTCGTCAACTGAATATTCGCAACAAAGAATCTTACTACTATCTGGGGTATATCAAGAAAAACCTGATGCAGTCGGAGCGGGAGAGCGTGCGCTACTTTGACCGGGCGATTGCGCTGGATTCCAATTATCTGGATGCCTATCGTCAGCGGGTGGAAGCCTTTCGGGCCATTGGGGCAGCGGAGCGAGCGGCTCAGGATCAGGATCAGGTAGAACGGTTAAGCCCTGCCAAAAATTGATAAGCTGAGCGTAGATTCAAAGTTGAAGTTCACCTCTTCGGAGATTGGGAGCTTGAGCGTAAAATACGTAACATTAGGAGACCTTCAGTGGGTAATTACAGTATGAAAAAGATTTTAATTGGGTTACTAGTCGGGCTGATCTTCGTGAGTGGATGTGCCGAATCGGACCGTGAGGCTACCTCCTCGGCCTACATGGTTGACTTGCTGCGGGAGGTGGCCGAGCAAAACCGTACGTTTAGGCATCCCTACATGCATGAGCTACGCGTAGCCCACTACGACAGTCTGTGGCAACAGGCTCTCGGCGGGGAAAACAAACTGGATTACCACTACATAAAATCCATTGAACTGCTGAATGCCGGTCGGTCGGAAGAAGCCGCAACGTCCTTTCAGGATTTATACGCCGTTCTTTTGGAGTACCAGGACGATTACCCCGAAGCGGTAAACGCTCGGCTAAAAGATCTGGAGTCGCTGATTGCCATCAGTTACCTGCGGCAGGGGGAGCAGGAGAACTGCGTAATGAACCATACCTCGGCTTCCTGTATCATTCCTATCGCGGCCGAAGGCTACCATCAGCTACCGGATGGTTCATCGCGGGCGATTGAAGCGTATACCCGTATTCTGCAAAGAAACCCCGATGCGCTGGATGCTCGTTGGCTGCTGAACATCGCCTACATGACCTTGGGCAAATATCCTGAGCAGGTACCGGAAGATTGGCTTATTCCTTCTGAAGCATTTGCCTCGGAGTATCCACTGAAGAAATTCGAAGATGTAGCGCCTCATCTAGGGCTGGCTAACCGTGCCTTGTCCGGGGGTACCGTAATTGAAGATTTTAACCAGGATGGCTACCTGGATATCATGGTTACCTCCTGGGGACTGGAAGACCAAATGCAGTACTTTCAGCACGACGGAACCGACGGGATGAGTTTTACCGAACGAACGAAGGAGGCCGGGCTGACCGGGCTGGTCAGTGGTCTGAATATGGTGCACGCTGACTATAATAACGATGGGCTGCCCGACGTGCTGGTACTACGTGGTGCTTGGCTGGAAGAGCACGGGCGCCACCCTAACTCACTGTTACGAAACAACGGCCCCGATCCCGATGGTATCCCTACGTTTACTGACGTCACCCGGGAAGTGGGACTGCTGGAGTTTATGCCTACCCAAACCGCCGTCTGGAGTGATTTCAACAACGATGGTTGGGTTGATTTACTGATCGGTAATGAAACCCCCCGGGGAAAATTTTACAAGTTTCCCACTCAGCTATACGTAAATCAGGGAGGAATAAAAGATACGGTTACGTTTACCGAAGTATCTCAGGCGGCAGGCATCAACGTAACCGAATACGTGAAGGGAGTGGTGGCTGGAGACTACGATAATGATGGTTGGGCTGATATATACGTATCTACACTGGAAGGACGAAACTTTCTATTCAGAAATTCCGGAGCTACCGAAGATGGACTACCCCGCTTTGAAGATGTGACCGAAGAAGCCGGGCTGCTGGAGGACATCAATACTTTCCCCGCCTGGTTCTGGGACTACAACAACGACGGCTGGCTGGATATTTTTGTGTCGGGCTACAACCGGGGTTCGGCCGGTTCCATCGCCCATCAGGTAGCCGCTGAGTATCTGGATTTACCGTTTGAAGCGGATATGCCCCACCTCTACCGCAATAATGGGCCGAGTGAGTCCGGAAGGCCCACCTTTACCGATGTGACCCGGGAAGCTAATTTGTACCAGATTATGCATACTATGGGTTCTAACTTCGGTGATCTGGATAATGACGGCTACCTGGATATGTTTCTGGGTACCGGAGATCCCGACTTTCGCTCCATTATCCCCAACCTAGTATTTCGGAACGATCAGGGTAAAAAGTTTCAGAATGTAACTACTGCCGGAGGCTTCGGCAATTTGCAAAAGGGGCACGCCGTGGCTTTTGCTGACCTGGACCACGACGGCGATCAGGATATTTTTGTGAACATGGGCGGGGCCAACTACGGCGATGTTTATCAGAATAGCCTGTTTGAAAACCCCTACAGCAACATTGCGGAGGCTAACCACTGGATCACCTTACAACTGCTAGGCACCGAATCGAACCGGATGGCCATTGGTACCCGCATCCGGATTGTAACTACCGAGCAGGGGCAGTCCCGTGCTATTTTCCGGGAGGTAAATTCGGGAGGTAGTTTTGGCGGCAACACATTGCGGCAGGAGATCGGACTGGGAAGCAGCAGTATGGTTGACACCTTGCAAATTAGCTGGCCCGCTTCCGGAACTATACAAACTCTCACTAATGTAGAGGCCAATCAGTTTCTGACCATCACCGAAGGTATTCAAAACGAAGAAATTGCCATGCAGAAAACATTAGATTGAATTAGAGCCAATTTTAGTAGAGGAATCATCAAATATTCATCCGTTTTTTCGGCAGCGAAGGTAGAAATTGTATCTTGGAATAGAGAGGCTAGTTAATGCCTGTTTTAGATATTAATTCATCAAATACAACAACCTAACGTATGGCTTTCAAGAATCACCAAACTAATTCAACCAAGAAAAAGGGCATCTCGCGTCGTTCCGCAATACAATCCGTGTTGGGGGTGGCGGGGGTCGGGATGATGTTACCCCAATCCTCCTACGCTGCTCCTGTGCAGCCCTTGCGAACCAGAGAGTCAGTCAAAATCACTCGGCTGGAAACCTTTTTGGTAAAGCCCCGCTGGATCTTTCTGAAGATTCATACCGATGCCGGGGTGGTCGGCTTGGGCGAACCTCTGCTGGAAGGTAGAGCCCTTACCATTCAAACGGCCATTCAGGAAATTGAACCTTACCTGATTGGCAAAGATCCCCGGCAGGTGGTGCACCACTGGCAGGCCATCTACCGCCACGCTTTCTACCGGGGTGGCCCCATCCTCACCAGTGCCCTCAGCGGTATTGACCAGGCCCTATGGGATATCAAGGGAAAGCTATTGGGGATACCGGTACACGAATTACTCGGTGGTCCTACCCGTGACCGGGTCACCGTTTACGGGCGGGCTAGCAATGCCGAGCAAATTAAACAGCAGATCGGTTTAGGGTTTAATACCATTAAAACCGGGGTAGCCATGGAAAACCCTGCCCGGGCGGTAGAAACCCCTAAGTTCATTGATTATGCCGTAGACAACTTCGCTTCATTGCGGGAAGCCGCCGGGCCGGAGTTGAATATCGGCATCGACTTCCATGGAGAAATCTCGCCCCAAACGGCCAAAGTACTCGTTAAGGCGCTGGAGCCCTATCAGCCGATGTTCATTGAAGAGCCGGTGCAGTGCCAGAACGTAGATGTAATGGCCGAAATCGCCCGGAGTACGCATCTGCCGATAGCTACCGGTGAGCGGATTTTTACCAAGTGGGGCTTTAGAGAGATACTGGAGAAGGGAGCGGCCAGCATCCTGCAACCCGACCTCTGCCATGCTGGGGGTATCACTGAGGGGCGGTTGATCGCCGGAATGGCCGAAGCCTACTACGCCGTAGTAGCTCCGCACAATCCGATGGGCCCTATCTCGCTAGCCTGCGGATTGCATTTGGCGGCCAGTATTCCTAATTTCTTAGTACAAGAGCAAGTCAGTTTGGGAGAGGGTTATCTGAAGGAACCTTTCCAATTACAAGAAGACGGAACCGTGATGGTGCCTACCGCACCAGGGTTGGGCATTGAACTGGACGAAGACCAGCTCGCCGAGAAGATCGGACACGACTGGAAGAACCCCGAAACCTACGATCCCCGCGATGGTTCGGTGGTGGATTGGTGACATATGGCCGGTAGATTTATTGGAGCAGTTGGGTATCGCTGAAAATACTTTAGTTATATTTGATATTGATAAAACCAACATCTAGAAAATTACCGACGAGAAACATGAGTACGAAAAATCAATCCCGCAGAAATTTTTTACAAAAAGCCGCCGTAGGTTCAATGGGGGTCACCCTGGGCAGTTCTTTAAATTCACTTTCTGCCAAGAATTATCGCAATATTATCGGTGCTAACGACCGTATCAATGTAGCCATTGCCGGCTTAGGCCGAAGATTGGGAAGTTACGTAGATCCTATTTCGAGTAAAGACAGCAATGTTCGCCTCGTCTATCTGTGCGATGTTATGCAAAGCCAAATGGAAAAAGCTCAGCAAAGATTTGGCGAAAAGCTGGACTACCAACCCCAACTTGAAAAAGATATCCGCAAGATACTGGCTTCTAATGATGTGGACGCAATATTCAATGCCACCCCCGACCATTGGCACGCACCTATGGCCTTTATGGCGATGGAAGCGGGCAAAGATATGTACCTGGAAAAGCCAGTGAGCCACAACCCTCGCGAGAGCGAAATGCTGGTCGAGTACCAGAAAAATTATGGTAGCGTCATTCAGATGGGTACTCAACAGCGTTCGTCGCCCGAATCCATAGAGATTATCGGAAAAATACACGATGGGCTAATCGGTGAGGTCTACAAAGCCGAAGCCTTTTATTCCAACGGCCGGGGTGAAGTAGTAGTGCCCCAAAAAGCAGATGTACCTGCCGGCCTAGACTGGGATTTGTTCCAGGGCCCCGCTCCCCGCAAGCCCTACGAACACGATACCTGGGACTACAACTGGCACTGGTACGGTTGGGATTACGGCACGGCAGAATCGGGCAACAATGGTACCCATGAGCTGGACGTGGCTCGCTGGGCGTTGCAGGTAGGCCATCCGCAACACGTGTTTGTGGAGGGAGCCAAGAGGCATTTCCAAGACGATGGCTGGACCATGTACGATACTATTGAAGCTACTTTTATCTTTCCGGGCAACAAAGTAATCCAGTGGGACGGTAAAAGTCGCAACGGTTATGAAACCTACGGCAAAGGACGTGGTACCATTATTTACGGAACCGAAGGCTCCGTATTCGTTGATCGAAGTGGCTACCAGGTTTTTGACCGCGGGGGTAAACTACTGCAAAGCAGTGAAGGCGAGAGCAATGAGTCTGGCCTGGCTCTCGGCGGAGGTGGTGATATGACTACTCGCCATGTAAACAATTTCTTCGAAACTATTCGAGGAAAAGAAAAGCTAAACCAGCCCATTGACCAAGGGATAGTCAGCCAACACCTCACCCACCTGATCAACATTGCCTACCGGGTAGGTAAGCCACTGGAGGTTGATACCGTCACCGGAAAGGTATACGACCGCGATGCCATGAAAATCTGGAGCAGGGAATATGAGCCAGGTTGGGAGCCAAAAGCAGTCTGATTTACCACCAGATGATAACCCACTTGAAAACTTCAAATCTGAACTCAAAACTGATGTTAAGAAATATAATATTTAGAATCATTACTGTCTCTATGGTGAGCGCGTGGGGGTGTGCCCCATCATCTAATAACGCGGAAGAGGCTACCAGTGAAGAACCCGCGGCCACACCTGCCGACGAATGGCAATCTTTGTTCAACGGAAACGACCTTTCCGGTTGGGAGGTTCTCGGAGGCGATGCCAATTTCTACGTGGAAGACGGTATGATTGTAGGGTTGACCGAAGAAGACTTGCCCAACTGCTTTCTAGCTACCCAGAATGAATACGATGACTTTGTTCTCGAAGTTGAATTCAAAATTGATTCGGCGATTAATTCGGGCGTACAGATTCGCAGTGACACCTATGAGCAGGATACCACTACTTCCTATATCAACGGCCAACTTGAGGAGGGCACCCGAGACTGGGAAGCGGGCCGGGTTTATGGCTATCAGGTTGAGATTGACCCCTCTGACCGGGCCTGGACCGGCGGTTTCTACGAAGAGGGTGGCCGAGGGTGGTTAACCCCCTTGGTAGATCAAAATGAAGCTCAGGCAGCCTTTAAACCCGGCGAATGGAATCACTTTAGAATTCGTGCCGAAGGTAATAGCTTCAAAACCTGGATCAACGATGTTGAGGCGGTAAACACTACCGACGATCATCACGAAAAAGGCTTTATCGCTATGCAGTTGCACGGGGCCTGGAAAGAAGAGCAGATAGGGCAGAAAGTCTACTTCAAAAACATCCGAATCAAGGAGCTTTAACCTTCATTCAGATGCTGAATGAAGCACTTGCTGGGAGTAAGTGACGGATCTTAAGAAATTTTGCTTTAAGTAGCTCCTCCGGTCAGCATGTCTACTGGGCAAGCTAAAAAGCTGGCTATTCCTTACCGATCGCAGGAATTCCATTTTTAACTACCCATATTTTTAGGAAAACCTGCGCAGTTGCACGTGTTAGGCCAGGATGTCTTTCACTACGTGGCCGTGCACGTCGGTGAGGCGGTAGCGGCGGCCCTGATGCTTGAAGGTAAGTTGCTCGTGGTCAATGCCCAACAGGTGCAGCAGCGTGGCCTGAAAATCGTGGACGTGTACGCCGTTGCTGGCTACGTTGTAGCTGAATTCATCGGTTTCGCCGTACACCATGCCGGGCTTCACGCCGCCACCGGCCATCCACATAGTGAAGCAACCAGGGTGATGGTCACGCCCGTAGTTATCGGCGGTGAGCCTTCCCTGCGAAAAGCTGGTGCGGCCGAACTCGCCGCCCCAAACTACCAATGTGTCTTCCAGCAGTCCCCGTTGCTTCAGGTCCTGAAGTAAACCGGCGGTAGCCTGATCGGTACTCAAAGCTTGCCGCTTGATTCCGGCCGGAAGACCGCCGTGCTGGTCCCAGCCCATGTGGTAGAGCTGAATGAATTTCACGTCCCGCTCGGCCAGCCGTCGGGCTAGCAGGCAGTTAGCCGCGTAGGTACCCGGTTTGCGGGCATCTTCACCGTACAGTTCGTACACGTAATCCGGCTCGTTGCCGACATCTACCGCTTCGGGCACGGAGGTTTGCATGCGGTAGGCCATTTCGTATTGAGTGATTTTAGAATGGATTTCGGGGTCGCCCCAGATACCGTACTGATGCTCGTTCATCTCCCTGATGTAATTCAGCGCCCGCCTCCGATCTTCCTTATGCACGCCGTAAGGGTTGTTAAGGTAGAGCACCGGATCTTTACCCGAGCGGAACTGCACTCCCTGATGGTGAGAAGCCAGAAAGCCATTACCCCAGGCGGCTGAACTCAGGGGCTGGGCACCACCTCCCTTAGAGATAAGCACGATAAAATGAGGTAGATTTTCATTATCCGAACCTAAGCCGTAACTGAGCCAGGAGCCAATGCTGGGGCGTCCGCTGAGTTGAGAACCGGTTTGCACGAACATCACCGCTGGCTCATGATTGATGGCTTCGGTATACATAGACTTAATGATACACAAATCGTCAACTACCTGAGAGGTGTACGGAAACAACTCGCTTACCCAGGCGCCCGACTGCCCGTACTGCTTGAAGTCGTAGATGGATTGCACCAACGGAAAAGTAGATTGTCCGGTTACCATACCGGAGTTACGCTGGGTTCCGCGTACCGAATCCGGAATTTCCTGGCCGTGCCACTTGGCGAGGGCCGGTTTGTAATCAAATGTTTCTATCTGGGAGGGGCCACCACTCTGGAACAGGTAGATTACCCGCTTAGCCTTGGCCGGGAAATGCGGACCCGGAATGATTCCACCGTTAGCAGTCGGCTTAGCCAGTGCCTCGGCGGGGTTTAGTAGATTGCCCAGTGCTAAGGCGCCAAAGCCCAGGCTGCTTTGCTTCAAAAAATCTCTTCGCGATTGCTGTAACCGTAATCTATTTATCTCTTCCATAATTATTGTCGGGTATACGCTTCGTTAGTGTTCATAATGGCGTTGGAAACCGTAGCCAGAGCCGCTACCTGCACGGCGGGTAAGGCTTGGTCTCGCTCAGCCTCGCCTATGCTTAGGTAAGCAAACGCATCCTGCGGCTCATCCTCAAACCGTTTAATTTCTTTGGCATAAAATTCAGTCAGCATACTGATTTCCGGTTCTTCGGGACTGCGGCCGGTGATAAGCCGGAAGGCCTTCTCGAGCTGCTGGGTGGTATCCTGCTGGTTTTCTTTAATCAGGCGTTCGGCCAGTACGCGAGAAGCTTCCAGAAACTGAGGATCGTTTAGTAGCACCAGGGCCTGCAGCGGAGTGCTGGTAGTGCGGCGGCGCACCGTACATACTCCCCGTTCGGGAGCGTCGAAGATTAACATGGAGGGCGGCGGAGCGGTTCTCTTCCAGATAGTGTACAGGCTGCGCCGGTAAAGCCCGTCGCCGGGTTCCTGTAGATATTGATAGCGCCAGGATTTATTACTCAACTCATCCCAAAGTCCCTCGGGCTGATAAGGGTACACGCTACGGCCACCTACCGAATCTACCAGCAGTCCGCTAATCGCCAAGGCGTTATCGCGGATCATCTCAGCCGGAAGTCGGAACCGTGGTCCCCGGGCTAATAAAATATTTTCGGGATCTTTCTCTGCTAATGCGGGAGTGACGGCTGAGCTTTGGCGGTAAGTGGCCGACATCACTATTTCTTTATGCAGGGCTTTAATATCCCAACCCGATTCCCGGAAGGTGACCGCCAGCCAGTCCAGCAGCTCGGGATGCGAAGGGAGGGCGCCCTGGTTGCCAAAGTCCTCGGCGGTTTCAACTAAACCGGTTCCGAAGTGCATCTGCCAGATACGGTTGACAAATACCCGGCTGGTAAGCGGATTTTCTTCGTCGAAGAGCCACTGGGTAAGTCCCCAGCGGTTTTGGGGTAAGCTTTCATCGTAGGCTAATACCGACTCCGGCACGCCGGGCTGTACTTCCTGGGTTCGGGCATCGTACAATCCCCGGTCCAGAATATAGGTTGGGCGGGGCTCTTCTTGGTCGCCCATCACCATAATTTCCGGAATTTCGTTCAGTAGGTTATTAAGTTCTACCCGGCGTTGGTGCAGACTGTCTCGCAGGACTCGGGCGGATGCATCAAAGTGAGCCAGGTAGTATTCCCGGAGTAGTGGTTCGCGGTTATCCGGCGACTGATTGACCAGCGCCATTGCCTCTTCCGGACTGTGGGAGTAAAGCACTTCCAGAGCAGTTAGGTTCCGGTTATAAACTTTAATCTCATCAATTCCGCCATTTTTGAACGGAATGATGTGAACCCGTTGGCCTAAGGTAAACCCGTTGAAACCGTAGGTGTGGATATTGGGTTCGTACAGAATGCCTTTGTACAGATTGTCGTGGTCGACGCTTACTTCCGCCGGCTGGCCATTTACGTATAGTTTTAATCCTTCGGCCTGACTGGAACCGTCGTAGGTGATGATTACCTGCGCCCATTCCTTCGTCGGTAGTGCCTCATCAGTAGTAAGCTGAATGCTGTTGTAGGGCCAGGAGTGAGCCATAATAAATTGTAGGTGGTTATCGGCCAGGTGCAGCGAGTAGCCCTTGTATCCCAGCCGTAAATCCTCGCAGTGATAGAACACTCCCACTTCTTCGTACACCGTATCGGGGTACAGCCAGAGCGAAACCGAAAATGGTTCGGTGCGCTCGTACCAGCCCACTTTCTCGCCTAACTGCACCGAGTTATAATCGCTCACGAAGAAAGCATTGCCCTTCTTACCGGCTTTTATAATCGGCTCCTTCAGCGTTGCCGACTTACGACCATCGATCAGGTTAGCCGATGTGAATTCGTCATCGGTTGATTGTACCTGATCAAACGGATAGTGAGCCGCCAGATCCCGCTTAATGCGCTGCTTCAGTTTAGCTTCGGTGATATTGCTGTTAGCCTTCCAGTCGTCGTACGGCTTGCCGGGAGCGGCCTGGTGCTGGCTTAGTTTATTTTCAAACCCATCAATCTTTTGGTTGACAAACCGGATAATATCCTCCTGCTCTTCACTGCTAAGTAGTAATGAGGGGCCGGGGGTTTGGTCGGGACCGTACACCGGGGTGCCAATCTCGCGGGTACTGTTAAAGAAGCCGGATACTTTGTAGAAGTCGGCCTGACTGATAGGATCATACTTATGGTCGTGGCAACGGGCACATTCCAGGGAGAGGCCCATGAAGGCTTGTCCCAGGGTGCTTACCCGATCGGCCACGTACTCCTGCCGGTATTCTTCAAACACAATACCCGCTTCCGAATTCTTTTTGTGCAGCCGGTTAAAGGCCGTAGCCAGTACGCTTTCCTGCGTAGGCTCGGGAACCAGGTCGCCGGCTAGTTGCCAGGTAGCAAACTGGTCGTAAGGCATATTTTCGTTGAAAGCATTAATCACCCAGTCGCGCCAGGGTGAGAAATCCCGGTGTTTATCGTCCAGGTAGCCGTCGCTGTCGGCGTAGCGGGCCACGTCCATCCAGTTGGCCGCCATGCGCTCTCCGTAGGCATCCGAAGCCAGTAGTCGATCCACCAGTTTCTCGTAAGCATCGGGAGAGTCATCGGCCAAAAATTGATCAATCTCCTCTAACGTAGGCGGCAATCCGGTCAGGTCAAAGCTCACCCGCCGAATGAGCGTTGCTTTATCGGCTTCCGGGGCGGGTGCGAGTCCCTCCCGTTCCAGGCGGTCCAGCACAAAATCATCAATGGGCGAAACCGACCAGTCTTTGTTTTTGGTAACCGGTGGCTCAGGTTTTTCGGGCTTGATGAAGGCCCAGTGGGGTTTGTATTCCGCTCCCTGCTCAATCCATTTAACGAGAATGGCTTTTTCCTTGGCGCTGAGTTTAAGATGTGATTCGGGAGGAGGCATTACGTATTCCGGGTCGTCGGAGACAATGCGGTGGTAGACCTCACTTTTATTGAGCTTACCCGGTACAATAGCGTGGCCTTCACCGGAGGCTAGTACAGCAAAAGCGTTCTCAGCAATATCCAGTCGCAGATCGGCTTCCTGCTTTTCTTCATCGGGGCCGTGGCAGGCGTAGCAGCGGTCAGACAGGATAGGCTTTACGTGAAAGTTAAAGTCAATAACCTCCGGCAGTCGGCTCTCAGCTTCCACTATTTCAGCGGGCTTATCAGTGCCGCAACGGGCGAGCAGGCCTAGGGCTAGTCCGGCGGAAAGCAACAATTTTGGAGTACGGATCAACGACTTGAGTAACAGCATAATTATCTTTTCACCCACTACAGAAAACAGGATTACGCTAATATACTAAACTCTGACGGCAGTTGGTAGGTTAAAAAAACCGTTTTATTAACTGTTAATAATAGGCTTATTTTAATACTTTAACGGTTGATCACCCCAACAACCGATCATGCAGGATGAGCAGCTTTTCCGGGATACGGCCCAAAAAATTATTGATAGCTCCGCATTTGGCCGGTCGGAAACCTACGCTAACCTGTTGAACTTTCTGGTGGAGTCAACCCTGACGGGTGATATTCCTAAAGAAACCACCATTGCCGAGAAAATATTCGGCGACCACGCGTTTGACCCCAGCGAAAGCACGTTGGTGAGGGTATACGTGTTCAATCTGCGGAAAAAAATTGATAAATACTACCAAACCCAGGGCGAGCAGGATGTGTGGCGGCTTGCGGTACCTAAGGGTAGCTACGAAGTGATATTACAGAAAACAGAAGACCAGGAAGAACAAAAAGCATCTTCCAAAACCGCAGTAAGCGGAAATAAGCGGTGGATACTGTACTCCGTGCTGTTAGGTTCGCTACTGCTGAATATTTTTCTGTGGCGTACCCAGATCGCTACTGAGAAGTCTTACCAGGTAATTTCCGAATCGGGCATATGGGCGGATTTCCTGAGTAGCAGTCGCCCCTACTACGTAGTGCTGGGTGATCTTTTTATCTACTCTGAATACGACGAGGAGCAGGAAGTTAACCGCACCATCCGGATTCATAATATGAACTCAGTGGAAAGCTTTGAGCAGATGGCTAGCGCATTCCGGGATTCAACCCGGCAGCTTAGCCAGCTTTCGTACTCGTTTTTAGTTAGGAACAGTGCGGAGTGGATTAAAAGCCTGACCCAGATTTTCTTTTCTCGCCATAAGAGTTTTAGTATTCGCTATATGACTAAGTTTGGCAGTAAGGATCTGCTGGATAACAATATTGTGCTGGTGGGCATGCTGAAAACGTTCGGTTTGTTCAATAATTACTTTGATAATTCCCGCTTCGATCTGCTCCCTTCGGATGTCCTTCGGTTTCAGGTCGACAGCCTGCAAGCCGTTCAAACCTTTGCCCCTTCGGGAGATCCGGATTCCTTCCATACCGACTACGGATTTATTGCTAAATTTCCGGGGCCCAATAACAATACCGTGCTGATGTGCGGCGGATTG
The DNA here is from genome assembly GCA_964551335.1 of uncultured Roseivirgaceae bacterium. Lineage (GTDB taxonomy): Bacteria > Bacteroidota > Bacteroidia > Cytophagales > Cyclobacteriaceae > Tunicatimonas. The sequence goes on from CAZKCO010000034.1 coordinate 69,111, forward strand.
TGGGACACCGGTGCCTCCCAGAGTTTAAAGATGCTTACTGACCCGGTTTTACTACAACAGTTAGAAGAACGATTGCAGCAAGAGTTTGAAACGATTCCGCCCTACTTTGAGGTACTGCTCGAGGTAAACGGTATTGACCGTACCGAACTCACTTCCCAAATCCTATACGTCAACCAGATCAGCGAATCCCGAAATCTTTGGAATGTACGTTGAACGGGACAAATATTAATCAGCGAAAAATGAAGAAATAGCTAAATGAAAACCATTGTACTAAACGACCCCGGTAACTTTTCTTATACCGATACCACGCTGAACGAAGGCCTGCAGGCCGACGAGGCACTAGTGAAGGTGCACCGCATTGGAATTTGTGGTACCGATTTTCACGCCTATCGCGGCCGGCAACCTTTTTTCACCTATCCGCGCATACTGGGGCACGAGTTGGGAGTGGAGGTGCTGGAAGTAGGAGAAGAAGTAACCAATGTAGCGGTAGGCGACCGCTGTGCGGTAGAGCCTTATCTAAACTCCAGCCAGGATCAGGCGGTGCGGCGAGGTTTTACCAACTGCGGGGAAAATATCTCGGTATTGGGGGTACACGAAGATGGCGGCATGCGCGAAAAATTTGTGCTTCCCGCTCGCTACCTGCACCCATCCGGTAAGCTCACCTACGAGCAACTGGCCGTAATTGAACCTTTGGGGATTGGTTGCCACGCTGTGAACCGGGCTGCCGTTCAGTCGGATGATCTGGTACTGGTAGTAGGTGCCGGGCCAATTGGTTTAGCCACCGCAATTTTTGCCCGGGCCCAGGGAGCCAGAACGGTGGTAATGGATGTGAACCAAGACCGCCTTCGTTTTGCCCAGCAGGCAGTTGATATTCAGGCGACGGTAGTGGCCGGTCGGGAAGATACGATGGCCGAGTTAAGGGCTAAGTTTGATAGGGATTTGCCTACCGTAGTACTGGATGCTACCGGCAACCCGCATTCTATGGCTAAGGCACTGGAGTACGCCGCCCCCGCCGGAAAGATCGTATTCATTGGACTATTTCAGGGAGACTTTTCGTTTCACGACCCCTACTTTCACAAGAAAGAATTAACCCTGATGGCCAGCCGCAACGCACTACCGACCGACTTTCAGCAGATTATTCGTATGATGGAAGAAGGAAGTATCAATATTGACCGCTGGATTACCCATCGCAGTACGTTCGAGGAAATGGTTGATCAGTTCAATCACTGGCTAGAACCTGGCTCGGGGGTGATTAAAGCGGTAGTTTCTGTTTAGCAGACATCTGTATTTACAACCTAAAACTTTACTTTAATGACCATTCGATTTCCGAAGCTGCTCTCATTTTTATCGTTCATTTTGTGGGTCGGCTATCTTATTTCTGTCGCTGGTTGCTCCCAGAAAGAAACTGGAGTAGAACTAGTTAGCCCAAACGGAGCCTACGTTTTTGGTTTACATCCGGGCGATGAAGAGTCAACAGCCTACTTTACCGTAGAGTTTGAGGGAGAAAGAGTAGTAAGTGAGTCGGGTTTGGGATTAACGCTGGGAGAGAATACCCGGTTAGGCCAGCAATTTCAAATTATAAAGCAACAAACGCAGGAGGTAGACAGTCAATGGCAGCCGGTTTACGGCGAGAGAAGCGAGTATTCGGAGGTATACCGGGAGCTGCTGTTGACCCTGGCCGAAGATGATTTGGAGTATAACTTACGAGTTCGGGCTTATAACGAAGGAGTGGCCTTCCGCTATGAACTTGCCAGTGGGGAAGAAGAGGTAACGATTCAGCAGGAGCATACCGAGTTTGCCTTGCCTCCCGAGGCTACCACCTGGACTTCCCTTCGCGCCCAGAGTGAGATTCGCAAGATGCCGATCGCTCAACTTTCCGATTCAATGGCCGTAGAACGCCCACTGCTGGTACAGCTTTCCGATTCCCTTTTTGCCGCCATTGGCGAAGCGGGGTTAGTTGATTACGCCCGTATGAAGTTGCTTCCCAAAACCGCTACGCCGGGTACGCTGGTAGCTGATCTAAGCAGCGAAGTGCAAAGTAGTCAGAACTTGCAGATCCCCTGGCGGTTGGTGATGGCCGGACGTAGTGCCGGAGAAATTCTGGAAAACAACTACTTACTGTTGAACCTTAACGAACCGAATAAAATTGAGGACACTTCCTGGATACGGCCGGGAAAAGTAATTCGGGAGGTTACGCTGACCACCGAGGGAGGAATGGCCTGCGTGGATTTTGCGGTTGAGCATAACCTGCAGTTTATTGAGTTTGACGCCGGCTGGTACGGTAACGAATACGACGAGGCCTCTGATGCCACTACTATCACCGTAGACCCCAAACGGTCGGACGGCCCATTAGAGTTACAGAAAGTGATTGATTACGCTAAAAGTAAAGGGATAGGAGTAATTTTGTACGTTAACCGCCGGGCGCTGGAGAAGCAACTGGACGAAGTGCTACCTCTGGTTCAATCCTGGGGAGTGTCCGGGCTAAAGTATGGTTTTGTAAATGTGGGGCCTCAGGAATGGACCGACTGGCTGCACGAAGCTGTACGGAAAGCGGCTGATCATCAGCTTATGGTAGATATTCACGATGAATACCGGCCTACGGGATATTCCCGCACCTATCCTAATCTGATGACTCAGGAGGGCATTCGGGGGGACGAAGAATCACCACCCAATGCTATGGTGCTAAATACCATTTTCACCCGGATGATTGCCGGAGCGGGCGATCATACCAACTGCTACTTTGCCCCACGGGTAACCGAAACGATGGGTTCTCACGCCTCCCAACTGGCCAAAGCGGTCTGCATCTACAGTCCTTGGCAATTTCTGTACTGGTACGACCGGCCGGCCAGCTCTCCGGGTAGAAAGGGTGGAGCTGGAAATAGTGAAGGTTTCATTCAGGAAGTGCCGGAACTGGCCTTCTTCGATGCTTTACCCACGGTATGGGACGATACCCGGGTACTACAGGGCTATCCGGGCGAACACGCGGTAATTGCCCGCCGACAGGGCGAAGAGTGGTTTCTGGGAGCCCTCACCGGAGATCAGCCCCGCGACTTTAGTATTCCCCTCACCTTTCTGGAAGCTAATCAGTCGTATGAAGCTACCCTTTACTACGACGATGCCGAAGCACCCGGCCCAACCCACGTAAAAATAGAGAGTAAATCGGTAAGCAGCGGCGATGTGATTGAGCAATCAGTGCTGGCTTCTAACGGTCTGGCTATCCATTTCAAGAAAAATAGTCAATAGCCGATAGATCATCAGCGTTCCGTATCACTTAAGAGTTCAAGTTGGATTATATGATAACACCGCAGCGAGTCTAACATCTCTTTAGTGGATCGTTTCTACGGTGAAGCATGACTGAGTACCGTGTTGGCCGTCGGAATCCGGTTGAGGGTGTACCAAGCTTCGGACGACCAGAGCGATTTTCCGCTGTCACTTTGTACATATTCGGGAAGGCGGAAGTATACCACCCGTTCTTCTACCAGGTTTGGTAGTTCCAGATACAAACGAGTGCGGTCTTCCGAGAGATTCATCCGGGCTATGTTTAATGCTTCCAGATCCATTTTGGGCCCTCCGTAGTTTTCGGTAGGCTGATACCACCACTGCTGTATGATAAAATCGGCGGGGCGTATTTCTATTCCGGCTGCCAGGGGTTCGGTAAATTCAATTTCAAAGCCCTGAGGTTTAGCCCGAATGGCCACCATCTCAAAGGTGGTCTTGCCATTGTACTCCATACGTTCCAGACCAAACTGCTTGCCCTGCCAGCTCCAGCCGCCTACCATGCCCACTTCACCTACGTACAATGCCCCATCGGGGCCCCAGGCCAGGCGGTTCACCCCCGCCTCAAATCCCTGAGAGAAGCGGAATACCGCTCCCTGATACTCACCGTTGATCTTCTCCAGAAAATCCCGCTTAATGCCACCGTGGGTAACATCTCCGTGCAGTAGCTGTCCTTTGTACGGGCCATCTCGCATGAGAATAGGTTCGGAGGGTGAGTTGCCGATTTCATCTTCCGGTAAGTAAACGGCGGGGTGGGCTACTGTGGGTGGAGGGGGCATGGAGTCGAGGATGCCCCAGGCCATACCGTGGTACTCGCCTTCTTTCACCTGAAGCAGCTTATTAGCCGGAAGCCACTGCCCCTGATTGTCGGTGACGAAAAGTTCGTTCTCCGGCCCCAAGCCAATGCCGTTAGGGGTTCGTAAGCCGTAGTTGACCCATTCGTAGCTACCATCCCGACTGATTCTCAGGGTGCGGCCCCGATCGTACTTCTGCTGTTCGCCGGCAATAAGCCGCATGGCCATGGAGAGCGTTACGTAAAAGCAACCGTCCTGATGAACTAGACCAAAGGCGAATTCGTGAAAGTCATCGGTCACGCCCCAACTGTTGCAGATGGCGCGGTACTCGTCAATAATCTCGTCACCGTCCAGGTCAATCAACTGGGTAAGCTCCTGCTTTTGCAGCACAAAAATTTCGTCTCCCACTACTTCAATCCCCAGCGGTTCGGCCAGGCCGGAGGCAATTCGTTTAATGGTAATCTGGCTGCTATCGCCGGTCTCCACTCCGTCCAGTAAGTATACTCCGCCTACGGTGTCCCAGGTAGTAACTAGCAAGCGGCCATCCGGTAGAAAGGCCAGCCCCCCTACCCGTGGCTGAAAATCCTGACGATGCAACTGGCTAAGATCGTAGCTGGGATGCACTCCTATCAAGGGTTCGCCGAAACCAGGCTTGGTGGTTTTCTCTACTTCAGCTTCTTCCGTTTGGGCTACAGTCTGGTATTTTATCGCTCCTTCTTCGGTAGGCTTGAGTGAGAAGATATAGTTGAGCATGGTTTTGATAACCCCATCGGATAGGGTAGGGTGGGGATTCATCATCTTTTCGCCCCAGCTACCGCTACCGCCGTTCTTGACCTTTAGGGTTAGTTGCTCCATCGTTTCATCAGTCTTTTCGTAGCGCTGAGCGATCTGCTGTAATCCGGGGCCCATAGCATTGTAGTCAAGCTCGTGGCAGGTAAAACAATCGCTCTTTTCCATCCAGTAGCGGCCCCGATGGTCAAAGCCAGCTAGTAGTTGCGGAGGTGACTGGGGAGGAAGTCGGTCAAAGTACGTAGTCCAGTACGTTCGGCTATTAGCTTTCAAGTTCAGCGTGGTATCCTTAGACTGAAGAGTAACTGTAGTTCCGGCGGGTATACCAGAGGTAGTAAAGATTCTACTGAAACCGGGCTTTCCATCTTCGCCCCGAACAAACTCCGGTTGCTCGGTCAGCTGTACCGTATCGCCGGAGGATAAGATCAGGGCAAAATTGAGACGGATTTGATCATCTTTAATAACATAGCCCCGATTTACTACTTGCAATAATTCATTCTTACCGTCGTACTGGGCAATCCATTGAAAGTTCTGGGCACTATCCGAAAGGTAGGTAATGCCCCAGGTGGTAGGCTGAATATTTTTTTTGTCGGTATAGGCAGCGCCTTCCATGGTCACTCCTCCTTTCCACACTTTGTACAGGGTTCCTTTGCTAAGATCGTAAGCCGCATAGCCGGCCGAGTCTAACGCCAGGGTAAGCATCCGGGGCTGCTGGTCTAGTACGGAACGGAATACCCAGGGATCAATCGGTCGGTTTACTTCAACTGCCTTTTTCTGGCCACAGGATACATTGAGGTAGATAAGAGCGATACCAAATAGTGTGTTAAGTGCTTGTAGTCTCATACGAGCTGCCGCATTTCGTGAACCGTTTGTACATCTCTTCCCATAGCAGTAAATACAGTTTTTTTCATCAGATAGTTTGTTAGACACTCCAGATGCTAAGATACCAGACTTGAATTTAATACTTCTTTAGAAATCAATGATTTTAGTCCACAGTCCACAGTCCACAGTCCACAGTCCACAGTTAACAGTCATTAGTCCTTGGTCACTAGCGGCCGCCGCCTTTAGGTTTGTGTGGTAGTAAAATTCTAAGAAAGCAGTCGTTGCTATCAAG
>CAZKCO010000035.1:0-74673 GCA_964551335.1 uncultured Roseivirgaceae bacterium
ACGGTGGATAGCCCTTTTTCATTCCCTTACAAAATCAACCGTAATATTCTTTAATGAACAACGCATTATTTTTTGCCCTTCTTAATCAGTTTATACGCCCAGTCGTAGTGACTGGAGGTGGCCGAGATTAAATAGGCACCCAGCGAGGTGCTGCCCGTCCACGGGTACCGCTTCTTTTCAAATAGCTCTTCGTCCGAATGCTGTTCAATAATTTTCCGCACTTTAGCAAACGACTCATTTAGCTTCTGACGCACTTCAAGCAAGGGCACATTCTGATATTTTTGCTGTATCGCCCGATTGAGTTCGGGCACGGTTTTCCAGGTATGGCCTTTGGCAGGTATGTCCGGCTTTTCTCCTCGCATACCTACTTCATACCAATCCACTAACATCAGGTGCCAGTGGTGCAGGTGGGCTAACACATCCCGGATATTCCGGTTCAGGGTTCCCACCGGAAATTCGACATTTCTTTCTTCGGTTGAGTAAGAGTCTACGTAGTCATTAAGCTTCTCAAAGTTTTTCTGACTTAGTTCAAGTAATTCGGGTTTTGATTTAGGTCTTGACATCGTTCAGGCGGTATTTTTATATGAGCAGCTACAATTTCCAGGTGTTCTTTCCGGCTTTAGTCCCGGGAGCCTTTCTTATACGGAATAAGCTGCCCCTACTTTGATTTACGAATGATCAAGTAGACTAGATGCACTCTTAGTCAACGTTCTTTTGAAAAACGAGCTGCCGTGATTTTAGCTCTAGTGCGCAGAGATGATTCATATCGTCGCGGGAGTAAACACAACCGCAGTCAATATCTACAATGGGATGGCGATCCATCTCGTCTACGTTATGTTGTACTATCGTTACGGGGCGGGGAGTATGCCCGTGCACTACCTTTCGTCCGTTGAGCCAGGCGTGGTTAATATTCTGAGCACCTCGAATCCACAGCATAGCGTCTAGGTCCAGAAGGGGATCGGAAACTGCAAAGTTAAGTCCGGCGTGGGTCAGTATATACGGTCCTACTTCAAAGTAGTAACGCATATTTTCAATAAAGTGAATGTAACTAGCATCAATTTCGTGAGGCTTTACAGCACCAAAACTGTGAAGGGTTTCGGCTCCGCCTACGTATTTTTTCCAGTGACGGGCTTCCCGGCTTCCGGGGTTGTGTACGGCTTGCAGCATCATCACTTCGTGGTTGCCCAGCAGGCAGTGGATTTCGTGTTTCGATTGGGATAGTTGCATCACGAGGTCCAGCACCCCTTTGCTGTCGGGCCCGCGATCTACGTAGTCGCCCAACAGGTACAGGGTATCGCTACGGTTAAAGCCAATGCGGTGCAGCAGGGCCTCAAACGTTTTTGCACAACCGTGTATGTCAGTAATTACCCAAGAACTCATACTACGCCTCCCTTAACGATAACTAATCCTTCAAAGTTAAAGGTTTTTCTGTTTAACATCATTCAAGCGCAGATCAATCTTATTTTTAAGCACCCTCTCGCGTGATTGTTGTTTGTTACGCTTGTCTATCAATTATTTTGTTCGAGTTACGAAGACTGCCATCACAGATTTAGCTGTACTTTGTGGTACGAAGCCACACAATATCATCGCGCAGAAGTGCAAGGGGAGTAATCGGCTAAGGTACTTTAATACGAACTGCTCGACTCTTATCAGACTCCAATCCGGCCCAATTAACCAGACTAACCTGATAGTGGTAACTTTTTCCGGACAGTACGCTAGCATCGGTGTATTCCATGTTGGATAGGGGTGGGAAGGGAGTGTCGCTGTAGTTGGGTTGGCGGAAAAACTCGGTGAGTTCGCCTTCCGTACGCCACTGAGTGCTGTAAGGAGGAAGTAATTCACCGTCGCGGTAAACCCGAAAGGTTTTAATACCGCTCTCCCAGTCCGGAGTGGCGTTCCAGGTCAACAAAATGCCAGTATCTGTGGTAGTTGCTCTCACATCTATCGGAGCCTGCTCGGGAGGTGTAAAATCAGGCACATTGCCTATCGCGGCAAACACCTCTCCCTGAGCAGCCACAATCTGATTAGGAAACCAGTTGCCCCGCTCGCTATGCTCACACTCCTGCGTAACTCCCGTATTATCTTTCTCATTAAACACCGCTGCAATCCAGGGAATAGTCAGGTAGCGAGTATTGCCCGTTCCGTGCCCGGAGGCGGGGTCGATCATCAGGGTTACCGGGGCATTCTGCTTGCGCATCAGCGAAAAGGTGGCTATGCCATCCTCGTACAAAGCATTAAACCGTTCGTGGCCCTTTTCTTCAAGGCCGATGTGAATTAGCATCGGAACATCGACAGAATATGGCACACTTTGCAGGGCGGTATCCCGATTTTCCCGGAGCCGGAAGGCGGCGGATTGGAATATAGCTGCGTCAAATCGCTCAGGGTGTTTAGTGAGCATGGATTGAGTCCAGTAGCCCCCACCCGAGTGTCCCCAAATTACCCAGTTAACGGTGGCTACTTCGGGATGACTGCTCAGTTGGGCTAACTCGTCCAGCGCTTGCAGAAATGCCCGCTCAGTACCGTTATCAGGATCGCACCAGTCGGGGCATTCGCCCTGTGGCCACAGACTGGAGCCCAGCAGGGCCGACTGGGTTTTCTGGGCCAGTAGTCGCCAGTGAAGATCGTCGGTGGCGGTTTGTCCGGCGGTTTGGGCGGCATCACCGCAGCCGTGCTGGTGCAAGATAATGCGTTGAATCTGGTCCAGTCCTTCCGGTATCCAGAGGGTGTATTCCGCCCGGGCAAAAGCTTCGCCTGCCTGCGGTTCAATAGTAACCTGATAGGTAGCTTGGCAATGAAGGCTTATTAGCAGGCTGGTGAGAGTTAGAATTAGGTACCAGGCTTTCATACGGGTGGTGGTTAGGGGGGATTGCTGACGAGAAATTGTAGATTATTTTGGTGAGATACAAGTTCAGCAGTGATCAAGCCCTTCCACCCTCATTCCTGACGAAGTGAAACGTAGATCGCCCCTTGCTGTTATTCCGGGTGAAGTGTAACGAAGCGCAGCCCGTATCCACGGCGGCCCGACATCTCGAACATTGATGCTTCTGACTGTACCGCTGCACTCGTGCGTTTTTAGATATTCATTTCTTTTGTCTGGAAGACTCCGTTGTCATAATTATCATTCATCAGACTCATAGCGTTCCAGAATTTTTTCTACATTCAGAATGCTTTTTGTAGCCCAGTCTATTCGCTTTTCTAGTTTCTCCTCATCGTTTAATTGCCAGTTGATGTCGGAAGATTGATGGAGGCGGGTGACTAGTTCGTTCAGCAGTAGGGCGGTGGCGACCGATACATTATAGCTTTCGGTGAAACCGTAGGCGGGGATGCTAATAAAGTGGTCGGCTTGGGCGGAGACCTCTTCGGATAGTCCGTACTTTTCGTGACCAAAAAAGAAGGCCGATCGCGGGGTAATATCAAAGGTAGCGGGAGTGAATTGATCGTAGTTCGGAGAAGTGGCTACAATCTGGTACCCCTGCTGTTTTAAAGCCTTCAAACAGGCTAATGCGCTATTTTGGTGCGGGGGTTCCTGGTAATAGTGCACGTCTACCCACTTTTCAGCTCCTCTCGCCATGCCTTTGGCTACTCTAAACTCATTACCCCGCTCCATAATATGCAAATCCTGAATGCCCAGACAGTCGCAGCTGCGGACAATCGCGCTGGCATTATGTTCCTGATAAACATCCTCTACCGCCACCGTGAAGTGCTGGGTTCGCCAGCGTAGCACTTCCTCAAACCGCTGCATTCGCTGCTCAGATAAAAACTCCTGCAAATAGGCGTACAATCGCTCCGATTCGTTCACGGTCGAACTATTTTTTCCTCTAAGGTAGCTCTCCCTCAGCAAAATAGAAAAAAATGAAAGCAGTCTAGCTTTTAGGGTAATGCAGTTTGGGCCTGCTGTTGGGCTTCCTCCAACCGGCTTCGCATCTGAGTTAACTTAGACTGGGAATCAGAATCATTCGCCAGGTTTGTTAATTCTTCCGGATCGGTCGCATGATTATACAACTCTTCGTTTTTCCCGTCGGGCGCTTCTCCCCAAAGCGTATAGCGCCAGTCGTCAGCTTTGATAGTTGCCGCGGTTCCTCCGTAGGAAACGGTGTAGGCATAACTATCCTCAAACCGATGCTTGCTGTCAACCAAGCACTCCACCAAACTTTTTCCCTGCAATATTTCCGGCTGCTGATCGGCCAAACCGCACAGTTCGCTCAAGGTGGGGTACAAATCAATTAGTTCTACGGTTGCATCCGAAGTAGTGCCGTAATTACCCTGGAATCGGCTACCGGGTGTGGAAATAATCATCGGCACTCGAACACTTCCTTCCCACAGACTTATCTTCGACCAGCAGTCGTGCTCTCCCAGATTATAGCCATGATCGGAAACAAATACCACAATGGTATTCTCCCGCAAGTTCAGTTGATCCAACGCGGTTAGTAGCCGACCCACCTGCTCGTCCATAAACTGAACACTGGCCAGATAGGCCGAAATAGTTTCTTTTTGCTGCTGCTCACTCATGCCCCACACTTTATGGTTCTGCCGCGTCAATGCTCGTTCGGGAACCTGATCCAACCCCGCTACTTTGGGCAGTTTCATTTCATCAGCCGGGTACGGGGTAAAGCAGCTTTGGGGAGCAATTAGCGGCACATGAGGGCGCACCAGGCCTACGGCCAGAAAAAAGGGTTCCTCCGGTTTCAGTTTCACTTTGTTAGTAGCTCCTTTGGCTACCTGGTTAGCCCGGCTTTCCAGAATAGCAATAGCCTGGCTTACGGCCAGATAATCGGTTTGGGTATAATCTAAGGTATCGGGCAGTACCATCTTAGCGAAATTTCCGCCGTAATGCAGGTTTTTGGGCGATAGCAGTTCCAGTTCTCCCTGGCTCAGTGTTTCCGGCCCCATCACGTTGTAGGCATAGTCCCAGGAATCAGGATCATCGCCTCCGGGGGCGCCCCGTTCAATACCACCGGGTACGCCCATATGATAAATCTTGGAAACCCGGGCGGTAAAGTATCCTTGCTCGCGAAAAAAACCAGCCATTGAAGGATGACGGGCCAATCTGGGATTTTCTACCCGGTAGCTGCCGGGTTGATCATTATTATTCAGCACTCCATTAGTCTCCGGATACAATCCGCTCATCAGGGAGGCCCGGGATGGCCCACAAAGCGGAAACTGGCAGTACGCCTGGGAGAATTTTACCCCTTGCTGCGCCAATCGGTTCAAATTGGGAGTGTGTTGGTCTATTCGATTATAGGGCCCAATCTGAGTATTCAGATCGTCGGATATAATGAATAGCACATTAGGTGATTGCGCTGCCGCAAACGAAAAAGTGATGAAGCGTAGAAGCAGGTAAGCTGCGAAAGGTTTTATGAATGTCATCTTTGAGCGGTAAAAGGTTGCCACGGAAGCTAAGCATTATTTTTTAGTCCAAAAAGAAGGATTCATTCATTTACTACTTCGCCTATCGGTATATTGCCAAATAAATTATTAGTAATTCTTTTCATTAATGATTATTTGTTTGGTAGTTTTGAAAAATTAAAGAATTAAATACTTAATCATGGTTGATAGGCGATCTTTCCTTCGTAAATCTGCAATTGCGGGCATTACCCTCGGTGCCGCAGCCTGTACTCCCCGAGCACTACGTTTGGCCGAAAAACAAATCAATATTCGTTACTCTTCCCGCTACCTTCCCAAGTTACGTATCTCCCTGGATCGCGTAGTGAAAGAAACGGTGGGGTTGCGTCCATACCGAACGCTTGGCCCCAGAATAGAAACCGAAGAGTTAGAAAGTACGACCTTGATTCATAACTACGGACACGGAGGAAGCGGGTGGTCTCTTTCCTGGGGATCAGCTGCGGTAGCCGCCGATTTGGTAGATACTTCCTGGGGTAAAGAGATTTCGCTGGCAACCGCCTCCTTACAATCTCCTACGCTTCCCCCCTCTTCTGTTCGCAAAGTAGCCGTAGTAGGCTGCGGCGTAATTGGACTTACAATGGCCCGCACGCTGCAACGAAGAGGCTACGAAGTTACTATCTACACCAAAGCGATGGCTCCCGATATTACTTCCAGCAAAGCGACGGGTACGTGGTCGCCCGCTCACCGTTTGATTGAATCCGATCAGATTACCGATGATTTTCGGGAAACCTTCAAACAGATGCACCAAACCTCGTTTCTGGCTTTTCAAAATTTACTAGGCCTGGGCGATAAGGTGGTTTGGACCGATTCCTATAATGTTCGGCAGGAGTTACGTCCCCACGGTGATCTTCCTCACAATGATCAGTACGCTTTTATGCGCGTGCTCCCCGAATCAAAATTACTAGACAATAAAGAGCATCCGTTTAAAGCACCGGTAGTATACCGTAGTACCACCATGGTTTTCAACATACCGTCCCTGCTAAAAATGTACACGAATGATTTCCTGCGGTTTGGAGGAACCGTAAAAATTCAGGAATTTAAACGACTGGAAGACTTTGATGCGCTACCGGAAAAGTGTGTCGTCAATTGCACTGGCATTGGCGCCAAGAAAATTACGGATGATCCGCATCTTACTCCTATCTCAGGACAGTTGGCATTCGTAATTCCGCAGCAGGAGGTGAATTACCGGATTGCTACCAAAGGTGCCTACACTATTAACCGCCAAGACGGCATTGTGGTGGGCGGTACGCACAAGATGGGCAGTTGGAGTACCACTCCATCTCGGGAAGATACTGAAAAAATGGTATTAGCTATCAAAGAAGTAGCCGATGCGATGTATACCTGATGATAGTGTTATTGTGCGATGGTGTTAAAGTGTTAAGGTGCCTCGCTTCCAATGCTTTATAACACCTTAGCACCAAAACATAAGAACACCAAAACACTCTAACACCTAAAACTCTATAAATTTATGACTCACCTCCGACGATCTTTTCTAAAAAAACTGGCGGGCGCAAGTAGTGCGCTAGCACTAAGCCCAATGGTCACCCATCTACGAGCTGAAAAACTATCGGAATCACTGCTTCAGCTAAATCAACTCTCTCCGGAAGCAGCGGCGCAGGATGAAGACCTGTGGCGGGGAATACAGCAGGCCTATACGGTTTCGCCCAATATCATCAACCTGAACAACGGTGGGGTCAGCCCCCAGCCTAAGGTAGTGCAGGATGCGGTTGATCGCTACTACCACCTTTCCAACGAGGCTCCTTCCTACTATATGTGGCGCATACTGGATCAGGGCCGGGAATCTTTGCGGATGAAACTGGCCGATCTGGCCGGTTGCTCTCCCGAAGAAGTGGCGGTTAACCGCAACGCTACCGAAGCCTTAGACACCATCATTTTCGGTATGGATTTGCAGAAAGGTGATGAAGTAGTACTAAGCAAGTACGATTATCCAAACATGATTAACGCCTACAAGCAACGGGCTGAGCGCGATGGTATCCAACTTAAATGGATAACGCTGGACGTTGGCATGGAGGATGACGATGAGATTGCCAACCGCTATATAGAAGCACTAAGTCCTCGCACTAAAGTAGTGCACATAACCCAGCTGGTTAATTGGTCGGGGCAGATCGTACATCCTCAGAAAATCTGTGCTGAAGCCCGCAAAAGGGGAATTAAGTCAGTAGTAGACGGCGCCCACGCCTTCGCCCACATTGATTCTAACCTTCCCGAACTAGGTTGCGATTACTACGGCACCAGTCTGCATAAGTGGTTGTGTGCCCCGTTTGGTACCGGCATGATTTACGTAAAAAAGGAACATGTTGCCGACCTCTGGCCGCTAATTCCCGATCATGCGCCTAAACGAGACGATATTCGCAAATTTGAGAGCTTAGGCACCCGTTCGTTTGCGCCCGAGCAGGCTATTGGCCAGGCTATTGATTTTCATAATGCCATTGGAGCCGAACGCAAACGGGCTCGACTCCATTACCTCAAACGCTACTGGGTAGACCGGGTAAAAGATCACCCCAACATTCAGATCAATACTCCCCTTTCACCGGAATTTTCCGGCGCACTGTGCAATGTAGGCATTCAGGGAATAGATGCTCCGGAAATTAACAATCGGCTGTTTAAAGAATACCGCATTCACGCTACCCCCGTGAAGTGGGAGGCGCTGAACGGAGTACGAATTACTCCGCATGTGTACACCAAACTTAAAGATTTAGACCGTTTGGTAACGGCTCTGCTGGCTTTTTCCGATGAGCCATCTAAACAAACAATGCGCTAGAAAAGGCTCGGTTTGGCGCACTTTTGGTATAGGTATACTCAAGAAAGAAGTAAACCTATGAAAGTTAAGTGCAGTTTATTTATTCTGATAGTCGCTTTTCTATCGGTACAGTGTTCGTCCAGTAAAAAACTGCTGGAGAACGGAAATTACTACCAAGCGGTGCTGAAAGCCACCGAGAAGCTCCGTAAAAGCCCCGGCAACAAGAAAGCTAAGGTTGCCTTACGTCAAGCTTACCCATTAGCCGTAGAGGAGTTATTGGAAAATATTGATCAGGCCGAAAAAACCAATGTCGCTTTCCGCTGGAGTGCGGCGGCGGATAATTATCAGCTATTAAATAACATGTATGATGCCATCCGGACTTCCCCAGCGGCCCGTAAAGTGATTGTTCATCCTCAATCGTATCACCGCCAGTACGGGCAGGTGAAGAATAAGGCCGCTCAGGAACAATACACGGCCGGCGAACAGGCCTTAGAGGAGAATACCATCGAAGACGCCCGGATTGCCTATCGTCACTTTCAACAAGCTGACCGCTACGTGGCGGGTTATAAGGACATAAAACGTAAGTTAGCGGACGCCCGAGAGGCCGGAACCCTGAAAGTAGTGGTAGAACCCCAGCCGGTTCCTTCGCGCTACTATCAGGTGAGCGGAGATTTCTTCTACAAGCAGGTAGCTGACTTCTTACGTGATTATGAACGACGAAATGAATTCATTGCCTTCTACACTCCTCAGGAAGCAAAACGTAGCAGACTGGAATATCCGGATCAGGTCATGCATCTGCGGTTCGAGGATTTTGTGGTCGGGCAAACCCATACATTCCAGAAAGAAGAAACCGTTACTAGTGAAGACAGTGTGAAAGTGGGCGAGGTAGAAGTTGAAGTAAACCAGTCTCAAAAAAGCCGTGCCCTTAGCCGAGATGCCGAAAGTGCCTTCGCCAATGACAAAAAGACTATAAAGAAGCCGGTTTACAGTAAAGTGAGCGCTACGCTTACTACTCACCGCATTGAAATTAACTCCGGTGGAATACTGGGAATAGCAGTTGTAGACGGAAATAACCGAACTCTGTTGCGGGATGAACTACGGGGCGATCACGTCTGGTTTGCTGAGTGGGCCAGGTTTCAGGGTGATAAACGGGCGCTGAATGACCATCAACTGGATTTATGCAATTTACAAGCGGCTACGCCGCCACCGCCTCAGCAACTGTTTGTGGAATTCACCAAACCGCTGTACGCCCAGCTGACCGACCGGCTCAATCGTTTTTACCAGGCGTATTAGTCTGATTATTGAACGTCTGTCCGGGCTTCCGAGTAAGAAACGGAAGCCCGGACAAAGCATTTTTTCTCTCTTTCTCGATTCTTAGGCTCATTAATTTAGTATATTAGAAGGCCGTTAACCCTCACCGCAATTTGGATTTTTCGGACTTTGTCCTCAACTTATAGTTTTCTTTTTTACATTAATCCAATAGGTTATGAGGAGTTTTGCACTTATTTTTTTTCTGATTAGCCTGGTATTCACTTTTTCTTTCGGACAATCCAAGGAGGCTACCCGACGTTTCGAGGAGGTACTTTCACTACGAAGTGCTTATAACCCCCAGATTTCCCCGGATGGTAACATGGTGGCCTATCAGGTACGAAGCACTGACTGGAAAGAAAATCGGTATGACGAAGAAATTTGGCTATATAAAGAAGGGTATGAGCCCTTTCAGCTGACCTACACCAAAAAGGGAAGTAGCACCAACCCCCAATGGTCGCATAATAGCGAATGGTTAGCTTTTTTGGCTGATCGTGATGGGGAAAACCAGGTATACATGATCCGAGCTGCTGGTGGTGAAGCCCAACAAGTTACCTCGGTAGAGGGCGGTATTCAAGACTTCGCCTGGTCGCCTACCGAATTGCGTATAGCTTTTACCAAAGCTGAAAAAAATAAAAAAGAAGAAAAGGAGCGAAAAGATCGTTTTGGCGAATTTGCGGTAGAGGATGAAGAATACGATCAACGTCACCTTTGGGTGATCACAGTAGAACCCGATATGTGGCCGCGCCCGGAGGAAATGCCTTGTGCTAATGACTCTACTGATAATGAAGACTGTATAAAGTCTCCTCAACCGGTGCAACTTACCCAAGGCGATAGCTTCTCGGTCAGCAGTTTTTCCTGGTCTCCTGACGGCCAGCAGATTGCTTTTCAGCGTCAGAAAACTTCCCAACTGCTATCGTTCTTCTCCGCCGATATTGCCACCATTCGTCTCAGCGACCAGAAGACCCAAGCTTTGGTGAGCACTCCAGGGTTCGATGGAAATCCGGTCTGGTCACCGGATGGGGAATGGATCGCTTACCAATCAAGCGGTGGGGATACCATTTCTAACTTCTACACAAATGGAAAAATTCTAAAAATTAAAGCCGATGGTCAGAGTGAACCCCAGCCCTTAGCTACCGACATTGATGAGGAGGTATTCAACCTGCACTGGAACCCTAACGGTATGTATGCCCTGGCCCGCCAACGCACCCAGCAGTACGTTTACGAAATTGATCCCAAATCGGGAAAATCCAAAACAGTACTAGAAAACCCCGATAATGTTTATGCCCTAAGCTTTTCTCAGAACGGCGAAAACCTGGCTCTACAAGGCCGCTCGGCTACGCAGCTTACCGAAATCTACAAAACCAATACCCGGCAGTGGGAACCTGTTGCGGTATCCAATATGACCCAGCAGATTGAAAACTGGAAACTCGGTACCAGTGAGGTAATTCAATGGGATAGCCAAGATGGTACTACGATTGAAGGTATTTTGCACAAGCCGGCTGACTATGATCCAGTTAAGCAGTACCCTTTGTTGGTTATCATTCATGGTGGCCCCACAGGCGTCGATACTCCTACCCCAGTACTGTCCTATGTGTACCCAGTAAACCAATGGCTAGAGCGAGGTGCATTAATACTGCGGCCCAACTACCGAGGCTCAGCGGGTTATGGCGAAGAGTTTCGTTCCCTGAACGTCCGTAATCTAGGAGTAGGCGATATGTGGGATGTGATGTCGGGAGTAGATTATCTGGCCGAACAAAACCTGATTGATACCACCCGCATGGGAGCAATGGGTTGGAGCCAGGGAGGCTATATTTCAGCTTTTCTGACTACCAATACTGACCGCTTCCGAGCGATTAGTGTAGGGGCCGGCATCTCCGACTGGACTACCTACTACGTTAATACCGATATTCATCCATTTACCCGGCAGTATCTGCAAGCTACTCCTTGGGAGGACCCGGATATTTACGCAAAAACCTCCCCCATGACCAATATCCGGAATGCTACCACGCCGACCCTAATTCAGCACGGAGAAAACGATAAGCGTGTGCCCATTCCTAATGCTTATAAACTGTACCAAGGGTTGCAGGATGTAGGAGTTGATACCAAGCTGATTGTTTACAAAGGTTTTGGACATGGCATTGATAAACCTCGCGAGCAACTGGCAGCCATGTGGCACAATTGGGAGTGGTTTGATCGATACATCTGGAACGACCAAAGCGAAGATACGGTAGAAGCCACCGTAGAAAAGCCTCAGAAAAATATGAATAAACCTGATCGATAATTATACTTTCCGTATATCACCCTAAAGGCCTAATTAGTACTGCTTAGTACTACTGTTTTTGGCGGGATAAATACTACTCACAGCTATGCATTCGAAGCTGTATCGCTTTTATCATTGCGGCTTTTCTACTATATTTATCAGAGTCCCAACCGCAATGTCCATGCATACCTTTTCGGACTATCTATTATTACCTGCCTTAACTTTTTTCTCACATAAATTATACGCTTATGGATCAGATCATGTCAGAGTCACAGCAGATGTCGTTGGAACGCAACGTCGAAGAGATGTACCAAAACAGCCTGGAATGGCAGTCGGAGGTATCATTGTGGAAACAGGAAATGAAGTTTTTCCAGAAAATGCTCGACACCTACACCGGAAAATGCCTGTCAGTAGAGCAAAAACAGCGGCTTAGTCACTTTCAAAACCTGCTTATTTACTACGATGGAGAACTGCTGGATCAATTTAAACAGCAAACCCGCCGCCATGCCAAGTATCTTGCCAACCAATTAGAGGAAACCCACCCACTTAATGTAAATGAGTACCAACAGAAATTTGGCGGCCTAAGCAGGCATCTCTCGGCTTTTGCAACTGAATACCGCCGTTATAAAAAAGATTTCTTTGGTTTAATGGAAGAATTGATCGACCAATCGACAGTCGAGGTGAATGAAGCTGAACTAACAAACCCTGATTAACCTCTAAACTGCTGTACCCTAGATTTTATTAGAAGTGGACCTTATTGGCCCACTTTTTTTGTTTTCCCGTCTTGACTCTCTACTATTCAAAATGTAAAGCCCAGTCAAACTTTCCACCCCAGGAAAGAAGCCGTTTTACGGTAAATGTCCGCTAACTAACACGTACTTCATCTTCTGACTGGCTACTTTAGGTTTAAATATTTTTCTTTCACCTAAACCCCGTTAATGTTATGGTACTATTCAGAACTATCAAGCTAGTAGGGCTCGCGCTGCTACTCGGAAGCACCTTTGGATGCCGCGAACTT
Source organism: uncultured Roseivirgaceae bacterium (assembly GCA_964551335.1). Lineage (GTDB taxonomy): Bacteria > Bacteroidota > Bacteroidia > Cytophagales > Cyclobacteriaceae > Tunicatimonas. Next base: position 12,754 of record CAZKCO010000035.1, read on the forward strand.
CTTCACGAAATTCTGGAAGATATTCACGACCAGGAAGAACCCACTAAATTTCTGGTAAAAATTGAGAATCTATCGGAACCGGGCACTTTGGATACCGACCGGGCCAACGGTCTGATTCCACTCTCACCGGGAGTATTTGCGCTGTATAAGAACCCCGCTGGAGCCCGAATGGTATTTGCCGAAGGAAAACCAGCTGATGAAGGCACTGAACTGATTGCCGAGGATGGTCTGCCAATGGTAAAAGCTGAACAACTCGCCAATTCCCGTCAGATTGGAATGAGCGGAGTGATTGAAGGCCCTAATGGCCCAATCCTACCGGGCGAGCCCGCCATGTTTGAAGTAGAAGCACTACCCGGCTACTACCTGCAAATTGAAACGATGTTTGTGCAATCGAATGACTGGTTTTACGGCTTTGATGGGCTAGGACTACCGCTGTTTGATGGAGATGAGCCCATGTACGGCGATGTTACCGAGTATTTGGCTCTGTACGACGCAGGAACCGAGGAAGACACTGCCCCTGGAACCGGCCCTTACCAGGTATTAGCCCAAGAAGCAGGCACTACCGATGTCGGTCCGCACGATTCAGTTAACAAGATTCGGTCGGCATTTGAGCGCCACCCCGATTTTCATATTCCAGCGAATGAACACGTAATCAAAATCACCATCATGCCTCAGTAGCATTTGCTACATTCCCCACTTGGATATCAACTCTGAGTGGGGAGCTTTTTTATCACGGAGTCTATAGGCAAGAAGAAAATTAAAAAGAGATTCTTGCTGGAGGTACAACAAACTCTAGCACATCTTCAGGTGAATACAACCGCAAAGTATTTCCGGTAATATCGTAGGTTTTGGCATTAATCACGGTGCGCTCAAATAGTCTCTCTAATTTTTCGGCACTGCCCGAAAGACGCTCTTCGTTGCCTTTCACCATCAAAATCTCGATAAAGCCTTCCTCATCAAACGAATACTCTCCCCAGAAACTCTGTGCTGCCTTACCACCGTACTGATATTTGTCTTGGCCTACTCGCTTAGTGGTAAAGTAGAGGAAGAGATTATGATCTGATAGTATTAAGCCAAAGGGTGTAGGACCATCATCAATGCTAACCAACTGCCGCCGTTGCTGAATAGCGGCCGGAAACAAATCATAGTTGTTGCCAGGTTTGCTTACGTATTCGTCAACGCTTTGCCCGTAAAATGTGACCGGCACTGAAGAACCGCATCCACCGGATAAAACTAAGCTGCTATGCACTAGCAGTACTCTCATATCTAGTGCTGCACCAAGTATAAATTGACAGGTTGATATACTTTTGTTGGCAGTTGGCAGGAAGCAGTCAGTGCCTTGCCAACTGCCTACCGCTCACCAATCCGTCGATTAAACCTTGACAAAACACTAGTTTGCTTGGTCTTTAAAATGCAACAAACATACCGACAAGCCCACTTTATCATCAGCTAAATAGAAATATCTTCAGTTGATCCATTCAATTTCTTGTTGCCAATGACCCTCGGTGTTAAGCAGATATTATAAAGGTTATCTTTTTGTTACCATTGTTATCAAGATTAGTCCGACTAATCTCCTCTGTTATTTTTGTAAAACACCAAGTTTTACCCCTAACCTAACGTAAACTAACCATGAAAAACACTTGGATACTACTCTGTATCTTAGCGCTGACATTCTCTTCCTGTAAGCAGCTTATTGACGAAATACTAGATGACATCGGACATGATGATGACAATGGTGTGAAAGAAGTCAATTTCGATAAGATTGGAAATATTTTCCTCGAGCCGGGAGTTGATGAACCGGAAGGGGCCGCTGAAATTTCTGCTTACGATCCTAAAACCATGCAATTATTCGTAGTAAACAATTTTGAAGAGTCTACAATAGATGTGGTTGATCTATCTGAACCTTCTAACCCTACGCTAGTGAACAGCATTGACATTGCTCCTTACGGCGGAGGGGTCAATAGCGTAGCTGTCAGCAAAGGACTACTAGCTGCCGCGGTAGAAGCTGAAAATGCTACGCATCCGGGTTCAGTAGTATTCTTCAATACCGAAGACCTGTCTGAGGTCAATGTAGCCAGTGTTGGTGCCTTACCCGATATGGTCACCTTCAGCCCCAATGGCCGATTTGCGCTGGTCGCCAACGAAGGCGAACCCAACGACGATTATACCGACGATCCTGAAGGTTCAGTATCTATTATCCAGATTCATCCCTCATTCGCAGTAACTACCCTGGGTTTTGAAGGCTTTAATAGTGCCGAAGAAGCGTTGGAACACGACGGATACCGCGTATTCGGCCCAGGAGCCACCCTTGCCCAGGACACCGAACCGGAATATATCGCTGTATCGGATAACTCACTGGTAGCCTGGGTATCGCTTCAGGAAAACAACGGACTAGCCCGTATTGACCTCGTTAGCAAAACCATTACCGGAATTTTTCCACTTGGGTTCAAAAACTATAGCTTAGAAGAAAACGCCATTGATGCCAGCGATGAGGATGGCACCATTCAACAAGCGCCTCGCCCGGCTTTAGGCATGTACCAGCCGGATGCTATTGCCGCCTATAAGTCCATGGGTACGAACTACGTAATCACTGCCAACGAAGGCGATGCCCGCGACTACGATGGTTTTTCGGAAGAAGAAAGAGTGGCAGACCTGATGCTGGATGAAACTGCTTTCCCTAATGCCGCTTCTTTGCAAATGGAAGAAAACCTAGGAAGATTAGAGATTACTACCACACTGGGCGATGCCGACGGCGATGGTAAGTACGAAGAGTTGTATTCTTACGGTGCCCGTTCCTTCAGCATTTGGGATGGCGGTACCGGCATGCAAGTGTACGATAGTGGAAATGAAGTTGAAGACATCATCATTGCCGAAGGACTATACGACGACGGACGTAGTGATGCCAAAGGTGTGGAACCGGAAGGCGTAGTTATCGGCAAAATAGATAGTCATCAAATTGCCTTCATCGGACTGGAACGGGTTGATGCGGTTGTAGTATACGACGTGAGCGACCCGTATTCTCCGGTATTCTTACAAGTGCTGGAAACGGGCGATGCTCCCGAAGGATTACTTTTCGTTCCTGCAAAAGATAGTCCTAACGGAAAAGACTTATTCATCGTAAGCTCCGAAAACGACGGACAGGTAATTATTTTTGAGAATTAGGAAGTTGAAAAGTTAAAAAGTTACAGGTTTAAGGTTTTTCGAATTAGAACCTTAAACCTGTAACCTTCAACATTTTAACTTTTAACCAATAATCAAGGCACTTCTGCCCCGCAATTCACCAAAGCCTCCTCTAGCGCCCAACCAGTGAAAGAAGCGTAATTGAAATCTACGTACTTGCGTTGTTCTCCTGGAGGGTTCATCAGACTCTTAATTTTCTGTTGCATCTGCGGTGCCAACGGGCAAGCCTTCTCACCGATGAGTTGGAGACTACGGGCAGCTTGCAATGCCAGCCAGTTTCTTTCATCGCTCAGCCACTTTTCGTATACCGGATAGGTAGGTTCGCAATCGCCCAGCAGACAAAGCGTTTCGGCAGCCATCAATTGCACGGCAGCTGATTCATCTTCTAACACGGTTTTTATCTGCGACTGATAGGCACTGGCTTCTTCTCCTAAATCTCGCAAACCAACCATCGCCCAAAAGCGTACTCCACTTTCGGCGCTTTCCAAAGCAGTAACCAGTTCTTGTGGTTTGGCCATACCCACCATTTCAGCTGCTTCTAACACTTGCTCAACATCAAAGTCTTCGGGATTGCGGGCAATTTCGTAAGGAGAAGAATTTTCGGCCCGCAATAGCATCTCGGTTTCGTAGAGCAAGCCAATGTCTTTTTTTTCTACCATCCACTCGTTAAGCTGATTGTGCAAATCCTGTTTGATGCTCTGGTAGTCGGCCGCATCAGCCAAATTGGTTAGCTCCTGCGGGTCTTGCTGCAAATCGTACAACTCCTCGGCCGGTTTGGGTTGCCACATCTCCCTAGATTCTTCGGATAGTGTACCACCCTCTTTGTACTGCCGCAATAACCGATAACTTTCCTTCTGATCACCCGAAATACGCCCCGGCTGAATATAAGGAAGGTACGGCATATAGTGACGAATATAAATGTAGCGATCGTTCAGAATAGCCCGCGACATCTCGTACATATCGTCGGCCCGACTGCGGGCTCCGTACACATAATTTCGAGGCTCAGCCACTTCCTCTCCCAAAAAAGCCTGTCCCTGCATATGATCCGGAATAGCTACTCCGGCCAGATTGAGCGTAGTAGGAGCAAAATCAACAAAACTAACCAACTCCTCGGTTTCGGTACCCATGGCCTGCGAAGCCAGGTGCTGATACTGCTCGGGAATACGCACTAGCAGCGGAACGTGTAAGCCGGTTTTGTATAACCAGCGCTTGTAACGGGGCAGTCCGTACCCATGATCAGCGAAGACAAAAACAATGGTGTTTTCGGTTAGACCGTCCGCTTCCAAACTATCCAGAATCTCACCCACCTGCCGGTCAAATTCCGTAATCAGATCGTAGTAGCGAGCCCAGAGTTCACGGGTTTCCTGTGTGTCGGGGTAGTAAGGGGGTACCGGGGCGTTAGCCGGATCGTGCAGTAGGCTCTCGGGTAATTGGGTTACTGCTTCATTGTAGCGTTCAATCATATTTCCTCTTCCCTCGTGGGTTTCACCAATAGTAAACATGCTGAAAAAGGGTCGGCCTTCCGGGCGATTGCGCCAGGGGGCTACATCTTTTTCCCAATAGTCCCAAACTCCTTCCGGGCTAAAGTTAAAATCGGTTTTTCCGTTGTTAGTCGTATAATAGTTAGCACTATCGCGCAGATATTCGGGGAAGGTTTCGATGAAATCCGGCTTGGTCGTTTCCATTCGTAGGTGCTGAGTGCCTAACGAAGTAGCATAAACCCCGGAAATGAGGCAGGAACGGGAAGGAGCACAAATGGGAGCTGAAGCATAGGCATGACGATACAGGATGCTGCTTTCGGCCATCTCATCGATATTGGGCGTGGTGGCGTATTCGTCACCGTAGCAACCAAAGGCCGGGCCAATATCTTCAGCGTTAATCCAGATGATATTAGGTGGCGGCAATGTTTCTTCCGATGAAGATGCGCAACTAAAAATAGTGGGTATTATTAGGAGAAAGAGCAGTCGATGCATGATAATAGGTTGGTTCTTGTAAATTTACGATCAGCAAAATAATAAATTGAAAAATACTTCTTACCTGAATTACTAAATGTTCTCAGTAAATCGCTCGTTCTGGATTTTTCTTCTACTCTTCTTCCTTGGGTTCAACTCTCCCGTCATCCTCGCTCAGTCTCTGGCAGTAGAAAGTCTGCGTTGTGAGTACCTGGAAAACCCGTTAGGTATTGACGCCACTGAGCCTCGCCTGGCCTGGAAATTACAGTCCTACATTCCAGCTACCGAACAAACCGCCTATCGTATTCTGGTAGCTTCCTCGCCCGAAACCCTGGCGAATAACGAGGGCGATTTGTGGGACAGCGGCCGCGTACCATCGGAAGAATCGCGGCATGTAACCTACAAAGGTGCTTCGCTCAGCTCCCGCCAGCAGTGCTACTGGAAAGTGAAGGTGTGGGATAACCACGGAACCGAATCAGCCTGGAGTACTCCCGCCCACTGGGAGCTGGCGCTGCTGGATTCATCCGACTGGCAAGCCAAGTGGATCAAACACCCAGCTTTTACCGATACGCTACGGGAAAGCAAACCAGCCCCGTACTTTAGAAAAACCTTTAGCTTGAACCAACTTCCTACCCAGGCCAAAGCATACGTTACCGGCTTGGGCTACTTTGAGCTATACATCAACGGTCAAAAAGTAGGCGACCATCTGCTAGATCCCGTCAAAACCCGTTACGATAGATCGGTGCGATACCTGACTCACGATATTACTGATTTACTCCAACCGGGAGGAAACACCGTAGGTATAGTGCTGGGTACCGGCTGGTACAATCACTTTGCCAACGCGGTATGGGGCTTTAATCAGGCTCCCTGGCGGAGCTATCCCGAAGCTATTTGCCAATTGGAGATCACTGATGATTCGGGGAGTATTCAGCGAGTGATTTCGGACGAAAGCTGGAAAACGACGAACGAAGGCCCGATCCGCTTCGACGGTATCCGCAACGGCGAAACCTACGATGCCCGATTAGAAATGCCCGGCTGGAGCGAACCCTGGTTTGATGATAGTGATTGGAAAAACGTAGTAACTAGCTCGGGACCGGAGGGGCAACTAAGAGCGCAAATGATTCCGCCCATCAAAGCCCAACAGGAGATACGCCCGGTCTCGATGAAGGAAGTAGAACCAGGAGTTTGGGTCTTTGACCTCGGACAAAATATTGCCGGCTACTCCCGCCTGAAGGTAGCCGGTCCGCGGGGCTCGGAAGTAAGCATGAAAATGGGCGAGAAACGATTTCCCGAGGGCACGGTAGTACAGAAACAGATACTACGCTTCCTGAAAAGTGGCGATGCCCAAACCGACCGCTATATTCTGAAGGGCGAAGGCGTAGAGATTTGGGAGCCGAATTTTGTGTATCACGGCTTTCAGTACGTAGAAGTACGCGGACTGTCCGCCCCACCCACCAACGAAACGGTCACCGGCGTGGTACTGCACACCGACTTTGATAAAACCGGTAGCTTCGCTTGTTCCGATCCGGCCTTAAATCAGCTTCAGCAAAATATGCAATGGTCGTTTATCGGCAATTACCACGGGCTACCCACCGATTGCCCCCATCGGGAGAAGATTGGCTGGACGGGTGACGCCCACCTGGTATCCGAAACCGGGCTGTTTACCTACGATATGGTGCGCTCATACTTGAAGTGGCTGGATGATTTTGTGGACGAACAGCAGGATAATGGCGATTTGCCCGGTATTATCCCTAGTAGCGGTTGGGGCTACGAACACGGAAAAGACCCTGAGTTGCGTCCGCTGGGCTACGGCCCTCAGTGGGAAGGTGCTTTAGTGCTGATCACCTGGGATTTATACCGTTTCACCGGCGACCCGGCCATTCTGGAACGTTACTACTCAGCGATAAAAAAATACCTCGATCACCTGATACGAAATGCTGACAACTATACCCTGAATTTTGGTATTGACGATCATAAGCCGGTAGAAACCAAAACCGAAGGCGATATATTGGCCTCGGGCTACCTGGTAGATTTGACGAGCTTGTTTTCCCAAATAGCTGATATTCTCGACTATCAAGAAGACTCAAAGTATTATCAGGAGTATTCTGAAAAAGCAAAGATAGCGTTTAACGACCGATATTTTGATCCGAGCACCGGAAGTTATGGTAACGGCGGACAAACCTCGCTGGCCCTGGCACTATATCATGATATAGTGCCCGAAGGAAAAGAGGAACTAGTCTTGAATAATCTCCTTGCTGATATTAAGCAACGCAATTACCACTTTGATGTGGGCGTAGTAGGTTTGAAATATCTATTTAATGTACTACGGGAATACGGCCACTCCGAAACTTTGTACCGGATGGTTACCCAAACCGATATACCTGGCTTTTCTTACTGGTTAACCCAGGGGGCTAACACCCTGTGGCAGGATTGGGATGGCTCCATGTCGCTCAACCATATTATGTTCGGCACGGTGAACGAGTGGTTCTATGAAGCATTCGCGGGCATTCAGCTTGATGATGAACAGCCCGGCTTTGAGCACTTCATCATCCGGCCGGATATGCTACCCCAGTTGGATTGGGCTGCCGGCAGCGTAGAAAGTCCGTTCGGCACAATTACTTCTTCCTGGGAAAAAGTTGGTGGCAAAGTAACGCTGCGGGTAACCGTTCCGCCGGGTCCGAAGGCTACGGTGTACGTACCTTATCAGGAGGGACAAACAATCAGGCTTAACGGTGAAATCAGTGAACCGGGTAGTAATGAAGCAGATCGAGGCATTTATGAGGTGGCCTCCGGCGCTTACGTATGGGAGGTGGAATAAATCCCAAACAGAAATCTAGTTGCTTTTCCAATAAATAAGTCTGAATTTTAGCACAAACATTTTTAACACTTTTCTACAACTTTCTACTCTATGAAAATGAATAACTACTGGCTATCCAGCCTTTTCGGATTAGCATTACTCACCCTGGCCGCCTGCGGTGGAGCTTCCGAGCAAGCGACTGAAACCGAACAAACTCCGGCCGAAACCACTTCCGCCGACGAGGAGGGTTGGGTTAATATGATTAAAGGCGATACCAAAGAAGGCTGGACCCAACTCAACGGTCAAGCTACTTACGAGATTAAAGACGGAGTAGTGATTGGTACTACCAAAGAAGGCGAGCCCAACAGCTTTCTGGCTACCGAAAAAATGTACGATGATTTTATTCTGGAATACGAAGTGCTAGTCGATACAGCACTGAACTCTGGTGTGCAAATCCGTAGTCATCAGTACGAAACGGATAGCGTATTTATGACCCAAAATAGCGAGGGTGAGATGGTAGAGCGTAAGCGCGAAAAAGGCCGGGTGCACGGCTACCAGGTTGAGATTGACCCTTCTCCCCGCTCCTACAGTGGTGGAATCTACGACGAAGCCCGTCGGGGTTGGTTACAAGATTTATCAGAAAATGAAGCCGCTCAGAAAGCCTTCAAGCGCGACGACTGGAACAAGTTCCGGGTGGAAGCCATAGGCGATACTATCCGCACCTACGTAAACGGCGTACAGGCGGTAGAAGTAGTTGATGATATGGACCCCAGTGGTTTTATTGCCCTGCAAGTACACTCCACCCGATCCGAAGAGCCATTGCAAGTACGATGGCGTAACATTCGCATTAAAGAAATGTAAAGTACCAAGGGGCATCTTTCGCCCCTTTTTTTCGTTTTAGTGGGTATGATTTCTGTTCCCGTCCGTCACCGATTTAGCGTAGATGATCTGCTGCTTATGGAAGAAAGTGGAGTGTTTCCCCCTGGTCAGCGTATTGAACTTATCGACGGTGAAATTATTGACATGTCGCCCATTAACCAACCTCACGCCGCTTGTGTCCGCAAACTGATTCGCTTTTTTCAGCAGCATTTACAACTTGATCAGTATATTCTGGATGCCCAAAACCCGCTACAATTAACCGAGCATACGCTGCCTCAACCGGATTTAATCATTGCTCATTACCGTCCTGAACTATTGAATGAGGAACATATCCAACCGGCCGATGTGGCTTTGCTGATTGAAGTTTCGGATGCTACCTATGCTTACGACCGGAACGGGAAGTACGCTCAGTACGCTGCCGCGGGCATTCCTATCTACTGGATTGTGAACCTGAACCAGCGGCAGGTTGAAGTTTATTCGCAGCCGAGCGGTGATCAGTACCAAAATGCAGAAGTTTATCAATCTGAGTTTGAAGTTCTCGAGAATCTGACCATCGTGCCCGACGATATTTTCCCGAAACAAAGCTAGACCGCGTTATTCGTTTTCGGCAATTTCCAGCCGGAATTCTCTTCGTCTATTGAACAGGGTGAATTCTACAATCAGCAGTAGAAAGATAGCAATGATAACCCACATCGCGGCATTGACGGTACTCGTCATGTTTGAAAAATCTGCGTTTTACGATGATTCATTGTAGAGATCGTTACTGTTTGGTTTGGTTAATAAGCTGATAATTACTTTTCCGGAAACTTACGGACGAGTCCTACTCCCAGCGTAACCAGACTGACAGCCAGTATGATCACTCCCGCGTACAGAATCACGATCAGGCCGGTAGGTTCGGTGATACCACTGCCGATAGCCGCCGCGAAGAAACCACCGCTAATTAAGATGGCCGCCAGAGGAAAGCCAATCCGAACTACCCACATCAGGCTGTTGCTTAGTCGGGCGTAGTCGGACAGGTACACAGCAACCAGAGCTAAAATAACCAGCACTCCGGCGTGGGCGTGACCCGCCCGGAACATAGCTTCCTGAAATTTGGTAAGCCCCAGTTCGGCTTCGTAGCCGCTAATGACGTTCAACAGAAAGTAGCCGCCAAATTGAATGGAAGGCACCGTGAGCAGTAGCAGGCCGCAGATCAGTCGAGTGTAGTAATTCATCTTACTATATGTTAGTAGGGTAAAAAGGTTTGATGTTAGGCATGAACCGGAGCCTGAACTACTCTTCGCATAAAGTAAATGGTAGTGTTCGCCTGAGCGTCCAGCAGCATCTCGTCGTATATTTCAAATCCCCGGCGGGCGTAAATCTTCAGGTTTGCCGGATTAGTAGTTTCCAGATAAGTCGGTAGTTGGGCTTCATCGGCCGCGGTTAGTTGTGGATCCAGCAGTTGGGAGCTTAGTCCTTTGCCCTGATGGTCGGGATCAACCCCTAGCAGCCACAGGTAAAGAAAAGATTGATCTTTAGGGTAGCGTTTCGTTACGGCCTGTTCTAGTTGAGTGATTGCCCGTACTTTAGGGATACCCATCACCCCAATAAAACGAATATACATCAGTAACAGGGGTAGCGTCATTTTACTATTGGATGAGTTGCGCCAGATTGCTACCGCATTTTTATCAGCAGTCAGATACACTTCCTGATCAGCCATTCCTTTCTCAAAGGCAAACTCCATCAGCGTCCTCAATCGCTTTGCCCGGCCTTTTCCCGAACCGACGTACCACTGAATGTGGGGATCATTCTCGAAGGAGCGGGTCAGAATATCAACCACTTGGTCTTTGTCCGGGCGGGTAGCGTGCATCATGTTTTTCATAGTGTTCCGAGTTTTAATCAATTGGTTCGGAACAAAAGTAAACAGAGGCTAGCTGGCGGTCATTGACCTAGGTTAAGAAGTTCAGATTGAGGTGCCGATGGTCTTTTTGATGCGGCTGAGGCTTTCGGGTTTTACCCCCAGATAGGAAGCAATATGGTACTGCGGCACCCGCTGAAACACCTGCGGAAACTTATTCATCATCCACCGAAAGCGGGTTTCCAGCGACTCGTGGTGCAGCAACCGCATTCGTTCCTCTATTTCCACAAACGCCATCTCGGCCTGCACCCTTCCGAAGGCTGCAAACAACTGATCCTGCTGGGCCAGCGCAAGTAAATCCTTTCGGCGGATTTGCACTACCTGGGAGTTCTCCAGAGCTTCCAGATAAAAGACAGAAGGCTTCTGAGCGTAGAGGGAAGCGTAGTCGGAAGCAAAGCTGTTTTCAAAGAAAAAGTAATCGGTCACGTCTTCGCCGTCTTTGAGCAAATACGAACGGAACGCCCCCTCTACCAAAAAGTAAAAGCTATCGGCCACGGCACCCTCTTCAATTACAATAGTCTTTTTGGGAATAGCCTTCTCAATCAGCACTGCATCCAGTAACTGTTTCTGTTCGCCGGTGAGCACCGAGAAGTTGGCCAGGAAGCTATAAAACCGTTCTTTCATGCACTATAGTCTTAAGGTATTACATTCCGAACAGTTGACTTCCTGCATTATCAGGCCGGGTTGATCGTTGGTTTCTGATAGGTAAATTTACGAATACCGAACACTGCCATTACTACCAGAAGGCTAGTGAAGTAAACCGAAGTAGCTCCGCTCTTGACTAGCGTAAAAATATTGGCCGCAGCTACGGAAGTTGGAGACACTTCAGGGTAGCTGTTGACCATGATTACGATACTCCCGTTCTCCAGGTAATCGGCTAATCCGGCCAGCAGAGGTAATAGGCAGAGGTAGAACCAGGAAGTATGCAGCTTTCCCAGCTTTTTAAGAAAATAGGCCATCACCAAGCAATAGGTTACAGCGAACAGCAGCGGATATAGCATGTCTACCGGAATTTGCCGGTACAGATAGGTTTCCCGGCCGGCTTCTCCCAAGGCAGCAAAGAGGGTATTGACGTACTCGCTATCGTAGCCAGTGGGCATCATGTCCAGCAGTTTCATTCCTCCGGCGAATTCCACGGTCTGAGGGATCGTCACCGATAACATGAGCGCGTAAACCAAATTGGTTAGCACGAACAGTAGCAACACTCTCTTTCCTCGCAAATTATTTTCTACCAGTTGTTTCATAGTAACCCGAGATAATAGGAGAGAAAGGCGTTCATATGTCAGAGGCATATAGTAACAAAAACACAGATAAGAAACAGGGTAATCTTTACTTTTCTTTTTCCCAATTTATGGAGATTACCGGCTAATAAATGTTACCTTTGCGCCCTTAAACGGGGCTGCGTCCCTTAGCAACATTTATTCACACTGTTACCTCTGCCTTTCGGAAGAGGATCTTAACCAACAACAATTTAGCATATTTCCTGACCAGAGGGCTACCCTTCCGGAATGAATTAACTATTGCTTAAGCATTTATGAAGAAGTATTTGAATCTATTCGATCTTTCTCAGAAAGTTGACTATAAAACGGAAGTGTTATCCGGCCTTACGGTGGCCCTGGCCCTAGTACCGGAGGCCGTAGCCTTTGCCCTGATTGCCGGCTTATCTCCCCTCACTGGTTTATACGCTGCCTTTGTGATGGGATTAGTTACCTCCGTGCTCGGTGGGCGACCCGGAATGATCTCGGGAGCTACGGGAGCGGTAGCGGTGGTGATCGTTTCGCTGGTGCAAGATCACGGGCCGGAGTATATCTTTGCCTGCGTTATTCTGGCCGGGCTGCTGCAAATGGCCGCGGGCTTCCTTCGGTTGGGTAAACTGATGCGGCTGGTGCCCCATCCGGCCATCTTTGGCTTCGTCAACGGATTGGCTATTGTTATTTTTATGAGCCAACTGGTACAATTTCAGGATGGAAACGGTAACTGGATAACGGGATCTGATCTTTACATGTTCGGGGGCCTGGTGGCTTTATCCATGCTGATTATCTGGGGATTGCCCAGACTGACCAAAGCAGTTCCGGCAGCGCTGGCGGCTATCCTGGCGGTCTGGGGTATTGTAGTGGCTTTTGGCATTGAAACTACTTCCGTAGGCGATATGGCGGGGCCCGGAGGCATTGCGGGTGGGTTTCCTCCCTTCCACATTCCCGAAGTACCTTTCACGCTGGAAACGCTACGAATCATCTTTCCTTACGCGGCCATTGTAGCCGCGGTAGGACTTATTGAGAGTTTACTTACGCTCAATATTATTGACGAGATTACCGAAACCCGGGGGCAGGGCAACCGGGAGGCGGTGGCTCAGGGGCTGGCCAACACCCTTTCCGGATTATTTAGCGGTATGGGCGGCTGCGCCATGATTGGGCAAAGTCTGATTAATATCTCTTCGGGAGCGCGGGCTCGCCTCTCCGGCATTGTGGCTTCGCTGTTGCTGCTGAGCTTCATTATGTTTGGTTCCAGTTTGATTGAACTGGTGCCGATGGCCGCGCTTACCGGCCTGATGATTATGGTGGCGATCGGCACCTTCGAGTGGGCCAGTCTTCGTACCTTGAACCGCATGCCCAAGAGCGATGTGCTGGTGATGGTACTGGTAACTCTGGTTACGGTATTTCTGCACAACCTGGCCCTGGCAGTAATAGTAGGTGTCATCATTTCGGCATTGGTTTTTGCCTGGGACAACGCCAAACGGATTCGGGCCCGCAAGCGGATTGACGAAGACGGCGTGAAGCATTACGAAATCTACGGACCGCTCTTTTTCGGCTCCGTCACCACCTTTAATTCCAAGTTTGATGTCCTTAACGATCCGAGTGAGATTGTGATTGATTTTGCAGAAAGTCGGGTGGTGGATATGTCGGCTATTGAAGCCCTGAACAAGATGACCGAACGCTACCTAAAAGTGGGCAAAAAAGTACACCTCAAACACCTTAGCCCCGACTGCCGGAAGCTACTCAAGAACGCCGAGGAAATCATAGAAGTAAACGTACTGGAAGACCCCACCTACAAACTAGCCGTGGATAGTGTGTAGTAACATCTATGTCTAAGTTCGGCAACACAGTCTTACCTTCAGACATAAATCAAAAGCTGAAATGCTGGCCAATGAATTGTGTAAAAAGCAGATAACACACCTAATTCAATCCAGTTTCCTTCTTTTGAGAAAAAGTAATAGAATATATGAAGTTCATATTTCCGAACAGAGGATAAATTTCCCAATTCTCCTAGTACGTTTTCTCTGCTCTTTATGATAACATATCCGAAAGAGCGGTAACAGAGAGTGAAGAAATTAGTTTTTTTAATTTGATACAATCTCCACCAATTCTTCGTTAGGTTCACCTTCGCCGGTAACCAGACCGAAACTTCCGCTTTTGTAGTCCCAGTTGGCGTAGGCGATACCATTCTTTTCAAAGATGTCGACCATATCCCGGTACCAGCGTAGCCGGTCTTCCCGGGGAGCGGAGGTGATGACTCCCCACTCGCCACAGTAGAGGGGCAGGTTGAGTTGCCGGGCCACCTGCATAGGCAGCTCCATCATTTTCTCTAGCGTATCGCGATGGTAGGTTTGCATCCGCTCTTCTACGTAGGCTTTCTGGGTGTTGGGCAACTCGGCAAATTCCGCTTCGGTCACAATCTCTCCCGGATAGTGCACCGGGCCTTCGTAGTTGGCGATATCGGTCCAGCTAGCCTGGTAGTGGGTAAGCAGGAAGGGTTTGTAGAAGTGAAAGCTGAGCAGTATGTTAGGGTCGTTCTCCGGCACTTTGAGCACATCAAAGGTGTCGGTATTCTGCCAGCGGTTGCTACCGATCACAATTACCCGCTCCGGCTCTCGCTCGCGGACAACGGCTACCGCTCGGGCTACCAGTTGATTCCAGTTCTCGGCGTCGTCGGCTACCGGCTCGTTCATCAGTTCGTAGGCCAGCATGCCATTCGGATAGGGACGTAGCGTATCGGATAATATTCGCCATAAATCCATAAACCTTTCCTGCTCGGCGGGGTCGGTCCAGAGCGGCTTTTCGTCCTCGTTGAAGTGGTGGGAGCGCAGAATATGCAAATCCACAATCGCCCTTAGGTTTTCTTCGCGGCACCAGTCTAATGCGCTGGTCAGTAGCTCAAAGGCTTCAGGTTCGGGATTGCCTGCTTCGTCAAACATTTGCTCTTCATCAATTGGGATACGCAGATGGTCGAACCCCAGACCAGCCAGATACTCCACATCTTCCTCCGTAAAGAATGCTTGTCGTTCCGCCCCCCGCCGGCTGCTCTGCGATAGCCAGTGCGAGATATTAGTGCCTTTGTGCAGCGTAAATTCACCGTAGTCATCACCAACTGATTCGTTCGATTCATCAGTAGCGGCATTCTGGCAGGCGAATAGGGTAACAAAAAGAAGGTAGTAAGCGACTTTCATAGTTTCAGGTTTAGACGGTGAAAGTAGAATAATTGGAGGGAAAATTCAATCTTCGTTAGTGTTATAGTGTTTAGGTGTTAGAGTATTATAGCGGCCATTGCACGATGCTTCAAGTTTAGCGTATAGAGTTCTTAGTTTTGGTAACTTTAACACCCTAACACCCTAACACCCTAACACCCTAACACCCTAACACTTGAATACTCATATTTCCATCCTCATGTCCGTGAGAGACACCGAGCAGTATCTGCCCGAGTGTTTAGACTCTATCCTGGCACAAACGTATGCTGATTGGGAGTTGGTGGCGGTGAACAATGAGTCCTCGGATCGTTCACTGGAGATTATGCAGGAGTATAGCCAGCGAGACTCCCGCATTCGAGTTTTCAATACGGATAGAGAAGGCCTGATTCCAGCCTTACAGACTTCCTACCGCCACGCTCGTGGAACACTGCTTACCCGCATGGATTCGGATGATATTATGCCAGCGGATAAGCTGGAGGTAATGTGCCGCACCTGGCAGCAGCACGGTAAAGGAACGGTAGTGGCTGGTGGTACCAAGTACTTTGTGGATAGCGGTGAGGTTGGGGGTGGCTTCCGACGCTATGAGCGTTGGTTGAACCAGATTGCGAAAGAACAAACCTATTATGAGGAGGTTTACCGAGAATGTGTGATTCCCTCGCAGTGCTGGCTAGTGCATCGGGATGATTTTGAAGCTGCCGGAGGGTTTACGCCCGAGGTTTACCCCGAAGATTACGATCTATGCTTCCGGTTTTACCGGCAAAAGTTGCGGATAGTAGGCCTAAGTAAGGTGCTAAATTACTGCCGTGATCGTCAAGATCGTACCTCCCGGACGGACAGCAGCTACCAGGATAATCGGTTTTTCGATCTTAAGATTCGTTACTTCTATGAAGTGGATCGTGATACAAGCCGCCCACTGGTACTCTGGGGAGCCGGACGGAAAGGAAAAGATCTGGCTAAACTGCTGCTGACGCAGAAGGACCATTTTCATTGGGTGTGCAATAACTCTCGAAAGATAGGAAGGAACATCTACGGAATTGAGCTGAAATCTTCCGAAGAGATTCCCAAATTGGACCGTCCGCAAATTCTGATAGTTGTTACCTCGCCAACGGTACTGCCCGATATCCGAACACAGTTAGCCGTGTGGGATAAGGAACCCATACGGGATTTCTGGTTTTTTGCGTAATTTCCCCGCAACTACGAAGTCTACTACAACAACCAAACATGCAAACCCTGCTCTCCTTTCTGGGCTTCACCGCCTTTGTCGCCTTTTACTCCTGGTACATGCTGCGAAAACAGCCCCTGTCCTCCCGCGATGGTTTCTTTCTGGGTGGCCGCAGTCTTACCGGGGTGGTAATTGCCGGATCAATGCTGTTAACCAATATTTCTACCGAGCACCTGATTGGCCTCAATGGGTCGGCCTACAAAAACGGTTTTATTATCATTGCCTGGGAGGTAACCTCAGCCCTAGCCTTGATTGTGGCAGCGCTCTACTTTGTTCCTACCTACCTGAAAATGGGGCTAACCACCATTCCTCAGTACCTGGAGGAGCGCTTCGATAGTATGACCCGCACGTTGGTGGCCCTGTTTCTGATGGTCTCATTCGTAGTGACTTTACTGCCAATTGTGTTGTTTACCGGGGCTATTAACCTGGAGAGTATCTTTGATGTATCGGGTGTGCTGGGCGTATCCCAAAACGAAGGGCTTTGGATTACAGTGGTGGTGATTGGGCTGATCGGCTCGGCTTACGCCATCTTTGGCGGGTTGAAAGCGGTTGCCTATTCGGACACGATTAACGGGATTGGGTTATTCATCGGTGGCCTGGCGGTTCCGGTACTTGCTTTGCTTGATATTGGAGACGGGAATGTTTTTACGGGTTTGTCAAGAGTTTATGAAAATAGTCCGGAGAAGTTTAACGTGGTCGGCGCGCCTGACTCGGTACTGCCGTTTAGTACGCTATTCACGGGTTTGGTAATCAACCAACTGTACTTCTGGGGGATGAACCAGACCATCATTCAGCGAGCATTTGGGGCCAAGAACCTGAAGGAGGCTCAGAAGGGGTTGCTGTATACCGGCGTGTTGAAAACGCTGGTGCCGCTCATTATCGTGCTGCCCGGAGTGATTGCCTACTACTACTTCGGGGATACTTTTTACGAAAACCAAGATATTATCTACCCCGAACTCATTAAGAAAGTGCTGCCCTTGGGCTTTGTCGGGTTTTTTGCGGCGGTAGTGATGGGGGCGGTGCTTAGTACTTTCAACAGTGTGCTGAACAGCGCTGCTACCATTTTTAGTGTGGGTATTTACCAACGATTGATTGATACTGCGGCTTCCGACCGGCGACTGGTGAGGGTAGGCAAATTATGTTCGGCACTATTAGCCCTGGTAGCGATCGTAGCGGCTCCCTTGGTAGCGCGGGCTCCGGAAGGCTTATATCAGTTATTGCAGCAGTTGAATGGCATCTTTTTTATTCCGATTGCTTCCATTATGATTGCCGGGTTGTTCATTCCCCATATTTCCGCTGCTGGGGCGAAAGCAGCACTTTTTGTAGGTTTGTTGTTTTACATCCTGACAACGTTTATCTTTCAGGTAGATATTCACTTTGTGCACATCTGGGGAATAGAGTTTCTGTTGAATATGGCGGTGATGTTTGGCGTATCGTACTTTTATCCGAATACCCGGCCTGCCTGGTCATCAGATAAAACTATTCTAGACATACAACCCTGGAAGTACGCAAAACCGTTTAGTATTGTATTAACCATCTTAATCATTGCTTTATACATTTGGTTAGGACAATGAGCAGTTAGCAGTGCACAATGTGCGGGGCACCCCGTGCAATGAACAATTATCTCAATTCAGCCATAGAACAATTGAATCATCGAACAATTGAATAATTATGAAAGACATGAAACAAAACCTGGATATAGAAGAACTTTGGGAAGAGGATTTACGGGAGCGTTATCCCGAAACCGAAGAGAAGAAAAAAGAAGAATTTCGTAATTACGATAATCCGGGCCGGGATACGGTACGGGAGTTTTACCGTCTCAACCATACGTACCAGTCTTACGATTTTGTGCTGGCTAAAGAAGCTGAGTATAAAAAGCTGGAAAAGCGCAAAATGACACTCTGGGAAGCGGTAGAATTCTTAAATACGCTCATTGATGATTCTGATCCCGATATTGACCTGGATCAGACCCAGCACCTGCTGCAAACCTCCGAAGCTATCCGAGCCGACGGCCATCCGGATTGGTTTGTGCTTACCGGGTTTCTGCATGATTTGGGTAAAATTCTATGTCTGTTTGGCGAACCGCAGTGGGCGGTAGTAGGAGATACCTTTCCGGTAGGTTGCCAATTTTCAGATAAAATTGTGTATCCTGAGTTCTTTAAAAACAATCCGGATATTGATGATGAGCGGTATAATACCAAGTACGGCGTCTATGAGCCTAATTGCGGATTAGATAATGTTCATATGTCGTGGGGGCATGATGAATACTTGTATACCGCCATGAAGGATTATATGCCGGAGCCTGCACTTTACATTATGCGGTACCATTCCTTCTACGCTCAGCACCGGGAAGGTGCCTACGATCATCTGATGAATGAACATGATCATGCGATGTTTAAGTGGGTAGAGAAGTTTAATCCTTACGATCTGTATACGAAATCTCCGAAAGCTCCGAATGTAGAAGAACTACGACCCTATTACGAAGATCTGGCGTCCAAATATTTGCCTGATACCATTGCCTTCTAATTAACGTTTTTGCTTCGCTGATGCCGGAGAAGATAACCGTTTGCATTGCCGGACTGGGCCGGGCGGGTCACTTTCATCTTCGCTCGGTACAGTCATCGGAACAGTTTTCGCTGAAGTATATCGTAGATCCGGCAATCCCAGCAAACGAATTTCCGGGAGGGCAACAAACGAAAGTATTGCCGACACTGGAAGAAGCATTATCAGATCCCGAACTGGACGCGGTGATCGTTTCTACTCCGACGCCTCATCATTACGAACATATTACTCAGTCGCTGAAAGCAGGAAAGCATGTTTTTGCCGAAAAGCCACTGGGAACCACTTTAAAGGCGATTCAGCAGTGCTTTGCTTTAGCGGAAGAAAAAAAACTGGCGTTGCACTTGGGTTTTCAGCGTCGCTGTGATCAGAATTTTCGGGCACTTAAGGATAGCATGCAGGAAATTGGTCCGGTGCGAACGATCAAAACCAGCTCGCGAGATAACCCTCAGCCTTCATTGGACTACCTGCGTATATCCGGCAATATCTTTCACGATATGCTTATCCACGATTTTGATATGCTAATCTACCTGCTAGGCTTGCGGGTGCCGGAGTCAGTCTACGCCATCGGATACGCATACGATCAGGAAATTGGCGATCTGCCTGACTTTGATACGGTGCTGGTAACGCTGAAATATCCTGATGGATTAATGTGCGCTATCGATACCAGCCGGATTGCCGTGTACGGTTACGATCAGCGCATTGAGTTGTTTGGTGAAAAAGGAATGGCCATCGCGGAAAACCAGCGCAACGATACAGTGCAAGTCCACACCGAAGCAGGAATGCGTCAGTCTCCTGTTCAACACTCGTTTCCCCAGCGGTATAAAGATGCTTACGCTCAGGAGATAGCGGTTTTTGGGCAAGGAATTAGGAATCAGCAACCGTACAATGTAACCAAAGAAGAGTGTCTGCTTTCCCACATTATTGCCGATGCGGCTCATCAATCGGCCATAACCAACTCGGTAGTGAAGGTTGCTGAGATGTACAATTCCAGCTTTTAACAATCTTTTCTTTTTCAAATAGATTGCCTTTGAGGAAAGGAAAAAATTGATTTGTTACTAAAATGTATAGCAAACAGAATTTTTCTTTCTATATTAGCTCTACAATTTAGTAAGATATGAAAGAATCTCGTTTAGGCGACTTTGAAGAGACTGTTTTGTTACTCGTTGGTATTTTAGGTAATGAAGCCTACGCTTTTAAGCTAGCCGAAGAATTTGAATCCCAAACTGGTCGTTCGGTTTCCATCGGTGCGGTGCATTCTACGTTAAGCCGGTTGGAAGATAAAGGCTTTCTAACCTCCGAAATGGGGCAGGCCACTGCCGAACGGGGTGGGCGCCGTAAGCGGATTTATACCATCACGGCCTACGGTCAGCGCGCTTTGGAAATCTCCCGCGACCTGAAAGTATCGCTCTGGAGGCAATTTCCCCCCTTCGCCACTGATTTCAATTTTGGCGGCCAAATGGGATGAATATGAAGCCGAAGCAAGCTGCGCCGCCCCGCCTCGCCCAACGCTTTCTGCGCTGCTTCCTCCGGGATGAGCTAGCGGAGGAAGTAGAGGGGGATTTGGAGGAGAAGTTTTATCAAACGCTGGAAGAGCACTCGTTAGGTCGGGCAAAGCGCAATTACTGGTACCAAGTCTTTCATTATCTGCGGCCGTTCTCGATAAGAAATTTATCAACATTTTACAACTTAACCCATCGAGCAATGTACCAAAGCTACGTTAAAATTGGCTGGAGAAACCTTAGGAAGCAGAAATCTTATTCTTTGATTAAGATTGGGGGGCTTGCCTTGGGCATTACGGCCTGTTTGTTAATTACCTTATTTATTCAGCATGAACTTAGCTACGATCAGCACTATCCGGATGGTAATCGTATCTACCGAGTTATTGGTCTATTCAATGACCAGGGTGAGCTTCGGAAACAAGTGTACTTTCCCGCCCCGATGGCTAGTGTGCTCAAAGATGATTTTCCAGAAATAGAAGACACTGGCAGGATCAACGCTAGTGAACTGTTTGGTGCTGGTGGCCGAGAAGTACGTCGGGCTGATAAGGAAGATAATATCTATGCCGAAGGCTTTGTATACGCCGATCAGGGATTGCTAGAAATACTCCAGCCGAACTTTGTTCAGGGTGAACGAGTGAGAGCCTTAGCTGAGCCTAATACGATCGCTATTTCTCAAAGCCAAGCTAACAAATTATTTCCTGATGAAAATCCTTTAGGACAGACGCTGGTACTTGATAACGACGAAAGTCAGCTCTACAAAGTAGGCGGAGTCTTCGAAGATTTTCCGACTACCTCTCATTTTCAGTATGATTTTCTGATTACAATGACTGGTCGGGAATTTGGGGAAGGTGAACAAACATCTTGGCGATCCAACAACTACCATACTTATATCAGAACTCAATCCGGAACCGAGGCTGATGCATTAGAAGCAAAGCTGAGGGAGGGAATCATCCAAAACTATATTTTGCCCAGCCTTCAAGAATCAGGCAGGGTGAATGCTGAAGCGTTTGCCTCAAATCTTAGTATTGAGTTGCAACCTATTAGTGATATTCATTTGTACTCAGCAGGTATTAGTGATAGGCTCAATCACGGTGACATACGTTTTGTCTGGCTATTCGGTGCGGTTGCCGTCTTTATCCTGCTTATTGCCGGCATTAACTTTGTTAACCTTTCTACCGCTAAGTCAGCCAACCGGGCCAAGGAAGTAGGGCTACGCAAAGCAATTGGTTCGGCTCGTCGTCAATTAGTTCATCAGTTTTTAACTGAATCATTATTAATTAGCTTTTTATCATTGGTCTTAGCCATAATGCTGGCTTTCTTGCTATTGCCTTATTTCAATGATTTATCAGCTAAAACTTTAACCTTTCCCTGGCAAGCTTGGTGGTTTTTACCAGTGTTAGTAGTAATGGCGATAATCATTGGTATCCTAGCCGGACTTTACCCCTCAGTGTATCTCTCTCGTTTTAAACCCGCCCAAGTACTAAAGGGAGAAGTGAGCCTAGGTAGTAAAAGCTCTAAGCTGCGCAGCGCCCTGGTTATTTTTCAGTTTGCTACCTCTATCGCATTGATTATCAGTACCGCTATTGTCTATCAGCAGATGCAGTTTATCCTCTCTAAAGATGTAGGGTTTGATAAAGAGCAGGTAATACTGCTTCAGGGAGCAAACACTTTAGAGAAACAGCTACCTGCCTTTAAGAGCGAACTGCAGCAATTAACGGATGTAAAGCAGGTATCCGTTAGCGATTATTTACCCATTGCCGATACGAAAAGAAATCAGAACTCTTTTTGGAAAGAGGGAAAAGTAAACGAGGACGTAGGCGTAGGTGCTCAGATATGGCGCACGGATGAAGATTACCTACAAACAATGGGGATGAACATTGTCGAGGGGCGAAACTTTAATGTTGAGATGGCTAGCGACTCTCAGGCGGTAATCATCAACCAGCGAATGGCTCAAGAATTAGGGCTAGATAATCCTATTGGAGAACTAATTACCAACCGCGGCAGCGTCTGGCAAATTATTGGAGTGGTGCAGGATTTCAATTACCAATCATTGAAAGAAAAAATTCGTCCTCTCTGCCTGGTGTTGGGCAACAGTTCTTCGGTGGTATCAGTGAAAGTCAATACGGCTGATATGCAAGAGACAATGGAAAATGTAACGGCGGTGTGGGATCGTTTTTCTCCTAACCAAGCTATTCGTTACACCTTTCTGGATGAAAGTTTCGCTATGATGTACGCCGATGTACAACGTATGGGGCGAATCTTTACCAGCTTTGCTGTTCTGGCGATTGTTATCGCCTGTCTCGGACTATTCGCTCTTTCGGCCTTTATGGCGGAGCAGCGCCGAAAAGAAGTCAGCATTCGGCTGGTATTGGGAGCATCTTTCGGACAGGTCTTTCGCTTACTCACCCAAAACTATCTAGTACTTATTTTAATCTCGGTGGCAATCGCCGCTCCCATTGCCTGGTATTTCATGCAACGCTGGTTAGAAGATTACGAATACCGCATACCTATTCAGTGGGATATTTTCGTACTAGCGGGGCTGATAGCTATTACGATAGCGGTTCTTACTGTGAGTTACCAATCCATTCGAGCAGTACTCGTTAATCCTGCGGATAATCTTCGTTCCGAGTAATCTCATCAAAGTTAGTTGATTTTGAAAATGTCCAACCAACATCCTCCCCAACTCGCCCAACGCTTTCTGCGCTGCTTCCTCCGGGATGAGCTAGCGGAGGAAGTAGAGGGGGATTTGGAGGAGAAGTTTTATCAAACGCTGGAAGAGCACTCGTTAGGTCGGGCAAAGCGCAATTACTGGTACCAAGTCTTTCATTATCTGCGGCCGTTCTCGATAAGAAATTTATCAACATTTTACAACTTAACCTACTACGCTATGTACCGCAACTATTTTAAAATCGGCTGGAGAAATATCTTAAAACACAAGGGCTATTCGCTGATTAACATCAGTGGGTTGGCGGTCGGTATGGCTGTTGCCCTGCTAATCGGCCTGTGGCTGCACGACGAATTATCGTTTAATAAATATCATGAGAACTACGACCGTATTGCCTGGGTGATGCAAAATCAGACGTTTGACAAAGTCGGAACTCAAACAAATGATAATCAACCACTTCAATTAGCCCCCGAACTGCGCGAGAACTACGGAACGTACTTTGAACATATTTCTATGGCTAGTTTCCTACAGGCCCGTACGCTACGAAATGATGATAAGGCATTGATTAAAACGGGTATGTTTATGGAAGCTGTTGTCCCAGAGATGCTTACGTTGGAGATGCTTAGTGGTACTCGGCAGGGCTTGGTCGAACCTAATTCCATTCTGCTTTCGGAGTCCGCTGCTCTAGCGTTCTTTGGTGAAGGTGATCCGGTTAACGAGATTCTGCAAATTGAAGTTTGGTTTACAGTGAAAGTAACTGGTGTGTATAAAGATATACCTCATAACTCCAGCTTCGCTGAGGTGGAATTCATCGCTCCTTGGGAGCTTTACGAAAGTGGCTTACCGGATTATCTAAGCTGGGGTAACAACTGGTTTCAAACGATAGTACTGGTTGCGGATCATACTAATATGAATCAGGCTTCAGCCGCAATTGTTGATGCCAAAAAGAAGCGAGTAACTGAGGACGAAGGGGCCCGGTTTAACCCTGAAATGTTTTTGCACCCTATGTCAAAAAGGTATCTGTTTTCCGAGTTTGAAGATGGGGTTAGCGTCGGTGGGCGGATCCAGTACGTATGGTTGTTCGGAATTATCGGAGTATTTGTGTTGCTGTTAGCCTGCATCAACTTTATGAACCTCAGTACAGCCCGCTCGGAGAAGCGGGCGAAAGAAATTGGAGTTCGTAAGGCCATTGGCTCGTTGCGTAGCCAGCTTATTAACCAGTTCTTTACTGAGTCTTTGCTGATTGCGATTCTGGCCTTTATTCTTTCCCTACTGCTCGTTCAATTAATTCTTCCAGTGTTCAACGAAGTGGCTGATAAGGAAATAAGTGTACTGTGGATGAACCCCGTTTTCTGGTTGTTAGGGTTAGGCTTTGTATTACTCACCGGGATATTGGCCGGAAGCTATCCAGCACTGTATCTCTCTTCACTGAAAGCCGTTACGGTGCTCAAGGGCACCTTCCGAACCGGACGGTTGGCGGCGCTGCCCCGTAAAGTGCTGGTGGTGGTTCAGTTTGCGGTATCAGTTAGTCTGATTATCGGAACCCTGATCATCTTTCAGCAAATTCAGTTCGTCAAAGACCGCCCGCTGGGCTACGATACCGATCGCTTGCTTACCGTTCCGGCCCGGGGTGAAATCAATCAACGCTTTGACGCAGTTCGGAATGAGTTGCTTCAAACCGGAGCGGTAGAAAATGTAGCAAAATCAGAGTCTTCTGTTACGCAGATGGGGACGACCAATAGTGGTCTTGGTTGGCGGGGGAAAGCCCCTGGCATGCAGGATGAGTTCGTTACCATGCGGATTACCCACGAGTTTGGTAAAACTATTGACTGGAACATTATTGAAGGACGAGACTTCTCTCAAGAGTTTGCAACGGATTCTATGGGTTTAGTTATCAATGAAGCAGCGGTTGAATATATGGGTTTTGAAGATCCTATTGGTGAGCAAGTAGATTGGGGAGAAAATGGCATTTACACCATTATTGGGGTAGTGGAGAATATGATTACCCAATCGCCCTACGCTACAGTAAAGCAAATGCTCTTTTTTATTGACTACAACCGAACCGATCTGCTCAATATCAAGCTGAAGCCGGATGTCAGTGCGCAGGCGGCCTTAGCCGATATTGAATCAGTTTATAAGAAGTTTGATCCGAGTGTTCCGTTTACGTATAGCTTTGCCGACGAACAGTACGCCCGCAAGTTCGGAAATGAGGTGCGGGTAGGAAAACTATCTGGCTTCTTTGCAATCCTAGCCATTTTTATCAGTTGTTTGGGGCTGTTTGGGTTAGCTTCCTTCGTCGCTGAGCAGCGCACTAAGGAGATTGGTATTCGCAAGGTGCTAGGAGCTTCGGTAACCAATCTATGGCAACTGCTTTCCCGAGATTTTCTGGGATTGATATTGATTGCCTGTCTGGTAGCTATTCCGTTCGCTTATTACTTCGGCAGTGATTGGCTGCAAAACTACGATTATCGTACTGACTTACACTGGTGGGTTTTTGCAGCGGCTGCCGGAGGAGCCTTAGTAATTACTGTTGCCACAGTAAGCTTTCAAACTATTAAAGCCTCTACCGTAAATCCGGTAAAAAGCTTACGGAGCGAGTAACCGTTCTACTATTAATTGCCTATTATCTTCCGGAGCGGATACTACGTATTTTGCTCATTAATTTCTGTAATTGAGCAACATCTTTGCGGCCGGGTTCAGTCTCAAAGCGGCTGTTTACGTCCAGTCCAACTAACTGAGGCTGTTCTATTTGTAAGGCTTCTTCTACGTTGTCTAAACTGATGCCGCCGCTAAGGAAGAAAGGAGTAGAAATTGAGTAATTTTCAAGTTGCGACCAATTAAACGTATGACCGGATCCGCCGTAGTTCGGGGTCTGGGTATCAAATAGAAAATAATCCACGTGAGCTTCGTAATCGGCCAATTGAGAAAAATCAAAGTCTTCGCTTCCCAACCGGAATACTTTGACAACGAGATAGCCGGCTTCCTTTAGCTCCTGGCACTGCTGGGGTGGCTCGTCTCCGTGAAGCTGTACTCCGTTCAAGCCAAAGTGTTGCGCTTCTTTTAGAATAAATTCGCTGGTAGCATTTACAAATACTCCTATTTTCTGAATCCGGTCGGGAATGGCTATCAGTTCTTCCGGAACCAGCGTAGCTGCCATATAGCGGGGCGATTTTTCGTAAAAAATAAAGCCCAAATAATCCGGTTGAAGTGCAGCCACTTCCCGTAGATTATCCTCGTATTTTATGCCGCAAATTTTTAGCTTCATATCTTTACAAATGTAATTATCCGCTTTCGGGATACTCGATATACTGGTGATCAACGTAATCCGTTAACCAAACTCCGTTTTTTGAACGGAAAAACGTGTGGCCGTCACTTTGCATTTGCTGAGACTTAATTTTTAAAACTACTGGTTTGCCGTATCTCACCCCAACTTTATAGGCAGTTTCTGAGTCAGCCGATAAATGTACGTGGTGTCGTTGACCTTTCAGTAATCCTTTCTTCTGTATTGACACCAGGTTGTGTTCGGCCGTTCCGTGATAAAGTACCTCTGGTGGTGCAGCCAGCTCTAACGCCAGATCTACTTCAATTGAGTGGCCTTGGTTTGCCCGGATTTTTGTTTGACCGTCAGAGAATGCAAATCGCTTCTTGTCATTATTCTCAACTATTTCCGTGAGCTGATCCAATGTCAGGTGCCTGCCACTTTGGTTTACCTTAACCAGCAGTTTGTCTACCTCAGTCCAACCATTATTGTCCAGGACTAAACCAATTGTCTCGGGCTTATGTCGCAAAACTAGGCTTAGAAACTTACTAATCTTCTTTTGTTCCGAAGGGTTCATTTATTTACATCCAACTGTTGAACAAAGTCAGTGCAAGCTTGAGCAGGATTGGGTTGCTTCATGAAGTGTTCACCAATGAGGAAGCCCTGGTAGCCGTGGTTCATCAGCGTGCGGATGTTAGCCGGATCGTTGATACCGCTTTCCGAGATTTTTATCAGATTTTTGGGCATTAACTCGGCTAATCGGATGGAGATTTCAATGGTGGTTTCAAAAGTGTTTAAATTCCGGTTATTCACCCCAACTACGTCTACGAAAGGAGCGATTGTTTCGCTTAAAGCAGTTTGTTGTAATTCATCTTCATCATGAACCTCCAGTAGTACTTCTAACCCCAACCGATGAGCTTGCTGAGCTAAAGCCAATACCCGGGGCGGAGAAAGAATAGCTGCAATCAGTAAAATAGCATCCGCTCCTAGGGCCTTAGCTTCCATTACCTGGTATTCATCGACGGTGAAGTCTTTCCGTAGAATAGGTACCTGGTTTCGCGCGCGGGCAATACAGAGGTCTCCGTCGCTGCCTGCGAAAAAATCAACGTCGGTGAGCACCGAGAGGGCGGCTGCGCCAGCTTTTACGTATCCCTGGGTAGTTTCGGCCACATTGGCCTGACCGTTGATTATCCCTTTGGAAGGGGATTTACGCTTAAACTCGGCAATAATACCGGGGTTAGCGTTTCGTAGGGCTTGCGACAGAGAGAATGTTTCTCGGTTAAAGAAGGGACTTTGTGTTAATTGATCCGGGCTCAGACGCGCCTTGCGCTCAGCTAATTCCTCTTTTTTGCGGACTACAATTGTATCAAGAATGCTCATATCTAAAGGTGCTGTGAGCAAGCAAAGTTAGATAAATTAGTTCGAAAAGAACGATCTTGTTGCTAGATCGATACTATCTTGATCCAGTAGCTGCTTTTTTTAGAGCATTTAACAGCGGCTCACCAGTAGTACGTTCCGGCGAATAGGGGACATTGAGAAAAGCAGCTAAGGTGGGCGCAACTTGGTTCGTAAAATACTGTCCTTCTACGCCCGCTTCTTGTACCGAAGGGGTGTCAGGACCGATGATGGCCATCCATACTTCATCGGCTCCTTCAACATCGTCACCGTGACTGCGCCACGTATCTAACGGCTCGGTGCCCCGGCCGTGGTCAGTAGTGATGATAAACGTAGTTTTGTCTTTGTACTGTTTGGTTGATTGGGCATATTCCCACAGTTCCCGGATAAAGTCGTCGGTGCGACGAGCAGCTTTGAGGTATTCATCGTAACTACCGTCGTGGGCAAAATCGTCGGTTTCACCGTAAGCAATGTATACCACCCGGGGCTTATTCCTTTTAAGGTACTCTAATGCGTAATAATGCGTGAAAGCATCCATTCGAACGGTGGGCCAATGCCCCGGTATTTGCGGTTGAAGGGTGTTCAGCACTTTCTCCATTGAAGTGAGCGACGAACCCTGAGCGACTTCATAACCGGCGTTCACGGGAATACCGGAACGATCTTCGTTGATGATATAGGGAAATACATCCCAGGAACCGAAAGCTGCTACTTTTCCGTTAAAGCCTTTCTGTTGATTGATAAATTCCAATACCGTATGGTTGGGGTTGGGCTTTTTGTCGTTGCTGTCAATGCGGTCATCGCTGAAGCCGGTGAGTATTTCGTTGTAGCCCGGATAAGAGAACCAGAATTTATTAGTAAGATTCATCTCAGAGCCTTCAGCCCGATTTCCGTAGAGTTGTCCTTCTTGGGCAAGTACGTTAGTAAAAAAAGGTACTAGTGCATTTTTTCGTTCATCGGCAGTTTCGCGCCAGAATAGTTCTTTCAGTTCAGTAGTGTCATCTACGTATTCCGTATTAGCAATAAGTTTGGGGTCTGCACCGGTAAACATCTCCTGCCAACGGAAGCCATCTAGCGTAATTAAAAAAATATTTTCCGTCTTATTTTCTGACTGGGCCCGAGAAATGTTGGCAACAAAAATTAACAAAAAGATAATCCGGTATACAGGATTACGAGAAGAAGAGAGTGAAGAAGCAAGCATAAGGTTAGGTAAATAGATTGTGAAACTAGGCTGTAATGCAGCCAGAAGCTTTTTTATGGTAAATGTTAATTCAATATATCTATTTCTTAAAAATCAAAAAACAGTTTGTTAGGTAGCATGGAGGCTCCTGATAAAGCAGGGAGCAGGTAAATAACGCGACTAATGCCGGAGTGACTAAAATGGGGGCTTATTTACGTTTTTCTTGCCCGATCTTCTATTTTTGCAACAATTAATCATTACAACATGACCCACGATATTCACGTAACTTCTGAGGTTGGTCGCTTAAGGCGGCTGCTCATCCATAGCCCGGACGCCGGCATCGGCAAGATTGTTCCTCGCATTAAAGATCAACTACTTTACGACGATATTGTGTATCTCGAGAAAATGCAGCAGGAATACAGCGAATACCTACGCGTGCTGCTGTGCTTTCTTGATCCCGATAAAATTCAGGGTAAAGCCAATGATGCCGATTATCAAGCTTCGGTAAAGAGTAACCACTTCGATTCGGATAAGGTGCTGAACGTAGAACAGATGTTGGCGCGCATTCTTCAGTACGAAGACATCAAGTACCTGCTGGTTCCTTCAGTATGCGCTATAGAAAAGTGCGGGTTACGTACCCAGAAACAACTGTTGGGTATGACTCCCGAAAAACTGTCTTCGGTGCTTATTACCGGGATTCTGACGGATGAAAATGGCCGGGAGATCATCCTGTTTCCTCCCGTACCCAACCTAATTTTTACGCGCGATATTGGCATTACTATTCATGACCATATTCTCCTCAGCAAGCCTTACGAAGATGCTCGTGATCGAGAAGCTCTGATTTTCAAGTATATCGCTCATTTTGAGCTGTTGCGTCAGAAAACCAGTCAGGACGCTGATGAACTGGCACAGCAGGTAATTGAACTACAGGAGCCTAATCTTTTTTACATCTCCAGCGAAGAAGAAACTCAGCAAAAAGTAGTTACTATTGAGGGGGGCGACGTGATGATGATCAGTCCTGGGCATCTGCTGGTAGGGCTAAGTGAACGTACTTCTTTACCGGCAGTTGAGCAGTTGGTGGAGCAACTGTTTCAGCGCGATTTAATTCAACGAGTGTCAGTCATCAAGATTCCGCGCCGCCGGGCCTATATGC
The DNA here is from genome assembly GCA_964551335.1 of uncultured Roseivirgaceae bacterium. Classification (GTDB taxonomy): domain Bacteria; phylum Bacteroidota; class Bacteroidia; order Cytophagales; family Cyclobacteriaceae; genus Tunicatimonas. The sequence goes on from CAZKCO010000035.1 coordinate 42,853, forward strand.
ACATTGATACGGTTTTTACCCAGGTGAAGCGGGATACCTGGATTGTATTTAGTCCTTTCACGAAAGAGGAAATTAACCGAAATCGGGGCTTTAATGTGGCCGGAGCTATTCAGGGTCGGAAGAATATTGAGCCAAATCATGATGTGGAAGTAGTACAGTTCATTCGCCAGCAAGAAGCCGGAGGTTCGTACAGTATATTAACAAGTCGGATGGATTACCTGGACGATCTGCTGGAGCAAATCAGTCGCGAAGATTTCGGATCCACCAGATGTGAAATCATACCTAGTGCCGGAGGTGAGTTTCCGTACAGTGAGCGCGAACAGTGGACCGACGCCTGCAATTTTTTAGCGGTTCGTGAAGGAGTCATTATTGGCTACGACCGGAATATCAAAACCGAAGAAGAATTTCGGAAGCGAGGCTTTGCTGTGATTCGTTCGATGGAGATTATTGAGCAGGTAGAACAGGGAAAATCGGTAGATGAAGTAGTAACCGGCGACACATTGATTTTGCTGCCTTCCGGAGAACTTTCTCGGGCGCGGGGTGGTACTCACTGCATGAGCATGCCCCTTCTGCGCGATGATTTGAATGTTTTGGTTTGACGGAGACCGATGATGATAATTGTAGAGGGCGTATTGCAATACGCCCGAACGTTTAACCATTTAACAATTGAGCTATTGAATTAATGACCAAAGATAATCAACAACTAGCAGATACCATTTTAATGATCCGGCCCGTGAAGTTCGGATACAATGTAGAAACTGCGGAGAATAATCATTATCAACGAGAACTCAGCGAAATAGCCCCAGCAGAGATTCAAAATCGCGCTTTAGCTGAATTTAATCAATTGGTGGCTACGCTTACCCAGCGAGGTGTCAAGGTGATTGCCGTAGATGATACGGCGGAGAAAGAAACCCCCGACTCTATTTTCCCTAATAACTGGATTTCGTTTCATCAGGATGGCACGGTAGTGACCTACCCCATGTGGGCACCCAACCGCCGGAAGGAACGACGAGATGATATTCTTTCTACCCTCATTAAAGAGCACGGTTACGCCATCCGTCGGAAAATTGACTACTCTTACTTTGAGGTGGAGGAAAAATTTCTGGAAGGAACCGGCAGTATGGTGCTGGACCGGAAAAACCGTATCGCCTACGCCTGTGTGTCGCCGCGCACCCATCTGCATCTGTTGTCGGAGTTTTGTCAGGAGTTTGGTTATCGGCCGATAGTATTTATTGCCTCTCAGATGATTGACGAAGGGTTTGCCGAAATCTACCATACCAACGTGATGATGAGTATTGGGGAAGACTTTGCGATATTTTGTGCTGATGCGCTAAAGAATACCTGGGAGCAAAAAGACATTATCAATATTATTCGGGAGACGGACAAAGATATAGTATATATCAGTGAGGATCAGTGTAATCATTTTGCGGGGAACATGCTTCAGGTTAAAAATCAGCAGGGAGAGCGGTTGTTGGTGATGTCGGAGCAGGCGTATCAATCGCTTTTGCCGGAACAGATACAGAAAATAAAAAAATATACTGATATAGTTTACAGTCCGCTGAATACCATCGAGGCTTGCGGCGGGGGAAGTGCCCGCTGCATGATGGCTGAAATATTCTTACCAAAGGCTTAAGCCTCGGGTGGCAAATGAGGAAGTAAGAGCGTAAACTGTGTTCCCTGACCTTTAGCTGATTTTAATTCTACCGAACCCTTAAGTTTTTCTACCGTTTCTTTTACAATGTATAACCCCAACCCCGAACCAGGCTTGTGGTTATCAGCGCGATAGAACATATCGAATACCTTATCGTGGTGCTCGGGGTCAATACCCATTCCGTTGTCCTTTATCTGAATGGTTGCCTGCCCATCAGCTACTTTTACGTCTACCTTTACGTAAGACTCATCGTCCTGATCAAGGTTGTACTTCATTGCATTAGAGATAACGTTGCCTAGTGCTATCTGCAGTCTGCCTTTGTCAGTATAGAAGGTATCATCCTCTTCAACAGTCAGATAAGTTTTTACCGGCGACTGATGATCCATAAACTGGTACTGCTCAAAAAGGCCGGTAATCATTTCTTCAAACTCAATTGGTTCGGAAGTAATTTGCAAACGGGCATTACGGGAAAAGTGGGTCAAGTCCTTAATGAAATTATCCAGCCGATTAGCACTTTTTTGCATGTGTTGCAGGTATTCTCGTACCGAGTCGTTCATCTCCTCTAGTGAAGATAGATGGATTAATCCCATGATAGAGGTGAGAGGTGCTCTAAGGTCGTGAGAAGCACTGTATACAAACCGGTCTAATTCTTCGTTAGCTTTCTTTAAGTGCTGATTGCTTTCTAATAGTAGGCTCTCCGCATCTTTTTGCTCAGTAATATCGGTAATTCGTACTACTCCATAATCCATTCCTGGAAAAGTAGTAATAGCCATACTTCCCCAGAAGGCCCTGTTCTTAGCCGATACGAACTCGATCTCACCCGTCCAAACTCCTTGTTTATCTACTGCCTTTCGGATCATCTGAGTGTCTTTATCCAAAAAAGGAGTCTTCTGAAAGGTAGTACCTTCAAGACCCAGAATATCCTGTCGATGTTCAACTTCAAAAATGCGTAAAGCACTTTGATTACAGTCAATAATTTTCTGCCCTTGGTCAATTAGCAACAAAGCATCAGCAGTACTATTAAATACTGACTTGAGCAGCCATTCCCGACGTTTTATACGTTCCTTGGAAAGTTGAGAATCGGTAATATCCTGAATAACCCCGTACGCTCGGATGTAATTGCCATGCACGCTTTCTCTTTGTCCGATCACTCGTACCCATAACTCCCGATTGAGGCCGGTAATAACTTTTAGCCGCTCGTCAAAAGGAGTTCCTTCTAGAATAAGAGTGCGCAGTGCCTTGCGGATAATAGGCTGATGCTTTGGGTGGAAAAAATTGATGGCCCGTTTTAGTGTGATAGGAGAGTCTTGGGCAACATCGTGAATACGATAAGTTTCAGGAGTCCAGCTCACCTTTTTTGAAAGACTACTAATTTCCCAGCCCCCGATATGCGCCATCTGGCTAGTTTCTAATAAGAGGTCAGCCGTTCGCTTTCGCTTTGAAATATCATGTCCAACTGCTTGTATTTCAAACACCTCACCCTCCTCATTAGTAACCCCTACGAGTTCCCATGCGGTCCAAAAATACTCCCGGTGCTTATTATAACAGCGGATTTCTAAGTGTCGGTACCGACCTGGGTGATCCACACAATATGCTGCGGCTTTGATACACTCAATGGCGTACATAGGATCAGTTAGGTAATTCAACGAGCGAAAAATATCTTCTTCCTCACCGTGATCGAACTGCGCCAAAGCCGCACTATTTAGGTAAAGAAAGTTACCTTCCAGATCAGTGCGGATAATGTAGTTAGTCTGATACTCCGGGATTGTGCGAAGTCGGCGTTCTCTTCTAGATATTTTTTTCTCTTCCGTAGTAGTTTCGCTAATATCCTGCAAAGTAACTACTGCACTTTCGTAAGTATTGTCTTTAGAGAAAGGTAGGTTAATACTGATCAATAACCATGTGGTTTTTCTTTCGGATACTAGACCTACCGTTTTTTTGACAATTTTTTCCTCAGAATTGAGTAAATCAGCAAGTAAGGTTTCGGGGGAATCTAACGAGGAACCATCAGCCTCTACCAATTTCCATGATCCACTCAGAAAAATACGTCCGATCAGATACTCTGATTTTTCCTGAAATAAATCGCAGGCCAGTGAATTTATATGCTCCATTCGCCCTTCTGCATCCATCACTAAAGCAGCAATAGGTAGGCTTTCCAGCAAATCAGGCGAACTGGAGATGGGAACACTATTTTCAGGAAGTACCTGCATACTATAACAAGGGCTTTTCTTTATATGGGTTAAATTTACGAAGCGATGAGGTGGTTCAACGGTACATTTAGTAGAAAAGCTGTCATAGGTAATATTTGCTACTATGTTTGCAGAGAGATAGAGCACTGTTGAGTTGCTAATTCCAGGATGTTGACAATCAGTAAATGATATTTGGAACAAAATTTTTCAGTGTAGAATCACCTTGTCCACTTACCCATACGAGTAGGGAAAGCTTGGGCTTCTTTTAATAACTGCATGTATTGGGAGCGAGGAATTTCTTCAGCTCCGAATCGCTCGAGGTGTGGAGTATGAACTTGGCAGTCGATCAGGTTGATGCCAACTTCTCGTAGGTCTAATACTTTGGAGACAAAGGCTACTTTAGAAGCATCGGTTTCGTGAGTGAACATGGATTCACCAAAAAAAACGCGACCTAATGACAGACCGTATAGTCCGCCCACCAGCCGACCGTCTTTCCAGGTCTCTACGGAGTGGGCATAGCCCAACTCGTGTAGTCGGCAATAAGCCGTTAGCATCTCATCTGTAATCCAGGTACCAGGTTGCCTCGGACGGTTGATTTGCTGGCATTCGCGGATCACTTTGTTAAAAGCAGTATCATACGTAACTGTAAATTTTTGCTGATTCAGCACTGGACGCAGGCTGCGGGGAATACGTAGTTTCTCAGAAAATAATACGAACCGGGGGTTAGGAGCATGCCAGATAATAGGCTGATCTTTGTCGTACCAAGGAAATATTCCGGAACGGTAAGCCAGTAGCAATCGTTGGGGTGATAAGTCACCACCCAGGGCCAGTCCACCCCAATCTTCAGCCAACTCAACCGGCGGGAATACTAGATCTTTCGTAAGCCAGTACAGCATTAGGTCGAAACCGATTTTCCGGTTAGTCGTTCAAATGCATCTAGCGCCTTTCCCGACCCCAGAGAGTCTTGCGCCTTGGCTATGCTTTGTTTAAGGGTAAGCGATGGTTGGCCGCAGTGGATAGCCATACCGGCATTCGCCAGGACTACTTCCTGCTGAGCCTGGGTACCTTTACCATTCAAAATATTTAAGAAGACCTGCGCTGATTCTTCCACCGTTTCGCCTCCGTATAGTGATTCAGGGGTATGCGTCTGAAATCCTAGATCTTCCGGGGTAAGTAAATATTCACCCTCGTTGGTGATCATCCGAAACGGTCCGGTCAGAGAGATCTCATCGTAACCATCCAACGAATGAAGAATGACAAACTGCTTATCGCTCTGCTGAAACAGGTAAGCGTATAGACGGGCTAACTCGAGGCTGAAAACACCCACTAATTGCTTTTTGGGGAAGGAGGGATTCACCATTGGCCCCAGCATATTGAAGAACGTTTTCATGCCCAACTCCCGCCGCACCGGTGCTACGTTTTTCATAGCCGGATGAAACAGTGGGGCGTGAAGAAAACAAATCCCGGCCTGATCCAAACTTTGCTTTAGCTGGTCGGCGTCGTTTGTAAATTCGTAGCCGAAATATGACAGTAAATTGGATGAGCCACAAACGGAGGACACTCCGTTGTTGCCGTGCTTGGCTACGTTCTGCCCGGCCCCGGCTACCACAAAAGAAGCAGTAGTAGAAATATTGAAGGTATTTTTTCCGTCGCCGCCGGTGCCGCAAAGGTCAATAGCATCGTATTCTTCAATAGGTAAAGGAACACAAAGCTCCAACATGGCTTCCTGGAACCCCTCGAGTTCTTCCACGGTAATGCTCCGCATCAGAAACACAGTGAGAAAAGCGGCCATCTGGCTCTGATTAAACTCCCCCTGGGCTAAGCGCACCAGTATTTCTTTGGCTGTCTGTTTATCCAGCGATTTATATTCAATCAGGTCGTTCAGTATATCTTTCATGATTTGAAGATAGCTAAGTAGATGATAATTTGTTATTTATCCTGCCGACGTGGTTCGGTAGCTTCCAATACTTTTCCAGCTCGGCGGACGTAGGGCGAAGGGTGGTCCATCTCACCAAATACCAGACCGGCTTGGTTAGCTAATTTCGTAAGCTTACTCACAATATCGGGATATTCGGCAGCAACATTATTTGTCTCGCCTACATCAGCATCAAGATTATAAAGTTCAGCACTAATCGCAAAAGAATTATCAGTGTAATGGCTTTGGAAACGGTTGACCATTGGCAAATGGAGCTTCCAGTTCCCGGAACGCACGGCTTGCAATTGGTCTCGGTCGTAATAATAAAAAGCATGGTAGGCGGATGAATCCTGAGCTCCGGTTAATAGCGGAAAAAGATCGTGTCCATCAATCACTTGTTGCGTAAACGGAGAGCCATATACCAGTTGGTGGTAGGTTGGCATAAAATCCATAGTAGTGGTCAAGCCATCTACTGTGCGGCCAGCGGGAATAGTGCCCGGCCACCAGGCGATACCCGGCACTCGCATACCACCTTCCCAGGTTCGTCCCTTACCGTCTCGCAGTGGAGTATTCTGGCCCAAATCGCCACCCACCCCGCCGTTATCCGAAGTAAAAAAAACGAAAGTATTATCTGCTAAGCCATTCTTTTTCAGATAATTGAGAATTTCTCCGGTCGACCAGTCAATCTCTTCAACCACGTCGCTATAGAGGCCGTGCGGAGATTTTCCAGCGAAGCCTTCACTGGCGTGGAGGGGAGTATGGGGCATCGTATGAGGAAGGTAGATAAAAAAAGGCTCTTCTCGATGGGCTTCCATAAATGCGATAGCCTCTTGGGTATAACGCCGCGTCAGCGTGCTTTGGTCAGCCGGTTGTTCAATGACTTCTTCATCCCGCATCAGCGGCAGTCCGTACTTACCGTCCATGTTATTGCTGTAGGGAACGCCAAAGTAGGTGTCAAAACCCTGCCGGGTAGGTAGGAACTGGGGCTGATCGCCCAGATGCCATTTTCCGATGCAGGCCGTAGCGTAACCGGCGGGCTTCAACATTTCGGCCAAAGTAATCTCGCTAGGATTCAGCCCGTGCTGGGCACTTGGTAATAATACCGAGCGAAAGTCTGATTCGCGCACCTCGGCCATATCAACTCTCTGCGGATAACAGCCGGTCATGATACTTGCCCGGGAGGGAGTGCACACGCTGGCAGTAGCGTAGAAGTTGGTCAGCTTTACCCCCTCTCTAGCCATTTGGTCTAGGTTGGGAGTATTATTGATCTTAGAACCAAACACCGATAAGTCGGCGTAGCCCAGATCATCGCAAAAGATGATAATGAAATTAGGTGGATTATCGATACTACCAGGATTTAGAGCAGATTGGGCACGTAAACTGCCATCCACAAGCAGCAATGAGATAAAAAAGTAAAGTAATTTAGCAGGTTGTTCGATAATCAAAACCATCAATAGAAAGTTGCGTAGTGGGCTCGAGGTCCATCCAATTTTTACCAGTTATTAATTTAAAAACCTCCGGCTCGCTATTCAAGCGATAACCAATTCTTAATGATTTCTTTCCCGTGCTCGGTCAGTATGGATTCAGGATGAAATTGCAAGCCTTTCACGTCGTACTTCCGATGGCGTAACCCCATAATTTCGCCTTTAATATCGCGAGCGGTGACTACCAAATCGTCGTTCATAGAATCGGCTACCACGGCCCAACTATGGTAACGGCACACATTAAACGATTTCGGAAGTTCATTGAACAGAGACTCTTCCTCGTCTTCAGTAAACACTTTATCACCGTAACCGTGCAACACCAGCGGCATGTTATACAGTTCGGCTCCGAAAGCTTCGGCAATTCCCTGATGTCCGAGGCATATACCGAGTATACTTTTGGCAGGAGCGTAGGTTTTTATCACCTCCATCATAATGCCCGCTTCGGATGGAATGCCCGGTCCCGGCGAGAGCAAAATTTTATCGTAGTGATCCACCTCCTCTACCGAAATCTTGTCGTTTCGAATTATATCCATCTGTTCGCCTACTCCTAGCTCCCGCAGAATGTGAACCAGATTATAGGTGAATGAATCGTAGTTGTCTAGGACTAATATTTTCATGACTATTTTGTTGCAGGTTTTGCTGGTTACAAGTTTCAGGTTATGAGTCAATAAGGTTCATGTAGAGGGTTCTAACTTAAAGATTAGTAGGAGCTTCTTATTACGTATGTTTTTTTAAATAATTTATTAGACTTGACAGTTGTCGGGATAAAACGAGAAGCTCTTCCTTAATTTCTTGGTACTGCTGATCGTTGATCATTTCTACACTATATAAAATATATAATTGGCTTCTTAACTCGCCCGCTGAACCTTTGGCGTACCTAAGAAAACGAATGAAATCTCGGTTGTTATCGTACTCAAACCCTTCGGCAATGTTGCTCGAGATAGAAAACGCAGATCGTCGTATTTGATCTTTAGTGGAAAAGTCATTTTTAAGCGGAGGCTGATTAGTCAAGTCCAGAATAGTAGTTGCAATTGAAGAAGCTTTCTTCCATACTTCAAAATCTTCAAACTGTTGAACCTTCTTCATTTCATGTATAACCTGTAACTTGCTGAACTTTTCAAACCTGCAACCTTAAACAATATCTTCCGCTAACTCCAAAGCCTTTCTCAAAGCAGCCAGTTTATTATTCACCTCTTGTAATTCTTTCTCAACTTCCGATTTGGCTACGATTCCTGCACCCGCTTGATAGTACAGCGTGTTATCCTGACTAAGGAAAGAGCGGATCATGATGGCGTGGTTGAAGTCGCCGTTGAAACCCAGAAAGCCTAGGGCACCGCCGTAATAACCGCGTTGAGTAGCCTCGTAACGATGAATTAGTTGCATCGCCATGTGTTTGGGAGCACCCGAAAGCGTACCGGCGGGGAAGGTATCGGCTACTACCCGGATAGGCGACGTATTTCTCGAAAGGGTACCGGTTACTTTAGAAACTAAATGGATAACATGGGAGAAGTACTGAATCTCTTTAAAGGTTTCCACGGTTACATTATCCCCATTACGACTCAGATCATTGCGAGCTAAATCCACTAGCATTACGTGTTCGGAGTTTTCTTTAGGGTCATCCATTAGTTTGCGGGCTAGCTCGGCATCGGCTTCATCGTTTCCGGTACGCCGGAAGGTACCGGCAATAGGGTAAATACTGGCCGTATTTCCTTTAATTACTATTTGGGCTTCGGGTGAAGAGCCGAATAATTTGTAGTTGCCGTAGTCGAAGTAAAATAGGTAAGGGGAGGGGTTGATTGAACGCAGCGTACGGTACACATTGAACTCATCACCCTTGAAAGAAGTCTGAAAGCGGCGCGACAGCACAATCTGAAAAACATCGCCCCGGAAGCAGTGCTCCCGTCCCTTACTGATGATATCCAGAAATTCCTCGTCGGTATAGTTACTGCTTTCGGCTTCGCTGCGCTTAAAGTGGTAGCTGGGAATATTTTTGTTATTGATCAGCGAAAGTAAATTAGCCAATCCATTTTCTTCATTACCTGACTCACCATACTGATGTTCAAAGGCGTACAGTTCGTTGCGGAAATGGTCTACTACAATCACGTAACGGTATACCGCATAGTGAATCTCGGGAATGTTATAGTGGCTTTTTTCGTCCGACGACAGATCAATATCTTCAAAGTACTGCACCGCATCGTAGGCCATGTAACCAAACAACCCATTGGTGGTAAAACGATAACCATTCTCTTCGCTATGAAATCTCCCAGCGAATTGAGTCAATAGTTTTACGGCATCCTGAGGATTTTCCAAGGATTGATTTTCTTTCGTACCGTCCGGCAACACCTGGGTAACAGTTTCCTGATGCACGGAAAAGGAAGCAATTGGCTGGCAACAGATAAACGAAAAGCTGTTGTCACTGCTGTGATAGTCCGAGCTTTCCAGCAAAATGGGGTTTTCGTAGCGATCTCTGATTTTCAGGTAAATGCTAACCGGAGTAACCGTATCGGCCAGCAGTCGCTCCGAGTGGGTAGTTAGCGGAAAATCATCCGGGGTAAGTTCGGTATTCATTGTCTTAATCGGTTAGGTTTATCAAAAAAAAAGCCTACTGCGCAAACAGTAGGCTGGACTTTATGCATTTTATGCTATACTTCAGCTCAGGTTCACGCGATCAAATTTGTTTGCGTGCCACCACCATGCAGTGTATGTATAGATTTTTTGCGTGCTCATTTCAAGAGCAAATATAAAAGCCTGTTCGGATAATACAAATAGTACCGTAAATTTATCCCAAAGTATGTTTAATAGCCGCTATCAATCAGAACAATTATTATTTATATATGGAAACGCTTGCCGAACAATTTCAGAAGGTCAGTAAACAAAAAAGCCGGGTGCAGCGAGAGAATAAGATGCTTAAGCAAGGACTTATTTTTAGCGGAGGGCTTATTCTTATCCTGATCGGCTACCTACTATTTATCGAGTACTTTACCCCGCTGTTTGGCCGCTGGCCCCAGGTGCAAAAGTCTTTACAGCGAGCCGAAATCCAGAACAACTATCTGAAGGAACAAATCGATAGTTTGTACCGGGTAAACGATCTGCTGCTGGAGCTCTCCCCCTACTATACTGGGGTATTTTATGAAGTGCAGATCGGTGCTTTCGAGAATTTCAATCTGGCTGATTATAAAGATGATTTGGTGAAGATGAATATTGATTACAACGGCCCGCTAGATCAGTATACATTAGGCAAGTTCCGGGATTTAGAGAAAGCCCTAGCCTTCCAAAAGGATGTGCGGCAAATGGGTATTCAGGATGCGTTTGTAGTAGCTAAGGTAGACGGGGAACGGGTTACGGTGAAGGAAGCACAGCGGGAAGCTGAGCGGCTAAGAGAGAGCCGAAAAGAAAGTATAGAAAAAAACCCAACTTGAGTCTGTCATGGTTTTACTAAATCCCATAATAAACAGGATTTGAGCTGTTACACCATCGCAACCCTCCACTGTTAACAACCCGAATAAACGAGTTGCCCCAACGAAAATTGGGGTGAGGCCCGGTTTTGAAAGCAAACTTGGCTCGGTAAAGGTCTAAACGTTGGATTTAGAAAACGAAATTAGACCCAAGTGGGTAATCTTCAATATGGTAAAGAACGAACGCCAACGGTGGCGTCTGCTTATAAGTTTCTGCTACGAATATACTACAAACCTTCCAAAGCCTAAAATGATTCCGTTCTCGAACATTAGGTTTTTATTACACGTGAAATACTATTTCTGAAAGCGAAGCCAAACGGAAAATACCGCTAGGATTTCTTCGTTCTCTGCCTAATTTTGCGTTATTTACCAAGATAGCTACCAACCTTCATGAACCAGATTCGCGCGTTTCTACGCCAATTTTTTTCAAACCTCGAGCAGCAGTGGTATCAACTTACATCTCGGCAGCAAAGATGGGTGCTGGCCGGGGCGTTAGGGGGCATCTTTATCATTGTGGCCTTAATAGCTTTTCTTTCTTCAGAAAGCTTTTCAGAACAAGATACGGTAGATCCAGCCTACCAGGCATACATATCTTCCTACAGTGCCGGGGTCCTCTCTACCGAGTCGCCGGTGAGGGTACAGCTAACCTATCCGGTAGCCGACAGTGCTCAGGTAGGTCAGCTAATCCGTTCCCGCTTGTTTCACTTCAATCCGGATGTAGACGGTCGGGCCTACTGGGTTGACCAAAGTACTGTTGAGTTTCTGCCGGACGAACCGCTGCTAAACGGCCAAGCCTACCAGGTTAAATTTGATTTAGAAGAATTACTGGATGTGCCCAAAGCATATCAATCTTTCCAGTTTTCATTTCAAACTATTCAGCAAAATTACTCAGTGGAACTGCTGGGGCTGACCGCCGAGGCAGAAAACGAATTTGTAAGACAGCAGGTAAAAGGCACTTTATTAACGGCTGATGCGGCTGAGGCTCCGGCCATTGAGGGAATGTTAGCCGCTACCCAGAATGAGCAAAACCTTCCTATCCGCTGGGAGCACTCAACTGACCAGCGCAGTCATACCTTTATTGTTGACGATGTAGTACGCCGTGAGAACGAAGGCGAGGTGGTAATTAAGAGTTCCGGTGAATCCATTGCCGTCAGCAAATCCCAATCCTTTGAACTAACTGTGCCGCCTTTATCCCGCTTCGAGCTATCGGGTTATCGGGTAGTGGATGCCCCGGAACAATACCTGGAGCTACGCTTTTCCGATCCACTGCAACCAGAACAGAACTTATCCGGCCTCATCCAATTAAGACGAGAGTCCGAGGGTGAACTACGCTACGTTATTGACAAAAACGTGGTTAAAATATATCCATCTGAGCGCTTATTCGGGCCCGTCACCGTAGTGGTCAACGAGGGTATTCGCAATGCCCGCAGCGAACCTTTTCCTGTTACCGAAGAAGTTGAGGTGTTATTTGAGGCGGTGAAACCTGCGGTAAGGGTAGTTCACTCCGGAGTAATCTTACCTACCACCGAAGGAATGGTATTGCCCATAGAGGCGGTGAACCTGCGGGCGGTAGACGTAACAGTAGTGCGGGTATTTGAAAGAAACGTACTTCAGTTCTTTCAAGTAAATCAGTACGACGGTAAGCAGGAAATACGACGGGTAGGCCAGCCGGTGGTGCAGCAGGAAATACCGCTAAATGCCTCGGGAGCCACTGATTTGGGTAAGTGGAACCGCTTCACCCTAGATTTAGGGAAAATTATTGAAGCCGAACCCGGTGCGCTGTATCAGGTTAACATCGGATTTCGGCAAAAGCACTCACTCTATAGCTGCTCTGGTGAAGTAACTTCATTAGAAAGTTCAGGAGTAATTGAAGATAACTGGAACAACCCGGATTATATGTATCGGGAGAGTTACGGCGAGTACTACTACGCCAGCAACTACAATTGGGAAGAGCGCGATAACCCTTGTTCACCATCATACTACGGTGGGCGGCGCAGTGTTCAGAAGAATCTGGTGGTGTCTAATCTGGGGCTGCTGGCTAAAATGGAAGGAGATAATCGTTACCGTATTGCGGTTACTGATTTGCAGACTACCGAACCTCAGTCGGGAGTAACCATTGAGCTATACGATCTTCAGCAGCAATTAATAGCGGAAGGAGCAACCGATGGTGACGGTTGGTGGGAAGTAGCCCCCGAAAAGCGTCCTTTTCTGGCTGTTGCTGAGGAGGATGGTGGTCAGCGGAGCTACTTACGATTGGACGACGGGAACGCGCTATCCCTCAGCAATTTTGATGTGGTTGGTCAATCAGTAGAGGCGGGGATAAAAGGGTTCTTATATGGTGACCGGGGGGTATGGCGTCCGGGCGATTCACTGCACATCAATTTTATTCTGGAGGACGAAACCGGGCGGTTACCCGAACACCACCCGGTCATTTTCGAACTGACCAATTCTCGAGGCCAGCTAGCGAAACGAATGGTTCGGACCGATGGTGTGGGTGGTATCTATAACTTTAGCACCGCTACGGCGGCCGATGCCCCCACCGGCAATTGGCTGGCAAAGGTACAAGTGGGAGGAGCTAATTTTACTCAAACTATTCGTATTGAAACTATCAAGCCTAACCGTCTACGGGCTGATCTGGATTTAGGCGCCTCTCAACTAACCGCTCGTAATCAGCGAGTTACGGCTGATTTATCGGTGGAGTGGCTCAACGGAGCTACCGCCCGTAATCTTCGGGCACAATATGATCTGCTGCTTACTCCTAGTAGCACTACCTTTGCTCGTTTTCCTAACTATATTTTTGACGATCCGGCAGTAGAATTTGACCGGGAACGCCGGGAGGTATTTGATGGCCGAGTAAACTCCGATGGAGAAGCTTCGTTCCGGGTTGATCTTTCTACCGAAGGTCCGGTGCCCGGTATCCTAAACGCAACGTTTATCGGAAAAATATTTGAAGAGGGTGGCAACTTTAGCACCGACCAACTAACGCTGCCGTATTATCCTTATTCCTCCTACGTAGGTATCCGCGTACCCGAAGGTGAAGGATGGGGAGGTGCACTTGCTTCTAACCAGGCTCATAACATTCAGATGGTAGTAGTTGATGCGGAAGGCGATGCCGTATCTCGGGAGGATCTGGAAGTTGGTCTGTACGAACTGGATTGGCGCTGGTGGTGGGATCAATCAGGCCGCTCTCTGGCACAGTACGTAAATGAAACTTACTACCAACCAATTCAGTCAGCTACTGTTGATGCGCCCCAGGGCCAGGCAAATTGGGAGTTAACCGTAGATGATGCTACCTGGGGACGGTATTTACTGCGGGTGTGCGATCCCGAATCGGGGCACTGTACCGGAAAAGTTATTTATCTGGATTCACCCTACGCTACGGAAGATCGCGACCGTTCGGAAGGAGCTACTATGCTTTCCTTCAATTCCAATAAAGATACCTATCAGGTAGGCGAGGAGGCCACGTTGTATTTACCCGGTCAAACCGGAAGAGCTTTGGTGAGCTTAGAGAACGGAAGCCAGGTTCTTGAAACCTACTGGGTAACCCTAGACGAGCAATCGGAGGAAGGAGATGCCGCTACGGAGTTTACTTTTGAAGTTACCGAGGCCATGGTGCCTAACGTGTACGCCCACGTCACCATGCTGCAACCCCACGAGCAAACCACCAACGACCTACCCATCCGAATGTATGGTGCCATTAACCTGGAAGTAGAGAATTCAGCCACTCGACTGCAACCAGTCATTGATATTCCTAGCCAAAAGGCTCCCGAAAGTGAAGTAACCTTGCGAGTATCAGAAGCTAACGAACGGGAGATGGCCTATACCGTAGCAATCGTAGACGAGGGGTTACTCGATATTACCAATTTTGCTACTCCCGAACCTCATGAGTACTTTTACGCTCGGGAGGCACTAGGGGTAAAGACCTGGGATTTGTACGACTACGTGATCGGAGCCTACGGCGGGGAATTAGAACGACTGCTGGCCGTTGGCGGTGATGAAGCTTTATTGGGCGGGGGACAGCAATCTGCCAATCGGTTTAGTCCGGTAGTGAAGTTTATGGGCCCTTTTTATCTGGATGATGACGAAATAAATGAACATACTTTTACCATGCCCAACTACATAGGTTCAGTTCGGGTAATGGTGGTGGGAGCCTACGAAGGGGCCTACGGTAGTGTCGATACTACCGCTACCGTTAGCCAACCGCTCATGGTGTTAGGTACGATGCCTCGGGTATTAGGGCCCGGAGAAGAAATTCAGTTGCCGGTAAGTGTTTTCGCCATGGATAACTCGGTGAAGGACGTACGGGTTAGCCTCAACACCAACGCCTTGATTATCAACCAGGAAACCCGGAGTCAGGACTTGTTTTTCCCGGTCACCGGCGACCGGGTGGTTGGCTTTTCGGTCAAATCGGCCAATCAGGTAGGAGTGGGTACGGTACAGATTGAAGCGGCCGCCGGTCCTAAACGGGCTAGTTACGATATTAGTATCGATGTTCGAAACCCTAATCCCCCAATTACCCAGGCAACCAGTCAGCTAATAAAACCCGGCCAGACCTGGAATGCCGCTTACGAGGCGGTGGGCATTACCAATACCAATCAGGCAGTGCTGGAAGTTTCCAGTATTCCGCCGCTCAATCTGGGGCAAAGGTTATCCTACCTAGTTCAGTACCCGCACGGCTGTATCGAGCAAGCGGTCTCGGCTGCATTTCCTCAACTTTACCTCAGTCAGATTGAAGAACTTGATGAAGCAGAATTAAACCGGATTGAGAATAACGTTAGAGCGGCTATCTATCGGCTCAATTCATTCGTTACCAACGAAGGAGGCTTCGCGTACTGGCCCGGAAGCCAGGATGCCGATGAATGGAGCACTAGCTACGCCGGACACTTTCTGCTGGAAGCCCGGCAGCAGGGTTATTCCGTACCCGCAGGATTGCTTAGGTCCTGGGCAAATTATCAGCAGCGAAGAGCCACCCAGTGGGGAGCCGGTTCCGGTTATGATCGGGAGGAGTTAATACAGTCGTACCGTTTATACTCGCTGGCTTTGGCGGGGGAACCTGTCCAAGGTGCTATGAACCGGATGCGAGAACGAGGCGAGCTGTCTCTGGTGGCTAAATGGCGTTTAGCAGCAGCCTACGCCCTGACTGAGCAGGAGGAAGTGGCCAACCAGATGATTCGCGGACTGGAAACTAGTGTACCTGATTATCAGGAGAACTATGGTACCTTCGGATCGGCCCTACGCGATGAAGCCATGATTCTGGAAACGCTCACGTTACTGAGACAAACCGAATTAGGATTGCGGCTGTACGAACGGATATCAGCCGCGCTAGCGGATGAATCTCGGTGGATGAGTACCCAAACTACTGGTTTTTGTCTGGTAGCTGCTTCGAAATACGCGAAAAACGTATCTTCCGATCAGGAGATTCGCTTTGTTTATCAGCCCATGGGGCGACCCACTAGCGAAGTGCGCTCAATGATGACGTTGGTACAACGACCGTTAGACATAGAAACCGGACGACGATACACGACTACAGTAACTAATCAAAGTCAGGGTGACCTTTACGCTCGAGTTGTATTACGGGGAGTTCCTCCCCTAACCGAAAATGAATCTCAGGAGAATGGACTACGTCTGCAAGTAAACTATAAGGGCACCGATGGTGAACCAATTGACCCGAACAGTGTGCTACAAGGAACTGACTTTTTGGCAGAAATTACGGTGTATAATCCTGGCACCCAAGGCGATATTCAGCAAATAGCACTAACGCACATTATACCCTCGGGCTGGGAAATCATTAATACCCGATTGCAGGGCACTACGCAGTTCTACCAACAGAGCCCTTACGAATATCAGAATATCCGGGATGATCGGGTGTATACATATTTTGATTTATCAGCGGGGGAAAGAAAAACTTTCACCGTTGTACTGAACGCAGCCTACGCCGGGCGGTTCTATCAACCGGGAATCTATTGCGAGGCGATGTACGATAACACACTGAATGCCCGGTCGGAAGGAAACTGGGTGGAGGTGCAGCAGCCCTAAAAACAAAAAAACCTACTTCGCAGGGCGAGCAGGCTTTCCTAAAACTACCTAAACTATGAGAAACAAAATTTTTTTGGGTCGTGTAGATTACTTCATTACTGAAAACATAACAAAGGTGCAGTTATTTGGCTTAATTGAATAATCATTTATTAGCTTTGCCTTACGGATGTAAGAATTTCCCGATCCCAACCGTTTTTATCATGATCTACCCTAAAGTTCATTAACAATGCCTGTGTCTCTTCATTCCTGGAACGTTAGCCCGGCTGAGGCAATTAGAATTCAGCAAGCTGTCCGTGATAAAGTACGGCTGGAGCCTTTCGAAGAGCCAATTCAGTATGTGGCGGGAGCTGATATTTCGTTTGATCGCGGTTCGGATATTTTTCACGCGGGTATTGTCGTACTTAAGTTTCCTTCGCTAAAGCTTTGTGGTCATTCACTGGTTACTACCCGTTCCACGTTCCCCTATGTGCCCGGATTGTTGTCTTTCCGGGAGATGCCCGCCCTGCTAAAAGCCTGGGAAAAATTGCCCGCTGAGCCGGATATTGTAGTATTAGACGGTCATGGTATCGCACATCCGCGCCGGTTAGGCATTGCTTCCCACTTTGGAGTGTGGGTAGATAAGCCTACCGTAGGCTGTGCAAAAAAGCTGTTGGTGGGCATGCACGAAGCTCTTTCTACCGAGGCCAAATCACATGCTCCGATCTACGACAATCAGGAGATAGTTGGGGTAGCTCATCGCTCCCGAGAGAATACAAAGCCCATTTATATCTCTCCCGGCCATCGTACTGATATCCCAAGTGCGCTATCGGTAGTAGATGCCTGTCTGACCAAATATCGGTTGCCGGAAGTTACCCGGCACGCGCACCGTCTGGTAAATGAGCTCCGCCGGGGTGAAGTAGAACCAGGAGTACGCTTGTATGAGGATATGTAATTTTTATTTTCGTATAGTTACTTTTAGATACTAAACATATGTTTTCAGTGACAGACTAATACCAAATTCAATATGAAAGCACAACCTCAAAACTCTCGTCGTCAATTTATTAAACAAAGCGCTGCGGCAAGTGCCCTGGTAGCTACTCCCGCTATCTGGAAAAAAAATATCAGCCTGGTGGGGCTTAAACCTAAAGAAAAATTAGGAATCGCACTAGTGGGTTTGGGTTACTACAGCGGTCAGGTGCTAGCTCCAGCTTTGCAGGAAACGGAGAACTGTTACCTTGCCGGAATAGTTACCGGTACCCCCGAAAAAGAAAAAATCTGGGCTGAGCAGTACGGTATTAAGGAGGAGAATATTTACAACTACGATAATTACAACAGCGTTGCCAATAACGACGATATTGACATTATCTACGTAGTACTTCCCAATTCCATGCACGCTGAATATACTATTCGGGCAGCCGAGGCCGGCAAACATGTGATTTGTGAGAAGCCGATGGCCCTCAACCCTCAAGAGTGCGAAGCAATGATCAAGGCCTGTGAGGATAATAAACGAAAACTCTCTATCGGTTACCGAATGCAGTTTGAACCGCATACCCAGGAAGTGATGCGTTTGGGTCAGGAAAAGGTGTTTGGCCCGGTGAAGCTAGTAAACGCCGGGGCGGGCTACCGCGAGAGCCGAGCCGACCATTGGAAGCTGGATAAAGCCATGGGGGGCGGTGCCATGATGGATATGGGTGTATACTCACTACAAGCAGCTCGTTATGTAACTGGAGAAGAACCCGTGGCGGTTACCGCCCAGTCGTTTACTACCCGACCGGAGCTATTCACCGAAGTAGACGAAACCACCATGTTTCAACTGGAATTTCCGAGCGGAGCGCTGGCTAATCTGCATACCAGCTTCGGAATGAGTATGAATTACCTGAATGTGACCGCGGACGAAGGCTGGTTTAAGCTAGAGCCGTTTTCCGCCTACCGGGGTATTGAGGGGGAAAGCAAAAACGGTCCTATTGAATTTCCGCAGATCAACCAACAGGCTACTCAAATGGATGAGCAGGCGTACTGTGTGATGGAGGACAAACCCATGCGAGTACCCGGCGAAGAGGGGCTACGCGACATGCGGGTAGTGGACGCTATTTATCGGGCTATCGGCTCTGGCGACCAGGAGAAGGTATAGAAAATTAGTTGACCATTGAAAAGGGTTAATTGATAGTAGTTGGGGGGGGGATCGCAGATTTGCAATGAGTTTTTGATTAACAATAGCGAGTAAAGTAATGTCCTTAGTTTTAATAAGAAATAATAAATGAATAAAGCGACGCAGCCACCAGTACGCATCAGCCAGTCGGTGGCTATACTAGTAGACGGAAATAATATTGAGATCAGCCTGCGCAATTTGTTCAACAAGAACAATATTATGCTGAATTACGATACGCTCATTCCCCGTCTGCTGGGAGAGCGGGGGCTTAATCGCATGATCTATTTTCGGGAGGGGAGCAGTATTTCGGCAAAACTGGAGCAGCGGCTGCGCAAGCACTATCATGGTTCAGTAGTGCCCTGTTACAAAGGGGCAGATATTCCGCTGAGCATCAAAGCGACCCAACTGGCTCACAAAGTAGATGCTATTGTCATTCTTTCGGGAGATGCCGACTACGTGGAGTTGGTACGCCACTTGAAGTCCGAAGGGGTGCGGGTTGAGATTGCGGCCGTGGAAAAAACTACTGCTTCGGTGCTACTGGACGAAGCGGATTACTTCACTCCCATCACCAAAGAAGACTGTTTTGAGTTTAATTAGTGGGGCTCACCGTAGCCTGGAGGCTATTCTTTGTCAGCATCGGGAAAATTCATTCGCATCACCAGTTTACCTGCGGTATGGCCGCTTTCCAGTTGTTGATGTGCTTCTACCAAATCTTTTTCCGTGGCATCGTATACCTTCTGGATCACTGGCGTCAGCATATCCGCTTCAGTAAACTGAGCGAGTTGGTACAAATCTTCGTGGTCAGGCCGAACCATCATCAGTTTGCTTTTTTTTCCTCCGAATATTGAGAGAACCTGATCGATAATATTTTTAAATGAGGCAGCAGTGGTGATGTATATGCCTTTGTCTGTAAGAATAGATTTACAAGCGGAAAACGTTTGATTGCCAATAGCATCAAACACCACATCGTATTGGTAAGGCAACTGAGTAAAGTCCTGTAATTGATAGTCAATAACGTCAGTAGCACCCAGCTTCTTTACCAGGTCGGCATTAGCCGCGCTGCATACTCCGGTAATCTGGGCGCCAGCATCCTTGGCAATTTGTACCGCAAATGTACCCACTCCACCCGAAGCTCCGTTAATCAGTACTCGACTACCTCGGGATATGTTTCCTTTATTGCGAAGCGCTTGCCAGGCAGTAAGTCCTGCAATAGGAATAGAGGCCGCTTCTTCAAATGACAGATTTTTTGGTATTAAAGCTACGTGTTTAACGTCAGTCGCCACGTACTCGGCATATCCGCCAAAATGAGGAGCCGGGAGCATCGCGTACACTTCGTCGTTAGGCTGAAAGGTGGTGACTTCGCTACCCAATCCTACAACTGTACCGGCAATTTCTGCTCCTAATACTTTAGGAAAAGAAAGGCGGATTACACTTTTGAGGTCCCCTCGACGTAATTTGTAATCCAGGGGATTAAAACCGGCGGCATGTACTTTAATCAGGACTTCTTTAGCGCTCAGAAGAGGCGTGCTAAGTTTGGTGGCAGAAAAAACAGTTGGTGGTCCGTACTGATTTATGATAAAGGCATTCATTCAAGGTCGTTTACCAAGTTTAACCTCAATTTGCCGTAAAAGTTACTATTTCTTTTACCAGAAAATAGGGTAACAATACCCCGCCCGTACCCTAGAGTGGGGAATGAAAACCACAATAACCCACTACTATTTTGCACAAAAATAACGCTGAGCAAGTTGCACCAAGTTTGTACATCAAATATTGGAAGTAGTATTATTAATTATGAAAAATTGGATAGGATTAACATTGGCACTGATTGGAGTAGGACTAGGATTGGCTAGTACAATACTTACAAATCTGGCTACCAACGACCCTGAGCGGGCCAGTATCTTAGGAATAGATACTGTTCGTATTATGGATAATAGTCCAACAGTAGTAGGTTTATCCCTGTTAGTACTGATCGTCAGCTTCTGCCTGATCTTTTCCTCCAAACGAAAAATTGATAGAAGATGAATACCACAGAGCTATATTTAAAAGATACGTACGACCTACTAAAAGAGAGTGCAAAACAATATCTCAACAGTCGACATAAGCTTTTGCGGGCGTACCGAAAAATCAGATACGCTAAACAAGCATTGAAGAATAATCCAAGTTTGGTTGAGCAACCAGCCAGCAAATACTATAGACAATATCCTTAGAACTACCCAACGGCAGAAGAGGGTACGTATGGTTGAAAAACTGTACGTACCCTTTTTCATTAGTTCCCGGCAATATCGCCACTGGCGTTGTTGCTAAAGGTATTATCAGATTCAGTCAGCGTATTGCCCCCTTGAACAAAATCGATACCCCATCCACCGCTGTCGCTGATGGTAGAGTTGTTAACTTCGGCTCTACCTTCGCAGTGAATGACCAGGTTTCCTTGTCCACCCGCGTTATAAATTTGACCGGAACCGCCACCTGAAAGCGTGCAGTAAATCAGTTTGTTTTGGTCACTACTGGAGTTGATACCAATGCCTACCCAGGTTCCTTGTCCCTCAGTTGTGCCTTTCAGTACAATTGGCTCTTCGGCTGTTCCTACCGCATTAAATACCCCCGAGGTTGGAATACAGTCTACCCCTGCGCTACCCAGAATAATTCCGGCGGAAGTTTCAAATTCCATGATTACTCCTGGTTCAATAGTTAGTACTTTCTCCACGAAAGTTTCCCGTCCGCGCCCGTCGGGTCCGATACGGTACGGCACTTCCAGTTTCTTTACGGTTAGGTTGGCGTCAACAATAGCCTCGCCTTCTACTTCGATATACATCTGGCCGTTTCCTTCCGCGTAGGTAGAAGCAGCGTCCAGTTGGTCTACTTGAGGAAGGTGGAGCCAAACGGGAGATAGCTCATTATTGATAATATTGTTTCCTTCAAATTGATCTAGCTGGGCATCTTCGTCTAGTAGATAAATTCCGTAGCCACCACTCTCGCTAATCATGGTGTTCTGAATAATCACTTTGCTCTCGCACTGTAGCGTTACATTGGCGGCAAAATCCGAAGCATTGTAGAAGTCGGCACTCCCGCCTCCGGATATTTCGCAGTAAATCAGCTTGTTGTTCGGGCTGGATGAGTTGATGCCAATGCCCAGCCAGGTACCCCGACCTTCGGTCACTCCCCGAAAAACAATGGGTTCTTCGGCGGTGCCAGTGGCATTAAGGGCTCCGGTAGTGGTGCTGCAATCGGAAGATTGTTCCCCTAACCGGAGTCCTGCTCCATCAGCAAACTCCAGAACGCTGCCGGCACTAATTGTCAGGAGCTGATTGATATTGTAGCGGGTGCTTTCTACAAAGCGGTAAGGAACGTTCACCAGTGGAATAGTTACTTCCTCGTCTTCAATTTCATTCTCCCGCACTGCAATGTAGTTATCATCGTTGCCCTGATAATCTGATTCGGAATCCAGACTACCTAGCTGATTGAAGTAGAGACCTACTGGTGCTTGAGTGTTACCCATAATCGTATTATCTGAAAACTCGCTTAGTACACTCTCGTCGGTGACGAACAGGCCGTAGCCCTCATTATCTTCAATGGTAGTGTTAACAATGGCAGCCTTGGATTCATCGTCCCGGCTCAGTTGCACTGCTCCAGTTTCACCAGATTGTCCCGAAGCAGTTCGCCCAGCGTGCCTGACTACTACGTGCTCCAGCCGATTTTCGGGATGGTTGGAACCGAAATAAATGCCTTTCCAAACTCCCGGGTTGTTGCTGGTACCCAGAAACTGGATAGGGTCAGCTGAAGTGCCAACCGCCTTTAGTCCTCCCCCCTCACTGGTGAAAATACCGCTTTCCTGTCCTTCGAATTGGATAACTACTCCGGGTTCAATGGTGAGCAAAGCGTTTTCTTTTACCGAAATAGCGCAGTTGATGATGTAATCGGCATCGTCGCCCGCCACTACATCTTCCCAAGTAGTATCTTCAGTAATTTCATTATTGGTGCAATCAAATACATTAGCCGGAACGACGGTAAAATCCGGACCACGAACCGTATTTCCGTTTACGGTTACTGCTACGGGCCCCGTAGTGGCGTTTTCGGGTACTTTCACTATCAACTGAGTAGGTGAGGCCGTCTCTACCGGGGTTTCGGTACCGTTAAACGTGACTGTGTTTTCGTTTAGCGTACTGCTAAAGTTAGTTCCGGTGATTGTCACTTCATCACCCACTGAACCATTGGTCGGGCTAATGGATGTGATTGTTGGTTCTGGTTCGGGTGGAGTGGGATCGTCAGTTTCGCTTTCGCTGCAGCCCAGTAGTAGTAGCGTTGCGATGAAAAAGACCAGAGTTGAGTTTGGTAAATTTCTGAGCTGGGAAATGATGGGTAGGTTGCGCATAGCATTGGCAGTTTAGATGAAAACCTGACTGAATATGATGATTATCGTTTGTCAGTTACTTATTCGTATCCGCCCGCGTTCAATTTGTCATCTATACCGGCAGTTTGCTGCTTTTCCAACATTTACAATTCAGTTACTATCATCAAAGCATAAAGCAACCTTTGTTTTTAAGATGCCTGTCATTTGTCATCCTACGATTATTTATCCTAGAAAAGATTGTTAAATTAGAAAGCAATGATCTAAGTCATCGGTGAGGAAATTTATTGCATCTACCTTTAACATATCAAGCAAGAGATAAAAGGCTGGCTAAACACGGCCAAACTGAGTAGGCTTTTTTCTTGGAAACTACCGTAATAGGCTAGGGAAAAAGAGCAAAAGGTTACTGAGTAAGAAGTGGAAGCTATTTCTCAATAGTGGAAGCGGAAGCCATAATAACAGTAGCTTGACGGATTATATCTTCTACGGAGGATATGATGCGGAGCGGGTATCTGATCATTTATGATGAGGTGCCCGCTTATTGTTTTTCTACCTACATCAAGACAATTTATTGTAGGCAGAAACAGCTAGAAGTAGCTTATTGATAAAGTTTCCAAATTACGAATATCTGCGGTAGATCACGAAAAATTTGATACCTTTAGTTATCACGTAAGTACAGTCATTTTTCCAAATGCGAGCAGTACAATACTTTTTTCTGTACGTCTCTCTCTTTCTGCTGTTGGCCCATTCCCTTGTGCCCCATGTTCACGAGCCGGAAGAGGAAGCTTCTCACTCTCAAGTAGCTGACAGTAAGCAGCCGCGTGATATGCTTGAGTGGCTAGCCATCGTTTTTCAACAAGACTTAGGTGAAGATCATCTGGAAATTTACCAGCCTGTTTTCAAGTACTTAGCTGATTCGCTGTATCCCCATTTTAATGATGGTCAGGTAGTTAGTTTAAACCGGCTTTCATTTTGTCTTCTACAGGATTTTGACTACCTACCGTATCAAGCCCCCTACTATATAATTCATCTTCGGTCATCCATCGGCAGCCGAGGACCACCTTCGGTCTAACCTTAATCCCTCCATTTCATCAGAAAACCATCTCATTCTCTGCCCAATAAGCAATGAGACGGAACGTATAAAACTGCTAGTTAACTTTAGCTACCTTCTATTTTTCGATACTTACCGAATGATCGTCGATCATGATTAATGCCATTATTGCATTTAGTGTAAAAAACAAGCTCATTATCTCACTGATGGTCGTAGGACTAATCGGTTGGGGGGCTTACTCGATTACCGAAATCCCGATTGGTGCTGTGCCGGATGTTACCAACAATCAGGTACAGGTAATTACTACCAGTCGCAATCTTTCTACTCAGGATATCGAGCAGTTTATAACGTATCCTATTGAACTAGAGATGGCGAATATCCCCGGCGTTACCGAGATTCGATCAGTTTCTAAGTTTGGGCTATCAGTGGTAACGGTGGTTTTCGAAGATGCCATGGGAACTTACCTTCCCCGCCAGCTTATTGCCGAAAAATTAAAATCTGCCCAAGAAAAAATTCCGGCAGGTTTTGGTACACCTACGATGGGGCCGATTTCCACTGGATTAGGAGAAATTTATCAGTACACATTGGAGACTGAGCCCGGGTACGATTATTCGCCCATGGAGCTGAGGACGATACAGGACTGGATTGTAAAACGGCAACTATCGGGCATTCCCGGAGTAGTAGAAGTGAACACCTGGGGTGGATTACTCAAGCAGTACGAAGTAGCCGTAAATCCCGAGCGGTTAAATGCCCTTGATATTTCCATTACTGAAGTATTCAACGCGCTAGAAGATAACAATGATGTAGCCGGAGGTGGCTACATTGAGCGCTATAACGAAAGCTACTTTGTGCGGGGAGAAGGGCTGATTGAAACTATTGAGGACATTCGAAATATAGTAGTTGCTCAACGGGGTAATATTCCGATCCTTGTTCAGGATATTGCGGAGGTCTACTTTGGTTCGGCTACTCGCTTCGGAGCCATCACTGGTAATGGTCAAGGTGAAAAGGTGCTAGGCCAAGTAATGATGCTTAAGGGGGCTAATTCCAATCAGGTAATTGAACGGGTGAAGGAGCGGGTTGCCCAGGTACAGCAAAACCTACCTGAGGGAGTATATATCAACCCGTTTTTGGAGCGTAGCGAACTGATTGCCAAAACCACCCGAACGGTTGCTGAAAACTTAGGATTAGGCGCCCTGATCGTAATTTTTGTAGTGGTACTCTTACTGGGTGATATCCGAGCCGGATTAATTGTCGCCTCGGTAATTCCGTTAGCATTGCTATTTGGTATCTCGTTGATGAATGTTTTCGGAGTAGCGGCGAACCTAATGAGTCTTGGTGCCATTGACTTTGGTATCATCATCGACGGAGCGGTAATCATCGTAGAATTTATCGTATTTCGGTTTACTCAGGAACTAGCCAGCAAAACCGAAGTGCCAGGAAACCAGGTTCAATCGGTACGGGATGAGATCACTATCCGCAGTGCCAGTCAGATGATGCGTTCGGCTATTTTCGGGCAAACTATCATTCTCATTGTATTCATTCCCATTTTGTCTTTATCCGGTATTGAAGGAAAGATGTTCCGACCAATGGCCGTTTCTTTCGCTTTTGCCCTACTGGGAGCTATGCTGCTGTGCTTAACCTACGTACCGATGATGGCTTCATTACTCGTAAGGCCGAAAAAGAAGAGCAAAGAGACTATTGCTGACAAAATTATGAAGGCTGTGCGCAAGGCCTATTTACCAACGTTACAATTTGCGCTTAATCACCGGGTGGCTTCGTTAGCGGCGGCTTTAGTCTTTCTTGTAGTTGCCTTGGTTGTTTTTCTTCGGTTAGGTGGCGAATTCGTGCCTACCTTAGATGAAGGTGATTACGTTGTGCAGCCGGTAATTAAAACAGGTACGTCGCTGAGCAAGACGGTGGATATTTCTACGCAGATTGAGAAAATACTACTAGACAGTTTTCCGGAAGTAGACCAGGTAGTTACCCGCATTGGCGCCGCTGAAGTACCTACTGATCCTATGGGTATGGAAGAAACCGACGCGATTGTTAAATTAAAACAAAAAGACGAGTGGACCAGCGCCAATAGCAAAGATGAACTGGCTGACCGGATGAAGCAAGTCATGTCTGCGATCCCCGGTGTGGACTTTGAGTTTACTCAACCTATTGAGATGCGCTTCAATGAGTTGGTCACTGGTGTGCGATCCGATGTTGCCGTCAAAATTTACGGAGAAAACCTGGATATGCTGTATGAATTGGGGCAAGAGGCGAGCTGGTTGATTGAACCAGTAGAGGGAGCGGCAGACGTGACGGTAGAGAAAATAGCCGGACTTCCTCAGATGCAGGTAGACTACTACCGGCCTAAACTAGCCCAGTACGGAGTCAATGTCCGAGATCTAAACCGCATTGTTCAGATGGCTTTTGGCGGGAGTGTTACTGGAACAGTGTTTGAAGGGGAGCGTCGCTTTGACCTAGTCGTTCGATTACAATCGGATTATCGGCAAAATTTGGAGCAACTCCGAAATCTCTATGTGGATCTACCTCAGGGAGGGCGGGTTCCATTGCGCGAACTGGCCGAGGTAAGCTATGGAACCGGTCCGGCCAAAATATCCCGAGACGATACCCAACGCCGTATTGTAGTAGGAGTAAACGTCCGAAACCGTGATATGCAATCAATAGTTGACGATATTCAGGCCATTTTATCCGAAGAAATTTCACTTCCGCCTGGCTATCGCATAGAGTACGGCGGTCAGTTTGAAAATCTACAAAACGCTAAAGACCGATTGCTAGTAGCGGTACCCGTAGCACTGTTGTTGATCTTATTTTTACTCTATTTTACGTTCCGTTCACTAAGACAAGCACTGATGGTCTTTTCGGCCATTCCCTTGGCAGCAACGGGTGGGGTACTGCTTCTGGCGCTTCGCGATATGCCGTTTAGTATCTCCGCTGGTATTGGTTTCATTGCCCTGTTTGGTATTGCCGTGCTCAACGGAATCGTATTAATTGATTTTTTTAGTGAGTTGAAAGCTCAAGGGATAAAAGACCTGCGAGAGAGAGTTGTTTCAGGAACCTCTCAGCGACTACGCCCGGTGCTACTTACCGCCTCCGCCGCGGCATTGGGGTTTCTGCCGATGGCCTTTTCTACTTCAGCCGGAGCCGAAGTGCAACGCCCATTGGCCACCGTAGTAATTGGCGGCCTGGTAACGGCAACCCTACTCACCCTGGTAGTGCTACCATTACTATACGTTACTTTTGAAAAAACTCAGTCTCATGAAGAAAACGTTTAGCTTATATATGCTTTTAGTCGGGAGTATCTTTTCCGGCTACGCTCAAACTACGGTGCAGAGTGTAGAAGAAGCGATTACTATTGCGCTGCAGCAAAACGCCGGTTTACAGGCTATATCATTACAAGAAGAACAGCAACTTCAGTTGCAAAAAACGGCTAGCCAGTTAAACAAAGCGCTGATTTTTCACTCCTATGATGAAAATAACATCGCACCTAACGGCCGAGCTTTAAGGGTTTTAGGCATCCAGCAGGAATTTCCTTTTCCTACGGTTTGGTCCAGCCGAAAGCGATTGTACCAGCTGAACACCTCCTTGGCTCAAACGCAGTATGATGTTGAACTGTGGAACCTAAAACGGCAAGTAGCCCAGGCGTATTACGAGATTCTTTATCATCAAAACCGTCTACAGCAATTACAGTATCTAGATAGTCTGTACGCTAGTTTTCAGGAAGCGGCTGACCGAAGATATGAAGTGGGTGAGTCGGGTTACTTAGAAAAAATTACCGCTACAAACTACTACCAACGCATTCATCTACAGCGGTTGCAGGAAGAAGAAGCTTTACGAGTAGCGCAGGATAAACTACAGGGGCATTTACAAACTGAGTACCCGGTAAAAATCGCCTTTACCTCCCTCACTCAAGTAGTAGAGCCTGATTCAATAACTGCCCCGCCTGGTGCTGTTTACTACGAATTAAGTCAACAGCGAGCTCAGGCCTCGTTACGATTGCAGCGACAGATGCTATGGCCCGATATTTCATTAGAATACTTTCGTGGGTTTGGATACGGTGAAGAGGCGCAGGATTTTGATGGGTACGCTATCGGATTGTCCATTCCGTTGTGGTTTGTCCCCTTTCACCATCAAGTTCAGGCGGAGAAGTTTCAAGTGGCTCAGGTACAAAAAGAAGCGCAGCAGTATACCCAGCAGTGGACATCCCGACGCAATCAATTACTGGCTACGCTTAGTCAGTACGAGCAGGCCATTCGCTATTTAGAAGAAAGCGGACTACCGGCAGCTCGAGAAATGCAGCAGGTAGCTCAAAAGAGCTATTTCGCTGGTGAAATTAGCTATCTTAATTACATACAAATTTTAGAGAGTGCTACTAATAGTCAGTTAGACTATCTGGACAATCTAAATTACTACAATCAGACTTATTGGGAACTGTATTACTTAACCAGCCTACCGTAAAACGATATGAACTCACGAATTATATTACTTTTTATCTCAACCTTATTTTCCTGCCGTAATAACCCCGCAACCCAGGAAGAGCCGACCAGCGGTTTAGTACCTGATAGCTTAACCACTGTTTCGTTGGCTGCTGCCCAACAAGAAACTGCTGAGGTTAAATTCGGCGTACTTCAACGGCGGAGTATAAGCAACACCATTAAAACCAACGGGTATCTGGACACCCCACCTCAGTACCGAGCTACCGTTACTCCTATAATGGCCGGTTATGTAAAAAACACTACCCTGCTGATAGGCGATAAAGTAAAAAAGGGCCAAACATTAGTTACCCTAACTCACCCTGATTACGTGAGCTTACAGCAGCAATATTTGGAAGAAATTCGACAGTTAGATTATCTGCGTTCGGAGTATGAGCGACAGGTTGAATTAGACCGCGATCGGATAAATGCTAAGAAAAACCTGTTAAAAGCCACCTCTGATTATCAGGCTGCTCAAGCTCGAATTGAGGGGCTCCGGGAAAGGTTGATGATGTTGGGACTAAAACCTGAATCAGTAGCTCAGGGACGTATTAGTTCAGAAATTCGCTTAACCTCGCCGCTAAACGGATATATTACCAAAGTGAACAGTACGATCGGGAAACTGGCCCCACCGGGTGAAGTACTGTTTGAAGTGGTGAATCTGGATCATTTGCATGTAGAGTTGAAAGTGTTGGAAAGAGATATATCCCGCGTTCAGGTCGGTCAACCTTTTTCGTTCACGTTAACCGGTTCAGATCAACTTAACTACGGGGAAATATACCTGATAGGAAAATCACTGGAAGAGGAAGACCGAACCATTCATGTTCACGGTCATCCGAATGAAGATCGTGATTATTTTTTACCAGGAATGTACGTGACCGGTACTATCTACACCGGAGCTGATTCGGTGTGGTCGCTGCCTGAACAGGCAGTTGTATCATCAGGTCAGCAAGCCTACGTATTTAAAAAAAAATCAGATAACTCATTTACCAAAGTGCCCGTACAAACCGGCCAGATTACCGAAGGGTGGATAGAAGTGATGCCCGGGTTAAGTTTAAAACCTGAGGATAGTATTGCTATTCAGGGTACTTACTATTTATCAGCGGCTTCGGAGATGGGAGAGTGATTCTAAATTCGCAAAAGTTAGTATACTTGTCTGATACCAGCGAGCTTCATCAACTGATTTTCCACTTTTATGTATAAGTATTTCAGCGTACTAGCACTACTGTTCTTTACGCAGTACGGACTATCTCAAACCATTTCCGGTGAACGAGGTGGTAAGCCGCCCAACATAATTATCATCATGACTGATGATCAGGGCTACGGCGATTTTGGGGTTACGGGAAACGATATTATCGAAACCCCGGTGATTAATCAGTTGGCGTACGAATCAGTGCGCTTTGAACGGTTTTTTGTCTCCCCAGTTTGCGCTCCTACCCGGGCGGCATTGCTCACCGGGCGCTACTACCTGCGAACCGGAGTGACCGGAGTCACTCGTCGAGAGGAAGTAATGAATAGCGAGGAGGTAACCATCGCCGAATATTTGAAAGATGCGGGTTACGCTACCGGATGCTTTGGGAAGTGGCATAATGGGTCAAACTATCCGTTTGATCCTACCGGGCAGGGTTTTGATGAATTCTGGGGATTTACCGACGGTATTATCCGTAACTACTTCAATACCCGGCTAAAACACAACACTGAAGTTGTGGAAACTGAGGGTTATCTCACCGACTTCTTTACTGATAAAGCGATCGACTTTATTGAAGAAAACCGAGACGGGCCATTCTTCTGTTACCTGCCCTATAACGTACCCCATACGCCCATTCAGGTGCAGGATTCACTTTTTCAGAAGTATCGGGCTAAAGGGGTTGACGAGTACACGGCCGGAATTTACGCCATGTGCGAAACGGTAGATCACAATATGGCAAAGCTACTGACCGCGCTACAGGACTTAAATTTAGAAGAAAACACCGTAATCTTTTTCCTGACCGACAATGGTCCCAACGGGGTGCGGTACAACGGCGGTATGAAAGGAAAGAAAGCCAGCATTGACGAAGGGGGAGTGCGCGTTCCGCTGTTTGTTCGCTGGAAAGGGTACTTTCAACCTAATCGGGTGACGCCTCACCGGGTAGTGACCGAACTGGCCGATCATATCGATATTTTACCGACGGTACTGGATTTATGCGGTATTCCGTTACCTGATCAGCCTCAGGTTGACGGAGAAAGTCTGCTTCCGTTACTGACCGGAAGTAACACGGAGTGGGAGGAACGTCCGCTGTTTACTTATTACAACGGAAAGGGAGCGGTACGAACCAATCGGTACCGATTGACGGTAGAAAGAGACGGTCAAACCAAACTGTACGATATGTGGGCTGATCCATCCCAGCTAAAAGACATTTCTCAGCAGCAGCCCTATAAAACCAAAGAACTACATCAATTGTACCGTAACTGGTTAGCTGATGTCAATCCCACTGACGATAATCCTCCGGTAGAAGTTGGTCATCTCGAACAGAGCGTAGTAGAGTTACCTACTACCGGGGGAGATTTATCGGGTGAAATAGTTTACAAAAACCAGCATGGCTGGTCTTACGACTGGGCCGTAAATTGGGTATCAGTGGGTGATAGTATTACTTGGGATATTAATGTAGTGAAAGAGGGTAAGTACGAAGTTTTCCTACAGTACTTAGTGCCACCCGGAAACGAAGGAGCTACGGTGATGGTACAGGTTGGTAATCAGCAACTGCAAAAGACCATTCGCGAATCTTTCGTGCCTGAGGCCTATCCCAGTCCGGACAATGTAGATCGGGGTCGGGCACCCGAGATGGTCTGGCAAAATTTCTCCTGGGGCACTCTTCAACTCAAACCCGGTAAGTACTCACTTACCGTAAAAGCTACCGATATTCCGCAAGCACAAGTGGGCGAACTATACGGCCTGAAAATAGTAAAGAAAAATAGTAGCAACTGAGAGTACACTCGTCAGCCGAATATTTCTGCCATTACCAGAAATGGAGGGAGCAGCTTTTAAAAGCCCGTCATTCTACTAGACAATGATGGCTTGTTTACTTTTATAAGTAGGTAGTTTAGTG